>NZ_JBIQVY010000009.1:0-89093 GCF_044335525.1 Halomonas sp. HMF6819 | reverse complement strand
TATCCCGAAAAATCCCCCGTCTCTCCGAGGCGGGGGATTTTTTTGTGCGTGGAAAAATACTCGCCCGAGAACTTGATTGCCCGATAGCTGGACTATGAAAAGCCGGCGGCTGTCATTCACTGAACAAAAACCGTATGATGGATAGGTCGTTTGATTCGGCAAAAGGAGCGTAAAAAATGAAAGGAGACACGATGAAAAAACTATTGATGGCCGCTTTGATCGCACTGATGGCTGGCGGACTGGCAGCTTGCGATAACGATCAGGGTCCGGCGGAAGAAGCGGGCGAGAATATCGATAACAGCATTGAAAACGCTGGCGAGAGCATCGAAGATGCGGGTGAAGATATAGAGGACGCCGCGGAGAATTGATACTCGTCGTCCGCTAAAAGAGAGCCGCCCCCAGGGGCGGCTTTCTTGTATCGGGACTATTGCCGGGGCTATTACCGGAACTATCGAAAGCGCGCCGTGGCAAATGATGTCGGCGGGGGCTTCTGGTAAATAAGCCGCTCGCGAGCCCGATAACGTGACCTGCGATGGTATGATGCGCCTCGAATTCAATACGATCGGCACAAAGTGGAGTCAACCGTGAGTGAAATAGCGCCCGCAACCTGGCTTGTGTACTGTCGCCCGGGCTTTGAACCCGATGCGTTGGCGGAGATGCAGCACCACGCCGCGTTGGCTTGCGTACCCTGCGTTCCCGCGCTGGGTGAGGGTTGGGTGAGCCTAACGCGAACCGACGACGAGCCGATCAACGCGCTGCATCGCGACGCGCGATTCGACAAACTCATCTTTGCGCGTCAGAGTCTGGCCGCGCTGGCTGCGCTTTCGCTTTCGAAGGAGGACCGGCTCACGCCGATTCTCGAGCAGATCAAATCAAGCCGCTGGAGCTTCGAGGAGATCTGGCACGAAACTCCGGATACCAACGATGGCAAGGCGCTGGCGGGGCTGATCAAGGCGTTGACCAAGCCGCTGGAGAGTTTATTGACCAAGCGCGGCGCGCTTAGGCGTAAGGCCGGCGGTCGGCGGCTGCACGTTTTCTGGACCGGCGGCGACCGGGTCCAGCTTGCCATCAGCTTTCCCGGCAATCGCAGCGAGCTCAAAAATGGCATTCGCCGGCTACGCTTTCCCTCGCGCGCGCCCAGCCGCTCGACGCTCAAGCTCGAAGAGGCGTGGCACGAGTTCGTCCCTCGCGAGGAGTGGAACACCCGGCTTGCCGAACACATGCAGGCGGCAGATCTGGGCGCTGCCCCTGGCGGCTGGACCTGGCAGCTCGTTCAACGCGGCATGTACATCTACGCGATCGATAATGGCCCGATGGACAAGGCGCTAATGAAAACCGGCCAGGTCGATCATTTGAAAGAGGACGGCTTCGTTTGGGCGCCGGACCAGCGGCTGGACTGGCTGGTGTGCGACATCGTTGATAAGCCCGTTCGCGTACTGACCATGGTGGAGCGCTGGCTGACGCGCCAATGGTGCCGCGAGGCGATCTTTAATTTGAAACTGCCGATGAAAAAACGTTGGGACGAAGTGACGCGCTGTTTGGCCACCCTGGAGGAGTCACTGAAAGAGGCAGGAGTCGGTGCCGAGATTCGCTGTCGCCACCTGTATCACGATCGTGAAGAGGTGACGGTTCACGTACGTTTGACTAACTAAACCTGCGACTCAGCGAGCGGGACGTCAATTATCAGAGGGCGGCTTCGAATACCTGTACGGTTTCGTCTTCGGTGAGAAGCGGCAAAATTTGCTCCATCGCTCTGGCTCTCGCCTCGCTTTGGTGCCACTCTTTCCAGGCGCGCAGGTCGCGCCACTTGGTGATCATGAGGCGACGATCCGGCTGGCCGATCTTGATCAGCGTTTCACCGCTAACGAAGCCGCTTACGCCGAGTGAGACACGCATCGCCTCGCGAGCCGCCTGTTCGTACTCCTGCTCGAGGCCGGGCATGATGCGCCGTTCGATGATAACTTTAACCATATGCCACTTCCTTACCGAGGCCCGAGATGACTGATACGACGCCCGCCAGTGACGCTACTCTGGATACTACCGGGCTTTACTGCCCCGAGCCCATTATGCTTATGCATAACAAGGTTCGTGACATGAGTGCCGGGCAGGTACTTGAAGTCGTAGCAACCGACCCGGCCACCACGCGCGATGTGCCGAAGTTCTGTCAGTTTCTGGGCCACGAACTGATGACCCAGCGTGAAAACGAAGGCGAATACCGCTACTTCATTCGCCTGGCGTAATCCATCGAGCGGCGCCTGACATTACTCGTCGTCGGGCACGACCATCATCGCCAGCGCTTCCAGTGTGGCCGGATCCTCTTCGAGAATACGATTGGCGATGTGGCGCTGGAAGAAGTAAATGGTTTGATAGCGGGTATGGGCGTCGAACAAGCACGCATCACCCAGGATGATCGGCGACATCTGCGCTTTCTCTTCATCGGCGAGCAGCGCCTCGACCGTCCCGTTGCTATAAAGACGCCAGCCGAACACAGGCTTCATGTGCCAGGGCGCATCTTCCTGGTTCATGCACAGCGCATGGGTGCCAAGGGTATCGGGAATTTGCTGAATCAGCGCCACATCCTTCGAGAATTCATACTCGAAGTAGTCGGCTGCCGCGACGAGTTCGGCGTGCTTGTGCTCCGGCGGCAGCTCGAAAATTTCTTCGGTTTCCGGGTCCCGATAGCCAACGAAATGGCCGTTTTCCTGGCTGTCGAGCTCGTTGCAGGCGCACAGCCCGTTCATCCAGGGCACCAGACCCACGACGTTGCCGTCGTCGCGCAAGCCCCACGCCAGTATCGGCAGGCCGTAATAGGTGTCGGGACTCGCAGCGAGCTGGTAAACCATCTCGAGTCCGTCGAGCTCGGGAGCTAGACGAATCACGCACTTTCGCGCCTGCTGACGTTGGCGCGCGGTTTCCAGGTCGATGACCTGGGCAGAGTGGGGTGAATGGGTTCGACCCATAGTGTCCCTCCTGGTGCTGCGTGGTCACGACGTTGATAGGCGCGAAACTGCCTACCGCGTATTTCAACCAATAGCACAGGTTGGGCGCCAGGTTAAGAGAACCTACCTAATTTTTAATCAACGCCCTGATCCAGCGCACAGACCGGGTACGCAGTGCGAAGCGCAAGGTGCTCCATTAGCGCGGCTTCAAAGCGTGGCCAAGGGGCGTTTATGGTCTCCAAAGAGAGCCACCGGCGCTGATAGTCGGCCACCGCCGTGGGGGCTTCCACCTCATGAGCATCGATCAAGGCGTTGACCGCGCCAAGCCAGCGCCGGGCGGCAAGTGCCATGTTTGCCAGCCCGTCGTTTTGCCAGGGTGGGAGGCATTGAGCGGCGGGCAGATTGGTTGTGGGTAGATTGTTCGTGGGCAGATGATTCGCGAGCAGCCGGTTGGCCTCCTCCAAACGCTTGGCCGCCAACAACAGCGTGCGCAGCACTTCGGCCGTCAGCGGGCGCGCCTGAAGGGCTTTAAGATGATGCTCGAGAGTGGCGGAGTCCGCCTGCCACTCGAGGCTGTAGGTGTTGAGGACCATCGTCTTGAGATAGCCAAGCGCGTCGAGCTCGCGGGCCATGTCTGGCAGCGCCGTCAATTCGAGCGGCTGGCTCGCGCGGGAGAAGTTCTTTTCCCACTCCTCGGAGTCGAACAGCGCATTAAAGCCCACGGCGGGCAGCTGCTCGGTCTTGAGTTCGGTCAGGTTTAAAAGTCTCGCTCGGTCGTTTTCACCCAGCCCTTCGGCGATATCACTTTGAGAGCAGCGCTCGAGACGTTGCCACAGCTCGCGCTCGTATAGCCAGTGTTGGCTGGGAGGGGCGACGCGCCCAAGCTGGTTGTTGCGCGCCGCGACTAGCGAGGTAATATCGCACTCGCGAAGCGCGTAGACGTTGAGCATGCTTTCGCGGATTTCCGGCACGTCGAGCAGCCGCTCGCGGCGGGCGGGAAAGGCGCCGATGTTGGAGGGCGCCTCGCGCGCGATCGGCGCGGCGTTAAGCGCATCTTCCAGCGTCCGGTGATACGCCTGCCAGGCCGGATCCTCGCCATTACCGCAGGCGCTCAGCAGCAGCGCTGAAACCAGTGTACCTATCATCGACAGGGGGCGTTTCATACGCTTACCTCAGGCTGATCCGTTTCAGGCGCCACCCAAGCAGCAGCGCCGCGGTGCTTAGCCCGGCGATCAGGCCGATCCAGTAGCCGTGAACGCCTAGCGGCCCGGTGAGGCCGCCGAGCCCTCGATTGCCTAACCAGTAGCCGCCGCCCAGGCCGACGATCCAGTAAGAGAGTACGGTGATCACCATGACGATCCGGGTGTCCTTATAGCCTCTGAGCGCGCCGGCCAGGTTCACCTGTAGCGAATCGGAGAGCTGAAAAACCACCGCCAGCGAGATGATTGAAAGCGTCAGCGCCTGAATCTCCGGGTTAGCGGTATAGAGCGCGATGACCGGCTTCGCGCTCAGCCATAAAAACGCGCTGTTGACCGCGGCGATAAGAATGCTCAGCGCGATGCCGTTCCAGGCGACGAGCCTTGCGTGCGCCGGGCGCCCCTGGCCGAGCGTGTTGCCCACTCGCACCGTCAGCGCCATGCTCAGCGACAGCGGCAGCATGAATAAAAGCGACGTATAGCTTAGCGCGATCTGATGGGCGCCCACGGTGACTTCACCGAGGCTTGCGATGAACAGCGCAATCAGAGTGAACAGCGTCACCTCGACGAAGATCGCCACGCCGATCGGCATACCGACGACGATCAGCTCGCGAATGCCGGCCCAGTACGGGCGATATAAGCGCTGCCAAAGCGAAATGCCCTGATAGTTACGGCTACGGCTTCGCGCCGTGTAGAAAACCATGGCCAGCGCCATCGACCACATGGAAAGGGCGGTGGCGATCCCACAGCCCAGCGCCCCAAGCGCGGGCAGCGTAACAAGCGGGGCGGGTAGCCAGGCGCCGAAAAGATCGGTCAGGCCGTCGCCGCCGTAGATCAGCACGTAATTGCTCGGCACGTTGATCAACAGCCCGATCAGGCTGATCCAGAGCGCCGGGCGCGTATGGTTCATGCCATCGGAAAACGCGCGCAGCGCCTGGAAAAGCGCGATGCCCGGCATGCCGAACGCGACCGCGCCCAGATACGCGCTCGCCTCGCGCGCCACGGCTTCGGGAACGTCCATGCGCTCGAACACGGGAAGCGTCGCGGTATGCAGTAACAAGGCGGCCACGATGCCAAGCACCAGCGCGACCCAAAGCGCTTGGTGAACCGCCCTGGGAATGTCCTCGGTGCGCTGGCCGCCCAGCAGATGCGCAACGATCGGCGTCACACCCATGAGCGTGCCGGTCATGAACAGCATCAACGGCGTCCAGAGGCTCGAGCCCACCGAGACGGCGGCAAGCGAGGTGGCGCCAAAGCGCCCGGTCATCATGGTATCGACCACGCCGATGGCGGCCTGGGCGAGCTGGGCGCCCACGATGGGCAGGGCCAGCGCGACCAACAGGCGAGTTTCGGGCCAGTAGAGGGATTTGATACGATGAACGGCGGCGCCCACGGTAAGGCTCCTCCACGTGAGGGAGTCGATGAAAGGGCGCAAGCGTAGCAAATTTCGCCGCCTGATGCCTGTAAACGGGGCTCGGCGGCCGCGTTTTCCCACCCCTTGTTTTCCACCCTTTTTTTGAAGTGATGCGATAGTGACCAAGACCCTCGAGCGCTGGACGCTGGCCGATATCACCGCGCTGTTTGATGGCGTATTCGCCTGCACCTACCACACCCGCTTGATCAAGGGCGGCGACGAGCCGCTTTACCTGCCGGCAACGAGCAAGACGCCGTATCACAAGGTCATTTTTGCGCGCGGCTTCTTCGCCAGTGCCCTGCATGAAATCAGCCACTGGTGCATCGCCGGCGCCAAACGTCGCGAACAGGAGGATTACGGCTACTGGTATTTGCCGGATGGGCGCGACGCCGACGAGCAAGCGGCCTTCGAGCGCGCCGAAATTGCCCCCCAAGCGCTGGAGTATCTCTTCACCCAGGCCTGCGGGCGCGCCTTCAACGTTAGCGTCGACAACCTGGGCGGGGCGGTCGAGGTCGACCGTGCCGCTTTTGAGGCGAACGTGCTCGAGCGTGCCGCGCGTTTCGAGCGCGAAGGGCTGCCGCTTCGCGCCCGGGCGTTTCGCCGGGCGCTATCACGCTTTTATCAGCAGGGGGATACGCTCGAGCAAGCCATTAATGCGGGCATTGAGGCGCTCGGCACCGCGGCACTCGGCACTGAGACGCTCGGTGCCCAAGCAGCTGACTAGTCGTCGCGCTCGCTCAAGCGCTGGTGCAGGGCGAGCATCACCTCGACTTCGTGCTCGGCGCGCATGGGCTCGAGGCCTCGGTCGCTGAAGGTGTCGCCGCGCAGACGGTGCCACTCGCCGCTCGATAGCCGATCGTAAAGCACGTGGGCGGGGGCAAGCTCGATGAAAGGGTCCAGCCCATAGGTATCGAACAGGCGAGCCAGCGCCGCTTCGTCCTCGCCGTTGTCGCTGGTGTAGAGCGTGGCGGAGAAGTGGTCGGTTTCGAGCTCGCGAATCACGTCCAGCGGGCTTACGCCCAAACTTTCGAGCTCTTCGATGCTGTAGGCGCCGGAGACGTTGGTATCCTCATCGATCCAACTGTCGTCGGGCTGAATCAGTGTCTGTTTGATGCGCCCATCCGGCAGCGACCAGGCGACTGCCAGCGGCAGGCCATCTTCCTCGCCGGTTTCGATGGCGATAAATCCGGGAATGTCGGCCACGTTAACTCTCCTTCAAGGCGCTATCGAGATTGAAAAAGCGCCGGGCGGTGCGGGTGGTTTCATGGATCAACGTCTCTTCCTCGACGCCGGCCCAGTGGGCGATCTCCCGACTGATCCAGGGCAGCAAAGCGGGCTCGTGGCGGCGGCCCTTGAGCTTGGTCGGCAAATTGCGCGGCAGCAGATAAGGGCAGTCGGTTTCGAGCATCAGCCGGTTGAGCGGAATGTCCTTACAAAGCGGGCGCAGGTGATGGCCGCGGCGCTCGTCGCAGATCCAGCCGGTCAGGCCAATATGCAAATCGAGATCCAGATAGCCGTAGAGCGTCTGCGCCTCGCCGGTGAAGCAGTGGATCACCGCTTTGGAAATATCGTCACGCCAGGCCTTGAGAATATCGCGCATGCGCGCACCGGCGTCGCGTTCGTGAAGAAACAGCGGCAAGCCGCTGTCGGCGGCAAGCCCGAGCTGCGCCTCGAACGCTTTCTCCTGCTCCGCCGGGGTGGAGAAGTTGCGATTGAAGTCGAGACCACACTCGCCGACCGCCACTACAGCAGGCTCTTTATGCAGCGCTGCCATTTGGCGGGCGAGCGCGTCACTCCAATGACTGGCGTCGTGGGGATGGACGCCGGCGGTGGCGTAAAGACCGGGAAAGCGCTCGGCCATTGCCACGGCCTGTTCGGCGTGGGCGAGATCGGTGCCGGTCACGATCATCGTTGTCACGTTGGCTGCCTGGGCGCGCTCAATCACCGCGTTCAGATCGCGCTCGAAGCTTTCGTGGGTCAGGTTGGCACCGATATCCACCAGCGCCTCGCGCGGGCGAAAACACAGCGCCTCGGGTAAAAAGGATGACGTGTCGGTTGTGGTCAAACCCGGCTCCTGCAGGTGGGCGCCTTATCGGCGGAATCGAATCGCGCCATTGTAACGGGTGAGGGGGACGCCCGGCTAATACCAAAGCAGCAGGATGAACCGATTGCACCAGATAAACGGGCAGTGAACACTATTGAGGATCAAACAGCCGTTTAACACGCCAATAAAAAGCGAGCCGCCCATGCCCAGCGTCACTCCCAAAATTCTGCCCGCCACCGCCTCGGCGACTAACCCGCCGCTGTTGATTCGGGACCTTCTTACCGCCGGAGTTCGCGTTGCCGGCGACAACCCGATCGTCTACCGCGATCACTGCCGCCACGACTATCGCCGCTTCGAGGAGCGCGTGCATCAGCTTGCGCAGATGCTGACCGCCCAAGGCGTCGAGGCCGGCGACGTGGTGGCGGTGCTCGATTGGGACAGCCACCGCTATCTGGAGTGCTTTTTTGCCATTCCCATGATCGGCGCGGTGCTGCATACCGTGAACGTGCGCCTGGCGCCGGAGCAGATTCTCTACACCATGGAGCACGCCGAGGACGTTTTCGTGCTGACCCACGAGGACTTTTTGCCGCTGCTCGAACCACTGGCTCCAAAGCTAGACCGGGTACGCGGCTACGTGCTCTGCCAGGAGACGCCGCAAGCGGTAAATACGCCACTCAACGTCGTTGGCGAGTACGAGGCGCTGCTCGGCGAGCAGCTAGATCAATACGACTTTCCCACCTTCGATGAAAATGCGGTGGCCACGCTTTTCTATACGACCGGTACGACCGGCAACCCGAAAGGGGTGTTCTTCACTCATCGTCAGCTCGTGCTGCACACGCTCAATGAGGCGAGCCTTTTTCAGGCCGCCGGCGTAGAGCTTTTGAGCCGCGACAAGGTGTACATGCCGATCACGCCGATGTTTCACGTTCACGCCTGGGGCGTGCCCTATACGGCCACGCTTTTGGGTGCCACCCAGGTATATCCCGGCCGTTACGACGCCGAGATGCTGGTCAAGCTGCTGGTCGAGGAAAAGGTCGACTTCTCCCACTGCGTGCCGACACTGCTCAACATGGTGCTCACCACTGAAGCGGTCGCCTCTAATCGGGTGGATCTGACCGGCTGGAGAGTGCTGATAGGTGGCAGCGCCCTGACCGAAAGCCTGGCCAAGCGTGCCTGGGCGCTGGGCATCGACACCCGAAGTGCCTACGGCATGTCCGAGACCTGCCCACTGTTGACCGTCGACATTTTGCCGCGCCACGTCGAAGAGGCACCGTTCGACAGTCAGCTTGGCTGGCGCTGCAAGGCCGGTCTGCCCACGCCGCTGGTCGAGATCGACGTGGTCGACCCCAGCGGCCAGGTACAGCCTCGGGACGGCCAAAGCGTTGGCGAGGTACGCGTTCGCGCGCCCTGGCTCACCCAGGCCTACTTCAAGGAGGAGGCGCGCAGCGAAGAGCTCTGGCGCGACGGCTGGCTTTACACCGGCGACGTGGGCTCGATCGACGAGGCGGGGTTTTTGACCATCAGCGACCGCATCAAGGACGTGATCAAGACCGGCGGCGAGTGGCTTTCGTCGCTCGAGCTCGAAAGCCTTTTGAGTCAGCACCCGGAAGTCGCCGAAGTGGCGGTGGTCGGCGTTGCCGACGATAAGTGGGGCGAGCGGCCGATTGCCTGGGTGGTCCCCCAAAACCTGAACGAACCACCTTCGTTTGAAGCGCTGATTTCCTTCATGGAGCGTTTCGTCGAGCAGGGCAAGCTCAACCGCTGGGGCGTGCCGAAGGACATTCGCATCGTCGACGAGATTCCCAAGACCAGCGTCGGCAAACTGGATAAGAAGCGTATCCGAAGCGGGCTCTGAGGCGTCGGCGCCGGTTGGGTCGGGCAGCGGTGATTCGATTTCACCGTTCCCCCGGGCCATGCGTTACACTGTGCGCCTGACGACATGGAGGATACCGCGTGACCCTGTTACGACTTGAGCAGTTACAACTGGCCTACGGCACACAGACCCTGCTGGACCGCGCGGAGCTTACGGTAGAGAAGGGCGAGCGGCTGGCGCTGGTGGGTCGCAACGGCACCGGTAAGTCGACGCTTTTGAAACTGGTGGCCGGCGATATCCAGGCCGACGACGGCACCGTCTGGCGCGCGCCGGGCCTGAAGGTCGGCGTGCTCGCCCAAGAGCTGCCGGAGTCCTCCGGCATGACGATCTTCGACGTGGTGGCCATGGGCCTGCCGGAAGCCGGCGAGCTTTTGTCCGAGTACCACCAGCTGATCAACGCCGCCGACCCGAACATGAACCGGATGGCGGCGCTTCAAACGCGCATCGAGGCAATCGACGGCTGGTCCTTTCACCAGCGCATCGACGTCGTGCTTACCCGGTTGGGGCTGCCGCCGGAAGCGGAGATGAACGCGCTCTCCGGCGGCTGGCGTCGCCGCGTGGCGCTGGCTCGCGCGCTGGTCTCCGAGCCCGATCTTCTCCTGCTCGACGAGCCCACCAACCATCTGGATCTCGACACCATTGCCTGGCTCGAGGAGCAACTTCTCGCCTTCAACGGCGCCGTGCTGCTGATTACCCACGACCGGGCGTTTTTGTCGAAACTTGCGACCAACATTCTCGAGCTCGACCGGGGCAAGCTCGGCCGCTATCCCGGCAAGTACGAGGAGTACCAGGCGCGCAAGCAGCACGAGCTCGAGGTAGAGGCACGCGAAAACGCCGAGTTCGACAAGAAGCTTGCTCAGGAAGAGACCTGGATTCGCCAAGGCATCAAGGCGCGGCGTACCCGTAACGAGGGCCGCGTGCGTGCGCTGGAAGCGATGCGCGCCGAGCGTAGTCAGCGCCGTGAGCGCCAGGGCAGCGCGAATTTGACCGTGGACAGCGGCGAGCGCACCGGCAAGCGAGTGGTCGAGCTCAAGGGTGTTAGCCAGCGCTTTGGCGACGAGGTTATCCTCGATAACGTCAACCTCGAGATCATGCGCGGCGACCGCATCGGCTTTTTGGGCCGCAACGGCGCGGGCAAGACTACGCTTCTGAAGATCCTGCTCGGCGAACTCGAACCCACCGAAGGCAGCGTCCAGCTTGGCACCAATCTGAAGGTCGCTTACTTCGATCAGCTGCGCGCGGGCCTGGAGCTTGAGAAAACCGTTTACGACAACGTCGCCCAGGGCAGCGACCGAGTCAGCGTTGGCGGGCGCGACCGTCACGTCATGAGCTACCTGCAGGATTTCCTGTTCACCCCGGACCGGGTACGCCAGCCAGTGAAGGCGCTTTCCGGCGGCGAGTCCAACCGGCTGCTGCTGGCCAAACTCTTCACCCAGCCGGCGAACGTGCTGGTGCTCGATGAGCCGACCAACGACCTGGACATGGAAACCCTCGAGCTTTTGGAGGAGCTGCTGCTCGATTTCGACGGCACGCTGTTGCTGGTTTCCCACGACAGAACCTTTATGGATCACGTGGTGACCAGCATGCTGGCGTTCGAAGGCGAGGGTGCAGTGCGCGAGTACGTGGGCGGCTACAGCGACTGGATTCGCCAGGGCGGGAAGCTGCCACCGGCGCCCTGGGAGGGCGCAGCGCGCCAGAACACCGAGCCGACCGGCAAGGTTGAAGCGAAAAGTGCCGAGAAGCCCAAAAGCGCCCCGGCGAAAAAGTCGGCCAAGCTCTCCTACAATCTGCGCCGCGAGCTGGAGGCGTTGCCCGCCGAGATCGAAGCCCTGGAAGCCGAGGTAGCGGCGCTTGAGAAGGTGATCGGCGAGCCAACGTTCTATCAAAAGCCTGCCACCGAGGTGACGGCCAAGCTGAACGAGCTGCAGGGCGTACAGGATCGCCTTGAGGTAGCGATGGAGCGCTGGATGGAGCTCGAGGCGATGGCGGGCGAGTAGACAGGCCGGCTGGATTTGGCAGGATGTGGAATAGTTTGAAAGACAAAAGGCGCCCCGCGGGGCGCCTTGCGCTAGCAGTGGCGCGACATCATTCGTCGGTCTGCTCGCCTTTTTGGCCCACGCGCACCGCCAGTACGTCGCAGGGCGCGCCGTGGAGAACGCCGGTCGAGGTGGAGCCCAACAGCAGCGCGAAGCCGTGGCGGCCGTGGGAGCCCACCACGATCAAGTCCACGCTGTGATCGTTGGCGAAACGATGGATTTCGGTATCCGGCATGCCGACCACCACGTGCTGGTCTTCGGGCTTGACGTGGGGCGTGGCGATCTCCGACAGACGCTTTTTGGCGTGGTCATCCAGCTGATCCTGAATGCTGGTCAAATCCATCGGAATGTCGCCGCCGTAGGCGAAACCGAGCGGCTCCAGGGTGTGCATGATCGAAATTTTGGCGTGCTCGTTTCGCTGCGAGACGGCGATCGCGCGCTCGAGCACCCGGTGGGAGTCCTTGGTCAGATCAACCGCGACCAGAATATGGTGATAGCTCATGGCCCATCTCCTTCGCAATAAGCAACAAAGAGCACCTTTGTCGGGTAATGTTTACTTTAAGCGCAACGCCTGGGGTTCACAACGGCCCAAACGCGGGTTTTTTTAACGCAAGTATCGATCGGTTGAAAGAGGGGCGTCGTAAATGGAATGGTTGATCGTGCTGGGCGTCGTGCTGTTCGTGGCCGCGCCGGTCATGTGGCTCAAACCCAACCCGCGCCAAACGCGGCAGAACGCGCTGCGAAGCTTTGCGCGCAAGGAAGGGGTAGAAGTGAAACTGGCCGCGCCGCCGCTGCATAACTTCAAGGGCTTCATGCCGGGCTACCGTTTTGCCTACGCGCAGAAAGCACCTGGTCCGAATTTCGTACTGGTGCGCGACGCCCACGCAAGCGAGGCGCTGGAACACTTTCACGCCGGCTGGCGCTGGCGCATCGCGCCGCTCAGGCCGCTTCCAACGGCGGCCGACGCTTCGCTGAAGGCGCTTTTGGAGCGCCTGCCAACGGATGCGCTGGTAATCGAGTCCAGCGCCCAGGCGATGACGCTATGGTGGTGGGAGTCACAGGGGCCTGAGCGCTTTACGCTCTACCTGGAGACCTTTCGCGAGCTCACTCTAACGCTCGCAGGCCAGGCCGATCATCTGGCGCTGAGCGCTTCTTCGCGCTAGGCGGTGGGGCCCTGCTGATCGCGGGACTGGATAGCGAGGCCGTTGGACTCGATGATGCCCAGCCACTCGTCGAGCTTATCGAGCTGCTCGTCGCTCAAGCCTGCGAACATCTCCTCGCGCGCCTGACTTGCCACATTGTCGATTTTTTCGAGCAGCGGTGTCGCCTTGGGCGTCAAAAAAATGCGTTTACTGCGCCGGTCGTTGTCGCAGGCGCGACGCTCGATCAGACCCTGCTCCTCGAGCTGGCCTAGCGTTCGCACCAGTGACGGTGCCTCGACGCCGATCACCTTGGCCAGATCGCACTGCGGGTGGCCTTCGCCCAGGCGCCACAAGTGGTAAAGAGTAACCCAGCGGGTTTGCGTAAGCCCCAGTGGCGCCAGCCTTCGATCCAGAATGGAGCGCCACAGGTGCGGTAAACGGGCAAGTCGAAAACCTATCGTTGAAGCCATGAGTCACGATCCGTGAGGGTGTTAAGCGAATTGTCATAACCTCGGGCGCTGATTGCAAGCGCCCGCCGGATATTAGCGGGGCTCGCTGGAGGCGCTTTCAACGCTCTCGTCCGTTTCGACGCCTTCCTCGCTGTCACTCGCTTGTTCATTTTCACCACTTTCCTCACTCGCCTCGCTTTCGCCACGCCCGGCAACGAACCGCCCCATGTGTAGCCGGCTCATTCCACTGGCGCGAATGCGGCCATCGGCGACGCTGGCCTCGTTGGAATCGTCCGCCACAACGAAGCGAATCAACCCCAGCCGCTGGCCGCCGGCGGTCATGATATCGACCCGCCAGTTGCCGGTCGGGTCTTGGGGGAAGTTGTTCTTGTGACTCCAGGCGCGGTAGCCCTGCTCGCGCCCTCCGCTGATGTCGAGCTCTACCGTATCCAGTTCCTGGCTGTTGTGGTGCCAAACGTGTTGCACGGTTTCGCTCAATCCACGCGGGGCGCGAATGGCGGTATAGACATAGAGCCCGCGGCTTGCCAGCGCCTCTGGCGTCAGCGTCATCTCACCCAGCGGCGTTCGGTTGGCGGTATCGAATTCCGGCGAAAGCGCGCTTCCCGTCATCCAGAGCGTGGCCGGCGGTACCCACACCCGCGCGACCCAGCCTGCGAGCGCAAGGCCTACCAGTAACAAAAGAAACAGGCACAGGCGCGTAAGCGTTCGCGCCTTGACCAGATGCCAAAAGCTTGGCAGCGCAATCAGCACGGTCAAGCCGAGTGCCAGCGCAAGGCTCTGCCCGGTGGTCAGGTGCACCATGATTGGCAAAATCACCAGCAGCACGAGAAAAACGCACTGGGCGTGAAATAGAAAGTAGAGGCTTCGCGAGCGCCCGGCCAGCTTGTAGTAGAGCGGGTCGATGATCGACAGGATCGCCATCGCCACGACCAGTAGCGCAAAGATGAGCTGCCCGCTGTTCCATACCGTGGTGATCAAAATGAAGGGCAGGGTAAAAAAGAGCGTTTCCTGGTGGATCATCTGGGCGATGAACGTGGTGACCATGCGCGGCAGGCCCTCCTGGCCGCGCTTTCGCAGAATGCGCGATAAAAGGCTTTCGGAGAGCATGAGCCCCCAGGCCAGCAGCAGCCCCAGCGCCAGCGCTGCCCCCAGCCATTGCTGACGGTCCACCAAAAAGAAACTGCCGAGCCCGGCAGCGAAGGCGACAGGGGGCCATAAAAAGGCCCAGGGCTTGACCCGCACAACGATGCGTTCGGCAAGTGACTGCCATCGGGCGATGCGGTTAGGCGTCAGAAAAGTACCCATGGCGATTCACTCGTTGAGAAAACGCCTATAATCCCAGGGATTGCAACGAAAGTCGATAGAGCCTTGCCAGGCCTTGAACGGCAAGGGCTGCATCTTCTAACGTAGCGTTTTGCGGGCGTATCGCCCGCTCGAGGCGTTGTCAAAGGCTTGACCTTGACAATCAACTCGACCAAGCTTGAGCGATCAAACGACCGTATGAAAATTGCGGCAGGCCCGCGGTTGGCCCCCGCCCGATTTGTAGAGCTCGTATCTGTAAAGCCCGTACCAGTGGAGACAGCGCGGATGATCTATCAAGGCAACGCCATCACGGTGGAGCGTCGTGACACCCAAGGTGGCAACAGCATCGCAACGCTCACTTTCGATTTGAAGGATGAGTCCATCAACAAGCTTTCCAGCGCCGTGGTGCAGGAGCTCGGTGAAGCGGTCAGCGCGATCGAAGGTGAGCGCGATCTCAAGGGCCTTCTGATCAAAAGCGCCAAGGATGTCTTCATCGTCGGCGCCGACATCACCGAGTTTCATTCGCTGTTCGACAAGGGCGAAGAATATCTCGAGCAGATGAACCTCAAGGTCCACGATATCTTCAACGCCATCGAGGATCTACCGTTTCCCACCGTGGCTGCGGTCAACGGGCTGGCACTCGGCGGCGGCTGCGAAGTGCTCTTAACCTGCGATTTTCGCGTCATGAGCGAGAAGGGCAAGATGGGCCTGCCGGAAACCAAACTGGGTATCCTCCCGGGCTGGGGCGGCTGCGTGCGCCTGCCGCGCATCATTGGCGCCGACAACGCCATCGAGTGGATCGCCGGCGGTAGCGAAAATCGCCCGGCAGAGGCGCTCAAGATGGGCGCGGTCGACGCCGTGGTCCCCCACGACCAGCTCGAGGCCGCCGCGCTCGATACGCTCGACCGCGCCAACGCCGGCGAGCTCGACTACCAGAACCGCCGCGCCGAGAAAAAGGCACCTTTGAAGCTCAATGCCATCGAGCAGATGATGGCCTTCGAGACCGCCAAGGGGTATGTGGCCGGTAAGGCGGGCCCGCACTATCCGGCGCCGATCGAGGCGATCAAGGTCATCCAGAAAGGCGCCGGCGAGGAGCGCGAGCGCGCTCAGGCGATCGAAGCCAAGGCGTTTGCCAAACTCGCCATGACCAGCGTGGCGTTCAACCTCGTCGGACTCTTCTTAAACGACCAGGTCGTCAAGAAGAAGGCCGGCAAGTACGAAAAGCAGGCCCGCCCGGTCAAGCAGACTGCGGTGCTGGGCGCCGGCATCATGGGCGGCGGTATCGCCTACCAGAGCGCCTCCAAGGGCACGCCGATCATCATGAAGGACATCAAACCGGAGGCGATCGAGCTGGGTTTGAAGGAGGCGCGCAAGCTTTTTGGCAAGCAGGTCGAGCGCAAAAAACTCAAGCCTGACGAGATGGCCGAGAAGCTCACCAACATTCGCCCCACGCTCTCCTATGGTGATTTCGAAAACGTCGATCTGGTCGTCGAAGCGGTGGTCGAGAACCCGAAGGTGAAAGAGGGCGTGCTGGCCGAGGTCGAGAAGAACGTCGGCGAGGAGACCATCCTCACGTCCAATACCTCGACGATTTCGATCAACCGGCTGGCGAAGAATCTGGCACGCCCGCAAAACTTCTGCGGCATGCACTTCTTCAACCCGGTGCACCGCATGCCGCTGGTGGAAGTCATCCGCGGCGAGAAGACCTCCGACGAAGCGGTGGCAGCGACCGTCGCCTACGCCCGCGCCATGGGCAAGACGCCGATCGTGGTCAACGATTGCCCCGGCTTTTTGGTCAACCGCGTGCTGTTTCCCTACTTCGGCGGCTTCAGCTTTCTGGTCGAGCAAGGCGCCGACTTCCAGCACGTCGACAAGGTGATGGAGAAGTTCGGTTGGCCGATGGGCCCGGCGTATTTGCTCGACGTGGTCGGCATGGACACCGCGGTGCACGCCAACGAAGTGATGGCCGAAGGCTTCCCGGACCGCATGGCCCGCGACAGCAAGACCGCCATTCAGGTGATGTATGAAAACGACCGCCTGGGTCAGAAGAATGACAAGGGCTTCTACGCCTACGAGGAAGACAAGAAGGGCAAGCCCAAAAAGGTCTCTGACGATCAGGCCTACGCGCTCATCAAGGACGTTGCCGGCGAGCAGAAAGAGTTCTCGGACGAGGACATCATCGCGCGGATGATGACGCCGCTGTGTCTGGAGACCGTGCGCTGCCTGGAAGACGGCATCGTCGATACCCCCGCCGAGGCCGATATGGCGCTGATCTACGGTATCGGCTTTCCTCCCTTCCGGGGCGGGGCGCTGCGCTACATCGATGCCATGGGCGTGGACACCTTCGTGGCCCAGGCCGAAAAGCTTGCCGAGGAGCTAGGCCCGCTCTACGCGCCGACCGAGAAGCTCAAGCAGATGGCGCAAAACGGCGAGCGTTTCTATCAGGACCAGGCCTAAGTCACCGCGAACAGGAGAAATATGATGAGTTTGAATCCAAGGGATATCGTGGTGGTCGACGGGGTTCGTACCGCCATGGCCAAGGCCAAGAACGGCGCGTTTCGCAACGTGCGCGCCGAAAACCTGTCGGCGGCGGTGATGCAGGCGCTGTTTGATCGTAACGCCAGTCTGGACCCGGCCGAGGTCGACGACGTGATCTGGGGCTGTGTGAACCAGACCCTCGAGCAGTCGATGAACATCGCCCGCAACGCGGCGATCATGACCGGCATTCCGCGCACCGTGCCGGCCCAAACCGTGAACCGGCTGTGCGGCTCTTCGATGACCGCGCTGCATATCGCCGCGGCCAACATCAAGGCGGGCATGGGCGACATGTACGTCATTGGCGGCGTTGAGCACATGGAGCACGTGCCCATGGCCCACGGTGTCGACGTCAACCCGGCGGCGAGCAAGTACGCCGCCAAGGCCGCCATGATGATGGGTCTGACCGCCGAGCTTCTGGGCAAGATGCACGGCGTTACTCGCGAGGAGCAGGACAAGTTCGGCGTACGCTCGCACCAGCGCGCCAAGGCCGCCAATGAGAAGGGCTACTTCGACAACGAGATCATCGGCGTCGAAGGCCACGACAGCAATGGTTTCCGGGTCAACGTCAAGCACGACGAAGTCGTGCGCGGCGATGCAAGCCTTGAGTCCATGGCCGAGCTCAAGCCGGTGTTCGATCCGCGTAACGGCACCGTCACCGCCGGTACCTCCTCGGCGCTCTCCGTGGGCGCCTCGGCGATGGCGATCATGAGCTATGAGCGCGCCCAGGCCCTGGGGCTCGAGCCGATCGCCCGGGTACTTTCCACCGGCGTTGCCGGTTGTGACGCCTCCATCATGGGCTACGGCCCGGTGCCGGCATCGAAAAAGGCACTCAAGGCTGCGGGGCTTTCCGCCAAGGACATCGAAACCGTCGAGCTCAACGAGGCCTTCGCCGCCCAGGGCATTCCGGTATTGAAGGACCTCGGCTTTCTGGACGACCTCGATCAGAAGGTCAACCTGCACGGCGGCGCCATCGCGCTTGGCCATCCGCTGGGCTGCTCCGGCTCGCGCATCTGCACCACGCTTTTGAACGTGATGCGCCAGCAAGACACCACGCTTGGCTTGGCCACGATGTGTATCGGCATGGGGCAGGGCGTGGCCACGGTGTTCGAGCGGCTGAAATAGGCCTCAAAGACGTCCCGCGAGCTTAAAAGACGAAACGGCACCTTCGGGTGCCGTTTTTGTGTCTAGACAATACCCGCCTCAAGACTCGCCGCCATCGAAAGCCCAAGCTCTCTGCACTGGTCGATGAACGCCTCGTCGAAATCGCCTTGACAGATCAGAGGTGCCTGCACCAAACGCCAGCGAAGGCCGGTGGTGATCGCCTCGATGGCCCGGCGCGTGCCGGTACCGTCGAGCCCGGCTCTAACGTAGAAGGCAAACGCAAGGCCCTCGGTACGCTCGAGGCACGGATAGTAGCAGCGGTCGAACACGTCCTTGGTCAGCCCGGCCATGTAGCCCAGATTTTCCGTCGTGCCGATGATCACCGCGTCGGCGGCGATGATCTCGTCAGGAGTCACGTCGAGCGGCGCCAGCGCGCGCACCTCGATACCCTCGACCGCCTCGTCGCTTGCGCCTTCGATCACGGCGTCGCGCAGCCGGCGCGTATTGTAAGAGGGCGCGTGGGCGATGATCAAAAGCCGTTTGGCGCTCATGGTAGCGCTCCTTTTCGTGATGATGAGCGCTACGCTACACGCTCCGGCCGCAAAAGCGCCACCCGCAGGGTCAGCCGATCTGGTGCCGCGGCTTGCGTTGTTCCAAAGGAGTGCCAGACTAAAGGCTCGACGCAGAGCGGTTTCTTCATGAACGAACTTCAAAACGACGAGCTTCGAGACATCAAGCGTGGCCGCATTCGGGTCTTTTACGATGGCCAGTGCCCGAGCTGTCGCAAGGACCGGCGAATTTTCGAACGCCTGGCCGGGCGGCGGGGCGACGATATCGCGTGGTGCGACGTCACCGAGTACGAGCAGACGCTCAAGGCACACGGGGTTGCGCGGGACACCGCGCTGCGCTCGCTGCACATCGAGCTCAAAAACGGCCGCCTCATCGAAGGTATCGACGCCTATCGGCTGCTGATGAAGCGTATTCCCTGGCTGGTGCCGGGGGCGTATATTATCGGCCTGCCCGGCATCAAACAGGGGCTTCGCCGCTACTATGACCACTGGGTCGAAAAACGCCTCAAGCGCCAGGGGCGCTGGTCGTCATGATCGGCGGCTTTAATCCGATCGCTGCGTCTTGACATGAGAGAAGGGCCTGGAAAATCGTGATGAACATGGGAAAACGCGCAAGCGCGGTCGTGGCGCTCGCCGCCGCCACTTTACTGGCCGGCTGCGCAGGACGTACGCCACCACCCGCGACGCCGGCGGCAGCGCCAGAGGCGCCACCCAGCGCAAGTACTGGCTACACGGCGATGCCTCGCTACGGCATGACCGATATTTACTGGGAGCCGCCGCTGGCCACCAGCCCCGAAGAGCGCGCCGCGTATTTTGTCAGCCGGCTGTCGGACACGCGCTTCGTTGCGTCGGGCAGCAATGGGCCACGCTTTGTCGCCGCCGAAAAGCTTGGCGAGATCGGTCTGCCCGCGGTGCCGCTGTTGCTGGCGCGCCTCGACACTCGGGATGAGTACGAGCTGATGCTCGCGCTCTACGCCCTGGAACTCGCCACTCAGGACCCGCTTTTGATGGCCAGAACCCGCGGTGACGCCATTACCCTCAATGGGGCGCTCGACCCAAACACCAACGCCGACAACGTGGCCGCGGCTCGCCAGTGGCAGCAGCAGCACGCCGACGCGCTGGCGCTGCCGGCCACGTACTGAACGCGGGGCGGCGCCCGCATACACGGACGACACTTAAAGGAGCTTTCACATGGCCTTTGCGCTATCCACAATGCAAGTCATCAGCCCCGCTTTTTCCGATCACCAGCCGATACCGGCCCAGTACACCGGTGAAGGCGACGATGTCTCGCCGGCGCTTGCCTGGCAGGGCGCGCCGGAAGGCACGAAAGGCTTTGCGGTGATCTGCCATGACCCGGATGCGCCGCTGGTCAAAAACGGCGGCTACGGGTTCGTTCACTGGCTTTTATACAACCTGCCCGGCGATCTTTCGGAGCTTCCCGACAGCGCCACCGTCGGCACCGCCGGCAACAACGACTTCGACAAGCCCGGTTACGCCGGCCCCATGCCGCCGGAAAATCATGGTAAGCACCTCTATTACTTCTGGGTGCTGGCGCTGGATCAAGAGACCTCGCTGGCCGAAGGGCTGACGCTGTCCGAGCTGCTCACCGAGATCGAGCCGCATCTTCTCGGCATGAACCGCCTGGTCGGCACCTACCAGCGCTAGGCCCTGTCTGAAAAGTGCCTGCGCTCGACAATACGGCGTTAAAAATTGGCTCAGAATACTCATTTACACATCGTAAACTCCGTTTCTTCGCCAATTTTTGCCTTGTCTTGCCTTCGCTCGCCGACTTTTCAGACAGACCCTAAGTGCTGGTGCCACGAGCACAATTTGTGTAGGCTCCTTCGCTTTGTTTTCCCACGATGGAGCCTTTGATGAGCGAGCTGCCCAACTGTCCCGCCTGTAATTCCGCCTATACTTATGACGACGGCCTGCAGTATGTCTGCCCGAAGTGCGGTAACGAGTGGTCCAAAACCGGCGAGACCGAGGCGGAGGCTGAAAGCGTGGTCCGCGACGCCAACGGCAACCCGCTCGTCGATGGCGATACCGTCACGGTCATCAAGGATTTGAAGGTCAAGGGGAGCTCCTCGGTGGTCAAGGTTGGCACCCGGGTCAAGAACATTCGCCTGGTCGACGGCGACCACGACATCGACTGCAAGGTCGAAGGGATCGGCCCGATGAAGCTCAAGTCGCAGTTCGTCAAGAAAGCCTGATTCAAGCGATACAGGGCCCGCCATTCGGCGGGCCTTTTTGCGTGGGCTAGATATTGCTTACAAATGAGAATGATTGGCTTTTTGATTCGATTGGCGGCGAACGTGCGCGAAAACGCCGCTTTTCGTTGAATAGGGTAGTGCGGGGCTTCACATCATTTTCATACAGGACTAAAATGGTCCTCAATCGAAAGCGACCCCCATCGGGAGCCCTAATGCTAAAGCTTTCTCGACTGACAGATTACGCGGCGGTAGTGATGGCGCAAATTGCCCGTCACCCGGAAACGCCGCACGCGGCGGCGGATCTGGCCGGCACCGTCAATCTGCCTCACCCCACGGTGAGCAAAACGCTCAAAATGCTGGTGAAGGCGGGGCTTTTGACCTCGCAGCGCGGCGCCCAGGGCGGCTACCGGCTTGCGCGTCCCGCCTCCAAAATCACCGCGGCGGACATCATCGCCGCCATCGAAGGGCCGGTAGCGATGACCGAGTGTAGCCACGCCGAAGGCGAGTGCGAGCTTGCGGGCAGCTGCGGCGTGTCCGACAACTGGCAGCGGGTGTCGATTGCGCTGCGCACGCTGCTGGAAAGCGTCACGCTTTCGCACCTGGCGGATACCTCGCCGATCAAACTGCCCATTGCGCTACCTATTCAAACGATCAGCCTGTCGGCGGTGTCTGCTTAAGACACGCAAAGGCGTTAACTTTATGGACGGCGAGCAGGCTCGCCACCCAACGGCCTGGAGGGTACGACCATGGCAAGCGAAGAGATGGAACAGCTGGTTCGTCGCGAATACAAAGATGGCTTTGTGACCGACATCGAGAGCGACACGCTGCCACCTGGTTTGGACGAAAACACCATCGCCTTTATTTCCAATAAGAAGGGCGAGCCGGAGTGGATGCTTGAGTGGCGCCTAGACGCCTACCGTCAGTGGCTCAAGATGAAAGAGCCCTCCTGGGCGCATCTGGACTACCCGCCGATCGACTACCAGGCGATCTCTTATTTTAGCGCGCCGAAGCGCCCGGAAGACATGCCGCAGAGTCTCGATGAGGTCGACCCGAAGCTTCTGGAGACCTACGAGAAGCTCGGCATTCCGCTACACGAGCGGGCGGCCCTTGCCGGCGTCGCCGTGGACGCGGTGTTCGACTCGGTATCGGTGGCGACCACGTTCAAAAAGCAGCTGGCCGAGGCGGGCGTGATCTTCTGCTCGATTTCGGAGGCGATTCGCGACTATCCAGAGCTGGTCAAGCAGTACCTGGGCACCGTCGTACCCAAGGCGGACAACTACTTCGCTGCGCTCAACTCGGCGGTGTTCACCGACGGCTCCTTCGTGTTCGTACCGGAAGGCGTGACCTGCCCGATGGAGCTCTCGACCTACTTCCGTATCAACGCCGCCAATACCGGCCAGTTCGAGCGCACCCTTATCGTCTGCGAAAGCCGGGCCACGGTGTCGTATCTCGAGGGCTGCACCGCGCCGATGCGTGATGAGAATCAGCTCCACGCCGCGGTGGTCGAGCTCGTGGCGCTCGATGACGCCTACATTAAGTACTCCACCGTGCAAAACTGGTACCCCGGCGACGAGAACGGGGTGGGCGGTATCTACAACTTCGTCACCAAGCGTGGCGAGTGCCGCGGCGATCGCGCGCGCATCAGCTGGACCCAGGTCGAGACCGGTTCGGCGATCACCTGGAAGTACCCCTCGTGCGTGCTGCGCGGCAAGGACAGCATCGGCGAGTTCTACTCCGTGGCGGTCACCAACGGCCGTCAGCAGGCGGATACCGGTACCAAGATGATCCACGTGGGCGAGGGCACGCGCTCCTATATCGTCGCCAAGGGCATCTCAGCCGGGCGTAGCGATCAGTCCTACCGTGGGCTTGTTAAGATCGGCCCCAGAGCCAAGGGCGCGCGTAACTTCACCCAGTGCGATTCCCTGTTGATTGGCGATACCTGCGGGGCGCACACCTTCCCGTACCAGGAGATCGGCAACTCCACCGCGAAGATCGAGCACGAAGCGACGACCTCGAAGATCGGCGAAGACCAGCTCTTCTACTGCCAGAGCCGGGGTATCAGTGAAGAGGACGCAGTGAGCATGATCGTCAACGGCTTCTGCAAGGACGTCTTCCAGGAGCTGCCAATGGAGTTCGCCGTCGAAGCCGAGGCGCTTTTGAACGTGACGCTGGAAGGCGCGGTAGGCTAAGCGCCTACGCCACCATTTTTCGCCACTACCTGTTTATTAAGCGTCGCACCTGCGACTCGCTGGATTTTGAAGGGTTATTACCATGTTGGAAGTTACCGATTTACACGTCACCGTCGAAGGCAACGAAATCCTCAAAGGCCTGACGCTGACCATCAACGCCGGCGAAGTTCACGCCATTATGGGCCCCAACGGCGCCGGCAAGTCGACCCTGTCGGCGGTCATCGCCGGCAAGGACGGCTATGAAGTGACCCAGGGTAGCATCACGTTCGAAGGCAAGGACGTGCTGGAGATGGAGATCGAAGAGCGCGCCCAGGCGGGCCTGCTGCTCGGTTTCCAGTACCCGGTCGAGATCCCGGGGGTCAAAAACATCTATTTGCTGAAGTCGGCGCTCAACGCCCAGCGCGCTGCTCGCGGTGAAGGCGAAATGCCCGCACCCGAGTTCATGAAGCTGGTTAAAGAGAAGCTCGGCTTCATGAAAATGGACGCAAGCTTTCTGCAGCGCGCGGTCAACGAAGGCTTCTCCGGCGGCGAGAAAAAGCGTAACGAAATCCTGCAAATGCTGGTGCTTCAGCCGAAACTGGCGATGCTCGATGAGATCGACTCAGGTCTCGATATCGACGCCATGAAAGTCGTGGCCGACGGCGTGAACAGCCTGCGCGCCGAGGAGCGTGCCATTTTGCTGGTCACGCACTACCAGCGCCTGCTCGACTACATCGTGCCGGATAAAGTGCACGTTCTGGTCAACGGCCGCATCGTCAAGACCGGTGACGCAGAGCTTGCTAAAGAGCTCGAGGCGAACGGATACGAAGGTATCGAGGAGTCCGTGGCATGAGCGATACCCAGACGTTTTTGGATACGCTAAAAACGCGCAGCGTCAACTACAGTGGCGAGCCAAGCTGGATCGCCGCCCGCCGCCAAGCGGGCGCGGCCCGCTTCGAGGCGATGGGCTTTCCCACCCGCCGTGACGAGGAGTGGAAGTACACTGACGTGCGCGCCATCGCTCAGGGCAATTTCAAACTTGCCGACGATTTTGATTTCTCCCAGGCCCAAGCGGCAACGCTGACACTGCCTATCGAGGCGCATCGCCTGTGTTTCGTCGACGGCGTGTTCGCACCGAAGCTTTCCGATATCGATACGCTGCCCCAGGGCGTTCAGGTGCTGCCGCTCTCGAAAGCCCTGGAAGAGAATCACGAAGCGGTCGGCGGGCCGCTTGGTCGGCTGACTAGCGTCGACTTTTCGGCCTTCGCCGCGCTCAACACGGCGTTCATGGAAGAGGGGGCGGTGGTGCGCATCGCACCTAATACCGTGGTCGAAAAGCCGATCATCCTGCAGTTTCTCTCTCGCGAAGGCGAGGCGGTCATGTGCCACCCGCGCATTCTCGTCGAGGCCGGCGGTCGTAGTGAAGCGACGGTGATCGAACACTACGCCGGCGACGCAAATGCCGCCAACTTTACCAACGTGGTGGCGGAGCTGATGCTCGATCGCGGCGCGATTCTGAATCACTACAAGCTTCAGGAAGCGCCGCTTGGCGATTTTCACGTGGCGAGCATTCACGTGGAGCAGAGCCGCGACAGCGTCTACACCTCGTATAATCTGAACCTGGGCGGGGCGCTGACGCGTAACGACATCATCGCTGATATCAACGGCGAAAACGCCTATACCAACCTGTACGGGCTGTTCTTCGGCCAGGGTCGCCAACATGTGGACAACCACACCAAGGTGAACCACAACGCGCCGCTGACGTTCTCCAACGAGAACTACAAGGGCATCCTTGGCGACCGCGCCCACGGCGTGTTCAACGGCCGCGTTTACGTCAAACGCGACAGCCAGAAGATCGAAGGCTTTCAGAGCAACCAAAACCTGTTGCTGTCGGATCGCGCCCATATCGATGCCAAGCCGGAGCTCGAGATCTACGCCGACGACGTCAAGTGCTCTCACGGCACCACGACCGGCCAGCTCGACGAAGAGGCGGTCTACGCCCTGCGTACCCGCGGCATCGACGAGGCCACCGCGCGCGGTCTTCTGACGCTTGCCTTCGCCGGTGAAGTACTCGAGCAGGTCACGCTCGATGAAATCAGCGAACGCGTCGAGCTCGCCGTGGCGGGCAAGCTGCCCGAGCGCTTCAACCTGGCGGGGCTGGTTGAAATCGCCGCCGCTCTCAACGAGTAAGCGCTTAATCACCAAGGAGCGAGCCATGCCTGACACCGCCATTGATGCGCGTCCTGCCGTCCAGGCGCCTTTCGATTTGAAGGCGCTGCGCGATGAGTTTCCGATACTCGCGCGCGAGGTTCACGGCAAGCCGTTGGTGTATCTGGATAACGCGGCGACCAGCCAGACGCCGACGCGAGTGATCGAGGTGTTCAACGATTACTACTCACGTTATAACGCCAACATCCATCGCGGCTTGCATACGCTGGCCGACGAGGCAACGGCAGCCTTCGAAGGTACCCGCGCTCGCGTCCAGGCGTTTTTGAACGCTGCGGACCGTCGCGAGATCGTCTTCACCCGCGGTACCACCGAAGGGATCAACCTGGTGGCGCAGAGCTGGGGGCGCCAGAACCTCCAGGCTGGCGACGAGGTGCTGATCTCGATGCTGGAGCACCACTCCAACATCGTGCCCTGGCAGCTTTTGGCCGCGGAGCGCGGCGTCACGGTGAAGGTGATTCCGGTGGATGAGCGCGGCGCGCTCGATATTCGCGCCTACCGGTCGCTTCTGAGCGAGCGCACCAAACTCGTGGCGGTGAACCACGTCTCCAACGCTCTGGGCACGATCAACCCGATCAAGGAGATGGCGCGGCTGGCCCATCAGCAGGGCGCGCTGATTCTGGTCGACGGCGCCCAGGCGACGCCGCACCAGGCAATCGACGTGCAAGATCTGGACGCCGATTTCTATGCCTTCTCCGGCCATAAGGTGTACGGGCCCACCGGTATTGGCGCGCTCTACGCCAAAAAAGCGCTGTTGGACGCCATGCCGCCCTGGCAGGGCGGCGGCGAGATGATCAAGACCGTCTCCTTCGAGCCCTCGGGCACCACCTTCGCCGAGCCACCGCACAAGTTCGAGGCCGGCACGCCGCCGATAGCCGAGGCGATCGCCATGGGCGAGGCGCTTGGCTGGGTCGAAGGCGTGGGTATCCAGGCGATCGGTCAGTGGGAAAGCGTGCTTCTGGCCCACGCCACAGAGCGGGTCAGCCGGATCGACGGGCTCAACATCATCGGTACCGCGCCGAACAAGGCCGGGGTGCTATCTTTCGTCGTCGATGGCGCGCACTCCCAGGACATCGGGCTTTTGATCGACCAGCTCGGCGTTGCCATTCGCACCGGCCACCACTGCGCGCAGCCGCTTTTACACCATTTCGGGGTCGAGGCGACGTGCCGCGCCTCCTTTGCGGCGTATAATACGCTCGAGGAGGTCGACACGTTCGTGGCGGCGCTCGAACGTGTCATTAAAATGGTGAGATAACGCCTATGGATATCGAGCAAGTCGCAAGCCTGACCCGCGGTCAGAAACTGCCGCTGCAGCGTGACGTCGAGGCGATCGCGATTCCCTTCGGCACGACCCAGACGCTGGCCGAGGACAGTGAGGTCAGCGTCATGCAGGCCAAGGGCAGTACGGTCAGCGTGGGCTTCGAAGGGCGGCTCTACCTGATCGAGGGGCGCCACTTGGACGCGCTGGGGCTCGAATCGCTGCCTACGCCGACGCTTGACGAGTCGGCAACTGAAGCAGAGATCGAAGCGTTCGTTTGGGAACAGCTGCGCACCTGCTTCGACCCGGAGATTCCGGTCAATATCGTTGACCTGGGGCTCGTCTACGGCTGCCGCTTCGATCGTTTGATTAGCGGCGAACTCATGGTGACTATCCGCATGACGCTAACGGCGCCGGGCTGCGGTATGGGCGAGGTGATCGCCGCCGACGCGCGCAGCAAGATTCTCGGCGCGCCGCAGATCTCGAAGGTACACACCGAGATCGTCTTTAGCCCGCCCTGGAGTCGGGACATGATGAGCGACGAGGCCAAGCTTGAGCTCGGCATGTTTTAAGGCGGCCGGGGCGCTGGATGGCTAGTCTCGTGAGACGGACGATCAAGTGGCTACTGATGTCGCTGGCAGCGCTTTTGCTGCTGGCGGCATTCGTGTTTATAGCCGGCAATTTTTGGGTGTTGGCCAGCACCGCCCGCTATATCGACCGGCCCGTGGCCCAGTGCCGCCCGGGTGACGTGGCGGTGGTGTTCGGCACTTCGAACTGGACCCGCAGCGGGCTTCGAAATCCGCACTTCAACGCCCGCATGCGCACCTCCGCGGATTTGATCGCGCGCGAGCGCGTCAATCACCTGCTGCTCTCCGGCGACAACCGCACCCAGGCCTATAACGAGCCGCGGGCCATGTGGCGCGACCTTCACCGCCGCGGCGTTCCCTCCACGCAGATGACGCTGGATTTCGCCGGCTTCAGTACCTACGACACCCTGGCGCGGGCGAAGAGCGTTTTTCAGCTCGACGAAGCGGTGCTGGTGACCCAAAGCTGGCATCTGCCGCGGGCGGTTTACATCGGCCGGTCGCTGGGAATGGAGGTCACGGGGTGCGTGGCGGAGCAGCGCCGCGCGGCAGGGGAGTGGCGCCTGCGCCTTCGCGAAGTCGCCGCCCGGGTGGCTACCTTGGGCGATCTCTACCTTTGGGGGCGCGCACCGCACTTTCTCGGCCCGGCAGAGCCCATCGAGATAGGCTCAGGTGAAGCGCAGGAAGCCGGCTACGTACCGCTCATCTATCGGCTGCCGGTCGAGCTTTCCTTGAAAGGCACCGCGCTTCAAGAGGACAGTGCAATGCTCGAGCGGGATACACCGAAGAAGCCCGCTCGGTAAACGCTTAAAACCGCCGATCAGCGCTTGGCGCGCTGCTTTTGCAAGCTGTAGAGCTCGCGAATCAGCTCGCGACACGCTTTCATCGCCGCATCGATCACCGGTTCGATCGGCTCGGGCAGTGGGTGGGTGAAGAGTGTGGAGAGCGCCTGCATCAGCACCCGCTCCTGTTCCAGTAGCTCGTTGATCAGCACTTGGCTGTCGTTGCCCACGAAGCTTTTTAGCCGACTCCAAAGCCATAGAAAATCGTCGCGTTCGACGTCGGCATCGCGAGGCAGCATCTTGAGGTGGGTACGCGCAAGCGACTGCAGCTGGCGCATCTGTTTGAGCCTGGCGGCGTAGTACGGTTTGAGGCTGTCACGCAGCGAAGGACGCAGGCGTTCAAGGTTATCCTGGAAATAGTCAATACTGTCGGCCAGCGCTTCCAGCACGCTGTCCATCGCCACTTGGCGATTATCAAGAAACATGAGCGTCTACCTCCTTCGGTGACGCAAATTGTGGCGGGGGTGGCTTGGATTTGCCACCCCTTGAGCGGATTATTTTAGCGGTTATGCCTTAACCTTTAGGCTTGGGCGGGGCCTTGCGCGACGGCGCCGCGTTTTTCTCGATTTGCTCGATGATCAGCCCGGCGATGTCCTTGCCGGTCGCGGTTTCGATACCCTGAAGCCCGGGCGAGGAGTTGACCTCCATGATCACCGGGCCGTGGTTGGCGCGCAGAAGATCGACACCTGCGACCTGAAGCCCCATCGCCTTGGCGGCGCGGATTGCCGTCGAGCGCTCCTCCGGCGTAATGCGGATGACGCTGGCGGTACCGCCACGGTGCAGGTTGGAGCGAAACTCGCCTTCGGCGGCTTGGCGCTTCATCGCCGCTACCACCTTGTCGCCGATCACGAAGCAGCGTATGTCGGCGCCCTTGGCCTCCTTTATGTACTCCTGCACCATGATGTTGGCTTTCATACCCATGAACGCCTGCACCACCGACTCCGCGGCCTGGTTGGTCTCGGCGAGTACCACGCCGATCCCCTGAGTTCCTTCGAGCAGCTTGATCACCAGCGGCGCGCCTTTCACCATGGTGATCAAATCGGGAATGTCATCCGGCGAGTGGGCAAAGCCGGTGATCGGAAGCCCGAGGCCCTTGCGTGAGAGCAGCTGCAGCGAGCGCAGCTTGTCGCGCGAGCGGGTGATTGCCACCGAGTCGTTGACCACGTAGGTCCCCATCATCTCGAACTGGCGAAGCACCGCGCAGCCGTAGAAGGTGACCGAGGCGCCGATACGCGGAATGACCGCGTCGAAACGCTCGATCTCGGCACCCTTGTAGTGAATCGATGGGTGGTGAGCGGCAATGCTCATGTAGCAGCGCAGGGTGTCGACCACGCGGGCCGTATGGCCACGGGCCTCGGCGGCCTCGACGAGCCGGCGAGTCGAGTAGAGGTTGCGGTTACGCGAAAGCAGGGCAATATGCATACAGGACTCCGGTTCGGATCACGATAAGAGGTGCAGGTTTAGGGTTCGCCGTGCAGAAAAGCGGCGCCAGGTGCGACCAGCAGGCGGCGCATGGCGCGACGACCCAGTAGCATCGGATGGCGCATATTGCTGCGGTCGGTAAGCGTTAGCTCGACGGGGAAGTTGAGCTCGCCCAGTACCACCGGTGTGCGAATCACGTAGCGCCACTCGCTGTGGCCGTTGGAGCTGGTGACGCGGCGCCGGTCGTGCAAATGGAGCGTATAGCGGTGCGAGGGCGTGGTGGGGCCGCCGCTATGAGTAACGAAGCTTATCCATAGCTGGCCGTGTTCGTCCTCTTCGGTCGTGATCTCCTCGGCGTGAAGCGCCGAGGTGCGCGCGCCGGTATCGGCCTTGCAGCAAAGATGCAGGCCAAGTTCCGGGAGCGTCACCATTTCGCGACGCCCAATGACGGCTTTCGCCTGATAAGGTAGTTCCTTCACGATCACTCCTTGCTCGCCCGGGTTATAGACCCGGGTCGAATTCCAATAAGGCCCCGGTATCGCTAAGAAAACGGATTGGCTTCAACCATTGACTTGATGAACGACTGACTTCAATTAACGACAGGCTTCATTAACGTTAGTGGCGCGGGGCCAAGTTCGCCAGCCGCGATTGTACGGCGCTGCCCTCGGGGGCATCGCGCAGCGTCATGAGGACCAGAAGCCGCAGCCGCGGAATCAGCGCGATATCGCGCACCGCGACGTTGAAGTCGGTATCGTCGCGCGCCGCCAGGCGATTCAGAAACAGCGGCAGCCGTTCGGCGTCCTCGAGCCACTCCCAGCCGCGCCCGGCGATCGCCGCCAGCACATCGGGCCCACACGCCGCCGTGTCCTCGAGCAGCGCCAGATACCAGCGCCCTACGGCGGCGCTTTCGCTTGCGCCGACCGCGCGGACGCAGGCGCATAGCGTTTCGACATCGCCTTCGCTGGCAGCGCGCTCGCCGCGCTCGATCAGCGCCATTACCAGCCGCTCGTCGAGCGCGCAGTGCTCCAGGCACAGACAGAGTGGGCGAATCACGTCGCGCTCAAACTGCTTTGCCATGATCGCGTCGGCCAGGCGTTGCTGAGTGGGCGCATCGCTGCGCACAGTGTAGTCGGCAATGCCTTGAAGGCCCAACGCCTGCCAGTCGATGGCCTGCTGACCGCTCAGGTAAGCCTCCACCGGCTCGAAGTGCTGGCTGGCGGGAAGATTCTGATCAAACGTGGCGCGGGCGTTGAGCATGGCCTGAAACGGCAAGCTCGGGGTAAAGGCCAGCGGGTTGTCCTGCATGAAGTGCTCGCTGCTGGCCTCGGCTAGGCCAGGGTTTGCCACGTTGCGCCCCAAGGTTTCTACCAAGCGGTTCAAAAAGCCATCGCGGGAAGCCGGCGACAGCATGCCTTGTTCGTCGAGGGCAAAGGCGAGAAACCAGATCGCGGGCTCGGTCATGTCACCGATGCGAAACGCGATGGCCACGCGCGCTTGCCCCTGCCAGGGCACGGGCCAGGCCAGTTCACCGCGCTCGAAGGCGGCCAGCGTCTCTCGTGGGCAGGCGGTGACGCGTCGTCCCATGTGGTAGATGGCCACCTCGGCGCCGCTTCGCTCAAAGAACTCGTCCAGGGTATTCAGTGCTTGCATGTGATCCTTTCCTTTCGCGAAGGGGCACTCTACCTTGAGCGGCCCCAAGTGTCAGCCGGAGTTTGCGCGCCAACACCTCTTGATGATCAAAAATTGAACAACTTGCTCCGGCGCCCATCGCCGTAAGCGTCTCGTCACCTTTCCATAGTTTATCCACAGCCTCTTGCAGGTTTTCTGTGAATCCGTGGATAACCGTAAAAGTGGCCGCAAAGCGATGCTCGCCATCATGGCAACGCGGGCGTGAAAAGGCGATAATGGCACGTTCATGCACCGACTCCCCAGGAGCTTATGAGCGTACATCCATCGCTTCACCAGTCGCTGCGCGAGCTCGAAGCCGCGATGAAGGCGGCCGGCCTCTGGCGTATGCCCACCCCGGACGCCCCGGCGTTCGAAAGCCGCCAGCCGTTTTGCGTCGATACCATGTCGCTGCCGCAGTGGCTACGCTTTGTCTTCATCGCACGACTCGACGCGCTGGTCGAGGCCAAGGCGCGGATGCCGGCAAAGTGCGAGGTCGCCCCGGCGGTCGCCGCCTATCTTCAGCAGGAGAAGGTGCGCGCAAGCGATCAACTGCTGGTCGTTCAGGCGGTCGAGCGCGTCGACAAGGTCGTGACCGAAGGCTAGACACGCCGCTTGTCTGTTTGAAAGCTTATCTGTTTAAAAGCTTATCTGTTTGCAAGTACAGGCATGCCAAAAGCCCGGCGCAAAGCGTCGGGCTTTTTTTGCAAGCGCTTGAATGGACTCTGCGCTAGAAGCGGTAGCCAAGCCCTGCCATGACCACCACCGGGTCGATGTCGATGCTTCCCGCCGCGCTGCCCGCCACGGTCGCGTCGCTTTCGATATCCAAGTACCAGGCCGCGGCGTTGAGGGTCCAATGCTCGTCGATGATTAAATCGAGCCCGACCTGGCCCGCTGCGCCCCAGCTATCGTCCAGATCCAGGCTTACGCCGTCGATATCCACTTCCTCGCTGGAGAAACGGGTGTAGTTGATCCCGGCGCCCACGTAGGGCTGAACTCGCGATTGGGTGCCGCCGAGCGGGTAGTATTGCAGTGTCAGCGTCGGTGGCAGGTGCTTGGTCGAGGCGATATTGTCGTCGTTCAAGCGAACGTCGTGCTCGAAGGGCAGGGCGGCCAGTAGTTCGACGCCGAGCTTGTCGTGAAAACGGTAGCCGAGGGTGAAGGCGAAGCCCGACTTGTCCTCGACGTCGACGTTCAGGTCGCCCAGCGCCGTATCGAGCGTGCCGTTATCACTCTTGGGCGCGACCTTGGCGACCCCGATGCGGGTGAAGAAATCGCCCTGGCCATAGGCTAGCGCCGGGCTGCTGGTGGCGATGGCAGCCGCGGCGAATCCGGCGGCAGTGATAGTGGTAGTCCAGAGTCGACCCATGATGCTTCCCTCATGATAACGTGACGTTTAGCGTTGACACCGTTTGCACAGCGTAACGCTCGCGGAAGAGGGCGTTTTTGATCTGGCTCAACGACTTAAGCGACGGCGTACAAAAAAGGCCACCCGAAGGTGGCCTTGTTCGCGCTTGAGCGCTTAGCGTTCGATATGGCGATACTCGCCGGCATCGCGAGTGGCGCTACTGACCACCAGAATCGCGATGAACGAGGCGATAAAGCCCGGGATGATCTCGTAGATGCCCGGCCCGCCCAGAAACTCGGCGTTGAAGCCCAGCGTGATCCAGAGCATCACGGTCACCGCACCGACCACCATGCCGGCAATGGCGCCGGCGCCGTTGGTGCGCGACCACATCAGCGACAGCAGAATCAGCGGGCCGAAGGCCGCACCGAAGCCTGCCCAGGCGTTACTTACCAGCCCCAGTACTTGAGAATCCGGATCGGAGGCGATGATCGCCGCCACGATGCCGACCAGTGCCACGCTCACCCGGCCCACGGTCACGGTCTCTTTCTCGGAGGCCTCCTTGCGCAGGAACAGCCGGTAGAAGTCCTCGGTCAGCGACGACGAGGCGACCAGCAGCTGACTCGAAATGGTACTCATCACCGCCGCCAGCAGCGCCGCGTAGAGGAAGCCGGTGATCAGCGGGTGGAAGAGCAGGTCCGCGAGGATAATGAAGATCGTCTCCGGGTTTTCCACGTCCATGCCGTTACGAATGGCATAGGCGCGCCCGAAGATACCCAGCGACACCGCACCGATCAGCGATACCGCCATCCAGCTCATGCCGATGTTACGCGCGATCGGCACGTCCTTGAGGCTACGAATGGCCATGAAGCGCACGATGATGTGCGGCTGGCCGAAGTAGCCAAGCCCCCAGGTGACCGCAGAGAGCCAGCCGATGAAGGTTAGCCCGTCCGTCCAGGAGAGCAGCGTCGGATCGACCTCGTTGAGGGTTTGCGACGCCTGAGTGAAACCGCCGCCGCCTTCGCCGAACAGCACCACCGCCGGCATGATGATCAGCGCCAGCATCATGATGCAGCCCTGCACGAAGTCGGTCAGGCTGACCGCGAGAAAGCCGCCGACCACGGTATACACCAGTACCACGCCGAGGGTGATGATGATCCCGGTGCCGTAATCGCTGAACCCGCCCAGGTTGATTACCCCGGCGAACGCGCTCTCGAAAAGCCGCCCGCCGGCGACCAGGCCCGACGCGGTATAGACCGCGAAAAACACCACGATGACGATCGCCGACACTGTGCGCAGCGACAGCGCCCGGGTTGGGAAGCGATTAGCCAAAAACGCCGGAATGGTGATGGCGTTGCCGTAGTGCACGGTCTGCTCGCGCAGGCGTGGTGCGACCAGCAGCCAGTTGAAAAACGCCCCTACGAACAGCCCGATGCCGATCCAGGCCGAGCCCAGCCCGGAGACGAACATCGCGCCGGGAAGGCCCAGCAGCAACCAGCCGCTCATGTCCGAGGCGCCGGCGGAGAGCGCGGCCACTTTCGGACTCAAGGTTCGCCCGCCGAGCACGTAATCCTCGGAGGTGGAGGTCGAGGTGCGCATGGCGTAGAGCCCGATGCCCACCATTAGCGCAAAATAAGCGAAAAGACTGATCCAAACGCCAATAGCCATGGAAGTTCCCCTTTTTGGTACCAACAAAAGATCGGCGCGGCTTATTGTTATCGACTCTAAAGCGATTCGCCGGCCGAGCGGTCAATTTTACTTCACCCCCTGAGGGGGTGAAGGTCAAGGTTTTTATTCGTCACGCGTTATTCATCACGCGCTATTCATCACACGTTACTCGTCACCCAATGCCAGCAGCGACGCGTTGCCTCCCAGCGCCGCCGTGTTGTTGGTGACGGTTTTCTCAGTCACGAAGCGCTGCAGGTAGTGCGGGCCGCCCGCCTTCGGGCCGGTGCCGGAAAGCCCCTGGCCGCCGAAGGGCTGCACGCCCACCACCGCGCCGATGATGTTGCGGTTGATATAGACGTTGCCGACGCGAATACGCTTGGCGACGTGGGCGGCGAACGACTCGTTACGGCTGTGCACGCCGAAGGTGAGCCCGTAGCCGCGGGCGTTGATGGTATCGATCACCTTTTCGATGTCGCGGGCTTTATAGCGCACGATGTGCAGCACCGGGCCGAATTGCTCGCGCTCGAGCGCCTCGATGCTGTCGATGGTCAAGGCCACCGGCGCCACGAAAGTGCCGTTTTGGGTGTACTGAGCCGCCATCGGCGTTTCGGCGACCAGGCGGTTCTCGCCCTTGAGTTTCTCGATGTGCGCCATCAGCCCTTCGCGGGCGTCTTCGTCGATCACCGGGCCAACGTCGGTACCAAGTTCGCGCGGGTCGCCGATGCGCAGCTCGTTCATCGCGCCTTTGAGAATCTCGATGACCCGGTCGGCGATATCGTCCTGCAGGTAGAGAACGCGCAGCGCCGAACAGCGCTGGCCGGCGCTCTGAAAAGCGGACTGGATCACGTCGACCACGACCTGCTCCGGCAGCGCGCTGGAGTCCACGATCATCGCGTTCATGCCGCCGGTTTCGGCGATCAGCGTCGGCAGCGGCGCGTTTTCGCGGGCGGCGAGCGAGCGGTTGATCAGTTGCGCGGTGTCGGTGCCGCCGGTGAATACCACGCCGGTAATGCGCGGATCGCCGCTCAGCACGCTGCCCACGGTCGGGCCGTCGCCAGGCAGAAGCTGCACTACGTCGCGCGGGATGCCGGCCTCGTGCATGAGCTCGACGACGCGGTGGGCGATGATCGAGGTCTGCTCGGCGGGTTTGGCGAGCACCGTGTTGCCGGCGACCGCAGCGGCGACGATCTGGCCGCAGAAGATCGCCACCGGGAAGTTCCACGGGCTAATCGCGGCGAACACGCCCTTGCCGCCCATGCTCAGGCGGTTGGACTCGCCGGTCGGGCCAGGCAGCTCGATCACTTCGCCAAAGGACTCCTCGGCGCGCATCGCGTAGTAGCGGCAGAAATCCACCGCTTCCTTGATCTCGTCGACGCCGTCGGTCAGAAGCTTGCCGCCTTCACGCGAGCATAGCGTCATCAGTTCCGGCATGTGCTCTTCCATGAGATCCGCCAGCCGGCGCAACATCGCGGCGCGCTCGGCAACCGGCGTATCGTCCCAGCGTGGGAACGCGGCCCAAGCGGCATCCAGCGCTTTGGCCGCCTGCTCCTTGTTCGTCCACTGCACGCTACCCACGCTCAGGGAGCGATCGAAGGGCACCTTGACTTCGTGGGTCGCCGCCGCGTCATCTTCGATGTCGAAGGCCAGCAGCGGTTTGACCGTGTACTGCTTATCCATGAACGCGGCCATCTTCTCCTTGAGCGGATCATGATGACTTCGGATATTGAGGTTCACGCCGCGCGAGTTCTTGCGCTTCGGGCCATAGATGTCGCGCGGGGCGGGAATGCGGGTATTGGTATAGGTATCGTACTGCTTGAGCGTCTCGACCGGGTGCTGGCAAAGCCACTCCACCGGCACGTCCGGGTCGACGAGCTGGTGCACGAACGAGGAGTTGGCGCCGTTTTCCAGAAGCCTGCGCACCAGGTAAGGCAGCAGGTCCTTGTGGGCACCGACCGGGGCGTAGATGCGACAATACGTGCCTTGTGGGGCGCGGGTGAGGGCGGCGTCGTAAAGCGCCTCGCCCATGCCGTGCAGGCGCTGGAACTCGAAAGCGCGGCTGCCGACGTTGGCGAGCTCGACGATCGCGGTCACGGTGTGGGCGTTATGGGTGGCGAACTGCGGAAAGATGCGCCCTTGGGTGTCGTCACTGAGCAGAAACTGCGCGCAGGCCAGGTACGCCACGTCGGTGCACGCCTTGCGGGTGTAGACCGGGTAACCGTCGACGCCGAGCTGCTGTGACTCCTTGATCTCGCTGTCCCAGTAGGCGCCTTTCACCAGGCGAAGCGGAATCTCGTCGCCCTGCTCGTCGGCCAGCCGGTTTAGGTAGTGCAGCACCGGCAGCGCGCGCTTGGAGTAGGCCTGAACCACGAGGCCGAAATGGCCCCAGCCGCGAGCAGCGTCGCTTTCGTAAATGGCGCGGAACACCTCGAGCGAAAGCTCCAGGCGATCGACTTCTTCGGCGTCGATGGTCAGCGCCACGTCGAGCTCGCGGGCGCGGCGGACCAGCTTGACCACGGTATCGACGAGCTCGGCGAGCACCTGCTCGCGGCGGCCGAATTCGTAGCGCGGGTGCAGCGCGGAGAGCTTGATCGACACCGACGGCTTCGGCGTTTTGGCATCCAGACGCTGGGAGGTCTTGCCGACGGCTTCAATGGCCTTGGCGTAGTCGTCATAGTAGCGCTTGGCATCGTCGCGGGTACGCGCGGCCTCGCCCAGCATGTCGTAGGAGTAGGTGTAGCCCTTGTTGAACAGCGGCTTCGAACGCTTGAGCGCTTCATCGATGTCGCGCCCGAGCACGAACTGCTTGCCCATGATCTTCATCGCCTCGACCATAGCGCGGCGAATCACCGGCTCGCCCATGCGGTTGACCAGGCGGTTGATGAAGTTCGCCGGCTGGCCTTCGCGCGGGTGGTCGAGCTTGAGCACGCGACCGGTCATCAGTAGCCCCCAGGTCGAGGCGTTGACCATCCAGGACTCGCTCTTGCCGACGTGGGACTGCCAGTCCGCCGGTCCCAGCTTGTCTTCGATCAGCGCGTCCGCCGTGGCCTTGTCCGGAATGCGCAGCATTGCCTCGGCCAGACACATCAGCATCAGGCCCTCGTGGGTATCCAGGCTGTACTGCTGTAGCAGCTCGTCGATGGTATCGACGGCGGTGTCCATTTTACGCACGTCGCGAACAAGCTCCGCGGTATTGGCGCCGATCCGTTCGAAATCCTCGCGCCCGGCGTCCAGCACCTTGATCAACTCGGCAACGTAGTGGTCTTCATCGACGATGTAGTGATCGCTTACGGTCTTCAAAAGCGAATCGAGATCGGTTTGCCACACGGCAGGGTCGCGCATTTTTTTGGCGTTGAGCATTTTGGCCCCCGGGAGTTGGTAGGTGGAAAACGGCCGAGCGGTACGCCCGATGACGCTCGAATGTAGAGCGCTGGGCGAGTGGGTGTATGTCAGTTTCGCGCCAAAACGTGTCGATTTCACGGAAAGCGCGGCGTCGTGTCGCTGACATGACGCTCTGGGCTCAGTGTCGTTGGCTTATCGCCATCCGTCGAGCGTGGCGTGAGGTGAGGCACCGACAGACGCCGCGCTGGGCGCCGCCGCGCCGGGCGCAGGCGTACTCAGCTGATTGCGCAGCGCCCGCGGCGAGCAGCCGTAACGCCGGCGAAAGGCGTGTGAAAGCGCGCTTTGGTTGGCAAAGCCGGTTTGCACGGCGATATCGGCGAGTGCCAGCCGGCTCTGGGCGACCAGCTCGCGCGCCGCGCTCAGGCGCTTTTGACGAACGTACTGCCAAGGCGAAAGCCCGGTTTGGGTGCGAAAGCGCGCCGAGAAGTGGGCCTCGCTCAGACACGCAAGCCGGGCGAGGTCCGCCACCTTCAAGGGTTCGGCGAGCCTTGCGGTGATGAAGCGGTCGATCGGTGCCAAATCCAGCTGGCGGCGCGAAGCCGGCAGGGGAGTGGCCAGGCGCGCCTTCAGTGCGCCGAGTAGGGTCGCGACGACCCGGTCGGGCTGCTGCTCCAGCGCCTGGCCATAAAAGCCGTGATCGAGTTCGCTTTCAACGAAGGCCAGGTAATGGCGAAGCGCGCCGTCGAGGGCGAAAAAACGCGGCGCGTCGAACAGCGCGATCAGTTCGCGGTGCTCGCCGGTCAGCGCCGGGGCGTCATCGGGAATATCGAAGATGAGCTGACGGTTGTAGCCCTGGCCCGAGTAGTAGTGCTCATGATTGGCGGGCACAAGACAGCCCGAAAACGCGTTGACCCGCCCGCCGAGGCCCTCGATTTCAAAGGTCGAGGAGCCGCAGAGCGTAATCACGATCTGGTGGAAGTCGTGAGCGTGGCTCTTGACCGCGCTCGAAAGCGGCAGTTGGCGAATGGTGCTAAGCATTGACGACTCCTCGCGAAGCGGGACGTTAGCGTTGGCGAAGGGCAGTGTGCGCGGCCAGATGATCGCGCAGTGCTTGAAGCTCCTGCTGGCCCGCCGTGTTGAGCAGCGGCTTGCCCTGGGCGATCTGCCAGCGCCGGCCGTACTCTTCCATGAGCTGTGATGCCCGGCGGCGCACACCGTCGAGATACTCGTCGTGACGAATGGGGTAGCCGATCATGGCGTTCCACTCGGTTTCGCTGACCCGGCTTTCGAGCGCCTTGTCGAATAGCGCGAGCAAATCCTTGGGCTCGGTGCGATAGCGCGGGGTACTGGTCGTCATCAAAATGATCAGTACCGAACCGATCACCAGCAAACAAACGCCAAGCACCAATAAATAAAGCGCCATTACTCGTGCTCCTTACCGGTTCGAACGCGGCCGTCGCCCGTTTGCAGGTAGAAAATTTTGCCCCGTTGAGAACTTTTTACCAAATCGCTGTCAGATAGTGTACAGGCAACGCGTTATAGCCTTCGCTACGACCGCATCCTTGCGACAGTAGCCGCTAGAAGTGTTGTACTGGCTTCTTTTTCGATCCCTTGCTTCCGCTGCCTTCTGGCAGCGGTTTTTTTTTGGCTTGCCTATACTACTGCTATTTTGACTGGTCTGCATTGATCAGGCGCTCGCGCTAAAAGCGGTAAGGCGCCGGTATCGACCCAATTGACACAAGAGTGGAGCCGACTATGGATGCCCGCGAATACATGAACCGTAAAGGCGTTGGCGTCGAGCGCGACCCGGACCGGCCCAATACGCTGGAAGAGAAAGCCTGGGCGCGGGCCAGGGGCGCCGGCGACGGGCGGCCCAAATCCGGCACGCCCCACGATTGGGAAGACTGGGAGCGCTACCACGAGGACTTGGCGGACGACGCCGATACCCTCGAGCAGAAAATAGATAAGGAGGCGCACCGCAAGGCCGTCGAGCGCGAGCGCCGCGAGAAGAAAGCGCAACATGCACCGCTCGAGCGCGAAGCGGCGAGCGCGCCCGCCAGGCCATCCGCCGTCGAGCACTTCACCCCCGAACCCGCTGAGCCCGAAAAAGCGGCGGCGCCGACGCCTGACGTCAAATCGCCAGCAAGCGACCCCGCTAAAGCCCCCATCGAGGAGCCCGCCGGGCTCAAGGGCGCCTACGCGGCGCTGGCGGTGCTGCTGCCGCCGCTGGGTATCGGGCTTGCCGGCGGCGGTGCCAAGCGCGTAGTGATCGCGCTGGCGCTAACGCTTTTGGGCTGGCTGCCCGGCGTCATCTACGCGCTGGCATGGGTGCTTCGCCGCTGACGAGCGCTTGTGCCGGGCGCCGCGCGTCGAATACCAGGCTTTACCTTTATCCAGAGCGCCGTATAATCCCGTCAACTTTTAATAATTCATGAGGTTGACCATGGGGTGTCTCGTTGGCGTTACGGCGCTTTGGGCGTTTTCGTTTTCGCTGATCGGCGTCTACCTGGCCGGGCAGGTGGACAGCTACTTCGCCGTGCTAGTGCGGGTGTCACTGGCGCTGCTCGTGTTTTTGCCGTTTTTGCGCCCTAAACTCTTGAACTGGCGCGACCGCTTCACGCTGATGGCGCTGGGGGCGCTTCAGCTCGGCGTCATGTACACCTTTCTTTATCACTCCTTTTTGCTGCTCTCGGTGCCCGAGGTGGTGCTGTTCACCGTGCTCACGCCAATCTATATCGCGCTGCTCGATGACCTGCTCTTTCGACGCTTTACGCCGATCTATCTGGTTACCGCTACGCTTGCGGTGATCGGCGCGGCGGTGATTCGCTACCAGGGCGTGGACAGCGGCTTCTGGCTCGGTTTTTTGGTGGTGCAGGGCGCGAATTTGAGCTTTGCGATCGGCCAGGTGGGGTATCGCCGGCTAGCCGCCAGGCAGTCGCAGTCGCTTGCCTGGCACCACGTGTTTGGCTGGTTCTTCATCGGCGCGCTGATCGTCGCGCTTCCCGTCTTTTTGCTTTTCGGCGACGCGGCGGCCCTTCCCACCACGACGCTTCAATGGGGCGTACTCGCCTGGCTCGGGCTTGCGGCCTCGGGCGTTGGCTACTTCGCCTGGAACCAGGGCGCGACCCGGGTCGATGCGGGCACGCTTGCGATCATGAACAACGCGCTGGTCCCGGCGGGACTGATCGTCAACCTGGTGATCTGGAACCGCGACGCGGAGCTTGGGCGGCTGGCACTTGGCGGGCTGATCATCGTCGCCTCGCTCTGGCTCAATCAGTGGTGGCTCAAGCGTCGCCGGCCTACCGGCACGCCCGAGCGCGCCTGAGCCGACTAGCGTTCGCTATTCGAGCCTGACGGCCGGTAAGTATCGGATAAACAAGGCGCCGGATTTGCCCGCGTGCGGGCGGGTCTTCATAATGGGCGATAACGACAGTGAGAGCCCCCCATGCCCACCACGCCAACCAGCACTTCCTGCACGACTAATGCGACGGTCGAAAGACCGTTCAATACGATCGGCCTGATCGGCCGGCTCGGCAGCGACAAGGTAGTCGATTCGCTTTCGCGGCTGGTGACGTATCTGGTCGAACACGACTATCGCGTGCTGGTCGAGGACCGCACCGCCACGATGATTCCCGATCACGGCCAGCCGGAAACCAGCCGTCGCGTGCTCGGCGAGCGCTGCGACCTGGTGATCGTGGTTGGCGGCGACGGAAGCCTTCTGGGCGCGGCGCGCTCGCTGTGCCAAAGCGGCACCCTGATTCTGGGCGTCAACCGCGGGCGGCTGGGCTTTCTCACCGATATCTCCCCGGACGAGCTCGAAGCCCGGGTCGGCGAGGTGCTGGCGGGTCAGTTCGAGGTCGAAGAGCGCTTTTTGCTCGACGCCGTGCTCTACCGCAACGGCGTGGCGGTGGGTAAGGGCGACGCGCTCAACGAAGTGGTGGTGCATCCGGGCAAGGCGGTGCGCATGATCGAATTCGAGCTCTTCGTCGACGGCCGCTTCGTCTACAGCCAGCGAAGCGACGGGCTGATCGTCGCCACACCTACCGGCTCGACGGCCTACGCGCTCTCCGGCGGCGGGCCGATCATGCATCCCAAACTCGATGTCGTGACGCTGGTACCGATGTTTCCCCACACGCTTTCGAGCCGGCCGATCGTGATAGACGCGGCGAGCGAAATCCGTATTCATATCGGCGAAACCAACCACACCTACCCGCATATCAGCTGCGACGGCCAGACCCGGGCGGTGGCCAAGCCCGACGATGTGCTGGTGATCACCCGCAAGCCAGCCCGCGTTCAGCTGGTTCACCCGCTGGGGCACAATTTTTACGACATCCTGCGCAGCAAGCTGGGCTGGAGTCATCGGCTGGGGGATTGATGAGCCAAGGGTACGATCTCATTGGCGACGTCCATGGCTGCGGGGCGACGCTTTCGGCGCTGCTCGAAAAGCTGGGCTACGAACAGCGCGCCGGGGTGTACCGTCACCCGACGCGCAAGGCCGTCTTTCTGGGCGATTTGATCGACCGCGGCCCGCGTATTCGCCTGGCGGTACAGATCGCCCGGCGCATGGTCGACGAAGGTGAGGCCTATATCGTGATGGGCAATCACGAGCACCACGCCTTGGCCTATACTCATCCCGCTCCGAAGGGAAGCGACCGACGCTGGCTGCGCGAGCACTCGCCGCGCCACAACCGCATCATTGCCGACACGCTCTATCAGTACCGCGACCACACCAACGAGTGGGAGGACACGCTCGCCTGGTTCAAGACGCTGCCGCTGTTTTTGGAGTTCGACGACTTTCGCGTGGTGCACGCCTGTTGGGATGCGGCGCTGATCGAGGCGCTCAAGAAGCGTTCGCCCAACGCGTGTCTAACCGACGAGCTGCTCGAGGAGTCGGCCGATTCGTCCACCGAGGCGTTTGCCATCGTCGACCGGCTCACCCGCGGGCCGAGCATTGCGCTGCCCGAGGGCGTCGCGATTCACTCCGGCGACGGCTTTACGCGCAAAAGCTTTCGCGCCCACTTCTGGGCCGCCAACCCCAAGCGCTGGGGCGACGTGGTGTTTCAGCCGGACAACCTGCCTGATCATCTGGAAACCCGGCCGCTGAGCGAGGCCGAGCGCGAAGGGCTTGGCTATTATGATACCGAGCAGCGGGCGCTGTTCATCGGCCACTACTGGTGCGAGGGGATTCCGGCGCTGCCCGCGCGCAACATCGCGTGTCTGGATTACAGCGCGGTGAAGTATGGCCGGCTGGTGGCGTACCGTTTCGACGGCGAGCGCGAATTGAACGCCGACCGTTTCGTTTGGGTCGACGTTCATCGCGAAGAAGAGAGCCGCATTTGAGCGGGTTACGCGGCGCTTTCTATGTCAGGTTATGAGCGGATACATTAGGTAACATCTTTTTTTGAAAATGGCTGAACTAACCCCGCCGCAGGCTATCAGAGTAAGTGTTCCCTTGAATGATCCCTTGCTTTAAGCCGGCGGCCCCCTCCGCCGGTTTTTTTATGCTTGAAGGAAAGTAGCCGCGCCGAGCAGCCGATCGTTTATCCCCAAGGGAGGTGTCATGCACCCCGTCATGCTATTACCCACTGATGCCGACACGCGCGAGCTGCGCCAGGCGCTTTGGCACTACCGGATTGGTCACCGCATCACCGAAGAGCCGGAAGGCCTGACGCTGTGGCTCGCCGACCCCCGCCAGAAAACCGAGCTGACCGCGCTGGTGCGCCGCTGGCAGCAGGGCGAAACGCTGATTACCGGCCCGCGCCCCCAAAGCGCCCAGCGAACTCAGGGCGCCACGCTGTTACGCCGCCTGCCGGTAACCTCCTTGATCATCGGTTTGAGCGTTTTAGTCTTCGCGCTCATGAACACTTTGGGCGACGGCGTGCTCACGGCTCTGACCATCGTGCCGGTCGGTGTGGCCAACGGCCAGCTCGTTGCCCAAAGCCTGATGGAGACGCTGACCGGCGGGCAGCTGTGGCGGCTTCTGACGCCGGCGTTTTTGCACTTCAGCCTGATGCACCTGATCTTCAATCTGATGTGGGTATGGTACTTCGGCCGTCAAATCGAGGCGCTACAGGGCAGCCGCGTGATGGTCGCGCTGCTGCTGGTGGCGGGTATCGGCTCGAATCTGGCCCAGTATGCCACCGGCACGGTGCTGTTTGGCGGCATGTCGGGGGTGGTGTATGCGCTCTTGGGCCACGTTTGGCTCGTCTCACGAAAGCGCCCCGAAAGTGGCTTTTTCGTGCCCCAGATGTTGGTGGTGTTCATGCTGGGGTGGATGGTGTTCACCATGACCTCGCTTGCCGAGTGGGTGGGCTTTGGCAACGTGGCCAACGAGGCGCACTTGGGCGGGCTACTCGTGGGCCTCGCCTCGGGCTGGTACTATTGCGCCAAACGTCCACGGCCCACGCCGTGACTCTCGATACGACTGGAGCCCTGTATGAACGATATGAGCTTTGAGCGCATGATCAGCCAGATGACCCCGAGCATTTACGAAAGCCTCAAGCAGGCGGTTGCGCTGCGCAAATGGCCAGACGGCCGCTTTTTGACCGCCGAGCAGACCGAGTTGTGTCTCGAGGCGGTGATTCGTTTTGAAATCGAAAACAACGTGCCCGACGAGAACCGGGTGGGCTATCTCGAGCGGCGCACCTGCGGCGCCGGCGCTACCGGCGCCGGGGTGTCGCCGGAGATGGCGGGCCTGGGCCGGGACGTCTCGGGTGACTGATCTGTTCGCTAGCGAGACCAGCGCCGCGCCAAACGTAGCCGGCCATTTGAGCAAAATGGCCGGCACGCTCGATGCGCAAAGTAGTGAGGTGAGTTATCACCTGCGCGCCGGCGAGCAGCGTCTGGCGCTCAACGAGCGCATCGGCACGCCGCTTCGCCTGCGCTTTGAAGGCCATATCGCCTGCACCCACTGCGGGCGCAAGACCAACAAAAGCTTCGCCCAGGGCTACTGCTACCCGTGCTTCAAGCGCTTGGCGCAGTGCGACACCTGCATCATGAAGCCGGAAACCTGCCACTACTTTCAAGGCACCTGCCGCGAGCCGGAGTGGGGCGAGGCGCACTGCTTCACCCCGCACATCGTCTACCTGGCCAACTCCTCCGGACTCAAGGTGGGCATCACTCGCAAGACCAACATGCCCACCCGCTGGATCGACCAGGGTGCCATCCAGGCGCTGCCGATCATGGAAGTGGCCAGCCGCCAGCAGTCCGGCTTCGTCGAGACGCTGTTCAAGGAGCACGTGTCAGATCGCACCAACTGGCGCGCCATGCTCAAGGGCGAGGTCGAACCGCTCGACTTGATTCAGGAGCGTGACCGGCTGCTCGGAGATGTCGCTCAGGGTCTGGACGCGCTGCGCGAGACCTACGGGCGCGAGGCAATTCGAGTGCTCGATGACACCCCGCTGGATATCCGCTACCCGGTCGAGGTATTCCCCCGCAAGATCGCCTCGCACAACTTCGATAAGCAACCGGTGGTCGAGGGCGTATTAAACGGCATAAAAGGGCAGTACCTGATCTTCGATACCGGCGTGATCAACCTGCGCAAGTTCACCGGCTACCGCGTAAGCGTTGACTCGCCCGTCTAGCCAGCCCGCCACCGGTTGGCTAAGGTAAGAGCAGCTCTGGATCTTTCGACCGGCCCGACAGAGGCGGGCGGAAGTACTCAGGCAACGCTCACTTGGTGACAAACGCTCTGGCTGGCTCGGACCTCCAGCGGATTCGACGTGCTCATCTGACGTGCTTTTTAAAAGCGCTTTTTAGCATTGCAAGGACGCCGTGATGCCCTGGTTAAAACTTCTCCATATCGCAGCGCTGGTCGTTTGGTGCGGCTCGCTGCTGTATCTCCCGGCGCTTTTGAATCACGGCCTGGCGCTTCGCCGTGATGCAGGCTTTGCTCAGGGCACGCCGCCCATGCCGCGCTTTTTCTACAACAGCGTGGCCACCCCCGCCGCGCTGTTGGCGATCGGCTCCGGCACCCTGCTGTTTCTACTTCACGATTTGATGGGCGGCTGGCTGATTCTAAAGCTCGGCGCGGTGGTGCTGATGGTGGCCGCTCACGGGGCCTTCGGCTGGCTGATTCTGCGTTTGGAGATGGGTATCTACCGCGGCGTCAAAACCGCAACGCTTCTGGGGCTTCTGCTGAGCCTGTTGGGGATCTTCGGCGTGCTCGGGTTCGTGCTGGCCAAGCCCCTGGCGTGGGGCTAGGCGATGAGAAGTGAGAAGGTCTTCAAGCGAGAGTGGAGCGATAACGCGCGCCGTGGGTCGGGCTTATTCGTCGACGTCGACACCGACCGCGTGTTCATAGACGAGCTGGCCGCCGAGCCAGCCGGCCAGTGCGATCAGGGCGCCGGTGACCAGCGATACCGCCAGCCCCCAGGGCAGAATGGCTTCCGGCGAGTTCAGGCGCAACAGCCAGTTCAGCGAGGCCAGCGAAAGCATCACCACGGCCACGATGGCGTGGCTCCAGCCGGTGATCAAACGGCGAATGCGCGACACTGTAACCAGATCGATGATGCCGGCGATCGAGGCGATCCAGCCGCCAAAGGCACCGACGCCGGCCAGCCACAGGCCGCTACGCTCCCAGAACGGATCATTGGTGTACCAGTAACCCAGATCGCTTGCGACCAGCGCCATCAACGCCGCCACCGGGAAGTGGATCATGACCGGATGAAGCGGGTGGCCGGCCAGCGAGGCGCGGCTTTTTATGGAACGCTGCGGAGTGGATGCCATGGACACGTCCTGTGGGCAGACAAAGGGAAAAGAGTATGAGGGAACATAACCATGCGGCGCCGCCCTCAAGGCGTATTCAACGCGCATCGCGACGGCGGGTCAACCTGGCCGCGTTAACGCTTTTACTGGCCGCGCTTTTGCTGTTGGCCGGCTGCGGCGGCGACCATTCGATCTTGAATCCGGCGGGGCCGGCGGCGCGCGATATCCGTCTTATCTGGTTCGTCATGCTCGGCTTTGGAACCGTCGTGTTCATTGCCGTGATCGCGCTTTGGCTCTACACCTTCAAAAAGCGTCACGTTACCCGCACTCCCGCCCAGGAGCGGCGTATCGGCCGGCGCTGGATCATTGGCGGCGGCATCATCCTGCCCACGCTCACGGTCATCGCGCTGTTGATGTTCGGCGTGCCCACCGGCAAACGCATGCTGACGCTGCCGCTGGACGAGCCGCCGGAGGTGATCGAGGTCATCGGGCATCAGTGGTGGTGGGAGGTGCGCTACCCGGGCGCTGAAGGCGGCGAGGTCGTCACCGCCAACCAGCTCATGATGCCCGCCGGCGAGCCGGTGGACTTTCACGTCACCGCCGCCGATGTCATCCACGGGTTCTGGATTCCGCGCCTTGGCGGCAAGATCGACATGCTGCCCGGGCGTATCAACCGCATTCGGCTCGAGGCCGACGAGCCCGGCGTGTTCGGTGCCCAGTGCGCCGAGCTTTGCGGCGTCGGCCACGCCCACATGCACCTGCACGTCGAGGCGCTGCCGCGCGCCGAGTTCGACGCTTGGCTTGCCGCGCGAAGCGACGAGGCGCTGGCCGAGCTTGCCGCCCAAAACGCGGCCTTCGATGCCGCCCGCGACAACTTCACCCAATTCTGCGCCGGCTGCCATCAGGTAGCGGGCATCAGCGCGAGCAATATCGGCCCGAATCTCTCGGATGTCGGTAGCCGTGAAGCTCTGGGCGCCGGGGTAATGGCCATGGAGGAGGGCGCGATCTACCAGTGGCTGAGAAACCATCAGACGCTCAAGCCCAACAACCTGATGCCGCGCCACGACGATCTGGATAACGACACGCTGCAGGACCTGGGTGCCTGGCTGGAGACTTTAACCCCATGACAACCATCAATCGTCAAGCGACGCCTCAGGACCCGCAAGATCCGGAGGACGGCCGCACGCTGCACGACGACCTGCACGAAATTTGGGGCAACCCGCGCGGCATCAAGGCGCTGACCATCGTCAACCACACCACGCTCGGTCTGCGCTTCATGATCACCGGGATGGCGTTTTTCTTGCTCGGCGGCATTTTGTCGATGCTGATACGCACCCAGCTCGCCACGCCCGATCAGAACTTCATGACGCCGGATATCTACAGCCAGGTCACCACCATGCACGGCACGGTGATGATGTTTCTGTTCGCCATTCCCGTGCTCGAGGGCCTGGCGATCTACATGATCCCCAAGATGATCGGCGCCCGCGATCTGGTCTGCCCACGCTTAACCTCGCTTGGCTACTTCTGCTATCTGTTTGGCGGCATCATTCTGGCCTCGAGCCTGGTCATCGAAATGGCGCCCAACGCCGGCTGGTTCATGTACACGCCGCTTTCGAGCAGCGAGTACTCGCCGGGGCTCGGCTCGGACTTTTGGCTGCTGGGCATTACCTTCGTCGAAATCTCGGCGCTCTCCGCCGGGGTCGAAATCGTCGTGTCGATTCTCCGTACCCGCACCCAAGGCATGGCGCTGCACAAGATGCCGCTGTTCGCTTGGTACATCCTCGCCATGGCGTTGATGATCGTGGTCGGGTTTCCGCCGTTGATTTTGGGCAGTATTTTGCTCGAACTCGAGCGCGCGGTCGGCATGCCGTTTTTCCAGGTAGCCGGCGGCGGCGATCCGCTGTTGTGGCAGCACCTTTTCTGGCTCTTCGGCCACCCGGAGGTGTACATCATCTTCCTGCCCGCCGCCGGGGTGATCTCGACACTGATTCCGGTGTTCGCCGGCCGGCCGATCGTCGGCTACGGCTGGGTGGTATTTGCGATCATCGTCACCGGTTTCATCAGCTTCGGGCTTTGGGTGCACCACATGTTCACGGTGGGGATTCCCCAGCTCGCTCAGGCGTTCTTTTCGGCGGCGAGTATGCTGGTGGCGGTGCCCACCGCCATTCAGGTGTTCGTGTGGCTGGCTACGCTTTGGCTGGGTAAGCCGAAATTCAAACTGCCGATGCTCTGGGTGCTTGGCTTTTTGATCATCTTCGTCTGCGGCGGTTTGACCGGCGTGATGCTGGCGCTGGTGCCGTTCAACTGGCAGGTGCACGACACTCACTTCGTGGTCGCGCATATGCACTACGTGCTGGTCGGCGGCATGCTCTTCCCGCTGATGGCGGGCTTCTACTACTGGCTGCCGCTCTTTTCCGGGCGCATGCCGTCGGAAACCATTGGCCGCTGGGGCTTCTGGCTGACCTTTCTGGGCTTCAACGGTACGTTTTTGATCATGCACTGGACCGGGCTTCTGGGCATGCCGCGGCGTATCTACACCTATGAGGCGGGCAACGGCTGGGAGATCTTCAACCTGCTCTCGTCCGTTGCCAGCTTCGTGATGTCCGCGGGCATCGCCATGGTGTTGATCGATATCGCGCTGCACTTTCGCTTCGGCAAGCCGGCCAAACACAACCCCTGGGGCGCCGACACGCTGGAGTGGGCCAACGCGATGCCACCCAGTGCCTACAACTTCGTCAGCCTCCCGAACATCGAAACCCGCCACCCGCTGTGGGACAACCCGGGTCTTCCCCGCACCATGGCCGAGGGCAAGCACGGTCTGGCGGTGGCGAGCCACGGGCGCCGCGAGATGTGGGGGAGTGATTCGATCACCGGCAAGGTACGCGAGATCGTTCACCTGCCGGGCAACTCTTGGTGGCCGTTTCTCGCCGCGCTGGCGCTGGCCGTGGTCTGTATCAGCTTGCTGACGCGTCTCTACCCGGTGGCCGCGGTGTTCGTCATCGTCGCCGGGCTGTTCTTGCTGCGCTGGTCCTGGGAGAACGGCGCCCACCCGAAAGCCGCCCCGGACGCCGAGGTCAAGGAAGGCGACCCGCCCCTGCACTCGCGCACCATGAGTGGGCCGGGCGTGTGGGCGATGGCGACGTTCTCGATCGCCAACGGCTCGTTGTTTCTTTCGTATCTTTTCGGCTGGTTCTATCTCTGGACCGTCTCACCCGAGTGGCGCATGCCCGAGGCGTCGCCGCTGTCGCTGCTGGTGCTGGTCGGCGCCGGCGTGGCGCTCACCGTGGGCGCTGGCATCATGGAGAAGCTGGTACGCGGGCTTCGCGCCCGCCGCGATAGCGGCCTGATGCGCGGGTTTTACCTCAGCGCGCTGCTGGGCGCGGTGCAGGTGGGGCTGGTGCTCTGGTCGCTGCTGAGTGCCGGGCTCGAGCCCACCCAAACCAGCCACGACGCGGTGTTGCTGGTGGGGCTGGTGTACGCGCTGTTCCACGGGGCGCTGGCGATGATCCTCACCGCGATGCAGGGACTTCGCGTACGCTGCGGCTACGTGGGCGCCCACGCGCCCTTCGAACCCGCGGTGGTGGTACAGCTTTGGCGCTACAACCTGGTGACGTTCTGGGTGCTGGTCGGCGCGCTCGGCGTGCTGCCCCGCGTGATGGGAGGCTAAGCGATGCAAACTGCGTTCAAACGACTCCACCTTGGCCATCCGGCGCATCTGATCATCGGTTTGACGCTCTGGAGCATCTGGTTCGTGGCGGTGTACGGCGGGCTGTCGGTGGCCTGCGCCGTGGCGCCGCCGGCGCCGGATCAAGGCTCACTGACGGGCCTCAACCTGGGGCTTGGGCTTTTCAGCGTCGCCACCACCGCCTTGCTCGTGTGGCTTGCCTGGGCCGGCTGGAAGGTGGGCCGCGAGCTTACCGGGCGCCCGCGCTTCAACGCGCTGGTCTCCGCCGGGCTCTATCTCTTCTCCGCCTTCGGGGTGGTGTTCACCGGCATGCCAATCATCGGCGTGCCGCCTTGCCTGTAACGCAGGTGAAACGATCGATTCCATGAGCGATAACGCGCCCGCCGGCCAAGCCGCGCTTTTTAGTCTGCACGGCATGTGGTGTACCAGCTGCGCGCTCGCCGTCGAAGGCGTATTGAAGCGCGCCCCCGGCGTTGCCCAGGCAAGCGTTCACTATCCCACCGCCACGGTGTACGTGCAGGGCGAGGCGGGGGCCTTGGCGCTTGCTACGCTCGCTCCGCGGGTCTCGCGCATCGGCTACCGGCTAGGCGAGCTCGAGGCGGTGCAGGACGCCGCCGAGCGGCTGGAGAAAGAGGGCCGCTACCTGAGCCTTCGCCTGGGCGTCGCCGCGGTATTTGGCATGTGGACGATGCTCGCCTCAATCCTGATTTACGCCGGCGCCGTACAGGCGGGGCGTATCGAGCTGGTCATGGCCTGGATCTCCGGCGCCTTTTCGCTGCCCGTGGTGCTCTACGCCGGCGTGCCGTTCTACCGCGCCGGGTTTCGCACGCTGCTGGCCCGCCGGCCGGGGATGGACGTGCTGGTGAGCCTGGGCGTGCTAGGGGCGATGACGGTGTCGGTCTGGCTTCTCGCGCAGGGCGCCGTCGAGGTGTACTTCGATACCGCCGTCATGCTGATCGCGCTCTTACTGGTCGGGCGGCTGGCCGAAACGCTTTGTCGCCAGCGGGGCCTGAAAGCGTTCGAGGCCTTAACGCTGGCACCGGCCGATGTGACGCTCGAGCGGGAAGGGCGAATCGAGTCGCATCCGCTCAGCGCGGCGCGGCTAAATGAGGTTCAGCGCCTGACGCCGGGCGAGACCCTGCTGCTCGACGGCGAGCTGATGAGCGCCGGCTGGTTCGATACCGCCACGCTCTCTGGTGAAAGCGTGCCGCGCTATCTGGTCGCCGGCCAGCAAGTTTACGCGGGTTACCGCTTTCTCGAGGCCGACGGCGAAACGGCGCTTCGGCTTCGGGTGGGCGCTACGCCCGGCGAGCGGCGCCGGGATCGCCTGTGCGAGCAGATGCGCCTGCTGCAAACCCAAAAAGGCGAGCTTCACAAGCTGGCCGACCGCTTTGCCGCCTGGCTAAGCCCCGTCGCGCTTTTGCTTGCGCTCATCACGCTGCCCGTGGCGTTCATTCTGGGCGCGAGCCTTGAAGAGACGGTAGTGCGCGCGCTGTCGGTGTTGGTGGTCGCCTGCCCCTGCGCGGTGGGGCTGGCCGTGCCGCTGGCAACGCTTGCCGGCAGCGACCAGGCGCTGCAGCAAGGCGTTGCCTTGCGCGACCCGGCGGCTTTTGAGGTGCTTGCCCGGGTACGCGCCGTGGCCTTCGATAAAACCGGCACGCTCACCGCCGGCCGTCACCGGGTCATCCACGCCGAGTTTCGCAATACGTTATCTAGCGGCTTCAATCACAAGCTCGTCGCTGCCACCCGCCAGAGTGAGCACCCGCTAGCCCAGGGGCTGCTGCGCTGGGCAAGCCAAAGCGGTGATAAGAAAAACGACGAGCAGAACGCAAGCGCCGTGGTGCGCCTGGAAGAGGTCGCCGGCGCCGGGCGGGTGATCGCTTTCGAGAGCGGCGAGCGCTGGTGGATGGGAAGCGCTAAATGGCTTGGCGAGCGCGGCGTCACGTTTGCAGGCTCTAATCAACAGGGCGACTACGCCTTCGCCTCCCAAGTGGTGCTGGCCGACGAGCTGGGGTGGCTGGCGACGTTTTATCTCGCCGACCCGCCGGTGGCGGACGCCCGGGTGAGCCTTCGCGCGCTGCAAGAGCAGGGCTATCTTACGGCGCTGATCAGCGGCGACCGCCAGGGCGCGGTGAGCTGGCTGGGTGAGCAGGTGGGCCTGGCACCGAATGCTTGCTACGCCCAGCGCTCGCCGGAGGCGAAAGCGCGGCTGCTGGCGGGGCTTGCATCACCTGCGCTTTACGTGGGCGACGGCGTCAACGATACGCTGTGCCTGGCCGCCGCGGGTGTTGGCGTGGCGCCCATGCAGGCAAGCGACGCCGCCCGCGAAGGCGCCGCCGCCCAGCTGCTGCGCCCCGGCGTTGGCGGCGTGGTAGAGCTGTTGCGCCTGGCCAGGCGCACCCGCCGCGTCATGCGTCAGAATCTGGCGTTTTCGGCGGTGTACAACACTTTAGCGCTGGGGCTGGTCATCGTCATGGCGGTGCCGCCGCTGGCGGCAGTGCTGGCCATGGCGGCCAGCTCTTTAAGCGTGACGCTCAACGCCGCACGGCTTGCCTGGGCGCCGGTCGAGGCCGACCCCGCAAAGGCTTCATCGTGAGCCGCGCCATCGCCTGGGTCGAGGCGCAGCTTCTGTGGCTGGTGATTGCGGTGGCCGCGCTGGGGCTGCTCTATCCGCCGGCGGGCATGGCGCTGGCCCCGCTGATTGGCCCGCTGCTGGCGCTTTTGATGTTCGTCATCAGCCTGACCTTCGATGCCCACCAGGTCGGTGCGGTGCTGCGCCGCCCCTCGCGGCCGCTGCTAGCGCTTTGTCTGGTGTACGGGCCGATGTCGCTTTTGGGCTGGGTAACCGGGCGGCTCTTTTTCGGCACCGGGGCGCTGGCCGCGGGGCAGACGCTTCTGGGCACGCTTCCCACCGACGTGTCATCGCCGCTTCTGGTGCTGATGGCGCGCGGCAACGTGGCGATGGCGGCAGTATTCAACGCGATCAATACGGCACTGTCACCGCTACTGGTGCCGCTGCTGTTTCTCGGGCTCACCGGCATCGAACTCGACGTGCCGCTTTATGCCATCGTGGTCGAGCTTTTATTGATCGTCTTCGTTCCGACGCTTCTGGGCGTGGCGCTGCGCACCCGGTTCAGCGCCACCTTCGCGCGCTTCGACGACCATTACGCGGGGCTGGGCTCTATCCTTTATCTGCTGATACTGCTGGCGGTGGTGGGCCCCAACGCCACGACCATTCTGGGGTACGGCGCTTTTGCTCTGGTGATCGCCGCTGCGGCGCTGTGTTTGAACCTGGCAGGCTACGCGGTGGGCATGGCGTCCAGGCTGATCACCGACGACCGCGCAGAGGTGGTGGCGTATCTTTTCACTACGAGCAAAAAGGAGTTCAGCATCGCGGCGGCGTTCGTCGCGGCCTCTGGGCTTTCGCCGGAAATCGCCATTCCCGCTGCGTTTTTCGCCGTCATCCAGATGATCACCTCACCCCTGGCGGCCAGACTGCTCGTCCGCCGCCATGCTAGCGCCAGAGTGACCGATAAGCGCTAGCAGTAGCCTAGCGCCTCGCCCAGCCGCGTGGCGTGCTCTGTTACCCAGCGCCGGTCGATCGCGCCCCAGCTCTCGATCACGTAGCGGCCGATGTTGTGCCGCTCGCCGTCTTGCCCCTCAAACACGCAGACGATATCGAGCTCGTCGAGAGATTTGATCGTGTCCTGAGCGGTGCGCCGGGGCATGCCGGTGGCCTCCATTAGCGCCGGCACGCTGGCCACGCCCTGGTCGATCAGGTGGGCCACGTAGAGGCGGCGGTAGAAACTCGATCGGGTCTTGCTCAAGGGCTTACTCAAGGGCTTGTTCAAGGGCTGTGTCATCAGGCGTTCCGGCTCGGTAGTTCAAAGGGGGCGATATCAACAATAAGCGGGCGCCGTCACGCGGGCGTCATCAGGCTGTCACCTGCGGCGCGCAACGTGACAGGGTAAACGTGCCCCACGTTGCCAACCGCCGGAGGGATCACCATGGTAGAGACGACCCATCGCGCCGCGCCAGATCAATACGCTCGACCGGCGCAAAAGGAGAAGCAGGGCCGCCTGCGCCAGTGGCTCACGCTCGTCCTGCTAGTCTACTTTTTGATCTGCGCGGTATCCATCGTCGGCGACGGCTTCAAGCTCGCCACCGGCGATCACGCCGAGCGCCTGTTCGAGTTCGCCACCAACCCCTTCGTCGGCCTGATGGTCGGCATCGTTGCCACCGCTCTGATCCAGTCCTCGTCGACGGTGACCTCGGTGATCGTTGGTATGGTGGCCGGGGGGCTGCCGGTTGCGGTCGCGGTGCCGATGGTCATGGGGGCGAACATCGGCACCACGGTGACCAATACGCTGGTGAGCCTGGGCCACGTCAACGACAAGAACGAGTTTCGCCGCGCCTTTGCCGCCGCCACCGTGCACGACTTCTTCAATCTGCTGGCGGTGGTAATCCTGCTCCCCATCGAGATTTTGTTCCACCCGCTGGAGCACATGGCCGGCGCCGTTGCCGGCGCGTTCTACGGCGATGCCAATCTTTCGCTGGATAACGTCAATATCGTGGGCCAGCTGACCAGCCCGGTGACGGACACCGCCGGCCAGCTGGTGTCGAGCTTGCCGGCGGTGGCGGGCGGTATCGCGCTGATCGTCATCGGCGTGGCGCTGATTTTTCTCTCCATTCGCTACATCGGCAAGCTCTTGAAGACGCTGATGGTCGGCCGCGCTAGGCAAATCATGCTCAGCGCCATCGGCCGCGGGCCTTTCACCGGCGTGGCTTCCGGGGCGCTGGTGACGATGCTGGTGCAGTCCTCCTCGACCACCACCAGCCTGATGGTGCCCATGGCCGGCTCCGGCGCCTTCACGCTGCGCCAGATCTACCCGTTCACCATCGGCAGCAATATCGGCACCACCATGACGGCGCTGCTCGCCGCCACGGCGATTTCGGGGGCCACGGCGATGCTGGCGCTGGAGATCGCCGTGGTGCATCTGCTGTTCAATCTGTGCGCCGTGCTGATCATCGGCGGGCTGCCGTTTCTGCGTCTGCTGCCGGTGAAAGGCGCGCAGTGGCTGGGCCGGGTTGCCGCCGAGCGCAAGGCGCTGGCCGCCGGGTGGGTGCTGGGCGTGTTCATCGCGCTGCCGGCGCTGCTGATCGCCGTTACCGTACTGTAAGGAGGGCGCCATGAGTATTGAACAAGGTTCCAGGCCAAGCCTGCACACCACCTCGACCGCCGAGCTCAAGGCGATGCTGAACGACTCGGTGGAGATCATCGACGAGATTCGCGCCGAGCTCGACGCCCGAGAAGCCCAAACCCAGGAACTCGAGAAGATGGATACCCTGATGGTCGAGGCCAGGCCGAAGCTTCAGGAGATTCGCGGCTTCTTCGCGCTGGTGCTCGACGAACTCAGAACGCGGCGCGGCCCACCCAAATAGCGTTGGCTAGTCGAACAGGTCGCCCTGAGCGCGGGGCGGCTTGAAGTCGCGGGTATTGAGGCCCTGCTCGGCGCGGGGCTGCATGCCCCACTGGCGGCTGGCGCGCTTGAAGCGCTGCTCGATCATGTCGACGAACACGCCTTCACCGCGAAAGCGCTTGCCGAACGCTGCCTCGTTGGTCTTGCCACCCCGGCATTGGCGAATCAGGCTCATCACCTTGTCGGCGCGCTCGGGGTAGTGGGCCACCAGCCACTCTTCAAACAGCGGCGCGACCTCTCGGGGCAGGCGTAAAAGCATCCAGCTTGCGGTGCGCGCGCCGGCGCCGCGGGCCGCTTCGATTAGCCGCTCGATTTCGTGGTCGGTCAGCCCCGGTATCACCGGCGAGATCAAAACCCCCACCGGCACCCCGGCAGCACTGAGTTCGCGAATCACCTTCAGCCGCGCCTTGGGCGAGGCCGCCCGCGGCTCCAGGGTGCGCTTCAGGTCGCTGTCCAGGCTCGTCAGACTCACCAGCACCCGCACCAGCCGGTGCTCGGCCATCTGTTTCAAAAGACCCAGATCGCGCAGTACGAGGCTTCCCTTGGTCACCAGCGTGACCGGGTGGCGGCATTCGAGCAAAAACGCGAGCAGGCGTCGGGTAGTGCGGTATTTCGCCTCGATCGGCTGGTAGCAGTCGGTGTTGCCGGAAAGATTGATCGGCCGGCAGACGTAGCCGGGTTTCGCAAGCTCCTCGCGCAGGTGATCGAGCATGCCGGTGCGCGCAATCAACCGGGTTTCGAAGTCGAGCCCCGGCGACATGTCCCAATAGGCGTGGGAAGGGCGGGCAAAGCAGTAGATGCAGCCGTGCTCGCAGCCGCGGTAAGGATTTAGCGAGCGATCAAAGGAGAGATCCGGCGAGCCGTTCCACGAAAGCGCGCTCTTGCTCGGCTCCTCGCGTACCTCGGTGGCAAGGCTTAAAGGGGCGTGTTCCTGCCACCAGCCGTCAGGCTCCTCGACGCTGACACTTGGCGCGAAGCGGTTGTGCGGGTCGAACGTCGCCCCGCGGCCCTTGTGAACGATCCTGCCCGGGGGCAGGGCGCGTGAATCCGCCATGACGCTCTCCGATCGGCAATGAAATTGTTGTATAAATATACAGTATATGGCTGGTCACGCTAAAGACAACCGCTGGGCATGGTGAACGGGGTGTCATTGAAATGGGGCTAAACGTTCATCCCGCTGTCATCTGGCATCACTAATTTAAGTCTCTCTTAATCAATGACTTGGACGAACAGCATGGTCGCTTTCAAACGCTGCGCGCTCGCGCTTGCTCTAGGATCCGTTTTTGCCACGTCGGCGCTTGCCCAGCAAAACAGTGCAAAGAACGTCATTTTGATGATCACCGACGGCGCGGGTATCGAAACCTTCCGCGCCGCTAGCTACTACCGCCATGGAGGGCTGGGGCACGAAGTGTACGATGACTTCGACACCCAGGTGTTTGCCGCTACCTACCCGCTGACCACCGCGACCGAGCCGACCATGAGTGACGAAGGGGCGGTCACCTTCGACCCCGAAGCGCTTTGGAGCGCTGAGGCAGCCGAAGGCGTTGGCTTCGAGGGCAAGCTGGGCGACTACGGCAGCTATTTCGCCGGCTACAACTACGCCCGCGAGAACTTCACCGACAGCGCCGCCGCCGGTACGGCGCTGGCCACCGGCCAGAAAACCTACAACAGCGCCATCAACTGGTCGAACAACGACGAACGGATGAAGAACATCGGCGAGTACGTGGTCGAAAGCGGCCGGGCGCTGGGCGTGGTGAGCTCGGTGCAGCTGAGCCACGCAACGCCCGCCGCGTTTCTGGGCCACAACGCCAGCCGCAACGAATACGCAGCACTCGGTGAAGAGATCATCGATTCCGGCCTTGCCACCGTGGTGTTCGGTGCCGGCCACCCCTATTTCGACGACGCCGGTAACGCGGTCGAAAATCCGGACGAAAACGCCTTTCGCTACGTGGGCGGCGAAGCCACCTGGCAGCGCCTGGTCGACGGCGACACCGATTACCAGCTCATCGAAAGCCGCGACGACTTCGAGGCGCTGGCAGATGGCGAGCTGACCCTCGAGGGCGACAAGGTGCTGGGCGTGGCGCAAAACCACGCGACGCTTCAGTTCAATCGCCCGGGCGTGGCCGCCGGTGACCTGCTCGACAACGTGCCGAGCCTGCCGACGCTGACCCGTGGCGCGCTCGAGGTGCTCAAGCAAAACGACGAAGGCTTCTTCCTGATGGTCGAAGGCGGCGCCGTCGACTGGGCCGCCCACGCCAATAACCTGCCGCGCCTGGTTGAGGAGCAGGTCGATTTCAACGAGGCGGTCGAAGCCGCAGTCGAGTGGGTCGAGACGAACAGCGACTGGGACGAGACGATGATCATCGTCACCACCGACCACGGCAACGGCCTGCTGCAGGGCCCGGATTCGGATCAGAACGTCTACAGCCAGGTCGTAAGCCAGGGCACAGGCGCGCTGCCGCTGGTGCGCTGGCACTCGGATAACCACACTCGCGAGCTGGTGCCGCTTTACGCCCGGGGCGCTGGCGCCGACTACTTCCTCGACGTGGCCCAGCGCGATGGAGGGCTCTCCACCTACAACGTGGACGAAAACGCCCAGCAGTGGGTGGACAACACCGACGTCTTCCGCGCCGCGATGAGCGCACTCGGTATCGACGAAGACAGCGACGCACAGTAACGCGCTTGCGAAAGCACAAAGCCCCCGGCGAGCCATCGCCGGGGGCTTTGCGTTGGGCGTGTTTTAGAGTGCCTTCGATACACGTATGCTAAAGGTTTTGCCGGGAGCACACATGCACGCCTTTTCGATCATCGCGATTCGCCTTCTCGCCGTTTATCTGGTGGTCAGGCCGCTAATGGCGATCCTCTCATCGCTACCTGCGGCCTTCGCCTCGGCGGATGAAATCGAGTCCTGGCGGATACTGTTCACCGCCAGTCTGCTGCTGCCGTTTTTACTGGGCGCGCTTTTGTGGTTCAAGGCGCCGGCCCTTGCGAAAAGACTCCACCCCGGCGAGCCGACAGCGGAAAACGCGGTAGGTGAGGCGGGGCTCGTGCGCGCGGGCAGCTTTCTTATCGGCGTCTATCTCGTGGTGCAGCACTTGAGCAGCGTCATTTCGCGCTGGCAGTGGGGTGGGGGCCTCGATGCGGGCTCGCTTGTCGCGCTTTTGTTAGGGCTGGCGCTGATGCTCGGGGCCACCGCCATGGCGAAGCTCTTTGAGCGATTTCGACAATTTTGATGAATCGCGGAACTCGCCATGCGCTCGCGTGTCGATTTGGGTAAGATAGTACGCGCTACATCTTTGGTATAAGAATGATGGGCTTGCAAAGTCACTGTCGTAAAAGGTCACCGCCGTTTGAGCCCGCGGCATCAGGTCACCGACATTGGTTAAAGAGGTCGTTAGTCATATGAGAACTCCCCATGACGTGCTCAACGAGTGGATGCAGGCAATCAATAACGCCGACGTCGAAACCCTGCTATCGCTCTACGATGAGAACGCCGTACTAATTCCTACCTTTTCCAACCGTATTTCCAACACCCGCGAGAAGCACCGCGACTATTTCGAGCGCTTGGGCGCCCGCCCGGGTCTGAGCATTACGCTGCACGAAAAGACCCTGATCATTCAGGAAGTCTCAGAGACCATCGCCGCGCTGACCGGCCTCTACAACTGGCGTTTTGAGGTCGAAGGCGAGCTTCTGAACTTCGAGGCGCGCTTTAGCTACGTGGTCGATCTTTCGAAAGAAGCGCCGATTTTGCACCACCACTCTTCGCAAATCCCGCGCATGTTGTAAGGTTGTCGGCAAACGAAAAACGCCAGGCTATTCGAGCCTGGCGTTTTCATTTTTAACGGGCTTATTCATGTTCGAGCTTCCTGCTCTGCTCATCATCGACATGCAGCGTGGCATGAGCGACCCCGCCGCCGGGGCTCGCAACAATGCCTGCGCCGAGGCGAACATCGTGCGCTTGCTCGGCGTGTGGCGTGATGCAGGTGCCCCCGTCGTTCACGTACGCCATATCTCCCGCTCTCCGGATTCCCCTTTCTGGCCGGGGCAACGCGGCGCCGAGTTCCAGCCGGCGCTTGCGCCACGGGAGGCCGAGCATGTGGTCGAGAAGAACGTCCCCGATGCCTTTATCCATTCGAATCTCGAGCGCTGGCTGCGCGTGCGCGATATTCAGCGCCTGGTCATCGTGGGGGTCAGCACCAGCAACTCGGTGGAGGCCAGCGCGCGAAGCGCGGGTAATCTCGGCTTCGATGTCGCGGTCGTTCATGACGCCACCTTCACCTTTGCTAAACGTGACTACGCTGGAGTGGAGCGCACCGCCGACGACGTTCACGCCATGTCGCTTGCGAACCTGGAGGGCGAGTACGCACGCATTCGCTCGACCGACGAGATACTTGGCGAGGTCACCAAAAAATGATCGAACTGGCACTGGCGAGCATGTCGATATTCGGACTGGGCGACTGGATGTGTACCTCGAGCGCCGAGTACGAGGACGGCATGCAAGAACACATTCAAAGCCATGTCTCGACGACGCGAAACCTCGACTATGAAGAGACGCTGATGCTCGAGTACCAGCAGGGTGACGACGATGCGCGCTCGCGGCTGCGGGTCTTCGTCAGCGGCCATAAGGAAGTGGCCGGGCATTCGTTTATCGCTTACCCGGAAGAAGTCGAACTCAGCGTCGAACTCGATGAGATCGGCCTACTGACCCCGGCGTTTCTCGAATCAAGCCGCGCTTTCTACCAGGCGCCCTCGGCGCCGATCGAAGTGGTCGCTCTCGATGAACATGCCATGACCCTGCGCCTCAAGGAGACCGGCGAAGAAACGACCTGCCAGGCGGTGAGCGCAGGGGCATAGCGTTTTTTCAAGCGCTAGAACAGCCAGCGCCAAAGCGCTGCGCAGACGATGCCCACGGCGATGGAAACGAGCGGACTTTTTAACGCGACCGCCACCAGGCCCGCCGCAAGGGCGGCGACGCGAGTGGCGTGATCGCCGTGGACGATCATCGGCGTCAGGATGGCGATGAGCACCGAGCTTGACATGGCGTCGATGAAAAGACGTACGTTCGGTCCAAGCGTCAGGCGCGCCATGACGATCAGCCCCAGCACCCGCGAGCCATAGCCGATGACCACCATGATCGAAATGGCCGCAAGCGACGACCAGACGGCCGGCGTGTTCATTGGCTCACCTTCATGGCCTGGTATCGTGCAAGCAGTACCGCGACGGCCCCACCGGTCAGCGCCCCCACCATGACGTGGAGAAAGGGCGGCAGCCACCAGTACGCCAGCAGCGCGCTGGTGCCCGTCGCAAGCCAGGGCAGCACCATGAACGCCCGGGGCCGGTTGCCGATGACGATCACCAGCAAAAAGCAGAGCATGATCATATCGAGCCCGAAGCGCTCCGGATGAGTGATGCCACCGCCGAACATGAGCCCCGCACCGGTCCCCAACACCCAGGCCGCCCAAAGTGCGATCCCGCCGCCCAGCAAAATGCCGACGTTGCGCTCGCCCTGCTGGTATTTGGAAAGCGCAAGCGCCCAGTTCGAATCCGTGACCAGGAAAATGACCGCAAACCTCTTCAAGGGCGGTAACGGCGCAAGCCAAGGATAGAGCGAGGCGCCCATCAGCATGTGCCGGGTGTGAATCGCAAGCGTCGTACCCGCCAGCGCCAGCAGGGGAAGCGGTGCATGCCAAAGTTCCAGCGCGGCGAACTGCGAAGGCGCGGCGAATACCATTGCGCTCATCGACAGTGCTTGCCACGCGGCGAGACCGTGGTGCGAGGCCGCCACGCCGAAGGCGAGCCCAAAGGCGATGGTAAAAAACGCCAGTGGCAGCATCAGGCGGATGCCTTGCCAGGTTCCGGCGATAGTAAGCGTTGTCTCGTTTTGTTTACCCATCATGGATTTACCGGCAATGAGAGAAAGCTCCTCAGAAAAAACAAACAGGCCTGCTTGTTTTTATTTATTCATAAGTTTAGATTCGATACTGCACTAACGTTGTAAAGTTTGAAACTTGCAAGCGTTATATACGTAATAACATAACATTAATAATGATGGTTTAACTCGCTCCAGGAAACCTGATTATGAACTTCAAGCGTACTTCACTCGCGGTTGCCGTTTCTGCATTCGTCCTGCCCGCTTTAAGCGTTACGGCCCAGGCAGAAACGTCTTTCATCGCTAACTCCTTCTACGATCAGCAGCACCCCCATTCACGCTACGGCTATATCGAGTGGGCAGAGATGGTCGAAGAGCTCTCCGGGGGAGACCTCAAACCCGACGTCTATACCGGTACGGTGCTGCTTGCGCCTCGTGCCAGCCTTCAGGGCATTCAGGACAACATCGTCCAGGTCGCGCACCATGCGGCTATTTATACGCCGTCCGAAATGCCGGTCGCCAACGCCGTACAAGAGCTTGGCTTCAACTATGCCGACCCGCTGGTGAGCATTCTCGCCGTTACCGATTTCAGCATGAACAACCCGACTCAGCTGGCGGAGTGGGAAGATCTCGGTATCGTTTATCTGGGCGCCTACAGCACGCCGCCCTACGTCATGTTCTGCCGCGAGCCGGTACGTAATCTCGAAGAGCTGCGCGGCAAGCGCATTCGCACCGCAGGTTCGACCGTATCGAATTGGGTGGAAGAAGCGGGTGGTACGCCGGTCAACGTGCCGTCCAGCGAAATGTACAGCGGCCTCGACCGCGGCTCGCTGGACTGCGCGACCAACGCGGCCAATGACCTGATCGACCGCTCGCTGTGGGAAGTGGCGGAACACACCACGCTCTTGCCTACCGGCATGTACTGGTCCGGCCCGCAGTGGGGCTTCAACGAGGGCTTCTGGGCCGGCTTGAGCGATGAAGAGCGCGATGTCTTCAAACAGGCGACCGCCCAGGCCATGACGCGCATGGTGGTTCAGTTCATCAGTGCCGCGGAGTCCGCCATCGAAGAGGCGAAAGAGCACGGCAACAACGTCTACGAGCCGGAAGAGGACCTGATGGCTTCCGTCGAAGCCTTCCGCGAAAAAGCGCTGTCGGATGTTTACGACAAGGCGCGCGACGAGTACGGCGTGGAAGACCCCGAAGCGCTGATCGACGATTTCCTCGCCACCATCGACAAGTGGCAAACCCTGCTGGAAGGAGTCGATCGCACCGATGAAGAAGCGCTGGCTCAATTGGCGATGGACGAAATCTACAGCAAGCTCCCGGCGGATTACGGCATTTATTGATTTGACGTAGAGTGGCTTTTTTAAAGCCAGCCAATATCTACAAGATCGATAAGGGACCGTCATGACGAAGCGACAGAATCAGGAAGAGCGTTCACGCAATACCCAGGCGCGCGTGATGCAGGCAACGATCGAATGCGTCCTCGCCAAGGGCATTCGTGACACCTCGACCGTGGATGTCGCTCGTCAGGCCGGTGTTTCTCGAGGGGCGCTGGTTCATCACTACCCGTCGAAGACGCTGTTGATGCAGTCGGCGCTGGAGGACCTGCTCAACCGCGAGGTCGAGAGCGTTCGCCAACTGACGATCAGCGTGCGTGAAGGAAACTTCGATTTCGACAGCCTCTTGAGAGTACTTCACGAGCACTTCAAGGGGGATCTGTACATGGTGACGCTTGAGTATCTAAGCGCCGCACGTACCGACCCCGACATCATGAAGGTGCTCATTCCCCTTGCAGCCAGGTTCAACGGTTCGTTGGAAGCCATCTGGGAACAGCTGGTGGCAAGCTCCAGGCATACATCGCGGCAAAACCGCGTGGCGCTGAACGCCACGCTTTGCATGATGCGCGGCATGGGCGCGCAAAGCATATGGCGCGACGACCCGGAGCTTTACCGCGACATGCTGATTTTCTGGAGGGATGCCCTCATCGAACTTGGCTTTTCATCTTCCCCGGCGAAGACAAGAGAGACTGTATGATCGCGCGCATCGTTGAATCCTTGAGCCAATGGGTCGCCAAGAGTGCGCTGGTACTGGCCGCGCTGTTTCTGATCCTGATGGCGCTTCACGTTTCTTTGGACGTGGCGCTACGCTTTTTCTTCGGCAAGTCCTTCACCGGCACCCTCGAGTTTGTCTCGTTCTATTACATGGTCGCGGTGGTCTTTCTTCCGATTGCCTACGTCGAGCTCCAGCGCGAGCACATCAGTGTCGATGTCGTCGTGGGGCGCCTGCCCGCGGGAGTGCAGCTGGCGTTTTATCTCTTTGCGGGTTCGTTAGGGCTGATCTACTTCGGCATGCTTTGCTATCAGAGCTATCTGGACGCTCTGCGGGCCACGCTGCGCCAGGAAACGGCCATGGCCAACTTCACGTTCTACCTGTGGCCCAGCCGCTGGGCGCTGCCGGCCGGCTTCGCCGCCATGTGCCTGGCCATTCTCGCCAACATGATCAAGGCAGTGCGACTGCGCCAAGCCCTGTAGGAGCAACCCCATGAGTAATATTGAGATAGGCGTGGCAGGCATTGCCATCGCTTTGGCCCTGATCGCCCTGCGCGTGCCTATCGGCATCGCGTTGGGACTTGTATCGATTCTCGGTATCGGCGAGATGACCAGCATGCGCGTGGCCTGGGGCATGATTTCCGCCACGCCGTTCGATTTTGCCGGCACTTGGGAGCTAACCGCTGCCCCCATGTTTTTGTTCATGGGCTATCTGTGCACGACTACCAACATGACCCAAGGGCTCTTTCAGGCGATGCGGCTTTATCTGGCGCGCCTTCCCGGCGGGCTTGCGGTGTCCAGCGTCATGGCCTCGGCGTTTTTCGCCGCCGCGTCGGGCTCGAGCGTGGCCACCTCGGCGGCCATGTCGCGCATCGCCGTGCCGGAAATGCTCAAGCACAACTACGACAAGGGCCTGGCCACCGGCACCGTGGCGGCGTCGGGTACGCTGGGTTCGCTCATTCCGCCAAGCGTACTGCTGGTGCTCTACGGGGTGTACGCCCAGGTCTCCGTGGGTCAGCTTTTTATGGCGGGCTTTCTGCCCGGCGTGCTGTCGGCGCTTCTCTACATCGTCATGATCATGGTGCGCACCAAACTCAACCCGAGCCTGGCGGGAGACGCTAACGTGCGCTCGAGCTGGAGCGAGAAGTGGGACGCGTTCAAGAACATCTGGCCGCTGCCGCTTCTGATTGCTCTGGTGCTTGGCGGTATCTTCACCGGTATCTTCTCGCCGACGGAAGCCGGTGCCGTGGGAACGACCATTGCGGCGGTCATTGCGCTGGCACGACGCACGCTCACCGTTGCCGCCGTGCGCGAGGCGTTGACGCAAACGGCGGTGAGCACCGCCAGCATCTTCATCATTCTTATCGGCTCGCTTTTTTTCACCCGTTTTCTGGCGATGAGCGGCGTGCCCTCGGCGTTTTCCGAGCTGATTCTAGGCGTGAGCACCGAGACCTGGTGGATCATTCTGGCGGTTGCGCTGATCTACCTGGTTCTTGGCATGTTCATCGACTCGATCGGTCTGCTGCTGTTGACCCTGCCGCTGATTCTGCCCCTGGTGGAAGGCGCGGATCTCAACCTGGTCTGGTTCGGCATCATCGTCGTCAAGCTTCTGGAAGTCGGGCTGGTCACGCCGCCCATCGGGCTCAACGTATACGTGATCAAGGGCTCGCTGGGTAACAGCGTCAGCTTGAACGAGGTCTTCAAGGGCGTGAGCTGGTTCATTCTCATGGACATCGTCGCGCTGCTGCTCATCGTGCTGATCCCCGCACTTTCTCTCTATCTTCCGCAGAAAATGTTTTGACGCATTCACTCCAAGGAGCACCCATGTCCACTATTCGTTTCATCAATGCCAACGTCATCGACGCGCGCAGCGGTCAGGTACTGGCGAACCACGAAGTGCGTATCAAGGAAGGCCGTATCGACGCGGTCAGTGCCACCCCGCTCGAGGGCAGCGACGATCAGGTGATCGACGTTAAAGGGCACTACTTGATGCCCGGGCTCGTGGATTCTCACGTCCACGTCACCGCGATCACGCCCAACTTCGCGCTGCTGGGCACGCTGTCACCTTTCTACGTGGGCGCCAAGTCATCGGAGCTGCTTGAAGCCATGCTGATGCGCGGCTTCACCACCGTGCGCGACGCCGGCGGGGCAGACTACGGCCTGGCCCGTGCGGTGGACGAAGGCGCGCTTCCCGGCCCGCGGATCATGTACGCCGGCCGCGCGCTCTCTCAAACCGGCGGCCACGGCGACATGCGCGGGCCGGGTCAGCAAACGTTCGAAGGCTGCTTTTGCTGCGCCGGCCTTGGCCGCGTGTGTGATGGCGTGAGTGAAGTACGCCAGGCCGCCCGCGACGAGATCCGCAAGGGCGCCACCCAGATCAAAATCATGGCCTCGGGCGGCGTCGCTTCACCCACCGACCGTATCGACAGCACCCAGTTCTCGTTGGAAGAGATCGACGCCATCGTCGAGGAAGCCACCGCTGCCAACATCCACACCATGGCCCACGCCTATACGGCGCGCGCTATCAACCGGCTGATTCCGCGCGGCGTGAAAACCATCGAGCACGGCAACCTGATGGACGAAGAGAGCTGCCGTCTGTTCCTCGAACACGACGCCTACCTGACGCCTACGCTGAGCACCTACGATGCGCTGGCGCGCGAAGGGGTCGAGGCGGGCATGGCCGAGGAGCTTCAGCGCAAGGTGTTCGAAGTGCTCGAGGCCGGCGGCAAGGCGCTGGAAATGGCTCAGGAGCACGGCGTGAAGATGCTTTATGGCTCCGACCTGCTCGGGCGCATGCAGGTCCATCAGCTCAATGAGTTCAATCTGCGCAAGGATGTGGTGCCCGCCGACGAGCTGATCCGCGCCGCGACCAGCCACGCCGCGGATGCCTACGGCTGTGTAGGCGATTTCGGCGAAATCATTCCCGGCGCCCGCGGCGATGTCATCATCCTCAAGGACAATCCGCTGGACGATATCACCGTGCTCACCAAGCCCGACGAGCAGCTGTTGATGATCATGAAAGCGGGCGTGGCGTACAAGAACGCGCTTTAAGCCTGCCGCAGAATTTAAAAAACCGCCGGCGCGATTTCGCGTCGGCGGTTTTTTTATGTGAAGCGGGCGAAATCCCGCCGTGCTGATCGACGGCAGACCTTCTTGCAGCGGGCAGGGCGCTGTGCCATAACATCAGACATCGCTAAACGTTACTCGCTGCCTAAAGCTCCGGTCGGCGATCGCTCAGCGAACTACAACCTGTAACCTGCAAACTGCAACCTATAACAACAGCCATCAGGGATCACTGTCATGCCAACGTTTCGCTACCGGCGCTTGGCGCTGAGTATTCTCGTCGCCGTCAATGCCTTGCCGCTCTCGGCGCTTGCCGCCACGACGTTCGATGAGTCCTTCAACGATACCGTCTTTTTTGGCGATAGCCTGACCGACAGCGGCTACTACCGTGAACCCATCGCGCGTCTGCTGTCGCTGCCGCCCGGCCAGCGTGATTTCGTTGGGCGCTTTACCGTCAACCCCGGGCCGGTGTGGGCCGAGCGTGTCGCGGGCCACTTTGGCGGCAATGCCGCTCCTAGTAGCGCAGGGGGTAACAACTACGCCGCCGGCGGCGCTCGAGTAACGGCGCCTTCGAGCGTTCTTTTTGGCGCAGCACCGCCGCTAAGCGACCAGGTCGCGAGCTATCTGCAGGCGACCGGCGGCGTCGCCGATGGCGATACGCTTTACGCCGTTTGGGCCGGCGCCAACGACCTGTTCGCGGTAAGCGCCGGGGGCGATGCGGCCAGCATCATCTCTGATGCCGCCGTGGGCACCGCCCAGGCCGCTGCCGCGCTCGAAAGCGCCGGCGCGCAGCACGTGCTGCTGTTCAACATTCCCGATTTCGGGCTGACGCCACGCTTCAACGGCGACCCGGCCACCCGCGCCGGTGCCACCGCGCTTGCCGATCAGTACAACGAAACGCTCTACGCAGCGGTGGCGGCCAGCGGGGTCGATGTCATACCCGTTGATACCTTCTCGCTGCTACAGGAGGTCGCCGCCGAACCCGGCCGCTATGGTTTTACCAACATTACGGAGTCCGCCTGTACCCAGGCGCTGCCGCTTTGTAATCCCGGTACGCTGGTAGCACCGGAGGCCGGTGAGCGTTACATGTTCGCCGACGAGGTTCACCCCACGCCCGCCACCCATCGCATCATCGGCGAGGTCGTGGTGTCGATGCTCGAGGCGCCGCAGCTTCAGCAACTGGTGACTCACTCGGCGGTGCTAACCGGGCGAACCCGCGCTAACCGGGTCGCCGAGCACCTGAATGCCGTACCGCTGGATAACGGCTTGCGCTGGTGGGGCGATCTTCGCGCCGAGCGCCAACAGCCTGATTCGAGCGATCTGTATGATGCCAACATGCCCTCGGGGCTTTTGGGCGTGGACTGGTATCAAAACGGCTGGGTGATGGGCGGGTTCGCAGGCTACGGCGATCAGGACGCCGACTTTGGCGGCGGCCGCGGAAGCTTTCAGCGCCAGGACACGACGCTTGGATTGTTCACCGGCTGGTACACCGACAGTGCCTGGGCCAACGCCCAGCTGAGCTACTCCTGGCTCGATGTCGATATCGACCGCGATATTCAACTCGGCAGCGCCACTCGACGCCACAGCGGCTCCACGCAGGGTGAAAACCTGACGGCGGCGCTGAATGCCGGCGTCGATGTGAGCGCCTTCTCCATTGCCGGAAGCGATGTGAAAACCGGCCCCATCGCCGGACTCACTTGGCAGCGCGTCGAGCTCGACGGCTTCGATGAAACCGAGCGCTCCTCGACGGCGCTTACCTATCCCGACCGCGACGTCGACTCGCTGGTGGGCCGTCTGGGCTGGCAGATCCGACGCGACGGGCCGACGTTCAATCCCTACCTGCAGGTGAGCTACAACCACGAATTCGAAAAAAGCGATGGCGCCAGCGCCACCCTGCAAACCCTGCCGCAGCTGGGCGATTACCGCGTACCCCGGCTCGATCTGGACCGCGACTACGTCGAGCTGGATTTAGGCGCTCGCGCGACGCTCGGTGGGATCGACGCTCAGATCGGTGCCAACGTCGATGTCGACGACGCCCGCAGCAGCGCGCTGTTCTTGAGTCTGGGTAAGCGCTTCTGAATCGGTAGGCAAGTCCTGGTGGCCCGGTGTCTTTAAGCGGCACGGCCACACCTCGGAGTGCGGTGAGATCGTCCCGCTTCGAGGTGTGGCCGTTGATGCGCGATGGCGCCGCTACACTTTGATATCGATACTGACCGAGGCCGTGGCTACATTGGCTGTCGAGGTCGGCAGCAGCTGGCCTAGGGTCGAGTAGAGCGCGTGGGATTCTGCCTTGGCGAGCGAATGGTCGACCTTGTCCATCTCTTCTTCAGCTTGTTTGAGTTCACGGCGTGCCTCTTTCTGCTCCTCGTGCAGGTAGATCTTTAGCTCGCTGGCCGCCTCCTGAAACGCCTTTTTCGCATCGGTCAGAATTGAGCGCAGCGCGTGTTCGCTTGCGCTAATGGTTGTGGAACGTTCGGCGCCTGGCGGCGAGAAAGAGGGCGCCTGCGTTAACACATCCGGTGGCTCGAGCGACTCCTTGCGCTCCTGCTCCTGCTCCTGCGCTTCAAGCCGCTCGCTGTCGCTGGTGGGTTCCTCGGTGGTGGTCGCCTCGGCGCTTTCGAGCGTCGCGTTGGCGGCGTCGATATCGCTCTCGACGCTGCTTACCTCACTTTGCGCGTTCGCGTCGAGCGGCACCGATACGCTGGCGTGGCCGCTTTGGGCTGCGTTGACCGTGGGCGTCATGGTGGGGCCGGCGCCCGCGCCACCGCCTGCACCGCTTAGCTGGCGCGCCGCCGCCCCCATCTCCCGGGCAATGGATTTGAGTTCACTGGCCATGGCCTTGAGTTGTTCCGGCGAGGCAAAGCGCATCAGCGCTTTCAGCGACTCCAGCCGCTGCTTCAAAAAGCCCACCTTTTGCGACGCATTCTGCATCGCCGATTCCTTGGGGCTTGGCAGCGACGCCAGCGCTTCAAACGCTTCTTTCTGTTTCTTGAGCCGTTTAGTCTGAGGGTCGTCCGTGTTGAGAGCAGCCACTGACAGGGGTTGGCCTGTTACCCGCGCCGCGCTCGGCCCGGCTGAAGGCTCACGGCGAGTATTGATCATCATCAGGTTGGAAAATCCGATCTTCATGGCCGAGCCCTCTTTTTATTAATAGAATCTATCGACTATTTCGATGTTAACTTTAATAAGATCAGGGCCAATCGTTTTCCCCACTGCCAAGGAACTGGAAAGATATAACTTACGTTAACCCCGTCATCCTTGCTGCGCACGGTGTAAAACTTGAGCCACTAACGCACGACCACGAAGCGCGCCTGCGCGCCGCAGCCGCCGATGGCGAGTTATGGAATCTACGCGTTACACCGGTGCCTTCACCTGATGAAACACGCGGCTTTATTGAAACTGCCTTGAAAGACCGTGAGGTAGGCCATCGCTTTGCTTTTGCCGTTATAGATGAAGCCAGCGGTAGCGTGCTGGGCACGACCAGCTATCACGATATCCTGCCTGAAGTAAAACGGTTGGAAATTGGCCTCACTTGGTATGCCAAACGCGCGCAGCGTACCCATATCAATACCACCTGCAAGCTGCTGCTATTAACACATGCGTTCGATACGTTGGGTTGTAACGTGGTGGGCTGGCGCACCGACAACTTCAACTATGCAAGCCAACGTGCCATTGAGCGTTTGGGCGCGAAAAAGGATGGTGTGATACGCGGGCATAAGCTGCGTCGCGATGGCACTATTCGTGACACGGTGATGTATAGCCTGCGCAGGGGAGAGTGGCCAGAAGTGCGCGCGCATCTCAACTACTTATTGAGTCAGCCTCGCCGCTAATCAGTAGGGCTCTGGCGCGGCGGCAAGGTCGCTGATCGCAACCCACAATTATAAGCATCAGGCAAAGCGAGAAGACACGCGAATTTTGGATAGGCAGACAAAATTTGCTTTGCTAGTAATAGGCTCAATGAGATAAATTTGATCCAGGCGGCTGCATAACCTAAATGAAAGCGCCAGCACGTTCATTTAGGTTATGCAGCCGGGTATATAATCCCTGTTATACGAATTCTATGCATAGAACGGAGTTCTAGATTGAGTACTAAAGAAATAGAATTTGAAGATTGCTTTCCAACCAGTTTTCGTGACTTAGGAAATGGGTATACAAAGGCTTTTGTCACTTTCATAGATATACTGGGTTTTAGGGATATAATTCAAAATGAACCTCCGGATATTGTTAACCAAAAGCTTGATGCTATGTCGTTATTCTCAAGCTTGCCACAGATGAGAGCTGCTGAACATACAGAAGATTTGGCACTACCAATAGTAATCCAGTTTTCCGATTCTATTATTAGAATTCAGCCTGCCAGTGGAGAAGATGAACTGAGTATTGCCCGTGGCTACTTCGGAGAACTTAGTTCTCTAACTCTTATGCAAGGAAATCTAGTTTGCAATGGCATACTCATTAGAGGTGGCTTAACTTATGGTGATGTTTGTGTCAGAGAAGGTAGAGTTTTTGGGCCAGCATTCAATAGAGCGTATGCCATCGAGTCATCATTAGCACGATACCCTAGGATATTAATAGATGAATTCCTTACTTTAAATAACGGAGATAATCCTATTGTTTCTCAAGTAGGAAGTGCTTCTTGGACGCAAATGCAATCTGACATTTTTGAGTATTTAGATCGGGCTGAAGATGGGCAATGGATTCTTGACTACCTGCCGCACCTATTTCAGGCTGAGAGATCAAACAATATATCTTGTAAAGACGTACTGTTCGCTCACAGAGACAGCATTGTGGAACTACTTAAAAAATCAATGAAATCTGGAAAAGAAGAGCCAAAAGCAAAAATCAGATGGATGGCTAACTACCACAATAAAATAATTAACAGGTCTTTTTCTAAACTAAGAGATGACTCTGATAAAACTCAAGATTCCCTAATTATAGATCTAAACTGAATTTCGTATAATTACTGTTATGGTGCCAGCCGGTGAAGCAATTACAGGAGAATGATTTTGATAGAAAAAGAATATTTTGTAGATGAAGTGTTCGGAATTAATCGAGATCTCCCTCTAAATTACGTTGAGCGTGAAGCTGCTGATACAGTGCTTATTGATAACCTGGCAAGGCGCCAGCATCTGGTAATTTATGGAAGCTCTAAACAAGGTAAAACCTCCTTAAGAAAGCACTGTTTGAGAGAGGATGAATGTATTGTTGTGCATTGTTCTAATAAGTGGGGATTGGACCACATACATGAAGCCATTTTGAAGCAGGCGGGTTATGAGCTAACTGTTTCTACAACTATGGCAACTTCAGGTAAGCAGAAAATATTTGCGAAGATAAAAGCGGGAATTTTTGGCGCGGCGGCTGAAGGAGGAGCTGAAACAGAAAGGACTCAAGAAGAAGGGGTAAAGAAATCTCCTCTTGAACTAGATCCGCTTGACGTTAACGATATTATTTCTGCTTTGCAGGAAATAGGCTTTAATAAATTCATAGTTCTGGAAGACTTTCACTATTTGCCTGTCGAGACGCAGAAAGATTTCTCGGTTGCATTAAAAGCATTCCATGAGAACTCAGATTTAAGCTTTATTATTATTGGTGTATGGCTGGAGGAGAATCGCCTTAGTGTATACAACGGTGACTTAACAGGACGGTTGCTGCCAATCAATGCAGATAAATGGAATAGAGAAGAACTTGAAAAAGTAATTTCGGACGGTTCAGCTTTGCTCAACATCTCATTTAGTGATGAGTTTAGAGAAGAGTTGCTGGCAACATGTTATGAGAGCGTGTATATCGTTCAAGAAACGTGCCATCAATGTTGTGTGAAAAATAAAGTACTCAAGACACAGCAAGAGTTTAAAGAAATTGGTAATAAAAAAATGTGTTTAGATCTCGTGAGTCATGTCGTTAACCAACAAGGCGGTAGATTTAATTCTTTTCTTACTCAATTTTCAGAAGGCTTTCAGGATACAACGCTCGAAATGCATAAGTGGTTACTTTATCCAGTTTTGACTGCGGATGAGGAGCATTTAGAGAAAGGATTTAAGCAGGCTGAGATTAGAAGTATATTACAAGAGAAACACCCAAGAGGCTGTGAGCTTAACTCAGGTAACGTTACTCAGTCTTTGCAGTCATTAGCTTCTTTGCAGATTAAGAAAGATATAAAGCCAATGGTTTTAGATTACGATCAAACTAATTTGCGCCTTAGTATTGTGGATAAAAGCTTTCAGATTTGGCTTTCTAGGCAAGATCGAAATGAGATTCTCGATTTAATTGGTTTGCCAAAGATGCCCTAACAAGTTGCTGTACGCGGATGAATTACTCGCTGCGCTCCTAATTTACTGGTGAGCAAAGCGTTATCACATTTATTTAGGATCACCTAAAAATTATTCTGAAGGTGTTCTAAAACGCTAAAAACCGTAAGTACTGCACTTAATATTGAATTCAGGAGGTAAAGATCAGACCCGGTAAAAACCGATACATCGAGTAGTGCAGGCTCTACTCACACGAGTAGTAAAATGCCTTGGCGTTTGCCAAGGCATTTTGCGTGCCATCGTTTAAAACGGTTTTATCAGCTTACCCTTTCTTCTTTCCGGCCTTTTTACCACTTTCAGCTTGGCCATTCTCCATAGCACCGCTCGCCGGAAAATGTCCCCTCACCAGTTCCAAAAGCCCCTGCGTAGACGCATCAAAGTCCGCCGCATTGGTATCAATACGCTCGCTGATCTCACCGGCAATGCGCTTGCCCAGCTGTACGCCCCACTGATCAAAGGAGTTGATGTTCCAGATCACGCCCTGAACGAACACCTTGTGCTCGTAAAGCGCGATCAGCGCGCCGAGGTTTTTCGGCGTGAGTTCGTCGAGCAGCAGGGTGCTGGAGGGGCGGTTGCCGGGGCAGCTGTAGGGGTCCTGGCTGAGCTCCTGGCCTGCGCTCTGGCTCCCCTCCATGAAGGCGTTGGCCTGGGCAAGCATGTTGGTGAGCAGGGCGAAGTGATGCTCTTCCATGCCGGGCTCTGGCTTGAGTGAGGCGATGAAGTCGATCGGCACGTAGCGCGTGCCCTGGTGGAGCAGCTGGAAAAACGCGTGCTGGCCGTTGGAGCCGGTTTGCCCCCAGACGATCGGCCCGGTCTTGTAGTTCACCGGGTGGCCGAAGATATCCACCGACTTGCCGTTGGACTCCATATCGAGCTGCTGCAAGAACGCGGGCAACTGGTTGAGCGCCTGATCGTAGGGCACGATGGCCTGGGTTTCGGCGCCGATGAAATTGATATACCAGATGCCGATCAACGCCATGAGCACTGGCATGTTCTCGGCAAACGGCGCCTCGATGAAGTGGCGATCCATCTCGTGGGCGCCTTCTAAAAGCTCGATAAAGCCCTCGAAGCCGATGGAGAGCGCGATCGGCAGGCCAATCGATGACCACATCGAGTAGCGCCCACCCACCCAAGCCCAGAACTCGAACACGTTCTCTTCGCGAATGCCGAATTCCATGGCTGCTTTACGGTTGGTCGAGGCGGCGATGAAGTGCGCGCCCACGTCGGCGTCTTCCCCCGCGTTTTCCAGAAACCAGCGCCGGGCGGTCTTGGCGTTCAGCAGCGTTTCCTGGGTCGAGAAAGTCTTGGTCGAGACGATAAACAGCGTGGTGGCCGGGTCGAGGCGCGAGAGCACCTTTTGAATGTGCGTGCCGTCGACGTTGGAGACGAAGTGAAAGTGCATCTCGGGGTGGCGGTATTTCAGCAGCGCGCGCACCGCCATGTTGGGGCCAAGATCCGAGCCGCCGATGCCGATGTTCACCACGTCCTTGATGGGTTTGCCGCTGTAGCCTTTCCACTCGCCGCTTCTCACCGCCTCGGAAAAGCGCTTGATTTGCTCGCGGGTGCGGGTGATCTCGGGCATGACATCTTCGCCGTCCACGTACACCGGCTCGTCGCCCGGGTTTCTAAGCGCGGTGTGCAGTACCGGCCGGTTCTCGGTCACGTTGATGATATCGCCAGAGAACATTTGCGCGCGGCGCTGAACCAGCGCGGAGTGGTCGGCAAGCTCCAAAAGCTTGGTCAGCACCTCGTCGGAGACGTGATGCTTGGAGTAGTCCAGAAACAGCCCGCCGACGCGCAAACTCATCTTCTCGAAGCGCTGCGTGTCCTTGGCAAAGTAGTCGCGAATGCGGTCGTTATGGGTTTTATCACGCAGGCGCTCGAGGGCCTGCCAGGTAACGCTGCGGGTAAGCTGAAACATGGAACGGCGAATCCTTTTTGTTGAGGCAGAGTGCGGCGAAGCGCAGATCTTTTTATAATGTAAAAATACTACATGTCCGGCGAGGGTTGGCAACGTGCGCGCCAAAAAAAAGCGCCTTTAACGTAATAAAACACGTTCAAGGCGCTTTTTGTGTCACCTGCGGTGAGCTAATCCGTTAGCTTGCCACGGCCACTTGGGCCGCGCCGCGCTTCAGGAAGGCGTAACTTACCCCAGTGATCAGCGAACCTATGATGATCGCGCCGAGGTACAGCAGTACCGGGGTGATCGCGCCGGGGATCAAGAGCACGAAGATGCCGCCGTGGGGTGCCATCAGCTTGGCGCCGACCAGCATGGAAAGCGCGCCGGTGACCGCGCCGCCGGCGATGCAGCAGGGAATCACGCGTAGCGGGTCCTTGGCGGCAAAGGGAATCGCGCCTTCGCTAATAAAGCAAAGCCCGAGTACGAAGGAGGCCTTACCCGCTTCACGCTCCGCGGGCGCGTACTTGTAGCGTGCCAGAACGCTTGCCAACCCCATACCGATCGGCGGCACCATGCCCGCGGCCATCACCGCCGCCATCGGGCCAAGCGTGTTCGAGGCAATTAGGCCCACCCCGAAGGTGTAGGCGGCCTTGTTGATCGGCCCGCCAAGGTCCACGCACATCATCGTGCCCAGCAAAAGCCCAAGGATGACCGCGTTGGTCGAATCCAGCGACTCGAGATAGTTCTCGAGCGCTGCCAGCAGCGTGGCAACCGGCTCGCCGATGATGTACACCATCACCAGCCCCGTGATCAGGCTCGCTACGAACGGAATGATCAGAATGGGCTTGAGCGACTCCACGCTCGAAGGAAGCTTCACGCCGCGGGTGAGTGCCAGCGCCACGTAGCCCGCCAGAAAACCGGCGAGAATGCCGCCGATGAAGCCTGAGCCAATATCGGCGGCGAGCATCCCGCCGATCAGCCCCGGCGCGATGCCCGGCCGGTCGGCGATGGAGTAGGCGATATAGCCCGCCAGCACCGGCACGATCAGCCCCATGGCGCTCCCGCCGATCTGCATCAGCGCGGCGGCCAGCGTCCCGGGTTCCTCGAACGCCTCGATACCGAACATGAACGACAGCGCAATAATCAGCCCGCCCGCCACCACCATCGGCAGCATGAACGACACCCCGGTGAGCAGGTGCTTGTAAACGCCTTTCTCTTTGAGGCTTTTGGGCTGGCTGGAGGCGGGGGCGGCCGCGCCGTTTTCCACGTTGGCATCTGCCAGCGCCGCTTCGATGGTCACTTGGGGTTTTTTCAGCGCCGTGCCGGTCGAGGTGCGATAGACCCGTTTGCCCGCAAAGCGCGTAGGGTCGACCTCGATATCGCAAGCGAGGATCACCACGTCGGCTTCAGCGATCTCTTGCTCAGAAAGCTGGTCCTGGGCGCCGACCGAGCCTTGGGTCTCCACGCGAATCGCGTGGCCAAGCCCGCGGCCCGCCTCGCTAAGCGCCTCGGCGGCCATGAAGGTGTGGGCAACGCCGGTGGGGCAGGCGGTGACTGCCACGATGTGCCTGGCGTTCGTGGCAGCGCTTTCATTGGGCTCTGCGGCGGCAGGCGCCGGCGCGTAGAGCGGCGCTTCCCGCTTGGCGGTGGCGAGAAATGCCGCCGGGTCCGGCAGCGCCTCTCGAATGCTGCCGTGATAGAGCCGCTTGCCTTCAAAGCGGGCCGGCTCGGGCACGTGCTCGGCGGCCACTACGATCAGGTCGGCGGCATCGATTTGCTCGCCGTTTGCCCGCTCGACCGGGGCCAGTTCGCCGTGCATCTCGACGTGCGCCTGCCAGCCAAGCCGCTTGGCGGCCTGCTCGAGGCGCCGGGCGGCAAGAAAGGTGGTCGCCATGCCGCTTGGGCAGTTGGTGATCAGAATAACGTTCATTGAAAGGCTCCCTCGGGACTACCGGCGTGCAGGCGCTCGACGTGAGTCTCTTGTTCCAGGGTTGAAAAGTCGCGGGCATTGGGGTCGCCAACGCCTGGGTGACGCACCGACTCCGCGGAAAGCGCCGTTGCAAAGCGAAGGGTCTGTTCCTGGGGCCACTCGCTCAGCAAACCGTGCAGCATGGCGGCCACGAACGTATCGCCGGCGCCCACGGTGTTGACCGGGCGAACGCGCGGCGGGGTAGCGCGCCAGGCGCCCTGGGCGTTAACCCAGGTTACGCCGTGCTCGCCGGCGGAAAGGAGCGCCTGATCGATACCCGCCTGGTGCAGGCGCAGGGTCGCCTTTAGGCGCTGCTCGGCGGTGTCTAACGGCTCACCCGCCCAGTCGGCAAGCTCGAGCTCGTTGGGCTTGACCGCCGCCGGGGCGATGTCGATGGCGCGCTCGAGCGCCGCGTTGCTGGTGTCGACCCATAGCGCCACGCCGGTGGCCATGAGCCGGCGTAAAAGATCATCAAAGGCGTCGAGGTCGAGCCCCGGCGGCAAACTGCCGGCCAGCACCAGCGCGTCCAGCGGCGCGGCCTTGTGCGCGTTTTCCACGGTGGCGATCAGCGCGGCGATGGCCTTTGCGTCCACCGCGATGCCGGGGCCGTTGACGTCGGTGACCCGGCCGCTTTTTTCGGCGAGCTTGGCGTTGATGCGGGTTTCGCCGGGTACGCGCAGAAACGCATCCGTTACTTTCAGCTGCTCGAAGGCGCGCTCGAACGGGCCGTCGTTATCGGCGCCGAGAAAGCCGCCAACGATCACCTCGTGGCCGAGCCCGGCCAGCACCCGGGCCACGTTGACACCCTTGCCGGCAGCGTCGAGCTGGGCCTGGTGCGGTCGGTTGACCGTGCCCAGCGCAAGCTCATCGAGGGCGAAGGCGAGATCCAGCGCCGGGTTGAGCGTCAGCGTCATGATCCGCGCCATCAGTTCGCCTCCAGCGCGTCGCGCACGTCACCCGCCGTTGCCATTGAAAGCGCGAGTTGAGCGCAGCGCTTGGCCTCATCGAGATCGAACTCGCGAAGCCGCGCTTTCACCAGCGGCACCTGGCGGGCAGTGACCGACAGCTCGTCGACGCCAAGGCCCACCAGCACCGGCACGGCGGCGGCGTCGGAGGCAAGCTCGCCGCACACACCCACCCATTTGCCCTGGGCGTGGGCGGCCTCGACGGTCATCTGGATCAGGCGCAGCACTGCCGGGTGCAGGCCGTCGGCGTCGGCGGAAAGCGCCGGGTGGCCGCGGTCGATCGCCAGCGTATATTGGGTCAAATCATTGGTGCCGATCGAGAAGAAGTCGACCTCGGCGGCCAGGCTCGGCGCGAGCAGCGCGCTCGAGGGAATCTCGATCATCACGCCAAGCTGCACGTTGGAGGCGCGCTCGCCTTCGGGGATGTCGGTCAGCAGGCGGTCGAAGATCGCCCGAACCGCGCGAAACTCGGCGACGTCCTTGACCATCGGCAGCATGATGCGAAGCGGGCGCGCGTTGCCCTGAGCGTCCGGGGCGGCGGCCATTAACAGCGCGCGCAGCTGGGTTTCGAGCACGTGCGGCTCGGTCAGGGCCAGGCGAATGCCGCGCAGGCCCAAAAACGGGTTATCCTCCTGGGGCACCGGCCAGTAGGGCAGCGGCTTGTCGCCGCCAACGTCCAGCGTGCGCGCCACCAGCGGGCGCCCGGCCAGCGCCTCGAGCGCCTGGCGGTATTCGGCGGTTTGGGTGGCCAGATCCGGGGCGCTCGAGTGTGCCATGAACAGAAACTCGGTGCGTAGCAAGCCCACGCCTTCGGCGCCGCGCTCGACCGCGTCCTCGGCGTGCAGCGTATTGCCAAGGTTCGCGGCCACTTCAACCGGGTGACCGTCGCGGGTCTGAGCGGGTTCGAAGCGCCGCTCCCAGGCGTCGGCCTCGCGCGCTTGAAGGTCCAGCAGCTGCTGCTCGGCGCGGCTCAGGCGCTCCTCGGAAGGCGAGGGCGTCACACGGCCGCGGTCGCCGTCGAGAATCATCATGCTGGCGTTGCCCAGCGCCATTACCGCGCGACCGGCGCCCACTACCGCAGGGATGCCCAGCGCGCGTGCCAGAATCGCGCTGTGGGCGGTCGCGCCGCCGCGCTCGGTCAGAAGGCCTTTGACTTTCGAGGTATCCAGCCGCGCCACGTCCGACGGGCCGACATCCTCGGTCACCAGAATGTAGGGGTGCGCCGGCGGCTCGGGAAGCTCGAAATTGCACAGCACGCTGAGCACGCGGCGGCCTACGTCGCGAAGATCCGCGGCGCGTTCGGCCAGCAGCCGGTCCGCCAGCATTTCCTGGGCGTGGGCGGCGGTGTCGATCGCCTCCCACCAGCCCGCTTCGGCGGAGCGGCCCTCAGAAATCGCGTCCTTCGCGGCGTGATGAAGTTCCGGGTCGTCGAGCATTTCGGCGTGCATCGAGAGGATGTCGGCCACGTCGCCGCCGGCGGCGTTGCGCACCAGCGTGCCAAGCTGGGCCTTGCTCTGCTCGATCGCTTGCCACAGCCGCTCGCGCTCGATGTCGGCATCCGCGGCGTTTTCCGGGTAGTCGAACTGCGGCGCGCGCAGTACGAAGACCGGGGCGATCGCAAGCCCGGGGGAGGCGGCCACGCCCTGGTGGGGCGTATCCGGGGCAAGCGCGGGCGCCGCTTTTTCCTCATGCTCGAGGGCGGTGGGGGCGGCGATACCGCCATCAAAAGGCGTGACCTTCTCGCCCAGGCCCGCTTCGATGGCGCCGACCACCGCTTCGAGCGCGGCCTCGGCGCCGTCGCCGGTGGCAGAGAGCGTCAGCCACTGCCCGCGCCGGGCGCCCAGGCCGATCACCTTGGTCAAACTCGCCGCCGAAACGCTGGCCGGGCTTCCCTCTTCGAGACGCACCTGAACGGGCACGGGCTGGCTGCGCGCCACCTGCACCAGCTGTTTGGCCGGGCGGGCGTGCAGGCCGTGGGGGTTCAGCACGCGCACGCGCCGGGTCGGCGTGGCGGCATTTTCACCGGCCAGCAGCGAAAGCGCCCGGGCGGTATCGGCGCCGGCCAGGGTGTGGCTCTCGACGTTCTCCAGCAGCGTATCGAGCTGTGCCAGGAGCGGTAAATGGTAGTCGGCGTTGGCCGCCAGGCAAAAAAGCGCGTGCACCGGGTGGCCGTCGTCTTCAAGCGTTGCGTCTGCCGGTGTGGCGAGCGCCAGCGCCGGGGTGAGGGAGGCGCTGGCGTGGCTTGTCAGCCAGTAGCCATTGCCCAGCCACATCGGCGGCTTCTCGGCAATCGCGGCGATAAAGGCGTTGTCCACCAAATCGCTCTGGTAGAGCCTGGCCGCGGCGGCCAGCGCCAGCTCCCTGACGCCCTGGGCGGGAAACTTTAGGCACAGCGTCTGACTATCGAGCTTTGGAGTCGGCACCTGTTTGGCGAGCAGCGCGGCGATCTCTTCGCGCGAGCTGGCGCTTGCCAGGGCGTCGGCCACGCCGTCGCGGTCCAGCACGTGGGTAAGGGCTCGCAGAATGTTCAGGTGCTCGTCGTTTTGCGCGGCGATGGTCACCAACACGTGGACGCGGTGGCCGTCGTGCCACTCGACGCCGTCCGGAAACTGCAGCACGCGCACGCCGGTTTGGCGCACGTGCTCGCGGCTGTCCGGGGTGCCGTGGGGAATGGCAATGGCGTTACCCAGGTAGGTCGAGGACTGGGCTTCGCGGGCGCGCAGCCCGTCACGGTAGCCGGGGGCGGCCAGCCCCGCCTCGATCAGCGCATCTGCGGCGGCGTCAAGCGCGGCGTGCCAGTCGCTTGCCTGGCAACCCGGCAGGATATCGTGAGGGCCAAGTGTGAGCATTGAATTCTCCTTTAAAGCGGGCAGGCGCGGTGCGTACACCTCACCCTCGCGTAATGCTATTCTCGATGACGCTATGCTGAAACGATTCACCCGAAGGTACAAGGGGTGTGTTTTTAGACGTTGGTAGGGGCTTAGTCAAGGCGCTGATACACTCAACGGCACATTGTGAGGACACGACATGACACTTGCCGACATCGCACGTTTGGCCGGCGTTTCGCGCACGACCGCAAGCTACGTGATCAACGGCCAGGCCGAACAGCGCCGCATCAGCGCGGCGACCATCGAGAAGGTGATGAGCGTGGTGCGAGCGCACCGCTATCACGTCGACCCCCAGGCGGCGGCGCTGCGGCGCGGGGCGAGCCGGGTGTTTGGGCTGATCGTGCCGGATCTGGAAAACGTAAGCTACGCGCGCCTGGCCAAGCGCCTGGAGCGCGGCGCCCGCGAAAAAGGCTACCAGCTGCTGGTGGTCAGCTCCGACGACTGCCCGGAAAGCGAGCGCCAGCTCGCCCTGGCGCTGCGCGCCCGGCGCTGCGACGTGCTGATCACCGCAAGCTGTTTAAGTCAGGACGATTCATTCTACCCGGAGCTCGCCCGTGACGGAGCGCGTATCGTCGGGGTGGACCGGGGGCTGTCGCCGGCGCGCTTTGCAAGCGTGGTGAGCGATGACTTCGAAGCGGCGCGCCAGCTTACACGCTCGGTGATCAATGAGACGACCAGACGGATTCTCTGGATGGAGGCAATGCCCGGGCTTTCGATCAGCCGCGACCGGCGCGCCGGTTTCGAGGCCGCGCTGGCCGAGCGCGAAATAGAGGGGCAGATACTCTGCGCCAGCCGCTACGAGCGCGGCGAGGGCGCCGAACGGCTGGCGGCGTTCGAGCGGGAAAACGCTCCGGTGGATGCCATCGTGACCGCCTCTTATACGCTGCTGGAAGGCGTGTTCGATCATTATCTGGCGAAAGGCGGGCTGTCCGAGCGCGTCAGGCTCGCCACCTTCGGCGATCATCGCCTGCTCGATTTCCTGCCCCAGCCGGTCAACACCGTCGCCCAGGATCACGATGCGATGGCCAGGCGAGTGCTGGAGTGCGCACTTGATGCAATCGCAGGGTGCGCGGACGCCGGCCAGCAGGTGGTGCCGCGCCAGCTGCGCACCCGTTAGGCGCTAGAGAAAGAAGCGTGGGCGGGTCACTCGGCCCGCTCTGGCGCGCGGGCCTGGGCCCAGGCCTCGGCGTCGGGAATCATCATCGCGTACTCCTCGTCAATGTAGTGTGAGGAGAGCATGAAATCGGCGCTGGCCGCGTTGCAGGCGACCGGCACGTTCCAGAGCGCGGCCAGGCGCAAGAGCGCTTTGACGTCCGGGTCGTGGGGCTGCGGGGCAAAGGGGTCCCAGAAGAAGATCAGCATGTCCAGGCGCTGCTCGGCCAGGCGCGCGCCGATCTGCTGGTCGCCGCCGAGCGGGCCGCTCATCAACCCTTCGACCTCCAGGCCGAGCGCCTGCTTGAGCCGCCCGGCGGTGGTGCCGGTGCCCAGCAGCGTATGCCGGCGCAGGGTCTGCTGCCAGCGCGTCGCCCACTCCATCAGCTCGGTTTTTTTGCCGTCGTGGGCAATCAGCGCGATACGCTTTTGAGCGGAAAGCGTGCGCGAGGCCTGGCGGGGTGGGCGCGCGTCAGACATGAATCACTCCTGTTCTTTTTTTTAATCAAGCAAGTTCTATTCAAGACAACTTCTAATCAAACCAGGGCAAGACGGGGTCGTTTAACGGATCACTCCTCCAAGGCGAGCACTTTCATCGTGTTGGTGCCGCCGTGGGCGTTCATGTGATCGCCGCGGGTAAGAATGACATGCTCGCCGGCGCGCGCCAATCCGTAGGCCTTGAGTAGCGCCAGCGCCTCGCGGTTGACCTCGGCGGCCTCCATGTTGGAGGTATCGAAAGGAATCGAGACCACGCCGCGATAAAGCGCCATGCGCCGCTGCGCGATCGGGCTGTGGGCCAGGCCCACGATGGGCAGCCCTGAGCGGATGCGTGAAGCGATCAAGGGCGTATAGCCGGTCGAGGTCATGCAGGCGATGGCGCGCACGCCGGTCAGGTGGTTGGCGGCGTACATCGCCGATAGCGCAATGGTTTCGTCGATACGCTCGAAGCCTTCGTGAATGCGGTGATTCGACGACTGGGCCAGACGCTCGCGCTCGGCGCCCAGACATACCCGCGCCATCGCTTCGACGGTTTCCACCGGGAACTCGCCGGCAGCGGTTTCGGCGGAGAGCATCACCGCGTCGGTGGCGTCCAGCACGGCGTTGGCCACGTCGAACACCTCGGCCCGGGTGGGCAAGGGCGACTCGATCATCGACTCCATCATTTGAGTCGCGGTGATCACCGCGCGGTTGAGCGAACGGGCGTGCTTGATGATGCGCTTTTGGGTGCCGATCAGCGCTTCGTCGCCGATCTCCACGCCCAGATCGCCGCGGGCGACCATGACCGCCTCGCTTGCCTCGATGATGCCGTCGAGCGTTTCGTCATTGGCCACCGCTTCGGCGCGCTCTAGCTTGGCGACCAGGCCGATTTCACGGCCGGCCTCGCCGAGCAGCTCGCGTGCCTCGATCATGTCCGCTGCGCTTCGCGGAAACGACACCGCCAGGTAGTCGACGCCGATCTCGACCGCACTTTTCAGATCTTCCTTGTCCTTTTCGGTCAGCGCCGGGGCGGAAAGGCCGCCGCCTTGCTTGTTGATGCCTTTGTTATTGGAGAGCTTGCCGCCCACGTGCACCGTGGTGTGCACTTGCTGGCCCTGAATGGCGCTTACGTCGAGCACCACGCGCCCGTCGTCGAGCAGCAGCCGATCACCGGGGGCAACGTCATCGATCAGCGCCTTGTAGTCACAGCCCACGCGCTCGGAGGTGCCTTCCTGGCTATCCAGCGCCATGTCCAGCACGAAGGCGTCGCCGACCTTGAGGTTGACCGGGCCATCCTTGAAGCGGGCGATGCGGATTTTCGGGCCCTGCAGGTCCCCGAGCGCTGCTACGCTTTTGTTCAGGCGCGCGGCGATCTCACGCACCGCTTTAAGCCGGCGCTGGTGATCTTCCTTTGCACCGTGAGAGAAGTTGAGCCGCACGACGTCGACCCCTGCCTCGATCATCGCTTCGAGCACGCCGGGGCGGTCGCTGGCGGGGCCTAACGTGGCAACGATTTTAGTCCGGCGCAGGGGAAGGGCGGGGGCGTTGTTGCTCATTGGGGGCGTCTCCTGAACGGCGCTCGCCGGGCGGCGAAAAAGCGGGCCGAATTCCACGATTAATGATTGGACCAGGATAACGTTTTTATAGTAATTTTACTACATATTCGAAGGACTAACGGCGAAGAGCGCCTGAATGCGACATAATCGGCTTTAATTACGCGGATATTTCACTTTTTTGTAATTTTTTTACTGAATTGGCGATGTCGTTGCCGCTTGCCTTCTTCCAATTTTCGACCGGTTTCAAACGCGGTTTTTATCTGCCAAACGAGGTGTCTCATGAGCATCAAGATTGCCATTAACGGTTTTGGTCGTATCGGCCGCAACGTGCTGCGCGCGCTTTACGAAAACGGCTACCGCGACCGCTTCGAGGTCGTGGCGATCAACGACCTGGGCGAAGCGTCGCTCAACGCCCACCTGCTGCGCCACGACACCGTGCACGGCCACTTTCCCTTCGCCGTCGAGCATGATGACGAGAGCATCACCGTGGACGGCGACCGCATCGCGATCTCCTCCGAGCGCGACCCGGCCAACTTGCCCTGGAAGGCGCTCGGCGTGGAGCTGGTGATGGAGTGCACCGGGCTTTTCTCCAAGCGCGCCGCCGCCGCCAAGCACATTGAAGCCGGCGCCAGCCGCGTGCTGATTTCGGCGCCGAGCCCGGACGCCGACGCCACCGTCGTGTTTGGGGTCAACGATGACATCCTCACCGCCGAGCACACCGTCGTCTCCAACGCTTCCTGCACCACCAACTGCCTGGCGCCGGTGGCCAAGGCGCTCAACGACGCCGTAGGCATCGAGAACGGGCTGATGACCACCGTTCACGCCTACACCAACGACCAGAACCTGTCCGACGTCTACCACTCGGACCCCTACCGCGCGCGTAGCGCCACGCACTCGATGATTCCGACCAAGACCGGCGCCGCCGCGGCGGTCGGGCTGGTGCTGCCGGAACTCGACGGCAAGCTGGACGGCCTGGCGGTACGCGTGCCGGTGATCAACGTGTCACTGGTGGATCTGACCTTCACCGCGGGCCGCGATACCACCAAGGCCGAGATCAACGAGATCGTCGAGAAGGCCGCGGCAAGCTCGAAAGTGCTGGCAGTCAACGCCCAGCCGCTGGTGTCGATCGACTTCAACCACGATCCGAACTCCTCGACCTTCGACGCCAACCACACCCGCGTCAACGGCCGGCTGGTCAAGATCATGGCCTGGTACGACAACGAGTGGGGCTTCTCCAACCGCATGCTCGATACCGCGCTGGCGATGCAGAAAGCGGCGCAGTAATCGTTTTGGCCCGAGGTCAGACCTCGGGCGGCACGCGTAAGACAGGCATTCAAGAGAAAGGGGCGGGGCGCCATGGGCGCCGCGCCCCTTTTTCGTTAATGCTCGAAGGCCGTCGTCGCCAAGCGCCGCGTGGCGTGTTTAAAGCCTGATGCGGTAGCGCGCGAAGCCGTTGTCACCGTTCCCGGCGGCCTCGATGTCGGTGGTTTGCGCTACTTCACTGAGGTAGCGCTGGGCGCCGGGCCCGGTGTCGAACAGCGCCGTCGTGCCCGGCATTGATTTGAACGACCAGTTGAAATCCGCCGCCGGGTCGACCGTTCCCTGCTCGACGATATAGCGCACTATGATGTCGCGGTTGGTGTCCGGCCCAACGAAAATGACCGCATCCGCGTCGATACCGGGGAAGTTGCCGCCGCCGCCGGCGCGGTAGTTGTTGGTGGCCACGACGAACCGCTGATCCGGGTCGATCGGCGCGCCGTCGAAGACCAAGTCGACGATGCGGTGCGCCTCCGGGCTTACAAGCTCGCCTTCGGCGGTGTAGCGCGCGGGCTGCGAGAGATCGATGCGATAGCTCACGCCGTCGATCACATCGAAGTTGTAGGAGGGGAAGTCCTTATTGAGAAGCGGTGCGTCGTCGGCGCCCTCGGGCACCTGGTGGAACATGCCGGCGGACATCTCGAGCCACTCGCGCACTTGGGCACCGGTGATGGCCACGGCGCGAATGGTATTGGGGTAGAGATACAGATCCGCCACGTGCTTGATGGCGATATCGCCGGCTGGCACGTCGGTGTAGTAGTCGGGCCCACCCCGGCCGCCGGTCTTGAACGGCGCGGCGGCGGAGAGGACCGGCAGGTCCGCGTACTCGCCGGCTTTGAGCATCTCCTTGATGTACCAGATCTGCGCGTTGGCGACCAGCTGAACCGAGGGGTCGTCCGCGACCAGCGCGAAGTAAGAGTAGAGCGGCGCCGCGCTGCGCCCGACCGGCGTGCGGATATAGTCGAGCGTGGCCTGGTGCTCCTCGCTAACCGCGGCGGTGACCGCGGCGCTGGAAGTCACGGTGGGGACCACCTCACGGCTTTCATCGCGGTGATAGATCGGCCGCGCCTCGGTGGTGAAGTCGACGATGCGCCAGCGGTCGCCGTCGCGTTCGAGCAGTAGATCGATTAGCCCCATGTGCGAGCCCCAGAAGCCCGCCATGACTGCTGGCTTGCCCATCAGCGTGCCGCGCTGCGGGTCGACCCCGTCGATGTTCTGAAAGTCGGTGGGGCCGGGAAAGACCAAATGCTGGTGCCCGGTGAAGATGGCGTCGATCCCCTCGACGCCTGCCAGATAGAGCGAGGCGTTCTCCATGCGCTCGCTCGGGCGCGCCCCGTCTATCCCTGAGTGTGACAGCGCCACGATAATGTCCGCGCCTTCCTCCTTCATGACCGGCACCCAGGCGTTGGCGGCCTCGACGATATCGCGGGTATTGGCCGACCCGGCAAGATGCTTTTCATCCCACACCATGATCTGCGGTGGCACGAAGCCGATGAAGCCCACCTTGACGGTACTGGTGCGCCCGGCGCCATCGATGATCGTCTTCTCCTTGATTAGATAAGGCCGCAGGAACAGGTCGTCGTTGCGGGGGTTGGCTGCCAGGGCGCCGCGGGTCAGGTTGGCGCAAACAAACGGGAAGTTGGCGCCATTCAAAACCTTGAACATGAAGTCCAAACCGTAGTTGAACTCGTGATTGCCCAGGGTGGCGACGTCGTAGCCGAGCACGTTCATGGCGTCGACCACCGGGTGGCGGTCGCCTTCTCGCATACCGCGCTCGTAGGCGATGTAGTCGCCCATCGGGTTGCCCTGAAGGAAGTCGCCGTTATCGATCAGCATCGCGTTGGTGGATTCCGCGCGCACCGCATCGATCAAGGAAGCGGTGCGGGCAAGCCCCATGGTGTCGTTGGGCTGGTCGGCGTAGTAGTCGTAGGGCAGCACGTTGACGTGGATGTCGGTGGTTTCCATTAGCCGAAGGTGCGCCTGACGGGGTGAGGCGTGCGCTGCGAAAGGGTGCAGCAGAATCAGCGAGGAGGAGGCGGCAAGCCCGCCCAGAAAGGTGCGGCGTGACAGGGTGTACGGCGGTTTGGGTAAAGCCATGCGGGACTCCAAAGGCAAAACAGGCGGTGGGGTGTTATTGAGCGTAGCGAAGCAACATGACGCCACGTTGACGGCCCTGTTTTCTTGATGGGTTAAGACGCTGTTTTGACTATAAAAGAAAAGGCCCAAAAGCGGATAGCGTGCGGCGCGCCAAAAAAATTTAAAAAAAGTGCATCCAAACGGGAGGCTCGCGTGTATCCCCTATACAGCCGTCAAGAATGAAGCGGCTGACTATAACTTTTAAGGAGACTGAAATGATTATTCAACATCTAACGCGTGCTACCCTGGCGACCGCCCTGATGGCAACCTTCAGTCACGCTGCTCTGGCGCAAACGCCAGAGGACGTCCAGGTACCGGACGGCCACACCGTCGCCCTCGAAACCGTCGGCGTTGGCGCGATCAAATACATGTGTGAAACCAACGATTCCGGCGACGTGGCGTGGGTATTCAAGGGCCCGAGCGCGGCGCTCAACGACAGCGACGGCAACCAGGTCGGCAGCTACTATGGCCCGCCCGCCACCTGGGAAGCGCTGGACGGCTCTAAAGTGACCGGCACCCAGCTTGCGACCGCCGATAACGGCGAAGGCAACATTCCGCTTCAACTGGTCGAGGCCAACCCGGCAGAGGGTGAAGGCGCGATGACCGGCGTAAGCTACATTCAGCGCCTGAACACCCAAGGTGGCGTCGCCCCGGACACGGAGTGTAACGCCGACCACGAAGGCGCGACCGCCATCGTCACCTACCAGGCGGACTACAACTTCTTCATGGCCGAGTAAGTCTCGCGCCATAAGAAGCAGAGAGGAGGGTTCGGCCCGCCTCAGTTGAATCAAGGGCTCGTTTAGCGGGCCCTTACTCGTTATGCTACCTCCGCGCACAGGGAAATGAGCCGGCGCGTCACGAGGGAGCATGGCTGTGTCCGAGAGAACCAACGAATTCGATGTCGCCGAGACGCTACGACGCTGCACCGACGGTGACCACGAAGCGCTTCACGCGCTCTATCGCCAGGAAGGCGCACGGATGCTCGGGGTCGTTCAGCGTATCGTCAAGGAGCGCGGTATGGCTGAAGACATCGTCCACGACGCCTTTTTAGCGATCTGGCAGCGCGCCGATACCTTCGACCCGCAAAAGGGCGCCGCCCGTACCTGGATCTACAGCATCGCCCGTCATTTGGCGCTCAACGCCATTCGACGCCACGGCAGGCGCGATGACGAGGTCGAGCCGGATACCCTCGAACAGCAGGACATGAGGCGCCCGGAAGGGCAGAGCGTCGACGCCTTCGACTGGCAAACCGGCCAGCGAATGGACGAATGTTTGAGAGAGCTCGACGTCGAACGCCGCAACTGTGTGCTTCAAGCCTATGTCGATGGCTTGAGCCATGCAGAAATTGCCGCTCATACCGGCGCGCCGCTGGGCACGGTCAAGGCCTGGATCAAGCGCAGCCTGGTGCGTTTAAGGGAGTGTCTGGCATGAACCCCATCGATCAACACGATGACAACCACGCCCTGGCGGGAGAGTACGTTCTCGGCACGCTGACGTTTACCGAGCGCCAGGCGTTCGAGGCGCGCTTGGAAAACGACCCGGCCCTTCAACAAGCGGTTCGTGACTGGGAAGAGCGCTTTTTCCCCTACAACGCGCTGACCGAGCCGCTAACCCCGAGCGATTTTCTCTGGCCGCGCATCCAGCGAAGCCTCGACGAGCGCCGCTCCGCGCCGGGGCTGTCAAGCACGGCCCCGGCGTCGAATCCTCCCGCCCAGGCATCCAGCCCTTGGCAGCGCCTTGGCTTCTGGCGCGCGGTATCCGGGGTAGGCGTTGCCGCCACGATCCTGATGGCCGCGCTGTTGCTGCTGCAGCCGCTGGGTCCTGCCACACCGGAGTACATGGTGGTGTTGCTGGCGCCGCAGAACCAGTCCGCCGGCTGGGTGGTGCAGGCGGCCAACCGCCGCCAGATCGAGCTGATCCCGCTGGGCACGTTCGAGGTGCCGGAAGGCAAGGCGCTGGAGTTCTGGACCAAGGCCGACGACTGGCAGCGGCCCGTGTCGCTTGGCTTGGTCGAGCCCGGCGAGCCCATCCGCCTGAATCTCGACGATCTGCCGCCGCTCGAGGACAACCAGCTTTTCGAGCTCACCATGGAAGACGCCACCGGCTCGCCCACGGGCCTGCCCACCGGCCCTATCGAGTACATCGGCCGCGCGGTCGAGATTTAAGCAAACGTGCCTTGATAGCCGGCCCCGCGCCGCCGGCTATCAATTCCTCGCCGCTTAG
>NZ_JBIQVY010000008.1:0-95346 GCF_044335525.1 Halomonas sp. HMF6819 | reverse complement strand
TTAAGCGCCCCATGTTATTAACAACATTGGCCAGGAGCCGCGGGATTCCATGAGTCTGAGGGTCATTTTACGCATTCTAGGGCTGCTCTTGATGCTGTTCAGCCTCACCATGCTGCCCCCGATGCTGATATCGCTCTGGTTTCGCGACGGTGTCTGGTACGCCTTCGCCAGCGGCATCGCCATCACCGTGATCACCGGCGTGCTGCTGTATCTGCCCAACCGGCGCGCGCGCAAGGAGCTGCGCATTCGCGACGGCTTCATCATCGCGGCGATGTTCTGGACGGTGCTGGCGTTTTTCGGCTCGATTCCACTGATGCTCTTCGGCCCCGATGCGCTGCACTTCACCGATGCGGTGTTCGAGTCGTTCTCCGGGCTAACCACCACGGGCGCCACGGTGATCACCGGCATCGACTTTCTACCGGAATCGATTCGCTACTATCGCCAGCAGCTGCAGTGGCTCGGCGGCATGGGGATCGTGGTACTGGCGGTGGCGATTTTGCCGACCTTGGGCGTTGGCGGCATGGCGCTTTACCGCACCGAAATCCCCGGGCCGCTCAAGGACTCCAAGCTCACCCCGCGCATTACCGAAACTGCCAAGGCGCTCTGGTACATCTACGCCACGCTGACCATGGCGTGTTTGGTGGCCTATATGCTGGCGGGCATGAGCTGGTTCGACGCCCTCGGCCACAGTTTTTCGACCGTCGCGATCGGCGGCTTCTCTACCCACGATGCCAGCATCGGCTACTTCAATAGCCCGGCCATCGAGCTGATCTGCGTGGCCTTCATGCTGATCTCGGCGTTCAGCTTCAGCCTGCACTTCATCGCCTGGCGTGAAAAGCGCCTGCTGCACTACTTCGAGGACCCGGAAGCGCGCTTTCTAATGCTGTTTCTGGCGGGGCTGGTGCTCATCGCCGCCTTCACGCTCTGGTTCACCGACACCTACGACACCCTGCACAGCCTGCGCCACGCGCTGTTCGAGGTGGTATCGGTGGCGACCACCGCGGGCTTTGCGGTCGCGGATTTCTCCGCCTGGCCAGGTGCGCTGCCGTTCATGCTGTTCGTCGCCGCCTTCATCGGCGGCTGCTCCGGCTCTACCGCCGGCGGCATGAAGGTAATCCGCATCATCCTGATTTTGAAACAGGGCATGCGCGAAGTCATGCGCCTGATCCACCCCAACGCGGTGATCGCGGTGAAGGTCGGCAAGGTCAGCGTGCCGGACAGCATCGCCCAGGCCGTGTGGGGCTTTTTCTCCGCCTACGTGATGCTGTTCTTTTTGATGCTGGTCGGTGTGATGGCCACCGGGGTGGATCAAATCACCGCCTGGTCCACCGTGGGCTCGGCGCTCAACAATCTGGGCCCGGCGCTGGGCGAGGCCAGCGAACACTACGGCGACATGCCCAATCTCGCCAAGTGGATTCTGGTCGTGGCGATGCTGCTGGGCCGCCTGGAAATCTTTACCGTACTGGTTCTATTCACCCCCGCATTCTGGCGCCGCTAGCGCCGCCCGGGGGCCACCTTTTGTTAGCGAGACACCCATGACGCACGACGCTCCCACCCCTATGGGCCGCGAGTTCGAGACGCTGCCCGCGACCAGCGGCCCGCTCAAGGCCATCGAGATCGAAGGCACCCGCTATACGCTCCTGGGCACCGCCCACGTGTCGGCCCAAAGCGCCGATGACGTGACGCGACTCCTCGACAGCGGCGCCTTCGACGCCGTGGCCATCGAGCTTTGCGACGCCCGCCACCACAGCATGACCAACCCGGACGCCATGGGCGAGCAGGATCTTTTTCAGGTCTTCAAGCAAGGCAAGGCGGGCATGGTGGCGGCGAGCCTGGCCCTCGGTGCGTTTCAGCAGCGCATCGCCGAGCAGTCCGGCATTCAGCCCGGCGCCGAGATGCGCGCTGCAGTGGAGGCAAGCCAGACCCACGCCCTGCCGCTTTTGATGATCGACCGCGACGTCGGCGTGACGCTCAAGCGCATATATCGCAACGTGCCCTGGTGGCAGCGCATGTCGCTGTTCACAGGGCTGATCGGCAGCGTCATGTCGCGCCAAGACGTCTCGAAGGAGGAGATCGAAAAGCTCAAGGAGGGCGACATGCTGGAGGCGACCTTCAGCGAGTTCGCCAGTGAGTCGGAGAGCCTTTACACGCCGCTCATTCGCGAACGCGACCGCTACATGGCGCTGCGCCTTGCCGAGCAAGCCCCGCCCGGGCGTTATAAAAACGTGCTGGTGGTACTCGGCGCCGGACACCTGAAAGGCACCGCCGAGCATCTCGAGGCGCCGCTGCCGGAGAACCCGACCACCGAGCGCGAGGCGCTCGAACATACGCCGCCGCCGTCAAAGCTCTGGAAGGCGCTGCCCTGGCTGATCACCGCGCTGGTCATCACCGGCTTTGCGATCGGTTTTTCGCGCAACACCGAGCTTGGCTGGCAGCTGGTGCTGGAGTGGTTCTTGATCAACGGCATCCTGTCCGGCGGCGCGACGATCGTGGCGCTGGCCCACCCAGTGACGGTCATCTCCACCTTCTTCGCCGCCCCGCTGACCTCGCTCAACCCGACCATCGGCGCCGGGTTCGTGGCCGCCGGCGTCGAGCTTTACATGCGAAAGCCCAAGGTTCGCGACTTCTCCTCGCTCAGACACGATGTCACCCAACTCAGCGGCTGGTGGAAAAACCGCGTCTCGCGCACGTTGCTGGTGTTCATTCTGGCCACGCTCGGCTCGGCGGTGGGTACCTGGGTGGCAGGCTTTAGAATCGCCGGGGCGCTGTTTGGAAGCGCGGCGTGAACCGAATCGAGCGTGCGCCCTGGCAGGCGGATGCCCTGCTCTTGCTGGTGACGCTGATGGCCGCCGGCGGCTGGATCTTTTCTAGAGAAGCGCTTGCCGGCATGCCGCCGCTTTTGTTCATCGGCAGTCGCTTTCTGCTGGCCGGGCTGATCCTTCTGGGCTTTGCCTGGCCTTCGCTTTCGCGCTTGCCCGCTCGCCGGGTGCGGCGAAGCCTGTTCGTCGGGCTGCTGTTCAGCCTGGCGACCGGTTTCTGGATTATGGGACTCAGCGTCTCCTCGCACCTGGGCGAAAGCGCCTTCATTACGAGTCTGGGAATTCTGATGGTGCCGGTGCTCGGCATACTGTTTGGCGATACGCCCCCACGCACGACCTGGATCGCCCTGCCCGTGGCGCTGGCGGGCTTTGGGCTTTTGTCGCTCAACGCGGGCTTTCGTATCGAGCCCAGCCAGCTTTTGATGGTGTGCGCCGCGCTCTGCTTTGCGCTTCTGATCAACGTCAATACGCGGGTGGTGCGCAACGTCGCGGCACTTCCGCTGACCACGCTACAGCTTCTGGCGGTGGGCGCGGTGCTGACGCTCGTGTCGTTTGCTTTCGAGCGCCAGCCCATGGCGCTGAGCACGCCGATTCTGGGCTGGTTTCTGGCAAGCGTGGTGCTGGCAAGCTCGCTTCGCTACTTCCTGCAGATCAAGGCGCAAGGCATGACGACGCCGAGCCATGCCTCGGTCATCCTGATGCTCGAAGCGGTGTGGACCGCGCTGATCGCCGCCTGGTGGTTTGGTGAAACCATGACCCCGCTACAGCTGTCGGGCTGCGCTCTGATCTTTTTGGCGCTTCTGATCAACCGCTGGTACTGGGTACGCAAGGTGCTGCGCCGCTGGCTGCCGGCTCAGGCCAGCGCCTGACACCAGCCCAGGCCCTTTAAACGCCCGCCCGTTTGGCCAATAGCCGCTCCATTGCCGGGGTGGGCGCGTCGATTTTGCGATAGAAACGGCTCGCCGCGTAGCTTTCGTTGAACACGTCGAAGTAGTCGTCGAGCACATTTGCCGCCTCTTCATCGCCGCCCTGACGCAGAAGCTCGGTGGCAACTTCGGCCGTGCACAGGTGCGCTTTCGAGGCAGGCTTTCTAAGGCGGTAGCGGGTTGCACGCTCGGTGTGAAGCGGCAGCACCGGCAGGCCATCCAGATACGGGCTTTTGCGAAACATGCGCCGCGCCTGGCGCCAAGTGCCGTCGAGAATCACGTAGACCGGAACCCGGTCGTTCGCCTTCGCCGCGTGTACCGCATCGATGCCCACCACGCGCTCGGCGTAGTCCGGCTGGTCGTCGGGAAAGATTAGAAACGGCGCGTAGCGCGCATCCTGCAATAGTGCTTCGAGCTCGGGGTCGAGCGCGGTGCGCGCCCAGGTGAAGACGCGAGTTTCACTCAGCACGTCCCCGATCAGCCGCCCGGTGTTGGTGGGTTTCAAGTGCTCGAGCGAGTGGGTCAAAAGCCATACCTGGGCGTGGCTCTCCACGCCCACCTTGTAAGGGCAGAGGCAGTTGAGTTTGGGTAGGTTGCACCCTTCACAGCGAATCACGAAGCTGCCGCGCGCTTTGAATTCGCGCCGCGGCGCACGCTCGGCAAGCGAATCCGGTTCAGAGGACGTATCAAAAGCGGACATCGGCGCACCCATTCGATCAAAGGGCGCCGAGTATAAAGCAGCGCCGCTCGCGTGACGAATCCGCTGGCATCAACCGCTCACGCGGCTCGACGTTTTACTGTCGGCGCCAGCCTATCGAGCTTACTCTGACGGGGGGCACACGCTCTGGACGTCACGCAGATGGGCATAGCTTGCGGCGTAACGGGAAAACTTGTGCGCGCCGCTAGAGTAAGGGGCGTAGCGCGGCGGGGCGCTTTCACTGGTACAGCTCGGCAGCACCTCGACCACGGCATCGTAGTCGAGATCGAAGAAGAACGGCAGCGAGTATCGCTGCCGGCCGCTGGTATTGACCACCCGATGCAGCGTCGACACGTAGCGAGCATTGGTGAGGGTCTGCACGATATCGCCGATATTGATCACGAAGGCGCCCTCGATGGGCGGCGCGCTGATCCAACCCCCATCGCGGTGGCGAATCTGCAGACCGCCCACGGCGTCCTGCGCCAGAATGGTCAACAGCCCGTAGTCGGTATGGGCACCGATACCGATCTCTTCTTCTTCGATCGTGCCGGCCTGGCAGGGGTAGTGCAGCAGCCGCTGAATCGCCACCGGCCGCCTCTGGCGCGGAGCAAAGTAATCTTCCGCTAGCCCGAGACTCAGTGCAATGGCGCCCATCAGACGATGCCCAAGCGCCAGCATCTCGGCGTAGTAGCGCTCGAACACCGCCTGAAACGCCTCGGGCCTGGTCGGCATCCGGTTGGGACCAAAAAATGGCGAGACCTCGGCCTCATCGAGTCCCAGATCGAAGCTCTCTTTCAAGTCGCGACTTTTGCCAGGGTCGACGTTCTCACCAAACAGTGGCGTGTAGCCGCGCAAGGAGAGCCCCGAGCCGACGATATTGAGGGCGTCTTTTTCCGCGAAAGGGCGCGCAAAGAAACCGGCGGCCATGGCGAACGCCTGCTCGATGAGCCTGGGGTCGATCCCGTGCCCGCGAACATAGAAAAAGCCGGTTCGCTCACACGCCTCGCCAATGGCGTTGGCAACACCCATCGGGTCGCTTCGATCGAGCAGTGGGCCAAGGTCGATGACGGGAATCTGTGCCGGCGCCAGCGTTCGCGTCGTCAAGGACGGCGCCAAAGTGAAGCGCGCGCGCTCGGCGTCGGGGTGATCCAGCACCTCGACGTCCATGGTGTCATCCCTCATGCATTTATTCCTCGTTTCCTTTAACCAATCGCCATCAACCCGATCCCATTTTGCCACGAATACCGGTCATTCAGTATGACGGTGGCAACAACGACTCAGCCAGGCTCGAAATTTTTCTGGCGGCGCCAGCGCTCGACCAGCGCCGGCACCCCTTCCCCGGCGGTGGTGTTGATCGCCCGCACCCCGGGTGGGCTAAGCGCATCGGCGTCCGGGTCGATCAGCGCGCAGGGTGTGTCGACTCCGATATAGGACAAAAGCGAGGCGGCGGGCATCACCGCGAGTGAGGTACCCACCACCAGAAAGAAGTCCGCCTGGCTTGCAAGCGCGCAGGCCTGTTCGAACAGCGGCACCGACTCGCCGAACCAGACCACGTCCGGGCGCAGCTGGCTACCCTTGTCGCAGACGTCGCCGAGGGCGATATCGCCGGACACCGGGTAGCGAAGGCTCGCATCGACGCTGGAGCGCGCTTTCAAAATTTCGCCGTGAAGGTGGAGCACGCTGCGCGAGCCCGCCCGCTCGTGCAGATCGTCGATGTTCTGGGTGATGATCGAGACGTTAAAGCAGTCCTGCTCGAGCGCGGCCAGCGCCTTGTGTGCCGCGTTGGGTTGGGCCCGGCAAATCTGCGCTCGGCGCTGGTTGTAGAAGGTGAGCACGCGCTCGGGGTCGGCGCGAAAGCCATCGAACGTAGCCACCTGCTCGACCGAGTGCTCCTCCCAGAGGCCGTCGCTGGCGCGAAAGGTCTTGATGCCGCTTTCGACGCTGATGCCGGAGCCGGTAAAGACCACCAGGTGCGGCAGCGTCCCCGCGTCCTGGTGGCGGCCGTCAGCGGGTTCGTCTATCCACATAACGCTCTCCTCGTCAGATCACGCCCCGTTTTAGCCCGTGGTGCGCGCGGTGTAAAGCGTCTGGCCGTCTCAGTCGGCGACGAGGAAATTACGCGTCGAGCCGATGCCCTCGACTACGTCGTCTTCGCTTCGATCCTTGAGTTTGACCCCGGAAAGCTGTCGCTCGCGCGCCTCCTTGAGCAGCAGCAGGAGTTTGCGCGCCGCCTGATCGACGTCGAGCCCCGCCGGGCGCACGTTGGAGATACAGTTGCGCCGATCGTCTCTGAGCCCCACCTCCGGCGCCCAGGTCATGTAGAGCCCGAGGCTATCCGGCGAGCTGAGCCCGGGCCGCTCGCCGATCATCACCAGCACCGCGCGAGCGTTCAACAGCGCGCCAATCTCGTCGCCAATGGCCACGCGCCCCTGCTCGACGATGGTGACCGGCGCCAAGCGCCAGTCGTTTGTATCCTTCGCCAGGGCCTGGTCGAGCGCCGTCAGAAAGGGCGCGCTGTTTTGCTGCACCGCCAGCGCCGAGAGGCCGTCGACGATGACGATGGCCAGGTCGCTGGGTTCGGTGTTGTCCGCCTGCGCTTCGAGGCGCTCGCGATCCTCGTCGCTCAACCGGCGGCCGTAATCCGGACGCTGGAGGTAGGTGGCACGATCCGTCGCCCGGCTTTTTAGCGCAAGCGGCGCGGTGTCGAGCTCAAGCGCCTCGTCAAGCGACGCCGTCAGCGCTTCGATATCCAGCGGGCAGTGCACCGCATCCTGGGCCTGGGCGTGGGCGAGCTGAAACTCCAGCAGTTTATGGGTGGGCAGACTCACCCCGGCGCGGCCGAGGCCGATGCGGGCATCGGTGAAGGCACGAAGCGTGGCCCAGGGGTTGTCCACCACGCCGGCGTCGCGGCTTTCATTGGAGGCATCCTTGGAGGACATGGGAGTGTGATCACTGCTCATGGCTTGCCTCCCCGGGCAGGTGGCGCAGGCTTTGCGCGAAGGCCCTTGGGACGTGCTCGCTCAGCCGGTGGGTGTCGATATCGTCGAAAATCTGCATGCGCGCGAGCCACTGCTCGAACTCGGGTGCGGCCTTGAGACCCAGCGCCCGGCGGGCGTAGAGCGCATCGTGAAACGAGGTGGTCTGGTAGTTGAGCATGATGTCGTCGGAGCCTGGAATGCCCATCACGAAGTTGCAGCCGGCCACGCCCAGAAGCGTGAGCAGGTTGTCCATGTCGTTCTGGTCGGCTTGGGCGTGGTTGGTGTAGCAGACGTCGCACCCCATGGGCACGCCCAGGAGCTTGCCGCAGAAGTGATCCTCGAGCCCGGCGCGGGTGATCTCCTTGCCGTCGAACAGATACTCCGGGCCGATGAAGCCAACCACGGTATTAACCAACAGCGGGTTGAACTTGCGCGCCACGGCGTAGGCGCGTGCCTCGCAGGTCTGCTGGTCGAGGCCATGGTGGGCATCGGCCGAGAGCGCGCTGCCTTGGCCGGTCTCGAAATACATGACGTTACGCCCGACCGTGCCGCGGTTGAGCGACTGCGCCGCGGCCTCGGCCTCGGCCAGGGTGGCGAGATCGAAGCCGAAGCTCTTGTTGGTCGCCTCGGTGCCGCCGATCGACTGAAAGACGAGATCCACCGGCGCGCCCTGCTCGATCGCCTCCAGCGTATTGGTCACGTGGGTGAGCACGCAGGACTGAGTGGGAATCTCGTATTTCTGAATCACCTCGTCCATCAGGCGCATCAGCTTCACGCTCTGGGCGACGTTGTCGGTGGCCGGGTTGATGCCGATCACCGCGTCGCCGCTGCCGTACAAAAGCCCGTCGAGGATGCTGGCCGCGATCCCGGTGACATCGTCGGTCGGGTGATTGGGCTGAAGGCGAGTGGAGAGCCGCCCCTCCAGGCCGATGGTATTGCGAAAGGCGGTGACGACACGGCATTTTTTGGCCACCAGAATCAAATCCTGGTTGCGCATCAGCTTGCTCACCGCTGCGGCCATTTCCGGGGTGATGCCGGCGCGCACGCTTTGCAGCACCTCGGGCGTGGCCTGATCCGATAACAGCCAGTTACGAAAATCGCCTACCGTCAGGTGGCTGATCGGCGCGAAGGCGCCGGCGTCGTGATCGTCGATGATCAGCCGGGTGATCTCGTCGTCCTCGTAGGGCACCAGCGCGTCGTTGAGAAAGGTGGAAAGTGGAAGCTCGGCCAGCACCATCTGGGCGACCACGCGCTCCTCGGCGCTTTCGGCCATGACGCCGGCCAGCCGGTCGCCGGAGCGGGCCGGCGTGGCCTTGGCCATCAGCTCGGCCAGATTCGAAAAGCCGTAGCGACGACTCCCTACTTGGGTATGGTAAGCCCTGGTCATGATTGCCCCCTGTGCGCTTGGCCTCGCCGGCGGGCGCCGACGCCGTATGTGAACTCTCTTCCGTTCACCTTAGCGCCAACCGAAGACTTCGCCTATCAAGTTTCGGCAAATCCGGCGTAGGCAAAACAGTTCAGGCGCTCAAGGGCGAGCGCTTCAGATCAGGACTGAAGCCAGCGGGTTGCGAACTGCGACGCCGTAAGCGGCCGGTCGAACAGATAGCCCTGCCCTTGCGTGCAGCCCATCTCGAGCAGCGGCTCGATCTGCGCCTGGCTTTCGATGCCTTCAGCGATCGTCTCGAGCCCCAGAGTGTGAGCCATGGCGATGATGGTAGCGACGATGACCCGGTCGTTTTCACTCACCAGCATGTCGCGAATGAAGGAGATATCGATCTTGATCTTGTCCACGGCGAAGCGCTTGAGGTAGGCAAGCGAGGAGTAGCCGGTGCCGAAGTCGTCGATGGCCAGGCCCATCCCCTGCTCCTTGCAGTAGCGGGTGATGGCCACGGCCTCTTCCGGGTTGACCATGATGCCGCTCTCGGTGAGTTCCAGACTCAGCATCGAGGGGGCGATATGATAGCGGCTGCAGCTTTCGAACAGTGTATCGATCAGGTCGTTGTCGTCGAACTGATCCGCCGCCACGTTGATCGCAAGCTGCCCGCAAAGCGAAACCCCTTGGCGTTTCCACTGGGAGAGCTGCTGACACGCCTTCTCGATCACACAGCGCCCGAGCGCGACCATCATGCCGCGCTCTTCGGCCAACGGAATGAAATCACCGGGCGAGACAAAGCCCAGCACCTCGTCCTGCCAGCGACAAAGCGCTTCGGCGCCGATCAGCTCGCGGGTGCGCAGGTTAACCTGAGGCTGAAAGTTCAGGGTCAGGGTGTTGTCCGCGATGGCGATGGCGAGCCGCTTGGCCATGTCGAGCTTTTCGCGCATGACCTGCTCCATCCAGGGCTCGAACAGCCGCGCGCCCGACGGCGCTCGCTTGGCCTGATGCATGGCGATATCGGCGTATCGAAGAAGCCCCTGGGCGGTGCGCGCCTGCTCGGGGCACACCGATACGCCAACGCTTGCGCTGACTTCCGCCGTATGCTGCTCAACGACCACGGGCTCCATGAGCGCGTCCTGAAGCCGGGTGGCGATCTCGACCGCCTCACGCTGGCCGGCGTCAAGACACAGCACCACGAACTCGTCGCCGCCCAGCCTTGCCAGATAGTGGCGCTCTTTCAGCACCGTCGAGAACCGCTTGGCGACCTCTTTAAGCACCAGATCGCCAACGTAATGACCGGCGATATCGTTGATTTCCTTAAAATGGTTGAGGCCCAACAGCAGTAGCGCCAAGCGTTGCGGTGGTGTCTGCCCCACGTGCTGCACCAGTCGCTGCATGAAGTCCGCCCGGTTGGGCAGGCGCGTGCCCTCGTCGCGGTAGGCCAGCTCGCGAATACGGCTCTCGTCCTGCTGGCGCGAAAGCTCCGAGGCGACCCGCGCGGCAAAAATCTGCAGCACCGTGCGGGCGATATGGGTGTCCTCCAGGGGCTGTTCGAACATGACGCCGACAACGCCGATCGGGTTGCCCTGGGCATCGTCGAGCCGGCGACCGATATAGCCGTTGACCCAGTCGAGCTCACCGTTGGACTCGGCGGGCATACGGACAGAGGCGTTCTCGAGCACCACGCACTCTTTATGATCGATCACGTCTTCGCAGGGCACGCCGTCTATTCGATAGCGAATTCCCGGCTGCTCTTCGCCTCTGATATTGAGCGACACCATCGACGCCACGCCCGGCTCCAGGGCGTCGAGCTTGGCGATGAACCCCACTTGGGCATCGAGCGCCGCCGCCATGTGGGCGGTGAGCTGAGATAAAAACGCTTCGCCGTGGTTGGCCGAAACCGCCGTCGCAACGTGGGCCACCGCGTGCTGAATGCGCTGCTCGTTTTGGCGGCGCAGGATGCTGTCCAGTCCAAAGGCAATATCGTTGGCCAAATCGCCCAGCACCTTACGCTCTTTTTTCGAAATATCCGTTTCCTGAGCGTGGTAGCAGCTGAGCACGCCCAAAGGCGTATCGCGAAACATCAGCGGTAGCGCGATGAACGCTTTAACACCTAAAGCGCGCAAGGTGGAGGCGACCGTTTCGTTGACGCCACCGGCCTGATCCGACTCGGTGATAAAGACCGGCTTACCGGTCGCGAAGGCGGCCTGGCTCAGCGCGCGGCTGTAGCGCTTGATCATCAGCTGGCGCGGACTGCACCAGGCGATTTCTTGGCCGTCCCGGTCGGCCATCGTCCTCACACTCAGCGAATCGGCGCGACCCTGGAGGTCCGGGCGACTGATCCAGGCAGCGGCGTAGCCGCCGGTGCCGACGGCCACGTCGCAGCAGCTCTGCATGAGCGCGGTTTCGTTCTGGGCACTGAACACCGCCTCGCCACCTTCGCTTAAAAGCTTGAGCGCCCGTCGATGGCCGGCGATACGCACATTGGCGTTGGCGCCGGCCAAGCGACGAGAGAGCTCGAAACTTGCAAGCGACGCTGCGATTCTCAACGTATCGACGGCAAAATCGGGAAGCGTCAAGGGTGAGGAGTGAATCAGCGCCATCAGCCCGAGCCAGTTGCCATCGGCGTCCAGCATGGGCACGCCCAGGTACCCTTGGGCATCAAGCGCGGCCAGCTGCGCATCCTTGGGAAAACGGGAACAAATGCCCGCCTCGGCAAAGAACTCGCTACTCGGGGTCACTTGGCTGCAGGCGGTTCCCTTGATCGGAAACGGCGCCTTATAAAGCCACTGGCCGTTGGAGTAGAGCGTTACCGGAGAAACGAGACTTTGATGCGCATCGATACGCGCGACCAGCACGTGGTCGACGCCCAAAAGCGCTGACAACGAGTGAGTCAATTGCTCGAAGAACTCTTCACGGCTGCTGCGAAGAAGGCTTCTGGAGAGCTGCTGCAGGATACTGGGCGCAGAGTCTGAGAGCATGAAGTTGAACGCCTCGAAGTTGATCCGTTAACGGCGTCGATACCGATGCCTCGTACCCGCATTGAGGACCGTCAGCCCCAGTGCGCCAATGCGGTGCTATTTTTTCCAACACATGACTAATACGAGTATAACAATTTAACTATGCAGCTGGCATGAAAGTTCTCATTGGCGACTCACCCACCCTCAAAATCGTTGGCCCTTATATCGGCTTCTCGCGCTCTTTCTTGACCCAAGACGTGACGAATTTATCGCATGGCCGACCAAAGACTATCCGCGTCTCACCACGCTCCCCTGCCCCAAATAGCCAGCGCCAATGATTTGATTCAATAAATTTAATTATCCCTTATCAACTCATTGAGTTGATACTCAACTTGCTTAGTCCTTCATGTCAATAGGTGGGTCCTTAACCATTCTTTATCATTGGGAGGACAACGTGACGAAAAAAGAACGGGAACATATCGCCAGTCATATCGGCTGTGCAATCGCCAAACGGCGCGTGCGTTGTCAGATGACCCAGGAAGAAGTGGCGGAGCGGCTGGGAATAGGTAACGAAGCCGTCTCTCGCATCGAGCGGGGGCGAGTGATTCCCAACGTGATACGTCTGGTACAGCTTTCCACGATTTTCAACTGCGAAACCGCCGAGCTTTTGGGTGAAGTGAGCCTTCAGACTGACGACCAGGCGAGCCGAATGAAAGGCCTGCTAGCACCGCTCGAGGAGCAGGATCGCCAGCTCATTCTCGATATCACCGAAAGCCTGGCGGCGCGCCTTCATCATAAGGTGCCGAACGAAAAGTAGTCCTTAGCGTTTAGACAAACGCAGCACCGCGGGGTTTGTCCAAACAATTAGTTGTGATCCTGACCACCGCAATTTTAGAAGGTGTGACCATGGCCAAAGCGTCCGTCCAACGTTTCAACCGACTCCCCGAAGAGGACCGCTCCCGCGTCATCGAAATGGCTTGGGAGGATCGTACTCCGTTTGAAGCCATTGAAAGTCTCTACGGTTTGGTTGAGCCCGATATGGTCGAGATCATGCGCCACGCGCTCAAACCCGGCTCGTTCAAGCTCTGGCGCCAACGCGTTACCGCTCGCGCCACTAAACACCGCGCGCTTCGCTCACCCGCCGTGCAGCGCGGCTACTGCCCCACCCAGTACAAGCGCTTCTGAATCCCATCTGCCCCGCTTGGCGGGGCATTCTCTAGCGCCATGGCGCGTGTATGTTGAAGACACCATGTTTTAATCGCCTCTGTTTCTAATCGCCTCTTAATTGCTATACTATAACATAATACTTAAAAAGAGAGATTGACCATGCCTGACTTCCCCCCCCTTCCCGTCACCGTGCTCTCGGGTTTTCTCGGCGCCGGCAAGACCACCGTGCTCAACCACATTCTGGCCAATCGAGAAGGCCGCCGCGTGGCAGTGATCGTTAATGACATGAGCGAGGTCAACATCGACGCCGCGCTGGTACGTGGCGGCCCGGAAAGCGCGGATGACGAAGTAGCGCTGAACCGCTTTGATGAGCGGCTCGTCGAGATGAGCAACGGCTGCATCTGCTGCACGCTGCGCGAGGACTTGCTGGTCGAGGTAGGAAAGCTCGCCCGCGAAGGCCGCTTCGACTATCTGGTGATCGAGTCCACCGGCATTTCCGAACCGCTGCCGGTGGCCGAAACTTTCACCTTCGAGGACGAGGAGGGCCAGAGCCTCTCTCACGTCGCGCGTCTGGATACGCTGGTTACCGTTGTCGATGGCGCCAATTTTCTTACCCAGTATCAGGAGGCCCAGAGCCTCGAAGAGGCGGGTGAGAGCCTGGGTGAAGAAGACGAGCGCAACGTGGCGGATCTGCTGGTCGATCAGATCGAGTTTTGCGATGTGCTGCTGGTCAGCAAAACCGACCTGATGAGCGAGCGTGAACTCGAATCGCTAAAAGCAGTGCTCACATCCCTGAACCCGGACGCCGAGATCGTGCCGATTCGCCAAGGTCAGGTGGCGCTGGATAAGGTGCTCGATACAAAACGCTTCGATTTCGAGCGCGCCCAGCGCGCGCCGGGCTGGCTCAAGGAGATGCGCGGCGAGCACGTGCCGGAAACAGAGGAGTACGGCATCTCGAGTTTCGCCTACCACGCGCGACGCCCCTTCCACCCGGCCAAATTTTTCGAGCTTTTGCATTCGGAGTGGTTCGGCGAGGGGCTGCTGCGCTCGAAAGGCTTTTTCTGGCTAGCCACCCGCCCACAGTGGGCGGGTCAGTGGAGTCAGGCCGGTGGCATCGCCCATCACGGCGTCGCCGGCATGTTCTGGAAAGCGATCCCCGAATCGCGCTGGCCCACGGACCCGGAGTACCGGGGCTTCATCGAAGAAAAATGGGTCGAACCCTTCGGCGACATGCGCCAAGAGCTGGTATTCATCGGCCAGAACATGAATAAAGCCCGCATGCGCGCCGCTTTGGACGGCTGCCTTTTGAGCGAGGAGGAACTGCTGGAGGGGATCGAGGCATGGAAAGCGCTGCCGGATCCGTTTCCAACCTGGGAGTAGTCGGTCGTATTACGGGCAGTGGGGCTCGACTAACCATCGACAATATTCGCGAGTGACGCATGGGTGAGACCAGTGATCTGACGCCGGATTCATTCCACTCGCGCCGACCGCTGCCTTCGGGTTCTGCCGGCTATCGCTGGCCATGCCGTTTAAGCATAAAAAAAGAGCCGTTCACCTTCTACCGCCAAAAGAGATCAGCGTGTAGAGCGAACGGCTCTTGTGTTACCCGGTTAGCTCGATGCGCTATCCAAGCTTACCGGCGTTTCGAGCGCTAACGTTTAAGCAGCGCTATGCCAGGCCGGGCTGTTGTCGAAATCGCCGTGTCTGGCGGTCAAAACGGCCTCCTTGCGTTCCGGGCACTGCCACAGGTGATCCACCAGCTCGCTGTTGGGGGCATAGCCCAAGGGCGCGTCGATCAACAGCTGCTGGAGGCGTCTGGAGTCGCTTTGTTGACAAGCACGCACGAGCTCCTCCATCAACCGCTCGGTCTCCTGCAAGGTCAGCGAGACCTCGTGAGCCGTCATGATGCGCGAGTGCGAGGTGTGCCGAACGCGCTCGCCAATGAGCAGCTCCTCATAGAGTTTTTCGCCTGGCCGCAAACCGGTGAAGCGAATTTCGATATCGCCCTTGATCGAATGCCCCGATTGGTTCGGCTGGTTCACGTAAGGGTCGAACCCGGACAGCCGCACCATCTTAGTGGCCAGATCGGTAATTTTGATCGGCTCGCCCATATCCAGAACGAAAACGTCGCCGCCTTTGGCCATTGCCCCCGCTTGGATAACCAGCTGGGCAGCCTCAGGAATGGTCATGAAATAACGCGTAATCTCAGGGTGAGTAACGGTGACCGGCCCGCCTGCCGCAATCTGGCGGCGAAACATGGGAACCACAGAGCCGCTGGAACCCAGGACGTTACCAAAACGCACCATGCAAAAACGAGTGTCTTTCTGAGCGTTGGACATGGCCTGGCACACCAGTTCTGCCAAGCGCTTGGTCGCCCCCATAACGTTAGTGGGCCGCACGGCCTTATCGGTCGAGACCAGCACGAAATCGCTGACACCGGATTCTACCGCCGCGCGCGCGCAGTTCAGCGTGCCTATGGCGTTGTTAACCAACCCTTCTTCGACATTGTGTTCGACCATCGGCACGTGCTTGTAGGCCGCCGCGTGATAAACCGTTTGCACCTGATAGTAGGTCATCACGGACTGAAGGCGCTCGGTATGCTGCACCGACCCAAGTAACGCCATCACCTCTACGTGGTCCAGTCCTTCCGCTTGAGCAAGTGTGCGTAAATCCTGCTCAACGCAATAGAGGTTATATTCTGAGATCTCTAACAAAAGCAGTTTGCTGGGCTGCTGGCGTAGAATCTGTCGACACAGCTCGCTGCCAATGGACCCCCCGGCGCCGGTGACCAACACCACCTTATCGGTAATATTAGCGCCAATCAGACTGGCGTCCGGCGGCACGGGATCGCGGCCCAACAGATCCTCGACGGCGACATCACGAATTTCCGTGGTTTTTGCCCGCCCGGTGATCACATCGGCCATTCCAGGAACGGTTTGTACAGGTACAGTGATCCCCTCCAGAGACTCAAGGATCTCGCGCCGGCGAGCGCGCGAAGCGCTGGGCATGGCCAGCAGGATTTTTTCTACCCCGTAGACATCGATCAACCCTTGAACGGCGCGAGGATGGTGAACTTTCAGCCCCTGAATAGAGGAGCGCTGTACGTCGGCATCGTCATCGATGAAACATACCGGCTCGTATTCATTGCCGTTACGAAACGAGACTACCAACTGCCGCCCTGAGCTGCCCGCACCATAAATCAAAACGCGCGTTTTGTAGCGCACTTGACCGCGCGTATAAAGCGAACGAAGTACCGCCCGCACGCCGCCAATGGTCAGCATGGCAAGCATTGCATAAATGAAAGGTACCGAACGAGGAATGGGCAAAAGCGCAACGTAGTTGACCACGATCAGTACCATCGTGGATGCTAATACGCCGGCTAGAACGGTCGTCGCCGCCTGCATGTCCATGAAGCGGATGATTGCTCGGTAGAATCCCAGTCGTGCAAAGATGAAAAGACTAATAGGAATAATGGCAGGTAAGACCAGCCAGACGTTGGAATTGGACACAAAGGACCAACCATCTAGCCGCAAGAACATGGCCAGCAGAAAGCTAACCGTTATCAGCCCGGCATCAACCACTAATTGAATCAGGCGTTTTTGAGGTCTTGGCAGACGAAACAAGGGGTGCAATAAGCGCGATAACATAGCAGTCGACTCCAATTCAGCTCAACGAGCGCCCGAATTCACGAGCTTTCGATACGGCATTTAACCGTTCACTACGGTGTTTGGAGCAGTTTTACGTACTGTTTCGGATTAGTTTTATCATACCTTTGCCTACATCCTTGTACTATTGAGCAGTTTAAAATCAATGCTGTCCACACGCAGATAAGTATGCTGATCGTTTAAATTTAGCAAGTTACCTGCATATTAAAGTATCCAGCTTAGATATTATTCGAGCCCATTAAGGCGAGCTGATAAGATAAGTATCAGGAGGGCATTTCTTTATACCGGATCCAGTATGACAACAGCATTACATCCAGCGAAGAGCGCTTGATCGTTCAAGCCCACGCGACAGGTATTATAATTTCTTTAGCCTTTATTTTTTATAAATTATCGTATGATTTTTCTAATCAAGCCATTACCTTTTAAGTAGTACAAGCACAGCCATTAATCGCAATTTATTACTTTATTTTTTAACGCCAATCCAGGTTAAAAAATGACGTTTTATTCGGCAGTTGTTTTTTAAGACGTGTGGAAAGGCCCTTTAGAATGTGCATGACGCTTTACAACGGCTGCCACGCACACCACCAACCAAACCCAATAGGCGGCCAGTACTATCGGATAGGCGAAGAAGGCATAACTCAAGCCAAAATCAAAAAATAGTAGCGCCAGTAGACAGCCTGCTAGCGCTAGTGGATCCCGATCCAGGTATCCCCCGTGTAGCCGCCGCGCAAAAAACCAAAGCGGCGACACGTACAGTAATAATGTCGCCAGCCCCCCCAACGCACCATAGCGTAACCAGGCATTCAGAATGTCGTTGTGAGCATGCCAGTGCTCGGCGACACCACTACTTACACGACCCTGCTCGTTGAGCGTTTTCAAGACATCGCGATACTCCTGTAGGCGATAGCCCGACCACGGCCGCTCCGCAATCAACTGCAGAGTGACTCGATAGAGCTCGAGACGAACGCCGATCGATCCGTGCGCCTCGCCATTCAGGTAATCAAGGCTTTCACCCATCGCGCTGTTCACCCGCTGCTGTACACCGGTCTGGGGCAGCGCGTAAAGCCCAATGACCAGCGCGGCGATCACGACCACGATCCCCCCGCGCAAGCGCAAGGGCCACTGCCGGGCATAAGCGCGATAGAGCATCCATACAGTCAACGGCAGCGCCAGCCAGCCACCCCGTGTACCGGAAAGCAGAGAAGCGTCAAGCCCTCCCAATGCTCCTGCTGCTACTAGCATTACCCAGCCCCAGCGTTTAGGCTGCCGCCATGCCCAAGGCAACCCAGCCAAACAGACAACCCCCGCCGCGAGCGAAAAGTTGCCAAACAGAATAGCGTGAAAAGGGGCCTGCCCACTTGCCCGCTCAACGCCCTGCCCTGCGACCTGCCATAATGCCCACGCACCCACAGCGGCTCCGGTCACGGCGAACGCCATAAACACGCTCGCGGCGCTTACATAAAGCCTGGGCAAGGCACAAACCGTTAACACGCTCAGCAGTAAAACAAGTAGCCGAGGCCATTCGTCCTGCCACGTCTGAGGCCCTTGCACAGCACAAGCCAGCAGGGTGGCTGCCGCACAAAAAACGGGTAACAGGATGAGGTATCGAGCCAGCCTAGTGGCTTCTTTAAAGCGCCTGCTGACTAATTCAAAACCACCTAAAACGGCTAGCGCGCCCAACGCTAACCATCCGCCATTGGGCAGGAGCAGCGGCGCAGCGATCAAAAAGCTAGTGCCCAGAAAAACCAGGGAAGTGTTTCGCAGCATCATCAGTTTTAAACACATGGGAGCTTGTTAGCGTTAGAAGAGATGGCTAATGCTCAACATCGACCATTAAAAGCCCAAGCGTCTCGTACAGCGCCCGTTCGGTTTTGTATAGATGGCTCGCCGAAGGAATCCAGTAGCGAACGCTATGAGCCGACTCGAACTGCGTTAAAAAGTGGGTAGGGGCAGCGACAGGTAAAAGCCCTACCGCTTGAAAGTGGCGCATGGCACGCGGCATATGGGAAGCAGAGGTGACCAGTATGACTGGCGCGCCCTGCCCTACTAAATCACGAACCGCCCGGGCTTCCTGGCCGGTATCGGTTGGCCAATCCAGTACGCGTATGGATTGCCGAGGCACACCTAGTGCATGCGCGGCTTCGAGATAACCCCGAGCCACTGGCGCTATCGAAGTATCACGGGCGGCCCCTGACACGACTAGCGGCACATCCTGTAATTCACGCCATAACCGTATGCCTTCCATTAGGCGAAGCGCTGAACTTTCACTCAGTTTGGCTACGCTGGAAACAGGCGCCTGCGGCTGCCAGCCTCCGCCCAGTACCACTATCGCAGCAGGAGCCTCTACTTCAGCGACATCCAAAAGCGCCGGGTAGCGCGTTTCGATCGGCGCCAATAAGCGCTCTGCAATCGGTGCCCAGCTAGCCAGGAGTAGAACCGTCAGCCCCAAGGCAAATAGCGCACGCCCCGAGTACAAACGTTTTAGCCAAACCAACCCTAACCCCAAGAACAGCAAGGCCATGCTTATCGGCAAGGGCATTAAAAGCGGCGACGCAAGGCTTTTTATTAAATCGTACATGGCAGCCTTCATTGGCGCTTTCTATTCAAAGGGCACCCACCGCTGCGAGCTTCAAACGGATGGCCTTCGATACTTTCAAGCAATTTAAGTCGCCATGGCACTCTATTGCTGAAAATAGTTCAGATACCAGGGCATGGCTTCGCCAATACCGTCGACGATGGTGTGGCTGGGCGCATAGCCCAACAAGCGAGCTGCCTTGGTGATATCCGCTTGAGAATGGCGCACGTCACCTGCTCGGAAATCCCGATACGTCGGGTCTTGTGTATAACTGACACCCTGCTCAGCTAGCCCGTTGCGCAAGTATTCGAACAATAGATTTAACGTTGTGCGGCCACTCACGGCTACGTTATACACTTCGCCCTGCGCTTCGTCTTCCGCGGTCGCCGCCAGCAGGTTGGCCTGCACGGCGTTAGCGATATAACAGAAATCACGACTGGTTTCGCCATCGCCGTTAATGAAAAGTGTTTCATCCTGCAACATGGCGCCGGCCCACTTGGGAATGACCGCTGCATAGGCTCCATTGGGGTTTTGCCGTTTTCCAAAAACGTTGAAGTAGCGCAGACCAGTAGCTTTAAAATTGTAGGTGCGAGCGAACACATCAGCATACATCTCATTCACTACCTTGGTAACGGCATACGGTGATAGCGGTTTGCCTATGCACTCTTCCACCTTGGGTAGCGCTGGATGATCGCCATAGGTAGAGCTCGATGCTGCATATACAAAACTTCTTACTTCGGCGTCCTTGGCCGCCACCAGCATGTTCAGATTACCCGTGATGTTAGCCGCGTTGGTCGCGAGCGGGTCCTCAATCGAGCGCGGCACGGAGCCAAGCGCGGCCTGATGCAATACGTGATCGACCGACTGCCCATCGACCTGCATGGCCGCGCGACAGGTATCGGGATCGCGAATGTCTCCTTCGATAAAGCTAAAGCGTGCCCACTGCTCGGCGCTTACCAGAGAACGCACCTCATCCAGATTTGCCTGAAAACCGGTGGCGAAGTTATCCAATCCCACCACGCGTTGATCGAGTTTCAAAAGCGCTTCGATTAGATTACTGCCAATGAAACCGGCACAACCGGTCACAAGCCAGGTACGAGAAGTGGCCTTCAGCTCGGCCTGGAGCGATACAATTCGACTCATTACATTCCTTGATACGTGGTGAGATCGTTTTACATCGAAGCGCTCGACTTACAGTCGCAGGTCGGCGTCATGTTTCGGCAGCACGTATTTTAAATCGTAAAGTACATGCTCAGGCTTACCCCAGACACGAATACCCTGCGCGCCCAGCTCACAAAACTCCCGGTGCGCAACGGCCAGTATCATCGCATCATAGGCACCCGCCTTGGGGCTCTCGACGGGAGTAATACCGTATTCAGCTTCGGCTTCCGCTTTGTTGACCTGAGGATCATACACATCGACGCAGACGCCGTAATCGGCCAGCTCGGCTAGAATATCGACGACACGCGTGTTGCGAAGGTCAGGGCAGTTCTCTTTAAAGGTCAACCCCAGCACCAGAACGCGCGCGCCCTCAACGTGAATGCGCCGCTTGATCATTTGCTTGACCAACTGGCCTGCCACGTAGGCGCCCATGGCATCGTTCAAACGGCGCCCTGCCAGAATCATTTCCGGATGATAGCCGACTTGCTGGGCCTTGTGCGTGAGGTAGTAGGGATCCACACCGATACAGTGTCCCCCTACCAACCCCGGGCGAAAAGGAAGAAAATTCCACTTTGTGCCTGCCGCTTGCAAGACCTCTTCGGTATCGATATCCAGTCGATTAAAGATCAGCGCCAGTTCGTTGATCAAGGCAATATTGATGTCGCGCTGCGTGTTTTCGATCACCTTGGCGGCCTCAGCGACCCGAATACTGCTGGCCAGATGCGTTCCAGCCACGATGACCTTACGATAAAGCGCATCGACGAACTCTCCGATTTCGGCGGTAGAGCCCGAGGTGACCTTTTTAATGGTGGTGACGCGGTGCTCCTTGTCACCCGGATTGATCCTTTCCGGGCTATAGCCCGCAAAGAAATCCTGGTTATACACCAACCCGGACACCCGCTCGACGACAGGAATACACTTCTCTTCAGTGGCCCCGGGATACACGGTGCTTTCGTAAATCACCACGTCGCCCTTGGAAATCACCTGACCTAGCGTTTCGCTGGCTTTAATCAGCGGGGTGAGGTCGGGCTGACGGCTGGCATCGATCGGCGTGGGGACGGTCACGATATAGACGTTACACGCGCGCAGTGCTTCGAGCTCGCTGGCAAAGCTAAGCTGTTTGGCTTCCGCCATCAGCGCGGGCTCGACCTCCAGAGTATGGTCTATGCCATCGCGCAACTCAGTAACGCGCCTCTTATTGATATCGAACCCTACTGTGGGTAAGACTTTACCAAACTCGACGGCCAGTGGCAGGCCCACATAACCAAGACCAATGACCCCCAGATGGACGTTATCAATATTAAGCACGGACGCTTCCTTTCAATGAGCATGAGAGTAATGAGATAGTGATATCTCACCAATACGGCAATACTAAACCGCCAGCCACACGAGCACTACAGCTCTTTAAAGCTTTCGATTTCACATCATCAACGCTTTCACACTTTTTTAAAAAAGTGTGGCAAAACACTAATTCCAGGCCATGTAAGCGTAAGCAAAACAACGCGCGGGAAAACACTGTAAAACCCACGCCTGTCACAACAAAATTCTAGTTCTCAGGACCTACCCTGACTTATTAGATATGTACCTTTTGCCGGGCAGATCCATGGTGCTAAATAATAAAAGCAAAAAATCTTCCACGCTCACTGGCTTATTAAAAAGTACATGACACTTCCTTTATGATAAGCGCAGATTTGATGCTTATTAACCCGCTGTACTAACGATACCCTTGGGGATTTCTCTGTTGCCAGCGCCAAGTATCGACCATCATGGTGGTTAAATCACGTTTGGCTTTCCATACCAATTCACGCTCTGCCAAGGTGGGATCCGACCAGCAAGTCGCGACGTCACCGGGCCGCCTGGATTCAATACGATAAGGAATAGTTACGCCCGATGCGCGTTCAAAAGCATCGATAACTTCCAACACCGAATACCCCTGGCCTGTCCCCAGATTCCACGTATAGCAATCATTCTTGTTATTCAGTAACGTGTTCAGTGCGCACAGATGCCCCTCTGCCAGGTCCATGACATGAATATAATCGCGTACACCGGTACCATCCGGGGTAGCGTAATCACTGCCGTAAACGGCTAAACAGTCGCGGCGCCCAACCGCGACCTGGGCAACATAAGGCAATAAGTTGTTTGGAATCCCCTGAGGGTCTTCGCCTATTTGACCGCTTTCGTGCGCGCCTACCGGATTGAAGTAACGCAAGCGCGCGACCGACCAACGCGTATCAGAGTGTGCAAGGTCCTGAAGGACTTCTTCGACCATGAGCTTTGATCGACCATACGGATTGGTAGGCTTACCGGTAGGAAGCCCTTCATGTAGCGGCATGGGATGCTCATCCCCGTATACCGTCGCTGACGAACTGAATACAAGCTTAAAAACACCCGCGGCCTGCATGGCCTGACAAAGCGTTACGGTTCCGGAAACGTTGTTTTCGTAATAGGCGAGCGGCTGACTCACGCTTTCGCCCACGGCCTTGAGACCGGCAAAATGGATGACTGCGCTAAATTCGTGCTCGTTCAGCAGGCGATCCAACAACCCCCTATCGCGGATATCTCCCTCCACAAACGTAAGCGTCCTTTCGGTGAGCGCTTCTACTCGAGCGAGTGACTCACGTGAAGCGTTGGCAAGATTATCCAGTACGACGACAGAGTACCCAGCTTCGAGGAGAGCCAACACTGTGTGCGAACCAATATATCCCGCCCCACCGGTTACAAGGATAGTCATGGGTTGGCTCCCTTTTGAGTGGCAAGGCTCATTACTTCGCTAATCGTGTCACAGGTTTTTTGAATTTCCCTCTCCGTCAACGTAGGGTGGCACAAAAACATCAAGCTGGTTTCACCCAGTTCCCTGGCGACAGTTAGCGGTTCTTCAGGCCGCCAGCCCGTGCCGTCGAACGCCTTTTCCAAATAGACTTCAGAGCAGGAACCGGAAAAGCATGGCACGCCGCGATCCACGATTTCATTCATGATGCGATCACGGTCCCAATCCTGTTGGAGTTGAGAGGGTTCGACGAATACGTAGCATTTGTAGGCGGCGTGCTCGATGTACTCGGGCACCAAAGGCACGCGTAGCCCATCGGACTCACTAGCGGATTGCCAGATCCGCTTGGCATTGGCTTGGCGAGCCGCTTTCCACTCCGGCATGCGGGTCAGTTGGATACGGCCGATAGCGGATTGCATTTCCGGCAGCCGCCAGTTGGTTCCAAAGCTTTCATGTAGCCAACGAAAGCCGGGCGGGTGCTCACGTTCGTAAACCGCTTCCCAACTTTTACCGTGATCCTTATAGGCCCACATTTTTCGCCAAAGCGCTTCGTCGTTGGTGGTGACCATGCCGCCTTCACCACCGGTCGTCATGATTTTATCCTGACAAAACGACCAGCAGCCGACGTGGCCAAAGCTACCGACGCTCTGGCCTTTGAACGTGGCGCCATGAGCCTGGGCGCAATCCTCGATAACGTGCAAACCGTGCTCGCTAGCCAAGGCCATGATGGACTCCATGTTACAGGGCCAGCCTGCCAAATGAACGGCGATGATCGCGCGTGTATTGGGCGTGATCTTTTCGGCGATGGACATCGCGGTAACATTCTGTGAAGCATGGTCTACGTCGGCAAAAACCGGAACCGCGCCCGCTGTAACGATACTGGAAGCCGTCGCCAGGAAAGTACGCGATGTGGTAATTACCTCATCCTTACCTCGCCCTTCTCCCTCACCAATACTTAATCCCTTTAACGCCAAATCCAGGGCTGTCGTGCCATTGGAAACTGCAATCGCGTATCCACAGTTGGCAAACTGAGCGAACTCACGTTCGAACTGACGACCTTCCTGGCCTGTCCAGTAGTTAACACGGTTGGAGAGCAGGACACGCTGCACCGCTTGAGACTCTTCCTCGGAAAAGGAGGGCCATGGAGAAAAAGGGCCACTTAGCATGCGATCACCTGATTTTAAAATAATTGAATGAAGGGGAAGAGCGACTCATCGAATCACGGGTCGGGCAGGCACGCCAATTACCGTTTGGCCATTTGAAATATCAGAGACAACGACGGCCCCTGCTCCTACGGTAACGTTATGGCCAATATTCAACAGCTGTATCACGCTTGCGCCAATGCCTATCCAGCTGGCTTCGCCAACCGTGACAGCGCCGGCTAATGAAGCACCAGGGCACACGTGTGAGCCGTCGTGCAGGAGGCAGTCGTGATCGATACTGGCTCGCGTGTTGACCACGCACGCCTCGCCCACACGGCTATCGATTTGTATGACGGCTCCTGCAAATATGACGCTACCTGCACCCAACGCCACAGTGCTACTGACATAAGCCGAGGGGTGGACGAGCGTTATCAAGGGAGCATCGAGGGCCTTGAGGTCTCGCGTTTTTTTCAACCGCACGTGATTATTGCCGATACCTACGATGACGCCATCGAAATCGTGCAACTGCTCCAATAATGCCCGGGTATCGCCAATAACGGGCCAAAGACCGTTACTTTGCAAGCTCGGCCAGGCATCATCGAAGAAGAGTATGTGCTGCCAGCCGCATAGGGACGCCGTCTCCGCAACGACTTTACCGTGGCCGCTGGCGCCCAAAATGGCCAAGCGCTTCATTTGCCACTTCCCGTGAATTTGGTCATGGTCGCTTCACCTTCTGCGCTGATGCCATCTCTCACCAGCACCTTTTTCACAGTAAGCATCAGAATTTTCAAATCGAGCCAAAGAGAGTGGTTGTCTACATACCATACGTCCAGCTTGAACTTGTCGTCCCAGGAAATAGCGTTACGGCCGTTAATCTGTGCCCAACCGGTTACGCCGGGTCGCGCTTCATGACGCCGGTATTGCTCGGCGCTGTAAAGCGGCAAATACTCCATTAAAAGCGGCCGAGGACCGACCAGACTCATATCGCCCTTGAGCACATTCCAAAGCTCCGGCAGCTCGTCCAGACTAGTGGCACGTAGAAAATTACCAAAACGAGTCAGGCGCTGATCATCCGGTAGCGGGTGACCCTGAGCATCATACGCATCTTTCATGGTACGGAATTTAACCATCTCAAACGGTTTTCCATGGAGGCCCGGACGAATCTGGCGAAACAGAACGGGGGAACCCAGCTTGCCACGAACCAGCAACGCCACCACCAAAAGCACGGGAGAAAGCAAGCTCAGGGCGAGCAGAGACACGAGGAAATCAAACAGTCGTTTCATTGGTAAACCCGACGTATATAAATGAAGATGATAATTCGCCAACGCGGCTATTCGTTTCGAGCGTCGCCCTGCGTAACACGGTCCGAACGAAATCGAGCAAGGTTAGGGCTTTTAAAACGGTTCCAAAGATAGTGATTTGATGCCACACGTCTTTTCGCTTGCAAAGCCTCTGATCAGCCGAACGAGAGCCCCGGATCAACGCAAACAGTAGCGTTCAAACAACTCCCAAACGCGATGCTGGTCGAAGTTTTCCAATGCCCACTGCCGTGCATTCGAGTAAATTTGCTCGGTCTCTTTTGGATTACGCCGCATGCGCTCGATATGTTGCCAAACAGCTTCAACGTCACCAAAAGGAACACGCACTCCGCTTACGCCCTCTGCAACGCTATCGCGCACGCCTACCACATCGAAACCAACCGTAGGGACGCCCATGGCCGCCGCTTCGATTGCGACGTTGCCAAACCCTTCTCGGTGCGTAAGAAACAGATGTACGTTCGCGATGGCAAAATACGCAGAAACATCGTCTGTGAACCCTACATGGCTCACATTACCGATCGTTTGGATACGCGTTAACACTGACTCACAGCCCGCCTCAATGGGCCCGACCATCACAAAGCGGATATTCTCGTTCGACTGCGCGGCGCGTTTTGTTAACGCCTCCATTTCGGCCAGCCCTTTCTCCATCGAGATACGGCCAACCGTGAGCACAACGAACGCATCTGGCTCAATGCCGAGCGATTTTTTTAGTTCCTGCAATGTATCATTACTAACGTTTGCCGGATCAAAATGATCAGCATTTACACCGTTGCTGGAGCCGCCACCCAGGACGCGCCCCTTGCGGGTGAAAAAATCGCCGGCATGGCGGTACTCGGCCATCAAGGAGCGCGATACGAAAAGCACCTCGTGGGCGCAAAATACGGCGATACGATCGAAGGTTAAATACAGCGATCGGGAAAAACCCGAAAAATTCTCATATACCCGGCCTTTGAAAAACACCACGCGTCGAGATTGACGCGTCAACCAGGCCGTTATCGAGCCAAGCAGAATTGCTTTGGGAGTGGCCACGAGAACCATGTCGTAACGAAAGCGTAAAAAATGAAACAGCAGTTGGAGCAGAGCGGCCAAATCTGCTCCTATCCGCGGAGGGCGCACCATTTTGATAGGCACGACCTTCCCAACGTCACGCCGCCGAAGCAGCTCGATTTCATCGGCGGACCCGCCGCATAAAAGCGTGAGCTGAAAGCCTTGCGCCTTCAAATGTTCGAGCTGCCCACGATACAGTACGTTAAATGATATCGCGTCCGTCACCACCAAACAGAGACGCTTCATGATTTTTCGGCCATGTGCGCTTGATTGACAGGAAGTTGCAACGCTTGAACGGTCTGAATTTCACTCAGGACTTTCGCTTTTTCTGCTGCTTCAATGCCCTGCTGATTTCGCCGGCGCCGAATGACGTCCATCTTTCCCAACCAGTTCAGCAACGTCACAGCGCTTGACTTGGCATACAGTGCCATTAGCCCTTTAGTACGCACCCTGTTCGTAAACCGCCCCTTGGCATCTTCACGTATTGAGATACGCCCTACCCGATAGGCAAGCAATAACTTATTGGCGGTGACATTGCCATCCTCCCGATAGTAATAAAGAGGCTCGGGAATGATAGCGATGTTTAAATCATCTTTCGAAAATGAGCGTATCCATAGATTGGTATCCTGCGACTTGGGGAGATCTTCTCGGTATCGGTTTCGCATAAACCACTCTTTACGCCCGAGAATCGATGCATGAACGATACCCGCCTGCCCAGCTAAAAGCGCCTTTTCTGTTATATGGTGGTTTGGAGAAACACAGCGAATACCGACAGGCTCCCCGTCATCGGTCAATGAACATACGCCCGTTCCCACCAGATCAAGCTCAGGGTGTTCCATTAAACATTCGAGCTGCTTTCGGATACGATCCGTATCCATGAGATCGTCTGCATCCATTCTTGCGACAATATCGTATTTCGCTAAAGAATTGATTTCATTCAGCCTGGTTGCCAGCCTTTTATTTTTTCCGTCCGAGTAGACACGAACGCGCGGATCGTCGATAGAACGAGCGATATCGAGCGACTTATCGGTAGAACCATCGTCGACGAGGATAAGCTCCCACTCCTGGTGAGTCTGTGCAAAGACCGACTTGATGGCATCGAGCAGAAACTGCTCTGAATTGTAAAAAGGAAGCCCTATCGATACTGGAGGCAGCGCTTTATCTACCATACAAAGATATCCATATTGAAGGAGTAAGGAGAAAGATTGCTAAACGTGGACGTCGTTAGGACGAAGTACATAGCGGTGACGCACAAAAACCCCATCGCCAAAAGAATGCGCGTCGTTGTGGTGCCAAGCTGCTGAAACACCATGGGCCATAAAAGTATCGACATAGAGCTAAAATACAAATGCAGTCGCAGTACTCCCGATGGATTAACGCTCGACAGGGTCGAGGCCAGCGTCGGGACCAGACCAATCAAGTAGATATTGAGCAACCGTGCGTACCATCCGTTAGGATCGGGAACATAGCGCTTAAAGATATAGAGCATGACACCTTGTCCGAACAGGAAAGCCACCGTGACTTCGCCTCCCCCCTCTCCCGCTTCTGCATAGGTAGAAAATCGGTCACTAAGAAGCTCCGATGCCAACCCAACAAATACGCTCAAAAAAGCGACCGCTATCACGGTAGTGAATCCGAGAATGGCCAGCCGCTGCCAGCGCACCTGTGTCGTAGCTAGCCAGTAAAGAGGCAACGCAATCAGAGCGGTTCTATGGAACAGCGCAGCGAATGCCACCAACGCTATGTAGGGCCACAGGCGCCGCTCAAGTAAAAATGGAATAGCAAGAAAACAGATCGCTGCGGCAATACCTTGACGCGCGCCGTTGAAAAAAAAGGTGTAGGTGCCCAAGGTTACGAAAAGGTAGACCCCGGTTTCATAACGCTTCACCAGGCGTGTAATAGTTGTTAGATAACAACTGACAACGATGAGCGCGATCAGGACCAGCAGCATCGAGTAGGACTCGGAGAGCGTTCTGGCAATCCAGGACAGCAGGTAGTAGCCGGTATCCTGTCGCTCAATAACGATATCAAAGCTATCGCTTTCGTAAAAATGACGTATATAAGTACCGGTATCCGTACCGACTCGCCTATTACGCAGCCCCGCGAATAACACCAGTGCGGTGCCGGTAAAAAAAAGGCCCAGCCGACGCACACCGGAGCTTCCTGCGCGCCGCCATACGCAGGTGTTAATAGTGACGAATATCAGTAGCAGCAAATACGCAATCATGCAGCGTTATATACCTGTTCGAGCCGGCGCGCACCCGCCGCGGATGAAAACCCTGCCTGTTCCAGAATCCTGTGGCGTACATGCTTTTCAGGATGGTCCGCGGTCGCCGCGGACAGTATTGTCTGCGCCCAATCGGCATCGCTAGCCTCAAGCTCGACAAAACGCACCATGTCCATGCCCAATTCCACTTCTGGCGAGACAGCATTGGAAACCACTGCTGGCAATCCCGCCGCCTGAGCCTCGACCAATACTACTGGGAAGCCTTCGTGTAGCGATGGCATTAGCATTACGTCTGCAGCCGCCATCAATTCGGGGATATCGGTTCGCAAACCGAGCACTTGTACGTGGCTTTCAAGACGATGTTCAAGGATCAGGTCCCGAATACGGTCCTGTTCAGGTCCAGTGCCAACCAGGAGCAACTGAAAATCCACTGCTTTTTGCCTTAGTGCCTTCGCAATGAGAATCGAACGCTCATGATTTTTAACGGGCATGAAGCGTCCCACCTGCACGATCACTATCTCCCCGCTATTAATTTTGAGCTCGTTGCGCACCGCTATACCGGATGCCTGTGAAAACCGCTCGATATCGACGGCATTCGGGATAACCACCACGTCCTTTCTACCGGGAAACAAATAATTCGAGGCCGCCCTGCCACAGGAGACGAAACGTGTGGCCGACATGACAATGAGGCGTCTGGCTACACGCTGATAAAGCCGGCCAGCCCGGCTTGCGCTATTGGCATCTTGCGTATTGTGAGAGTGTGCGACCCGGCAAGGTACACCGGCCATACGAGCAGCCATCAAGTGCAGGCCACTGCTGAAAAGCGTATGTGAATGGACCGTCTTCCAGACACCGCTGCATAGCAAACGATAGAGTTTCCAAAAGCGGGAGACTGGGTTAGTCGCGTTGATTCGATGAATACGTCCGCCCAGCTCTTCTATTTCGTCATCGTAATCGCAGCGCTCATCGGTGAAGTAGACGAAATCGAACTGAAACCGGCTGCGGTCGATTTCACGGTACAGGTTCATCACCATGGTTTCTGCCCCCGCACGGTCCATGCGGCCGACGACATGCAGTACACGTGCTAACGCCATCACGATTTTCCCTGAGCCAAATGAGCGGTTCCCTGAGCGTTCGGGCGCTGGACAGCTCCCTGTTTTGCGTCGGCCTCATACATGTTTAAAATTTTATCCACGAGAACCAAACGGTAAGCCAATGTTTGTGGCGATAGCCTATAAGGTCGCTTGGCCTTGAGATAAGCTTTGAGGCTTCGCGGCAAGTGTCTGGAGACCCAGCTACGCCCCGTTCGCAACAATTTAGCTGATCGTGTGGGGGTCTGTTGATCGTTCTCTTCGGAGGGTGCGGATGCCATATCCAGCACCGGGGTGGGAAAGCGCTGACTCTGGCGAAGCGTCGTCAGGTAGTCATTCATGAATCGACGTCCGGTTGTGTTTTGAAAAAACGAAACCGGAGACGCTAGAGACCCCTCGGCATGCGACGGCACGCCGCTATGATCGTGCTTTCTCCAAAGCGTTCTAATGTGTTTTTTATCCCCCTTGGCATGGTCGGGAAGCGCAACGTACGCCTTGAACAACGACCAGCTCATCATGGGAGAGTAATTTTCAACATGGCCACTCACTAGATCGGTGAATGCCGAAACCACCATGGGGATGCGATAGCTGGCATACAGGCGATCCCGCCATTGAACCAGCGTTTCTCCGGGTAACAACGCGACATCAAGTGACGCTGAGCGTTGGTCGAAGAGCGCTGAAAAATGCCGTGTGTTCGCATAATCCTCGAACGTGGCAAACCCCAGTTGCTGCCTTGCAGAAAGCTGATCGGCATAGATGGCGGTCGGAAAAGGAATGTCTCCCCGTAGCGCACAACGAAAACCCGAGCGATAAAACTCATCCCACATGGAGAAGCCATCGGTATAGGCATTAAAGTGATCAATCCTGCCTTCCGAGGCTTCTACAAATCTGTCCAGCACATCGTCGTAGTCACCGCCTTGCGTAGGCAGAAACCGATCCAAAAGCGGTTTTCTGTAGGTATCGGCAATACGCTGCGCTGCGCGTTTGTCATCGAAAACCGTGTCTCGCTGTTCGATGCCCCAGTTAACCAGCTCGACGTTGGAAGCCACGCCGGCCTCTCGTGAAAGCGCCAGTAGCAGCCGGCTATCCAAACCGCCGGACAAAGGCAACAACACCTCACCAGCTTCATGGGAGCCCACGATCTTTTTGATCGTATCGATCACCTGGGATTCGAACTGGTCCAGGTAGTTTTGAGACGACTCTTTACCCGATTGTGGCAGCGCAATGCCCGGTTTTGGACGAGCGTCGATCTGCCATTGACTCACATCCAGAACATACTCAAGACCAGGTTTCACCTGTACGATTTTTTCATCCCAGGCCGCGAAGGGGCCTTGGCAACCGGAGGAAAGAAACCAGCCGGTGGCCGCTTGATTGGGAGCGAATGCGCCCTTGAATCGAACGATCGCTCGCTGCGAAGTGGAGACGACGAGCATTTCGTCATCCATGTAGTACCAAAGCGTGCGAGAGCCGAACTGATCAGTAAAAAAAGATACTTCCTGAGTATTCGCCTGAATAACCGCGTAAGAACCGTCTGCCTGCACGCTGTGACGCTCCATTGACGCTTCTTCATCCTCATCAGAGGCTACCCACCCAATGGTCAGTTGCCCGGCAGCTTGATCGGATACGCTATCGCTATTTTGAATGGCGTAATAGCCGCCCGAGCCACCCGGCCACTCGGCGACGATGTGGTTACAGCGTCCCTGAAGCGAATGGGGCGTCAACATCTCACAAATGCTCTCGAGTCGAGAAAGCGCGCTCCCCGATACAGTCGGGTCTCGAAATTTTATAAATACGTACTGAGCCATAAAGCAGTGATATCCCGTTCGGTGACTAGGCAGACGACGTGGCATTGCGGCGATAAGATGAAAGCCTGGACAACGCCGCACGAAGGGAGCGAATAGAGCTATAGGCGAAAGGCTTAGGCAGTCGAAGGGCGGCCAACAGCACTTTAACCCTGGGCGCAGGTGATGCGCTTTGTCGCGCTTTTCGAGTGCTGGCAAGGTGATTGCGCGCGGCTAGCAAGGCCTCTTTCAGAAAGTCATGTTGAATCGTCATCACCACAAACCAGATGCCACGGTAAATTTTAGTCGCCAGTAGTTGCCGAACGCCCACCGAGGCAGAGTGGCGCTCAACGATGTCGAGAATTAGCCGGTGTGCCGAGAAGATGTGCAAAAGCTTGCGATCCCCGGCGGCGGTGATCGAACCCGAGCGCTGCCGGTACTGATAAAAGCGATTGGGAATGCGTTCGATTTTTCGGGTCAAGAATCCCAGTTCCCAATGAAACGGCCAATCCTCGTAGTAATGCCCTACCGGGAACCGTAACCGTGGATCATCCAGAAGCTCAGCTCGAATGAACTTCAGCCAAGCAAAATGCGGAAGTTTGAAGTATTCGACCTCGGTAAGCGAGCGTGCTTGATGCATATCGATACGCCCGTCGCTCCCCGGCAGCGGTTCGCCGTCATGGAAAACAGCAAAATCGAACATCACCACATCAGCCTCAGTTTCGATCGCTCGAGCAAGGCATGTCTCGACCAGTTCCGGTGCGATCGCATCATCCGAATCCACGAACAGCACAAACTCACCCTGGGCGGCTTCGATACCGGTATTTCGTGCCGCCGACAACCCCGAATTCGTGTCGTGTTGAATCACGCGTACGCGGTCGTCTTCAAGGTGGGCATCGAGCTTGGCCAGCGATCCATCGGTCGAGCAGTCCTCTACCACGATGATTTCAAGGCGGCCGTAGGTTTGGCGACGAACCGAATCCAGGCATTCGTCGAGATAAAACTCAACGTTGAAAACGGGAACAATAATGGATACCAGTGGAGAGGTGTCAGAAATCATGAATCAGCAACCGCCATACGGAGATCGTTATAATGTGCGGGTTCTATCACTGGGTGTGCAGGCTCGCGACGCGGGATGGCGAGAACGTCTTGAACGATCCCGTCGATATTGGAAAGCTCGCCAAGCTCTAAAAAGCGTACTTGAGGAACATCACGCAACCAGTCTGTCCAGGTTTGACGAATCTTATGGTTGGAGTTGGGTAAAACCAGGCACGGAGTTCCCGCCAGTGCGGCCAGGATCATGCCATGAAGGCGGTCGGTTACCACAAGCTGCGCACTTTGAAACTGACTGAGTTTTCCCTGCAGTAATTCGGCACAGCGTTCTGAAGAAAGGCGCGAGCCACCTGCATGGGTATCGGTTACCTCGGTCACCAGTCCTGCATCGGTGAGAGCTTTCAAAAGCGTTTGATGCTGATGATCGCCTAACGAACGCTCACGATCGTCTCGCAAACAAAGCAGCGCTCCACGTGGCTCGACACTATTATTGACCCCGAAATCGACGGCCGTCGCGCTGAGAACGATATCGGGAACAAAACGCACTGCCGGCTTTTTATGGTCGGCAAACAGCTTTTTGAGTTTTTCAAAGCTCACGGCTTCGCGCGCGTGTAGATAAAGGTTTTGATGCCTCGAATATACCCGCACGATTCTGTCGACCGCACGCTGAGACTGCTCGGAGTCATCCCAATCAAGCGTCTGGGGGAAACACACCACCCGATTGCGTGGAAAGGAACGAATGACCAGCTGTCGCAACGCTTCGATATCAGGATACAAAGACCCCATGTTGCCGCCACCGATGATCGTGACGACGTCTTCCTTGACCGCTTGTTTGCGTATCGAGCGAATCACTGCCCGTGTATCGCTAATGGGCACCGATACGAGTTGATGGTTGGGCAGGTGCCGCGAAAGATAGTTTTGTTGCGCAGCCGTGATCGCAAGATCGCCTATGTTTCCATAGTCCGCTGCCAAAAAGACGAAGCAGCGTGGCGCGTCGGGAAGCTGCATGCGTCGTGCAGACAGCACGCCTTGCAATTTTTGCTTGATCGATAAGGGTATTTTACTTTTAAGTGATGTAAGCATCGTTGCCTCTCCGTTTTATTGCCGCTGCCTTTCTCAAAACGAGTAAGAGAAGCACCAGGTATCCTGCTACATTAACGAGCGCAAAAACCGCTACTGCGACGAGGTCGTTCCCGAGATTGGCGCCAATGAAAAGCGACAGTACCCGAGCAGCAGTAATAGCGACTTCATAAATGAGAAGTGTTCCCTGCATGCGCAATACCGGCATTGAAGAGACCGCGGGTCGGGTCGCTAAAACGCTAGCCATCCATAAGGCAACCCAACGCGAGTATTCACCAGCACGCAGCCATTCATCGCCAAAGAACCAGGGAAGCAAGATGTCCCCCCATAAAGCGATGACACCAAAGGGAACAATCCCGATGCACGCCATCCCAAGCGTGGCACGCTGTATCAACGGCAACGCGTTCGCGGGATTTCGACGAACGGCTTCTGTGACGCGGGGGAAAAAAACCTCCAGCACGGATTGCCCAAGCAGCATGATCGGCGCGCCGAGAACCAATGTGGTGATGGAGTATTGCCCGGCAATGGAAGCGCTGAACAAGGAAGTCAGGACGAGCACCGGAAGTCCGAGAGACGCTGCATTAATCATGCTTTGCGGCATGCGATAGAGCACAAAATCACGCTGTTCGATCGCGGCCTTGCGAATACCTGCACGTCCGAACCAGCGGCGCACCTCGAAAGCGCCTTTTTTGGGGACGCGGGAAAGCAACATGGTGAAGTTAAGCGCCTTGCCCCCTATCATGATAATAATCAGCAGCAAGCCGTGAGGGGCTAAAAGACCACCGGCCAATTTGCCCAGATTCATTAAAAACGTACTGGCTACGTAGGAGCGCGCCTTTTGCTTGAAAAGCCCCTCTCGAATCGCGGACTGGTTTGCCACTGACAATAGTGCACTTAACAGTAAAGCCACGGGTATCAGATACAACAAGTACGGTGCTGCTTCCAGCCCCAACGAGTGGGCAATCGGTGCGCGAAAAAGCAAAACGATCACAAGCGCGACCGGTGCCATGATAGAAGCACAAACGAGTGACAGCCGAGCGACCGCCGTAGCCCCCTCCTCGGTTTGCGGCATCACGATCGCATTGGCATAGCCAAGTGTGGCAATGGGTGAAATGATATTGATCACTGCCGTGAATGCGGCGAGCGCACCGAACGCTTCGGGGCCGTAAAGCCGAGTAAGAAGCGGCATAAAAGCAAGCGAAATGGCCTGAGCCGCTGCGATGCCCGTTGCCACGGCAACAACGTTGCGCACGAAACTACTTTTGCTGAATTTACTCGCGCGTACGCGCAGCTTGCCCAGAGCTAGACTATTCATCAATTAATAGCGCCATACCGTCGATAATACTCATGAAACTTCCACACCCGGTTGATGGGAGGCGACCTACTATCTCGTAGCCTTGTTCAACGTCTTGAAGAAACACATCCCTGATAGGCTACTGCGCAAAAATCACCAGGATGTAATCCCGCGTCTCCAACCGTACCCTGTGCCTCGCTACGCTTTCCCACCGCGGGCCCAAAGGGCCGCAGTATTCGTTATAGCTCCCAGGGCGCTAACCAGGCGCATTATTGATGCTCGAGCGGCCTGACTTGAGCTTTCAAACCAGCCAGGCCGTTCGAGCGAGGGTTTACTCGTTGACTGATTTATAGCTGTACTGGTAGTAGCCATAGCCGTAACTGTTGGCCGCCTTTTTCTCCATGGCATTCAAAATGGCACCTTTCACCACTACGCCTGCCGCTTCCAGTCGGCGAGCTGCGTGCTGTAGCTCTTTCAACGTATTGATTTCAAAACGTGCCAATAACAAGGTCGTACCACAATGACTACCCACCACGGCGGGGTCGGTCACTGCCAGTACTGGCGGAGTATCCACGATCACCAGATCAAACTGCCGCTCGGCTTCACTAAGTAGCTGAGCGAAATGCTGGCTCATCAATAGCTCGGAGGGATTAGGCGGCGCGATGCCTCGAGACATATAGCTCAGCCCCTCTACTTGGCTTGCGCGCACCTGTGTTTGCCAGCCACTGCGACCAGAAAGTACGTCAGAAAGGCCTTCGGCGCTTTGCCCACCAAATGCATGATGAATGTGGCCCTTGCGCATGTCCGCATCAATTACGAGGACCTTTTGCCCTGCCTGAGCGCACACGGCGGCCAGGTTCACCGCTATAAAACTCTTACCGATACCGGGGCTCGAACCGGTGATCATCAAACATGAATTTTTGGCTTCCATCATCGCGAAATGCAGGCTAGTACGAAGACCACGCAGCGCCTCTATGGAAAGATCGGTAGGGTCGTGCTTGGCCAAAATGCCGCTGATGACCTGATGGCTTCGTTTATCTTTTTTACCTTTTACTTTACGTACCAGTTTCTGCTGCGCTTCCGATAGCGGGATCGTTGCATATACCGGCAATCCGCTTTGCTCGATCTGTTCGGCGGATTCTATTCCCCGGCGAAGAAGTCCCAGCGCCAGCACTCCTCCAACGGCCAACATTCCCCCAAGCAGTGTCGCGACTATTACGATGAGCGATTTTCTCGGCGCAATAGGGCCACCGCCTACGAGGGCGTCATCGATGATACGCACGTTGCCCACGGTGCCGGCGCGGGTCATCTGTAGTTCTTGGGTTTTGTTCAACACGTTAACGTAAATGGCTTGCGTCACTTCCACTTCGCGCGTTAGACGAACGATCTCCTGCTGGGTTTCAGGAAGCTGGCTGACCTGCTCGTCCAACTGATCCAAATCGTTTTGTAGACGTCGCTTTTGGCGTAAAAGCGCTTGGTAACTCGGGTGGTTTGGAGTGAAGCGCTGAGACAGCTCCGCCTCCTGAAGTTCCAGTTCGTTGAGGTTTTGCTCCAACGCGATGTAGCGGTTGATTGCTGCCTGAGACTCGCTGTTAAGATCCACGCTTTCGGCGTTGACCCGGTATTCGTTGAGACGGTTTTCAGCGGAGTTGAGCTGCTCGCGCAGTTCCGGCGACTGCTCTTCCAAAAACGCCAGGCGCTGTTCGGCCTCAGCGGATTGCCGCTCGACGTTTTGGGTCAAAAACGTTTCTATAACTGCATTAAGAGAGCGGCGAATAGCCTGCCTATTTTCACCCTTCAAAGTGAGTTTGAAGATGCCGGTACTGCCGCCACGTCCACCACCACCCTGCTCGCTTACGCTCAGATTACCTCTCAAGTGGTTAATAGCATTGGAGCGAACCGCTTTGGTCAAGATGAATTCAGCGCCCGGAGTAGCAGAGAGCTCTACCACGCTCACCTGTACGGCGCCCTCAAGGAAGCTGCTAAATTCGCCTACCCGGCCATTACCCAAACGCTCGCCGTTTAACCATAGCGAGTACTCGCTGGCAGACTCGTTTTCTACTTTCAGGGTGAAGGGCATACCACGGTAGGCATCGTCCACTTCGAGTCGGCCGACATCGATACTCTCGTTACCCCATACACTTGCGTGGCCTTGCATGAAGTCAGGCCGATTGATACCGCGGCGCTGAATGAAGCCGCCAATAAGGGGGAGCGTATTAGGTGTTACTACGGTATCGAGCGAGATGCGATCGACCACTTGGCCTAGCACCATGCGCGACTGCAAAATCTGCACTTCGGCAGACGTCGAGGACTCACTCTCCGGCCCCAGCATGTCGCCCAACCCCTCCAGCGGGTTGATCGACGATCGCTTTTCGACTTGTACCAGCGCATCCCCCTGGTAAACAGGCGTTGCGCTCAAGGCCACGAGAACGCCAATAGCGGCGAATATCCCGGTGATTCCCACAATCCACCACTTTTTGTCCAGCAGCAGACCGAATAGGCGGCCTAAATCGATTTCATCACTATCGTTTCCAACAGGGCGCTGGGCCGTCACATCACTCATGCTTTGGCTACATCCATTTTGGCTATTCAGGGGCGACGTTACGCCAGCTTCGAGACCCAGGCTTGTACGGCCTGATCCATTAGCTGGTGAACGTGCTGAAATATTTCCGCACTTTTTCGATACGGGTCAGGGATATCCTTGCCCCGACCATTTTCAAGCCACTGTCCTAGCCGCATCGTTTTGCCAAGCGCGGCTGGGGAAAGCTCTGCGACAGCCAGACGCTGCTGGTCGCTCATGACTAGTACCAGGTCGGCGCGATCGAGCATCTCTCGGGTAAGCTGGCGAGCCTGATGGTCACCCATCTCGACCCCGTCCTTCTCAGCCAAGGCACGAGCATTGGCATCGATTTGGCTACCTACCAGCGCGCCCAACCCGGCAGACGAAAACTGCTTGCCCGGCAAGCGCTTTCGAAGCATGGCCTCCGCCACGGGGCTACGGCATACGTTGCCCACACATACCACTAAAATATGCTGAAACATGGCGGTGACTATCCTGCTTCGAATCGTTATGGCGACGTTATATCAGAGTTTTATTGCAGATCACGTGAGTCGGAAATACTGCCTGCGGCATAGCCTGGCAAGCGAACGGACGGCAGGAGTTGACTGATCACACGGTTCCAGCGGGCAATCGGCGCGGTGGTCACGTACACCACGTCGTTGGGCTGCATTCCAAACCTGCTTCCCAGCACGAAGGCAGCGGCATTGCTTATATCCAACTGATAAACGGTCGCCAAGCGGTCGCTGCCCAGTTCATTACCGCGAATGACAAAGATGCCCGAAGGTTCGGCGGTGACTTCATTGACGCCGCCCGCCAGTGACAGCACATCAGACAGCGATAACCGTTCGCTACCCAAACGAACATTACCAGGCGAATTCACCTGCCCCATAACGGAAACCGCTTGGCTTTCAGCGCTGGGTATGTGCAGCACATCGCCATCTCGCAGCAACCGGTTTTGGGTTTGATCACCTTCACGCAGCAGCCTGAACAGAGAAAGGCGCTGCTCTACGCCGTTTCGAGTCAGATATATCTCGTGCCAGTTCGCTTGCTCGGTCGCGCCCCCCGACTGGCTCACGGCATCGATTAAGGTGAGCGGTACGGTCGTGACGGGTACGCTACCCGGATTTGCTACGGCACCGCTTACCTGCACCTTCTGTGAGAGAAAAGCAGCGACGCTAACGTCCACCTGAGGCGTTTGAATAACGCCGCTCAGGCGCTGAGTCAGCAGTTCGCGCACCTCTTCGAGGGTCAACCCGGCAACCTGTACACGGCCAGCGAAGGGGTAAAAAATAGTGCCGTCGCTGCGTACTCGATTGCCGCCCTCTTCCGCTCCACGTTCGCTGCCGGCGGGAATGGTCAATTCAGGATGATCGTATACGATGATACTCAGCACATCGCCGGCGCCGATCCGGTACTCCCATTCATCGATTGCCTGGCGAAGCTCGTCTGGCATGGGCGTAGCGCGGTTGCCTGTTTGAGGCATGGTCGCTAAAAGCCCCGGCGTAATGGGCTGAACATCAATTAGATTATCGATGGGCGCGGCTTGTGTATTGGCATCAAGGTGCCCGCCCGGCGCCAGCGCACAGCCGGAAAGCGTCAGCACACCGGCAAGAGCGCTCAGGTAAACCGCAGCAAGAGATAGCCGCCGCAAAGGGCGGAAGACGAGATATGGCTGAAACATCCGTTTTACTCGATGTAAAAAAATCCACCTGCACGGCTAGCGCCAGCAGATACCTTGAATACTTTGAAACACGCTCTTAAATGAGCGGCAATGCTACCTAAATCTGCTGTGCTAAACCAGCCGCAATGTCTCTAAACACGCTACAGGCTTGCGCAAGACACCAGCAGGACTAGTCTGCACAACCACGTCACTACTAATAATGCATGACGCATGGAAAACATTTCATGGGAGCCTTCTAGCCTGTCCAAAAACGCCTTAAAAAGAGCTTTAAAGCGTAGTCTCTTGCTTGCCAGCGATAACGTATTGATTTCGATCTCTAAGCGAGGGTCAATTATGATTAACAAAACCCTTTTAATGCATATCCACTTAACGGCCCATAACTCTCTAAGTAAAAAAACCTTATAAAAGAATTTACTTATTTAAAACTCGGCATATTTTCCGAATCAAATACTACGCTTCATTTTCTTAAACGGATAAATCATCATTTAGGCTTACCGATAAACGGCTTGAATGTTAGCCTGGATCTATTCTCCAGGATATTTACGGGTTACCATTCAATCCAAATCTGTGGCCGCCGCTTCTTATGACTGGATCAGGCTTCCGATACTCGCATGAGCAACACAATACCTGCATGCTTTATAAGCCAAAATGGCGGCTACTCACTTTATCTGGAGATAGAGCAATGTTAAAAAAAGCATTGATTTTATTGGTCGCAGGAGGCGTGCTCGTCGCTTCGCTAGCCTCGGCGCAAACAACGCCTGATAGCGCAACATCGATCGAAAGCGGTGTCGAGCCTGGCGGCTCTGCCCCAGCTAGCAACGCCTCAAGCTCTAGCGCTGCCGGCCAGAGCACAACCACCACGTCGGCTAGCGCAGGCGTTACGGCAGGAGGCGCCGCACCGGGCGGTTTGTCTGGCGCGTTGAACACCAGTGCGACCACCTTGACCACCAGCACGCCCTCCCAGGTGGCAGCCGGTATCGCCGCAGAGTCATCCGGCGCCAGCGGTACGAGTGGCACCAGCGGTACAACGGGTACGACCGGAACGCGCTGAGGCTACGCTTGAAATACATAAAATCGCGCCGGGCTAATCGCGACATGGAGATGTGCAAGAGCCGCTTTTTAGCGGCTTTTATGCGTCCTGCTTCCCCGTTTTTCACTCGTGTTTTCAATGGCGAAAGAAAAAGCCGTATGCAAGCGCTCAAGACGGTGACGGGCGCCATCAGTTTAGTAGCAATAGCAGGCTGTAGTGTGCTCGAAAGCTCTCCTATAGGCCAAGCCATCGTGGCACTGGATCCGAGCAAGGGCCGGGCAACGGCTTCTCAGGCAGACAGGATACCGTATGCCTCTTTAGCGTTCGATGGCTCTACCCAGCGCGGCCTGCTGGTATTGGGCGCTCAAACCGGTACGCAAACGCACTGGCCCCACCAACGTGGCTTTTTAAGCCTGGAAAGTGGTGGTTTACATGCAGTGTCCACTCCAGAGGGAGACTTGTTGACCACGCGCTATTATCTTGACCGCTCGGCCACTGCTGATTCTCTTGCCGCGGCCGGCGAACTGCCCTGGCAGCGTTCGCAACCCCGCTTCTGGATAGAACGCCACTGGGTCGATACCGATGGGCTCAGCCATGCTCATCGCGCTGAGGGGCATATGACGTGCAAAGCACCTCGAGCACGTGCGCTATTGTTGACCGAGCTGCTGCTTCAGCCCTGCGACGTCACGTATACCTGGGATAACGGCCGAACGACCAGGGCTCAGTGGTGGAAAGACCCCGCGACACAAAGGCTGTGGGAAGTGGATGAATTAGCCTGGCCCGGTGGCCCTGACATCAAATGGCAAGTGGCTCGCCCCTGGTGGGATAGCTAATTCGCCACTACGGCGCTGATAGTCATCGCCCCGTCCAACTGCCCGTGCTGCTTTAAGCGAGAACCATGAGAACCACGATTGATCGCGCCACTACTCGAGCGCACTTTTTTTACGCTAAACGTCTGGTGATCAAGGCGCTGCTGGCGGGCGCTCTTGTGTCAGGCATGACGCAAGCGAGCCACGCCACCGAACCGAGCGAGCGCACGTTGGCCGATGCCTGGCTGGAAACACTCTCTCAACAGGCGACGCCCATCAGTTGGAGCCATGCCTATGCTCTCCTGCTCCCCGACCAGCAGCGCCAACCACAACAGCGGCGCTACTTGACCGAAGAGCTGGGCACGTTAGTAATAAGTGCCCAAGTGACAGGTAATACGATTTACGCTCAGGCGCTTTTGAAGTGGCAGGAAGCACTGCGCAGTTTGGAAAATGAGGCGGTGCGAAGCCCTCAGCGGCTGGACTTACTGGCATTGGGCACTCATCTGCGCGAGGCGCCGCTGCTGGGAAACGTGGCCTATTGGGGCGTCTGCGATATTCCTGATTGGGTCGAGGTCTGGGGTCTACAGGGCGTTAGTCGAGCCGCTTGGCGACCCAATATGACGATCGACGATGTTAAAAAAGCGCTGCCAGAACACGCGTTCAAGAACGTTGACCATGCGTATCTGATAACGCCCCAAGGCAATGTATTACGACGAGGCATTGCGGCCTGGAACCACGAGGCAACACCTCTTGCCCCCGGCAGCCGCTTGCTCATCGAGCTGCCTAATCGGCAAGGGCTGATGGGTGCGTTTGCCTTTCCCGGCACGACGGAAGAACCGGATATCATCAATCAGCGGCTGCCAGGCGTGTTGGCCGCTCAACTCCCTGGCGATCAATGTACTCAATGGCACGCTCCCTAGTTCACTTTTTGGCTCCCTCTTTCTTTCGCGGTTACTTACCTGCGCCAAAACCACCTGTATTGGCGCGCATCACGCTGGTCGCTTTCTTTTTGCCCAACGTGGCCGCCGCCGATGGCCTGGCCGGGCAGCTGGGCCATGGTCAAAGCGATTTCGGCGGTGTGGGCATTATGCAAACGCCCACCGCGCGCATGAACCCGCTAGGTGAAATGTCGGTGAGCGCTAGCCGCACCGAACCCTATCGACGCTATAACGTGTTTGTCCAACCCACCCGCTGGTTCGAAGGCGGTTTTCGCTACGTCTCCGTTGAGAACCGGCCAGGCCCGCTGTATGACCGCAACCTGGATAAGGGTTTCGATGCCAAACTGAGGCTTTTGGAAGAAACCCGCTACTGGCCACAGCTGGCCGTGGGCGCACGCGATATAGGCGGTACCACGCTGTTTGGCGCCGAATATGTGGCCGCCAGTAAACGCTGGGGTAATTTCGATTTCACCGCAGGGCTGGGCTGGGGCTACCTGGGGGCCGCAAGCGATATCGACTCTCCCTTTGGCTGGCTGGCGGATCGCTTCGATAATCGTTCGGCCAACAGCGGCTCAGGCGGCGGCGAGCTCAATTTCGGCCAGTACTTTGCGGGGCCCGCGGCGGTTTTCGGCGGTGTAGAGTACCAGACACCCTGGGATCCCTTGATCCTGCAGTTCGAGTACGAAGGCAACGATTACTCCAATGAACCCCAGGACAATGATCAGGTTCAGGATAGCCGCTTCAACGTGGGGGCGCGCTTGGCCATTAGCGACAATGTGGAGCTACATACCGGGTGGCAGCGCGGCAATACGGCCATGGCGGGCATCACTTTCAACCTCGACCTCAACGGGCTTGACCAGTTAAAAAACGACCCACCTCCACAGCCGCTGGACGCCGCGCCGCAGGCAAGCTGGGCCGCGGCCAGCCAAAGGCTCAACGAAAATGCCGGCATGCAGGTGGAGCGCATCTCCCGCCAGGGCGATAGCCTAACCGTTACCGCCAGGCCCGGGCGCTTTCGCTCTCTGGCCCAAAGCGAGGGGCGCGCGAACCGCATCCTGAACGCCCAGGCCGATGAGGAGATCGAAACGTTCCGCTTTGACTGGGAGGAGCGAGGCTTGCCGCTGCGCGAAAGCGTTCATGACCGTGAGCAGTTCGTACAGGCAACGACCTCGGCCGATCATGAGTACGCCTATCGATACGGCATTTATACCCATGCCAGATTAGAAAATGGTGCCGGCGAGACGCTGCATCAAGCGCCGGCTCAGCGCTTCAACTGGCAGTTGGGACCCCGGCTCGATCAAAACTTCGGCGGCCCGGATGGCTACCTTTACCGTCTAAAAGCCCAGCTCAGCGCCGAGTATCAAACCGACCCCAACGGCTGGTTCTCCGGCAGCATGGCCTGGACAGTGGCGGATAACCTGGGCAACTACGAATATATTGCCAACTCTCGGCTCCCCAGGGTGCGTACATTTGTAGGGGATTACCTGTCGGAGTCGCCCTTCGGTATCGAGAACCTGCAGTACACGCGCACGGCCAAGGTGAGCGATAACGTATACGCCATGGGCTATGGGGGGATACTGGAAATGATGTACGCCGGCGTCGGTGCCGAGTGGCTGTACCGCGAGTTCGACGCTCCCTGGGCGCTCGGCGCGGACATCAACTGGGTGCGCCAACGCGACTTCGACCAGCGATTCGACCTACGTGATTACAGCGTTTGGACAGGCCACATCAACGCCTATGTGGAAACCGGCGTGGAAGACGTGCTGGCCAAACTGAGCGTGGGTCGTTACCTGGCCGGTGACATAGGCGCCACGCTGGATCTTTCCCGCGAGTTCGACTCCGGCGTTCGCCTAGGCGCCTTTGGCACCCTGACCGATGCCGGCGATGATTTTGGCGAGGGCAGCTTCGACAAGGGCCTCTATCTCACCATTCCGCTGGATGCGTTTTTTACCTTCTCTAGCCGCAATAGCACGACGCTTAGGTGGCAGCCGCTCACCCGCGACGGCGGCGCACGTTTGAGCCGCCGGTACGACCTTTACACCATCACCCAGGAGCGCGACCTGGATCGCTATTGGCAGCAATACGACACCCTGTGGCAGTAACCTTTCGATCAGACAATATGGTGATCGATACGTGATGCTCGTTGCACAGCGCCGACAAGATTAGTCGTTGCTTAAAGCGGAAATGAACGCACTAAAAAGGGGGCCATTAGGCCCCCTTGCTTATTCACTAAACACGTCTCAAGGAATGAGACGCTCAGCCCGCAGGCGAGTGAACAGATCGAAAAACGCGGCGCGGGTTTCGCGGAAGTGGTCGAAGCCGAAATCGCGCATCTTGGTCACGTCGTTGACGCACTCCTGCTCGCGGCCAAGGTCGGCATCGGAGTGCCACCAGGAAGCCAGCTTGGCGACATCCGGCTCGGCCAGATCGTGCTTCTCGGCGATCTGCTGCCAGACACCGGCGCTATCCTTCATCTGCTCTTCCAGCGGCTGCGGCGTGGCGGGGCATTCGGCCACCTCCAGCTCGAAGAACTCGCCGATTTCCTGCCACATCCGGCGCCAGCGGAAGATATCGCCGTTGACGGTGTTGAACGCCTCGTTGTGCGCGCCCGGCGTCGTGGCCGCCCACTCCATCTGGCGCGCCAGTACCAGCGAGTCGGTCAAATCGGTCAGCGCGTTCCACTGGGTTTGCGAACCCGGGAAGGTGAACGGCTGGCCGGTTTCCTTGCAGATCGAGGCGTAAACGGCCAGCGTCGTGCCCATGTTCATGGCATTACCCACCGCATAGCCGATCACCGTGTGCGGGCGGTGCACGTTCCAGCTAAATCCGTCGCGCTCGGCGGCGGCGAACATCGTATCTTCCAAGGCGTAGTAGAAGTTGTCACCAGGCACGCGCGGTGCGGACTCGCGAAACGGCGTCTCCACCTTACCGCTGCCATAGCTCTCGAAAGAGCCCAGGTACTGCTTGGTGCCGGTAACCAGCGAGACGTGCTGGATCTTTCTGTCCTGCAAGGCGTCGAGCAGGTTCTGCATCATGGCGCCGTTAGCCTTGACGTTCTCCTTTTCGCTGTCCCGCTTGATCCAGGTGCAGTAGAACACGTGGGTGATGGGCAGGTCGGCCAGCGCCTTGTCAGTCGCCTCGCGGTCGAGCAGATCGGCGGTGACGGGAATGACACCGCTTTGCTCGGTCGCACGACGCGACAGCCCGTAAACGGTCCAGCCGCTGGCGTTGAGATAGCTTGCCAGATTGCCTCCGGTGATGCCGGTGGCGCCTACTACGAGCGCATTACCTTTACGCATGATGCCTCCTTCGATGAACGTGTACTGCCCGCTTTTCTCGAGGCCTTGTGACCTTTTCACGGCGAGCGATGACATTCATTCTGGTAAGAGACGTTAATTGCTACAATTGGAAAAATCGCAAATATTTATTGCATCAGGTGCAACCCGATGGATCTCAACGCTCTACGCGTGTTCGAACGTGTCGCCGCCACCGGCAGCTTCACGGCGACCGCCCACCACTTTCACCGCGCGGTATCGTCCATCTCACGTCAGATAACGGCGCTGGAAGAGTCGCTTGGCCAGCAGCTTTTTTACCGCCACACCCGGGCGGTAACCCTGACCGAAGCCGGTGAGCGTTATTACCGCGATATCCGCGAAATCCTTGGTCAGCTCGACCTGGCAACGGAGGCGCTGCAGGCGCCGGGCAGCGAGCCTTCCGGGCTTTTGCGCATCAATGCGCCGGTCGCCTTCGGCCAACGCCAGATCGTGCCAATCCTGCACCGTTTTCAGCGCCGCTACCCTGCTATCAAAGCGGAGTTGATGCTAACCGATCAGCTGACCGACCCGGTCAAAGAGAGTATCGACATCACCTTTCGGGTCGGCGAGCTTTCGGACACCACGCTGGTGGCAAGGCGCCTGGCCCCCATGAACTACGTGGTGGCCGCCGCCCCCGCCTACCTTGAACGCCACGGCGCACCGCAGACGCCCGAAGCGCTTTGCCAGCACGACTGCCTGCTCTACCAGGGTGAAATGGGGCGCCAGCGCTGGTATTTCGAGCAACCGGAGGCCAGCAGCCCTCTAATCTGCAAGGTCGAAGGCTCGCTTTACAGCAATAGCGCCGAGAGCCTGCTGCAAGCGGCGCTGATGGGCCAGGGGCTGGTGATGTTCCCCACCTGGCTGATCGCCGACGAGCTCGCCCGTCGAGCGCTGACTCCCGTGCTGCAAGCGTGGCGTGGCGAAGTGGCCCCTACCCGGCGCGACATTCACGTCCTGTACGGCCAGCGACGCCTGACCGCGCCCAAGGTCAGCGCCTTTCTGGAGCACCTGTTCGAAGAGCTGGGCGACGTACCGCCTTGGGATCGCTGGCAGGAGCGCATAGCGGACGAAACACCGCCATACGCTCACCGATAAAGACGCCACCATAAAAAAGAGAGGCTGGCGCCTCTCTTTAACGTTTTGCTTCGCTCACAGCATCCGAGGCAACCAGGTAGCCAGGCTCGGGAAGATGACCAGAAGCGCCACCAGCAGCATCGAGCAGAGGATATAGGGAATGGCGGCGGAGTAGATTTCTCGCATGGTGGTACCCGGCGGTGCCACGCCCTTCATGACGAAGAGCAAAAGCCCCAGCGGCGGCGTGGAGAAGCTAATCTCCAGCGCCAGCAGGACGACCACGCCGAACCAGATCAAATCGAACCCAAGCGCCTGGGCCAGCGGGAAGAAGATCGGCACGGTCAGCATCATGATCGAGATCTGCTCCATGAAGGTGCCTAGCACCAGCAGCACGGCGAACATCGCCATCAACATCAGGATGGGCGATAGATCGAAGCTGGTGGCCCACTGAATGAGCCCGCCAGAGGCACCGGAGAAACCGAGCAGTTGGCTAAAGGTCGCCGAGCCGAACACGATCAGATACGCCATCAGCGTGACCTTAAGCGCCCCGATCACCGACTGAGTGAACGCCGCCCAGGTCATGCAGCGAAAGATAAAGCCCAGAATGATGACCCCGAGCGCACCGAAGGCCGCCGCCTCCGACGGCGTGGCGAAACCGATCAGCATGAGCGCCACGATGATCACCATGACGCTGAGCATGGGCAGAATATCGGTGACGATCAGCTTGAGTTTGGCCGCTAGCGGCACCGGCTCGAGCTCGTAAACCGGGGCAGCGTCAGGATCGCGCCGGGTCTGGATGAAAATGGTGGCCATGTAAAAACCGGCCAAGGTCAGCCCCGGCAGGATGCCGGCGATGAGCAGCGCGCCAATGTCGATCTTGGCAAGCGTGGCGAGAAGCACCGCCAGCGCCGACGGCGGAATGATGATCGCCAGCCCCCCGGTCCCGAGAATGGGGCCGATCGCCATTTTCTTCTTGTAGCCCCGGCGCTCCATCTCGGGTACCAGAAGCGAGCCCATTAGCGCTGTCGATCCCATGGAGGAGCCGCTGAGCGTGGAAAAGGCAGTACCGCCCACCACGGTGACGTAGGAGAGCCGGCCGGGCACCTTGCCCATCAGCTGATCCACGGCGTTAAACATCTTCATGCCGAGCCCCGTACGAAAGAAAAGCTCGCCCATCAAGAGAAACAGCGGAATCGGCACCAGGTTGAAGCTCGAAAGCGCGCCAAAACCGTTGTTGAGCATCTGTACGATGCCCGCCTGCCCGCCCATGAAGTGCCAGGCCCCGATGACGTTGGCCGCTAAAAATGCCAGCGCGATAGGCGTGCCCACCGCCATGAAGAAAAGAATCAGCGAGAGTAGAAACGCCAGCGCAAAATACCATTCCATCATTCCTTGATCCCCGCTTCGCCGCTGTGAAGAATCTCCGGGCCGATGACGAAGCGGCCAAACTCGACCGCCATCAGGGTAAAGCTGACCGGAAAGACGATGGTGAGTATCCACTTGGGTACGAAAAACGCGCGCACGTCATAATCGCTGCGTTCGATATTGAGCAAAAACAGATCCAGCCCCTTCCAGGCGAGCACCACACTGACCAGCACGCAGACCAGCGCAACCGCACGGCTGAGAATATTGAGCATGGCCGGCGGCAGTATCGAGGTGAGCAGTTCGATGTGCACGTGCCCTTTCTGACGCACAAGCCAGGGCGCACCCAAAAGCGTCAGGTAGAACATGGCGTACTCGGTGGAGAGAAAGAACCACGCCGAGGGCTGTAGCCCCAGATTACGAATCACGACCGAGAGCACCACCGCCACCATCAGCCATACCAGCATGATGGCGGCAAGCAGTGCCATGCCGTTGAGCAGCAGCAAATAGCCGCGTTGTGCATAGCGCATAGAAACCCCGAGGCAGTTGGAGTCCTGCAGAAAGACGCCGGGCAATGACCGGCGTCTTGAGTGCGTTAAAAGCTGGCCAGTTTATAGGTCGTTGAACTTTTCGATCAGCTCATCGTAATGCTCGAGGCCCATCGGGTGACGCTCCATCTGGCCTCGCATACGCGCCCAAGTCGCTTCGCGGGCGGCATCGGCATAGCGCTGGGCCGCCTCACCTTCCAAAGTAACGACGTTCATCCCGTCTTCTTCGAGCTCGGCCTGCTGCTCGATGGCACGCTCGGCCATCTGCTCGGCACTGTCGCGCTCGTGTTCGATCGCCACTTCCTGAAGAATCTGTTGAGACTCGGGGCTCAACTGGTTCCACTTGTTCAGATTGACGATCACACCCATGTCGGTAGAGAAAAATGCCGGGTCGATCCGGTAGTTCAGAAAGCTGTCCCAGTTGAGATCTTTCAGTCCGATCTGCGTCCAGCCCGTGGCGTTCACGACGCTGCGCTCGAGCGCTGAATAGACATCGGTAGTGGGCAGGCTGATCGGCTGCGCGCCGAGATAGTCCTGGAAGAAGGCGTCATACACGGGGTTACTGCGCAGCCGAAGCCCCGAAATATCCAGGTCACCGTTTTCATCGAGGCCCGGCTCGTCGATGGTGTAGAGGTTGTAGCTCACGCCGCTATCGAACCAGCCCAGATAGTAAGTGCCCATCTTCTCCTGATGGATCTCGTTGAGCAGGTCGATCCCACCGTTTTCGCGGGCGTAGATGGCATTGGTGTTCGAGGCGACCATGGCATCGCGTTCGGGCACGGTGCCGGCGTAGAAACTTGCCGCGGTGTAGGCCATATCCACGACGCCGTTGCGCACCGCCTCCGGCTGCTCGGAAAGACCAATGACCTCGGGGCCGCCTCGTACGTTGATCTGAACGACACCTTCGCCGCGCTCGTTCACTTTATCCACGAACTCCAGAAAGCTCTGGGTATAGATCAGCGACGGCGGAAAGGCGTGAACGGCGTTGATTTGATCGACGGCGAGCGCCGGAACGGAGGCTAGCGCGGCCACTATGCCGAGCGTCAAGGGGGCTTTTTTCATGGGGAGTCTCCTGTAGATATTATCATTGGTACGACTGTCGATTGCCGGTACGCCTGTTCATTGGAATGGCTATTAGCGTACGTGACGATACTGTATAACCGTTGAGGCATGGCGCTTTCCGAAGAAGGTTGAATCGCCGAGGCCTCTTTCAATCACCCCTACCCTTTGCCGATCAAAGGCGCGCCCCCCGGGTAGGGCTGCGCCCAGGGAAATCGCTCGGCGTAGGTGGCGGCGAATGTTTCGATATCGCCTTCATGTTGACGGGTCATGTCGATATCGTCCCAGCCGTTGAGCAGCTTGGTGCGCCAGACCGAGTTGATCGTAAAGGCCACCTCGAGCTCGCCAACGCGAATGCGCTGCTCGCGTAGATTCACCTCGACCGGCGCCACCTCGCCAAGCGCCTTTAGCAAACGCTCGGCATCTTCCTCGTTGACCACCGCAGGCAGCAGGCCGTTATTGACCGCGTTGGAGGCGAAGATATCGCCGAAACTCGGCGCGATCACACAGCGAAAACCGCCGTCGACTAGCGCATAAACCGCCGCTTCCCGCGAAGACCCCGCCCCGAAATTGCGCCGGCTCACCAGCGCTTCGGCCTCATCGGCGCCGGGCTGGTTGAGGGGATAGTCAGGTGAGGGCGCGCCGTGGGCGTCGCGACGCACGTCGAACAGAAGAAACTGCCCGTAGCCGACGCTGCGCGGCTCCTTCATGAAACGCGCGGGAATCAGCTGGTCGGTGTCCACGTTGGCGTGCGGCAAGCCGATGCCAGTGGTGGCTAAAATCTCGATGGGTTTCATGAGTGCCCCCCGTCGGTGTGGGCGCCTGGCGCCAGCGTACGAATATCGGTCAGCCGCCCTTCGAGGGCGGCGGCGGCGACCATGGCGGGCGACATCAGGTGAGTGCGCGCCCCCGGGCCCTGGCGCCCCTTGAAGTTACGATTGGTGGTCGAGGCGCAGCGCTCACCGCTGGGGACCATGTCGCCGTTCATGCCCACGCACATCGAACAGCCCGAATGGCGCCACTCGAGCCCGGCGTCGATGAAGATACGATCGATACCCTCCTCTTCGGCCTGCGCCTTGACCTGGGTAGACCCGGGTGACACGACACCGGGCACGCGGCTTTTACGCCCGTTCAAAATGGCCGCGGCGGCGCGCAGGTCTTCGATACGGGCATTGGTGCAGGAGCCAATGAACACTCGATCGATGGCGATATCGGTGAGTTTCTGACCCGGCGAAAGCCCCATGTAGTCGAGACTATCGCGAATCTGGCGCGCCCTGGCTTCCTCGATATCGCCCGTGAGCGTCGGCAGGTAACGATCGATAGGCAGCGCTTCCTCCGGCGAGACACCCCAGGTGACGGTGGGCGCAATCTCCGAGGCATCGATGACCACGTCCTGATCGAAAACGGCGTCGGCATCGCTATAAAGCGTGGACCAGTACGCGCAGGCCTGATCAAAAAGCTCGCCTTTCGGGCTGTAGGGCCGGCCCTTCAAATAGTCGAAGGTGGTTTGATCCGGCGCGATCATGCCGCACCGGCCGCCGCCCTCGATGGACAGATTGCAAAGCGTCAAACGCGCTTCCATCGAAAGCGAACGGATCGCCTCGCCGGCATACTCGATGGCAAAGCCGCGCGCGCCGTCGGCGCCCAGCCGTGAAATCCAGGTCAGCGCGATATCCTTGGCCGTCACCCCGGGCGAGAGCTGCCCTTTCAAAGTGATGCGCATTACCTTGGGCTTGGTCTGCCAAAGCGTTTGGGTGGCCAGCACATGGGCGACCTCGGAGGCGCCAATGCCAAAGGCGATGCTGCCAAACGCCCCATGGGTCGCTGTGTGACTGTCGCCACAGACCATGACGAGCCCGGGCTGAGTCAGCCCCTGCTCCGGGCCCATGACGTGAACGATGCCCTGGCGCGGGTCATCGAGCCCGAACAGCGTGACATCGTGTTTGGCGGTATTGTCGGTGAGCTGTTCGATCATGGACCGAACCTTGGGATCATTCACCTCATCGAGGGTGCGCGATAGCGTCGGCGCGTAGTGATCGGCAATGCCAAAGGTCAGGGCGGGCCTGGCCACCGGCAGATGGCGTTCTTCGAGCTTGTTGAAGGCATGAAAGGAGCCTTCATGGACGAAGTGGCGGTCGATCCACAAAAGACTTTGCCCACTGTCGCTGCGGTGCACCTCATGGGCGGACCACACCTTGTCGAATAGCGTTTGGGGAGTGCTCATGATGTTCGCTGTCCCGGCCTGTGCCACTGATGCGGCACCGTTTTATTAGTGGGGGCGGTCGTCACGCCCTGGGCAGCTTCCAGCCTGTCTTGGGTCGACGGGGGAATGGCTACCACTTTTTCTCTACAGCTTTTTCTCTACAGCTTTTGCTACACAGCTTCATCTACAACTAGCGCAAATCTGAAGCACCGGTCAAATGTATTTTTTAAAATTTATAACCGGTATTAAAAATAATACATCCAAAACACGTTCGTAAAGCGTTTCATGCCGTCGAATCGGTAGGCATGCCTCCTACTCTGGGCTCCCAATAGCGTGAGCTGTCGTCGCCATTGCGCTCGAGATCGATCTGGAAACGGTAGCGGTCGGGGCGATAGAAAGCCTCCAAATGCTCGACGCCCCGCCCCTCTTCATCGAACACCACGCGCGTCAGCGAAATCAGCGGCGAGCCAACCGACACCTCCAGCGCTTGGGCGAGATCGTGACTTGCAAGCGTTGCAGAAATGGATTGCGAGGCGTGATCCACGTTAACACCGCTGCGCTCGAGCAGAACGAACAGCGGCGTATTGGCGAGATCCGCCTCGCTGTAGTGCAGGGCGATCTTTTCGGGCACGTGGGTGATCAGGTAGGAGAACGGATTGCCGTCTACCATGCGCACGCGTACCGAGCGCTGCGCCCTGGTGTTCGGGGCCATGCCCAGACGCTCGGCGATCATTTCCGGCGGTGGTGCATAGCCGAACTCCAGCAGCCGCACCTGGGAGGCCTGGCTCATCTTCACCATGTTGGGCATTAGATTCGAGACGTTCGCCGTCATCACCGTGGCCTCCAGCGGCTGCTTGAGCACCACCGTACCTACCCCGGCCTTGCGCTCGACGAGGCCGCTCGCCTGCAGCGCCTTGATGGCGCGGCGCACCGTCACTCGCGATACGCCGTGCTGCTCGGCCAGCCGGTTCTCACCCGGAAGCTTTTCGGCCGGAGAAAGGCGGCCGCTGAGAATGGCATCCTTGAGCAGCAAATAAATGCGATGCGACTTCGTCCCTCCCACGGCCGAGGTATTTGCCTCGCTCATCCTTGTTCCCCCACATCGTCAAAAAATTTTCCAGCGCACTTGACGCGCCCCACTTTGTAGACATAAAAATGTATCAAATTTAATACATTTAAACGACTCATCGATTCCCATGCCCGTGACCAACAGCACGTGGCCAGAACCATGAGCTCAGAACACGGCTCTGCCACGCCCTGAGTAACACATATCGCGGGCATTTCGTAGCGGCAACCCGGCCAGGAGGCCAGCCATGGAGAGTAACGCAAGCGAGCGGCGCGGTAGCGATAAAACGCAGGTGCGCGCGTTTCTCGCCGCCATGCAAGCGCGAGACTTGGCGAAAGCCAAGCGGTTTCTCGCCGAGCGCGTCGTGCTGGAGTTCCCTGGGGCAGCGCCGATGGCAAACCTTGAGGACGTCGTCGCTTGGGCAGGCAGTCGTTACCAACACGTGAGCAAGACCCTTCACGGCGTGGATCACTGCGTCACGCCACTCGAGTCCATCGTCATCTGCCACGGCGTACTCGACGTGACTTGGCTGGATGATACGACGTCCACGGGCGTGCGCTTTATCGACCGCTTCGAGCTAAAAGATGGCCTGATCATCCGCCAGCAGGTCTGGAACGATCTGGCGCTTGCGCGCCCCCACCTTGCCCCTGCGGGCACTTCCCCCTTCTAAAGAGAGCCTTATGACACAAAAAACCATCTCCCCACCGAGTCTCACACGCCTGTTGCAGGATCCTTCCATCGTGGTCGCCCCGGGCGTGTTCGATGCCCTTGGCGCTTCGCTTGCGGAGCAGGCCGGCTTCGATACGGTCTATCTCTCCGGCGCCAGCCTCGCTTATACCCAGTTGGGGCGGCCGGATATCGGCCTTTTGAGCATCACCGAAATTTGCACCGCCATGTCGCATATTCGCGAGCGCACGAACCTTTCCGTGGTCGTGGATTGCGATACCGGCTTTGGTAACGCCATGAACGTGATGCGAAGTGTGCGCCTTCTGGAGCGCGCCGGCGCTAACGCCATTCAGCTCGAGGACCAGACGTATCCCAAGCGCTGCGGCCACCTCAAGGGCAAGACCCTGGTATCCAAAGGCGAAATGGTCGGTAAATTGCATGCGGCACTGGACGCCCGGCAAAGCGAAGACACGCTCATCATCGGGCGTACCGATGCGCTGGGCGTCGAAGGCACCGATAGTGCCATCGAGCGCGCCCAAGCTTATTTCGAGGCGGGCGTGGACATGCTGTTCATCGAAGGCATCCGTACCGACGAGGATATCGACAAGATCATGTCCCGGTTCAAGGGTAAGGTGCCCATCATGGCCAACATGGTCGAAGGCGGCGACACGCCGCTGCAAAACGCTCAGGCGCTGGAAGCCCTCGGCTTCTCGCTGGTGATCTTCCCCGGGGCGCTGGTACGCGCGATCACCCACATGGCGAGCCGCTTTTTCGCCACGCTGAAGCAGGACGGCACCACCGACGCCTTTCGCGACCAGATGCTCGATTTCAAAGAGCTCAACGATTACCTGGGCACCCAGAAAATGCTCGAGCTGGGTGAGCGTTACGAAGAGCGCTGATGGCAGGCGGCTCGCTCCAATAAAGAGGGGGTTAAACAACGCCCCGTTCGAAAAACGACGCTTTAAAAATAACCATGTCAGGAGACAACCATGCAGACGACGGACAAGACGGCCAAAGAGATCTTTCATGACGTCATGGCAAACCCGCAGCGGGTGCCTTTCGGCTTTGGCAAGAAAGCGGTACTCGTCAACGTCGACCCGCAAAAGGCCTACACCCGCACGGATCTGTTCAAGACCGCCTACGAGACCGACCCGAAACAGCTCGAGTACACCAATCAACTGGCCCGCGGCTTTCGCGCGAAAGGCTGGCCGGTGGTCTGGACCCACGTGGCCTTTCTCGACTCCGCCGAGGATGCCGGCGTGTGGGGCACGCGCACCGATACCCCGGATTCGCTGCAGAACATCAAGTACGGCTCCGAGCGCGCCGAGTTCGACGAACGCGTCGAGATCGACCACGCGCGTGATGTGATTTACACCAAGCGCATGCCCTCGGCCTTTTTCGAAACGCCGCTGCAGTCGCTTTTGGTGTGGCATCAGGTGGATACCGTGATCATTACCGGCGGCTCAACTTCGGGCTGCATTCGCGCCACCGCCGTCGAGAGCCTGTCGCGGGGCTATCGCACCATCGTGCCGATGGAGTGCGTAGCGGATAAACACGAGAGCTACCACTACGCCAACCTGACCGACCTGCACCTTAAATACGCGGACGTCATGCCGGTGGCCGACGTGCTGGCATGGCTCGAAGGCTGAGGAGCAAACAATGAAAGAATCCCTTGGCGTGTACGACTACTGGGCCTATGACCAGCGTCCCAAAATCGAGTGGCCGGGTGGCGCAAAAGTCGCTTTCTGGGTCGCGCCCAACATCGAATATTATGAGCTCGACCCACCGCAAAACCCCAGCCGCAAACCCTGGCCGCACCCGCACCCTTCGGTGCCCGGCTACAGCATCCGCGACTACGGTAACCGGGTGGGCCATCAGCGCCAGATGGCGCTTCTGGACAAGTACGGCGTGCGCGGTTCGGTCTCGCTTTCGACGGCGCTTTGCGAGCACCATCCGGACATCATCCGTATGTGCCAAGAGCGCGATTGGGAGTTCTTCAGCCACGGCATCTACAACACGCGCTACACCTACGGCCTGAGCGAGGCCCAGGAGCGCGCAATGATCCGTGACAGCATGGAAACCATCCATCGCCATACCGGCCAGGCCTGCGCTGGGTATCTGGCACCGGCGCTGTCGCACTCCGAGCGCACGCTGGACCTTTTCGCCGAGGTGGGCGAGGAACTCTTCGGTGAGCGCGGCGGGCTCTACACCTGCGATCTATTCCACGACGACCAACCCACACCGGTCAACGTACGTTCCGGCAAGCGCTTCATCTCAGTGCCCTACTCCATGGAAATGAACGACACCATCGTGTATGCGGTGAACAAGGTCGAACCGCGCCAGTACGCCACCATGCTCAAGCGCCACTTCGACCGCCTGTACCAGGAGGGCGCCGAGTCCGGCACGGTGATGTGCATTCCCACCCATAACTACCAGGTGAGCTGCCCTCACCGCATCAAGGCGTTCGAGGAGGCGCTGGAGTACATCACTGGCCATTCGGACGTGTGGGTGGCGACCGGCCGGGAAATCGCCGAGTACTACCGGGCGCACTATTTCGATGCCGCGCTTGAAAGCATTCAGGCGCAGAGCGCCACCGCACTCAGGGAGACTTGATACCATGGCACTCAACGACGACTACCTGGAGTACCCGCTGCGCCGCTATGGCTACGACCACGACCGCTATGACTGGTCGATGCTCGGTGAGCGCGCGCCCATCACCTGGCCCGGTGGCAAGACACTGGCGGTCTGGATCAACGTGTCGCTGCAGTTCTACCCGCTCAACCAGCGCGGCGAGCCGTTCAAGGTGCCCAACGGCATGACCATGCCCTATCCGGACCTGCGCCACTTTTCGCTGCGCGATTACGGCAACCGGGTGGGCGTCTATCGGGTGCTCAAGGCCCTCGAGCAGTACGCCATCACGCCGACCTACGCGATCAATGCCCAGCTCGCCGAGCAGACGCCCTATCTGGTCAAGCGCCTTCAAGAGCACGGCGGCGAATTCATCGCTCACGGCTGGAACATGGATCACCTGCACTACGGCGGCCAGCCCGTCGAGGAAGAGGCCGAGCTGGTCAAGCGCTCGGTGGAGACCCTTAACCGCGTGACCGGCCAACGCATTCGCGGCTGGCTCAGCCCCGCCAAGCACCAGAGCTTCAACACGCCGGATCTTTTGACCGAGAATGGCATCGAGTACTGCGCCGACTGGGTCAACGACGAGCTGCCCTACGCCTGGAAAACCGCCGCGGGCGAGCTCACCATGATACCGCTTACCACCGAGATCGAGGATCAGTTCGTCATGAGCCAGAACCTTCACTCGGAGGATTCCTGGGTTGCGCAGGTGAAGGACGCGTTCGATTTTCTACTCGAAGAGTCGCGGCACGCCGGCGCTCGCCTGTTCACACTCAACCTTCACCCCTGGCTCGTCGGCCAGCCGCACCGGATTGCCTGTCTCGAAGAGGTGCTCGCCCATATCGCCCAACATGAGGAGGTCTGGCAGGCGCCGGCGGGCGAAATTCTCGACGCGTTCAAGAAAGCTCAACCCAACGACGAAAAGGGAGCTGTCTAATGGCCGTTCGCTCCTGTCACGCGTCAGAGGCTTTCGATTTTCACCTACCGCTTCTCATCATCGGTGCCGGCGCCTGTGGGCTGGTGGCGGCGCTCAAGGCGCGTGAGGCGGGTATTGAACTCGCCGTGCTCGAACGCGATGCGCTGCCCCGCGGCAGCACCGCGATGTCACAAGGCTTCATTCCCGCCGCTGGCACTCGCTTTCAAAAGGCACTGGAAGTCGATGACACCCCCGGCCTCATGGCCGAGGATATTCAGCGCAAGAACGGCTTCGAGGCCGATCAAGCGATCGTCGAGCTGCTGGCCGAGCAATCGGGGCCGACCGTGGAGTGGCTGGCCAACGATCACAGCGTGCCTTTTGAGCTGGTCGATGGCTTTCTCTACCCCGGCCACCGGCGACTGCGTATGCACGCCACGCCTCGGCGCACCGGCGAGGAGCTAATGGGCGCACTTTTGAACGCCGCCGAGCGTGCCGGCGTGGATGTTCTCACCCAAGCGCGGGTCGAGGACCTGCACGTGGACGAGGCCCAACGGGTGCGCGGCGTGACGATCACACGCCCCGACGGCAGTCGCGAGCGTATTGGCTGCGACGCCCTGATTCTGGCCTGCAACGGATACGGCGGAAATGCCGAGTTGGTAAAGCGCCACATTCCCTCGCTCAAGGAGGCGCTCTACTACGGCCACGAGGGCAACCAGGGCGATGCGCTGCTCTGGGGCGAGGCGATGGGTGCGAGCACGAAGGACCTGGCCGCCTGCCAGGGCCACGGCTCGCTTGCCACCCCGCACCAGATTTTGATCAGCTGGGCACTGATGATGCAGGGCGGCTTGCAGGTCAACGTGCTGGGGGAGCGCTTCTCCAACGAGCACGGCGGCTACTCCGAGCAGGCCGCCAACGTACTCGCCCAGCCCGAGGGCATCGCCTGGAATATTTTCGACGAACGTATTCATGAAAACGCGCTTGAGTTCGAGGATTACCGTAACGCCTTTGACGCCGGCGCGATACGCGCCTTCGACACGCTAGAGGCCTTGGCCGAAAGCCTCGACCTGCCGCTCGCCGCACTGGAGTCGGCCGTCGACGATATGCATCGCCACTCCCGAACGCAGACACCGGACACGTTCGGCCGCGTTTTCGAACCCGCCAACCTGCTGTCACCGCCTTACTACGCCGTCCGCGTTACCGGAGCGCTGTTTCACACCCAGGGCGGACTCGAAGTGAATCCCCAGGCACGAGTGCTGGATACCAACGGCCAGAGGCTGCCCAACCTGTTCGCCGGCGGCGGCGCAGCGCGGGGCGTTTCCGGCGCCGGCGATAGCGGCTATCTCTCGGGCAACGGTCTATTGAGTGCCGTCGTGCTGGGCGCCGTCGCCGGGCAAAGCGCGGCGGCGCTTTTACAGGCCACCGACAACGAGGCCTGATATCCCGGCGTTGATGCGGCGGCATCGAGACTTTTGCCAAGGCGTTGATTTCGTGGTTTGCTGGCACGCCCCAATGCGCCACCACGAGCATCACTCATGTTTCATCTGCTGATTTCACTGCCCTGCCTGATCGTGATTCTCCGGGTACTGGCGCCCTTGGCTTGGCCGCTTTGGAGTAAGGTCGTACTCTCGGCGATGTTGCTGCTCGTCTCGCAGCACCACCTTTTGACCCAGCTCGCCTTTGGCAGCATGTTCTCGCCGGAGGTGCCTCGAGCGGTGGTGCTGCTCGTCAATACGCTGTTTGGGGCGATGCTCTTTCTGGCGCTGATGCAGCTCGCGGTCGATGCGCTCACCCTGGTGCTGGCGCTGATCAAACGCCGCAAGCTCAGTATCCCCGCCGCGCTTCGCTACGCGCTAAGCCTAGTGGCGTTAGCCGTGGCCGCCTTCGCCGTGAGCCAGGCCGCGCGGGTGCCGACCCTCAAGGAGGTCGATATCGCCATCGACGGGCTGCCAGAGGCGTTCGAAGGCTATGAGATCGTGCATCTGACCGACCTGCACATCAGCCGGCTGTTCCAAGCGCCTTGGGTGGAAGACGTAGTCGAGAAAACCAACGCGCTCGGCGCGGACGTCATCCTGATCACCGGCGACCTGATCGACGGCACTCTGGAAGCACGCCGTGACGATGTCGCCCCGCTTACCTTACTCACCGCCCCCGACGGCGTGTTCGCAAGCACTGGCAACCACGAGTACTACTTTGGCTATGAGACATGGATGGCGCACTACCGCACGCTCGGTATGCGCACGCTTTCCAACGAGCATGTGGTGATCAAGCGCGGCGACGCCGCGCTGGTGCTGGCCGGGGTCAACGACGCCTCCGCCGCCGAGCACGGCGATACGGGGCCGGACGTTACCAAAGCGCTCGAAGGAGCGCCTCCCGGCGCCCCGGTCATCCTGCTCGACCACCAGCCGCGAAACGCGCGCCGCGCGGCTGGCCAGGGTGTCGATCTGCAGCTTTCCGGCCACACCCACGGCGGCATGATGGTGGGGTTCGATCGGCTGGTGGCGCGCGCCAACGAAGGCTTCGTTTCGGGCCTCTACGCGCTCGACGGCATGACGCTATACCTCAACAGCGGCACCGCGCTCTGGCCCGGTTTCGCCCTGCGTTTGGGCAAGCCGTCAGAGCTTACGCGCATTACGCTGCACGCGCGCTGAGCCGGTCGAGTAAGCGCTACGTCCAGCGACCCTCACCCAACGCGTCGAGCGGAATTTTCAGGTAGCGTTTGCCGTTGGCTTCCGGCTCGGGCAGACGCCCGCCCAGAGTATTGACCTGCAGTGCGTGCAGAATCAGCTTGGGCATGGGCAGCTCGCTGTCGCGCTGTTGGCGAAACGCCACGTACTGCGCCTCGCTTTGTTCCGCCAGGTGCGGGTTTTGCTCGCGCTGCTCGGCGACGCTGCTTTGCCAGGCCGGGGCGCGACCGCCCGGGCAATAATCGTGGCCGGTGAACAGCCGGGTCTCGTCGGGCAGGCTTAGAATCTGCTGAATGGAGCGCCACAGCGCGCGGGCGTCGCCGCCGGGGAAGTCCGCCCGGGCGGTGCCGAAATCCGGCTGAAAAAGCGTGTCGTGAACGAACGCCGCATCTTCTACCACGTAGGTGATCGAGGCCAGCGTATGGCCCGGCGAGTGCATCACCCGCGCCTTTAGCTCACCAATCTGGAACGTATCGCCTTCGGCGAACAGCCGGTCCCACTGGCGCCCGTCCGTGGGCATCTCCGGCCAGTGGTAGATCTCCTTCCACAGTGCCTGCACTTTCGTTACGTGCTCGCCGATCGCGGTCGGCGCTCCGGTCTTTTTCTTTAGATACTGCGCCGCGGAGAAGTGATCCGCGTGGGGGTGGGTATCCAGTATCCACTCGACGCGTAGCTCGTGTTTCGCCACGTAGTCGAGCAGCTCGTCGGCGTGGTAGGTGGCGGTGGCGCCGGATTTCTCGTCGAAATCCAGCACCGGGTCGATGATCGCGCAGGCCTTGGTGGCCGGGTTGCTGACGATGTATTGAACGCTACCGGTGCGCGGGTCGTAAAAGCCCGCCACCTCAGGCTGGCCTGGTTGAACGGCGGGCGAGTGCTGGAATGTTTTCATGCGGGCTCCTGATGGGCAGCGAATGATAGCCGGGCGCCGAGTGATTAAAACGCCTTTTCGAGCGCGAAGCGCGGCTGCTGCTGGCCTTGTACCTCAACGGTTTCCATGAACATGGCAAGCGGCCTTACCCACAGGCCATACTCGCCGTAAAGCGCCCGGTAGACCACCAGCGGCTCCTCGGTTTCGCTGTGTTGCGCGGTGCCAAGCACCTCGTAAAGTGCGCCTTTATAGTGGCGGTAGATGCCGGGAACGGGTGGGGTCATGGGGTGTTCTCCTCAGGTGTCGCGTTGACGTCGAGGCGGGCGTTTTTCGCCAGCCGCTCGAGCACCTTCGAGGCCGCCACGAAGCCGAAGGTGCCGGTGACGAAGGTGGCCGCGCCGAAGCCTGAGGCGCAGTCCAGCCGAGTGGCTTCGCCGCTTGCGGGCTTTTGCAGGCACACTTCGCCGTCGCTGCCCGGATAGACGAGCTGCTCATCGGAGTAGACGCAGGCCACCGAGAAGCGCCGTTTGGGGTTACGTGAAAAGCCGAAATCCCGGCGCAGGCGCGCGCGCACCTTGGCGAGCAGCGGATCGTGCTCGGTGCGGGTGAGATCCGCCACCTGAATACGGGTGGGATCGGTCTGCCCGCCCGCCGCGCCGGTGACAATGATCGGAAGCTTTCGCCGCTTGCACCAACTAATCAGCGCGGCCTTGGCGATCACGCTGTCGATGGCATCCACCACGTAATCGGCACTTTCGGGGATACGTTCGGCCAAGTTCGTCGGCGTCACAAAGGCGGTATCGGCGATGATCTCGATAGCGGGGTTGATCAGGCGACAGCGCTCGGCCAGCACCTCGACCTTGGGCCGGCCGATGGTGCCATCGAGGGCGTGCAGCTGGCGATTGACGTTGGAAACGCACACGTCGTCGAGATCGATCAGCGTGAGCGTGCCGATACCGGAGCGCGCCAGCGCCTCCGCCGCCCAGCTACCTACCCCACCAACGCCCACCACGACCACGTGAGCGCAGCGAAAGGCATCGGCGGCGCGCTGACCGTAAAGGCGGCGAATGCCGCCAAAGCGGAAATCGTAGTCAGAAACATAGTCAGAAGCGTCGTCCGACGAAGGGGCAATGGAGGCGTCAATGGACATGCAGGGCTCTCTGTAATGAACGGGTCAGGGCGCGGTATCAGCGTTGGGCGTGACGGGGTCGATGCGCACGCGGTCCCGCGGCAGATGCCCCGCCCAGCCAAGGCGCTCGAACAGCGCCGCCATCGCCGGCTCCAGCGCGCAGTCGATGCGCAGGCGCAGCGGCTGACAAGGGTGCTCGAAACAGAGCTGGCTGGCGGCGAGTAACAGCCCGGGCGTTCCGAGTTCATCGGCGAAAAACCGGTTGTGCACGCTCTTGCCGTGCTTGGCATCGCCAATGATGGGATAGCCCCGGCGCGACAGGTGTCGGCGGATCTGGTGGCGCCGCCCGGTGAGCGGCCTGGCCTGTACCAGCGAGTAGCGCGCCACCGGATAGCGGTCCACCTGCACCGGAAGCTCCACGCTATCGAGGCGCTGAATATCGGTGCGCGCCTTGAGAGCGGGCATTTCGGCTTTCGGGCGGCTGCCGTCCTCTTCGCGCAGCGGGTAGTCGAGCGTCTCCTCAAAAGGCGCCTTGCCGCGCACGACTGCCAGATAGCGCTTTTCGACCTCGCGCTCGTTGAACGCCAGGCTTAGCTTGCTGGCGGCCTCGGAAGAGAGCGCCATGACCATCACGCCGGAGGTCGGCCGGTCCAGCCGGTGAACCGGGTAAACCCGCTGGCCCAGCTGGTCGCGCAGCGTCTGTAGCAGGAAGGTGGTTTCGCCCCGGGCGAGCTTGGAGCGGTGTACTAAAAGCCCGGCTGGCTTGTGCACGGCCACCAGATGCTCGTCCTGATAAAGAATGCGTAGCGCCGCCATGGCCTTCCCCGCGAAAAAAGTTGCGCCATTGTCGCGGCTTCGCCAGCGGTTGTCACTAGCGCTCGTCGTTGGCGTTCGCACGCTTAAGAAGCTACCTTTTATGAACCCCCTTCGGGGGCTTCCACGGAACAGGAAAGGAGAGAAACGACATGCGTTTAGCGACCCCTTTGACCGGTATCGCCGCCGCGCTTTTGCTGGCAACGACCGCCCAGGCACAGACCAACGACGCGGACGCCGCGCTCGAAGTGAACATGCACGAAGTCACCGCTGAAGGCGTTCAGGACGCCATGGGTACCGTGACCATCGAAAGCTCCGAGTTCGGCGGCGTCATGCTCACCCCGTCCATCACCGGGCTCGAGCCTGGCGTTTATGGCTTCCACCTGCACCAGAATTCAAGCTGTGAACCTGCCGAAAACGATGATGGTGAAATGACCGCCGCCCAGAGCGCCGGCGGCCACTACGACCCGGAAGGCACCGACACTCACCAGGGCCCTTACGGTGACGGCCACCTGGGTGATCTGCCGGTACTGACGGTGAACGAAGACGGCGAAGCCAACCTGCCGGTACTCGCACCGCGCCTGAGCATGGACGACATGACCGACCGCGCGCTGATCATCCATGAAGGCGGCGACACCTATGAAGACGAGCCGCACTTGGGCGGCGGCGGCACGCGTATGCTGTGCGGCACCACCTCGGCCACTTCCTGACCCCAAACGACCCACGAAGCGCGCATGAAACGGGCAGCCCAAAGGCTGCCCGTTTTTTTGTGGGCACTCAATGGGTCAATTTGCCCGAAGGGAAACTAAAGTCGTAGAGCGTATCCACGCACGACCAGATACATTCAGCGGGTTTGGACACGCGGGTCGAGCGCCCGCGCGATCTGCCCCTCGCCACCGACCACCACCGGGTAACCCCAATGATCACTTTCATCGCATCGATACTGCTGCTAATAGTCGGGTATTTCACCTACGGCAAGTTCGTGGATCGGGTGTTCGTCGCCGACCGAAAGCGTCCGACACCGGCCTTTAGCATGCGCGACAACATCGACTACGTGCCGATGAACCCCACGCGCAACTCGCTCATTCAGCTACTCAATATTGCCGGGGTAGGCCCGATCTTCGGCCCGATTTTGGGCGCTCTATACGGCCCCGTGGCGTTCGTCTGGATCGTGGTCGGCTGCATCTTTGCCGGTGCGGTACACGACTACCTGACCGGCATGATCTCGATTCGTAACCACGGCGCGCACCTGCCGCAGCTGGCGGGCAAGTTCCTCGGTAAGGCGATGAAGCACGTGGTCAACGGTTTTGCCCTACTACTGCTGCTACTGGTCGGTACGGTGTTCGTGACCTCGCCGGCGACGCTGTTGGCGAACATGACCTCGATGTCGCTGGTCGGCATTACGATGGCGATCTTCGCCTACTACCTGATCGCCACGCTGTTACCGATCGACAAGGTGATCGGGCGCATCTACCCCTACTTCGGCGCGCTGCTGCTTTTCAGCGCCGCCGGTATCGGCATCGGCCTGGTCGTCACCGGCGCGCCGATTCCGGAGCTTTCCTTCCAGAACATGCACCCTGACGGCGCACCGATCTTCCCGCTGCTGTTTTTAACCATCTCCTGCGGCGCGCTCTCTGGCTTTCACGCCACCCAAACGCCGATCATCTCGCGCACCACGGAGAACGAAATCAGCGGCCGTCGCATCTTCTACGGCATGATGATTACCGAAGGCGTGATTGCGATGATCTGGGCCGCCGCCGCCATGAGCCTGTTCTACGGTGACCAGTCGCTGTCCGATGTGCTGGCAGCCGGCGGTCCGGCCGCGGTCGTGAGCGAAGTCTCTACTGTCATGCTGGGCGCCGTGGGCGGCACGCTGGCCATTCTGGGCGTCATCGTACTGCCGATTACCTCTGGCGACACCGCGTTTCGCAGCGCGCGCATGATCATCGCCGACTACCTGAAAATCGGACAAAAGCCGATCGCCAAGCGCTTGATGATCGCCCTGCCACTGTTCGTAATCTCCTACGCGCTGACCCACATGGACTTCACGCTCTTGTGGCGCTACTTCTCCTGGGCGAACCAGACCACCGCGGTCATCGCGCTGTGGGTGGGCACCATGTACCTGGTGCTGTCGCGCAAGCCCTACCTGATCACGGCGATTCCTGCCGTGTTCATGACCATGGCGACCTTTACCTATCTTGCCTTCGCGCCGATCGGTTTTGGCCTGCCGCTGCAGATTAGCTACGTCGTGGCAGCGCTCGGCACGCTAGTATGCATCGCGCTGTTCATGAAACGCGTACGCCGCCTGAGCCGCGCCACCTTCACGGTGGACGAGCCGGTGCCCGAATCGAGCCACGGCTTTGCCGGGTTCGTCTCTGGCGAGCGTTAACCACCAGCCCCGGCGGCATCGCCACCGGGGCACGCCCCCACCCATTCTTCAGGCATAAAAAAACCCCGAATCAGGTTCGGGGTTTTTTATTGGGCGGGCGAAGGATTATTCGTTTTCGCCGGCCATTTGCATCTGGCGCTGCATGTAGTTCTGGATACCGACCTTGTCGATCAAGCTGAGTTCGGTTTCGATGTGGTCAATGTGCTCTTCTTCATCGGCCAGCAGATCACGCAGCATGTCGCGGGTCACGTAGTCCTTCACGCTTTCACAGTAGGTGATCGCTTCGATGTAGTCGTTGCGGCCGTCGTGCTCGATCTTGAGATCGCACTCGAGCATTTCCTTGACGTTTTCACCGATGTGCAGCTTGCCAAGGTCTTGCAGGTTGGGCAGGCCTTCCAGGAACAGAATGCGCTCGATGATTTTATCAGCGTGCTGCATCTCTTCGATGGACTCATCGTACTCCCATTTGGCCAGCGCCTTGAGGCCCCAGTCCTTGTACATTTTGGCGTGCAGGAAGTATTGATTGATCGCAACGAGCTCGTTGCCGAGCGCGATGTTGAGATGCTGGATGACCTTGGGATCGCCTTTCATGTATCACCTTTATTTAGCTGAACCGCTTTTTTGTCGTCAAAGGTTTTTCGATCAATCAAGCAGTTACGTTAGTAAAGGAGCAGCGGCATAAAGGGCGTACTCCCAGTTGAATGAGAGTATAGACGAGGATATTAAAAATTCAAGCAAATCAAACGTTTGCTAAAGGCAAATCAAACAATAGTGATTCGCGTCATACGGCGTAAGCGAGACCCATATCGGCCTGTTCACGCTCTATTTGAAGCGCTTCACGGGTAATCGATTTTCCAAGGCAGGCGCACTTGCCGCACTGGGTGGCGCAGCCGGTGGCTTCACGCACGTCGCGCCAGCTGCGCGCACCGTCGCTGACTTCCCGGCGAATCTGGTGGTCGGTAACTCCCTTGCACATACATACGTACATGACATCACCTCAACAAAAGCGTGAGGTGAATGTAAATGATTCGCATAGGAGTTATCAAGTGTCATCCAATGCCCTTTAGCAGCAGTTTTTAACGGACCCTTTTTTAATGGCACTAATACAGGAAGTTAGGAGCTTCGACGGGGCCAAAAAAATTGCAAAAAAAAGCCGGGCCGCTTCAAAACGGCCCGGCCAGTACAGACTGTTGGGCGCTAGCCGTTACGGCGCAGGAAGAAGAGTCCGACCACGGCGCACACGAGCGTCGGCACCAGCACCGCCCACACCGGCGAGAAGCCGAAAATGCTCGAAGCCGGCGCCAGCAGGTCCTGCACGTACTTGAACACCAGCCCCGTGACGACGCCATAGAACACCCGCGTTCCGGCAGCAACGGTGCGTAATGGGCCGAACACGAAGGAGGCGGCGATCAGCACCAGCGAACCCATGGTGAGCGGCATCAGCACCTTCTGCCAGAAGTAAAGCAGCGGCTGCTCGGCGCTCTGGCCCTGGCTTTGCAGGAAATTGGCGTAGGCCCACAGCTCGCTGGGCGCCTGACTTTCGATGTCGCGCAACAGGCGTTCGAGCTGGGTCGGGGTTAGATCGGTCTCCCACGGCATTTGTTCAAAATACTCGGATTCGGTACGGTCCTCGAAAATGCGCGTGGTGCTGACGCCTTCGAGCTGCCAGGCGCCCTGCTCCCAGCTGGCGCGATCGGCACGGGTGGCCTCGACCAGGCGGCGATCCTCAAAGCGGTAGCGGGTCAAATCGAGCACCACGTCGTCGGCGCGAATGGCGCCGAAGCGGTAGACGCTGTCGCCTTCGAACTGCCAGCCGCTGCGGCTTTGCAGCAGCGTTCCCTCGCCCTGGCGCTGCTCCAGCCGCCAGGCCTCGGCGAACTGCTCGGTGCGGGGGCTGACGAACTCGGCCACCAAAAGCACCACCGCGACCACGACCAGCACCGGCTTCATCACACCCCACAAAATGCGCCCCAGCGAGCGCCCAGCGGCGCGCATCACGGTTAGCTCGTTGCTCGAGGCCATGGTGCCAAGTCCTATCAGCGCGCCGATCAGCACTGCCACCGGCGCGTACTGATAAAACCGCCAAGGCAGGCGCATGCCCAGATAGACCAATACGTCCAGCGCCGAGTAGTTGCCTTGGGTGTCGCCGAGATCCCCAATGTAGGCGATCGTGATATCGAGACCGAGCAGCACGAACTGCACGATGATGATGGCGCCCAACACGTTGCGGGCAATGTAGCGATCCAGTCGATCGAAAGGGTTCAAGGCACTAAACATTAGCGCATTCCTTTACGTTGCGAGCGCCAGATCAGCAGGCCCCCCAGAAGCAAGAACAGCCCGTGAACGGGCCACACGCCGATCGTAGCGGCAAGCGTTTGGCTGCCGATGGCGTCCACCGCGGCCAGCAGCAGGCTCAAATAGGCGACGTACAAAAAGACCGCGGGCAAGAGCTTGGCAAAGCGCCCCTGGCGCGGATTGACCTGAGAAAGCGGCTGGGCCAGAAGCGCCAGCACGAACACCATCAGCGGAAGCCCGGCGCGCCACTGAAACTGCGCCTGGGCGCGGGGGGCGGGATCGCGCCAAAGCTCCGGCGTCGTGGCGAACTCCAGCGAGTCGAGCTCCTGGCGGTCGCGGCTCAGGCCCAGACGCAGCGTATAGCGATCGAACACCAGCCGCTCCGCTGCCTGCACGCCGGGGGTAACGCCGTAGCGCTCGCCCTCTTCCAGCACCAGAAAGCGGCTGCCGGTGTCGACGCTGGTTTCCTGATACCCCGAGCGCGCCCGGGTTACGTAGCTGTGCGTGCCCTCTTCGGCCTGGGCCTGCTCGTGGACCAGCACTTCCTGCATGCGGTTGCCGTTATCGCTGAAGCCGCTGATGTAGGCGGTGCGCCCGCTGCCAAAGGATTGAAAGCGCCCCGGCGCCAGCACCGACACGTCGAGGCGGCTCTGCTGCTCTTCGATGGTCGCCTCGGTCAGAAGCGAACCCGCCGGGGTCAGCCACAGGCTGCAAAGCCCCACCAGAATGGCCACGATCGACGCTGGCAACAGCGTCACGCGTAAAAGCCGCGTGGGGCTCATGCCGCAGGCGACCATCACGGTGATTTCGCTGTTCATGTAGAGCTGGCCGTAGGCGAGCAGGATGCCGAGAAAGAACGCCAACGGCAGGATCAGCTCCATGAATCCTGGCAAATGATAGAACATCAAACTGCCCAGAATGGTGACCGGGAAGTCGCCTTCGGCGGCATCGGCGAAGTAGCGAATAAAGCGGCTACCCATGATGACCAGCAGCAAAATGCCGGCGACCGCCGACATGGTGAGTAACACTTCACGAGTCAAGTACCGAAATAAAATCAACGCGCTCTCCGGCCAGTCCTGCAAGGTTGCCATGCAATGAGCCCATGGCTTGGGTACACTAATCCAGCGTACGATAGCGACGTACGATCGCGGTATTATCGCGAATCCCTCGATGCTTGTCTTGTTGGAGACGTCATGGAATTTTCCGTTCAAACGGCCAATCCCGCCAAAGCCGAGACGGCCTGCCTGGTGCTGCCCGTCTATAAAGATAGCGAGTTACTGCCGTGTGTGGCGAAACTCGACGACGCGAGCGAGCGGCTGATCGGTCAACTCCTCGAACGCGGCGACTTCGATGCGGCTCTGGGTAACGTTCAACTGATTCCCTTCGCCCCGGGCCTGGGCGCCGAGCGGCTCTTGCTAGTGGGCCTTGGCGCGCGCGAAAAATGCCAGGAAGCGGCCTTTCTCAAGGCGCTCGACGCCGCCATGACGGCGCTGGTAAAGCTGCCCATCGACGATGCGAGCGTGGCCTTTACCGACGTGGTACTTGAGCGCGACACCGCCTGGAAGGCACGCAAGACGCTGGAAGCCGCCGAGCGCGCGCTTTATCGCTTCGACCAGTTCAAATCCCAGCCGGCACCGAAGGCGACGCTGACCGCGCTTCACCTGATCGTTACCGACAGCGCCGAGGTGGAAAGCGCCAAATACGGCGCGCGAGTCGGCACGGCTATCGGCCAGGGCATCAACTTCACGCGTACGCTGGGTAATCTTCCAGGCAACGTCTGTACACCGCGCTACCTGGCCGAGCAGGCCGAAACCCTGGGGCGGGATTCCAAAGGCGCATTATCGGTCGAGATTCTGGACGAAGAGGCGCTCGGCGCCGGCGCGCTGCTTTCCGTCGGCCGGGGAAGCGTTGAGCCCTCGCGGCTGATCGTGATGCGCTACCAGGGCGCCGAAGATGCCGACGAGGCGCCGCACGTGCTGGTTGGCAAGGGCATCACCTTCGATACCGGCGGCATTTCGCTCAAGCCCGGCGAGGGCATGGACGAGATGAAGTTTGACATGGGCGGCGCGGCCGGCGTGTTCGGCACCGTCAAGGCGGTGCTTGAGATCAAGCCGAAGATCAACGCAGTGTTCATCGTCGCCGCCGCCGAGAACATGCCCGACGGCGCGGCGACCAAGCCCGGCGATATCGTCAAAACGCTCAAGGGCCTGACGGTGGAAGTGCTCAACACCGACGCCGAAGGGCGCCTTGTGCTGTGCGACGCGCTCACCTACGCCGAGCGCTTTACGCCTGCCAGCGTCATCGATATCGCCACGCTCACCGGTGCCGCTATCGTTGCCCTGGGCCACCACGCCACCGGGCTTTTATCCAACGACGACGACCTGGCCCTCGACGTGCTGGAAGCCGGCGAAGGCGCCTGGGATCGCGCCTGGCATCTGCCGCTTTGGGACGAGTACCAGGAGCAGCTCGACTCCAACTTCGCGGATCTGGCCAACATCGGCGGGCGCCCGGCGGGGACGATCACCGCGGCGTGTTTTCTCTCGCGCTTTGCCGATCACTTCCCCTGGGCGCACCTGGATATTGCCGGCACCGCCTGGCACTCGGGCAAGCAGAAAGGCGCCACCGGTCGGCCGGTCGGGCTTTTGACCCAGTACCTGCTGGATCGCGAAACCGATGCCCAGATCGAAACCGGGGTGAAATAACCCGCCTCGATCGCCTAACGGTTGCCTTTCGCGATCACAACCGTTAAACCTGAAGGCCATAAGGCGCCCGCAAGCCCGGGCGCCTTCCCTCTTTTTAATGTCAGCCCCTGCGGGGGTATTTTGCGGAGACCACACGCCGTGCCCACTGCCAGTTCAGCCAATCGTTTCGAAATCCTGCCGTCCAACCTGCCCACGGCGGAGAACATTCGCGAAAGCATTCTTCAAAACCCGGGGTTCGGCCGCCACTTCACCGACCACATGGCCCACGTCCGCTGGACCGTCGACGCCGACTGGCACGGCCACCAGGTGCGCCCCTACGGCCCGCTCACGCTGGACCCGGCCGCCGCGGTGCTGCACTATGGCCAGGAAATCTTCGAGGGTATCAAGGCCTACCGCCACGCAGATGGCTCGGTCTGGACCTTCCGCCCGGAGAAAAACGCCGAGCGCATGCGCCGTAGTGCCCGCCGCCTGGCCCTGCCCGAACTCTCGGATGAGGATTTCATCGGTTCGGTTCAGGCGCTGCTCGCCCAGGACAGCGCCTGGGTGCCCACGCCGCAAAGCGACGCCGACGAGTGCAGCCTGTACCTGCGCCCGTTCATGATCGCCTCGGAGGCGTTTCTTGGCGTGCGCCCGAGCCACGAGGTCGACTACTACGTTATCGCCTCACCCGCGGCCTCCTACTTCAAGGGCGGCGTGAATCCGGTGTCGATCTGGCTGTCGTCGACCTACAAGCGCGCCGCCCCCGGCGGCACCGGCTTTGCCAAATGCGGCGGCAACTACGCGGCCTCGCTTGCCGCGCAAAAGGAAGCCGAAAGCCACGGCTGCGGCCAAGTCGCGTTTCTGGACGCCGCCGAGAGCAAGTGGCTCGAAGAGCTTGGCGGCATGAACCTGTTCTTCGTTTACAAGGATGGCCGCCTGGTCACCCCGCGCCTGACCGACACCATCCTCGAAGGCGTGACCCGCGACTCGGTGCTCACGCTGGCTAAAGACATGGGCCTGACGCCGGAAGAGCGCCCCATCAGCATCGACGAGTGGCGCGAAGGCGCCGAGTCCGGCGAGATCACCGAGGTGTTCGCCTGCGGTACCGCCGCGGTCATCACCCCGGTAGGCGAGCTGGTAACCGAGCACGAGCGCATCCGCGTTAAGGGCGACGGTGGTTCCGAGGTGGCCATGCGCATCCGCAAGGCGCTTTTGGACATCCAGTATGGCCGCAGCGACGACAAACACGGCTGGCTGACCCAACTGGTGTAACCCCTCCCGCCGCCGCCTCGCGCGGCGGCGCTTCACTCCTACCGACCCTTGCAAGGCAGAAGCCCCATGGCGCGAATCGACTTCTACATTCTTCAGGACACCACCCTGGAGGCGCGGCTCGCCTTTGCCTGCAAACTGGCAGACACCATCCACCGCAAGGGCTACCGGCTGCACCTGCACTGTGAAGACCAGGCACTCGCCGAACAGGCCGACGACGCGCTCTGGACCTTCCGCGATGATGCCTACCTGCCCCACGCGATCGAAGGCAGCGACCTGGCCGCGAGCGTCCCCATCACGCTTGGCTTTGGCGAACTGCCTTCCCCCCGTGAAGAGACCGCGCTTTTGAACCTGCACCCGGAGATTCCCGAGGGTATCGAGCGCTTTACCCGCGTAGCGGAGATCATCAACCAGCACCAGCAGGTGCTCATCGCCAAGCGCGCCTGCTGGCAGCGTTACAAGGAGCTTGGCCACGAGGTGGTGCCGCACAAGATCGGCTGATACCGTTTTGAGTTAGGGCCTGGTTAAGCAAGGTAATTGTCCAACAGACTGTTGGACAATTACCTTGGCACATACCCTTGCTTCTCTGGGCAGGCTGAAAGCGGCCGCTGAACGTTCACCCGAGGTGCTGGTGCGCAACGTCACCGAGTTTCTGCTGGGGACGCACGCCTGACGCCCACCTCCATATCGCGCTATACTGGCCGCCATTTTTCGCTCCCTTTATGAATTTCATGCTTACCTCGGGCGTGGCTCGAGAAGGCATCGTTTGTGAGTCGCTCCATGGAAAAGACCTACCAACCCGAACAGATCGAAACCCGCTGGTACGCGCGCTGGGAAGCGGACAACCGCTTCGCGCCGTCAGGCCAGGGCGCGCCCTTCTCCATCATGATTCCGCCGCCCAACGTGACCGGCAGCCTGCACATGGGCCACGCGTTCCAGGACACCATCATGGATACCCTGACGCGCTGGAAACGGATGCAGGGCAACAACACGCTCTGGCAGGTGGGCACCGACCACGCGGGGATCGCGACCCAGATGCTGGTCGAGCGCAAGGTCGCCGCCGAAGAGGGCAAGACGCGCCATGATCTCGGGCGCGAGGCGTTCACCGACAAGATCTGGGAGTGGAAGGCGGAGTCCGGCGGCCACATTACCCGCCAGCTGCGCCGCATGGGCGCCAGCGTTGACTGGTCGCGCGAGCGCTTCACCATGGACGACGGCTTCTACAAGGCGGTGCAGGAAGTCTTCGTGCGCCTGCATGAGGAGAAGCTCGTCTATCGCGGCAAGCGCCTGGTCAACTGGGACCCGACGCTGCACACTGCGATCTCGGATCTGGAAGTCGAGAACAAGGAGCAGCAGGGCAGCTTCTGGCACTTCCGCTACCCGCTGGCCAACGGCGTGCAAACCGCCGACGGCCACGATCATATCGTCGTCGCCACCACTCGCCCGGAAACGCTTTTAGGCGATACCGGCGTGGCGGTGAACCCGGACGACGCCCGCTACGCCTCGCTGATCGGTCAGTTCATCGAGCTTCCGCTAGTGGGCCGGCGCATTCCGATCGTTGCGGACGAGCACGCGGACATGGAAAAGGGCTCGGGCTGCGTCAAGATCACGCCGGCCCACGACTTCAACGACTACGAAGTCGGTAAGCGCCAGAACCATCTGTTGATCAACGTGTTCTCCAAGGATGCGACCATTCTGGAGCGCGCCGAGATCTTCGATCTCAAGGGCCAGCCCCAGCCGAACGAAGACGCCACCCTGCCCGCCAAGTACGCAGGCCTGGATCGTTTTGAAGCGCGCAAGCAGATCGTCGCCGACATGGATGCCCTCGGCCTGCTGGTCGAGGTGGAAAGCGTCAACAACACCCTGCCCTATGGCGACCGCTCCGGGGATGTCATCGAGCCGCTGTTGACCGATCAGTGGTTCGTGGCCGTCGATCAGCTCGCCAAACCCGCCATCGAGGCGGTCGAGAACGGCGACATCCAGTTCGTGCCGAAGAACTACGAGAACATGTACTTCGCCTGGATGCGTGACCTGCAGGACTGGTGCATCTCGCGCCAGCTCTGGTGGGGTCACCGCATTCCCGCCTGGTACGACGAGCAGGGCAACGTTTATGTGGCGCGCACCGAAGAGGAAGCTCGCGAGAAACACGGCTTGGGCGGCGATATCACGCTGACACAGGACGAGGACGTGCTGGACACCTGGTTCAGTTCGGGCCTCTGGACCTTCGGCACGCTGGGCTGGCCGGAGAAGACGCCGGAACTCGAGACCTTCCACCCCACCAGCGTGCTGGTGACCGGTTTCGACATCATCTTCTTCTGGGTTGCCCGGATGATCATGATGACGCTCAAGTTCACCGGCGAGGTGCCCTTCAAGACCGTCTACGTGCATGGCCTGGTGCGCGACGGCCAAGGCCAGAAGATGTCGAAATCCAAGGGCAACGTGCTCGACCCGATCGATTTGATCGACGGCATCAGCCTTGACGCGCTTCTGGAAAAGCGCACCGGCAACATGATGCAGCCGCAGAAAGCCAAGGCGATCGCCAAGGCGACGAAGGACGAGTTCAAGGACGGCATCGAGCCCCACGGCACCGACGCGCTGCGCTTCACGTTTTTGTCCCAGGCCACCACCGGGCGCGACATCAAGTTCGACATGAACCGTCTGGACGGCTACCGCAACTTCTGCAACAAGCTGTGGAACGCCTCGCGCTACGTGCTGATGAACGCCGAAGGCGAAGACTGCGGCGCCGGTGACGAAGCCGTGACGCTCTCGCTGGCGGACCGCTGGATCATCTCCGAGCTGCAAAAGACCGAGGCCCAGGTTACCAAAGCGATGGACGAGTATCGTTTTGACCACGCCTCCCAGGCGCTTTACGAGTTCGTCTGGAACGAGTACTGCGACTGGTATCTGGAGCTTTCCAAACCGGTACTGTGGGATGAAAGTGCCACGCTCGAGGCCAAACGTGGCACTCGCCGTACGCTGGTGCGCGTGCTCGAAACCATCCTGCGCCTGGCGCATCCGATGATGCCCTACATTTCCGAAGAGATCTGGCAGCGCGTGGCCCCCTTGGCCGGCCGTCATCCGGGCGGTGACGCCTCGATCATGACGCAAGCCTGGCCGCAGGCGGACGAAAGCCGCATCGACGAGCAGGCCGGGCGCGACATCGAGTGGCTCAAGGGTGTGATCATCGCCGTGCGCAACATCCGCGCCGAGATGAACATCGCCCCGGGCAAGCCGCTGGACGTGCTGCTCACCAAGGGCCAGCCGGCGGACGCGGAGCGCCTCGATAACAACCGCCTATTCCTGTCGAAACTGGCCAAGCTCGAAAGCGTGACCTGGCTTGCCAACCCGAGTGAGGCGCCGCTGTCCGCCACCCAACTGGTCGGCGATATGGAAGTGCTGGTGCCGATGGCGGATCTCATCGATAAGGACGCGGAGCTTGCGCGCCTGAACAAAGAGATCGAGAAGCAGGACAAGCTGATCGGCGGCGTCGAGAAGAAGCTGGGTAATGAAGGCTTCACCGCCAAGGCGCCGGCCGCGGTCATCGACAAAGAGCGCGCCAAGCTCGCCGAGTTCCAGTCGGCCAAAACGCTGCTGCAAGAGCAGAAGTCTAAGATCGAAGCGCTTTAACTCCTGAGGCTCGCTTCCATCACGCAACCGGCTCTTTCAGGAGCCGGTTTTTTTGTATCGTGCGGCGCCCGCCAAGCACATGGATCAGGCGAACCGATTGCACGCGATGCTTTCAACATCTTTATCCCGGCGCTTCATGTCACCCGAATGCCTTTCACTGTGTGATCGCATTGATGCCTGAAGCCTGCCTCACCGTTAACGGTCGTCTTATGAACATGAGCCACCTGGAACACGTGCTGATCGGCCTCGGCATTCAGCTTCTGCTCGCGCTGCTGCCTCGCGTCACGCTGTGGGTGTCCGGGGCGCTGGCCGTGGCGATGTTTCTGGGCCACGAGATCGCCCAGCACGAGTACCGGCTGGCCGTTGCGCGCGGCTGGGAGTGGGGCCAGACCCAGCCGGTGGGCCTGTTCGAAGGTGTGTACAAAGGGTGGCACCTGGATTCGATACTGGACGTACTGGCGCCGGCGCTGACCTGCCTGCTTGTAGCGCTCATCGCCACTTGGCGACGCAGAGGGCGCAAGCCGCCCTCTCCTTAGTTACAGCGTCCGGACAGCGCCTCGCTACCCGGGCAACATTTTCAAGCAACAGTGGCCAGCAGCGCTTGGCCACTGCCGATTTCAGCCCTTATGGCGATGAGTCCAGAGCCGAAACGGCGCCGTGGGGTCCTCGACGCTCATCTGCGTGAAAGGCAGGTTCTGCTGGGCAATGGGTTTGGCGAACTCGTCATAAAACGTTTCGAGCGTCATGTAGCGCCCGCCGTCTTCGTAGTGCTCGCCTTCCTGCTCGCGCGTGGCGGCAAAGTACACCTGTTCCGGGGCCGCGTAATACAGCGCCCCAAGACACATGGGGCACGGGTAAGCGGTAATGTAGACATCGCACCCGTTAAGATCGGTTCTACCCTTGGAGGCCAGCTCACGGATGGCGGTTATCTCGGCATGCGCGGTGAGATCACCGCTTTGCGACACCTGATTGGTCGCTTCATGCACGATCTCGCCGGAGTGTCGATCCACGACGATGCAGGCGAAGGGTTTTCCCCCTGATTCGACGTTATTAAGCGCCAGCTCGACGCTACGCTGGATAAGGGTTTCGGGCGTGTGTGTTTGAGTCATGGGGTCTTCGATTCCTTTTGATCTATCGAGGTAAACATCCTGTTCGCCAACCGCTCCTCAACGACCTTGCCCACGTGTGGCCAAGCGCTTTTGAAGCCTTTACCGCAAGGCTGGAGAGCCAACCCCAAGCTCGCGGTGGAACATGAAAGATAGTCGAAATATCCCAACGTGCGGGTCGAAATCGCCCCCTTCGCTTCAAGGCAACGCTCAGGTGCTACGCTTGGCCTAATGGCCCGTTCGAACAGGAGCTTTCCATGAATGCCACCCAGCGCCATCAGTTACTCCAGCGCGCCGTCGCCCTCGCCGAGCAGGCCCTCGAGGCCGGCGACGAGCCCTTTGGCTCGGTGCTCGCCGACGCGCAGGGCGTTGTGCTGCGCGAGGCCCGAAACCAGATCAACAGCGTTGACGCCACCCAGCACCCGGAATTCGAGCTCGCCCGCTGGGCAGCGCAGCACCTGGACGCTGAAGCGCGGCGCACGGCTACGGTGTTCACCTCCGGTGAACACTGCCCCATGTGCGCCGCCGCCCACGCTTGGGCCGGCCTTGGCCCCATCGTCTACGCCAGCTCTTCCAAACAGCTTGCTGCCTGGCACAAAGCGTGGGGGCTCGAAAGTCCGCCGGTGGCGCCGCTGACCATCGAGCAGGTAGCGCCGAAAATGCCGGTCAGCGGGCCGGATGAGGCGCTGGCTCGGGCGGTATATGAGCTGCACTGCCGGTATCGTGGTGTTGCTTCATCGGTAAGCGACTAGCGGCACCTGAAAAGAGGCTTGCCTTTTCGAGCATGGCGACTCAAAAATTAGCGTGATAACTTATTCAGCCAGCTCTCATAACGACTATAACGAGGATAGGCCCATGTTACGCAGACCCGTTTGTGTGGTTGCCCTGTTGGCATCGCTCGCCGTTGGCGCGCCAACGTACGCCGATGATCCTTTACGGATAGCGGTGGATGTGCCGTTCGAACCTTTTCAATACCGCCTGCCTGACGGCACCATCACCGGCTTCGAAGTCGATCTGGGTAACGAAGTATGCCGACGTATCGAACGTGAGTGCGAGTGGGTGGAGCAGAACTGGGATGGCATCATCCCGGGCCTGATGGCGCGTAAGTACGACGTAGTGATGTCGTCCATGGCGATTACGGAAGAGCGTCAGGAGCGCATTCTGTTTTCCGAACCGTACTACAGCAATCCCAGCGTATGGGTGACCGCCGAAGGACACGAGATCGATGTTAACGACCGCGACGCGCTGAACGGACTCAAGGTGGGCGTACAACGGGGAACCATCCGCGATGAGTACATTACCGATACGTACGGTGACCTGGTCGACGTGACCCGCTACACCACGGGAGAGGACATCGCGGTGGATATGAGGGCGGGCCGCCTGGATGCCGCGTTCATGTACTACCCTCTCGCGCTTTCCTCGCTCAACGTGAACGGCGATGAAAGCGAGTTCGTGACCAGCTCAGACCTGGTCCGCGAACCCAAAAGCTACTTTGGCCACGGCGTGGCGGCCGCTTTCAACCGCCGCAACGAAGCCCTGGCCGAGCAGTTCAATCAGGCGCTGCGCGCCATCAAGGAAGACGGCACCTACGATGAGTTGATGCACAAGTACGTCGACTACGACATCAAGATTTAGGTTTTGAGAGCGTTGGCCTGAACCCTTAGGCCAACGCCAGGCGTGTCATGAAACGGCCGTTCACAGGGCTATTCACAAGCGTTATTACAGTAAGGTTTTAACTCGGCGATCAGCGCGTCGAGTCCGGGGCTTCTGTCTTCGTAGTAGACGTCGAGAAAGTCTTCGGACCACTCCCAGCCCTGCTCGGTTTTGGTCTTCACAGCGGTCAGCGAGTCCACGTCGATAAGCCCTGAAAGGGCGTCGAGCGCCTGGTCGCGGTCTATCTGAATGAGGATGGAGTAATCGTTCAAAAAGTCGTCGTCATCGGCTTTTTCAGAAGACGCCTCCCGATAAGGTACAGCGGTGACGGTCACGCGCGGTATGGACGTATGCGCAAAGACGTCATAGATCCCATAAGCCGCCGCACGCCAGTTGTTATAGTAGGTGACGCTTTCGGGCTCGTTCGCGGTCGTTAAGCTCGAAAGCCGAAAACGAGGATATTGAGGGAACCACATATGGAAGGTGTGGTTTGCAGCCGTGTAATCCTGATGGGCCTCCATCAGTTCTTCCACGGTTTCATACTGCTCTGGCATATCGGCTATAGCGGCTCCGGAACATAGATATACCGCGCTCATCACCAATGCTTTTTTCCACTGCATACTCGCCCTCCTTTGCTTTTGGGATTTTTTAACGCATTTAACTCGGATGTACCAGCGAGCGCTCAGTACGGCCATGAAAGGAGCGCCCAATCTTTGGTGGTGGCCGTGATTTATCGCGACCATGAATCGCACGTCGAAATTTTCTGAAACTGAAAGATGGGGTATCCACACCGTGGACACTTTGTAGACACATACGAAAAAGCCGCCCCTAAGGGCGGCTTAATCATGTTCTGTAACGCTTTGCTTTGTAAAAATTTTCAATGGTACCGACACAGGAGTCGAATCCGGGACCTACTGATTACAAGAACCTGCCCTAGCGGCACACACTAGCACAAAAACGCATTATTCAGTCACTTACGTACAGTCGAAAAATCGTTTTGGCATGTTTCTGTGGACACTGTCGTGCCATCAGAATGGCAATATGTTCTCTCTTATAATTCTTTCAAACTTGAATGCCTCTTGAACATCGGAACTTTTCACTTTTAATACGTAAACACCCTCAAACTCATATGTATCACCTACGACAAAACCTTCTTTCATTAATTCTTTACTGGATATATCCAATATAGTTTTAAAGTCACAGCCTGCATATAAATACCCGTTATGTCGAATAAAGCCTAAATTATCAATAGAGTTTTTTACATAACTTATAAAAGATGAAAAAACACCATCAAATTTACTTTCATTTATAGGATAATTAGCATGTCTACCATTAATATTTTTCTCTATCTTATCCATTTTGCTTAAGACAAGCTCAACTAAATCTTTTTCTTCACTACTAACACTAGCTTTATTAACTTTATCCATAATTGATTTTGTAACAACACTATCATAAGCCGCCATATATATAGGATTACTTTCATTACTTAACAACTTCTGCTCATCGCTTAGAATTGCGTGTAAACGCTTTGTTAGTTCAATGCCGCCCATCATATCATTGCTATAAAATATGGTTCTTTGATCTCTTGTATCGAATGGAAGCTCGGTATCTTTATCAGAGATAAGGATTACTGGCTTCCCAGTAGCATGCCTGATTCCTAACTCATACATCACGTTAGCATTTAAGTGAGAAAGATTAACAATAACTAAATCATCTTCTAGCAAATGCTTTATTACTTTTACCGATATTGAGCCTAAATCATTTTCTTGATGTGAGGCTTTTGACTCATAATCAAACTCTAAAAGAACTGGCTCTAGCACAGACTTTATTAAGCCATCTGTCGCCCTTCTCACACTCGTATTATCATTTCCGATAGGTGTGACTATAAAAGCTGTTTTTTTCTGAGGCTCATTAGACCCCATAACAACTACATCTTTCTTGTTCATAGCAACTCACCTGTTTAGTTTTTATGAGGTTAGCTTATTTATATCGTCAATTAGCCCGAGTTCGAGCTTTAACTTTTTAGCCTCAAGTCTTTCACGCTCAGTACGAATTGAATAATACTGTTTTTCTACCCGTTTAACTTTAGAGCTTTCACTAACATATCGTTTAAAGTTCACCGCGATTACACAACAGCAACCAACAAAAACTGATATTGCTATAAACATAAAAAGATCGCTTAGCAGCGCGTAGTACAAGACTTGCTGCAAGCTTGCCTCAAGCTCTCCCCATGCGTTAGCAAAACTCTGGTCATTCCCTTGCATTATCGTTTACCTCTTTTTTTCTTGAGCTTCTTTAGTAATTTGTTTTCAAGCCATATATACAAAATGGCCACCCCAGCGAACAGGATGGCCAATTTTATAAGATGACTAAATAGGTCTTGTGCTGCTTCTCCTGTTCCCATCCCCCTTGCCCCCTTACCCACAACCCTTGCCGCTGTGAAACCAGTTATTCACTGCCCGCTTTGATAATCGGTATCTGTCCCCGCTTTCTTCAACATGCTTCGCGCCCTCTCGATCCAGGGGCTCACTTGACCGCATTCCTCGTTCGTCTCGCCTGTCATCAGCCATAGCGTGTTCTTCGGCCACTTTTAGCAAATGGTTAGCTATCCCACATTGGCTCCCGAAGACCAGCACAGAGGCTAATTAAGATTCAACTCGAAGATATCACACAATCGTAGACGAAACAGAGTCAAAATGGGGGTATATCGGGCTTCTGAGGACGACTGAAAACCTGATAGGTGGACTCGTAGGCGTGGGCTACACAAGCGCTTGAAAGCGCCGCAGACACACTGATTACACTAAGATAAGGCGTTATCTTTAGCGACCTTCCAAAACCGCGAGAGGAGAAGAAACATTCGTGCAGGAGGGTTTATCGCTTGAAGGGCATGAATTGCGCATACAAAAAAGCCGCCTTATAAGGCGGCTTTTCGTGTTCTTTAACGTTTTAGCTTTACCATTGTTTTAAATGGTGCCGACACCAGGAGTCGAACCCGGGACCTACTGATTACAAGTCAGTTGCTCTACCAACTGAGCTATGTCGGCGCTTCACGTTTTCTTGAACATTTGACTGGCTTGCGTGAAGCGAGTCAGTCAACAAGAAATCTTGTTGGCAATGGCTGGGGTACCAGGATTCGAACCTGGGAATGCCGATACCAAAAACCGGTGCCTTACCACTTGGCGATACCCCAGCAGTGTGGTGGCCAGAGACGGAATCGAACCGCCGACACGGGGATTTTCAATCCCCTGCTCTACCAACTGAGCTATCTGGCCGCTGCCAACGGTGCGTATTAAACTAAAAACGCCGCTTTTCGTCAACACCTTTGTGAAACTTTCTTTCCGTTCACGAGGTTAGGGCACACCCCGCTCTTTTCGCCCTGCCCGGCCTAGGCCGGCAAACGCCCGCCCGGCGGGCGCTGGAGTGGCCTTTAGGGCTGGCTGGGCGGCACGTAGCCTTCGGCCTGGTCGGTGTCTTCGTTGTCCAGAAAGCGCTCCATCTGCGTCATCAGGTATTGGCGCGATTCCGGCTCGAGCATGTTGAGATGCTTTTCATTGATCAGGCGGGTCTGAAGCGCCTGCCACTCTTCCCAAGCCTTTTGGGAAACCGTGGCCTGAATCTCCTGGCCTTTCTTGCCGGGCAGCGGCGGAAAGGCGAGTGCCGGGAGTTCCTGCTGGTACTTGCGGCAGAAAACGGTGTTGCTCATGAAGGTGCTCCTTGATGGGTGAGTTGCCCCTGAGTATGGGTCAGGGCCCCGGGGTGGGATCAAGCGAAAACGGCGCGAGCTGTTTCAAAAGCGATTTGACCGGCGCGGCCAGGCCCAGCGCCGGCGGGTCCATCGGGTCGAACCAGACGCCCTTCTCGCGCACGCCGCTGATTCCTGCGCAGCGCGCCGGCTGCGGGATGATCGCCAAACGAAAGTGGCTGAAGGTGTGGGTAAAGCCGGGAAGCGCAGGCTCGATAATCGCGCTGTCGGTAAAGGCCTCGAGCCAATCGCTGAGCGCGGCGCGGTCGTCGAACTGGGGCAAGCTCCAAAGCCCGCCCCAAAGCCCGGTCGACGGGCGCTGCTCGAGCCATACGCGGCCCTCTTCGTCGCGCAGCACCAGCATCAGCGTGTCGCGGGTGGGCAAGGTCTTTTTCGGCTTGGACTCGGGATAGCGCTGCGGCGCCCCCTCTTTATAGGCAGCGCACACGTCGTTGAACGGGCAGATCACGCAGTCCGGCCGGGCGCGGGTGCAGAGCGTGGCGCCGAAGTCCATGATCGCCTGGGTGTAGTCGGCAAGGCGATCAAAGGGGGTAAAGTAGTCGGCTAGTGACCACAGCGCGCGCTCGACGGCGGGCTTACCGGGCCAGCCGGGCACGGCGTGAAGCCTTGTGAGCGAGCGTTTGACGTTGCCATCCAGAATGGGCGCGCGAGCGCCCTGGCTTTGGGCGATGATGGCGCCCGCGGTCGAGCGGCCGATACCGGGCAGCGCCATAAGCGCCTCGACGCTCTCGACGGGCAGCTCGCCTTCGTGTTCGTCACGCGCGGTTTGGGCGGCCTTGTGCAGGTTGCGGGCGCGGGCGTAGTAGCCAAGCCCGGTCCATAGGTGCAGCACCTCGTCCTGGTCGGCGTTGGCCAGTGCGATTAGCGTGGGGAAGCGCTCCATGAAGCGCTCGAAGTAGGGAATGACGGTCGTGACCTGGGTTTGCTGCAGCATGATCTCGGAAATCCACACGCGGTAGGCGCTGCGCGGCGACTGCCAGGGCAGGTCGTGGCGGCCGTACTGGTCGAACCAGGCCAGCAGCCGGCGTTGGAACTCAAAAGCCGTCAAACACGGCGTCGGCGTCTCGGCCATGGGGTGAAAACACTCCGCGGGTAATGCAGGAAAAAAAGCGCCGGCGCAGAGGCCGGCGCTCCAAAAGGATAGAGCAATCAGTCGAAGAGGCTGCGAATGCCGTTTCGCAGTTCGCGCACGTTCTCTTCGCCGAGGCGGTCGTTGAGCCCGTCCAGGGTCTCGCCAAGGCGCTCTTCGATCTGCGCGCCGGCCTCGTCTTGCAAGAGCGACACGACTGAAGCCTGGAAGGCGTCACGGTCGAGCCGGCACCACTGAGACTTGTCGTCATCGAGGTGGCCTTCGCACAGTACCGGCAGCGCCAGCGCTTGAAGGCGCGGGTTGACGTTGCAGGCGGCGTCGGCGGTATCCACCAGCCGGGCGTTGGCGTGAGTCAGAAAGTTCATGCTGGTGAGGTTCAGCTCGCCGCTGCCCTGCATGTCGATGCCCGGCAGCGTCACCATCAGGTCGTCGCTGGTCACGACGCCGTTGCGCACGTTGAAGGTGGCGTCGAAACGATCGAAGCGGGTATCCGGATTCCAGTCGCGTAGCGTGCCCTCACCTTCGAGTTTGGCGACGAGCTCGCACACCTGCTGCGAAATGTTGGTTTGCAGGATTGCGCCGTCGTTGAGGCGCGCGTCGAGCTCGCCGTTGAGGTTACTGGTCAGCACGTCGCGCGTGTTGCCGCGCGTGGTGAGCTCGCCCTGCAGGTTGAAGCGCCCGCGAAGCGGCGACTGCTCTTCGCTGAACGCCTCGATCATGGGCGCGACCTGCACGCCGCTGATAGTGGGCGCGAGCTGCCACGCGAGTACCGGCTCGCGGGCGTCGATCGAGCCCGTCGCTTCGAGCGTGCCGTCGTAGAAGCGCGACTCGAACCCGGTCAGCCGGTGAAGGCCCTGCTCGCCGCGAAGCGCTAGCCGGGTATCGTCAAAGGTGAGCCCGGCAAGCTCGAGCCGGTCTACTTCCAGGTCGCCTTCCAGATCCAGCGCGGCAAGCCACGCCTGGGGCAGCAGCGGGTTCTCTTCCTGGGCGAAGGCGCGGCGAATGAGGCCGTGACTCGCCTGCTGAGCGGTGACCGGCCCCGGCAGGTAGTAATCCAGATCGAGGTGATCACCGGCAAGATCGAAACGCAGGGCGCTGCCGTCCAGCGCCGCGGCCAACTCGCCGGTAAAGGTGTTGTTGTCGAGCACCAGCGAGAGCTGGGGCAGCGCGATCTGCTCGAGGTTGCCCTCGATGGGGCTGGTCATGGCGACATCGCTCAGCGCGGCTTCACTGGCAGTGTTGAGCGACACGCCCATGCGCGAAAGCCAGGGGCGCAGCGTAAAGGGCGCGGCGTTGAGCTGGCCCTGATACTGCGGGGCGTCCAAAAACTGCTCGACGTTGAGATGGCCGCTCAGGCGCAAACCATCGGGGCCAGTGAGCTCGGCGTCGCGAAGCTGCGCGGTTTGCGCGCCCCAGTCGCCTTCCAGGGCGAACGCCAGCGCCATCGCCAGCCCCCCCTGCCAGTTTTCCGGGTGGCGCAGGCCGGTTTCGATTAACCCGTCGCTGACGCTAAAGCGCTGCTCACCAAGCCAGCCAATCATTTCGGCGGCTTTTAGGCTGAGCTGCTGCGGCTCTTCTTCGCTTGCGGTGGTCGAGCGGGTAGAGAGCTGAAAATTCTCGAAGGTAACGCGTTCGTCGTCGAGGCCCAGCAGCACGCGGGTCTCGAGGCTCATTTCGCTGGTAAAGGCCGGGGCGCGCTCGAGCGCTTCGGCGTCCAGCCGGTTGTGCCGGGTCAGGGTGAACATCGCCTTGAGCGGAAACGCGCGCGACGGGTTGACGTTGCTGCCGTTGATATCGAGCGACTGCAGCCGCCAAAGCGCCTGATTGGGCGCATCGCGATAGCGAATGTCGGCGTTTCGCACCTCAACGCTTGCGATGTTGAGCACCACCGAGAGATTGCCCGCGTCGACGTGGGGCCCGGCGCTGGCCGGCGCCAGCACGGTTTCGGCGGATTCGCTGTTCTGCTCGGCCAGGCGCTCCACGAGCGGCTGCCAGTTGCCTTCTCCGTCGGCGTCTCGCTCGAGGTTCAGGCGTACGCTGTCCAGTGTCAGGCCATCGATGGCGATTTCACCGCGCAACAGCGGGGCAAAGGCGACGCTGACCTCGGCGCTATCCACGGCGGCGAAGGAGGTCTCCTCGACGGGCTGCTCGGGAAGCCAGGCGCGGGCTTGGGAGACGCTGACGCCGATGCGCGGGTAGAACGACCAGGTGATCGGCCCTTCCAGCGCCAAATTGAGCCCGGTTTGCTCCTTGACCACCTCGACCAGGCGCGGTTTGAAATCCTCGGGATCCAAAAAGGTGGTGACATACACCACGGCGGCGACGGCCACCATGGCCAGAATGCCGACCGCGGCCAGCAAAATACGCAATAACTGTTTCATCACCCGTTCCCTTGTGGGTCTAGCTCGACATACTCATGAATACCGCTGCCACCCAAGGCACCGCTACCGGCCGCCTGTGGCGTAGAAAAAGGCCGATAGCCGATTTTGGACAACAGGATACGATCGGCCAGCGGCAGCGAGCCGGCATCGATGCGAAGCGTGCGACCATCCTCTTTAGCCTGCTCGCCCAACAGTGCCATAAGGCGGGAGCCGACGCCACGCCGCCTGGCCGAGCTTTTCACGCAAAGCTCCGAAAGCCACCAGGCGCGATCATCAGCTTCATGGATGGCCACCGCGCCCAGCAGATGGCCGTTGAACCGGGCGCAGGCGAAGAACTGGCGCGGCGGCTGGGCCAGGTGCTGCTCGATGAACGGCGTGACCGTCTGAGTGCGTATCCGCTCCAGGGGAGCATCGGCATAAATACGCGCCAGGTCCTGGCGTACGGCGCCGTCCGCCTCCCAGCGGGTCTGATCGACATACAAAAGCGTCACCGGCATGATCAATCCTCCTGGCTGCGTTTGCGCCGCCCTTGCCCGCTGAAATCGGCGACCTTTCGCGCATTGTAGCGGATGGGGTCATCGATTCTCTATAATGGCCGTTTGGCTCGCTATTATGTCCAAGGTCGGGCGTGGACGTTCACGCCTCGCCGCCCCACTATGCGCGCAAGCGCAGGAGATGCAACATGTCAGCGCGAACTGCCACGGTCAGCCGTGACACCAACGAAACGCAGATCACCGTTACCATCGACCTCGACGGCGAAGGCCATTTGAAGGGCGAGTCTGGCGTGGCGTTTCTTGATCACATGCTGGATCAGGTCGCGCGTCATGGCATGATCGACATCACCATGGACGTCAAAGGCGACCTGCACATCGACGACCACCACACGGTCGAGGATTTGGGCATTACACTGGGCCAGGCGTTCGACAAGGCAGTGGGCGACAAGCGCGGCATCGTGCGCTACGGCAACGCTTACGTTCCGCTCGATGAAGCGCTTTCGCGCGTGGTGATCGACTTTTCCGGCCGCGCCGGGCTATTCATGAACGCCACCTTTACGCGGGCAAACATCGGGTCGATGGACACACAGCTGTTCAGCGAGTTCTTCCACGGCTTCGTCAATCACGCCCGTGTAACGCTACACATCGACAATCTCAAGGGCGAAAACGCCCACCACCAGGCGGAAACCATCTTCAAGGCCTTTGGCCGGGCGCTGCGCATGGCGCTTTCCGAGGACCCGCGCATGGCGGGTAAAATGCCCTCGACCAAGGGAACGCTTTGATGCTGAGCGCTTCTCGCCAGACGCCCTCGCCCACCGTTATCCGCCCACCCCTGTAAGGAGCGCAATATGACCATTGCCGTTATCGATTATGGAATGGGCAACCTGCATTCCGTGGCCAAGGCGCTTGAACACGTAACTCACGAAAACGTCATCATCACCCGCGATGCGCGCCGTATTCTGGGCGCCACCCGCGTGGTGCTGCCAGGTCAGGGCGCGATTCGCGACTGCATCGGCGAGCTTGAGCGCACCGAGCTACGCGGTTTGGTCGACGATATTCTGACCCGCCAGGCAAAGCCGCTTCTAGGCATCTGCGTGGGTCAGCAGATGCTGATGGAGAAAAGCGAGGAGAACGGCGGCGTCGACTGCCTGGGCTTTTTCCAGGGCAGCGTCGACCGCTTCCCGCTGGATATGCGCGATGAGCAGGAGCAGCGCCTGAAGGTGCCCCACATGGGCTGGAACCGGCTCACCCAGCACCACGACCACCCGCTGTGGGAAGGCATCGAGGACGGCGAGCGTTTCTACTTCGTGCACGGCTACTACGTCAACGCCACGGTTGACGACCACGTGTTCGGTACGACCCAGTACGGCGGCGTGAAGGCGCACGTGGCCATTGGGCGCGACGCCACCTTCGCCGTGCAGTTTCACCCGGAAAAAAGCGCGCGGGCCGGTCTTCGCCTGCTCGAAAACTTCGTTACCTGGACGCCCTGAGAGGATTCATCATGCTAGTCATTCCCGCCATTGATCTCAAAGACGGCCAGTGCGTACGCTTGAAGCAGGGCCGCATGGAGGATTCGACCTCCTACGGCGACGACCCGGTCGCCATGGCCGGTCGCTGGGTAGAGGCCGGCGCGCGCCGCCTACACCTGGTGGATCTCAACGGCGCCTTCGAGGGCAAACCGGTCAACGGTGAAGCGGTCACCGCCATCGCCCGCGCCTACCCGAACCTGCCGATTCAGATCGGCGGCGGCATTCGAAGCGCTGACACCATCGAGCACTATTTGAGCGCCGGCGTCTCCTACGTGATCATCGGCACCAAGGCAGTGAAGGAGCCCGAGTTCGTCGGCGAGATGTGCCGCGCCTTTCCCGGCAACATCATCGTTGGGCTCGACGCCAAGGACGGGTTCGTGGCCACCGACGGCTGGGCGGAAGTCTCCACCATCAAGGCTACCGAGCTTGCCAAGCGCTTCGCCGGTGACGGCGTCTCCAGCATCGTTTATACCGACATCGCAAGAGATGGCATGATGCAGGGGGTGAACATCGAAGCGACCGCCGAGCTTGCCCGCGAAGGCGGCCTTCCGGTGATCGCCTCCGGCGGAGTGACCAACCTCGACGATATCAAGGCGCTGTGCGACGTCGCCGACAGCGGCATTCTCGGGGCGATTACCGGGCGCGCCATCTACGAGGGGAGCCTTGACGTGCGCGACGCCCAGCGTCTGAGCGATGAACTGACCGGAGGTCGAACATGAGCCTGGCCAAGCGCATCATCCCGTGTCTGGACGTCGACGCCGGCCGCGTCGTCAAGGGCGTGAATTTCGTCGGCATCCGCGATGCCGGCGACCCGGTGGAGATCGCCAAGCGCTATAACCAGCAAGGCGCCGACGAGATCACCTTTCTGGACATCACCGCAAGCTCTGACGAGCGCGCCACCACCGTCGACATGGTTTCGCGCATCGCTGGCGAGGTGTTCATCCCGCTCACCGTGGGCGGCGGTATCCGTACCTGCGACGACATTCGCACCATGCTCAACGCCGGCGCCGACAAGGTGTCGATCAACACCGCCGCGGTGACCAATCCGGAGTTCGTCTTCGAGGCTGCCGAACGTTTCGGCAGCCAGTGCATCGTGGTCGCCATCGACGCCAAGAAGGTATCAAACGAAGGTGAGGCGCCGCGCTGGGAAATCTTCACCCACGGCGGGCGCAAGCCCACCGGGCTCGACGCCGTCGAGTGGGCGAAGAAGATGGTCGCACTCGGCGCCGGTGAGCTGCTTTTAACCAGCATGGACCGCGACGGCACCAAAAGCGGCTTCGATTTGGGCGTGACCCACGCCATTTCCGAGGCGGTGAGCGTGCCGGTGATCGCCTCCGGCGGGGTGGGCAACCTGCAGCACCTGGTGGATGGCGTGCTCGAAGGCGGCGCCGACGCGGTGCTGGCGGCGAGCATCTTCCACTTCAGCGAATACACCATTCCCGAAGCCAAGCGCTACATGGCCGAGCGCGGTATCGAAATGCGCCTTTAGCGCAGGTTTCGCTATCCGCCTCACGCCTCTCTCACATCTTTCTCACGCCCCTGCCCAGAGCCCTTGCCACCGCAACGCTCTGGGCTTTTTGCCTTACTCAAGCGCGTTTGGCTTAAGTGTCAGGCGTCGTCGTCCTCCAGACTCAGCCCCAGGTTGCTGACCCCGCCGTTGCGTCCGAGCACGCGCAGCTCCTTGAGCGCGGCCCTGTCGAGCGGCGCGCTGACCGCCTCGAGCACCGCGTCCTGAAAGTCGTTTTCGTCCTCCATGAGCGGGTGGTCGCGGATGATCAGCGCAAGCTTCTGGGCGTCCACTTCGCCTTCGGTCAGCTCGATGAAGGCGCGCACGCCGGCCCGCGAGGTGCGGCTGACATCCAGCACCGCCTCCCCCGCGTCGCCCTGTAGCGTATCGAGCAGCGCATTCACCGCGACCACCGCATCCAGCGCTCGTCGCGCGCCGAAGCTGTCGTCGTCTTCCGGCGGCTCGCACTCGGCCAGCTTCTCGGCCTGGCGGGCGAAGTCGATGCTGGCACCCGGCACCTGCAGGCGCTCCCACACCAGGCTCAGCACGGTTTTAAGCGTGTGGCTGTCGCCGTGGCCGGTGGTTTGCTCGTACAGCGCATAGTTGGGGATCAAGCGCTCGCAAAGCGCAGCCATGAAGGCCTGCTGGGCAGTCAGCGGAAGCGTTTGAAGAAGCTGATAAAATCCGGAGGGTTTGGCCACCATGTTGATTTCCTGAGCCTTTATATCGGTGAAAATGGTAGGGATGAAAAAGATATCGGTGAAAACGGTGTTGGTGAAGATAAGGCGATACGTTATCGTCGCACATTCGCAAACGCGACCATGACGCGACGACCGGCCGGCGAGGAGATTACCATGCATATTCATCTGCTACAGCACGGCCCGCAACACGGCCCCGCCCGCCTGACCGACTGGCTCGACAGCATGGGCCACAGCTATACGGTTTTTCATCTGTTCGACGGCGAGCTGACCCCGCGCCCCGGCGAGTGCGACGCGCTCATCGTGCTGGACGGCCCGGATGAGTTGATTCAAACCCCACCCGACTGGGCCCGGGCGGAGAAAAAACTTCTGAACCGCTACCTGGACGGCCAGCGCCCGGTGCTCGGCATCGGCCTGGGAGCGCTATGGATTGCCGAGGCGCTGGAGGCAGTGATCGCCCCGGGCACCTATCCGGAAACCGGCTGGCACGGCGTGACGCTCGCCCCGGAAAGCCCGTTCGATCTTCCCGAGCGCTTCGAGGCGTTCATGTGGCACCGCTACGTGTTCAGCCTGCCGGATGCCGCCCTGCCGCTGGGCGGCAGTGACGCCGCGCCGCTTCAAGGCTTTGCCTGGGACGCCGGGCGAGTGGTGGGGCTTTTGTGTCACTTCGAGGTCACCGCCAAAAGCGCCACCGAGCTTTTCGAGTACCCGCCCGCCGCACCAGCCACGGCCGCCGGCCAGCGCTACCTGCAAAGCGAAGCGGCCATTCTGGAGATACCCAAGCGCTTTCACGACCTGGCGCCGCTGCTTGATCGCGTCATGCTGCAGTGGCTGGCCCGCGCCTAGACGCTCCAATGCCGGGCGGCGTCCAGACAGCTTTCCCAGTCGCCCACGTGAAGCTCTGCCGGGGCGTCCTGGCGCCGCTCCAAGTGATAGCGGTAGAGCGGGTCGTAGTATTCGGTCAGAAGCGGGCCGAGCCAGGCTTCGTGGGCCTGGGTGTTGCCCCGGTCGTGGGCGTCGAACGCCAGCGCCTGTAGGCGCTGAAGGCGCTGCAGTCGGGCGTTACCCAGCCGCTTGGCCAGCCGCTTCAGGCTGTTGGAAAGCTGCTCTTTCATTCGCGCGCGGCCTTGCTCGAAGCCGAACCGGGCCACGAAGGCCGCTTCCAGCGCTTCGATATAATCATGGCGAAGCTGATCCAGCCGCCAGTCCAGCGGCATCTCGACGCGGATGCGCGGCGCTTTTTCCATGGCGTGCCAGAAGGTGAGCGGGATGTTGGCGTTGCCAATCTGGCGCGACTCGTCTTCCATCACCAGCTTGTCGGGCCGGCTCAGCAGTTGGGACGCCAGGGCGTGTTCGAAATCGATCTGCGTCGTGGGCGCCTCGACCTGACGGCCAAACGCCGACCCCTTGTGATTGGCACACGCTTCAAGGTCGATACCGTTTGCGAGACGGTTGATCAAGACCGTCTTGGCGGAGCCGGTCAAGCCCGCCACCACCAGCATGGGCTGCTCGGCGGCCTGGTCGATACGCTCGCAAAGTGTGCGGCGCATCTCTTTCCAGCCCCCCGTAATACGGGGCACGTCGACGCCCTCCTCGGCAAGCCACGTCTTGGCGATCTGCGAGCGTAGGCCGCCACGAAAGCAGTAAATAACCGCGTTCGGGTGGCGTGACAGATACTCGCGCCAGGCCGCAATACGTGCGCGCTTGACCTCGCCGCTCACTAAACGCTCGCCAAGGGCGATCGCCGCTTGTTGCCCCTGCTCCTTGTAGGCGATACCGACCTGATGGCGCTCCTCGTTGACCATCAGCGGCAGGTTGACCGCCCCGGGAAGGCTCCCCTGGGCGAATTCGATCGGGGCACGCACGTCGATTAGCGGCGTGCCCGTGTTAATCAGATGGGTCGTGGCGGGTACATCGCTGCTCATTTAGCCGACCACATCGATCAGCGCGTCGCTTTCCCGCGCCTTCATGGTGCCGAAGGGCTGAAGCTCGATCCCGTGCTCGCGACCAATGCGCTTCACATCGTCCTCCCAGGCCGGGTCGACGCTGAGCAGAAGCCCGCCGGAGGTTTGCGGGTCACACAGCCACTGCCAGTGGGCTTCGTCCATCGGCTTGAGCTGCCCACCCAGCGCTTCGTGATTTCTGAGCGTTCCGCCGGGCACTGCGCCTTGGCGGCGATAGGCTTCGGCCTCGGAAAGACGCGGCAGACGGCGAAAATCGATCTGTGCCATGACGTTGCTGGCACTGCAGATTTCGCTGAGATGGCCGGCCAGGCCAAACCCGGTGACGTCGGTCATGGCGTTGAGCCCCTTCACCCCGGCAAGCTCCACGCCGATACGGTTGGATTTGAGCATGGTTTCGCGGGCCAGGCCGTGGTGGCCCGCTTCCAGCAGGCCGCGCTTTTCGGCGGTGGTTAAAAGGCCCACGCCCAGCGGCTTGGTCAAAAAGAGCAGGTCGCCGGGTTTGGCGCCGCTATTGAGCTTGAGCTGGTCGAGCTCGATCAGCCCGTTGACCGCGAGGCCGAAAATGGGCTCGGTGGAGTCGATGGAGTGACCGCCGGCCAGCGCCACGCCGTGTTCGCGGCACACGCCCTGGGCGCCGGCCACCACGTCGCCGGCGATTTCCGGGGCGAGCTTGTCGACCGGCCAGCCAAGAATGCTCAGCGCCATGACCGGCGTTCCGCCCATGGCGTAGATATCGCTGATCGCGTTGGTCGCGGCGATACGGCCAAAATCGAAGGGGTCATCGACGATCGGCATGAAGAAGTCGGTGGTCGAGATCATGCCCCGGCCGTCGCCCAAATCGAACACGGCGGCGTCTTCACGGCCCTGGTTGCCCACGATGAGCTGCTTGTGGCCGGCGCTCGGGCCCGCCTTGGCCAGAATGCTGTCGAGCACGTCCGGGGCGATCTTACAGCCGCAGCCGGCGCCGTGGCTGTACTGAGTGAGTCGAATGGTGCTCATCGTATCTCTCCTTGAAACTGATCGGCGCCCGCCAAAGGCCCCGTCATCATTCGTTTTTATAAGCCGCTGATAAAAGGCGGATACTGAAAAAATAGCACAGCCTGATCCAAAGGCTTTGACGTCAAAGCGCTTCGAGCGCGTCGCTGAGCTTGTCCACGGCGATGACCTCCATGCCCTTGGGCGGCTGCTTCGGCGCGTTGGCGCGGGGCACGATGGCGCGCAAAAAGCCGTGTTTGGCCGCCTCGCTGATGCGCTCCTGGCCGCTGGGTACCGGGCGAATCTCGCCGGAAAGCCCTACCTCGCCGAACACCACCAGCTCCTTCGGCAGCGCCCGATTTTGCAGGCTCGACACCACCGCCAGCAGCACCGCGAGATCCGCGCTGGTTTCCAGCACCTTGACCCCGCCGACCACGTTCAAAAACACGTCCTGGTCGCCAGTGAAGAGCCCACCATGGCGGTTGAGCACGGCGAGCAGCATCGCCAGCCGGTTCTGATCGACCCCCACCGCCACGCGGCGCGGATTACCGAGTGCCGACTCATCCACCAGCGCCTGCACCTCGACCAGAATCGGCCGCGTGCCTTCCCACACCACCATGACCAGGCTCCCTGGCGCCTGCTCCTCCTGGCGGGAGAGAAAGATCGCGCTGGGGTTTTTGACCTCTTTCATGCCCTGCTCGAGCATCGCAAATACACCGAGCTCGTTGACCGCACCGAAGCGGTTTTTTTGCCCGCGCAGGGTTCTAAAGCGCGAGTCGGCGCCGCCTTCGAGCAGCAGCGAGGCGTCGATCATGTGCTCGAGCACCTTGGGGCCGGCCAGGGTGCCATCTTTTGTCACGTGGCCGACCAGCAGCAGCACCGTATTACTCTGCTTGGCAAAGCGGGTCAGCGCCGCCGAGGATTCGCGCACCTGGGCGACGCCGCCGGGGGCGGAACTAATATCCTCGAGGTGCATGGTCTGAATCGAGTCGATCACCAGTATTTCCGGCTTTTCACGCTCGGCAACGGCGAGAATCGTCTCTACGCTGGTTTCGGCCAGCATCTTGAGCCCGCTGGTGGGAAGCTGCAGGCGGTGGGCGCGCATGGCGACCTGGGAGAGCGACTCCTCACCGGTGACGTACATGATGCGCCGCGTTTGAGCGAGCTTGCAGGCGGTTTGTAAAAGCAGTGTCGACTTGCCCGCCCCCGGGTTTCCGCCCAGCAGCACCGCCGAGCCTGGCACGAGCCCGCCGCCCAGTACGCGGTCGAACTCGGCGAAGGTGGAGCTTAGCCGCGGCACCTCGCTCAAATCGACCTTGCTCAGATCGACCACGTCGCGGGAAAGATCTCCGGCGTAGCCGCTTCGCCCCTGAGCGGGCGCGCCGGCGCCGGGCCGGGCGCTCGCCAAACGTACCTCGCTCAGGGTATTCCATTCCTGGCAGCTCGAGCACTGCCCCTGCCACTTGCGGTATTCGGCTCCGCACTCGGTGCACACATAAGCGCTTTTGACTTTGGCCACGCCGCGCTGCTCCTGTCTTGCTTACCGCCCGGTGGCCACTTTCCGGTGCCGGGCAAATACACGAAAGGCGGCTCTGGGCCGCCTTTCACACTCACGGCGCATACGCCGTGACGTTGATCGCCTAAGCGCTTACCGGCGCTGCAGCTGCAGCATTTCGCCGTTTTCGAAGCGACGACGTTCCGGGTCGATCAGCTCGAGGGTTTGCTCGCTGATCTTCTGGAAGTAGTAAATCTGGCCATCGCCGTTGGGCGTCAGCTCATAGACGGTCGCGTTGGCATCCGACGGCGTACCGGTCAGCACTTCCCAGTTACCGGAGTAATTTTCGTCCGGCGGGGTCTGGGGGTGGTTACGATAGCTTGCCGTCAGATCGAACGTCCGCTCCTGCGGGGCGCTAGTCTCCTCGCCTTCCATGGTCACGTTCAGGTCGATGCCGTCACAGTTACGGCACGGCAGCGTTCCCTGGTAGGTGGCCTGAGACGCGCTCATGGCGGGGGCATCCTGGCCTTGCTGGTCGGTCTGGCCCGATGCGCAGCCCGCCAGTAGTGCCAACATAGCCGAACCGGCTAGCAAACTCCGAAATTGCATTGGGTGTCTCCTTCTCGTGTTGGACATACATTTCTTTCGTGCGCTTATGACAGCATAACCGCTACAAGGTGCGACGCCCACCCCTCGATGCGTTGCAATCGTGTCAAATAATCGCCAGACAAAACAGCCGCCTGCAATAGTCATGCAGGCATCTTGCGCTTGATCGTGGCTCGGGCCACCATAATGCTCCTTGCAAGAGCCACCAGGTGTCCCTCATGAGCCAATTCTGGAGCCCCGCCGTTCGGTCGCTGACCCCGTACGTGCCCGGCGAACAGCCCGTCGAGCGTCTAATCAAGCTCAACACCAACGAAAACCCTTACCCGCCGGCCCCGGGCGTGGGTCAGGCGCTGCGCGATTACGCCACCGACCACTTGCGCCTCTACCCGGACCCGACCTCGCGCGCGCTCAGACAAACTCTGGCCGATACGTTCGACGTCGATCTGGAGCAGACCTTTGTCGGCAACGGCTCCGATGAGGTGCTGGCCTTCGCCTTCCAGGCCTTTTTCTGTCACGGCGCGCCGCTCGATGCGCCGGCCATTACCTATAGCTTTTACCCGGTCTACGCGAAGCTGTACGGGATCGAACTTCGCCAGCACCCGCTCAACGCTCAGTGGGAAGTCGACCTCGACGCCCTGACCGCGAGCGCCGAGCGTAGCGGCGTGATTCTGGCCAACCCTAATGCCCCCACCGGCCACGCCCACTCGCTCGAAAGCATCGAGGCACTTCTAGAGCGGGTACCGGATCGCGTAGTGCTGATCGATGAAGCTTACGTCGATTTCGGCGCCGACAGCGCCGTCGCGCTCACCAGGCGCTATCCGAACCTGCTGGTCACCGGTACGTTTTCCAAATCAAGAAGCCTTGCCGGCCTGCGGCTGGGCTACGCTATCGGCTCGCCGGAGCTGATCAAGGGGTTGCAGCGCGTCAAGGACTCCTTCAACTCCTTCCCGGTGGATAGCCTGGCCAGTCTTTTAGGCATCGAGGCGCTCAAGGATCAGGCGCACTTCGACGCCTGCCGTAACCATGTGATCGCCACTCGCGAGCGTACTCGCGAACGCCTGGAAGCGCTTGGTTTCGACGTACTGCCGTCAAAAGCCAACTTCGTGCTGACGCAGCACCCCGACTTTCAAGGCGCCCAGCTCTTCGCAGGCCTTCGCGAGCGCGGCATTCTGGTACGCCACTTCAACACGGATATTCTGGGCAATTTCCTGCGCATCACTATCGGCACCGACGATGAAATGGATAGCCTGATGGAAGCGCTGGAAAGCATTTGTCGTTAACTGGTGATAGCCATTTCAACCCGCTCTTGTAGGAGCAGGCTTTAGCCAGCGACGCGGCGCACCGCGTCGCTT
>NZ_JBIQVY010000007.1:0-152397 GCF_044335525.1 Halomonas sp. HMF6819 | reverse complement strand
TAACTTCCTGACAAACCGAAGGTTTTCACCTTCATTCACCGCCTGAAACGTTGTGCGTCCCCGGCAGCGGATGCGTACTTTACGGATTCACCGCCGAGAGCGCAAGGGCTTTTTTCAAAAAGATGCGCACCGACATCAGGGCGTCACATAGCGGTATCAGGCACGCCCCTTCTTGCCGCCGTTTTTAGCCTTGCGCATCACAGCGTGTACCGGCCCGGACAGCACGTAGGCGCCGAACAGTAGCAGCAGCATAGCGGATGGCTCGACCGAGATCATCACGAAACCGAGCACCACCGCTAGCAGCACCACAAACGGCACCGGCTTTTTGAAGTCGAGTTCCTTGAAGCTGTAGTAGCGGATATTGCTGACCATCAGGATGCCCGCCGCACCCACCAGCACCAGCATCAAAAGCTTGAAGCCGAAAGCGTCGGCGTCGAAGCTGTGAAAGGTCCAGACGCTGGCCGCGACCACTGCCGCTGCCGAGGGGCTCGGCAGGCCGATGAACCACTTCTTGTCGGTGCTGCCGATCTGGACGTTGAAGCGGGCAAGCCTTAACGCGGCGCAGGCTACGTACAGAAAGGCGACGACCCAGCCGGTCTTGCCGATATCCTGCAAAATCCAGCTAAAGGCCACCAGCGCCGGCGCCATACCAAACGAGATCATGTCAGCGAGGCTGTCGTACTCGGCGCCGAAAGCGCTTTGGGTATTGGTCATGCGCGCCACGCGCCCATCCAGGCCGTCGAGCACCATGGCGATGAAAATAGCGATGGCCGCCGAGCTGAAATCGCCGTTGATACCGGCCACCACGGCAAAGAACCCGGAAAATAGCGCCGAGGTGGTGAAGAGATTGGGCAGCAGATAAATACCCTTGCGGCGAATTTTTTTGCCGTCCTCGACGGACTCCTCGACCACCTCGGTTTCACGTAGAAACGCCGTGGCAAGGTCTTCGTTGCTCACCGATTCGCTATCGCGGTCGGGTTTGTAAGACGGCGGCGTATGTCCTGGCTCTTGATCGTGAGCGTCCTGATTCATGTGCGTCATCCCTAATTTGAAATCGTTTGTAGGCCAGTTTTCATTCTACACGCTACCCGGCCGGCGGCTACCGCGATTGCGGCCATCGCCACAGCCTGGCCCAAACGCCGGCGGAGCGCGACAACCAGCACGCCGCTATGCCTGCGAAGCGCTGACAAAAAAGCCGCCCCGTGGGGCGGCTTTTAAACGCAAGTGAAAAGCGAGCGCTAAAGCGACAGCACCTTGTCGCCCCGAGCGATACCGGAAACCCCGGTACGTGCCACTTCGAGAATGCCCACCGGCGCCATAGCCTGCAGGAACGCGTCGAGCTTGGCGGCATCGCCGGTGATCTGCACGGTGTAGAGGCTCGGCGTGACATCCACCACTTGGGCGCGGAAGATGTCGACCGTGCGCTTGACCTCGTCGCGGGCAGCGCCCAGCGCTTTCACTTTCACCAGCATCAGTTCGCGCTCGATGTGGTTGCCCTCGGTCAAATCCACCAGTTTGACCACGTCGATCAGCTTGTTGAGGTGCTTGGTGATCTGCTCGATCACACGATCGTCACCCACGGTGGTGACCGTCAACCGCGAGAGTGACGGATCATCGGTGGGTGCGACGTTGAGCGTTTCGATGTTGAAGTTACGCTGAGAAAACAAGCCCACCACACGTGATAGCGCACCCGGTTCGTTTTCCAGAAGAATCGAGATGATATGACGCATCAGGTACGCTCCGTTTTGGACAGCAGCATGTCACGCATCGCGCCGAGCGGCACTTGCATCGGATAGACGTGCTCGAAGGGGTCGACCTTGATATCGAGGAACACCAGTTCGTGCTTGTCCTCGAAGGCGCGGGCCAGCGCTGGCTCCAGCTCCTCTTTCGTGGTCACGGTAATTGCGGTGAACCCGTAGGCCTCGATCAGGAGATGGAAGTCCGGCAAGGATTCCATGTAGGAGTGGGCGTGACGCGACTTGTAGTTCAAGTCCTGCCACTGGCGCACCATTCCAAGCGACTGGTTGTTAAGGTTGACGATCTTCACCCCTACCCCGTACTGCTTACAGGTAGAGAGCTCCTGCATCATCATCTGAAAGCTGCCTTCGCCGGTGATGCAGACCACGTCATCGTCGGGGTAGCTTTTCTTGATCCCCATGGCCGCCGGGAAGCCAAAGCCCATGGTACCCAAGCCACCGGAGGTGATCAGCCGGTTGGGCTTGTCGAACTTGTAGTACTGGGCGGCAAACATCTGGTGCTGGCCGACATCTGTGGTGACGAACGCCTCTCCCCGGGTCACGCGGCAAAGCGCCTCGACCACTTCCTGAGGTTTGAGCGCCTCACCGGCGTTCGACGGCTCATAGAGCTTGCCTTCACGCTCGGCGCGCCAGCCGTCGATCTTCTCCCACCACTCGCCAAGCGCGTCGGTGTTTTCCACCGTGCGCCCTTGAACGAGGCTGATCATCTCGTCGATGACTCCGGCGGCAGGGCCGACGATCGGCACGTCCGCGCGCACGGTCTTTGAGATCGAGCTCGGGTCGACGTCGACGTGAACGATTTTCGCCGTGGGGCAGAACTTCGAGGTGTTGTTGGTCACACGGTCGTCGAAGCGCGCGCCGATGGCGATGATCAGATCGGCGTGGTGCATGGCCATGTTGGACTCATAAGAGCCGTGCATACCAAGCCACCCCAAACACTGCTTGTCGCTTTGCGGGTAGGCACCGATGCCCATGAGCGTGGTGGTGATCGGAAAGCCGAGCTTTTGAACCAGATCGGTCAGGCCTTCGCTGGCACGGCCCGTGACCACGCCGCCGCCGGTGTAGAACACCGGGCGCTTGGCCTTGAGCATCAACTCGACGGCCTTTTTAATCTGACCAGTGTGGCCGCGGCTGACCGGGTTGTAGGAGCGCAGCTTGACCTTTTTCGGGTAAGCGTACTCGTAGCGCTCGGTAGGCGCGGTCATGTCCTTCGGAATATCGACCACCACCGGGCCCGGGCGGCCGGTCGAGGCGAGATAGAACGCCTTTTTCAGCACGTCCGGAATCTCACTGGGGTGACGAATCGAGAAGCTGTGCTTCACGATCGGGCGGGTCACGCCAATGATATCGGTTTCCTGAAACGCGTCTTCGCCGATCAGATGGCTCATGACCTGGCCGCACAGCACGACCATGGGAATGGAGTCCATGTAGGCGGTGGCGATGCCGGTCACGGCGTTGGTCGCGCCGGGCCCGGAGGTCACCAGTACCACGCCGGGCTTGCCGGAGGCGCGGGCGTAGCCGTCGGCGGCGTGGGTCGCCGCCTGCTCGTGGCGCACCAGAATGTGTTTGACATCGTCCTGGCGGAAGAGCGCGTCATAGATATGCAGCGCCGCCCCACCGGGGTACCCATAAATGTATTCGACGCCCTCGTCTTTCAAGAAGCGGGCGATCATGTCTGCGCCGGAAAGCAGTTCCACAGTAATTCTCCCCTAAAGGTCTCGAGTGCGATCCGCAGATGGCTGCGGGGTCGAGTGCGGCGGTATGCCGCTGCCGGCGATGCCGACACCTGATGCCAAACCCTGGCATACGGCCCGGTTAGGGCCAGCACTCTCATCGGAGGCCGTGTTGAAACGGCCTCCTTTCGCGGCGGTTCACCGCGTCGGGGCATTGGCCAGGCCAAGCGGTTGACTTGAGCCCGGAAGTCCTTCGGCGGGTAAAGGCGAAAGCCTACCCTTCACGCGGGGATAGGGGGTTACCCGTGGGGTCCGCGTCCGCAAATCAGGAACCCACAAGATTCCAATAGCGCCTCTTGCCTGTCAACCTTTCATCGCCCCAAACCGGGGCGGGTGCACCAAAACAAAAACCCCGCCGGCAGGCCGGCGGGGTCGGGTCGATCGCGTCAAGCGCTATCAGGTGAAGACCAGCCTGCCCTCCTCAGCGCTGACGTGGATGGTCGCCCCCGGCGCGTACTTGCCGGCGAGCAGGTCCTGAGCCAGCGGGTTTTCGATCCGGCTCTGGATCGCTCGCTTGAGCGGGCGCGCCCCGAACACCGGGTCGAAACCGACCACCGCGAGCTGCGCCATGGCCTCATCGCTGACCTCGAGACTCAGGCCATGCTCGGCCAAGCGCGCCTGCAGACGCTCGAGCTGAATCGAGGCGATCGCCTGGATCTGCGCCTGACCAAGGGCATGGAACACCACCACTTCGTCGATGCGGTTGATGAGTTCCGGGCGGAAGTGATTGCCCACCACGTCCATCACCGCCTCCTTCATCGCATCATAGCCGGCGTCGTCGCTGGCCTCACCGCCCATACGCTGGATGATGTCCGAGCCCATGTTCGAGGTCATCACGATCACGGTGTTGCGAAAATCTACCGTGCGGCCCTGGCCATCGGTCAGGCGTCCGTCCTCCAGCACCTGCAGCAGGATGTTGAACACGTCCGGGTGCGCCTTTTCCACCTCGTCGAGCAGCAGCACCGAGTAGGGCTTACGGCGCACGGCTTCGGTCAGGTAGCCGCCCTCTTCATAGCCCACGTAGCCGGGAGGCGCGCCGATCAGCCGCGCCACGGAGTGCTTCTCCATGAACTCGGACATGTCGATGCGCACCATCGCCTCCTCGGTATCGAAAAGGAAGTTGGCCAGCGACTTGCAAAGCTCGGTCTTGCCCACCCCGGTCGGGCCGAGAAACAGAAACGAGCCGTTGGGCCGGTTCGGGTCGGCAAGCCCCGCCCGCGAGCGGCGTACCGCGTTGGCGACCGCCTCGACCGCTTCCTCTTGGCCGATCACGCGCTCGTGCAGCGCCTCTTCCATACGCAGAAGCTTGTCGCGCTCGCCTTCGAGCATTTTCGAGACCGGAATGCCGGTCCAGCGTGAAACGACCTCGGCGATCTCTTCTTCAGTGACGTTGGAGCGCAGCAGCTGGTGGCTGGCGATATCCGCCTCGCCTTCGCCGCTCTCCGCGATCTTCTTCTCGAGCTCGGGAATCTTGCCGTACTGGATTTCGGACATGCGGCCAAGGTCGCCCTGGCGGCGAGCCTGCTCGAGATCCAGACGCGCCTGCTCGAGTTCGGCCTTGAACTGGGCGGCGCCCTGAATGCTGGCTTTTTCGGCCTTCCAGATCTCGTCGAGGTCGGCGTACTCGCGTTCCAGCTCATGGATGTGATCGTTCAGCGCCTCGAGGCGTTTGCGGGTCGCCTCGTCGGTCTCTTTCTTGAGCGCCTCACGCTCCATTTTGAGCTGGATTAGGCGCCGGTCGAGGCGGTCCATCGATTCGGGCTTGGAATCGAGCTCCATGCGGATGCGCGAGGCCGCCTCGTCGATCAAATCGATCGCCTTGTCCGGCAGCTGGCGGTCGGTGATGTAGCGGGTCGAGAGCTTCGCCGCGGCGATGATTGCGGAATCCGTGATCGCCACGCCGTGGTGCACCTCGTAGCGCTCCTTCAAGCCGCGCAGGATGGCGACGGTGTCCTCTTCCGAGGGCTCGTCGACCAGCACCTTCTGGAAGCGGCGTTCGAGCGCGGCGTCCTTTTCGATGTACTTGCGGTACTCGTCGAGCGTCGTTGCGCCCACGCAGTGTAGCTCGCCGCGGGCCAGTGCGGGTTTGAGCATGTTGCCGGCGTCCATCGCGCCGTCGGCCTTGCCGGCACCGACCATGGTGTGCAGCTCGTCGATGAACAGGATCACCCGCCCCTCTTCCTGGGCGAGCTCCTTGAGCACCGACTTCAAACGCTCCTCGAACTCGCCGCGAAACTTCGCGCCGGCAAGCAAAGACCCCATGTCCAGCGACAGCACGCGCTTGTCCTTGAGCCCTTCCGGCACCTCGCCATCGACGATACGACTGGCCAACCCCTCGACGATGGCGGTCTTGCCCACGCCGGGCTCGCCGATCAATACCGGGTTGTTCTTGGTGCGCCGCTGAAGCACCTGAATCGTGCGGCGAATCTCGTCGTCGCGGCCGATCACCGGGTCGAGCTTGCCTTCGAGCGCCCGCTGGGTGAGGTCAAGGGTGTACTTGTTGAGCGCCTCACGCTGATCCTCGGCGTTGGCATCACTCACACTCGCGCCGCCGCGAAGGCTCTCGATCGCGCTTTCGAGATTTTTACGCTCGATGCCGGCCTCTTTCATCGCCTTCGCCACCGCGCCGCCGGCCTCCAGGGCGGCGAGCAGCACGAGTTCGCTGGCAATGAACTGGTCGCCGCGCTTTTGCGCTTCGCGGTCGGTGAGGTTGAAAAGCTTCACCAGATCGCGCGAGGGCTGCACATTGCCATCGAACTGGCTGACCTTTGGCAGGTCGTCGAGCTGACGTTTGAGCGCGTCGCGCAGCCGTGAACTCGCCCCACCGGTCTTGTCGATGAGCGCCTTGATACCGGTGTCGCGGGTATCGAGCAAGGAGAGCAGAAGGTGAACGGGCTCGAGCTGGTTATGGCCCTGGCCGACGGCAAGGGACTGCGCCTCGGCAACGGCGGACTGGAGCTTCGCGGTGAATTTATCGAATCGCATGGCATTCTCCTGGGATGGCCACGCGGTTGGACGCGCGGCGTGGCCCTGAACGGTTTCAATTTGCCAGAAAGTTTGGCTTGACAAATTAAATGGTGCCGATTCAGGGCGCTTTCAAGAGGTCATGCAGGGTTAAATTCGACTCACGCCGGGTCGTTGGCGAGCCAGATGACGCTGGCCATGCGCCCGGTGCGCCCCGAGTCACGGCGATAGGAGTAAAAGCGCGACTCGCAAGCGGTACAGAAGTGGCCGCCGCTGATGTGGTGAATGCCCAGGGTCGCCAGGCGAAAGCGCGCCAGCCGGTAAAGATCGGCCATGTAGTGGTTGAGCCGGTAGGGGCTGTGCTCGAAGGCGTCCGCGCTTTCCGGATGCGCACCGACGAAGGCGCCGTACACCTCCGGGCCGACCTCGAACTGGGCGTTGGAGATCGCCGGGCCCAGCCACACCAGAATGTCGTCGGCGTCGCAGTTCATCGCCGCGACCGTCGCCTCCAGCACGCCGCTGGCAAGCCCGCGCCAGCCGGCGTGGGCCACCGCTACCTGGCTGCCCTGGCGGTTACAGAAAAACACCGGCAGGCAGTCGGCGGTAAGCACCACGCAGGCGTACTCGCTAGTCGTTGCGATCGAGGCGTCCGCCTTGGGTGGGCTCGCTTGAAAGCTCTGCTGCACGCGGGCGCTGTGAATCTGGTCGAGCCACAACAGCGGGCGGTCGTCGCCGATCTCCTTTTGCAGCAGGCGCCGGCAAAGCGCCACGTGATCCGGATGATCGCCGACATGATCCGCCGGATTGAAGGCGGCGAAGTCGTTCTGGCTGGGGCCGGTTTCGCGGGTAGTGACGAAGCCGCGAACGTTGTCCGGCGCCGGCCAGTCCGGCACCACCTTACTCGGGTGCAGGTCGATGGCATCGCTCATCGTTTGGTCTCGCTATCGTCGCGCAGGTAATCCAGCAGCATCAAAAGCTCGTCGGGCAGCGACGCTCTAAAGGTCATGGGCTCTTCGCTGACCGGATGAATGAAGCTTAGCTTGCGCGCGTGCAGCGCCTGCCGGGGGAACTCGCGCAGGATTTCCTTCAACTGCTCGCCGGCGCCTGGCGGAAGGCGTGCGCGCCCGCCGTAGAGCGGGTCGCCGATCAGCGGGTAGCGGGCGTGGGCCATGTGCACGCGAATCTGGTGAGTGCGCCCGGTTTCGAGCTGGCAGCGCACGTGGGTGTGGGCGCGAAAGCGCTCGACCACGCGGTAGTGCGTGACGGCGGGCTTGCCCGAGGCGGTCACAGCCTGGCGCTTGCGATCCTTTGGGTGGCGGCCGATCGGCGCGTCGATCGTGGCGCCGGATACGGGCTTGCCGATCACCACCGCGTCGTACTGGCGCGAGACGCTTCGCGCCTGCAGCTGTTCGACCAGCCGGGTTTGGGCGGTCAGGGTCTTGGCCACCATCATCAGGCCCGTCGTGTCCTTGTCCAGCCGGTGGACGATCCCCGCCCGGGGGATCTCGGCAAGCGACGGGCAGTGAAACAGCAGCGCGTTCAAAAGCGTCCCGTCCGGGTTGCCTGCCGCCGGGTGCACCACCATGCCCGCGGGCTTGTTGAGCACGATAACCGCCTCGTCTTCGAACACGATATCGAGGGCGATCTCCTGGGCGGCGAAGCGCGTATCCTCCTCGAGGGTGGCGCAAAGGCGCAGGGTCTCCAGGCCGTGAAGCTTTGCCTTGGGTTTGGCGGTCGCGCCGTCCACGGTCAGCTCGCCGCCATTGATCCACGCTTTCAAGCGCTCGCGAGAGTATTCGCTGAACAACTCCGCCGCCGCCTGGTCCAGGCGAGCGCCCGCAAGCGCGGCGGGCACCTGGTGTGTGGCTTCGATGATGTGCGACATGCAGAACCTCTTAGGACGCAGACCCGAGCAGCAAAACGCGGTGATGCCTGCGTTTTGCGCCAAGGTGTTTTATAGTGGGCCAATTGCGACCTATTCTACCATTTCTACTTATGGCCATCTTCGCTTTTCGGTGATTGAGGCTTGTTTGCAACGAGGATGATGATGCGCGTTTTCTCCACTGCCCACCGCTTTGGCGCCGTAGCCTTGAGCCTTGCTCTACTGGCCGGCTGTGCCAGCAATAGCAACAACGATGACGCCGCCGAGCAGGATGAGGCCGAGTTCTCCAACGTCCAGGAGCGCGAGCTCTACGAGCTTGCCCGCACCGCGCTTGAAGACAACCGCTACCCCATCGCCATCGACCGCCTGGAAGCGCTCGACACTCGCTATCCCTTCGGCGCCCACGCCGAGCAGGCCCAGCTCGAGCTGATCTACGCCTACTACGAAAACGGCGATTGGGAAGAGGCGCGCGCTGCGGCCAGCCGCTTCATCCGTTTGCAGCCGGATCATCCTCAGGTCGACTATGCCTACTACCTGCGCGGGCTCTCCGCCTGGCAGGCCGGGCGCTTCAGCCTCGAGCGCCTGCGCCTGATCGACATTTCCAAGCGCGACCTGGGCGCCTCGCGGGACGCCTACAACGATTTCCGCGAGCTGATCCAGCGCTTCCCGCAAAGCGAATATGCCCCGGATGCCCAGCAGCGCATCGTCTACCTGCGTGAGCTTTTGGCCCAGCACGAGCTGCACGTGGCGGACTACTATCTGCGCCGCGGCGCGTATCTTGCCGCCGTCGAGCGCGGACGCTGGGTGATCGAAAACTTCCCCGAGGCCAACGCCACCCGCGACGCCCTGGCCACCATGATCGAAGGCTACCAGGGCATGGGCATGAACGACCGCGCCGAGGAAGTGCTCGCTGTGCTGCGTGAAAACGACCCGAATCACGAGCAGCTTCGCGGCGGACGTTTCGTGCCCAAGCACGGCTAATCCCCGCGCTGATAGCACTCGATAAAGCCCCTGATCGGCCAAGCGCCGGCCAGGGGCTTTTTTGTGGGCAAGCTTAGCGCCACTTGCCTATTCTCGAAAACTTCTGGCGGCCTTCCCAACTGGTACTTTTTAACTAACGATAATAAAAAAATATCAAAAAATGTTATGCAATATATGTACATCATTATAATATTGCATCAGCCAATAACAGCTATCGCTTCAAGGGAATTGTACGCATGTCCGCTCAACGCCAGCTAAAAATCAGTACCCGCCTCACCATCGCTTTCTCGATTCTGCTCTTTTTTCTTGCCGCGCTCACCGCCATCGGGATCTATCAGGTGGGCCAGATCAACCGTGACCTGGCCGAGATCAACGACGTCAATGCCGTCAAGCAGCGCCATGCCATTGACTGGCGCGGCAGCGTTCACGACCGGGCCATTGCCCTTCGCGATCTCGTCATTACCGCGACGGAAAATCAGTACCGCGACCTGAGTAGCGAAATCCAGCGGCTTCAGGACAACTACTTAAACGCCTCTCAGGAAATGGCGGAGATCACCCGCGAATACCCGGGCCCAGCTGAGGAAGCGCGCATTATCGAGAGCGTTCAGGCGCAGCAGGCATTAGCGCTCGAGCTGACCGAAGCGGTGGTCGGCGCGCGGCTGGCGGGCGACTTCGCCCAGGCGCAAACGCTTTTGATCGAACGAGCGGGGCCGGCGTACGCCGAGTGGCTGTCGCTTATCAACCAGTTCATCGACCTGCAGGAGCGGCTCAACAACGTCACCACCGACCACGCCCGAAACGCTGCCTCGAGCTTTCAAAACCTCATGCTCGGCCTGACCCTGCTGGCGCTGATCATCGGCGGGCTCATGGCGTTTTGGCTGTCGCGCCAGCTCTTGGGCGAACTGGGCGCCGAGCCCTTCGAAGTCCAAACGTTTTCCAACGCCATCGGTAACGGCAATCTGGCCGTGGCGAACGAGCGTCACAACAAGCGCGAACGAGGCATCATGGCCTCGCAAGTGGCCATGGCAAAGCAGCTCGAGGAGATCGTATTGAAAGTGCGCGGCTGTGCCGAGGCGGTGGCCAGCAACAGCGAGCAGATCGCCGAAGGCAATACCAACCTCGCCTCGCGCACCGAGCAGCAGTCAAGCGCTCTGGCCCAAACCGCGGCCGCCATGGAGCAGCTCAACAGCACCGTGACCCAGAACGCCGACAACGCCGAACGGGCAAGCCTGGAAGCGACGCAGGCGACCGCCACCGCTGCCCAGGGCGGCAAGGCGGTTCGTGAAATGACCACGACCATGAACGAGCTGGACCAAAGCTCCCAGGAGATTTCCGGCATTATCTCGACCATCGACGCGATCGCCTTTCAGACCAACATTCTGGCGCTGAACGCCTCGGTAGAGGCGGCACGCGCCGGCGAACACGGCCGCGGCTTTGCGGTGGTGGCCGGCGAAGTGCGCAATCTCGCCCAGCGAAGCGCCAGCGCGGCCAAGGAGATCAACGAGCTGATTTCGAAAAACCTCGAGCGCGTCAAACACGGCAACGAACGCGCAAGCCTGGCGCGTCAGTCTACCGAAGAGATTATCGGCGCCATCGAGCGGGTCAACGTCATCATGAACGAGATCAGCAGCGCCAGCGCCGAGCAGAGCGCCGGCGTACGCGAGATCAACCAGGCCGTTTCCGAAATGGATCAAATGACCCAGGACAACGCCAACCTGGTCAGCGAGAGCGCCAGCGCTTCCAATACGCTGCGCCACAATGCTCGGGAGCTCATAAACGCCATGCAAACGTTCAAACTCCCCGCCTCGACCTCAGCCTCGACCCCCACCGCGCCGGTATCGTCCGCCAGAGCCTTGGCCGCGACTCGCAACACGGCTTCCAAACCGCTCGTTCAGAGCCCCACGGAGCCCGCCTGGGAGAGCTTCTAACTTTTCATCGCTTTCTAACGCAAACAAGCCAGGCAATGCCTGGCTTGTTTTATGATTAAGGGCCGTTCACCGCGCGACTATTCAGTCGCCGGGCTGCCAGCCGTTGACGATCGGGTAGCGACGGTCGCGGCCAAAGCCCCGGGCGGTGACGCGCACGCCGACCGGCGCCTGACGGCGCTTGTACTCGCAGCGGTCCACCAGTTTGACCACCTGATAGACGTCGGCCTCTGTAAAGCCCTCGTTGATGATCGCCTCGGCACTCATGTCGCCTTCGATATAGCGCGACAGAATCGCGTCGAGCACGTCGTAATCTGGCAGCGAGTCGCTGTCCTGCTGGTCCGGGGCGAGCTCGGCGCTCGGCGCGCGTTTGATCACGCGCTCCGGCACCGCCGGCGACTGCGTATTGCGCCAGCGCGCCAGTTTGTACACCCAGCTCTTGTAGACATCCTTGATGGCGTTGTAGCCGCCGACCATGTCGCCGTAGAGCGTGGCGTAGCCCACCGCCATCTCGCTCTTGTTGCCGGTGGTTAGCACCATCAGCCCTTTCTTGTTGGAGATCGCCATGAGCAGCACGCCGCGACAGCGCGACTGCAGGTTCTCCTCGGTGGTGTCGCGCTCGGCACCGGCGAAGCTATCAGACAGCGTTTGGGTAAACGCCTCGACCATCGGCGCGATCGGCATGACGTCATATTCGACGCCGAGCATTTCGGCCTGCTGCGCGGCGTCCTCTTTCGAGATGTCCGCGGTGTAGTGATACGGCATCATCACCGCCTGCACTCGCTGTGGGCCGAGCGCGTCCACCGCGATCGCCAGTGACAGCGCCGAGTCGATGCCGCCGGAAAGCCCCAGCACCACGCCCTTAAAACCGCTCTTGTTGACGTAGTCGCGAAGCCCGGTGACCAGCGCGCAGTAGAGACTCTCCTCGGGTGATACCGCCTCTTCGATCTCGCCGGCCTCCGGCACCCACGCACCGTCAGACTCGACGAAGCTCACCGGCATCAGCCCGGCCTGCCAGTAAGGAGCAAGCACCTTGAGCGCGCCGCTTGCATCGATCACGCTCGAGCCGCCGTCGAACACCAGCTCGTCCTGCCCGCCGATGGTGTTGACGTAGACGATCGGCCGGCTCACCGCGCGGGCGCGCTGCTCGAAAAGCGCCAGCCGCTCGCTGGGCTTCTCCTGGTGATAGGGCGAGGCGTTGAGCGTGACCAGCACGTCGGCGCCGGCCTCCTTCGCCGCTTCGATCGGCGCGCTTTCCCACAGATCCTCGCAGATCAAAAGGCCGAGCCTTGCGCCCTTGTGTTCGAACACCAGCGGCTCGCGCCCGGCGGTGAAGTAGCGCTGCTCGTCGAACACCTGGTAATTGGGCAGCGCCTGCTTGGCGTACTCCGCCTGCCACTGCCCGTTGTAGAGCACGCCGGCCAGATTAAACCGCTTGCCGTCTCTCACGCCCGGGTAGCCGATGATCACTAGAACGTCGCGGGCGACTTTCTCGGCCATGGTGGCCCGGGCCTTTGCAAGGCGCGACTCCATCGAGGCCCGCAGCAACAGATCCTCCGGCGGGTAGCCGGTCAAAAACAGCTCGGGAAAGACCACCACGTCCGCCCGGTGCTCGATACGCGCCTCGCGAACGGCTTCGATCGCCTTGGCGGCGTTACCGGCAATATCCCCGACCAGTGGGTCGAGTTGGGCCATGACCAGCGTTAACTCTTGCATGGGGGGTAAAATCTCTTGAGAATCCTTGAAACATACCGTTTGGACGCGAAGCGCTCAAAAGCATACGGCGCTTGCTCGCCTCCAAACCGTACCGGGTCGCCCGCATTGTCCCGCAAGGGCTCGCCGCTGGCAAAGGGCGTGGGGCACGGTTAAGCACCTCGAGCGCCGGCGCCAGTGCGCACCCCGGTTACCCCCGTCCCGTTGGGAGCGATAAAAGGATGAACCTGTTGATCATTCGGCTACTTATTTTTGCGCTGGTGTTTTATATCGGCTTGAAGCTCTACGGCCGGTACCGTCAGCACAAACTGGCAAAAGATGAGACACCCCGGCGCGTGGAAGGCGGCGCCATGGTGCGCTGTCGCTGGTGCGAGGTGCACGTGCCGGAAAGCGAAGCGCTGCGCTTCGAGGAGAAGTGGTTCTGCTCCAGCGCCCATCGAGAGCGCTACATCGAGGAGCAGAAAAAGGATGATCCGGCCTAAAGCACTAGCCGCTCTTCGGTCGGCACAAAGGGCGCCGGGTCGATCAGCGGCGAGCGCTCCAACAGTGTATCGACCAGCAGATGCGTCGACGCCGGCGCCAGCACCAGCCCGTTGCGATGATGCCCGGCGTTGATATAAAGCGAGGAGTATCCGGGCACCGCGCCGATAAAGGGAAGCCCGTTTGGTGAGCCCGGCCGTAGCCCCGCCCAGTGGTGCGCTACCGGATAGCCGGCGAGCGCCGGCACGATCTCCTCGGCGCTTTGAACGAGCGAGGCGCGGGCGGCTTCATCGGTGGTCTTGTCGAACCCGGCCTCTTCGAGCGTCGACCCCACCAGCAGCAGGCCGTCACCTCGCGGAATGATGTAGCGCCCATCCTTGAGCACGACGCGCTCGACGAGCCCCTTCGGCGCTTGGTAGGCGATCATCTGCCCTTTCACCGGGCGCACCGGAAGCTCGATGCCAAGTGGCGCCAAAAGCGCCGCCGTCCAAGCCCCGGCGCAGAGCACTACGCGCGGCGCTCGCTGCTTGCCCGCCTGCGTCTCGATGCCCGTTACCTGACCGTGCTCGACGACCAGCCCGCCGACCTGTTGATGCTCGAAAAGCGCAACGCCCGGCATGGCCTCAAGCCGGGCGCGCAGCGCCTGGCCGAGTCGCGGATTGCGCACGCTTCCCAGGGTCGGCATCCAAAGCGCGCGATCGGCCGGGGCGGCCTGGGGCTCTTTCTCGGCCACGAAGGCGCGGCTGACGCGCTCCAAAGGCTTGCCGAACTGGCGCGACCAATTGAGTGCCGCCTCGTCGTCCTCGACGCTCAGGTACAAAAGCCCTTTCTGGCGATACTCCGGGTCGATGCCGGTCTCTTCCAGCAGGCGTAGCGCAAGCGTGGGGTAGGCGCCTTCCGACCAGCGCGAAAGCGTTGAGATCGCCGGGCCGTGACGCCAGGGATAAAGCGGTGAGACGATACCGCCGCCGGCCCAGGACGCTTCCTGACCGCACACGCCACGCTCGACGATCGACACCGTTTGGCCGGCGTCCGCCAATTGAAGCGCGGTCATCATGCCGATAACCCCGCCGCCTACAATCAAGAAATCGCTCACGATAACCGTTCCTTATTTCCTACACGCGTCTGCGCTCGCGCCTACCTTCTCCGATTCGAAGGCTGATTAATCTAGCATCAGGACACTCGGCGCCTTAGGAGGGCCGACTCATGCCTCGTTTGCTTAAGCGCTCACCCGCTGCAGGCGGCTTTACCCTGCTGGAGCTGGTCGTCGCGCTGCTCATCACCGCCATTTTGACCCACGGGGCGTACTTTCATCTTCAAGCCCTTGGTCATGCCGTCGCGCTCAAAAGTGAGATCAACCGTTTTCAGCGGGCGTTTTCGCTGGCGCGCAATACGGCCATTACCCAGCGAAGAACCGTCACACTTTGCCCCATCACCCAAGCGCGCCGGTGCAGCGATGACTGGAGCCAGCCGCTGGCGGTCATCGAAACCGCGCTCGATGGGGAGCGTGCGTCGCGGCGCGTGGTGCGTATCTTTCCCACGCACCCTGACAGTGACATCACCTACAACCGGGGCTGGAGGCAGGTGCGCTACACGCCGCTGGGCCACGCCAGCGGCTTCAACGGGACGTTTTATCTGTGTACTGGCGCCGACACCGGCCGGGTGCTCGTACTGAGCCAGCTCGGCCGGCTTCGAGTCAACGAGCAGCGTCTGGACTGCTCCTGATCAGGCGATGCCGTCCAGATAGCGCTCGGCATCAAGCGCTGCCATGCAGCCGCTGCCCGCCGAGGTGATCGCCTGGCGGTAGATATGGTCCATGACGTCGCCGCAGGCGAACACGCCGGGCACGCTGGTCGCGGTAGCGTTGCCTTCAAGCCCGGAATTGACGGTAATGTAGCCGCCCTTCATCGCCAGCTGCCCCTCGAAGATGCCGGTGTTGGGGCTGTGGCCGATGGCGATGAACAGCCCCGGCGCGTGCAATTCCTTGATCGTGCCGTCGAGCGTGGACTTCAAGCGCACGCCGGTCACGCCGCTGCCGTCGCCCAACACCTCGTCGACCTGCTGGAACCACTCGAGCGCAATGCTGCCCGCCTCGACCTTCTCCAACAGCTTGTCCTGGAGGATCTTCTCTGCGCGCAGCGTATCGCGGCGGTGTACCAGCGTCACTTTGGAGGCGATGTTGGAAAGATAGAGCGCCTCTTCCACGGCGGTGTTACCCCCGCCGACCACCACGACTTCCTGATTGCGATAGAAAAAGCCGTCGCAGGTCGCGCAGGCGGAAACGCCTTGGCCCATGAACTGCTGCTCGGTGGGCAGCCCCAGGTAGCGGGCGCTGGCGCCGGTGGCGATGATCAACGCGTCGCAGGTGTAGGTGCCGCTATCGCCCTTGAGGGTATAGGGCTTTTCGCTCAGGTTGACTTCGCTGATATGGTCGAACAGCACCTCGGTGTTGAAGCGCTCGGCGTGGGCCTGCATTTTTTCCATCAGCGCCGGGCCCTGAATGCCCTCGGCTTCGCCGGGCCAGTTGTCCACGTCGGTCGTCGTGGTTAGTTGCCCGCCGGCCTGAAGCCCGGTGATGAGCACCGGCTTCAGGTTGGCGCGAGCGGCGTAAACCGCCGCGGTGTACCCGGCAGGCCCGGAGCCGAGAATGATCAAACGTTCATGACGCGTTTCCATGACACCACCTATAAATCTCGATAAAACCGATGACCCCACCAGCCATGCGCTGGTAGCGGTCGAAAATAGACAAGAGAGTCTGCCTGAAATGGCGTCGAGTACAAGCAATTACAAGGCCCGCGCTCATCCATTGGGTGTGGCGCGCTTGAAAGCCCGGATTAAAATGCCCATGTACCATTAACAAGTACCATTAATAAGCTAGGCTTTACACAACGACCCATCGCGGCGGAAAAAAGGCCTGGCGCCAAAAGAGCGCCACCGAATGCGCGCTTATTTAGGGCCTGAACATGACTTACCGTGGCACTGCAAAAGCCTAAAAACGCCCAGCTATCAAGAGAGGAGCATGGAATGAGCAAGATCCCCGATACGCTCAGCACCCTGGAGGTAGGCAATCGCTCTTACGCCTACTACAGCTTGCCCAAAGCGGCCGAGTCGCTTGGCAATATTGAACGGCTACCCAAGACTCTAAAAATTCTGCTGGAGAACCAGCTACGCTTCGGCGACGACGAAAGCGTCGAAAACGACGATCTGCAGGCGCTCGTCGATTGGCAGAAAGAGGGCAAATCGAGCCGCGAAATCGGCTACCGCCCGGCCCGCGTTCTCATGCAGGATTTCACCGGCGTGCCCGGTGTGGTCGATCTGGCCTCGATGCGCGACGCGGTCGAAAAGCTCGGCGAAGACCCGGCACGTATCAATCCGCTTTCGCCGGTGGACCTGGTCATCGACCACTCGGTCATGGTCGACGAATTCGGCCATGCCACGGCGTTCGATGAAAACGTCGAAATCGAAATGGAGCGCAACCGCGAGCGCTACGAATTTCTGCGCTGGGGCCAACAGGCCTTCGACAACTTCAAGGTCGTCCCGCCGGGCACCGGTATCTGCCACCAGGTCAACCTGGAGTACCTAGGCAAATCGGTCTGGACCAAGGAAGAAGACGGCAAAACCTACGCCTTCCCCGATACGCTGGTCGGTACCGACTCGCACACCACCATGATCAACGGCCTTGGCGTACTCGGCTGGGGCGTGGGTGGCATCGAGGCAGAAGCTGCGATGCTTGGCCAGCCGGTGTCGATGCTGATTCCCGAAGTCATCGGTTTCAAGCTCGAAGGCAAGCTGCAGGAAGGCATTACCGCAACGGATCTCGTGCTGACCGTCACCGAAATGCTGCGCAAGAAAGGCGTGGTCGGCAAGTTCGTTGAGTTCTACGGCGACGGCCTAAAGGATTTGCCGCTGGCGGACCGCGCGACGATCGCCAACATGGCGCCTGAGTACGGCGCGACCTGCGGCTTCTTCCCGGTGGACGACGAAACCCTGAACTACATGCGTCTGACCGGCCGTGATGACGACCAGATCGCGCTGGTGAAAGCCTACTGCCAGGAGCAGGGACTGTGGCGCGAGCCCGGCGACGAGCCGGTCTTTACCGACGCCCTGGGTCTCGACATGAGCACCGTCGAGGCGAGCCTGGCCGGGCCCAAGCGCCCGCAGGATCGTGTATCGCTCAAGAACTTGCCCGACGCCTTCAACAAGGTGATGGAGGACGACGGCAAGCTCGAGCAGAACACCGAAACCGGCAAGCTCGCCTCCGAAGGCGGCCAGACCGCGGTGGGTATCGAGCGAAGCTTCGAGCACAACGACAGCCAGGACGTGGCCTACAACGGCCAGAACTTCCGCCTTAACCCGGGCGCGGTCGTGATCGCCGCGATCACTTCCTGCACCAACACCTCCAACCCGAGCGTGATGATGGCCGCAGGCCTTCTGGCGCGCAAGGCGCGGGAGAAAGGCTTGGAAACCAAACCCTGGGTCAAGACCTCGCTGGCGCCAGGCTCCAAGGTCGTTACCGACTACTTGGCCGCGGCAGAGTTGAACGAGGATCTGGACGCGCTAGGCTTTAACCTGGTGGGCTACGGCTGCACCACCTGTATCGGCAACTCTGGTCCGCTGCCCGAGGAGATCGAAAAAGCAATCAACTCCGGCGATCTGGCCGTGGCCTCGGTGCTCTCGGGTAACCGCAACTTCGAAGGCCGCGTGCATCCGCTGGTGAAAACCAACTGGCTCGCGTCACCGCCCCTGGTGGTCGCCTACGCCCTGGCCGGCAACGTGCAGTGCAACCTGGTTGATGAACCGCTCGGCGATGACGCCGACGGCAACCCGGTCTACCTGAAGGATATCTGGCCCTCCCAGGCCGAGATCGCCGAGGCGGTCGAGAAGGTCAACACCGACATGTTCCGGAAGGAGTATGGCGAGGTGTTCGAAGGCGACGAGACTTGGAAAGCGATCAACGTGCCGGAAAGCCAGGTGTACGAGTGGCCGGAGTCCACCTACATTCAGCACCCGCCGTTTTTCGAGGGCATGGGCCGCGAGCCGGAGCCCACCGAAGACGTCAAAAACGCCCGGGTGTTGGCAATGCTCGGCGACTCGGTGACGACCGACCACATCTCGCCGGCGGGGTCGATCAAGCCGGACAGCCCCGCCGGGCGCTATTTGCAGGAGCATGGCGTCAAGCCGGTGGACTTCAACTCCTACGGCTCGCGGCGCGGTAACCATGAAGTGATGATGCGCGGCACCTTCGCCAACGTACGCATTCAAAACGAGATGCTCGATGGCGTGGTCGGCGGCGAAACTCGCCACGTGCCGAGCGGCGAGCAGATGGCCATCTATGACGCGGCCATGAAGTATCAGGAAGAAGGCACGCCGCTGGTCGTGATCGCCGGCAAGGAGTACGGCACCGGTTCGAGCCGCGACTGGGCCGCCAAGGGTACGCGCTTGCTCGGCGTGCGCGCGGTGCTGGCGGAGTCCTACGAGCGTATCCACCGCTCCAACCTGATCGGCATGGGCGTGGTACCGCTGCAGTTCCCCGAAGGTGAAGGCCGCCAAAGCCTGGGGCTGACCGGTGATGAGGAGGTTTCGATCGAGGGACTTTCCGATCTAAGCCCGGGCTCGAACGTGAAGGTCACCATCAAAAACGGCGACGGCGAGCGCACCATCGAGGCGAAATGCCGTATTGATACGGTGAACGAACTGGCGTACTACCGTCATGGTGGTATTCTTCACTACGTGCTGCGCAAGATGATCGGCGCAGCCTAAGCAGTAGATAAACCCAATGCTTGCATGCCCTCACCTCGGTGGGGGCTTTTTTTTCGCCCATAAAAAAGCGCCGCTGCCAGGGCAGCGGCGCTGGGGCCTACGCGGCGTGAAGGCTTACACGGCGCGGCGGCGGTACTCGCGGTAGTCCGGGTCCCAGCTCGCGCTTTCGATATCGCGACGAAGCTGGGTGCCGCTGGTGGTCAGCGCCACGCCGTTGTGCTGGGCGGTGGCGGCCACCTCGAAGGCGATCGACTGGCTGATCTCGCGGATTCTGGACAGCGGCGGCAAAAGCGCCCCTTTGCCCTCCTTGACCAGCGGCGCTTCGCGCGCCAGCGCCCGGGAGGCGCTCATCAGCATCTCATCAGTCACGCGGTGAGCTTTCGCCGCGACCACGCCCAGGCCGATGCCAGGGAAGATATAGGCGTTGTTGCACTGGGCGATCGCGTAGGTGCGCCCGTTGTACACCACCGGCGCGAAGGGGCTGCCGGTGGCGACCAGCGCCTGGCCATCGGTCCAGCGAATCACGTCTTCCGGTAGCGCTTCTGCCTGAGAGGTCGGGTTGGAGAGCGGCATGATCACCGGATTCTCACAGCCGGCGTGCATGGTACGCACCACCTGCTCGGTGAAGATACCGCGCTGGCCGCACACGCCGATCAGCACAGTCGGTTTGATCCGGGCGATGGTCTCCTCTAGCCCCTGCCCATTCCAATCCTGTACCAGCGACGGGTCGTGGGCCAGCCGGCGCTGGAAATCGCGCTGCCAGCTCTGATCCGAAGTCATCAATCCGTCGCGGTCGATGACGTAGATGCGCTCGCGCGCTTCGCGCTCCGAAAGCCCTTCGGCCTGCATCGCGACCACCACCTGCTCGGCGATGCCGCAGCCGGCGGAGCCGCCGCCGACGAACACCACCCGCTGCTTGGCGATACTCTCTTCCCGGGCGTGGCAGGCGGCCATCAGCGTGCCGACGACCACCGAGGCGGTGCCCTGTACGTCGTCGTTGAAGCAGCAGAGTTCGTTGCGGTAGCGCTCCAGAAGCGGCACGGCGTTGGCCTGGGCGAAATCCTCGAACTGCAGCAGCACGTTGGGCCAGCGGCGCTTGACCGCGGCGATGAAGTCCGCCATGAAGGCGTCGTACTCGTCCTGCCCAACCCGCTCGTGGCGCCAGCCCATGTACATCGGGTCATCCAGCAGCGCCTGATTGTTGGTACCCACGTCGATCATGATCGGCAGCGTATAGGCCGGGCTGATGCCGCCGCAAGCGGTGTAGAGGGCCAGCTTGCCGATCGGAATCCCCATGCCGCCGATGCCCTGGTCGCCGAGGCCCAGAATGCGCTCGCCGTCGGTGACCACGATCACCTTGACGTTGTCCTTAGTGGCGCTGCGCAGGATGTCGTCCATATGCTCGCGATCCGGGTAGCTGATAAAAAGCCCCCGGTGATTACGATAGATATTGGAAAACTCCTGACACGCCTTGCCGACCGTCGGGGTATAGATGATCGGCAGCATCTCCTCGAGATGCTCGGAGACCAGCCGGAAGTAGAGCGTTTCGTTATCGTCCTGAATCGCTCGCAGGAAAATGTGGCGGTCCAGGTCGTTATGGCACTGCTGGTACTGGCGGTAGCTACGCTCGAGCTGGTCTTCGATGGTCTCGACCTTCTGCGGCAGCAAACCGATCAGGTTGAACGCGAGTCGCTCCTTTTGAGTAAACGCACTGCCTTTGTTCAATAGCGGCATCTCGAGCAGGGAAGGACCGGCGTAAGGAATGTACAAGGGGCGTTTGCTTTCAGTCATGGGGCTCTCTTCTCGTCCATTACTGCTGCAGCGCAGCAATATCAAGCGTTTACAGTATGACGGCGTAATGTACCACGCTACTACGACAAAGGTGGCACGCGCATCTACTTAGCGCAAAAAAATGCCCCGCTTTTTGGGCGGGGCACGAGACATCAATCAGTTAGCGTCAGGCGGTTTTCGCTTTCGGCTTGCGCCCTTCCACTCCGCTGAAAAACAGCGGCCGCATTTTGACCCCCAGCATGTTGCCGGCGAAGGCCGCGGCCATCCAGACCCAGCCGTGCAGGCTACCCGAGGCGATGCCACTAAAGTAGGCGCCGATGTTGCAGCCAAAGGCGAGCCGCGCGCCGTAGCCGAGCATCAGCCCGCCGAGGATGGCCGCCACCACCGAGCGAATCGGAATGTTGAAGTTCGGCGCAAAGCGCCCGGCCAGATGCGCCGCCGCCAGCGCCCCCAGCATGATGCCGATGTTCATTACCGTGGTGATATCCGAAAAGATACTGGCGTTGAGCGCCGCTTCATTGGAGGCAGACTGCCAGTAGCCCCACTGGCTAACGTCGCCGCCGATGAATTCGAACACCTTTGCGCCCCACAGCGCAAAAGCCGAGGTAATGCCCCAGGGGCGGCCCGCCAGCGCCAGCGTGGCGAAGTTCAAAAGCGCTAGCGCCACGGCCCCGGCGTACAGCGGCCAAGGCCCCGCCAGCCAGCGCTCGCGCAGTGGCCGCGTGACGGCCGGCGCCTTTTCGAGCTGACCGTGACGGCGGCGCTCCAGCACCAGCGTGGCCGCGGCGATCGCGGCAAAGATCACCAGGCTAATGGCGATGCCCACGCTCGGGCCTGCCACATCGACGAGTGACACCGGCGCGAACGCCGGCAGGCTCTGCCACCAGGCGAAGTGCGCGGTGCCGATAACCGAGCCGACCACGAAGAACAGCAGCGTGATCAGCATGCGCGCGTTGCCGCCACCGGCGGTGAAGAGCGTGCCCGAGGCGCAGCCGCCACCTAGCTGCATGCCGAGCCCGAAAATGAACGCGCCGACCACCACGGACACGCCGATGGGCGCAACGAAACCGGCCACCGGCGTACCGGAGAGCGTACCCGCGCCGAGGGCGGGGAAAAACAGCACGACGGCAATGGCGAGCATGACCATCTGCGCGCGCAGGCCCCGGCCGCGGCGCTCGGTAATGAACGCCCGCCAGGCCGCGGTAAAACCGAAAGCGGCGTGATAAAGCACGACGCCAAACAGCGCGCCGATGATCATCAAAAGCCCGGTATTGGCGCTAAAGAACACGCCGATCAATAGCGCACCGATCACCGTCGCCGCCATGGCGATCAGCGGCACCCGGTACTTGTTGGAGAATGTTTCGGCCTCCGGTGAGGCAGACGTGGTCGACATGATGCACCCTCGATGGTTGAGCGTTGATTCCAAGCGCTGATTATAAAACCGGGCAGCGTTTTGGCCTATTCGACAGGACTCTGGTCGCCCTCTTCGCGCTGAACGTAGAGCTCGTTGATCAACACGAAACCGATCACGGTCAGCGGCGCAGCCAAGAGCACCCCGGCGACGCCGAACAGCGTGCTGGCGGCGAATAGCGAAAACAGCAGCATCGCCGGCGGTAGGCTCACCGCGTGCTGCTGCACCAGCGGCTGCAGCACGTTGCCCTCGATCTGCTGGATGATCACGTAAGCGATCAGCGCGAACAGCGCGGTTTGAGGACTGACCGTATAGGCGAGCAAAAGTGCCGGCACCGCGGCAATCAAGGGCCCTACCAGCGGTACGAAATCCAGCACACCGGCAATTAGCCCAAGCCCCAGCGGAGCGGGCACGCCGATCAACCACATGCTCACACCGACCAGAATGCCGGTACCTGCCATAGCAACCAACTGACCACCGAGCCAGAACCGCAGCGCCTTGCCGCTGGCATCCAGCGCATCGGCCAGCTTGCTGCGGCTTTTGATCGGCGCGAGCAGCAACAGCCCGTGACGGTAAACGCTGGGCTGGGCGGCGAAGTAGATCATCCCCACGATCAGCGCGAAGAAGTTCACCAAGCTGCCCCCCATCGACACCACCACCATGCCGAACTGGGCGATACCGTTTTCGAACATCGATCCGGCGCGCTCGCCGGCATTGTCCATCAATGGCTCCAGAGGCGTGCCCTGAAGCCGCTCCTGGAGCTGCTCCCAAGCGTCGGGCAGAAGCGACGTTAGCGCCTCGAGCTCGGAGGCGACCTGAGAGCCGAAAGCCAAGCTAATGCCGGCCAGCAGCAGCGTCAGCCCGACCACCACGATCATAAGCGCCAGCCAGCGCGGCATTCCGCGCTTGAGCAGCGGCGTCATGCAGGTTTGCAGGATACAGGCCCCGACCACCGCGCCGAAAATCAACAGCAACAGCCCCACGAGCTTCCAAAGCACCAGCGCCACGACCGCCAGCGCCAGCGCCAGCACGATCATCGCCTTTTCGGTAAACGTTTGATGACGGTACGTTGATTGCATTCACTCATTCCCTTGTTGATGCGGTGACCCTGTAGGCGCGCGGCGTCCTACTCATCGCGTCCCTGCCGCCTGACTGTAGCTTATGAGCCACGAAACGGTTAGGACTCCGGCGCTAAAAAAGGCCCTGCCTAATGGCAGAGCCTATCGTTTGAAGCGGTGCCCAGGGTTTGCTGATTAACTAAAGCGCCCCAGCCCCATCGCCGAGCGCAGCGCCTCGATGGTGCGTGTGGCCTCTTCGCGGGCGCGCTCGGCGCCCTGCTGCAATACGTTTTCGATATGGCCCGGGTCTTCGAGGAGCGCCGAATAGCGCTCGCGGGGCGCCTGCAGGTGCGCATTCAGGTAGTCGAACACCTGATTTTTGGCATCGCCCCAGCCGATGCCGGCAGCGTACTGCTCGCGCATAGCGGCCGCTTCCTCGGTGCTTGCGAAGGCCGCGTAGATTTGAAACAGCGTGCAGGTATCCGGGTCTTTCGGCTCGCCAGGCTCCAGCGAGTTGGTCTTGATCTTGCGAACGAGCTTCTGGAGTTTTTTCTCCGGGGCGAACAGCGGGATGGTGTTGTCGTAGCTTTTCGACATCTTGCGCCCGTCGAGGCCCTTCAATACCTCGGTCTTCTCGTCGACTACCGCCTCGGGCTGGACAAAGTAGTTGCCCTTGTAAAGGTGGTTGAAGCGCCCGGCGATGTCGCGCGCCATCTCGATGTGCTGAATCTGGTCGCGCCCGACCGGCACCTTGTGGGCGTTGAACATCAGGATATCCGCCGCCATCAGCACCGGATAGCCAAACAGCCCCATGGTGACGCCTTTGTCGGCATCCTGGTTGCCCGCTTCCTCGTTATCCGCCACCGCCGCTTTATAAGCGTGGGCACGGTTCATCAGCCCCTTGGCGCAGACGCAGGAGAGCATCCACATGAGCTCGGGAATTTCCGGAATATCCGACTGGCGGTAGAAGACGGCATTGTCGGTATCGAGGCCCAGCGCCAGCCAGGTCGCGGCGATCTCCAGGCGCGACTGCTGCACCCGCTTGGGGTCCTGGCACTTGATAAGCGCGTGGTAGTCGGCCAAGAAGTAGAACGGCTCCACGTTCGGGTCCTGGCTTGCCTCGATTGCGGGCTTGATGGCGCCGACGTAGTTGCCCAGATGGGGCGTTCCAGAAGTGGTAATCCCGGTCAGCACGCGGGTTTTGGCGTTGCTCATGGTGTGATCAATCCAGCGTCGTAAAATTCGAAAGTGGCTCGATTGTACACTCAATCCCACAAAAGCGTCGCCCCGGGCTCGCGCTCTTCGTTGACCCGCAGCAGTATTGGCGCACTGTGCGCGGCAAGCGCCCCGTTACTCGCGCGGCTCACGCCGAGTGCCAATACCCAACGCTCGGCGCCTCGCATCATGGGCAAATAAAGACACGCCTCCTCGACACAGCGGTGCACCGCGGCGGGGTGCGAGGTGAATACCGGCCAGCGAGCGTTTTGACCGGATTCGAGTACCGGCGCACTATGCCAGTCGAGCGTATCAACGGCGGAAAGCGCTTTCGCGGCGGCAGTCTCGGCGCGCATCTGCGCCTTGAGCGCGGCGCGGTAGTTGGCGGACTGACGCTGGTCCACCAGCGCCGACTGAACGCCAACGAGGCCGAGCATTAGCGCGCCGGTCAAAACGACCATGACCACCACCAGCGCCGCACCGCGCTGACGGCCAAGCGCGGGGGTGTTATCAGTGGGGCGCATCGTCACTCGCTAGCCCATAGGGACGCTTGGTGACATGAAAGGCAATCCGTTGCCCGTTGGGGCCAAGCGGCAGCGCGACGCGAAACACGCCGTTCTGAACGGGTTCGACCAACGCATCTGTTTGCGCGCAGGCGCCCGGCCCGAGCCTGTCGAAAGAGACCAGCGGCTGGGCCTCTTCACTGTCCTGCACGGTACAGCGGCACTCCCCCGGCTCGCCGCGACACTCAAGGTAAAAAGCCGCTGCGTTTTGTGCGCTGGAGGCACCCGGGCGCCGCAGCCGGTCGACCATGGTCGTGGCGGTATAGATGAGGGTTTGCTGCTGACGGCCCAGCCGGTCCACCTGCTCGAAAGTGTGAAAGCTCGACAGCAAAAGCTGCCCGGCGCCAATCACCACGGCGCTGGAAAGCACCACCGCGACCAGCGCATCCACCAGCGTCAAACCGCGCTGCCCGTTCATGGGCGCCCCTTCGGACGGGCAGGCAGCTCGAGTCGGTACGTCGCGGGCTCAAACGACACGCGCGTCACGGTGATCAAAAACGCGCAGCCCTCACGTTCGATGGTGCCAAGGGCATCGCCGGCAAGCAGCGCCGCGCCCTCTTCGAACCAGTACTGGCGCCAGTGTCGCTCGACGCGGCCAAGCGCAATATCGGCGCAGGCGGGCGCCGTGCGGTACTCAGCCCAGAGTCGCTCCTGAGCATCCAGCGCGGCGACGCTTGCCAACGTCTGACGATAGCCGTCACGAGCGCTTTGCAGGTATTTCAACTGGAGAGCTGCCATGGCGACCAGCCCAAGTGAGAGTACCAGCAGCGCGACCAGCGACTCGACAAGCCCAAAGCCGCGCTGGTTGGCACTCATTTACCAGCACCGCTCGGGTTCACGCTCGCCGAGCGCGTTCAGGGTGAGCGGATCACTGCAGCCGTCGTTTTTATCGGTCGTGGCCGTCAGTAGAAAGCCGCCGTCGTAGTCGGGCGTATTTTCGTTCGTATTGCCGAGGGTGCGTTCGATGGCGTAGTGGCCATCAGGCGAGGTATCAGCAATGGCGCAGCCATTGTCGTAGCTATAAAACTGGGCGTAGCAACGCTCGAGTTCGGCAGCGGCGTTTATAAGTCCCGCTTGGGCGTCGGTGCGAAGCGCATTTTGTGTATAACGCTGATAGCTCGGGTAGGCGATGCCCGCCAAAATAGCGACAACCGCCACCACGATCAGTATTTCGATGAGGGTAAAGCCGCGCGGGCGCATCGAAGCGCCAGCGCGTGGGTCAAAACGGTGGGTCACAACGTCACCTCGTTTTAGTTAGCCCATATTTAGAGTATGGCTAAAACGAGCGTTGAAAACATCAGCTGCTTGCGATCACCTGGTCGCGAAGTTCCTTCGGCATCGAGAAAACGATGGTCTCTTCGCGGCCGGAAAGCTCCGAGGGGTCCGTTGCGCCGAGTGACTTGAGCCGCTCGATCACGCCTTTGACCAGCACTTCCGGGGCGCTGGCGCCGGCGGTCACGCCGATACGTGAGACGTTGTCGAGCCAGTGATCCTCGATCTGGTCGGCGTTGTCGATGAGATAAGCGGGCGTACCGATCCGCTCGGAGAGCTCGCGCAGGCGGTTGGAGTTGGAGCTATTGGGGCTGCCGACCACCAAAATGAGATCGTTTTGCGCCGCCAGGTCGCGCACCGCGTCCTGGCGGTTTTGCGTGGCGTAGCAGATGTCGTTCTTGCGCGGGCCCTGGATCTCGGGGAATTTACCTCGCAGCGCGTCTATCACCTTAGCGGTGTCGTCCATCGAGAGCGTCGTCTGGGTGACGAACGAGAGCGTCGAAGGATCCGCCACGTCGAGCTTCGCTACGTCCTCCTCGTCTTCGACCAGATAGATGCGTCCGCCGAAGGAGGTGTCGTAGCGGCCCATGGTGCCCTCGACCTCGGGATGGCCTTCGTGGCCGATCAAAATGCACTCCTGGCCGCGCTTGGCATAGCGCAGTACTTCCATGTGCACCTTGGTCACCAGCGGGCAGGTGGCGTCGAACACCTTCAAGCCTCGGCGGTCGGCATCTTCCTGCACCGCTTGGGACACCCCGTGGGCAGAGAAGATCACGATGACGTCGTCCGGCACCTCGTCGAGCTCTTCGACGAACACCGCGCCGCGCTCGCGAAGCGAATCCACGACGAACTTGTTATGGACCACTTCGTGGCGCACGTAGATCGGCGGGCCGAAGACGTCGAGCGCCCGGTTGACGATGTCGATGGCGCGGTCCACCCCGGCGCAGAAGCCGCGCGGGTTGGCCAGCTGAATGGTGATCGGCGTCGTTTGAGACTCGGTTTCGGGTGCGTTCATGGTAGCGCCTTGATGCGTGAGCGCATCGCTGAGTGAATAGTGGCTGCCTGTCAGTAATGGCTAGCTGCCAATATGACTAGTGATCGATAGTGGCGATCGGCCTGGAGCTTTCCTACAGACACCGCCGCGCTCGGCGTGTTCGCACGGCCCTCGAGCGCATGATAGCCGTCATTGACGCATCGGCATGTGTCGGTTTCGTGACCGGTGCCGCGCAGGCTCAGTGCGTGGTCGTCGGTTTGACCTCGAGCACGTCGACTTCGAAGGTCAGTGTACGCCCGGCCAGCGGATGATTGAAGTCCACCTCGACTCGGTCGCCGTCGATGGTCTTGACCACGCCGGGAAGCTCGGTGCCGGCCTTGTCGGCAAAGGACATCACCATGCCGATCTCCGGCTCTTCGTCGCCGAAATCCGCGCGCTTGAGCGTCTGGATGTTCTGCGCGTTGTGCTGGCCGAAGGCGTGCTCCGGGGTGATCTCGAACGTGCCGCTTTGACCCGGCGCGAGCCCCTTGATCGGGTGCTCGAAGCCTGGCGGCAGGTTGCCGTCGCCGAAGACGAAGGTGGCCGCGGCTTTCTCTTTGGTCGAGTCCACCACCGTGCCGTCTTCGAGTTTCAGGGTGAAATGCAGGGTAATTTCCATACCCTCGTCGATCACGTAATCCATGCGTTTCTCGCTATTGGGTGGTTTCGTTGACGGCGGCCTTTTTACGCCGCCGATCGCCCATGACCGACTCCCAGATCAACAGGGCAGCGCCGATCACGATGCCCATGTCGGCCACGTTGAACGCCGGGTAGTACCATCCGGCAACGTGGAAGGAGAGAAAGTCGACCACGTAGCCGTGGATCAACCGGTCGTACAGGTTGCCCAGCGCCCCGCCGATGATCAAGGGCAGCGCCACGGCCAGGATTTTTTCGTCGCGGCGAATACGCGAGAGCCACACGGTCAGGGCGACGCTCGCCCCGACCGCGATGATGGCAAAGAACCAGCGCTGCCAGCCCGGATGATCGGCCAAAAAGCTGAACGCCGCGCCGAAGTTGTGCATCAGGCGCAGATCGAAAAACGGCAGCACCTGCACCGGCGCGTTGTAATCGAGCGCGTGGCTAAGCCAGTACTTGGTCAATAGATCGACCGCGATGACCGCCGCGGCGATCCATAAAAAGCGCAGCGGCCGTCGCATCGGCGCCCTTTCCGCTACCGGCGCCTGAGTCGCGTTAGGCATAGCGGCGAACCTCGCCGGGGCCATCCGGCAGGTTCAAAATCGAGCGCTCGCAAAGCGTCGGGTGCTCCGGGTGGCTGCCCACGTCCGGGCGGCGCTCCCAGCTGCGCTCGCACTTCTCATAAGGGCTTGGCGAGACCGCCACCTTGAGCCCCTCGAGCTCGCTATGGGCACCGGCTTCGGCCTCGTTCAGCGGCTTGAGCGTCGCGTTCGAGGTGATCAGCACGAAGCGCAGCTCGTCGCCCAGGCTTTCCAGCAGCGCCTTTAGCTCGTCGCTGACATAGAGCGTCACTTCGCTATCCAGCGAGCCCTTGATGGTGCCTTCGCCGCGGGCCTCTTCCAGGCGCTTGTTGACCGCCTGCTTGACCTCGAGCACCTGCTCCCAGAACGCCCGGCCCATCTCGGCATCATTGGGAAGCGCCGAGAGCCCCTCGTAGTAGGTTTCCAGCAGCACGCTGTCGCCCCGCTCGCCGGGGATATGCTCGAAGATCTCCTCGGCGGTGAAGGAGAGAATTGGCGCGACCCAGCGCGAGAGCGCCTCAACCACATGATACAGCGCGCTCTGGCAACTACGGCGCGCCAGCGAATCCGCTTGAGTGGTGTACTGGCGATCCTTGATGATATCCAGGTAGAAGCCGCCCAGATCGCGGGCACAGAAGTCGTGCACCTGCTGGTAGACATCGCGGAAGCGGTACTCGTCATACGCGGTCTTGATGCGTGCCTGGAGCTGGTCGGCGCGGTCGACGATCCAGCGATCGAGCGCGATCATGTCGTCGAACGCCACCATATCGCGGCTCGGCTCGAAGCCGGTCAGGTTGCCGAGCAAAAAGCGCGCGGTGTTGCGAATGCGCCGGTAAACGTCGGCGGTGCGCTTGAGGATCTCATCAGACACCGCCATTTCGCCGGAGTAGTCGGTGGATGCGGTCCACAGGCGCAGAATGTCGGCGCCGAGCTTGTCCATCACCGTTTGCGGCGCGACCACGTTGCCAATCGACTTGGACATCTTGCGCCCCTGAGCGTCGACGGTGAACCCGTGGGTCAGAAGCTCACGGTACGGCGGGTGGCCGTCGATGGCTGAGCCGGTCAAGAGCGACGAGTGGAACCAGCCGCGGTGCTGATCCGAGCCTTCCAGATACAGATCCGCCCGCGGGCCGGACTCGTGGCCGTGGGGGTGCGAACCTCGAAGCACGTGGCGGTGGGTGGTGCCGGAGTCGAACCACACGTCCAGCGTGTCGGTGATTTTCTCGTACTCGTCGGCCTCGGCGCCAAGCAGCTCCGTGGCACCCAGGTTAAACCAGGCGTCGATCCCCTCCTCTTCCACACGTTTGGCAACCTCTTCCATCAGGCCGACGGTGTTGGGGTGCAGCTCGCCGGTCTGTTTGTGCAAAAAGAACGGAATCGGCACGCCCCAGTTACGCTGGCGCGAGATGCACCAGTCCGGGCGGTTGGCGATCATGCTGTGAAGGCGCGCCTGGCCCCAGGCCGGGGTGAAATGGGTGGCTTCGATGCCGTCGAGGGCTTTCTGGCGCAGGGTCTTGCCGTCACGGCCTTCGATATCCATACCCACGAACCACTGCGCCGTCGCGCGGTAGATCACCGGCGTTTTGTGGCGCCAGCAGTGCATGTAGCTGTGAGTAATCGGTGTGTGCGCCATCAAGGCGCCGGCATCAGAAAGCGCTTCGACGATTTTCGGGTTCGCCTTCCAGATCATCTGCCCGCCGAACATCGGTAGATCATCGACGTAGACGCCATTGCTCTGTACCGGGTTCAACATGTCATCGAAGCTCATGCCGTAGTCGCGGCAGGTGTTGAAGTCGTCCACGCCATAGGAAGGCGCGGAGTGGACGATCCCGGTGCTGCCGACCTCAGACTCGACGTAGTCCGCCAGATACACCGGCGACAGCCGCTCATAAAGCGGGTGACGGAAGTTGATCAGCTCGAGCGCCTGGCCTTTCGTCGTGGCGATTACCTCGCCTTCGAGGCCAAAGCGCTCGAGGCAGCTTTCGACCAGCTCTTCGGCAAGCAGCAGCAGCCGCTCGCCGGTATCGACCAGCGCGTAGGTGAACTCGGGGTGTACGTTCAGCGCCTGGTTGGCGGGAATGGTCCAGGGCGTGGTGGTCCAGATGACCACGGCGGCGGGTTTGGAAAGCTCTTCCAACCCGAAGGCCGCGGCCAGCTTGTCGGCGTCTTCGATCGGGAAGGCGACGTCGATGGCGTCGGACTTCTTGTCCTGATACTCGACTTCGGCTTCCGCCAGAGCGGAGGCACAATCAAAGCACCAGTTGACCGGCTTTAAGCCTTTGAACACGTAGCCCGCTTCGACCATCTCGGCCAGCGCTCTGATCTCGCCGGCCTCGTTGACGAAATCCATCGAGCGGTAGGGATGATGCCAGTCACCGATCACGCCCAGGCGCACGAAGTCGGTCAGCTGGGTTTCGATCTGGGCGGCCGCGTATTCGCGGCAAAGCTCGCGGGCCCTGGAAGGCGACAGGTGCTTGCCGTGGGTGGTTTCGACCTTGTGCTCGATCGGAAGCCCGTGGCAGTCCCAACCCGGCACGTAAGGCGCATCGAAGCCGGCCAGGTTCTTGGACTTGACGATGATGTCTTTCAGGATCTTGTTGACGGCGTGACCGATATGGATGCTGCCGTTGGCGTAGGGAGGGCCATCGTGCAGTACGAACAGCGGGGCGCCGGCGCGGGCATCGCGCAGGCGCTGATAAAGATCCATGTCCTGCCATTTGGAAACCCGGCCCGGCTCCTGCTTGGGCAGCATGCCGCGCATGGGAAAGTCGGTATCGGGCAGATTGAGCGTGTGCTTGTAGTCCATAGGTCCGGTCAGCCGTCGTTAGCCTCGGCGTCGCCCGCCGAAGAGAAATCAGAAGAAGCGGCCTCTCGCCCGAGCGGGGCCGAAGCCAGCCAGGCCTCGAGCGCGCCGCCATCAAAAGGCGCCCTCGAAACCGATGATGTGAAATCCGCCTCAGCGGTGGTCGCGGCGTCCGACGAGGCGGTCTCGGCAGGGGCAAAATAGCGCCGCGCGCGCGCCTGGTCGCGCTGGATCTGCGCCTTGAGCGCGTCGAAGTCGTCGAACTTGACCTCGCCTCGCAGCCGCGCGCAGGGGTAAACGGTCAGCCGCTGGCCGTACAGGTCGCCGTCGAAATCGAACAGATGCACCTCGAGGGTCGGGCGCTTGGCGCCGACGGTCGGGCGAAAGCCGACGTTGGCCACCCCCGGATAGCGGCGGCCGTCTGCCAGCTCGCCGATCACCGCGAACACGCCGCGAAGGGTCAGGGGCTGCGGTAACAGCGGCAGGTTCGCCGTCGGTGCGCCGATGGTGCGACCAAGCTGCTGGTCGCGCACTACGCGCCCGGACACCGAATAGGGCCGACTCAGCAGGCACTGAGCGGCGGAAAAATTGCCGCTGGCGAGCATCGTGCGCACCCGGGAGCTCGATACGCGCTCGCCCTCTATTGTGAAAGTGCGCGTGTGCTCGACCGCGAAGCCCTCTTCGTCACCCACCGCCTTTAAAAGCGCGAAGTCGCCGCGCCGATCGCAGCCAAAGCGGAAGTCGTCGCCCACCACCAGGTGCTTCACGCCGAGCCCTTCGATCAGCACGCGGTCGATGAACTCGCGCCCGGTCAGGCTTCGAAGCGCCTCGTTAAAGGCCAGGCACAGCACCCGTTCGGCGCCGTGCTGGCCCAAAAGGCGCACCTTCTCGCGCAGCCGAGTAAGCCTGGGCGGCGCCTGCTCGCCGGCGAAGTACTCTCGCGGCTGGGGCTCGAACACCACCACCGTCAGCGGTAGCCCAAGGCGCGCGGCGTGCTCGCGGCACTGCTCCATGATCGCCTGATGGCCGCGGTGCACGCCGTCGAAATTGCCGATCGTCGCCACGCAGCCGCCTTCGCTTGCGCCCAGATTGTGCAGACCTCGTATAACGTGCATGGCCCCTCTTTCGGTTGAAGCGTGCCAGTCTACGCGTGGGTGAAGATGCTTTTAAATCAACAAAGCCCTTGATTATAACGAACGCGCGGTGAAGGTGCAGTCACGATTGCGCCCACCCCGCACCACTCAGCTCGAAAGCCGAAAATGGCGAAGCCGCAGCCCCCAGGCGGCAAGCCAGGCAAAATAGAGCCCGCCACCGAGCGCCACCAGCCCCGCTACCCAGCCGACCCGCGTCCACAGCCCGACATCGAGCCATACCTGCCAGGGCGGCGTAAGTAGATAAAGCGCAGCGCCCATGAGCGCGCTTCCGCCGAGAAGCTGGATCGCGTAGCGCCCCCAGCCGGGCTGAAACACCAGCACCTTTTCGCGATGCAGCAGGTAGCCCAGAAGCCCGGCGTTGAGAAACGCCGACAGCGCCGTTGCCAGCGCCAGCCCTGCATGAGCCAGCGGCCAGATCAACAGCAGATTGAAGACCATGTTGGCGACCATGGCGATGATGCCGACCTTGACCGGCGTTTTGGTGTCCTGACGGGCGAAAAAGCCCGGCGCCAGCACCTTGATCAGCATGAACGCCACCAGCCCCACGGCGTAGGCGCGCAGGCTCATGGCGGCCATCTGGATGTCGTTGTCGGTCATCGCGCCGTAGTGAAACAGCGTGATCAAAAAGGGCTCGGCCAGCACGACCAGCGCCAGCGCCGCCGGCACGCCCAAAAGCAGAACCACGCGAATCGCCCAGTCAAGCATGGCGGCGAAGTGATCGCTGGATTTCTCTGCGTGGCGCTTGGAGAGCGCCGGCAGAATTACCGTGCCGATCGCCACCCCAAACACGCCCAGCGGCAGCTCCACCAGCCGGTCCGAGTAGTAGAGCCAGGAGACGCTGCCCGCCGCCAGAAGCGAGGCCAATACGGTATCCAGCAGCAGGTTGATCTGCGATACCGACACACCGAACAGCGCCGGCGCCATCAGCTTCAGGATGCGCTTCACCCCGTCGTGGGCGAAGTTGGGCCAGGGCGTGGGCAGAAGCCCCAGCCGGTAAAGAAACGGCACCTGGAAAACGAGCTGGGCGCACCCGGCGATCAGCACGCCCCAGGCCAGTGCCATGGCAGGCTCTTCCATCAGCGGCATCAAAAAAAGCGCCGCCCCGATTAGCGAGAGATTCAACAGTACCGGCGTGAACGCCGGTACGGCGAACCGGTTCCAGGTGTTGAGCACCGACCCCGAGAAAGCGGTCAGCGAAATCAGCAACAGGTACGGAAAGGTCAGGCGCAGCATGTCCGCGGTGAGCGCGAGCTTTTCCGGATCGCGGCCAAAGCCCGGCGCGAACAGCCAGATCAGCCAAGGCGAGAGCAGCATGGCAAGCGCGGTAATGAGCGCCAGCATCGCGGTGAGGCTGCCCGCTACCGCGTTCAAAAGCTCGCGGATCTCCTCGCGGTTTTGCCGCGTCGAATACTCGGAGAGCACCGGCACGAAGGCCTGGTTGAACGCCCCTTCGGCAAACAGTCGACGCAGAAAGTTGGGGATCTTGAAGGCGACGAAAAACGCATCCGCCCCGTTGCCGGCGCCGAGAAACGTAGCCACCACGACGTCGCGCACTAAGCCCATGACCCTGGAGAGCATGGTCATGGCGCTGACGATCAGCCCCGAGCGCATCAGAGTGCGCCGGGGGGCCGCGGCTTGCTGAGGGGAAGAGTCCGTCATCGCGTTATCCGTGGACGTATACAGGCACAAAAAAACCGGCCGTAGCCGGTTTTTTCAAGACGCTGCCGGCTTACGCTGCCAGCGCTTTAATTCGCTTGTTCAAGCGGCTTTTCAGACGAGCGGCCTTTTTCTTGGACAGCACGTCCTTGTCAGCGATGCGGTCGACGACCGGCTGCATCTGCTTGAACTCTTCCATTGCCTTGCCATGGTCGCCGGTGCCGATCGCTTTGATCACACGCTTGATGTAGGTGCGGACCATGCTGCGCTGGCTGGATTTCAGGGCACGACGTGTCTCGGCCTGGCGGGCGCGCTTGCGAGCTTGCTTGCTGTTCGCCACTGGTATCTCCTTGGAGAATAAAGGTTGCCTGAACGGCAACGAATTAACTATGTGTTGTCGAGTGACTAACGCCGATCTCGACATTACCTAAACAACCAACTGATTTTGCAGGCGTTTTCGCTCTGCCAAACGTGTAACGGCAAGCCCTGGGCCCGCTCGTTCTCACGCTTTGTCTGTCTTAGCTGCCTGAGAGGATGGCGTAGCCTATCACACCTGCCCCGGCCGTGCCAGCGCTTGTCAAGCGTTAAAGTGCTCGCGCGCGCTTTTGCTCCAAACGAAAAAGCTCGGGTTCAAAAGCTCGGCCGGCGTGTGGTAGCCAAGCGCCGCGCCGGTGTCATCGACGATCATCCCGCCGGCCTGTTCGACCACCGCCTGGGCGGCGGCGGTATCCCAAAGGCTGGTCGGTCCGAAGCGCGGGTAGACATCCGCCCGCCCCTCGGCGATCAGGCAGGCCTTGAGCGAGCTTCCAAGCGGGGTAATCTCGTGCTCACCGAGTGCGTCGAGCCAGGCCTTCAATCGCGGGTCCTGGTGCGAGCGGCTGCCCAGCACCCGATAGCCCCGGGCCGGATCGAACTCGGCGCAGCGAATCGGCTGCCAGGCGCCCTCGCCTTCGGCCTTGAATGCGCCTAGCCCACGCCCGGCCAGATAGCGTTTGCCAAGCGCCGGAGCTACCACCACGCCAAGCACCGGCTCGCCTTGATGGATCAAGGCGATGTTCACGGTGAACTCGTCGTTACGCTTAATGAACTCCCGGGTGCCGTCAAGCGGATCGACCAGCCAGTAGGTGCCTGCTGGCCCCGGCCCGTCAAAGCGCTCGACGCTCTCTTCAGAAAGCACCGGCGTTTCAGGCGTCAGCTGGGCCAACCCGGCCAGAATCACCTCGTTGGCGCGAAGGTCCGCCTCGGTGAGCGGGCTTTGATCCGTTTTGAAGGTGACCTCGATCTCGCGGCGGTAAACCGCGAGAATCGCCTCGCCGGCCTTTTGGGCGAGCCGCTCGATGGCCTCGAGCAGCGCCCGATCGGGGGTGGGCTGGGCGCCTTGCATCTACGCCTCCCCGGTATTGGGTGCCGGCTCAACGCCCAACGCCACGACTGCATCGAGCTCGCGATAGGCCTGGCGCAGCCACACTTTCATGCGCTGACGCTCGGCGATGTTCATCAGGCGGCGATCGTTGGCCACCGCCCAGAAGCTGCTGTCGTTGAAGTCGATTTTCTGGGTCAGTTTGGCGTGAAGCCGTGGCAGCTCGATCAGCTGCGCGCCCCGGGCTTTCGCCTGGCGGCAGGTCTCGCTCTGGCGAAAGCGCTCGAAGCTCTCGCCGCGTCCCAAATTCTGCACCACCACCACGCTCACCGGCTGATCACTCAGGCGCTTCAACAGCGTTTGCAGCAGCGCCACCGAGTCAGCGCCGTCATCCATGACGTGCCACCACTGCACGCGTGCACCAAGCTCGTCGAGCAGTGCGAACACATCGGTGCCATCGAGCCAGCGGCCCAGCGCCTGGGACGACTGCGCGGCCAGGTCGATGATCAGGTCGCGCTCGGGCTGCGCCTCCACCGCCATCAGCACGGCGTCCATACTCTCGTCGTCACCGACGAACGGGTGAGGCGTAGTCCGCGTAAAAGCGTGAGAACGTTTTGTGAGAGGCGTCGCCATCGAAGCCGATGAACGCCCGGTCGTGATCGATGTAGTACTGCGCGAGCACGCGCGCGGTCATCGATTTGCCCACGCCCCCTTTTTCACCACCGATAAAATGTACGCAGGCCATCGTTACTCGTCTCTGATGAAAACCGAACCCCGTCGCGAATTTAGCAAAAAAACCGCGCCGCGCCTTCACTACTTCGTGCCTGGCACGCATTTATATCTGACGCCAAAACGTCGGCGACCCGGTCGGCGTTAGTTACCCTTGCGCCAGCCGCCCAGCACGCGGCTGTCCGGGCCAAAAAAGACCACCCGGTCGTGATCGATCAGATAGCGGTAGGCGGTTTCGAGCATGCCGGTCACTCGGCGGGCGTCCTCGAGCTCGGCGCAGCCCATGCGCGTGGTGGAGAGCTCGCCCACCTCGATGCGCTGGCTCTCACCGAGGCTCACGCTGCCCTGAAAGTTGTTGCAGCCGTCGCTTCCGGTAATGCGCCCGTCGCGGCCAATCTGGAAAAACGCCGTTTGCGGCATCGACAGGCGCTCGTCGGTCCCCATCAGCAGTAGATTCCAGCGCGTGCCGACCAGCGGGCCCGACAGCGTTTTGCCGCTAGCGACCGGCGCCGGCCCGCCCTGTTGAACGGGGCCACTGCTACACGCGCTCAAAAGCAGCGCCGCGCTGACGGCAAGCGCGCCAATAACATGTTTTTTCACCGATAACGTCCTTTACCAGCTGCCGCTATTGTCCATGGAAGCCCAAGGCTCCTGGGGCTCGAAGGCGTCCCCTTTTTGCAAAAGCTCGATGGAGATGCCGTCCGGGGATTTAACGAACGCCATGTGGCCGTCGCGCGGCGGGCGGTTGATGGTGACCCCGGCGTTTTGCAGCCGCTCGCAGGTCGCATAGATATCGTCGACGCGAAAAGCCAGGTGGCCAAAGTTGCGCCCGCCCGAGTACTCCTCCGGGTCCCAGTTATAGGTGAGCTCGAGCTCCGGGGCGCTCAGGCGCTCGCTGCGCCCCACGTCGTCTCGCGCCGCCAGAAAGATCAGCGTAAAGCGGCCCTTTTCGCTCTCCTTGCGGCGCACTTCTTCGAGCCCCAGCAAATCACAGTAGAAGTGAAGCGAGGCATCGATATCGCTGATGCGTACCATGGTGTGTAGAAACTGCATTAGATTCCCTCCTTCGAGCACGAAACGTAGAAACGATAACGGGAACAGAATAGCGGCGATTGGGCAATTCATGAAGCGGCACCGCACTTTTCATTGAGCGCGCATCATGCAAACGCCTATCAAAACAAGAAACCGTGCAGCACGGCGGCGCGATGCTACGCTTAAGCTTTTTTTAACCGGCCTCTCGAGGCCAGAAAGGAAACCCCGTGGATTCGATTACGCAGGCGGCGCTGGGCGCCGCGGTGGGTGGCGCCGTCATGGGCCGACGCCTTGGCCGCAAGGCGGTGGTGGTCGGTGCGCTTTTAGGCACTCTGCCGGATTTGGACGTTGCGCTGGACTACGGCGATGCGATCGCCAACGTCACCGAGCACCGGGGGTTCAGCCACTCGCTGTTCGTGCTGACGGGCCTTGGAACGCTGCTTGCTCTTGTATGCCGCTACGCGCTGCCGGGGCGAGCATCGCTTGCCCGCTGGTGGTGTTTTTTCACGTTGATTTTGGTCACTCACCCGCTGCTCGACTCGCTCACCACCTACGGCACGCAGCTTCTCTGGCCGCTGGATAGGCCGCCCGCCGCCTGGCCGGTCGTGTTCATCATCGACCCGCTCTACAGCCTGGCGCTGCTGGGCGGTCTGGTTGCCGCCTGCGTCTCGCGCCGAGTGGTGCGCTACTGCGCGTTCGGCCTTGCGCTGTCGTGTGCCTATCTGTTGATGGCGGCGGGCATGAAGTGGTCGATCGAGATGCGCCTGGCGCCGGCGCTCGAGGCGCGCGGGCTCGACGATGCGCCGCTGATCGTGCAACCCACGCCGTTCAACATTCTGCTGTGGCGCGCCACGGCCATCGAGGGAGAGCGCTATTATGAGGGCCTAGTGAGCGTGTTCGACGACGAGGACGCCCCGCGCGTCGAGGCGTTCCAGCGCCAGCGCGCGCCGCTCGAGGAGGTAGCGCTGTCCGGCGCGCTGGGCCAGCGCCTCACCTGGTTCAGCGGCGCGTTTTTGCGCTATGAGCGCCAATCGATCGACGGCGTCGAAACGCTCGTCGCCACCGACCTGCGCCTGGGCTTTCCGGGCTTTCACCCGTTCAATTTCACCCTGGCCACGCGCCAGAACGGCGAGTGGCAGGCGGTGCCTGAAAGTGAACAGCTCCCATCCGAGCGCGGGCTTAACGCACAGACTCTGTCGCGCCTGGCTGCCCGCATCGCAGGCAACGAAGGCGCGCTGTGCGCCAGCGACTTCATCGAGCGCACCTGGCGCGTTGCCGGTGAAACCTACGCCTGCCGGCCCAAGCGGCTGGCGGATTAGTTTGGCGCGATGCCCTGGCCACACCCGCTGTACTGCTCGCCCTGGTAGGTGAGCGTGACGCGGGCCGGGTACGGGGCACGGCTGGTCTTGTCGAAACAGGCGCCGGCGTCGATGCGCACGCGGAAAAACGGCGCCACGTCGGCGCTTTCCAGCACCACCCGGCCGGCGTCGTTATCCAGCGTGCTGATCATGTAGGTCAGGCGCGTTGGCGGGTTTTCGCCGGTTTGAACGCTCAGGGTCGGCGTATCGTGGGCAAGCGTGAGCGCCCAGGCCGGCGCCGTACCAACGCCTTTGAACATCACGCCGGGGTTGTCGGCCCGGGTCATCGCCTGGCGCTCGCCGCCGGCGTCACAGGCGAGCTGGCCGCGGGGCGTTTCGACCCGCGCGGTGTCGCCGCGCTCCCAAAAGCTGATCTCGCCGTTTTGATAGCGCGCGCCGCTGGCCACCACCGCCTGGGGCAGGCGCCAAGCGCCGTGCAGCGACCAGAGCCTCAGCACCTGGTCGTTGTCCGCACTGATCAAATCCTGGTTGGCGGGCTGGCAGTGCCAGGCCCTGAAGCGCTCGGCGCTACCGGGGAAAAGCGACGACGGCAGCAGCGGCGCGGCGTTGTTCGCCACTGGGCGCTGCGGCTGGCTGTCAGGCGACGTCGCACAACCGACAAGCCATAGCCCCAGACAAGCGGCGCCGAGCGCCTTGAGCGGTGTTGAATCGAGCATGAAAGTTCCCTGTAACGCTTTTTTAGTAAAGGCTAATTTTTAGCAAGGACCGAGTTCGGAAAAACTCGTTTTAAAAGGGAGACTAGCGGCGCGTAAATGCACTCAAATCGTGAGGATCGAAGGCCGTCACGCGATCCGGTAGCGCCAGCGCCTGACGGTGCTCCAGTACGCGCTCTTTTTGTGCCACGCGCGCAGGATCCGGCGCTTTACCGTTGAGCGCGGCCACCTGGTCCACGCCTTCGTGGTAGAAACTTAAAATATCGAGGGCGGCGCGATTGTCCTCTTTAACCGCGCGCTCGAGCGACGCTTGGTAGCCCTGAATACGCGAAAGATGATTTTTAAGCTGCCAGACGTAGCTGATTTCGCCCATCCACGGCCGCTCCTTGAGGCCGGCAAAGAGTGCGCTGGTGGCCAAAAGCCCCAGCGCGATTCCCAGACCGTGAGCCCAAAGGCTACTTTCCATCACCGAGCTCAGCAGCAGCGAAAACAGCATACTGAAAATAATCAGCTGGCCGACCATCATCACGCTGATCATGCGCGCCTTGCGCCGGTAGCGCTGCGGGTCTTGCTCTTGAAGGGTAAAGGCCATGACCATCTCCGTTAAATAGCCACCATCATAAGAGAGTGGCCACGGCATACAAGTCATGGCGTGATCTTCTTTTTTTGGGGCGATTCAATCGCCCCCCCGTTCAACGATCGTGGCGGCCAGCGGTATCAGTCGAAGGAGACGATCTCTACCCAGTTGGCGTTTTTACCGGTAGGCGCGTCGTCGACCAGAGTAAGCTCGCCGTTGTCAGGGTCGATCCGGTAAAGGCCGACGCTGTCGTCGAGCTGCCCGGTGACGACCATGTAGCGACCCGAATCGTCGATTTGGAACCCGCGAGGCTGACGCTCTACCTGGAGATGGTTCAGGTAGGTGAGCTCGCCGGTCTCGGGGTTGGCCTCGAACGTACTGATGACGCTGCTGGTTCGCTCGGAGGTGTACACGTAGCGCCCGTTCGGGGTGACCTGAATATCGGCGGCCCAGATGCGCGGCGTATCATCGCCCTCGGGTATCGTTTCACGCGCAACGCCCTGGGCGAGATTCAGCGAATCCGCAATGCCCGGCTCGACCGATACCTGAGTCAGGGTGCCTTTCCCGGCATCAAACGCGTAGGTCGTAACGGCCCCCGAAAATTCGCCGAGCACGTAGACGTAGCGACCGTTGGGAGAAAAGACGAAGTGACGCGGGCCGGTGTTGGCCGGCGCATCGGCGGCGCCGGGGTCGTTCAAATCCAGTTGCCCGGTCTCGGCGTTGAAGCGAAATTGCGCGAGCCGGTCATCCCCCAGATTGGAGGCAAAGGCGTAACGGTTGTCCGGCGAGGCGTGCATGGCGTGGGCATTGCGGCCGGTTTCGACGGTTTGCTGCGCGTCCTTTACGACGCCGTTTTCATCGATGGGGCTGACGCTGACAAGGTTGTCGGAATAGGAGGCGGAAAACAGATATGCCCCGCTCTGGTCGGTATCGATGTTGGGCATGCTGGCAGGCAAGGAGCCGCTGCCCTGCTGGGTCAGCTTTCCCGTTTCCCTGTCGATTCGATACGTCAGCACCCGGTAGGGCTCACTGCGTATGGACGCGTACAAGTAGTGCCGATCGGGGCTGATCGCCATGGGCATGACGCTGTCGCCGGCGGTGGTCGTGTCCAGCGGCTCCAGCGTACCCGCCGCGCGGTCCAGGGTGTAGCTTGTAATCACGCCGTCGTCGGCATTGGAGACATAGACGTAGGTTGTCGCCTGAGCCGCCAGGCTTGCCCCGAGAAGTGTCGCGCCCATCAGTAAAATCCCTGCCATTTTAGTTGTTTGGTACATGAGTTGTCCGCTGCATGATGAGTATCGATGATTCTTCAAGCAATAGGTATTACATCGTACATCCTGTTCAATGTAATAGGTTTCCACTACCCAACAACTAGACCAACGGCGTACGGCCGCTTTCAGGTGTTCAAAAAGCAACTACCGCTGCTCCGCGTCGAACACGACGCGGAGCAGCGGGCTTTAAGGTATCGAGGCGTTGGTCGGTAGCGTCAGGCCAGCCGTTCGGCAGCGGTTTTCAAAAGGTGCTCGGTGGTGTCCCAGCCCACACAGGCATCGGTGATCGAGACGCCGTAGCGCATCGCGCCGGGGCTTAGCGCCTGCTTGCCTTCGAACAGGTGGCTTTCGAGCATCAGCGCGACCAGGTTCGCCTCGCCGGCGCGGCGCTGGTCGAGTACGTCGAGCATCACCTCACTCTGGCGGCGGTGATCCTTACGCGCGTTGGCGTGGCTGCAGTCGACCATCAGGCGCGGATTCTGCCCTGCGGCCTGCAGGGCCTGGATCGCCTGGCGCACGTGGCCGGATTGATAGTTGGGCTCACCGTGGCCGCCGCGCAGCACGACGTGGGTGTGCGGATTGCCGGCGCTTTGGCGCATGATCGGGCGGCCCTGAGCGTTCTGGGCGAAGCGCTGATGCGGGTGGGCGGCGGCCTGCATCGCGTCGATCGCCACCTGTACGTCGCCGCTGGTCGCGTTTTTGAAGCCCACCCCAGCGCGCAGATCGCTGGCAAGCTCCCGGTGAAGCTGGCACTCGGTGGTGCGCGCGCCGATCGCCACCCAGCTCAACAGATCCTCCAGGTACGGCGCGAGCATCGGCTGCAAAAGCTCGGTGGCCACCGGCAAGCCCCGGGAGGCAACGGCGTGCATCAGCTCCCGCGAGCGGGTCACTCCTTTGGCCATATCGCCGACGCCGTTCAAATCCGGGTCGTAGGCCAGCCCCTTCCAACCCACGGTGGTGCGCGGCTTCTCGACGTAGACGCGCATCACCGGAAGCACGTGTTCGCTGATCTCGTCGCTGAGCGCGGCGAGGCGGTCGGCGTACTCGAGCGCGGCATCCGGGTCGTGGATCGAGCAGGGCCCGACCACCACCAGCAGGCGAGAATCCTCCCCGCTCAGGATGCGCTGGACCGCCTGGCGCTGGCTTGTGAGGCGGTTGGCGAGTGCGGCATCGACGTGGATGCGCTCCAAAAGCTCGCTGGGCAGCGGCAGGGGCGCGGCGCCTTTTTCGGCGGCGGCGGGTTGGGCGGTGCGGGTCATCGTTACTGGCGCGTTCATGGCGTTATCTCACGGTCAAGGGACATCGGTCGTTCAAGGGGCCACCCAAACGCGCCCGGTCGGAGGTGGCTACCTGCACCGACCGCGCGCCGCTAAATCGCCAGGCCTGGTAATAACCCGAATAGAGAGCGATAAAAGCGTCGTTGTAAGCGGTCATGGTGTCTCTCCTTGAAACGTTACGTGAGTCCGGTTTTATAACCGTGTAAAAACGCAAAAGCCCCGGCGGGTGTCCCGCCGGGGCTTTTGCTGTCGGCAGGCAACCTAGAAGGTATGCCTGCTGGGTTGGCTAGTCGCGAGCCCAGGGCACACCGGATCCAAACCAATAAAAGCCATAGCCAAACGCGCACGCGAAAACACCCGCCGCGCGAGGCAGCGAAAGCGTTGTCAGTGAGCGAGGTGATAGCGTCATGGTGGTATCCGGTGTGTTATCCAATGGGGCAAACCAGCGTTATGGCTTTATCCTGCCTGCCAAACCCGTCGATGGCAATACTCTTTGCGCATCGAATATCGCTTGTGCCTCGAATATCGCTTGTGCAACGAATGTCGGTTAGCGCGTCGGGCGCGGGGCGTAGGCGAACACATCCGAATAAAGCCTGTCAGGCGCTGCGCCGTGGGCCTCGAGCACGTCGACGCAGGCGTAGACCATGCCCGGCGAGCCGGAGAGATAGATATCGCACTCGTTGACCGCCACCGGCTCGCCTTCGATGGCCAGGGTCGGCAGCGCGCGCTCGAGCACCTCGGTGATGCGCCCCTGAAAGTGGGCGATGCGCGGCGCGTCGGTCAGCGGTTTGTCGAGCTCGAGCTCGGTGACGGCGTGGAAATGGACGTTGTCGAAACGCGCCGCCCAGTCGCTGGCCAGCTGTTCGGCGTAAAGGTCGCGATGCTCGCGCGCCGCCCACCAGATGAACACGGGGCGTGCAGGCTGCGCATCAAGCACGGCTTCGACGATCGCTTTCATCTGGGCGAACCCGGTACCGGCGGCGATCAACAGGAGCGCGCGCTCGCTTTGCACATCGAGCACGCACTCACCGCCGGGCAGTCGGATGGTGAGTTCGCCGGAGAGGGTGAGCAGTTCGCGCAGCCGGGCGGAGTTCTCCCGCTCCGGGCGATGCTGGATGTGCAGCTCGATCACGCCGTCGCCGCGCCCGTGGCTGGCAATAGAGAACGGCACCCAGGTGGACTCGTCGAGCTTGAGCTCAAGATACTGGCCCGGCAGGTGACTGATCGCGTCCGGGTCGCCCTCGAGCGTCACCCCGAGCACGTCCGGGTTGAGCGCTCGAACGTCGGTGATCCGGCAGGTGATCGCTTCCCGCGTGGGGGTCTGGGTGCTCGTGCTCATGAATGCCTCTTGTGAAAACTCAACGCTTCTAAATCTGGCGCTTTTAAAACCTTGAATAAAATTCTGAAACGCCCAAATTAACCGTGGCGCGAAGGCGGGCGCTCGATACCGATCCCCAGCGACTCCCAGCGCTCGTCGACCCGGGCCTTCACCGCATCGTCCATGACGATCGGCGTGCCCCACTCGCGGTCGGTTTCGCCGGGCCACTTGTTGGTGGCGTCGAGCCCCATCTTCGAGCCAAGTCCCGAGACCGGCGAAGCGAAATCCAGATAGTCGATCGGCGTGTTCTCGACCATGACGGTATCGCGGGCCGGGTCCATACGCGTGGTGATCGCCCACATCACGTCTTCCCAGTTGCGCGCGTCGACGTCGTCGTCGAGCACGATCACGAACTTGGTATACATGAACTGGCGCAAAAAGCTCCATACCCCCATCATCACGCGCTTGGCATGGCCGGGGTACTGCTTTTTCATCGTCACCACCGCCATGCGGTAGGAGCACCCTTCCGGCGGCAGGTAGAAGTCGACGATTTCGGGAAACTGCTTGTGCAGAATGGGCACGAATACTTCGTTGAGCGCCACGCCCAGGATCGCCGGCTCGTCCGGCGGGCGGCCGGTGTAGGTCGAGTGGTAGATCGCATCGCGCCTTTGGGTCATACGCGTCACGGTGAAGACCGGGAAGGTGTCCACCTCGTTGTAATAGCCGGTGTGATCGCCATAGGGGCCTTCCGGCGCCATATCGTCCGGGTAGATAAAGCCTTCCAGGATAATCTCGGCGGAGGCCGGCACTTCGAGATCCGCGTGCTGACACGCCACGAGCTCGGTGCGCGAGCCGCGTAAAAGCCCGGCAAACGCGTACTCGGAGAGCGAATCCGGAATCGGCGTGACCGCGCCCAGAATGGTCGCCGGGTCGGCGCCGAGCGCCACGGCCACAGGGAAAGGCTCGCCCGGATGCGCTTTCTGAAACTCCTGAAAGTCCAGCGCCCCGCCCCGGTGCGACAGCCAGCGCATGATCAGCCGGTTCTTGCCGATCTTCTGCTGGCGGTAGATCCCCAGGTTCTGGCGCTTTTTATGCGGCCCTTTGGTGATGACCAGCGGCCAGGTGACCAGCGGGGCGGCGTCGCCGGGCCAGCAGTGCTGAATCGGCAGCTGGTCCAAATCGACCTCGTCGCCTTCAAACACGACTTCCTGCACCGGGGCGCGTTTGACGGTTTTCGGTCCCATGCTCAGCACCTGCTTGAAGATGGGAAGCTTCTCCCAGGCATCCTTCAGGCCCTTGGGCGGGTCCGGCTCTTTCAAAAACGCCAGGAGCTTGCCGACTTCGCGCAGCGCCTCGACGGACTCCTGGCCCATGCCCAGCGCTACCCGCGTGGGGGTGCCGAACAGGTTGCCCAGAAGCGGCATATCGTGGCCCTTGACGTTCTCGAACAGTAGCGCTGGGCCGCCGGCGCGCAGGGTGCGATCGCAGATCTCGGTGATCTCCAGGTACGGGTCGACCTCTGCCTGGATCCGCTTGAGCTCACCGCGCGCCTCGAGCGCCTTGATGAAATCGCGCAAGTCGTTATATTTCAAACCCTTCCCCCGTATTATCGCCTTGACGAGCTATTGCCTTGACGAGCTATCGCCTTGCCGGGCTATCGCTTTGTCGAACACCTGCGCCTAGCGGCGCTTCATCGCCTCAAAAAACTCGATGTTGGTCTTGGTGTCCTTCAAGCGGTCGACCAAAAACTCCGTCGCGGCGGTGTCTTCCATCGGGTTCAGGAGCTTGCGCAGAATCCACATGCGCTGCATTTCGTCTTCCGAGGCCAAAAGATCCTCGCGGCGCGTGCCGCTACGGCGGATGTTGATCGCCGGGAAAACGCGCTTTTCGGCAAGCTTACGGTCGAGGTGCGCTTCCATGTTGCCGGTACCCTTGAACTCCTCGAAGATCACTTCGTCCATCTTGGAGCCGGTATCGACCAGGGCCGTGGCGATAATCGTGAGGCTGCCGCCCTCTTCGATGTTACGCGCCGCACCAAAGAAGCGTTTGGGCTTTTCGAGCGCGTGGGCGTCGACACCGCCGGTCAGCACCTTGCCGGAGCTCGGCACCACGGTGTTGTAAGCGCGCGCCAGGCGGGTGATGGAGTCGAGCAGGATCACCACGTCCTTTTTGTGCTCGACCAGCCGCTTGGCTTTCTCGATCACCATCTCGGCGACCTGTACGTGGCGGGCCGGCGGCTCGTCAAAGGTCGAGGCGACCACTTCGCCGCGCACGGTGCGCGCCATTTCGGTCACTTCTTCCGGGCGCTCGTCGATCAACAGCACGATCAGATGACACTCGGGGCTGTTGCGCGTGATCGAGGTGGCGATATTTTGCAGCATCAGCGTTTTACCGGCTTTCGGCGGCGATACCAGAAGGCCCCGCTGCCCCTTGCCGATCGGCGCGGTCAAATCGATGATGCGCGCGGTCAAGTCTTCGGTGGAGCCGTTGCCGATCTCCATGCGCAGACGATCGTTCGGGAACAGCGGCGTCAGGTTCTCGAAGAGAATCTTGTGCTTGGCATTTTCCGGGCGATCGAAGTTGATCTGACTGACTTTCAACAGCGCGAAGTAGCGTTCGCCCTCTTTCGGCGGACGGATCTTGCCGGAGATCGAGTCGCCCTTACGCAGGTTGAAGCGACGAATCTGTGACGGCGACACGTAGATGTCGTCCGGTCCGGCGAGATAGGAGCTGTCGGCGCTGCGCAGAAAGCCAAAGCCGTCCTGGAGAATTTCCAGCACACCGTCGCCGTAGATATCCTCACCGCTCTTGGCGTGCTTTTTGAGGATAGCGAAGATGATGTCCTGCTTGCGCGAACGAGCCAGGTTGTCGATCCCCATTTCGCGGGCGATATCGAGCAGCTCGGGAACGGATTTTTGCTTGAGTTCAGTGAGATTCATCGGTGTGTAAGAACGTTGCTCATGAAAGCCAGGCGACGGGCGCCGGGAATAAGACAGGAGGCGTAGTAAGTCCGCCCAGTGGTGCGTTCAGGTCCCGCTAGACAAGTCAAACGGCGGCAAACCCGGCTTTATAGCGCAGGGGCTGCTTGACTCGAAGGTTCGTGGAAGCTGCTTTGTGATCCGCTCAAGGAGTGGGCGCGATCAACGGGTTCTGACGACTTGGAAATCAGGCCAGTTGGAAGTTTCCGGGTGGACGTGAGGCGACGCCTGTCGAGTCACTCCTGTCGATTCGCCGTGCGTTTGGATCAACGCGTCGAGATCGACAGGCCAGCCGGGAGCAGGCCAGTAGCTCGATGGTAGTCAAGCGCCGGCCTAAACGCAAGCCCCGGGCAATTGACAACGGCTGGCCGGCGACGCAACCTTGCCTTAGCCCATAGGAAGGAACGCTCATGTTAAAGGACACCTCGCTCGCCGAGCCCGACGCCGCCCCCGCCGTTGAGAGCTCGCAGCCAACCCGGCTCGCCGCCATCGATCTTGGCTCGAACAGCTTCCACCTGCTGGTGGCCAACTACGTCAACGAGCGTCTTCAGGTGGTCGCGCGGCTGGGCGAAAAGGTGCAGCTGGCGGCGGGGCTCGACGATAGCGGCTATCTCGAAGAGGCAGCCATGCAGCGCGCGCTCGAGTGTCTGGCCCGCTTTGCCCCTTTTCTTAGCGATATCGACGCCGCCAACCTGCGTATCGTCGGCACCAACGCACTGCGCGACGCCCACAACAGCCAGGACTTCATCGACCAGGCCGAAGCGCAGCTCGGCCACGCCATCGAGATCATCGCCGGGCGCGAAGAGGCGCGGCTTATCTACCTGGGCGCGGCCCACGCGCTGGCGGAAAACGGTCGCCGGCTGATCGTCGATATCGGCGGCGGCTCCACCGAGCTGATCATCGGCGAAGATTTCGAGCCCAAGGCACTCGAAAGCCTGCGCATGGGCTGTGTGACCTACACGAGCCGCTACTTTCCCGACGGCGAGCTAAGCGAGAAGCGCATGCGCCGGGCGGAGCTCGCGGCACTTTCCGAGCTTGCCAACATTCAGCGCCCCTATCAAAAGCTCGGCTGGGTTGATCCGGTCGGCTCGAGCGGCACCATCAAGGCCGCCGCCAGCGTGCTCCACGCCTACGGCGATACGCCTCAGGAGGGCATGATCACCCGCGCGGGGCTCAAGAAGCTACGCGAGCGGCTGATCAAGTGCAAGCATCTGGATAAGGTCGCGCTCGATGGCCTCAAGGAGGATCGCGCCCGGGTCTTCCCCGCTGGCATCGCGATCCTGAGCGCGATTTTTGAAGCGTTTGACCTCAAGGAGATGCGCTTCGCCGACGGCGCGCTGCGCGAGGGTGTGCTGTTCGACATGGCCGGGCGCAACACCGCCGAGGACATTCGCGCCAGCACGCTGGCCAACCTGCAGCATATCTATGATGTCGACCTGCGCCAGGCCGATAACGTGGCCCACACCGCGCGGGCGCTGTTCGAACAGGTCAGCCGCGCCTGGCGGCTCACCCCGGAGCAGGGCCATTTTCTGGAGTGGGCGTGCCTGGTGCACGAGATCGGCCTTGCGATCTCCCACAGCCAGTTTCATCGCCACGGCGCGTATTTGCTCGAGCACTCGGATCTGGCCGGCTTTTCGCGTCCGGAGCAGCAGCTTCTGGCGCAGCTCGTTCGCGCCCACCGGCGCAAGTTTCCCATCAAGGAGTGGCAGTCGCTGCCCGCAGCGCAGCGCGACGCCTGCACGAAGCTCGCGCGCCTTTTGCGCCTGGCGGTGCTGCTCAACCACTCGCGCCCGGAAGAGCCCCCGGCCACGCCGACCATCACCGCCAGCGAGCAGACGCTCACCGTGACGCTGCCGGCAAGCGACGAACCCACCCTTTTGAGTACCGATTTAGAGCAGGAGCAGGCCGCGCTTCAGGCCGCTGGCTTCTCGCTAAAACTCATCTAGTGCGGTCACCGTGACATCGCGGGCCTGAAACATTACTCGCTCAGGCCCGTCGAGTGCCGCCAGACAGCGCTCTGCCTCTATCACCACGATCACGCCGCCACGCTGCCAGGGCGGCAACCCCGCCTCCTGCAACAAACGCTTGAGATCGCGCCGCCCGCGCTTGGCCAGGTCGATCACCTCGCCGCCCTGGCGAAAGCGCAGCGTCACCCGCCGCGCCGGGCACAGACTAATCCGAAGGGGTCCCAGCGGCGTGGCGATGGCCTCCTCACCGTTCCAGCTCGTTTGCCATGCCGGCAGCGCCTGGCACGGTGCCATCAGATAGAGCCCGCCGCGCCAGCGCCGCGCCTCGGCCCCGGGCCAACGGATGTGAACCCGGGCATCGTCGTCGGCGCCGAGCTGCTCGAGCAGACTCTCTAAACGCGCTGCCGGCGGCGTGGGAAGTTCGAGCGTCTGGCACAGCGTGCGGATCAACAGCCGCTGGCGGGCGGGAGAGTGCGCGCGAAGCCCGTCGACCTCGAGACAGCCCGGCCCGCGGTAAAGCGCCTTGAGATCCTCTGCGGCGTACTCGTAAAGCAGCGCGTCGGCCTCGCCGGCAAGCCGCGCGCTGCGCGCCAGCATCCTGGGCCCACTCGCGCCCAGCGCCGGCAGCACGCGGTGGCGAAGCCGGTTACGCGCAAGCGCAAGATCGTCGTTGGTCGGGTCGTCGCACCAATCAAGCGCGTGCGCTCTAGCGGCGGCTTCGAGCTCGGCGCGCGGCCGGTCGAGCCAAGGGCGCACCAGCGTACGGCCCCGCCACTGACGCCTTTCAGGCATGCCCGCCAGCCCCCGTACGCCGCTGCCTCTGAGCGCGCCGAGCAAAAAGGTTTCGGCCTGATCGTTTTGGTGCTGGGCGAGCCAGAGCGTATCGCCTTTCGGTACAAAGGCGTCGAACGCCTGGTAGCGGGCGTTACGGGCGGCGGCCTCCAGACCCTCGCCGTTGAGCGTGACGTCCACACGGCCCACCTCTAAAGCCACGCCGAGCGAGGTGCAGAGCGTGCGGCAGTGCGACTCGAAATCCCCGGCGGCGGCCTGCAGACCGTGGTTGACGTGTAGCGCCGCAAGCGGACGCCCGGCGCGCTGGCATACGCCGGCAGCCAGGGTGAGCAGCAGCGTGGAATCGAGCCCGCCGGAGAGCGCCACCCAAACAGAGCGCCCCGGCGCGGTGTGCGCCAGGGCGTCGTTCAACAGCCGTTCAAGCGGGGTAAGCGGCTCAGGCGGCCGGGGCGCCATAGCTCATGAGGCGCTCGTAACGGCGCTCCAACAGCGAATCGGTATCCATGCGCTCCAAGCGCTCCAGGCTCTCGCCCAGCGCCTGTTTGATGCGCTCGGCGGTGGTGACCGGGTGGCGATGGGCGCCGCCCAGCGGCTCCTTGATCAGCTCGTCGACGAAACCGAGCTCTTTCAGGCGCTCGGCGGTAATGCCCATGGCCTGAGCGGCCTCGGAGGCCTTCTCGGCGCTTTTCCAGAGAATCGAGGCGCAGCCTTCCGGCGAGATCACCGAGTAGGTGGAGTACTGCAGCATGTGCAGCTCGTCGCATACGCCGATCGCCAGCGCCCCGCCGGAGCCACCCTCGCCCACCACCGTGGAGATGATCGGCGTTTTAAGGCGCGACATCACCGCCAGGTTATAGGCGATCGCCTCGGATTGCCCGCGCTCCTCGGCGTCGATGCCGGGGTAGGCGCCGGGGGTGTCGATGAAGGTCAGCACCGGCATCTTGAAGCGCTCGGCCATCTCCATCAGTCGGCACGCCTTGCGGTAGCCTTCCGGGCGCGGCATGCCGAAGTTGCGGCGCACCTTCTCTTTCACGTCGCGCCCTTTTTGATGGCCGATCACCATTACCGGGGCGTCGTTGAGACGCGCCACGCCGCCGACCAGCGCGGGATCATCGGCGAAGTTGCGATCGCCGTGAAGCTCGTCGAAGTCGGTGAAAATCGACTCGAAGTAGTCCAGCGGATAGGGGCGCTGCGGATGGCGCGAAATCTGCGACACCTGCCAGGGCGTCAAATCCTTGAAGATCGACTCGGTCAGCTTGCGGCTTTTCTCTTCGAGCCGGGTAATTTCGTCGGACAAATTGACCTGGTTGTCGGAGCTTACCAAGCGCAGCTCCTCAATTTTCGCCTGAAGCTCTGCTATGGGCTGTTCAAAATCGAGATAGTTGGGATTCATCGGCTCTGCCTGTAAGCGTCCTGTGAAAAGAAGCTTGAGTGAAAATGGTGTGATGAAAATATCGTTAAACGTGCATTATCGCACCCTAACCGGCGCGCGCAAGGCGCGCGCGCCAAACGTTACCGGTAGCGCAGCTGAATACCGACTTGGCCTTCGACGTCGCGAAGCGTCTGCAGCAGGTCGTCGCTGGGCGTCACGCTCCAGCTTTGATCGAGCGCCAGCCACCCGGTGGCCTCATCATGGCGGTAGTGAAGATGCACCGGAAGCCCGGTCTCGTCGCGATACGGGCTCAAACAGTCGCGCAGGCTTTCGACCAGCCGGCCGTTGATTTTACTCGCGTCCAGCGCGATCTCCACGCCCTGGCCGTACTTGAGCCTGGCCGCTACCATCGGTGTGACCTCCTTGCCGCGAAGCTTGAGCCCGCCGGAGAAGTCATCGCTGGAGACGTCGCCTTCGACGATCAGCACCTGCCCGTCGAGGCTCTGGCCTCGAAGCTGCTCGAAAAGCTCACCAAAAATCGAGGCCTCGATGCGCCCGGTACGATCATCGAGGGTCACGAAGGCCATGGTGTCGCCGCGCTTGGACTTCATGGTGCGCATGGCGACCACCAGCCCCGCGACACGCTGGGGCTCCCAGGAGGGCTTGAGCTCGCTGATGCGCGTGGAAACGAAGCGCTTGAGCTCGCGCTCGTACTCGTCGATCGGGTGGCCGGTGAGGTAGAGCCCGAGGGTATCCTTCTCGCCGGCCAGGCGCTCACGATCCGACCACTCCCGGGCGTGGCGGTACTCGGCGTAAACATCAGACGCCTCTTCCTCCTCGGCCGGGGCGAAGGCGTCGCCGAACATGTCGAGCATCCCCAGGTTCTGGTTGGCGTGGCTCTGCGCCGCCGCCTTGAGCGCGTCTTCCATGGCGGCGAACAGCACCGCCCGGTTGGGGCCAAGGTTATCAAGTGCCCCTGAGCGAATCAGCGCCTCGAGGGTGCGCTTGTTCATTCGTTTGGGGTCGATGCGCCGGCAAAAGTCGAACAGATCCTTAAACGCCCCGCCCTCCTCGCGCGCGGCAACGATCGCGCCGATCGGGCCCTCGCCCACCCCGCGGATCGCTCCGAGCCCGTATACCACGCGGGCCTCTACATCGACGGTGAACTTGTAGCCGCCCACGTTGACGTCCGGCGGCGTCACGGTGAGCTTCAAGTTGCGGCACTCCTCGATCAGCGGCACCACCTTGTCGAGGTTGTCCATTTCGGTGGACATCACCGCGGCCATGAACGGGCCCGGGTAGTGCGCCTTGAGCCAGGCGGTCTGGTAAGAGACCAGCGCGTAGGCCGCCGAGTGCGACTTGTTGAAGCCGTAGCCGGCGAACTTCTCCACCAGGTCGAAGATGTTGCCCGCCAAGTCCTTGTCGATGCCGTTGGCCGCGCACCCATCCATGAAGCCGGCGCGCTGCTTGGCCATCTCCTCGGGTTTTTTCTTGCCCATCGCCCGGCGCAGCATGTCGGCCTGGCCAAGGCTGTAACCCGCCATCACCTGGGCGATCTGCATGACCTGCTCCTGGTACAGGATGATGCCGTAGGTGGGCGAAAGCACCGGTTTCAACAGCTCGTGCTGGTAATCCGGGTGTGGATAAGAGACTTCGGCGCGGCCGTGCTTACGGTTGATGAAGTCATCCACCATCCCGGACTGCAGCGGCCCCGGGCGGAAAAGCGCCACCAGGGCGATCATGTCGTCGAGCGAATCCGGCAGCAGGCGCTTGATCAGCTCCTTCATGCCGCGGGATTCGAGCTGGAACACCGCCGTGGTCTCGGCGCGCTTCAACATCTCATAAGTTTTGCCGTCATCGAGCGGGATGGCGTCGATATTGAGCGGCCCCTGGCCTGCGGCATCGCGCACCTTGTCGACCATCTCCAGCGCCCAGTCGATGATCGTCAGCGTCCGCAGGCCCAAAAAGTCGAACTTGACCAGCCCCGCCTCTTCGATGTCGTTCTTGTCGAACTGGACGACCAGCCCCGAGCCGTCCTCGTCGCACAGAAGCGGCGAGAAGTCGGTGAGCTTTGTCGGGGCGATGACCACGCCGCCGGCGTGCTTGCCGGTGCCGCGGGTGGTGCCCTCGAGCTTGAGCGCCATCTCCCAGATCTCTTCGGCTTCCTCGTCGGTGTCGATGAACTCCTTGAGCGCCGGCTCCTGCTCGATCGCCTTGCCAAGCGTCATGCCTACTTCGAACGGAATGAGCTTGGAGAGCTTGTCACCAAGCGAATAGGGGCGGCCTTGGGCACGGGCGACATCGCGCACTACCGCCTTGGCGGCCATGGTGCCGAAGGTGACGATCTGCGACACCGCGTTACGCCCGTAGCGGTCCGCCACGTACTCGATCACCCGGTCGCGCTTCTCCATGCAGAAGTCGACGTCGAAGTCGGGCATCGATACCCGCTCCGGGTTCAGAAAGCGCTCGAACAGCAGGTCGTAGCCGATGGGGTCGAGATCGGTGATCTTCTGCGCGTAGGCCACGAGCGACCCCGCACCGGAGCCTCGCCCCGGGCCGACCGGCACGTCGTTGTCCTTGGCCCACTGGATGAAGTCCATCACGATCAAAAAGTAGCCGGGAAAGCCCATCTGGATGATGACGTTGAGCTCGAACTCCAACCGCTCGCGGTAGCGCGCGTCGATCTCCTTGTACTCGTCGCTGTCGCGCGGGTAGCGGTCGACGGGAAACAGAAAGTCGAGGCGCTCGGTCAGCCCGTCGTGGGAGACCTTTCTGAAGAACTCGTCTTGGGTCATGCCCTCGGGAATGCCGAACTCGGGCAGAAATATTTCGCCCAAGCGCACGTTGACGCTACAGCGCCTTGCGATCATGACGCTATTTTCGAGCGCCTCGGGAATATCCGAGAAGAGCTCGGCCATCTCTTCCGGGCTTTTTAGATACTGCTCCTCGGTATAGCGGCGCTCGCGGCGGGGGTCGTCGAGCGCCTTGCCCTCGCCAATGGCGACCCGCGTCTCGTGCGCCCAGAAGTCGTCGCGCTCCAGAAAGCGCACGTCGTTGGTCGCCACCACCGGCGTACCGGTCTCGACGGCAAGCTTAACGCTTGCGTGAACACAGGCCTCTTCCAGCGAGCGCCCGGTGCGGATGAGTTCGAGATAGAAACGATTGGGGAAGGCGCTCTGCCACTCGTCGAGCAGCGCCCGCGCCTCGCGCTCGTGATCGCTCAGAAGGTGGCGACCGATATCGCCTTCGCGGCCGCCGGAGAGCGCGATCAGCCCTTCGCTCTGCGCGAGTACCCAGCGCTTGTCGAGAATCGCGCGGCCCTGGCGCTGGCCGTCGCTCCAACCCTTCGAGATCAGCTCGGTGAGATTGCGATAGCCGACGTCGTTCATCGCCAACAGCGTAATGCGGTACGGGTGCGCCTCGTCGTGCGGGTTGGCGAGCCACAGGTCACTGCCGATGATCGGCTTCAGCCCCGCCCCTTGGGCGGCCTTGTAGAACTTCACCAGCCCGAACAAGTTCGTCTCGTCGGTCAGCGCCAGCGCCGGCATGTTGCGATCAGAGGTCGTGCTGACCAGCGACTTGAGCTTCACCAGGCCGTCGACCAGGGAGTATTCGCTGTGCACCCGAAGGTGAACGAAAGGAGACGTCATAAGAGGTTCACCGCTAAATAGATGAATGTGCTTAGGCCGGCGCCTGCTGGCGCCTGACCGGCCCAAAGCTTTGTCGATGCTCGAAAAGCGGCCCGTGCTCGGCGAGCGCCGCAAGATGCTCTTTGGTCGGGTAGCCCTTGTGACGGGCGAAGCCGTACTGCGGGTAGCGCGCGTCGAGGGTGAGCATTTGAGCGTCGCGGGCCACCTTGGCGAGAATCGACGCCGCGGCGATGGCCGCGTGGCGGGCATCGCCCTTCACCACCGCCTGGCCGGGAAGCGCGTGACCGGGCAAACGGTTGCCGTCCACCAGCAGATACTGTGCCTGTGGGGCGAGTCCGTCAATCGCCCGGCGCATGGCCAGGTGCGTGGCGTGAAAAATATTGAGTTGATCGATTTCCGCCGGGCTCGACTCGGCGATACAAAACGAAAGCGCGCGCTCGCGGATGAGCACATCCAACGCCTCGCGCTTTTTGGCGCTGAGGGTCTTGGAATCCCCCAGCCCCTCGATCGGCCGAGCCGGGTCGAGGATCGCCGCCGCGGCGACGACGCTGCCCACCAGCGGCCCGCGCCCGACCTCGTCCACGCCGGCCAGCAGCGTGCCGGCGTAGGGAATGACGAGCGGCGGATGATCGGCACTAGACGTTTTAGCCATGAGTCTCCTCGTCGGTATCGGGCAGGGCCACGCCTTTAACAACGGCTTCGATCACGCGCGCCGCGCGCTCGCTGGCGCCGCGCTGAAGCGCCGCGTGCATCTGCGCAAAGCGCGCTTCCAGCGCCTGGCGGCCGGGGGCGTCGCTCAACAGCGCATCGAGCCTTGCGACGATCGCCTCGCTTGTGGCCTCGTCCTGAATGAGCTCAGTCACCAGGCCTTCCTGAGCGATCAGGTTGGGCAGCGAGATCCAGCGCGTCTTGACCAGCTTTTTGGCGAGCCAGTGGGTCGCCGGGGCCATTTTGTAAGCCACCAGCATCGCCCGGTGGCAAAGCATCGCTTCCAGCGCGGCGGTGCCGGAGGTCAAAAGCACCGCGTCGCTTGCCACCATCGCCTCGCGAGCGCCGCCCAGGCATAGCGTCACCCGACCTTCCAGCGCCGGGTAGCTCGCCAAAAGCAAAGTGAGCTCGTCAAAGCGCGCCTCGGTGGCGGCGGGAATCACCACAGAGAGCGCTTCATGGCGCGCGCAGAGTGTGGCGATGGCCTCCATGAACGTCGCGCCCATAAAGCGGATCTCGTTGGCCCGCGAGCCCGGCAGCACCGCCAGTATTGGGGCATCCGGTGGCAGACCGAGGGCCTTTTTTGCCGCGATACGGTCGTTGACCAGCGGCATTTCGTCGGCCAGCGGGTGGCCGACGAAGGCAACGGGCACCCGATGGCGCGCGTAGAAATCGGCTTCAAAAGGCAAAAACGTCAGCATGGCATCCACGGCGCGGGCGATCTTCTTCACCCGTCCTTGCCGCCAGGCCCAGACCGAGGGGCTGACGTAGTGAGCAGTTTTAATGCCTGCCTGGCGCAGCTTGAGCTCGAGCCCCGTATTGAAATCCGGCGCGTCGATACCGATCATGACGTCCGGCTGCCAAGCGAGTGCCTCCTCGAACAGCGTGCGGCGCACCCGGATGAGCTCGGGCAGATGCTTGAGCACCTCGACCAGCCCCATCACCGAGAGCGTTTCCAGCGGAAAGCGGCTCGCAAGGCCTTCGCGCTGCATGTTGGGCCCGCCGATACCGCGAAATTCGATGCCGGGATGGCGGGCACGCAGCGCGCGCATCAGGCCGGCGCCCAGCTGATCGCCGGAGAGCTCGCCGGCGACGAGGTATACGCGCGCAAGCGTCATGCTCGATCTTCCTGTGGCGTTGAACAAAGCGCGCCGGCCGAGCCGGCCGCGCTTTTTAAATGAGGGCTAGCGAACGATGCCGCGGGTGGAGCGCTCGATCGAGTCGGCAAAGTGGGTGACTTCCGCCAGATCGAAGCGGCTGCGCATCTCTTCGAGCGCCTGCTCAACGGTCAGCCCTTGGCGATACACCAGCTTGTAGGAGGCGGTGAGCGCGCTGATCGCCTCGCGGCTAAAGCCGCGGCGCTTGAGCCCCACCAGGTTGAGTCCGCGCGCCTCGGCGGGGTTGCCGTTGATCATCATGTAGGACGGCGTGTCCTTGGTGATGATCGAGCCGCCGCCGGCCATGGCGTAGTCGCCGAAGTGGCAGAACTGATGCACCGCCGAGAGCCCACCGAGAATCGCGTGGTTGCCAACGGTGACGTGGCCGGCCAGGGTCACCTGATTGGCGAGGATGCAGTCGTCGCCAATCACGCAGTCATGGCCAACGTGGACATAGGCCATGAACAGGTTGCGCGAACCGATGGTGGTTTCACTGCGATCCTGCACGGTGCCGCGGTGAAGAGTCACACCTTCGCGCACGACGTTGTCATCGCCCATCACCAGGCGCGTGGGTTCACCGGCGTACTTCTTGTCCTGGCACTCCTCACCTACGGAGGCGAACTGGAAGATGCGCGTGCGCTTGCCAAGCACCGTTGGCCCCTTGATCACTACGTGGGGGCCGATGACGGAGCCCTCCCCGATCTCGACGTCCGAGCCAATCACCGTGAACGCGCCGACCTCGACGTCATCGGCCAGGCGGGCGGCCGGGTCGACCAGTGCGGTAGGATGTATCAAGTGACCTTCCTCTCGGCACAGATGATTTCCGCCTCGCAGGCGAGCTCTCCATCCACGGTGCCCTGGCAGGCGAATTTCCAGATGCCGCGCTTGCCGCGAATCACATTCGCCTCTAGGCGAAGCTGGTCGCCGGGCATGACCGGGCGTTTGAAACGCACGTTATCGCTACCGACGAGATAATACACGTAGCCGTCAGCGGGTCGCTTGTTGACGGTCTTGAAGCCTAGAATACCGCAAGCTTGGGCCAGCGCCTCGATCACCAGCACGCCAGGCATGATGGGGTGATGAGGGAAGTGGCCGTTGAAGAAGGGCTCGTTGATGCTGACGTTCTTGAACGCGACGATGGATTCGCCCACAGTCAACTGCGTGACTCGATCCACCAGCAAAAACGGGTAGCGGTGGGGCAAGTACTCGCGAATTTCGTTGATATCCATAACCATCGTGACGACCTCGAAAAAGACAAAAAACCCGACTGCGCATCAGGTAAAGGCCGGTACTCCCGCCGGCAAAAGGTGCAAAATTATACCCCTGCACCCGGGTAAAGAACCACCGCTTGGCATCGTTAACCTGACGCCTTACTCACTTCGGTAATTTTTCTCCAGCTTGTTCAACCGCTTGGCGATCTCGTCGAGCTGTTTGAAACGCACGGCGTTTTTGCGCCACTGGGTGTTGTTCATCGCGCCGGTGCCCGAGGAGTAGACGCCAGGCTCGGTGATGGAGTTGGTCACAAGGCTCATGCCGGTGACCTGCACGCCGTCGCAGATAGTGAGGTGCCCGGAGAGCCCGACCCCGCCGCCCAGCATGCAGTGCTTGCCTACCCGGGTGGAGCCGGCGATACCGACACAGCCCGCCAGCGCGCTGTGATCGCCGATGATGACGTTGTGGGCAATCTGGACCTGACTGTCGATCTTGACGTCATTGCCGATCAGCGTGTCGCCCAGCGCCCCGCGGTCGATACTCGAGCAGCTGCCGACTTCGACGTCGTCGCCCAGCACGACCCCACCGAGCTGGGCGATCTTGTGCCAGCCGGCGCCGTCGTGGGCAAACCCAAAGCCGTCGCCGCCGATCACGCAGCCGCTTTGCAGAATCACCCGCTTGCCGATCACGCTGGCGTGGCAAACCGTGACGTTGGCGTGCAGCCGACTACCCTCGCCGATCGCGCTGTCCGCGCCGACGACGCTGCCGGCGCCTATGACGACCCGGTCACCCAGCGTCACGCCGGGCTCGATCACGGCGTTGGCCTGAATCGATACGCCCTCGCCGAGCACCACGTCATCGGCAACGACCGCGGTTGCATGAATGCCGGGCACGTCACGGGCAACGAGCGGGTCGAAAAGCTGGGAAACTTTGGCGTAAGCGAGATACGGGTTTTGCGTTTCGAGCCGGGGCACGGGGCAGTTTTTGCCGTGCTCCGGGTGGAGCAGCACCGCTGCGGCGCGGGTGCTGGCTAAATCCTTGAGGTAGGCGCGATTGGCCAAAAAGGCGATCTGATCGGGCTCGGCCTCCTTGAGCGTCGCCAGCCCTCGAATGGGCTGATCGGCGTCGCCGTCGACGTCGATATCCAAGTGGCGGGCGATATCGGCCAGCGTGATGGTGTGAGAAGCGTGCGTCATGAGAGCCCACAAGTGCGCGGGTGCGGCCACGCCGCACCCCCATCGTTTGGTTTAGAGTGAGTCGAAAATCTGCGTGACTTCGTTGGTGACGTTCGGCAGATCCGTCGAGGAGTGCAGGACGCCCTGAGGCTCGACCAGCACGTCGATGTTGCGCCGCGCCAGTACCTGCTCGACCGCCTGCTCGAGCTTGGCCTCGGCGCTTTGCAAAAACTGCTGTTCGGAGTTTTGCTGGGCCTGGAGCACCTCGCGGCGAAGCTGTTCGAAGCGGCTGCCCTTCTGCTGAAGTTCGCTGATCAGCGCATCGCGCTGGGCCTGACCCATGGTCTCGCCCTCGTTTTGCAGACGCTGCTGAAGCTGCTGAAGTTCGTTACCCAGCGCCTGGGCTTCACGCTGCTGGCTGCCGATTTGGTCTTCCAGCTGGCTCAGCGAGGTTTGCGCAGACTGGGTGTTCATCAACGCAGCGCGCCAGTCGAGTACCGCGACTTCGGCACCATAGGCCGGTAGTGCCATGACCCCGAAAAGACACGCGGCGGCCGTCAATTTACGCATACTCACTCCTTTCTTAAGCTGGCCCGCGCCAAACCGCAGGGGCTCTCCCGGCGGCCGACGACCGTATTAGAACGTTTGTCCCAACGAGAACTGGAAGAACTGCGTATCGTCGCCGCTTTCATCATTGAGCGGCTCGGCCACGCTAAAGGTCAACGGGCCCACCGGCGTCAGCCAGGAAAGACCGATACCCGCGCTGTAGCGCAGATCACCCAAGTCTACGCCGGAACTGCAGCGCTGACGGCCGGCATCTTCGTCCAGCACGTCGTAGCAGGAATCGAGGAAGGTGTTACCCGCATCGAAGAACAGCGATGTCTGGATCGAGCGCTGATCTTCGACGAAGGGCAGCGGGAAGAGTACCTCGGCGCTGCCTTCGACCAATACGTTACCGCCAAGCGTACGGTCGCGGCCGCCTTCGCGGGCCGGGGTGGTACGCTGCCCCAGGGTGTTGGAGGTGTAACCGCGCACCGAACCAAGACCACCGGAGTAGAAGTTTTCGTAGAACGGGAACGGGTCATCGGTGCCCAGAGTATCGGCATAGCCGAGATTACCGGTGAACTTCAGTGCCCAGGTCTCTTCCTCGTTGATCGGGAAGAGCTGCTGGGCGCGAGCGCGGGCCTTGTAGTACTGAGCGTCGCTGCCCGGCACACCGGCTTCCAGCGACAGGCGCTGGTAGCTGCCGGCAGTTGGCATGATGCCGCGGTTCAGGTTATTGCGCGTCCAGCTGGCGGTGAGCTTGAGACTCTGCGCGTCTTCGCCCTGATCCTCGACGTAGCGACGGATTTCCGAGGCGGTATCGAAGTAGGTCTTGATCGTCAGATCCTCGACGCTGGCGCCGAAGTTGAGCCTTGAAAGTTCGCTAACCGGATAGCCGAAGTTGATACCCGCGCCATAGGCGTCGGTGGAGAACGTCGAGATGTCCGAGTCGGCGTAGTCGGTTTCGCGATAAAACACGTTATAGCCGCGCGAGATGCCGTCCAGCGTCCAGTAGGGGTCGGTGAAGGCGAAGTTGACGCTGGTGAAGGTGTCGCTTCGCTGGGCGCCCACGTTGACGCGGTTACCGGTACCGAGGAAGTTGTTCTGGGCAAGACCCACGCCGTAGATGATACCGGCGCTTTGCGAGAAACCGACGCTCGCCGACACCGAGCCCGAGGGCTGCTCTTCGACGTTGTAGGTCACGTCCAGCAGATCCGGCTGACCAGGGACCGGCTGGGTGTCCACTTCCACTTGGCTGAAAAAGCCCAAGCGCTCGAGGCGTTGGCGCGACTGGGTGATAGATTCTGTGGAGGCCGGTGCGCCTTCCATCTGGGTCATCTCACGGCGCAGCACTTCGTCCTGGGTGGTGGTGTTACCGTAAAACTCGATCCGGCGAACGTAGGCGCGCTGGCCCGGGTCGACGGCGATCACCAGATCAACGGTGTCGCCGCTGCCGGTCGGCTCCGGCACGCCGCGCACCTCGGCGAAAGCGAAGCCTTCGGCGCCCAAGCGGCTTCGTAGCGCCTCGGTGGAGGCGTTGACGTCGGCGCGGGAGAAGACGTCGCCGCTTTGCACTTCCAGAAGCTGGCGCGCTTCGCTTTCACTGATTTGGAGATCGCCGGCAAAACGAATATCGCCGACGCGAAACTGCTCGCCCTCGTCCACATTCAGGGTGATGTAGATATCGGACTGCTGCGGGCCGATCGACACCTGGGTGGAGGTCACGTCGAAGTTAACGTAACCGCGGTCGAGGTAGAACGAGCGCAGCCGCTCGATATCACCGGCCAGCGCCTCGCGCGAATACTCGTCGTTGGAGAACCAGCCGAAAAAGCGCCCAGGGCGGTCTTCGAGTTCGAAAACGCTGCGCAGCGTGTCATCATCGAAGTCCTCGTTGCCGACGATGTTGATCTGACGAATGGTCGCCACATCGCCTTCCTCGACGTTGATATTGACCTGCACGCGGCCCGTGTCGATCTCCTGAACGTCAGTGCGAATGGAGGCGTTGTAGCGCCCCTGAGACTGATAGACGCCTTCGAGTTCGCGCTGAATCTCCTCGAGGGTAGAGAGCTGCAGCACCTGACCCTCGGAAAGGCCGGACTGACGCAGGCCGCGGCGTAGATCATCGTCGGCGATTTCACTGTTGCCGGTGATATTCAGCCGCGCGATGGTCGGGCGTTCGACGACCTGGATGACCAGCACGTCGCCTTCGCGAACGAGCGAGACGTCTTCGAACAGGCCGGTGGCGAACAGGTTGCGCGCCGCGGCGGCCAGCTCCTGCTCGCTGACGCGGTCGTTGGCGCTGACGGGAAAGGCATTGAAGACCGAGGCGGCGGATACCCGCTGCAGCCCTTCCACACGAATGTCCGAAACGTCAAAGGATTGTGCCTGGGCGCTGCTGGACGCCGCCAGCAGAAGTGCCGCCATTCCAAGGGTCTTGATTTTCATGCAGTCAGTTCGCTCGCGTTGGTCTGCCGGTTGTTAAACAGGCACCATATACATTTGTGCAGGCGGATGACAAGGCATCCCACGCGCTACACGCGTCATTACCAAAGGCGCATCAGATCGAAGTAGAGCGCCATGACCATCAGCGTCCCTACCATGGCGAGCCCGATACGCAGCCCCATTGCCTGGGTTTGTTCTGAAACCGGGCGACCCCGCACGATCTCGATAAAATAATAAAGCAGGTGCCCGCCATCGAGCACCGGAATCGGCAGCAGGTTCAAAACGCCGAGACTGATGGAAAGGTACGCTAAAAAGCCGACGAACGCTTCCATTCCCGCCCGGGCGGAGTCACCAGAAATCTGGGCGATCGTGATGGGCCCCGAGAGATTGGAGGGTGAAATGAGCCCCACCAGCATCTTGCGGATCGCATCGACGGTCAAAACGATCATTTCACCGGTGCGCGAAAACGCCTGGCCCACCGCTTCGATCGGCCCAAAACGGATCTCGCGCGTCAGCTCTTCGGGCCAGTCGACCTGCTCGACCCCTGCGCCAATGTACCCAACCTCGGCGCCGTTCTCCAGTGGTTTGCTTTCCGGGGTCAGCGACAGCGTCGACGGCTCGCCGCCGCGCTCGATGCGCACCGTCAGCGGCTGGCCTGCGCTCTCACGAATGATGCCGACGAACGCCATCCAATCCTCGACCGGCGTATCGTTGACCGCCAGAATCCGGTCGCCGGGCTCGAGACCAGCGCCAGCGGCGGCGCCATCGTCGAGCACCTGGCCGAGCACCGCGGGCACCGGCGGTCGCCAAGGGGTGAGGCCCAGGCTGTGCAGCGGCCGGGGTGGGTCCTGGCGGGCAAGGTAGTTCTCCACCGGCAGTAAATAGGTGCGCGCGGGGCTCGATGCGCTTTCCCGCGCACTAAAGGCGAGCTCGCCGCTGTAACCGATCAGCGACACGAGCTTTAGATTGATCTCCTCCCAGGAGCGCATGGGATCCGCCTGAATGGCGGTAATCTCGGCGCCTTCCGGCAGGCCCGCCTCATACGCCGGCGAGTCCTGGGCGACGTTGCCGATCAGCGGAGTCACGGTGGTGGTGCCGGCGACGAACAGCGCCCAGTAGACGATCAGCGCCAGCAGGAAATTGGCGATCGGCCCGGCAGCGACGATGGCAATGCGCGCCCATACGCTTTTACGATTGAAGGCCTGATCGAGCTGCTCCTCAGGCACGGGCGCTTCGCGCTCATCGAGCATCTTGACGTAGCCGCCCAGCGGTATCGCCGCCACGGCGAACTCGGTGCCGTGGCGGTCGGTCTTCGACCAGAAGGGTTTACCAAAGCCCACCGAGAAGCGCAGCACCTTCACGCCGCAGCGCCTGGCGACCCAGAAGTGGCCGAATTCGTGGAAGGTGACCAAAAGCCCCAACACGACGATGACCGCCAACACGTTCTGTAATAGCCCCACGCGCGCCTCCTTTCGGTCGCTTACCCGCCGGCCTGGTTCTCGCTGGAACGCGCGGTATCGAGCAGCGCGTTTGCCTGCTCCCGCGCCCACTGATCGGCGGCCAGAATCGCCTCGACGCTATCCGCACGGTGCGCGTGCGGGGCCTGGACGACGCCGGCCACTACCTCGGCAATGCCGCCAAAGCGCAGTTGGCCATTTAAAAACGCCTCTACCGCCACTTCGTTGGCGGCGTTCAAAATCGCCGGCGCCGCCCCGCCCTGCTGCATCGCCTCCCGCGCTAGGCGCAGACAGGGAAAGCGCGACTCGTCTGGCGCTTCAAAATCGAGCCGCGCGATCTGAAAAAGATCCAGCGTCTCGACGCCGGAGTCGATTCGCTCAGGCCAAGCCAGCCCGTAAGCGATCGGCGTGCGCATGTCCGGGTTGCCAAGCTGAGCGATCACCGAGCCATCATCATACGCGACCATGGAGTGAATCACGCTCTGCGGATGCACCACCACCTGAATTTGATCCGGCTGGGCGTCGAACAGCCAGCACGCCTCGATCAGCTCCAGGCCCTTGTTCATCAGCGTGGCGCTATCCACGGAAATCTTGCGCCCCATCGACCAGTTCGGGTGCGCGCAGGCCTGCTCCGGCGTGGCGGCGTCAATGTCCGCCGCGCTCCACTGGCGAAACGGCCCGCCGGAGGCGGTGAGCAGAAGCTTTCGAACCCCGTGGCGCGCAAGCCCACCGCGATGCTCGGCCGGCAGGCACTGGTAGATGGCGTTGTGTTCGGAGTCGATGGGCAGCAGTGTGGCGTTGGAGCGCGCGACGGCGTCCATGAACAGCGCCCCGCTCATCACCAGCGCCTCCTTGTTGGCAAGCAGTATCCGCTTGCCCGCCTCGGCGGCGGCCAGCGCCGGCATGAGCCCGGCCGCCCCGACGATCGCCGCCATCACGGTATCTACGCGCTCGTCTCTGGCAACGGCGCACAGCGCCTCAACGCCGAAGCTCACTTGGGTGGCAAGACCCGCGTCTTCGAGCGCCCGGGCAAGCCAGGCAGCGTCATCAGCGCCGTCCAGTACCGCCACGTCCGGGTGATGCGCTTGGCACTGCTCGAACAGCGCCTCTTTCGAGGTGTGGGCGGCCAACGCGAACACCCGGTAGCGCTCCGGGTGGCGAGCAATGACATCGAGCGTGCTCTTGCCGATCGAGCCGGTCGAGCCCAACACGGTGACGCGCTGTAACGCGGGCGGCGTCATAGTGCGGCCACCTGAACGCTGAGCACTTCAGAATAGAACAGCGCGAACACCGGAATCGCCGCGGTCAGGCTGTCGACACGGTCGAGCACGCCGCCGTGACCCGGCAGCAGGTTGCTCGAATCCTTGATGTCGCGAAAGCGCTTGAGCATGCTCTCGAACAGATCACCCAGCACCGAGACCAAGGTGACCAGCGCGGTTATCGCGACCAGCGTGACGCCGCCGGCCACGCCCATCGGCTGCCAGAAGGCAAAGCCGACCGCCAGCAAAAACGTGGCGACCAGCGCGCCATACACGCCCTCCCAGGACTTGGCCGGGCTTACTCGTGGGGCGAGCTTGCGCTTGCCAAAGCGCCGACCGGCGAAGTAGGCGCCGATGTCGGCGCTCCAGACCAGCAGCAGCACGAACAAAAGCCAGACGCCACCGCTTTCGCGCAGCACGTTGAAGCCCACCCAGCAGGTCAACAGCACCCAAAGACCGATGGCCAGACGCTCGGCGCGGCCGTGCCACTGCTGGCGCTTTTCCGGATAGTTCGCCACCCAGTAGAAGTTGACCGCCCAGCCGATCGCGGCAAGCCACAAGGGCCAGCTCGAGTAAGCGAAGTCACCGACCCACATCGCCGCCATGAACAGCGCCATGAGCGCAACCCATTTGAGGCGCTGCGCGCCACGGGAGACGCCGGCCAGATTGGTCCACTCCCATGCCCCCAGCAGCACGATCACTGCGGTGAACAGGGCAAAGGCGCCGCCTTTGAGTCCAAACAGACCGATCAGCGTTAACGGGGCCAACCAGGCTGCGGTAATGATCCGCTGTCTAAGCACCATGCGCCTCTATTTGTTCGTCCGTCATGCCAAAGCGTCGGCGCCGGGAACAAAACTCGTTCAAGGCGTCATCGAACGCCTGGGCACCGAAGTCCGGCCAAAACAGGGGGGAGAAGTAGAGCTCGGCGTAGGCCAGCTGCCAGAGCAGGAAATTGGAGAGCCGCTGTTCGCCGCTGGTGCGAATACACAGATCTACCGGCGGCACGTCGCCGGTGTTCATCGCCTGGTCGAGGCGCGTCTCGTCGATATCCGCTGGGTCGAGCGTGCCTGCCGCGACCTGCTCGGCAAGCGCGCGGCTGGCGCGGGCGATGTCCCAGTGGCCGCCGTAGTTGGCGGCGATCACCAGGTGCATACCGGTATTGTCGGCGGTCAGCGACTCGGCGCGCTGGATATGTTTTTGAATGGCGTTAGAGAAGCCCTGCTGCTCACCGATCACCGAGAGGCGAATATTGCGCTCGTGAAGCTTTTTGACTTCGCGCTTGAGCGCCATCAAAAAAAGCTCCATCAGCGCGTTGACCTCGGCGGCCGGGCGCTTCCAGTTCTCGCTGGAAAAGGCGAACAGGCTTAATGTCTTCACGCCGCGCTCGGCGGCGCGTTGGATGACCGCACGCACCGCCTCGACGCCGGCACGGTGGCCGCGAATGCCGGAAAGCCCCCGCGCACGCGCCCAGCGATTGTTACCGTCCATGATGATGGCGATGTGCAAGGGGATCGCCCCGCCGGCATGAGAAGGCGTGGCAGCGCTTGGCGCCTGAGTCGGAAACTGCGGAGACGTCATGGGGTCTTGCACCAACGTTCAGTCATAAATGAGCCATACCGTCGCCCGGGCACACTAATGCCCGAGCGTTATAAAAAGACAAGACTAGACCTGCATCAGGTCCTGTTCCTTGGCCGTCAGCGCCTTGTCGATTTCGGCGATGTACTTGTCGGTCAGCTTCTGGATCTCGTCTTCGCCCTGGCGCTGATCGTCCTCGGTAATCTCCTTGTCCTTCAAAAGCGACTTGAAATCACCGTTGGCATCGCGGCGCACGTTGCGGATGGCAACACGTGCGGTTTCCGCCTCGGCGCGAGCCTGCTTGATGTAGTTCTTGCGCGTGTCTTCGGTCAGCATCGGCATCGGCACGCGAATCACATTGCCAGCGCTTGATGGGTTAAGACCCAGATCCGCGGTCATGATCGCTTTTTCGATCTTCGGCACCATGGGCTGCTCCCAGGGCGTAACGGTCAAGGTCCGTGCGTCTTCCACGTTGACCGACGCCACCTGGTTGAGCGGCACCTGGCCGCCGTAGTAGTCCACGGTGACCGCATCCAGGATGCTCGGGTGCGCGCGCCCGGTACGGATCTTGTTGAAGTTGGTGTGCAGCGCGTCGACGCTTTTCTTCATGCGCGTTTCGGCATCTTTCTTGATGTCGTTAATCACGTGTTTATCCTCTGTCTATCAGCGTGCCTTCCTTGCCCCCTACGACAAGATTGAGCAGGGCGCCAGGCTTGTTCATGTCAAATACCCGTACCGGCATGTCATGGTCCCGTACCAGGCAGATAGCGGTCAAATCCATGACGCCGAGTTTTTGCTCCAGCGCGTCGTCGTAGGTGAGCTGGTCGTACTTGACCGCGTCCGGATACTTGACTGGGTCCTTATTGTACACACCGTCCACCTTGGTGGCTTTAATGACCACGTCAACATCGACTTCGATGCCACGCAGACACGCCGCGGAGTCGGTGGTGAAAAACGGGTTGCCGGTGCCGGCGGAGAAGAGCACCACGTCCCCCGAGGTCAGATAACGGATCGCCGTACGGCGGTCGTAGTGCTCGACTACGCCGCTCATGGGAATCGCTGACATCACTCTGGAGCGAATATTGGAGCGCTCCAGCGCGTCGCGCATGGCGAGCGCGTTCATTACCGTTGCCAGCATTCCCATGTGATCGCCGGTGACTCGATCCATGCCCGCTTCGTTGAGTGCCGCACCGCGAAACAGGTTGCCGCCCCCGATTACGATACCGACCTGTACGCCGATGCCGACCAGTTGGCCGATTTCCAGCGCCATGCGATCCAGCACCGCCGGGTCAATCCCGAAATCGTGCTCCCCCATCAGCGCCTCACCAGAGAGCTTCAAAAGAATCCGCTTGTACTTGGACTTCGACTTGTCCATTTTGCCGGCGATGGGGCTGGCGTCTTGAACATCACGTGACATGGGCATCTCTCCTGAGTGGAAGGCAAGGGTGGGCAGCCGACCAGAGCATCGAGCGAGGGCGAACCCCGCCAAACGTAAGGGCCGGATACACGATGGCGTGCGCTTGCGCGCACGCCATCATCGAACTGGAACCTCTGACCTTAGCGACGGCCAGCCTGTTCCATAACCTCTTTGGCGAAGTCGACTTCTTCTTTCTCGATGCCCTCGCCTACTTCAAAGCGCGTAAAGCTGACCACTTCACCACCGGCGGCCTTCACGAACTCGGCAACGGTCTGGTTGGGGTCCTTGACGAAGGGCTGCTGCGTCAGGCTGTTCTCGGCCAGGTACTTCTTCAGGCGGCCTTGAACCATCTTCTCGGCGATCTGCTCGGGCTTGCCGGCCATATCGGGCTGGGCCAGGATGATCGCTTTTTCTTCGTCAAGCTCTGCTTGGGGCATATCTTCCGGGTGAGAAACACTCGGGTTGATCGCCGCCACGTGCATGGCAACGTCTTTCGCGGTTTCGCTGTTACCGCCGGTCAGCACGGTCAGCACGCCGATACGGCCGCCGTGGACGTATTCGCCCACCAGACCGCCTTCAACGGCGTTGACCACAACGGCACGACGCACGCCGATGTTCTCGCCAATTTTCTGAACCAGCTGCTCGCGTGCGGTTTCGATTTCGCCTGCGGTGACCGCGGCTACGTCTTCGCTTTTAGCGGCGAAGAAAGCGTCGGCCACTGTCTTGGCGAAGCTGATGAAATTGTCGTCACGCGAAACGAAGTCGGTCTCGGAGTTGATCTCGACCATTACGCCGTAGCTGCCGTCGTCGGCGACGCGGGTAACCACGGCACCTTCGGCGGCGACACGGTCGGCTTTCTTCGCGGCTTTAAGACCCGAGTTTTTACGCAGGTTCTCGATGGCCACGTCGATATCGCCACCGGTTTCGGTGAGTGCTTTTTTGCACTCCATCATGCCAAGACCGGTACGTTCGCGCAGTTCTTTAACCTGAGAGGCGCTGATAGCTGCCATGAGAAATTCACCTCTGAAAGGATTCTTGAGAGTTGGACGCGCTACAAAGTATACACAAGGCGTGTTGACCGCTTTATGTCACTGCCTGATCCAACAGGCAATCGTTTGTAGTGCGTATGCCGGCGCAGGAGCCCGGCGTAATCGGCCCGCCAAGCGGGAAAAAGGGGGCCAAAGCCCCCTTCACGCGATGCGGCTCAACTGCCCGCCGCATCCACCGTAGCCGTGTTACTCGGCCGCAGCGTCAGTTTCGGCGGAAGCCTGCTCGTCGGTTACTTCAACGAACTCATCCGGACGACCTTCTTTAGCACGGCCACACGCGTCGGCAATCGCCTTCACGTAGATCTGGATCGCGCGGATGGAGTCGTCGTTACCCGGAATGACGTAATCCACGCCATCGGGGTTGGAGTTGGTGTCGACCACGCCAATGACCGGGATACCCAGCTTATTGGCTTCGTTGATCGCGATGCGCTCATGATCAACGTCGATCACGAACAGCGCGTCCGGCAGGCCGCCCATGTTCTTGATACCGCCGATGGAGCGCTCGAGCTTCTCCTGCTCGCGCGTGGCCATCAGAACTTCTTTCTTGGTCAGCTTCGCGAACGTGCCATCTTCGTGCATGGTCTCAAGCTCGCGCAGACGCTTGATGGACTGACGAATGGTCTTGAAGTTGGTCAGCATGCCGCCCAACCAGCGATGGTTGACGAACGGCTGGTTGACGCGATTGGCTTCTTCTTTGATGACCTTGCTGGCGCTGCGCTTGGTGCCAACGAACAAAATCTTGTTGTTGGACGCCGCCATCTTCTCGACCACGTCGATCGCTTCGTTCAGCGCCGGCAGGGTGTGCTCGAGGTTGATGATGTGGATCTTGTTGCGCGCGCCGAAGATGAACTTGCTCATCTTCGGGTTCCAGTATTTGGTCTGGTGACCGAAGTGAGCGCCTGCTTTAAGCAGATCACGCATGTTGACGTGAGCCATGGTAGAACTCCTGAAACTCGGGTTAGGCCTCCACGCACCCCATGGATCCGACCGATAGTCTCAGCGCTCTAAAAGCGCCTTAAGAGGCTAACGGCACCCGGGACCATGTGCCGGTGCATGTGTGTTTTCAAGGCTTGCTGTATTAGCCTTGCGGCAACGCCGCAGACTCTGTATTGACGCCGACCGGCATGGTCGCCGCGCCGCGCGCCGAAAAAGGCGATTGCGGGATGGCGATTGCAGGAAAGCGCGCGGCTTTATACCATATATCATTGCCAAGATGAAGTCGCCCTTCGGGGTTTGCGCGCGCCGCGTGCATTACCGACCCAACCCGCCATATCGAGAAGTCATGAACGTTCCTATCAAGACCGCGGAAGAAATCGAAAAAATGCGCGAAGCCGGCCGCCAGGCCGCCAGCGTGCTCGAGATGATCACCCCTTATGTCGTCGCCGGCGCCTCTACCGGCGAGATCGACAAGCGCTGTCATGCGTATATCGTCGACGAGCTGGGCTCGACACCGGCGCCCTTGAACTACCACGGTTTCAGTCACGCGACCTGCACCTCGATCAACCACGTGGTGTGTCACGGCATTCCGGACTTCGACAAGACGCTCAAAAACGGCGACATCATGAACCTGGACATCACCGTGAAAACGCCGGACGGCTACCACGGCGACTCCAGCATGATGTTCATCATCGGCGACACCATTCAGGGCGAGCGCCTTTGCCGCGTGACCCAGGAGTGTCTTTACAAGAGCATGGCGCTGGTCAAGCCCGGCGTTCATCTGTCAGAGCTTGCCCGCGCGATCCAAAAGCACGCCGAAGCGAACGGCTACTCGGTGGTGCGCGACTTCTGCGGCCACGGCATCGGCGCCGGTTTCCATGAAGACCCGCAGTTTCTCCACTACGATGGCTACGCGCCTTCCGCTGACATCGCACTCAAACCCGGCATGTGCTTCACCATCGAACCGATGATCAACGTCGGTAGCTACAAGACCAAGGTGCTGCGCGACGGCTGGACCGCGGTGACCAAGGACAAGAGCCTTTCCGCTCAGTGGGAGCACACGCTGCTGGTTACCGAAAACGGCGTTGACGTGCTGACCGCGCGCAGCGACGAAGACCTTAGCTTCCTCAACTGATGCTCCTCCACCACCACCGGTTCGAGCCGGACGCGACGCTTTTCGACCTGGCAGCGTTTCGCACCGAGCTTGCCGGTACACGCTCGCCGATCGCGCCCTTCAAGGCCGCTCTAAAGGAACTGCAGGCGCGCCTGGACGAGCGCTTTCGTGCAGGCGCCGACATTCGCGACCTGGTACGCGGGCGCGCCTGGTACCTGGATCAGCTGCTGGCCATCGCCTGGGAGCGCTTCGAGTGGCCGGACGATGGCATCGCGCTGATCGCCGTCGGTGGGTACGGGCGCGGCGAGCTGCACCCGCACTCCGACGTCGATCTACTGCTGCTGCTCGAGCACGACGACGACAGCGCCTACCGCGAGCCGCTCACCGCCTTTATCACCTTCCTTTGGGACATCGGCCTTGAGATCGGCCACAGCGTGCGCTCGTTAAGCGACTGCGAGCGCGAGGCGGCCGAGGACGTCACGGTGATCACCAACCTGCTCGAGTCGCGCCTGATCGCTGGCCCCGAGCAGTTAAGGCAGAAAATGCGCGAGCGCCTGGCGCCGGAGAATCTGTGGCCGGCGGATCGCTTTTTCGAGGCCAAGTGGCAAGAGCAGATCAGCCGCCACTACCGCTACAACAACTCCGAGTATCACCTGGAGCCGAATTTAAAGAGCTCGCCGGGCGGGCTTCGCGACATCCAGATGATCGGCTGGGTGGCCAAGCGCCACTTCGATACCGAGCAGTACGCCGACATCGTCGCTAACGGCTTCATGAACGATGCCGAGCTTCGAATCCTGAGCCAGGGGCAGGCCTTTTTGTGGCAGGTGCGCTATGCGCTGCACATGATCACGGATCGCGCCGAAGACCGGCTTTTGTTCGACCATCAGCGCACCATCGCCGAAATGTTCGGCTTCAAGGATACCCCAGAGCGTTTGGCCGTCGAGCAGTTCATGAAGCGCTACTATCGCCACGTGACGGCGCTGGCCGGGCTCAATGACATGCTGCTGCAGCACTTCGACGAGGTGATCCTGCGCGGCAAGGAGGTGCTCGAAACGGTCACGCTCAACGAGCGCTTCGAGACGCGGGGCGGCTACATCCAGGCGCGCTCGAGAACGCTCTTTCGCGACCATCCCGACGCAATGCTCGAGCTGTTTCTTCTGATGGCCAAACACGAGCACATCGAAGGCGTGCGCGCCGACACCATTCGCCTGATTCGCGACCACCGCCACCAGATCGACGACCACTACCGCGAAGACCCGCACCATCAGCGCCTGTTCATGGCGATCATTCGCGCACCCGGCAACGTACCGCGCCAGCTTAGGCGCATGAACCGCTACGGGATTCTGGGCAAGTACCTGCCGGAGTTTGGCCGTGCGGTGGGCCTGATGCAGCACGACCTGTTTCACATCTACACCGTCGACGCCCACACCCTGCGACTTTTGAAGTTTCTTCACGGCTTTCGCAAACCCGACGCCAAGGCGGACTTCCCGGTGGCGGCCACGCTGATTCATCAGCTACCCAAGCTCGACCTTCTCTGGATCGCCGGGCTTTTCCACGATATCGGCAAGGGCCGTGGCGGCGATCACTCCGAAATCGGCGCTGTCGACGTCGAGCATTTTTGTCAGCGCCATCACGTTTCGCCCCACGACACCAACCTGGTGAGGTGGCTGGTCGAGCACCACCTTCTAATGTCGATGACCGCACAAAAGCGCGATATCAGCGACCCGGACGTGATTCGCGATTTCGCCCTAGCGGTGCGCGACGAGACCCGGCTCGACTACCTGTACGTGCTTACCGTGGCGGACATCAACGCCACCAACCCGACGCTCTGGAACGGCTGGCGGGCGTCGCTTTTGCGCCAGCTCCACGCCGAGACCAAACGTGCGCTGCGCCGCGGGCTCAAGAACCCGCCGGACCGCGACGACTGGATTCGCGAAACCCGTTTGGAGGCGCGCTCGCTGCTCTCCAACGTAGGCGTGGAGAGCGCACGCATCGACACCCTTTGGGAAACGCTGGGCGAGGACTACTTTTTGCAGTACGCGCCGAGCGAAATCGTCTGGCAGGCCCAGGGCATTCTCGCCCACGAGGGCTCGAAGCTTCCGCTGGTGCTGATCAGCGCGCCGACCGAGGACATGGCCGAAGGCGGTACCAAGGTCTTCATCCACACCCGTTCGGTGGACGATCTGTTCGCCGCCACCGCCGCGGCGATGGAGCAGTTGGGGCTTTCGATCCACGACGCGCGCATCGCCACCTCCCATAACGACTGGACGCTCAACACCTTCATCGTGCTCGACAGCCACGGCCAGCCGATTCGTGAGCCCGGCGCCATCGAGGAGATGCGCAGCCACCTGGTCGAGGAGCTCGACGACCCGGACGACTATCCGCAGATCGTCACGCGCCACACGCCGCGCCAGCTCAAGCACTTCAAGGTGCCGACCGAAGTGCTGATCGAGCAGGACCCGGCCAACGAGCGCACGCTCTTAGAGCTGACCGCCCCCGACCGCCCGGGGCTTCTGGCCCGCGTCGGGCGTATTTTCATGGAGCAGGACATTGCGCTCTCGACGGCGAAGATCGCCACGCTCGGCGAGCGGGTCGAGGACGTGTTCTTCATCACCACTAAGGCCGGCGAGCCGCTCACCGACCCGGCGCGCCAGCAGCAGCTTCGAAGCCGGCTGATCGAGGTACTCGGCGTTTGAGCCACTGGAAAACGTGGGGGACACTTAAGTGCGCAACGCGGGTTTGAGGTGGTCAGTGGCCATGCTTATAATCGAGGGCGCTTTTATCGCGCCTCGATCCCACGCCGCTCAGCCCGCCCATCAACGGACACGCCATGAATTCTGATCTCAACGCCCTGCACCCCTATCCGTTCGAGAAGCTGGCCACGCTCAAAAAGGGGCTCGTCACCCCCGAGGGCCTTGCGCACATCGCCCTGACCATCGGCGAGCCCCAGCACGCGCCCTACCCGGCGGCGCTGACCGCGCTGGCACAAAGTCTCGATGAGATGGCGCGCTACCCGGCGACCAACGGCCTTGGCGAGCTGCGCGAGCAGATTAGCGCTTGGGCCACGCGGCGCTTCGGGCTGGCGGGGCTCGATCCGGAGCGCGAGGTAATTCCGGTCAACGGCACCCGCGAGGCGATTTTCGCCTTAGTTCAGGCCGCGCTCGATCGAAACCGCCCTGCGAACGTCGCGGTGCCCAACCCGTTCTATCAGATCTACGAAGGTGCGACGCTGCTGGCCGGCGGCACGCCGCTGTATCTTGACTGCCGCGCCGAAAACGGCTTTCGCCCGAACTTTTCCCAAATCGACGCCGCGACCTGGCAGGACGTGCAGATCGTGTTTCTCTGCTCGCCGGGCAACCCCACCGGCGCGGTCACCTCGATGGACGAGTTCAAGGCGCTGATCGCGCTCGCCGACGAGCACGACTTCATCATCGCTTCTGATGAGTGCTATTCGGAGCTCTACCTCGACGAGGCCGCCCCGCCGCCGGGGCTCCTACAGGCCTGCGCCGAGCTTGGCCGCGATGACTATCGCCGCTGCGTGGTGTTTCACTCGCTCTCCAAGCGCTCGAACCTGCCCGGGCTTCGCTCCGGCTTCGTCGCCGGCGACGCCAATATTCTCACGCCCTTCAAGCGCTATCGCACCTATCACGGCTGCGCCATGTCGCTGCCGGTGCAGCGCGCTTCGATCGCAGCGTGGCAGGACGAGACTCACGTGCTGGCCAATCGCGACGCCTACCGCGAGAAATTCCAGGCGGTGACCGAGGTGCTCGCTCCAGTGATGGACTTCCCCACGCCCGAGGCGAGCTTCTACCTTTGGCCCGCGGTGCCCGGCGGCGACGACATCGCCTTCACCAGGCGCCTGTTCAGCGAAGAGCACGTCAGCGTGCTGCCGGGCAGCCTGATGGGCCGCGAGGATGCCTCTGGTCATAACCCGGGCACCGGGCGGCTGCGCCTGGCACTGGTCGCCGAGCTCGAACCGACCCTGGAAGCCGCGCGCCGCCTTCGTCGCTTGATCGAGCGCGGCTAGGCGTTTTGCAATCGCGATATTTTGGCTATGTTGATTTTGGTCATGCTGATTTTGAACATGCTGAAGTTAAACATGATGAAGCTGGCCACGCGAACGAAACGCCATGACACGCCGGCGAACGGACGACCATCAGAGCAACGACAGGAGGCTTTATGCTGACGCTTTACATCATCGATAACTGCGATACCTGCCGCAAGGCGCGCAAGGCGCTGGACGAGAAAGGCCTGGCCTTCAAGACTCACGACCTGCGCAAGGACGGCCTGTCGGCGAGCCTTCTGGAGCACATTCTCGAGCAAATCCCGCTGCTGGACGCCATCAACAAGCGCAGCAAGACCTGGCGGGAGCTGCCGGAAGAGGAAAAAGAGGGGCTGGATGCGACCTCCGGCCGCGAGCTTTTGCTCAAACATCCCACGCTCTTGAAGCGCCCACTTCTGGAGCTCGATAGCCACCGCATTCTGGTGGGCTATCAAGAGGGTGATTACGACAACATCACCCAGTAACCCAATGATTGGCCACTGACAGTGGCGACACACGTTACTCACGACCTAACCGGAAAGGAAGACGCTTTATGCTGAGCTTCGCGCTTGGAATCGGCACGCAAAACACGCAAGGCGACTGGCTGGAAATCTACTACCCGGCGCCGCTTTTCAAACCCGCCGAGAGCCTGGTGAGCGCCGTGCAAAAGGCGCTGGACGCCCCCGCCGGCACCCAAGCCGTGAGCTTTCTACCCGAGGACTGCGAGCGCCTAAGCCAGGCGCTTCATGAGGCCGGCCACGCAGAGCAGGCGAGCATCGCCGCTTCGCTGGCCGACAGCCAGCGCCCGCTGGTGGCCATGTTCATCGATACCGATGAGGCCCCCCAAAGCGCCCCGGAGGTGTATCTCAAGCTGCACCTGCTCTCACACCGTCTGGTCAAGCCCCACGGCCTCGACCTGACCGGCATGTTCGGCCTGTTACGCAACATCGCCTGGACCAGCGAAGGCGCCATCGACATCGAAGAGTTGGCACAGCGTCGCTTGAAAGCACGCCTGGCCGGCCGGCCGCTCTCCGTGGACTGCGTCGACAAGTTCCCCAAAATGACCGACTACGTGGTGCCCGCGGGCATTCGTATCGGCGACACCGCCCGCGTGCGCCTGGGCGCTTATCTGGGCGAAGGCACCACGGTGATGCACGAAGGGTTCGTCAACTTCAACGCCGGCGCCGAAGGCCCGGGCATGATCGAAGGCCGCATCTCGGCGGGCGTATTCGTCGGTAAAGGCTCGGATCTGGGCGGCGGCTGCTCCACCATGGGCACGCTCTCCGGCGGCGGCAACATCGTCATCAAGGTCGGCGAAGGCTGCCTGATCGGTGCCAACGCCGGCATCGGCATTCCGCTGGGAGACCGCTGCACCGTCGAAGCCGGGCTCTACATCACCGCCGGCACCAAGGTCACGCTGCTCGACGATCAGAAAAACGAGGTCAAGACCGTGTCCGGTCGCGAACTCGCCGGCCAAAACGATCTGCTCTTGCGGCGTAACTCGCAAACCGGTCGCGTCGAGTGCTTGACCAATAAAAGTGCCGTGGCCCTGAACGAGGCGCTGCATGCCCATAACTGAGCCCGAGGGGCTGTCGCCGACGCTCTCGCTTGCCTTCGATCTTTTGAGCCGGGCCTCGGTCACGCCGGACGACGAAGGCTGCCAGGACGTGATGATCGAGCGCTTGGAGGCGCTTGGCTTTCACGTCGAGCGCCTGCGTTTTGGCGACGTGGAGAACTTCTGGGCGGTGCGCGGCCACCACGGCCCGGTGCTGGCCTTTGCAGGCCACACCGACGTGGTGCCGAGCGGCCCGCCGACCAACTGGGAGTTCTCGCCGTTTTCGCCCTGCATCGATGATCACGGCATGCTCTGCGGGCGCGGCGCCTCCGACATGAAAGGGAGCCTGGCGGCGATGATCACCGCCGTCGAGCGCTTCGTTGCGCGCGCGCCGGACCACGACGGGCGCATCGCCTTTCTGATCACCGCCGATGAAGAGGGCCCGGCCATCGACGGCACCCGCGCGGTGGTCGAGCACCTTCGCGAGCGCAACGAACGCCTGGACTACTGCATCGTCGGCGAGCCCTCCTCCACCGCCACGCTTGGCGACGTGATCAAAAACGGCCGGCGCGGCTCACTGGGTGGCGTGCTTCACGTCAAGGGCGTGCAGGGTCACGTGGCTTACCCGCACCTGGCGCGCAATCCCATTCATCAGGCGCTGCCGGCGCTCGAGGCGCTTACTCGCGAGCACTGGGACGAAGGCAACGCGTTCTTCCCGGCGACCAGCTTTCAGATCTCCAACTTTCGCGCCGGCACCGGTGCCACCAACGTAATCCCCGGCGAGATCGAGGTGGTGTTCAACTTCCGCTACTCCACGGAAGTCACTCATGAAGAGCTGAAGGCGCGTACCGAGGCGATTCTCGAACGCTTTGATCTCGATTTTCATATCGAGTGGACGCTCAACGGCGAGCCGTTTCTGACCGCCGAAGGCGCGCTGGTGGACGCAGTGATGACCGGGGTGGAAGCGATTACCGGGCAGCGCCCGACGCTTTCGACCAGCGGCGGCACCTCGGATGGCCGCTTCATCGCCACCCTCGGCGCCCAGGTGGTCGAGCTCGGCCCGCTCAACGACACCATTCACAAGGTCAACGAGCGCGTGCGCGCCAAGGATCTTGACGAGCTAAGCCGGATCTACGAGGCCACGCTGGAGGCGCTATTCACTGCTGAAAACGGCCGGGAGCCAACACGATGAGCGAGCGCTTTCCGGATATCGAGGTGTACCTGGCAAAGATCGAGTTCGAGGCGCTCAACGCCTGGCTTTTCGACACCCTCAATGCGCCGGCGCTGCGCCCGGCGGGCAAGAACAAGTGGAAAAGCCAAGGGCTAAAAGATGGGGTCGAGGTACCGGTACTGCTGGTGGAAAACGCCGCCGACGGCTTCGCGAGCCTTTGGTTCGACAGCGCTCACACACCCTGGCCCACTGATCAGGCCTGCGCGACGGCGGCGGCCCCGGCGCTGGGCGTGGAGGTGCGCTGCTCGCTCGGTGGCTGGAGCCCGGGGGATGACCCGGACGCGTTCTGGCAGGTGCGCCCCAATGGCGAGGCCCAGCGCATCGCCTGGCCGGATTCCGGACGCTAATCCGCGCTTCGCGTTTTTACCTGCCCTAAAACGCCACTGGCCCCGCGATTGCGGGGCCAGTGGTTTGAAGCGGGAAGCGAGCGGTCAGGACTCGATAATGCTCACGTCGTCGGCCTGAAGGCCGCGATCGTTTTGAATCACGTGATAGCGCACGATCTGCCCTTCGGCGAGCATGCGCGGGCCACGACCGCGAATGGCGCGAAAGTGAACGAACACGTCCTCGCCGTTATCGCGGGTAATGAAACCGTAGCCCTTGTTGGTATTGAACCACTTCACTTCCCCCTCTTCACGCCCGTCGTTGGGGTCGATCACTTCCGCCGGCTCTTCCTCGACCGGCTCCGCAGGGCGCGGGGCAGGTTTGGCGCGAACCGTTTCGGCACTGACGACCACGGGAGGCGCGAACGCCGCCGCGGCCAGCGTGCCGACCAGCAGTACGATAAAGCTACCCAGGGCGACGGCCACGTAAACACCGGTCGTGCCGATAATGGCAAGCTCGGAAAGCCACTGCTCGGCGAGCGGGGCGTCGGTGAGATGCACAAGACCGGCCAGCAACAAAGGCGTGGGCGCGGCGAGTAATACACTGATCAATAAACAGCGAACAACAACTTTTGGGTTCATGGATATAAAAAGCTCTCTTGTTGTATGAGTAACAAACAAAGGAAAATACGCGGCGCGATTATAGCAACCCTCCACTTTGGCGATAAATATTCGAGCAATATCGCTTACGTCGCGCAAAAGGCGGGCTAACCCTACCGAGCATACACTACAAGGTTTCGATCTTATCATGACAAACGAATTATCGCCCGCCGAGCTCGGCCGCCGGCTCGACGCGTTGGAGAGCAAGCTCGCCTATCAGGAGCACTGGCTGGACACCCTCGACCAGACCGTCGCAAGCCAGGCGCGGCAGATGGAAAAACTCGAACGAATGAACGCACTTATGCGCGACCGTCTGCGAGAGCAGCACCACACCCAGAGCGATCATGCAGACGGCGGGGCCTATCGCCTTGAAGACGACGTGCCCCCGCACTACTGAGCCTCTTACGGCTTTAAAGCGGCGCCCGCCTTCAGGCGTCGATCAGCGACTCACCGCTCACGTACTCAAGGCCAAACGCCTCGGCCACTGCCCGGTAGGTAACCTGGCCTGCGTGAACGTTGAGCCCCGGCGCAAAGTGGGCGTCGTCCTTGAGCGCCTGCTGCCAGCCCTTGTCGGCCAGCGCCAATACGAAAGGAAGCGTGGCGTTGGTCAACGCCTGAGTGGAGGTGCGCGCCACCGCCCCTGGCATGTTCGCCACGCAGTAGTGGACGATGCCGTCGACGAGATAGGTCGGCTCGGCGTGGGTGGTAGGTTTGCTGGTCTCGAAACAGCCGCCCTGGTCGATGGCAACGTCCACCAGCACGCTGCCTGGCTTCATCCCGGCGAGCATGTTGCGGGTGATCAGCTTCGGCGCCGCCGCCCCTGGAATCAGCACCGCGCCGATGATCATGTCCGACGTCTTCGCCGCCTCTTCAAGGGCGTCCGCCGTGGAGTAGACGGTTCGGATGCGGCCCTGATACCGATCATCGAGCTCGCCCAGACGGGCAATGGAGCGATCCAGGATCGTCACGTCGGCGCCGAGACCCAGCGCCATGCGCGCGGCGTTTTCACCCACCACGCCGCCGCCGATCACCGTGACCTTGCCCGGCGCCACACCGGGCACGCCGGGCAATAGCACCCCGGCGCCGCCCTGGGCTTTCTCCATGCTATGGGCACCGGCCTGTACCGCCATGCGCCCAGCCACCGTGCTCATCGGCGCCAGCAGAGGAAGCCCGCCCTTGCCATCAACGATAGTCTCGTAAGCGATACAGGTCGCGCCGCTGTCGATGAGGCCTTGGGTGAGCGACTTTTCCGCCGCTAGGTGTAGGTAGGTAAAGAGCGTATGCGCCGGGGTCAGCCGGGCGACTTCTTCGGGCTGCGGCTCCTTGACCTTCAAAATCAGTTCGGCGTTTTGCCAAAGGGCGTCGACGTCCGCCTCGATACGCGCCCCCGCCGCCTCGTAGTCGCCATCATGAAACCCTGCACCTTCACCGGCGCCAGCCTGCACGCACACCGTATGGCCGCGCCCGACAAGCTCGCGGGCGCCGGTGGGGGTCAGCGCAACGCGGTATTCGTGGTTCTTGATTTCCTTGGGGACGGCGATCTGCATGGCGGGCCTCTCGATGAACTCTAATGAACGTTTCCTCATTACAGCACAGTCGAAAGGCGCTGCCAGCGCGCGGTCTTAAAACGAGAAAAACGCCGGTAAAGGCGTTTTTCAGAAGAAAATTCTGGGGCAAACCGGGCGCTGACAGAAAAATCCGCTCTATCCGGTCGCGGCCTGGCGCCCTACCCGCTCCCCTCAGGCTCGCTCACCACCGCCGAGCCGTAGATTCGCCGATACTCCTCGGGCAGGCGCTGGGGGCGCCCGGTGGAGAGCGCGGCGCACACAAAACGCGTGCGGGCATTGAGCAGCGTCTTGCCGTCGCTTTCACGCTTGAGCTGGAACCGGCGGGTAAGGCTCAGGCGCTGGTCGCACTCGACGATCCAGGTGGCCAGCGCAAGAGTATCGCCCTCGAAGGCAGGAGCGAGGTAGTCGAGCTCGTGGCGGTGCACCACCATCGCCCGGTCGAGCGCGCGATAGCGGGCAAGATCGAGGCCCAGAACTTCAGAGTGGGCCCAGCTGATGCGCTCGATCCAGCGCAAATACTCGCCGTTGTTGACGTGACCAAACGAGTCGATGGCGCGGGCCTCGACGGTGATCGTCATGACGTACGGCGCTGGCAGTGCCCACTCCATGCTGACTCCTTACGCGTAGTGGATGACAGCCCTCGATCAGTCGCGGTAAACCCGCACGCCCAGCGCCTTGAGGTAGGCGGTTTCAGGAATCGCCGGGTGTACCGGATGATCCGGCCCCTGATGGCCCTGGAAAATGACCTGGCCGTGGCGGTCCTGGTGGCGAACCGCGCCGCGCACCACGTCGACCAGGCGGTCGTGACCCAGGTGCATTGAGCAGGACGCCGAAAGAAGCAGGCCGTCACGGCCGAGAAGGCGCATCGCTTCGCGGTTGAGCCGAGCGTAGGCGCGCTCGCCGTTGGGAATGTCCTTGCGCTTTTTGATGAACGCCGGCGGGTCGAGAATCACTACGTCGAACTGCTCGCCGTCGGCCTTGAGTGCGGCCAGCGCCTCGAAGGCGTCGCCTTCACCCACCGCCACCTGCTCGTGCACGCCGTTGAGCTCGGCGTTACGCGCCACCTGCTCGAGCGCGGCTCCCGAGCTGTCCACGCAGAGCACTTCCGAGGCGCCGCTGGCCGCGGCCTGAACACCCCAGCCACCCACATAGCTGAACACGTCCAGCACGCGCTTGCCCGCCACCTGGCCGTTGAGCCAGGCGCGGTTGACGCGGTGATCGAAGAACCAGCCGGTCTTCTGACCGTTGAGCACCGGCACAACGAAGCGCGCGCCGTTCTCCTCGATCAGCACTTCGTCGGGAAGCACGCCCTTGACCACTTCGACCTGAGCCTCGAGCCCTTCCTGGCGGCGCCCGCCTGTGTCGTTGCGGAACACGATCACCTCGGGCTTAACGACCTTCTCCAGCGCGTCGACGATCTCGTCCGCTAGCGCCTGCATGCCGGCGGTGTTGAGCTGCACCACGAGCACGTCACCAAAGCGGTCGATGATCAGCCCGGGCAGCAGGTCGCCTTCGCCGTGAATCAGGCGGTAGAACGGCTGGTCGAACATGCGCTCGCGCAGCGCCAGCGCCTGGTTGAAGCGGTGTACGAACAGCGACCGGTCAAGGCGCATCTCCGGGTCGCGGGACATGATGCGAGCGCAGATCAACGAGTGCGGGTTCACGTAGGCCACGCCAATGGCCTTGCCGCTGGAGGCCTCGATCAGCGCGGCCTCGCCGGCGGCGAACTCCTTGAGCGGCGTCTCTTTGGTATCCACCTCGTTGGAGTAGATCCACAGATGCCCCGCCTTCAGGCGGCGGTCGGCATTTTTATTCAAGCGCAGGCGTTGGGTCACTGGTTTCTCCAAAAGCATCGGCAAAGCGTGAAAATAAGTTTAGCGCTGACATCCCGGGCAGAAAACACTTGCCCGCTGACCCAAAACGATGCGCTTTAGGGACTGCCCGCAGCGCCGGCAGGGCTCGCCCTGACGCCCGTAGACGTTGAGCTGCTGGGCGAAGTAGCCAGGCTCGCCCTGGCCGCTGACGAAATCGCGAAGCGTGGTGCCGCCTTGGGTGATGGCGGCAGCCAGCACTTCCTTGACCGCCACCGCCAGGTCATCAAAGCGCGCTTTCGAAATACGCCCGGCAGCGCGGCGCGGGTCGATGCCGGCGATGAACAGCGCCTCCGCGGCGTAGATATTGCCCGCCCCAACCACCACGCGGTTGTCCATCAAAAACGGTTTGACCGCCATGCGCTTGCCCCGCGAGAGCCGGTAGAGCCAAGCGCCGTCGAAGGCCTCGCTCAAGGGCTCCGGGCCCAGGTGCGCCAAACGCGTGTCCTCGGTGCCATCACCCTGCTGCCAGTCGACGAAGCCGAAGCGGCGCGGGTCATGGTAGCGAAGCACGAAGCCCTCGCCGGTCACGAGATCCACGTGGTCGTGCTTTTTGGGCAGATCCCCGACGCGGGCGATGCGCAGGCTGCCGGACATGCCCAGGTGCCATAACAGCGTCCCCTCGCTCCCGCCCTCGCTGGACGCCAGCGGCAGGCGCAGATACTTGGCCCGGCGCGTGACGCTTCCCACCCGAGCGCCGATCAGGCGCTGCTCGAAGTCCTCGGGCACCGGTACGCGCAGGCGGCGGTTGCGCACGCGCACCTCGGCGATCTCCTGGCCCTCAATATAGGGCGCGATGCCCAGACGGGTGGTTTCGACCTCGGGCAGCTCGGGCATGACGGATACCTGTAAGAGTTGAAGTCGGCCAAGGGTCGCTTAGAGCGCAGGTGGCTATCCGGCGGTGCAGGGGCCATGCATGCAAAAACCCGGCTTTTAGGGCCGGGTTTTCGGCAGGCCAGGCCTGCGGTGAAAGCCGATCAGCGTAATCGAAATTACTTGATCTTGGCTTCCTTGTAGATAACGTGCTTGCGAACCACCGGGTCATACTTCTTGAACTCGAACTTGTCGGGGGTGTTCCGCTTGTTCTTGTCGGTGGTGTAGAAGTGGCCGGTACCGGCGCTGGACACCAGACGAATCTTATCGCGCATGGTTCAATCTCCCAAAATGCGTCGCTAATAATAGCTGAAAACGAGCTTAGATGGCGTCGCCGCGCTTGCGGATGTCGGCCAACACGGTCTCGATACCTTTCTTGTCGATGATGCGCATACCCTTGGAAGAGACGCGCAGCTTCACGAAACGGTTCTCGGATTCAACCCAGAAACGGTGCGTGTGCAGGTTCGGCAAGAAACGACGACGTGTCTTACGCTGGGAGTGTGAAACGTTATTACCAGTTACCGGACGCTTGCCGGTAACCTGACATACTTTGGACATGAGAGCCTCCAACCGCTTGGCCAGGGTATAAGCCTGAGTGTTCAAAACTGTCGGGCAAACCGGAAGGGAGGGAGTCAGTCGATGCCGCGATGGCCTGGCTGTACCCGAATCCGTTATTCAACCCAAGTTTAAAGGTGGCACTTTATACCAGAGCATCCGGTCAGCGGCAAGCAAAAGCGTGCCTAAAGGGTCAAAAAGGCCCTTTTGAACGGTAAAACGCCGGCTTTCTTCAAAGCCAGCCGCGCTCGGCAAAAGAGATGACATCCGCATCCCCCACCACGAAATGATCCAGCACCCGCACGTCGAAAAGCCCCAGCGCCTGAGTCAAACGCTCGGTGATGCGTCGGTCGGCATCGCTGGGTTCGGCTACACCAGAGGGGTGGTTGTGGGCCAGAATCACCGCACCCGCGTTAAGCTCCAGGGCGCGCTTGGCAACATCGCGAGGGTAGACAGATGCGCTGTCTAGGGTACCGCGAAACAGCGCCTCATAGCGAATGATTCGGTGCTGAGTATCCAAAAAAAGCACCGCGAACTCCTCGTGGCCCAAATGTCTCAGCTGCGAGCGCAGGTAGTGGCGAACGAGCGACGGCGAGGTGAGCGCATTGCCCCGGGCGAGCTGGGTGGCCAGGTGGCGCCGTGAGAGCTCGAGGGTCGCCTGTAGCTGGGCGAACTTCGCCGAGCCCAGCCCGTGGGCCTGGCAAAAGGCGCGCTCATCGGACTCCAGAAACGGCCTGAGCCCGCCGAAGCGGGTGAGCAGGTCGCGGGCGAGATCCACCGCCGAGCGCCCCTTGACGCCAACGCGCAGAAAGATCGCCAGAAGCTCGGCGTCCGACAGCGCCTGGGCGCCCAGCGTTAGAAGCTTCTCGCGGGGGCGCTCGCCCTCCGGCCAGTGATTGATACCCATCCCCACCCCCTTGCGTATCGTTATTGTGTCGATGTGCGCGGCCAGCGCTCACTATACCTAGCCTAGAAGCCCGCGAGCGAACCTGCCAAAACCGGCGCCCAAATGGTATGGTGAGCCCCTTCACGGCGGGCGGTGGCCCGGCTTTTTCAGCGTTTCATTCAGGAGGAGTGTATGGCGTCGATTCAGGCCTTCCCGCACGCGGCGCTGGCGGGCAAACGCATCCTTCTTGGCGTCAGCGCCGGAATTGCCGCTTACAAAAGCGCCCAGATCATTCGGCTGATCAAGCAGGCTGGCGGCGACGTGCGCGTGGTGCTCACCGACGGCGCTCAGGCGTTCATCACCCCGCTCACGCTACAGGCGCTCTCCGGCGAAGCGGTACGCACCTCGCTTCTGGACCCGCAGGCAGAAGCCGGCATGGGCCATATCGAGCTCGCCCGCTGGGCGGATGCGCTGCTGATCGCGCCGGCCACGGCGGATCTGATCGCGCGGCTGGTGCATGGGCTGGCCGACGACCTGCTCACTACGCTGAGCCTTGCCTGCGAGGCGCCGCGGCTGATTGCGCCGGCGATGAACCAGGCGATGTGGCGCCACCCGGCCAGCCAGCGAAACGCGGCACAGCTCGATCACGACGGCTGGCAGGTGATCGGCCCCGCCGCCGGCGAGCAGGCCTGCGGCGACGTTGGCCCCGGGCGCATGAGCGAGCCCGATGAGATCGTCGAGGCGTTGGCCCGACGCCTGGCCCCGGCGGCGTCCACGCTTGCTGACAAGCGCCCTCACGCGGTGATTACCGCTGGCCCCACCCGGGAGGCGCTCGACCCGGTGCGCTACCTCACCAACCAAAGCTCCGGCAAGATGGGCTACGCGCTGGCCGCCGCCGCCGTCGAGGCGGGCTGTCGGGTAACGCTGATCAGCGGCCCGGTCAACCTTGCCACCCCGGCGGGCGTGACGCGCATCGACGTCGAAAGCGCCCGGCAAATGCACGATGAGGCGCTGCGCCTGGCCCCGAGTGCGGCCCTTTTCATCGGCTGCGCGGCGGTGGCGGACTACCGCGCCGAGCACCCCGCCGAGCACAAGATCAAAAAGACTCAAAGTGTCGACACACTCACCCTGACGCTGATCAAGAACCCGGATATCATCGCGGACGTTGCCGCGCTCGACGCGCCGGCACGCCCCTTCGTCGTCGGCTTTGCCGCCGAGACGCAAGACGTGGCGCACTACGCCGGCGAGAAGCTCGCACGCAAGCGCCTCGACATGGTGGTGGCCAACGACGTCTCCCACCAGGGCCTCGGCTTTGGCAGCGACGACAACGCCGCGCTGTTGATCTGGCGCGCCGGCGCAGACGTTGACCAGCAAAGTGCTGCGCCCCAACCCAAAACCGCCCTTGCCCGTCTGATCGTCGGCAAGGCGCTTTCACTGATCGACTCAACCGCGGAATTGATGCCATGAGCCACACCCCCTTGAAGTGCAAGGTACTCGACGAGCGCATGCTGGATTACCTCCCAAGCTACGGCTCCGAGGGCGCGGCGGGCATGGACCTGCGCGCCCTTTTGAATGCGCCATTGACGCTCGCCCCCGGCGAGTGCGAGCTCGTGGGCACCGGCCTTGCCATCCATATTGGTGACCCAAACTTGGCCGGCATGATCCTGCCGCGCTCCGGGCTTGGCCATAAACACGGCATCGTGCTCGGCAACCTGGTGGGTTTGATCGATTCGGACTACCAGGGCGAGCTCAAGATATCGGTGTGGAACCGCGGCAAGACGAGCTTCACCATCGAGCCCTTCGAGCGGCTGGCCCAGTACGTGCTGGTACCGGTGGTGCAGGCGTCGCTCGAGATCGTCGAAAGCTTCGACGACAGCGCGCGTGGCGCCGGCGGCTTCGGCAGCACCGGTCGCGGCTAACCCCTTTTGGTTGACTTCAGGACACGCTCATGACGGTACCCGCCTCCATCTTTCGCGCCTACGATATCCGCGGCGTCGTGGACGACACCCTGACTGAGGCCACGACCACGTTGATCGGCCAGGCGGTAGGCTCTGAAGCCGCTGCCCGGGGCGAACGTGCGGTGATCGTTGCCCGCGACGGGCGCCTCTCCGGGCCCAAACTCCAGCGAGCGCTGGTGGCGGGGCTTCTGCGCGCCGGGGTCGACGTCATCGACATCGGCATGGTGCCCACTCCAACCCTCTACTTCGCCACCCATACGCTTGCGGCCAGCCGCTCCGGGGTGATGGTCACGGGAAGCCACAATCCGCCCGAGTACAACGGCTTTAAGATCGTGCTCGGCGGCGAAACGCTATCGAACGAGACCATCACCGCGCTTTATGAGCGCATCGCCAGCGGCGAACTGTCCGAGGGCAGCGGCGCGTACCGCGAAGTCGACGTGCGCGAGGCGTATCTTTCGCGCATCACCCGTGACATCACCGTGGCCCGGTCACTGCACGCCGTGGTGGACTGCGGCAACGGCGTGGCCGGCGAGCTCGGCCCCGAGCTGATCCGGCGCCTGGGCGTTCGCACCACGCCGCTATATGAGGAGATCGACGGGCGCTTTCCCAACCACCACCCGGACCCGGGCAAGCCGGAGAACCTCATCGCGCTGATCGACGAGGTCAAACGACAGGGCGCGGATATTGGGCTGGCGTTTGATGGCGACGGCGACCGGCTGGGCGTGGTCACCCAAAGCGGGCGCATCATTAATCCGGACCACCTGCTGGCGCTGTTCGCCACCGACCTGCTCGCCCGCCACCCGGGCGCGGGCGTGATTTTCGACGTCAAATGCAGCCGCCGCCTCGCCCACACCATCGCTGACGCTGGCGGCGAGCCGGAGATGTGGCGCACCGGCCACTCGCTGATCAAGGCGCGCATGATCAAGACCGGCGCGTTGCTGGGCGGCGAAATGAGCGGGCATATTTTCTTCAAGGAGCGCTGGTACGGCTTCGACGACGGCCTCTACGCCGCCGCGCGGCTGTTGGAGATTTTGAGCGGGCAAAACGTGTGTGCTGATGCGCTGTTCGCGCGCTTTCCCCAGGAAGTCAGCACCCCGGAAATCAACGTCGCGGTCGCCGATGAAGAAAAGTTCGGCCTGGTGGAAGCGCTTGCCAGAGATGGCGACTTCGGCGAAGGTATCAAGACCACGATCGACGGCATTCGCGTGGACTATAGCGACGGCTTCGGGCTTTGCCGGGCCTCGAACACCACGCCGGCGCTGGTGCTTCGCTTCGAAGGGGAAAGCGACGCCGCACTTTCACGGATCAGGGCGCGCTTTGCCCGGGCGCTGGCCCGCACCGCGCCTGGTCTGGACATCGCCGCGATTGCCGAGCCGACACACTAGAGCGCGCCCAACGCGCCATAAAGGCCACCGCGCCGCATAAAAGACAAGCCAAGGGATAATCCAATGAATCCAAACAGCCGCGACCCGCGGGTCGTCGTGGAGGTGCTGTCAGAGGCGCTTCCCTATATCCAGCAGTTCTCCGGCAAGACCGTCGTCGTCAAGTACGGCGGCAACGCCATGACCGAAGACACTCTGATCAACTCCTTCGCCCGCGACATCGTGCTGATGAAGGAAGTCGGCATCAACCCGGTGGTGGTCCACGGCGGCGGCCCGCAGATCGGAAGCCTTCTGGAGAAGCTCAACATCGAGTCGCGCTTCGTCAACGGTATGCGCGTCACCGATGCCCAGACCATGGACGTGGTCGAGATGGTGCTCGGGGGGCTGGTCAACAAGAGCATCGTCAACCTGATCAACCAAAGCGGCGGCAAGGCGATCGGCCTGACCGGTAAGGACGGCGCCCAGATTCGCGCGCGTCAGCTCAAGGTCGAACACAAGACGCCGGAGATGACCGCCCCGGAGATCATCGATATCGGCCACGTCGGCGAAGTGGAGTCGATCTCCACCGATCTGATCGAAATGCTCGCCGCCCGCGATTTCATTCCCGTGATCGCGCCGATCGGCGTGGACGACGAAGGCCACAGCTACAACATCAACGCCGACCTCGTTGCCGGCAAGCTCGCCGAGGCGCTCAGCGCCGAGAAGCTGATGCTCTTGACCAACGTGGCCGGACTGATGAACAGCGAAGGCCAGGTGCTCACCGGACTAACCACCGCCCAGGTCGACGAGCTGATCGAAGACGGCACCATCTACGGCGGAATGCTGCCCAAGATTCGCTGCGCGTTGGACGCCGTGAAAGGCGGCGTGGTCAGCGCACAGATCGTCGATGGCCGCGTGCCCCACGCCATTCTGCTCGAAATCTTCACCAAGGCGGGCGTCGGTACCTTGATCAGCGACGCCGGCTAAGGCAAGGGGGTGGCACATGAGCGATGACAACAAACCGCGTCGGCGCGAACAGATCCTGCAAGCGCTGGCCATCATGCTCGAAGAGGACAGCGGCAAGCGTATCACCACCGCCGCGCTGGCCCGCCAGGTCGGCGTCTCCGAGGCGGCGCTGTATCGCCACTTTCCGAGCAAGGCGCGCATGTTCGAGGGTCTGATCGACTACATCGAGGAGAGCGTCTTCGCGCGCATCACGCGCATTCTCGAGGACATCCCCGATGCCGAGCGCCGCTGCGCGACGATCCTCTCGCTGCTGCTGGGCTTTGCCGAGAAAAACCCGGGGCTTGCGCGGGTTCTCGGCGGCGACGTGCTCACCGGCGAGACGGCCCGGCTCAGACAGCGGGTGCATCAGCTTTTTGAGCGTTTGGAGACTCAGCTCAAGCAGATCCTGCGCGAGGCAGAAATCCGCGAAGGACGGCGCACGACCATCACCGCCTCGGCGGCGGCTAATTTGCTCATCGCCCAAGCCGAAGGACGCATTTCGCAGTACGTGCGCAGCGACTTCAAGCGCGTCCCAACCGAGTACTGGGACGACCAGTGGGCGCTGATCGCCGCCGGGCTATTGAAAGAGAGCGCCATGCCCGCCTGATAGCGCCATGCAAACGTGCAGGCATGAAAAAGCCCCGGTGGATGCCGGGGCTTTTCGCTTTTCATCGCTTCGAATTAGGCGGCGAGGGTATCGCCCATCTTCGTGCGAAGCTTTTTCATGGCGTTCTTTTCGAGCTGGCGAATGCGCTCGGCGCTCACGCCGTATACGTCGGCCAGGTCATGCAGCGTCGACTTGTCGTCGGTCAGCCAGCGGCGCTGCAGAATATCCCGCGAGCGGTCATCTAGCTCACTCAGCGCCAGCTGCAGGCGACGCGTGGAATCCTCTTCGAAATCGCTGTCCTCGAGCTGAGTTGCCGGATCCAAAGTGGCGTCGTCGAGAAACTGCGCCGGCGCCTGGTAGGGGCTGTCTTCATCGTCGCTCGGCGAGGCATCGAAGCCTGCGTCGAACGCCGATAGGCGCCCTTCCATGTCCCGTACGATCTCGGGCTTGACGTCGAGATCCTTGGCGATGGCGTCGACTTCGTCGTTGTTCAACCAGGCCAAACGCTTTTTAGCGCTGCGCAGATTGAAGAACAGCTTACGCTGCGCCTTGGTGGTCGCGATTTTCACGATGCGCCAGTTGCGCAGCACGAACTCGTGAATTTCGGCCTTGATCCAATGCACGGCAAAAGAGACCAGCCGCACGCCCTGGTTAGGGTCGAAGCGTTTGACCGCCTTCATTAGGCCCACGTTGCCTTCCTGAATCAGGTCGGCCTGGGGCAAACCATAACCCGAATAGCTGCGCGCAATGTGCACTACAAAGCGCAGATGCGACAGTACCAGCCGCCGCGCCGCTTCGAGATCGCCTTCGTCATAGAGACGGCGTGCCAGCGCCTGCTCCTCTTCGACGGTAAGCACAGAAATGCCGTTGACCGCTTGAATGTAACCGCCCAGGTCGTTGCCTGGAGAAAGCTGACCCACCGGTAGAAGACTAGTGCTCATGCAGATGGTCTCCTTGTCACCTATCCTGGTCGACCTGCTATCGTCATCAACATGAGCCAACATATACGGTTCACGATCGACACAGCATGTCGGAGTAATCACTAAGACAGTAACTAAAGTATAAGGTTCAAAGTATCCCGACTAAAAATCGGTCGGGCAACGCGCCCGCTTAAAAACCGACTCAGCGCGGGCGAATGCTGGATAGATGGCGCGACACGGCAAGCCATGCGCCCAGCCAGCCCAATAGTGTACTGCAGAATAGCAAAATTGTAGAGCCTGTCACGTCGAGCTGGGGCAGGCTGAAGCTCGCCCCGTAGCTTGCCGCCAGCGCCGCCACTGGAAGCGACAGCCACTGATTGCCCAGCGCCAGCAGCAGTAGCGCGATCACACCCCCGCCGACGCCGTACCAGGCGCCGCTATACAGAAACGGGCGGCGCACGAAGGCGTGGGTCGCACCGATCAGCATGACCACTTCGATCTCCCGGCGCCGGCTCTCCACGGAAAGGCGAATGGTGTTGCCCACCACCAGCAGCACGCCGAAGCCAAAAAGCACCCCGAGCGCCAGCGCCACGCGCCGGCCCAGGTCCGCCAGGTGGCGAAGCCGCTCCACCCAGGCCAAATCCACGCGTACCTCGTCCACCCCGGCCAACGCTTCGAGCTGACCGGCGAGCGCCTGCATCGAGGAAGACTCGACGCTTTGTGGACGGATCACGATGCTCGCCGGCAGCGGGTTCTCCTCGAGGCCCATCAGGGTGTCGTCGATGCCCAGCGAGCGCTGAAAGTCCGCCATGCCCTCCTCGGCACTGATCAGCCGGGTGTGCGAAACGCCGGCCTCGGCGCCGACCGCCTCTTCGATGCGCTCGGCCTCGGCCGGGCCTACGTCGGTTTGCAGGTAGACGGTGAGCGTGGCGCTCTCATCGAGCTCGGCGTCCAGCAGTCGGGCGCTGTCGAGGGTCAGCCAAAGCGCGGCGGGAAGTACCAGAGCGATCGCGATGGCGAGCATGGTGAGCAGGTTGCCCAGCGGATGGCGCACCAGCCGGTAGAGGCTATCGCCCAGCATGGCGCGGTGATGGCGCCCCCAGGCGCGCGCCCGGCTGCCAAACCCCGGGCCCGTCGGGCGCGGCTTTCTGGGCGCGGGCGGTACCGGCCCCTTACCGGCTTTGGCGGCCGGGGCGCCGCGGCGGCTCACCGCGCCGCTTGGTCGGGTGGCCGCGCCGCGGGGATCCGAAGGCGGCGGTGTCGGGCGCTTCATACCGCCCCCTCGTCGCCGATCAGGCGCCCATCGCGCAGGCGCAGAATGCGGTGGCGCAGGCGGGCGATCAGCGCCAGGTCGTGACTTGCGATCATCACCGTGGTACCGATGCGATTGAAGTCTTCGAACAGGCCCATGATGTCGGCAGAAAGGTGCGGGTCCAGGTTCCCCGTAGGCTCGTCGGCGAGCAATAGCGCCGGCTTGTTGACCACGGCGCGGGCAATGCCCACGCGCTGCTGCTCGCCGCCGGAAAGCTCCACGGGTAGCGCCTTCTCGCGGTGCAAAAGCCCCACTTTATCGAGCGCAGCGCGCACCCGGCGTGCGGATTCACGCGGCTCGAGCCCCTGGATCTCCAGCGGTAGCGCGACGTTTTTGAACACGCTGCGATCGAATAGCAACTGGTGGTCCTGAAACACCACGCCGATCTGGCGCCGGTAAAACGGCACCTGGCTTGCGTGGAGTTTGGCAATGTCGTGGCCGGCAACCACGACGCGCCCGCGGCTGGGTTTCTCCAGGCGCATGATCAGGCGCAAAAGCGAGCTCTTGCCCGCTCCGGAGTGACCGGTCAGAAACACCATTTCCCCAGGGCCCACGCGAAAATTGAGATGCGCCAGCGCCTCGAAACGGCCGCCGTAGCGCTTACCGACGTGCTCGAACGCAATCATCCGCGCGTTACGCCCTCGGGCTGATCGAACAGCGCGTTGACAAAATCGTTGGCGCTGAAGGGGCGCAGGTCGTCAAGGCTTTCGCCGACGCCGATGAAGCGGATCGGGGTTTCGAGCTGCTTGGCGAGGGCAAAGATCACGCCGCCCTTGGCGGTGCCGTCGAGCTTGGTCAGCGTGATACCGCTGACCGGGACGGCTTCGTTGAAGGTGCTGGCCTGGGAGATGGCGTTCTGGCCAGTCCCGGCGTCGAGCACCAGCATCACTTCGTGCGGGGCGCTGGCGTCGATTTTCTGCATCACGCGATGGACCTTCTTGAGCTCCTCCATCAGGTGGCTCTTGTTATGAAGCCGTCCGGCGGTATCGGCGATCAGCACGTCGACCCCGCGAGCCTTGGCTGCGGACACCGCGTCATAAATGACCGAGGCGCTGTCAGCGCCGGTGTGCTGGGCGATCACCGGCACGTCATTGCGCTCGCCCCACACCTTGAGCTGCTCGACCGCCGCGGCGCGGAAGGTATCGCCGGCTGCGAGCATCACGCTTTTGCCCTCGCGCTGAAACCGCTGGGTGAGCTTGCCGATGGTCGTGGTCTTGCCCACGCCGTTCACGCCCACCACCAGGATCACGAAGGGGCCGTCGCCGGGCTTATCGAAATCGAGGGGTTTGGCTACCGGCTCGAGCATCCGCCCGAGCTCTTCCTGCAGCCCCTTGTAAAGCGCGGCAGGGTCAGTGAGCTCCTTGCGTGACACCCGCGCCTGAAGGCGCTCGATGATCGCGGTGGTCGCCTCGATCCCCACGTCCGCCATCAGAAGCTGGGTTTCGAGGTCCTCCAAAAGCTCGTCGTCGATCTGCTTTTTGCCCAGGAAGAGATCCGCCAGTCCGTCGGTCAGATTCGCCCGGGTCTTGCCGAGCCCGGATTTGATCCGGGCGAAGAACCCTTTCTTCTCCTCCCTGGCCGCGACCGGCTTGTCCTGGGGCGAGGGGCTGGGCGCGCTCGGCCCCGGCTCGATTTCAGGCGCGGTGGGCGCAGGCTCGACTTCCGGCGCGCTGGGTTCGGGCTCTACCTCAGGCAGACGCTCGGGCTCGACCTCCGGCGTTTGACGCGCCGGCTCGATCTCCGGTTCGACCTCGGGTTTTGCCGGTTCCGGCTCGGCTTCTGGCGTCTTGTCGGGCTCGACCTCGGGCTTTTCGGGTTCCGGTTCCACCTCGGGAGTTTCCGGCGCCGGCTCGGTCTCGGGCTGATCGGGTTCGGGTTCGATTTCGGGCTTTTTGGGCTCGGGCTCGATCTCAGGCTTTTCGGGGCCCGGCTCGCCGTCGGGCTCGCTGGGGCGAGGCGCTGGTGGGGCTTCGACCGGCGCCTCTTCCACGACCGGACCTGGTACGGGCTCGCGCTCGGCGCTCTCGTCCTTCGCTTCGCCCAAGCCCCCTCCGTCGCGTTTGCGCTCGTCCTGGGGCTGCGAATCCTGCTTTTTCTTGCGTTTTAAGAAACCGAACATGGAGGTATCCAACTAAAAAAGGTGAACATTGCGCCCATCCTAACACCGCCGGCCAGGACTTTGGACACGGACCCCGCTACAATCGGCGCCATGAAACGACAACGCCCTACACGCAAAACCACCGCGTCGCGCGAGACGTCCAAAGCGTCCGGCAAGCTACGTATTATCGGCGGTGATTACCGCCGCCGCCAGCTTCCCGTGCTGGATCACCCCGGGCTTCGCCCAACGCCGGACCGGGTGCGCGAAACGCTGTTCAACTGGCTGGGCCCGGCACTTGCCGGTAAACGCGCTCTCGATTTGTTCGCAGGCTCCGGGGCGCTGGGTATCGAGGCGCTCTCACGGGGTGCCAGTGAGGCCACCTTCGTCGAGCTGACCCCGCGCGTGGCCGCCATGATCGAGCAGAACCTTGAGAGCCTGAAGGCGACCAATGCTCGCGTGGTGACCATGGAGGCCGCCGCGTTTTTAGCGGGTGCGCCGAGCGCGTATGAACTGGTGTTTCTCGACCCGCCCTTTCAAAAGGGGCTGGCCGGGCCGTGCTGCCAGGCACTGGAGAACGGCTGGCTGGCGCCGGAGGCGTTTATTTATCTCGAAACCGAGCGTGACCTGACCGTAGCATTGCCTGCCAGCTGGCAGCTTCACCGCGAAACCAGCGCCGGCGAAACCAGCGCGCGGCTTTACCGGCGTAGCGCGCTTGCCCAATAGTCGGCGCGGCGTTACGCTCAACGCGTCATTTACCGGGGGCAGGCCTTTCTGCCCCGTTTTTGGAGGTCGGCATGAGCCTTGAACTATTCAATCAGCTGGAACAGAAAGTCACCGATACCGTCGAAGCGCTGGAGCTGATGAAGCTCGAAAACGAAGAGCTTCGCCGCGAAAACGCCGAGTACAAGCAGGAGCGCGAAGAGTGGGAGCGCCGCCTTCAGGGCGTGCTGTCGAAGTTCGAAGAGAGCACGACCGAAAGCGCCTGAGCCAACCGTTAGGGGGCGCGCGACATCAGCAGCGCGTCCTCTCTCCCGCTCGCCGTCAGGCTCCTGGCCGGATAGTAGTTTCGCCGCCGACCGTCGACGTCAAACCCCGCCGCCTCGTAAAGTTTGATCGCTGACTGATTGGATGCGCGCACCTCCAGGAGCACACGCTCACTTTGCCACTCGCGGGCCTGCAAAAGCACGGCCTGTAACAGCGCGCCGCCGAGGCCCTGGCCGCGCTGCCCTTTCGCCACGCCGATCGCCTGCAGCTCCGCCTCGAACGGCAGCCTTGCGAGCAGCGCGTAGCCGACCAGCGCTTTGTCTCGCCACGCGCCCAGCACGATTATCGCCTCATCCTCTAATGCGCGCGCAAGCGACGCCGCGCTCGCCCCGCTTTGCGCATCCGCCTCTAGCGCAAGCAGCGCCGCAAGTTCGAGCGTCGAAAGCGTTCGTATCACGCCGGATCGCCGTGAGCGAGTTGCAAAAGTTTGGGCCAGAGCGCGCGCTTGGCGGGCGCATCGAGCATCGAGCCCAGCGCCGGGGCTCGCCATACGGGAAGCATGAGGGTGCGGCTATGACCGTCCTCGACAGCTAGTACCCGAGCGAGCGTATCCTCGCCTTCGTTCTCTTTCGGTGCGTTTGCCCAGTAAAGCAGCCTCTCGAGCTGCCAGCCCTGGCGACGCGCGGCGCCGGCGATGAATGCCGCCACGCCTTCCTGGGCCTCGGTAAGCGGGTCGTCTGAGGCGAAGGCACCGGCCATCGGCGGCCATTTGAAAGCGGTGAACGTGGGCGCAGTGTCGGCAGAAGCGCCGGCGGCGATGAGCATGTTGGCGAGCAGGCGCCGCTCGGCGGGGGCCAGTTCGCCGGCGTGCACGCTGAGCCAGCGCCCGTCGATACAGGCGCAGGTCAGAGTGAACTCGACCGGCTCGGCGCGCTCGGAAGGCACGCTCGAAGCCGCTTCTTTAGCAGGCGCAGGCTCCGGGGCGGTGCGCTCTACCGGGGCGATATCGCCCAACAGCGCTCGGGCGGATTTCGGCGCCGAGTGCTCGGCCGGTGTCGGTGTCTCGACCGCTTTGGGCGCAGGCGGCGGCGCGGCGGGCTCGTCGAGCAGGGCGTGCAGCGCCTGACGCGGCTCGGCTTTCTCTGGCGCCTCCCACTCGCAGGCCTCGGTCGCCAACGCGTTGGGCAGCTGATACCGGCACGCCCAGGCGGTGATGCCCATGGCGTCCAGGTAGTGGCGTCGGCTGGCTTCCGGGGTCACTTCTTGCCGCCACGACAGTTCGGAGAATTGGGCCTCTCCTCGTTTCGCGCAGCCCACTCTTCAGGTGTATAAAGGTGCATTGCCAAGGCGTGGACCGGCCCCCCGAGCTCGTCGGCGAGCAGCGCATAGATCTGCTGATGACGCTTGACCGGCATCATCGCCTCGAAGCTGTCAGAGACCAGCGTCACCTTGAAGTGGGTTTCGGAATTGGCCGGCACGTTGTGCATGTGACTTTCGTTCTCTACGCGCAGCACGTCCGGCGAAAGCGCCGTTAACTTCTGCTCGATCTGTGTCTGCAACGTCATGACAGGCCTCCTCGGTGTATGGACGGCTTCATTGTACGCCCTTACCGGGGCCTCGACGATGCCCGCCGTTCAACGAGTGCGCGCCCGGCAAGCGACACCCGGGAAAGGCTCGCCACCAGCGCCAAAAGCGTCGTGAAAGCGCCAAACCAAAGCGTGACCTGCACCGAAAACCCCAGCGCCAGCGCCGCGCCCACCACCGCCACGCCGAAGGACTGGCCTACGGTGCGCACCGTACTCATCATGCCGGAGACGTTGGCGCTGCGCTCGGGCGGCAGGCTCGCCATCATTTCGCGGTTGTTAGGCGGCTGGAAAAGCCCGAAGCCGATTCCGCACAGCGCCGTGCGCCACAGACTGCCCGCCGCACCGGTGGTCTCGTCCACCAGCGCCAGCGCCATCAGCCCGACCACCAGAAAGCCAAGACCCACGCTCGACAGAATGCTCGGGTTGACCTTGTCGGCAAGGCGCCCGGCCAGCGGCCCCACCACCATGATGGCAAGCGGCCACGGGGTAAAAAGCCAGGCAGTTTCGAGCGGCGAGAAGCCCATCTGATTCTGATAAAAAAGCGACAGCGCAACGAACGTCAGCCCGTGGCCAATGAACGCAAGCCCCGAGGTGCAGATCGCCAGGGTGAAGCGCATCTCGCTAAAGAGCGTCAGCGGTAACAGCGGATAGCGGGCCCGGCGCTGGCGGCGAATGAACAGCGTCGCGGCGACCAGACAGAGTGCGACCCAGGCGAGCACCGCCAAAGGCTCGGCGTGACCCAGCGCGTCCATCGAGAGAAAGAAGCTCGCCAGCATCACGATCGAGCAAAGCGCCCCCGCCACATCGAAGGCGCCCGAACGCGGCGTCTCGCGCGGCAAAGCCGTGGCGGCGAAGTAAAGCGAGCAGAGCCCGAGCGGCACGTTGAGCGCAAAAAGCCAGGGCCAGTCGGCAAAAGAGAGAATCGCCCCGCTCACCGTGGGCCCGGCGGAGTAGCCGGCAGCGACGATCAGCGCGCTCAGGCCCAGCGCACTGCCCAAAAGCCGGGTCGGAAAAATCATCCGATAAACCGACGGACCGATGGAGAGCGTGGCCGCCGCACCCAGGCCCTGAAGCGCCCGAAACACCAGCAGCGTCTCGAGGTTTTGGGAAAGCGCCGCCCCGATGGATGCGCCCACGAAGATGGCCAGGCCCAGCAGGTAGAGCCGGCGCCGGGTGATCAACTCACTGAGCCCGGCAAACACCAGCAAAAACGCCGCGCACACCACCTGAAAGATATTGGTAATCCACACCGAGCGCGAAGCGGAGGCGCCCAAATCCTGGGCGATGGTAGGCAGCGCCAGGTTGACCATGGTGGTATCCATCACCGCCATGGTGGTGCCGGTCATCAGCGCCAACAGCGCCAGCGCCCGTTCACGACCGGGCAGGCCGTCGTCACCGGGGCGGGTTTCGAACAGTCGCATGGAGCAAGGCTTCCTTGAGGCAGGCCTGCGTTTGAATAAAGCAGTCTCTGAGCAGGACTTCGTGCAGAGCTTTTTTTGCAGGGCTTTTATAGAGCGCTTTTTTACAGGGCTTTTTTTAAAGCGCTTTAACGGCAAAACCGGCCGAAGCCGGTTTCAAACAACGTACGCCTTACGCCAGCGTCAGGCCGGGTCGTTGTCGAGCAGCAGCGCGTCGTCGACATCGGAAATTTCCAGCGCCGTTTCATCGTCCAGATCGATCGCCAGATAGCTGTGCTCGACGTGCAGAAACGACTGGAACAGCGACCAGTCCAGCGTCTCGGGCCACTGGCGCTCGTCCTCTTCCCAGGCGCGCAGCTCGGTTTCGAGAATTTCCACGCTGCGCTCGCGCACGAAGGTTTCGAGCGCCTCGGGAGTGTCCATCTCGGGGATCAGATAAATGGTACTTTCACGTTCGACGTCGTCCAGTGTCAGGTCGTCGTCTCCCATGGTGGGTTCCAGCGCGTTGATCCAGTCCACGAAGGTCTGGGTCGGCCTGACGCTCAGAGCGGAGCGGTTAAGCAGTTTCATGGGATTCTCCTCGCCGTCGAAACGTTGACCATTATGGGCGCTATAACGCGCCCTTACCAACTTTTACTCGACTTCCGGACGCATCGCCGGGAACAGCAGCACGTCGCGAATCGAAGGGCTGTCGGTAAACAGCATTACCAGCCGGTCGATCCCGATGCCCTCGCCCGCCGTGGGCGGCATGCCGTACTCCAGCGCCCGCACGTAATCGGCGTCATAGTACATCGCCTCGAGATCACCGGCGTCCTTCTCGGCGGCCTGCTCGCGAAAGCGCTCGGCTTGATCCTCGGCATCGTTGAGCTCGGAGAAGCCGTTGGCGATCTCGCGCCCGCCGACGAAGAACTCGAAGCGATCGGTGACGAAAGGATCGGCGTCGCTTCGCCGGGCCAGCGGGCTGACCTCCGCCGGGTACTGGGTAATGAAGGTAGGCTGATCGAGGCGGTGTTCGGCAACCTCCTCGAAGATTTCGGTCTGGACCTTGCCCAGCCCCCAGTTCGGCTTCACTTTCACACCCAAGCGCTCGGCCAGGCTCACAGCACTTTCAAGCGACTCGAGCTCAACGGCGTCGATGTTTTCGCCGTACTCGAGGATCGAGTCCTTGAGCGTCAGGCGGCGAAATGGCGCGCCGAAATCGTACTCGTTGCCCTGATAGCTCACCGTCGTGGTGCCAAGCACCTGCTGGGCGGTGGCGCGCAGCATCGCCTCGGTCATGTCCATCAGGTCATTGTAATCGGCGTAGGCCCAGTAGAACTCGACCATGGTGAACTCGGGGTTGTGCCGGGTCGAGAGGCCTTCGTTGCGGAAATTGCGGTTGATCTCGAAGACCTTCTCGAAGCCACCCACTACCAGCCGCTTTAAATAAAGCTCCGGGGCGATACGCAGGTACATGTCCATGCCCAGCGCGTTGTGGTGGGTGATGAACGGACGCGCCGTGGCCCCGCCGGGGATCGGCTGGAGCATGGGGGTTTCCACCTCCATGAAGCCCTTGTCCTCGAAAAAGCGGCGCATGGCGCTGATCACCGCGGCGCGGGTCTCGAACGCTTTACGCGACTCCGGGTTCATGATCAGGTCGACGTAGCGCTGGCGATACCGCGCCTCCTGGTCGGTCAGGCCGTGAAACTTGTCCGGTAGCGGGCGCAGGCTCTTGGTCAGAAGCTCGGCTTCAACCATCATCACGTAGAGATCGCCCTTGCCGGATTTATGCACCGGGCCGCGCGCGGCGACGATATCGCCGATGTCCCAGCTCTTGATGTCCTCCAAAAGCTCGGCAGGCAGGCCCTTTTTATCCACGTAGAGCTGGATTTGACCGGCCACGTCCTGGATGACGATGAAGGGGCCACGCTTTCGCATGATGCGCCCGGCCACCGCCGCCTGGTGGTCCAGCGCCTCGAGCTCCGCCTTGTCCTTGTCACCGAACTGCGTTTGCAGCTCGACGGTCAGGCTATCCCGGCGAAAGTCGTTGGGAAAAGCGCTCTTGCCGGTGGCGGCGGCGCTTTCGCGGCGCGCGGCGAGCTTGCCGCGGCGCTCCATGATCAGATGATTTTCGTTTTCCGCAGAAGACGCGTCCTGGTTGGCCATCAGACACCCTTGAATGATCGAACCCAAAAAAGATTACAAACCCTGCTTGAGGCTTGCGATGATAAATTGATCCAGATCGCCGTCGAGCACCTTGTCGCAGTTACTGGACTGCACGCCGGTGCGCAGATCCTTGATGCGCTGGTCGTCGAGCACGTAGGAGCGGATCTGGCTGCCCCAGCCGATGTCGGCCTTGGAGTCCTCGGCTTCCTGCTTGGCGGCGTTGCGCTTTTGCATCTCGTGCTCCCAGAGCTTCGCCTTGAGCTGTTTCATGGCGAAGTCCCGGTTGGCGTGCTGGCTGCGCTGGTTCTGGCAGGCCACGACGATACCCGTGGGCTCGTGGGTGATCCGCACCGCCGAATCCGTGGTGTTGACGTGCTGACCGCCGGCGCCGCTGGAGCGATAGGTATCCACGCGCAGATCCGACGGGTTGATCTCAACTTCGAAACTGTCGTCGACTTCCGGCGATAAAAACACCGAGGCGAAGGAGGTGTGGCGGCGACCGCCGGAATCGAACGGGCTTTTACGCACCAGTCGGTGAACGCCGGTTTCGGTGCGCAGCCAGCCAAAGGCATGATCGCCCTGAATATGCACCGAGGCCGACTTGATGCCCGCCACTTCGCCGGCGGAGGCTTCGATGATCTCGGCCTTGAAGCCGTGATGTTCGGCCCAGCGCAGGTACATACGCAGCAAAATGTTCGCCCAGTCCTGGGCTTCGGTGCCGCCGGAGCCGGACTGAATATCCAGATAGGCGTTGTTTTCGTCCATCTCGCCGGCAAACATGCGGCGAAACTCGAGCCGCTCGAGCGATGCCTGCATGGTGTCGAGCTCGCGCTTGACCTCTTCGACGGTGCTTTCGTCGTCTTCCATCTCGGCCAGCTCCAGAAGATCCCGGCTATCGCCAAGCCCCTGGTCCAACTCATCGATGGTGGCGACGATGGTCTCGAGCGAGGCTCGCTCCTTACCGAGCTTCTGAGCGTACTCCGGGTCGCTCCAGACGTTCGGGTCTTCGAGTTCGCGGGTGACCTCTTCTAGCCGATCCTTCTTCTCGGCATAGTCAAAGATACCCCCTAAGAACGTCTGTCCGCTCAGACAGGTCCTTGATTTGGGTGTGAATCGGATTGGTTTCCAACATGGATCGCGCCTTGATCTGATCAGTACCGCAAGGGCACTCAAATGGGGAGGTCGTCGGTCGGAGCGCTTGTTGAGCAAAGGGCAGCGTCAGGCTGCGGCCCCGACAAACGAAACCGGTGCATTAATGGGCGCCTAGTGTAACGAAAGCGGGGGGTGGGTGCATCCACCGCCCTGCCCGGACACGCAAAAACCCGGCCAGAGCCGGGTTTTCAAGAGAGTACCGAGACGTGCTTAGAAGCGGTAGGTCAGCTGGGCGCCGATACCATGAGCTTCGTTTTTGTAGTCTGCGGAGTAGTTCGAGGTGATAGGCGGTGTGCGCTGTCCGGCTACAGTGAAGCTGTCGGTCTTGGTTTGATCTACCTGAGTGCCACGCTCGGTCAGGTAGGAGTAGGCAACATCCAGCGTCAGGTCGGGAATGGGGCTCCAGCCTGCACCAATAGAGAAGATGCGCCGATCATCCGACGGAATACGCACACTGCGGGTTGCATCCTGGGTAGGTGTGAAGTCAAGCGCCACCCCGGCACGCAGCGCGAGCTGAGGCGTCAGTTGATATTCACCGCCGGTTGAGAAGGCCCAGGCGTTGGAATAGTTCTGCCGCTCGTTGGTAATCTCGCCACGCTGGGCACCGGTGACCAAGATCTCGTCAAACTCGCTCCAGCGCGCCCAGGAAGCGCCAAACATCAGCTTGAGATTGTCGCTCATCTGTTGGGTCAGCGAGAAGTTGACCGTTTCAGGCGTAGTCAAATCCAGCGCAGCGGTATCGGTTACGGTGCCGATACCCAACTGATCAAGCACAGGTGAACTTGCGGAGAAGTTACCTTCCAGATTGAAGTCCACTTTAGAGCGGTACGTGAGGCCCAGCGTGGTTTCCGGTACGGGTTGATAAATCACCCCCAAGTTATAACCCCACGCCTCATCATCACCTTCAACGCGTGAATCGACTTCCGAAAGTCCCAACGGAGTCGCTACGGGCACCTGACGGCGAAGCTCACCCTCTACGCTGTTATATGTAACACCGACCCCCACGCCCCACTGCTCATTAAAGCGGTAGGAGACCGTTGGCTGAGCGGTCACTACCTTAACTTCAGTATAGTTACCTTGGTTACGTCCCTGGAAATCACCCTCATACTCGGTTTTGGAACCGAAAGGCGCATATACACCAAAACCGAAGGCTAACTGCTCATTGACCGGCTGCGCGTAAAAGGCAAAAGGCACCAGCGTGCCTGGCACCATATCGCCATCGTTGGACCCTGAAACAGGCAGCGTATCTGTGAGGCCGCCCGTGGCCGGTAGGAAGGCCGGGCTACTCTGAGAGGCACTGGCGTTACTGATATCAGTATTGACGCTAAGAAAGGTTCCACCCACAGTCACCTGAGCGCGGTCCAGGAACGATATCCCCGCCGGGTTGCCGTAGACGATGGTGGCGTCGTGGACGTTGGAGCTGCGTCCGGCGTGGCCGTAGCCCTGGCCGCTGACGCTCTGCTCGTTGATCTGGTAGCCGCCGGCGTTAGCCTGGCTTGCGAAGGCCGCCGCCGCTACGGCGGATACCAACGCGAGTTTTTTTACGTTGTTGTGCATAGTGAGCCTCGTTTTCGAATGATCCGGCAGGCACTACGACTCGCCCACCTTATTATTTTGTCCCAGTGATTAGTTTTCGCCCAATGCGGGCGCGGGTTCAAGAGGCAAACGCTCGTTTTATTTGTTTTCAGGGCTATCCATTAGTCGTACGAGCGTTTTAATACGCGCCGAACGGCTTTTCTCAAACTCGCGAGCACGGTTTTAATACCGCCATGAAAACACAGCGCAGCGTTGAAAGGACTGGGGGAAATCGCCGCTTGTGGAGCTAAAGTTTTGGCCCGCCGGCACGAGAGGCAGGCGCGGTCTAGCTCACCCCGATATAGCGCCCGGGCTTGTGGTTGAGCGCGATGATGAGGTTCAGCGTCAGCGCGCCAAGCACCGAGTAGGCCACGCGATCCAGCGGCAGCTGAGTAAGTGCGACGAGCAGAATCACGCCGTCGATACCCAGCTGCACGTAGCCCGCCCGAAAGCCGTAGCGCTGCTGCAGGTAAAGCGCGAGGATGTTGATGCCGCCAAGGCTCGTGCGGTGACGAAAAAGCATTAGCATACCGATGCCCATCAGCGCCCCGCCCATGAGCGCGGCGTAGAGCGTGGGTACGCTCTCGAAAACGACCCAGCCCCCTGTCAGCTCGGAGAAAAGCGACACCAGACCAATGGCGATGAAGGTACGCAGGGTAAAACTCCAGCCCATGCGTTTGATCGCGAGATAGTAAAACGGCAGGTTGATGGCGAAAAACCAGGCGCCGAAGCCCCAGCCGGTCATGTAGTTCAGCAGCAGCGCCAGCCCCGCAGTGCTGCCGGTGAGCAGTACCGCATGGGTATAAAACGTCACCCCCAGCGCCACGAACAGCGTGCCCAATAGCATCGCGATGGCGTCTTCGATCAACGTGTGCGGGTCCTGGGGCAGGTCTTCCACGCGCATCAGTGCGTCCCTTTCATTGCTTGATGGATACTTAGGCCAGAGGCTTAGACGGTCTCGGCGTGCTCGACCATCAACTGCAGCGACTCGCGCCCGCGCCAGCGGTTACGGTTGAGCTTGAACGCGCAGGTCAGCGTGTCGCCGACGCCGAAGGCGGGCAGCTCCCCGGGGGTGAGCGCGCGAAACCAGATCGCCTTGCAGGTCACCGGGCCACTCGAGAGCTCCAACATCAGGTGTACGCCGTCGCCGCCCACCGGGCGCAGCGACTCGACGATGAAGTCGCCCTGAAACAGCGGCGCCTCGAACTCGCGGCCGAACGGGCCCAGCGCGTCGATTTCGCCAAGCGTGGCCAGGGACAGCTGGGCGGCGTCGAGCGTGCCGTCGGTGTAAAGCTGCGGCGTGCGCGGCTCGCTTCCGAGCTGCTCGGTCACGGCCTGAAGAAACGCCGCCTTGAACGCCTCGCGCTGCTCCAACGGAAGGCCCACTCCCGCCGCGCCGCTGTGCCCGCCAAAGCGCGGCAGCGCCTCGGGGGCAAGCTCGAAGGTGCGCTGCAGGGCATCGCGCAGCTGAAGCCCGTCAATGGAGCGCCCGGAGCCGGTGAGCATGTTGGGCGCGGCGGCTTTGGTCAGCACCACCGCCGGGCGCCCGTACGCCTGCACCAGGCGGGAAGCGACGATGCCCTGAACGCCGGCGTGGCCGTCTTCGAGAAACACCACCACGGCGGGCTCCCCGGCCTCGATCGCCGGCAGCGCCAGGCGCTTGGCCTCTTCGGCCATGTCCGCTTCGATCGCCTTGCGCGACTGGTTGTCCTGATCCAGCACCTCGAGCTGGCGATTGGCCACCGCGTCGCTTTCGGCCAGCATGTAGTGAAGCGCGGCGTAGGGGTCGTCGAGGCGCGAGCGCGCGTTGATGCGCGGGCCCATCTGAAAGGCCAGCGTCTCGGCGTTGAACGGCACGCTGTCTGCCCCGAGCCGCGCCGCCATGGCCCGCCAGCAGGCGGCGTCCATGCGGTTGATCAGGGTCAGCCCGTAGCTCACCACCGCGCGGTTGGCGGGGCTTGCCCCGAGCGAGACGCAGTCGGCAACGGTCCCCAGCGCCACGAACGAGAGCCAGGGCGACAGCTTGGGCGTGGCCTCATTCAAAACGCCCCACTCGATGAGCACGCCCCGGGCCAGCGACATCAAAAGCCACGCCACCATGCAGCCGGCGATGGTCTTGTCCGGGTAGTCGCAGTCCTCGCGCGTCGGGTTGATACAGGCAAAGGCCGATGCCGGCGGACCGGCTTGGGGCAGCGCGTGGTGATCGCTCACCACGACGTCGATGCCCGCCTCCTTCAAGCGCGCGATGCGCGGCTCATCGCTACTTCCGCAGTCGGCGGTGATTACTACACTCGGGCGCGGCGAAAGCGCCAGGGTGCGCTCGACCAGCGGCAGGCTGATGCCGTAGCCGTCGTTGATGCGGTGACCAATCAGGCTGTGAAGCCGCTTTTCCGGCACGCCGAAAAGCTCCACCAGCGTGCGCCGAATCACCACGTGGGAGGTAATGCCATCCACGTCGTAGTCGGTCAGAATGCCGATCGACTCGCCTTCGGCAACGGCTTTGGCGATACGCTCGGCGCCGCGCCGCCCATCGGCCAGTTTCTCCGGGTGTGCCAGGTAGCGAAGGCTTGGCGCGACCAGCGGCGTGAGCGGCTCGGTGTAGCCTGGCAGGCGCGAGGCCAGAAGCCTGGACTGCAGCTCGGAAAGGCCCTCTTTTTGCGCGCGATCGTAGACCGCCTCGTCCACTGGACGAGGCGTCAGACGGGGCCGGCTGGCGTTTTGCGCAAGCGTCACGGTGGGAGCGCTCAAGTCGGTCATCAGTGCTTACGGCGGTGATCGACCACGAACTGCTGCACGCTTTCGAGCTCGGCCGGCAGCACCGCGTAGCGCTCTTCGCGCTCGAGCAGATCGTCCATGTGGGTGGGCAGCGGCACGCCCTGAAAGCCCGCCTTGACCACGGCGTCGGCAAACTTGGCCGGGTGGGCGGTAGCCAGCGTCACCACCGGCGTAGTTTGGTCGCTGCGTGCGCACTCGGCGGCGCGGTAGCCGGTCGCGGTGTGCGGGTCGAGCATTTCGCCGGTGCGATGATGCGCCTCGCGGATCACTTCCAGAATGGTCGCATCGTCCACGCTGTGGCTGGCGAACTTCTCACGCAGCCGCGCAAGCGGGGCCTCGGCGAGCGCCGTCGGCTCCTGCTGGAAGCGCTCGAGCAGTGCCGCGACCGCCTTGCCGTCGCGCTCGTAGGCGTCGAACAAAAGCCGCTCGAAGTTCGACGAGACAACGATGTCCATCGACGGCGCGAGCGTCGCTTCGAGCTCCTTTTTGGAGAAGTCGTTGGCGGCCAGCGTGCGATGCAGGATGTCGTTGGCGTTGGTGGCGATGATGAACTGCTTCACCGGCAGGCCCATCTTGTAGGCAGTGTAGCCCGCAAATACGTTGCCGAAATTCGCCGAGGGCACGCAGAAGCTCACCTCGCGGTGCGGCGCGCCGAGCGCGACGCCGGCGGCCACGTAGTAGACGATCTGGGCCATGATGCGCGCCCAGTTGATCGAGTTGACCGCGACCAGCCGGGTGCCCTGCAAAAAGTGCTGATCGGCGAAGCTCGCCTTGACCATCGCTTGGGCGTCGTCGAAATTGCCTTCGATGGCGATATTGAAGACGTTATCGGCCAGCACCGAGGTCATCTGGCGGCGCTGCACTTCCGAGACGCGCTGGTGCGGGTGCAGGATGAAGATATCCAGGTTGTCGCAGTGGCGACACCCTTCGATGGCCGCTGACCCGGTGTCGCCGGAGGTCGCGCCCATGATTACCGCGCGCTCGCCACGCTTTTTCAAAAAGTGATCGAGCAGACGGCCCAACAGCTGCAGCGCGACATCCTTGAAGGCGAGCGTCGGGCCGTGGAACTGCTCGAGCAGAAAGTGGTTGGCGTCGAGCTGCTTGAGCGGCACCACCGCGTCGTGGGTGAAGGTGGCGTAGGCCTCCTCCACCAGACGTTTGAAGGTGTCATCATCGATCTCACCGCCCACAAACGGCTTCATGACGCGAAAGGCGATCTCGGCATAAGAGAGCCCGGCCATCGCCTCAAACTCCTCATGCGAAAACGTGGGCAGCGTTTCCGGCACGTAGAGCCCGCCGTCGCTGGCCATGCCGGTCAGCACCACTTCCTCGAACGAGAGCGCGGGGGCTTGGCCCCGCGTGCTGATATAGCGCATGTCGGGTTACTCCCCTTCGTCCAGGCTCTCGACGCGGATACGCGTGACCGGGCCTGCGATATCGGCCATCGCTTCGATTTCGCGAATTGCCTCGTTCATCTGCTTCTCCTTGGTGCGGTGGGTCAGCAGGATGATCGGGACGAGTTCGCCTTCCGTCGCCTCTTTCTGGATCAGCGCTTCGATGGAGATGCCCTGCTCGGCCAGAATGGTGGCGACCCGTGCCAGTACACCGGGGCGGTCCACCGCCAGAAGGCGCAGGTAGTAGGCCGTGGTGATCTCTTCCATCGGCATGATGGGCAGATCGTTGATATCGTCTTCGATGCCGCTGAAGGCAAGATACGGGACGCGGTAGTGGTGGTCGGTGGTGATATCGCGGGCGACATCGAGAATATCCGCGACCACCGCCGAGGCGGTCGGCTCGGCGCCGGCGCCGGCGCCGTAGTAGAGCGTCGGGCCGACCGCATCGCCCATTACGGCGATGGCATTCTTGACGCCGTGCACGTTGGCCAGCAGGCGCTCCTTGGGAATCAGCGTCGGGTGAACGCGAAGCTCAAGGCCTTTTTCGGTGCGCTTGCAGATCCCCAAGTGCTTGATGATGTAGCCCAGGTTGTCCGCCTGCTCGACATCTTCGGCGGTGATGCGCGCGATGCCCTCGGTGAAGGCTTTCTCGAACTGCAGCGGCACGCCGAAGGCAATGGACGCCAGAATGGTCAGCTTGTGAGCGGCGTCGATGCCTTCCACATCAAACGTCGGGTCGGCTTCGGCGTAACCCAGCGCTTGGGCTTCGGCGAGCACGTCCTCGAACGCCCGGCCTTCGTCGCGCATGTGGGTCAGAATGTAGTTGCCGGTGCCGTTGATGATGCCCGCCACCCAGTCGATACGGTTGGCGCCCAGGCCCTCGCGCAGCGACTTGATGACCGGGATCCCGCCCGCCACCGCCGCTTCGAAGGCCACGATAACGCCTTTTTCATGGGCGGCGCGGAAAATTTCGTTGCCGTGCACGGCGATCAGCGCCTTGTTGGCGGTGACCACGTGCTTGCCGTTTTCGATGGCGGTGAGCACTAATTCGCGGGCGACGTCGTAGCCGCCGACCAGCTCGACGAGCACGTCGACGTTGGGGTTGGTCGCCACTTCGAACACATCGGTGGTGGCGTCAATGCCGGTAATGTCGCAGTCGGGATGAATGCTGCGATGGGCGACCTGCTCGATCACGATCGGGCGGCCGGCGCGGCGAGCGATATCGTCGGCGTTGCGCATCAATACGTTGAACGTGCCGCCACCGACGGTTCCCAAACCACAAATGCCTACTCTTACCGGTTTCAAAATACATCCCCTCTAGCTTCGCACCCAAGGTGCGGCGTCTTGATAGTTGAGTTTGGCGTGCGCCACCCGTGGCGGCATTTTAATCGTTTACGTCAGTCGTCCAAGCCTAACATGCCGACCAGCCGATCCGGCGGAACAAATCCCGGCACCAGTTGCCCATCGGGCAAAATAATCGCCGGCGTGCCGGTGACGCCGAGTTCCATACCGAGCTGGTACTGATCCGCCACCGGATTGTCGCAGATCTCGCCGCTCACGCTTTCACGGCTCTGGGCGCGGGTCATCGCCTCGCTGCGATTATCCGAGCACCAGGCGCGCTCCAGCGTTCTGGCAGCGTCGCTGTCCATGCCCGCCCGCGGAAAGGCCAGATAGTGTACCGCGATGCCGCGCTCGTTGAGCTCCGGCACGCTTTCGTGCAGGCGCTCGCAGTAGGGGCAGGTCGGGTCGGTGAAGACCACCACGGTCGCGCGGGGCTCGTCCACGCCGCGGTAAACGAAGCGCTCGGACGCCGGCACCGCGTCGAGTGCGGCCATGCGCTGCTGGTTTTTAGCCTGCTCGGTCAGATTCACCAGGCCCTGCTCGGTGTTCTGATAGAGATCGCCCACCAGAAAGTAGCTGCCGTCTTGGTTGGCGTAGAAGGACTCGCCGTTTTCCAGCCGCACGTGATAGATACCCGCCATGGGCGTTTCGAGTACTTCTTCGACGGGCATCGGCTGGCCGTTGACCTCGAGCGACTCGGCCAGGCGCTCGGCGTCGGCCTGAGCCGCGGCGGGCAACAGCGCCGCGCCCGCGAGCAAGAACGGGGCAAGCCGTGAGCGCGCCCCGGCGCGTGATGATGTCGTGCGTTGACGCATGGTATTCAACCTCGTGGATGATGATCGGCATGCAGCTGCTCCAGGCGCGCCTGGGCAACGTGCGTGTAAATTTGCGTCGTGGACAGGTCGCTATGCCCAAGAAGCAGCTGTACGACCCGCAAATTGGCCCCATGATTCAATAAATGCGTCGCAAACGCGTGGCGCAGCGTATGCGGCGATAAAGACCGGGTGATATTGGCCGTGACGGCGTGAATTTTAATCCGATGCCAGAAGGTTTGTCGCGTCATGGCGTTACCACCGCGCCCGGGAAAAAGCGCCGGGCGGGTTACGTCCGCCATCAGCGCGGGCCGGCCCCGCGCCAGATACTCCTCGAGCCACCCAACCGCCTCGTCGCCCATCGGCACCAGCCGGTCCTTGTCGCCCTTGCCGCGCACCCGCACCACGCCCTGGCGCAGGTTCACCGCGTCACTGGAAAGCCCGACGAGTTCCGAGACGCGCAGCCCGCAGGCGTACAAAAGCTCGAGCATGGCGCGGTCGCGAAGCCCGAGCGCGGTGGCGGTGTCCGGGGCGAGCAGCAGCCGGTCGACCTCCTCCTCTTCGAGCGTATTGGGCAGGCTCGGGCGCACCCGGGGCAGCACCACCTCTGCTAGCGGGTCGTGGTCAATGTGGCCACCAAGCTGCGCCCAGCGGTAGAAGCTTCGAAGCGACGACAGAAGCCGAGCGTTGCTTCGAAGCTGATAGCCGGCCTCCTGGCGCTGCTCGATCCAGGCGGCAAAGCGCGCCGGGTCTGGCGCCAGCAGGGTCTCGTCGAAGCGCGCAAGATACGCCTGCCAGGCGATCAGATCGCGCCGGTAGGCCGACAGCGTATGCTCGCTTGCGCCCTGCTCGAGCCACAGGGCATCCAAAAAGACATCGATGTCGTTCAAGGGCAGGCTCCCGGCGCGCGACCAATAAAAAACCCCGCCCCGCAAAGCGGAGACGGGGTGTATCCGGGCGCAGACGCGCCCGTGAAAAAGCCGCGATTACGCCAGCTTTTCCTTGATACGGGCCGACTTACCGCTGCGCTCACGCAGGTAGTAGAGTTTGGCCTGACGAACGTCACCGCGACGCTTGACTTCGATGGAGTCGACCAGCGGGCTGTAGGTCTGGAAGGTACGCTCGACGCCAACACCGTGAGAGATTTTACGCACGGTGAACGCGGAGTTCAGGCCACGGTTACGCTTGCCGATGACCACGCCTTCGAAGGCCTGCAGACGCTCGCGGGTGCCTTCCTTGACCTTGACCTGAACGACGATGGTGTCGCCCGGTGCAAAGCCCGGAATTTCCTTGCCCATCTGCTCGTTTTCGATCGCCTGGATCACCTTGTTCTTGCTGCTCATGTCTTACTCCTGAATAACGTAATGGCTTGCCACGCAGTTGTGGAAGGGGCAAACCGTGATCCCGGCGCTCGAAACGAGCCACGCGGGAGTCGTTATGGGTGACGCAGGTGCGTTACGCCCTGCACCGCCGCCCTGGCCTACCCGTGGGGCAGGGCGTTTTCTTCGATGAACTCGTCAAGCAGACGCTGCTGCTCGGCGCTCAAGGTACGTCCGGCCAATAGATCGGGCCGGCGCTGCCAAGTGCGCCCAAGCGACTGCTTCAACCGCCAGCGCTTGATCGCGCCGTGATGGCCGCTTAGCAGCACATCCGGCACCCGCTTCCCGTCGATCACTTCCGGACGGGTGTAGTGCGGGCAGTCCAACAGACCGTCGTTGAACGAGTCCTCGATGGCGGAGTCCTGATGCCCGAGCACGCCGGGAATCAGCCTTGCCGCTGCATCGATCAGTACCATGGCCGGCAGCTCACCGCCGCTCAGTACATAGTCACCGATCGACCACTCTTCGTCGATGTCACTTTCCACCACCCGCTCGTCGATACCTTCGTAGCGCCCGGCGACCACGACCAGCGGGCCGCTTTGCGCCAAGGCCTCGACGCCCGGTTGATCGAGCTTGCGCCCCTGGGGCGAAAGATAGATCACCTTCGGCGTTCGACCCGTCGATACCAGCCCCTGGGCTTTTGCATCGGCGATCGACGCGCGCAGCGTATCGACTTTCATCAGCATTCCGGGGCCGCCGCCGTAAGGCCGATCGTCCACGCTGCGATGTTTGTCGGTGGCGTAGTCGCGCGGGTTCCAGAACCTGAGTTCGATCTGGCGCCGCTCGACGGCCCGGCCCACAACCCCTTGGCCGGTGAGCGCATCGAACATCTCGGGAAAAAGCGATACCACGCCAAACCACAGGGCGGGTGCTTGTTCACCGCGTTCGCTTTCAAAGGGCGCGTCTTGAGGCGTTTGATCGCTCAAAATTCGCTGTCCCAGTCGACGACCATCCGGCCTTCGACGAGGTCGATATCGAGTACCACGTCATCGGGCAGATACGGCAGCAGCCGCTCGCGCTTATCGATGGCCTCGCTATCGCCGCGGACGACGATGACATCGTTGGCGCCGGTTTCGAACAGATAGCTGATCTGCCCCAGGCGCTCACCTGACCGAGTGAAGACGTTCAAGCCTTCGAGCTCGTGCCAGTAGTACTCATCATCGGCCAGTGTCGGCAGCACGCTCTTGGGCAGCAGGATCTCGGCCTGGGCCAGCGCTTCGGCGGCCGTTCGGTCGTTGACATCCTCAAGCTGCACCACCAGCGCCTTGCCTTGCTGGCGTCCCTGAATGACCGGCATCCGCGTCAGGGTATCCCCTTGGCGAACCCACCACTCCGGGTACTGCAGGATACTGTCGATAGGACTGGTGTAGGAGTATACCTTGAGCCAACCCTTCACCCCGTGGGGGCTGGTCAGCTTGCCGAGCACCACGTGCTCGTCTGTCTGGCCGGCGTCTAAACGCGTCATTGGCCCGTGCTCCTACAGTGCATTACCACAAAACCGCCATCCTACGATCCGCATCCAGTGTTCGCCATCGACGAACATTCAGGCTTACGCCTGCTTGCGTGCTTCTTTTACCAGCTCGGCAACGCGACCAGAGAGCTGTGCGCCCTGGCTCTGCCAATGCACGACGCGGTCCAGATCGACGCGCAGACGCTCTTCCTGACCACGGGCTACCGGGTTGAAGAAGCCGATACGCTCGATGAAACGGCCATCACGGGCGTTACGCGAGTCGGTGACGGTGAGGTGGTAAAAGGGACGCTTCTTGGCGCCACCACGGGCCAAACGAATGGTAACCATACGATAACTATCCTTCGGTTGAGGTTACGAGAGTGGAGCATGGCGACATCGCCATCAGAACACTCATCATGCTGTTTTCCGGTACATTTGCCGGTACAACTTCCGCGATACAGCGCGCCTGGCGATACCGCCTGCAGGCCGTTTTGTACCTTTTTTCACGCCCAGGCCACAGGTTCAAACGGCGCATTCGACGCCCCGTTTGCCAACACCCACGCATGAAGAGGCCGCATTCTACGCAAATGCGGCCTGCTTGGAAAGCCTGACAGCCAGAAAACTCCTGGGGCGTCAATCGGGTCAGGCTTTCACGTTCCACGTTTTTTGCCTAGCGCCAGGGCATGCCGCCGGGGCCACCCATGCCGCCCATACCACCGGGGCCGCCGGGCCCGCCCGGGCCACCGCCGCCCATCATGCCGGACATGCCGCGCATCATCTTCTGCATGCCGCCCTTCTTGCCGGCTTTCTTCATCATTTTCTGCATCTGCTTGTGCTGTTTGAGCAGACGGTTCAGCGCCGGCACGTCCAGCCCCGCCCCGGCGGCGATGCGCCGCTTGCGCGAGCCGTTGATGATGTCCGGCGAGCGGCGCTCTTTCGGCGTCATGGAGTTGATCAGCGCTTCGAGCTTGCCCATCTCCTTTTCCGGCCCCGGTCCCTGGGCCATTTCAGCCATTTGGCCCATGCCGGGAAGCTTGCCGAGAAGCCCGCCCATGCCGCCCATCTTCTTGAGCTGCTGGAGCTGTTCACGGAAGTCCTCGAGATCGAAGCCGTCGCCCTTTTTCACCTTCTTGGCAAGCTGAGCGGCCTTGTCCTTGTCGACGGTGCGCTCGGCTTCCTCGATCAGCGAGAGCATGTCGCCCATGCCGAGGATGCGCGAGGCGACGCGGTCCGGGTGGAACGGCTCCAGGGCGTCGACCTTCTCGCCCACGCCCATGAACTTGATCGGCTTGCCGGTGATGTGACGTACGGACAGCGCCGCACCGCCGCGGGCGTCGCCGTCGGCCTTGGTCAGAATCACGCCGGTCAGCGGCAGCGCTTCGTGGAACGCCTTGGCGGTGTTGACCGCGTCCTGGCCGGTCATGGCGTCGACGACGAACAGCGTCTCGCTCGGCGTGATCGCTTTGTGCAGCGCCTGGATTTCCGCCATCATCGCTTCGTCGATGGCCAAGCGACCGGCGGTATCGACCAGCACCACGTCGTGGAACTGGATTTTGGCGTGCTTGATCGCGGCGTTGGCGATATCGACCGGCTTTTGATCCGAGCTCGACGGGAAGAAGTCGACCTCGACCTCTTTGGCCAGCGTTTCGAGCTGATCGATTGCCGCCGGGCGGTAAACGTCTGCCGACACCACCAGCACTTTCTTCTTTTCGCGCTCGCGCAGGTAGCGGGCGAGCTTGGCCACCGAGGTGGTCTTACCCGCGCCCTGCAAACCGGCCATCAGCACGACCGACGGCGAGCCCTTGAGCGACAGGCCTTCGTTGGCCTCGCCCATGATCGCCTCGAGCTCCTGCTGAACGATCTTGACGAACTGCTGACCCGGCGAAAGGCTTTTGGAGACTTCCTGGCCGATGGCGCGCTCGCGCACGCGCTCGATGAACGCCTTGACGACGGGAAGCGCCACGTCCGCCTCGAGTAGCGCCTTGCGCACCTCGCGAAGCGTCTCCTTGATGTTGTCATCGGTCAGGCGCGCCTGACCCTTGATCGACTTCAGCGTCTGGGAAAGACGCTCGCTCAAATTCTGGAACATGGGGCCTCTGCCTTTGTCGCTGTCGCCGGGCGTAGACGCCGCCGGACGTGTGTTGGCTCGATTATACGCGCTCAGCGCGCGAGTCTCTATGGCTCTTCGCCTTGCGCTGCTGTGCGACGCTTTACGATTGGTTATAGTAGACGCTAGTCTCTAGGCTCCCTGGTCGCTCGTGACCATTGCTCATGACTATGTTTTTGACCACGTTCTCGACCACGTTCTCGCGTCGTTTCATCATCACTTATGCGCAACATGCGCACGGATAGCATCATGCAGGCGCTGCCTTTCGCGACCATCGCTTTCGTACTCTATATTGCCGCGGCCATTTGGCAGGGCATGACGCTGGTTCGCCGCGTGCCGCCGCGCCGGGGCATGGTGCGCCTTCTGGGCGCTATCGGGCTATTGCTGCATATCCCCGTGGTGGTGATGCTGCTGGGGGAAACGCCGGGGCTCTTGCCAGGCTTTACCACCAGCGTCACGCTGTTGATGGCGGTAGCGGTAAACGTGGTGCTGATTGCCAGTCTCTTCAAGCCGGTATTGAACGCCGCCATCGCGCTGTTTCCATTGGCCGGCGTGGCGCTGATCTTCGCCACCTGGCTTCCCAACCAGGGCAGCCACACCGGGCTTACGCCGGGCATTTTGCTGCACGCGGCAAGCTCGGCGCTGGCGTTTGCGGTGCTGGCCATCGCGGCGGTGCAGGCGGTGCTGGTCGGGCTTCAAAACCAGGCGCTCCGCCACCACCACATTCGTGGCATCGTGCAGTCGCTGCCGCCGCTGACCACCATGGAGCGGGTGCTTTTTGAGCTGGTCTGGGCCGGCGTGCTGCTGTTGACGCTGTCGATCGCTAGCGGCCTGATCTTTCTGGACAACTTCTTCGCCCAGCACCTGATGCACAAAACGGTGCTGTCGATCGCGGCTTGGGTGATCTTCACGACCCTTTTAATCGGGCGCCACCGCTTTGGCTGGCGCGGTATGCGCGCCGTGCGCTGGACGCTGGGCGGCTGCCTGCTACTGGTACTGGCCTATTTTGGCAGTAAATTCGTGCTGGAAATTATTCTCGCGCGCTAGTGCCGACGGGGGTGCGCTTGACAGCCACCCCCCATCCTTTTACAACGAGTTTGATACGCCACAAAGGAACATTCGACTTGAGCGACGATTTCCCATTGGGATTACTGTTTGGCCTTTTAGCCATACTGATACTGCTATCCGCCTTCTTCTCGAGTTCTGAAACGGGCATGATGTCGATCAACCGCTATCGGCTCAGCCACCAGGCCGGCAGCGGCGACCGCCGCGCCAAGCGGGTCATGCGCCTTCTGACTCGCCCGGACCGGCTAATCGGCGTCATCCTGATCGGTAACAACTTCGTCAACAACCTGGCCGCCTCGATCGCCACCATCATCGCCATTCACTTCTTCGGCGACGTTTCGGGCCCGGCAATCTCCACCGCGCTTTTGACCATCACCATTTTGATTTTCTCCGAGGTGACGCCCAAAACCTACGCGGCGATCAAACCCGAGCGCATCGCCTACCCCTCCTCGATGGCGCTGGAGCCGCTGTTAAAGCTTCTCTATCCGCTGGTGTGGCTGGTCAACGCGGTCTCCAACGGGCTTTTACGGCTGGTGGGCGTCAAGAGCGTGGAAAACGGCGGCGACAGCCTGACCCGCGACGAGCTGCGCACCGTGGTCCATGAGGCGGGCACGCTCATTCCCTATCGCCACCGCGCCATGCTCCTGTCGATTCTCGATCTCGAGAACGTCACGGTGAACGACATCATGGTGCCACGCCACGAAGTGCTGGGCATCGATCTCGACGACTCGCTGGAAGAGATTCTCGCCCAGATTCGCACCAGTCAGCACACCCGGCTTCCCGTCTACAAGGGCGATATCAACAACATCATCGGCATGCTGCACCTGCGCAACGCCGCGCGCTTTCTCTCCAAAGAGGAAGTGACCAAGGCGGCGGTGGTGCAGGAGGCGCGCGAGCCCTACTTCATTCCGGAATCGACCCCGCTTCACACCCAGCTTCTGAACTTTCAAAAGCAGAAGCGGCGCATCGGCATCGTGGTCGACGAGTACGGCGATGTGGAAGGGCTCGTGACACTGGAAGACATTCTCGAGGAGATCGTCGGCGAGTTCACCACCGATGTCTCTGAGGATGAGGAGATTCACCAGCAGGACGACGGCAGCCACGTGATCGAAGGCACCGCCAACATTCGCGAGATCAACAAGATGCTCGGCTGGCAGCTGCCCACCGATGGTCCCAAGACGCTCAACGGGCTGATTCTCGAGCACCTGGAGGCGTTTCCGGAAGGGCCTGCGTCGCTACAGATTGGCAGTACGCGCATGGAAATTCTGGAGATTCGCGACAACCTGATTACCTCGGCGCGCTGCTGGCCGCTGATACGCCTGCAACGCCGCTAGGCGCCTGCCAGCACAGCTTTCTGATATTACTTTCGCTGCTGAAGTTTCTTGTCGCCGGCGTGCTCACGCCGGGCGATATCCTGCTCGCCGGCGGCCTTTAGCGCCACGACTCGCGCCTGCAGGTAGTGGCGAAGCGCGGTCTCCTGGGCTTCGTGCGCCATGATCGGCGGGCCGAAGGTGACCTGTACCCGCGCGCGAAAACGCCTCGGCCACTTTTTGAAGGCGGGGCCATCGCAGCGCGACGCCCAGGAGCCCCACAGCCCGGCAAGCCCGGCGGGCACGACCGGCACGTTATCCCGCGACAGCATCGTCTCGAGCCCGCGACGAAACGCCTGAACCTCGCCGTCCGGCGTCAGCCGCCCTTCGGGGAAAATCATCACGACCTCGCCGTCGCGCAGCGCCTCGCTGATCTTTCCCAGCGTGCGTCTGAGACCCGCCGGGGTGCGCCGTTCGGACTCGACTGGAATCGCGCCCACCAGCAAAAACCACCACTTGAGCCAGGGTGAGTCATAGATCGGCTGATCCATGACGAAGCGCAGCGGCCGTGGGCTTGCGCCGCCCAGCACCAGCGCATCCATGAAGCTTACGTGATTGCACACCACCAGCGCCGCGCCCCTGGCGGGCAGGTGCTCGCGGCCGTGAATACGCAGCCGATAGCTTGCGCGCATGGCGATATAGATGGCGTGGCGCAGCACAAAGCGCACCGGCTTGACCAGTCGCTTCATGCACCCTGCCCTTGAACGCCACTCCCCTGAGCGCGAAGCCCGGCCAGCACCGTACTCATCAGCTGGTCGAGCAGCTCGTCGACCTTGAGCTGCTGGCCCTGCCAGTAGCCCAGCCGCTCGTTCAGGCCAAGCTGCACTAGCCCGTGCACGCTGCCCCACAGAGTGCGCCCGAGCCGCCGCGCCTCCTGGTCGTCCAGCGCCGGCTGATAGCGGGTGAGCGACGACTCCACCTGGGTAAAGAGCGCTTCGATCAGATCGCTCTGGCGCTGGTCGAGCTCGCCCTCTTCGGCCAAGGGGTAGTCGAACAACAGCTGCCAGCGGTAACAACCCTGCTCGGCGAAGCGCCAATAGGCGTGGGCCAGCGCGCGAAGCCAGGGCTCGGGCTCGTCCTCGGCAAGGCTTTCGATGGTTTGCTGTAACCGCGCCAGGGTCTCGACGTTGACGTGCTGAAGCAAATTGTTAAAGCTGCCGTAAAGCTTGAGCAGCGTACTCGGCGCACATCCCACCTCTCGGGCCAGCGCACGCAGCGATAGGCCGTGCACCGGCCGCGTGGCCAACCACTCATCGCAGGCCTGCATGACCTGCGCATGAAGGGTGTCGGGCGCGTGCTGTCTGGGACGGGCCATGGCGGTCTCTTGAAGTCGGGCAAAAAGGCGAAAGCCTCAGCGCACTTGAGTTTGAGGAAGGGTTAATATAGGACAGGATACCCCACATCGAACACTGTTTTCGATACTATAAGGCGACTTTAAGCGTATTCTTGTCGCCTTTTCGTATAAGTTTTACCCCGGGTGACAAGGAGACCGGCATGACGGGACGCCTACACGTGCAGCGCCTTTCGCTTTCGCGCATGGTGCCATCGCTTGATCAGCACGACGCGTTCATTACCTCGCCCAATCTGGCCCCGCGCCAGCCGATTTCGGCCATCCGCTTGGTTCAAGGCGTTTACCGTCACGAGCCGCTTTTCTGGGGGCTGACGCCGCCCTGGCTCAAGGTGCTCGACCACGCCCCGCACTGCGCCCGAGCGGAGTCGCTCGGCGACCGGCCGATGTTCGAGGAAGCCTTCAACGCCCGGCGCTGCGTCATTCCCGTCACCGGTTTTTACGTATGGCAACAGCGCCCCGGCGGCAAGCAGCCGTATCTGGTCACCGCTACCGACCGCGCGCCGCTGTTGCTCGGCGCGCTGTGGTGTCGCTACCACACCACGCTCACCGCCTTTACCGACTCCACCGCGCTGATCACCGTGCCCGCCAATGTGTGCCTATCGTCGCTGACCGATCGCCTGCCGCTGGTTATCGACGCTTCCCAACTGGCGACCTGGCTCGACCCCGACAGCCCGCCGGAGACGCTTCAGACGATGATGACCCCGGCGCCGCTGGAACTGTTGGGCGCATTTCCGGTATCAAAACATGTCAACAGTCCCGCCAATCAGTCGGCTGCCTGCGCCCACCCGCAGGGACCCATGCTGCGGTGGAACGCCCCTTAGCCGTATCCCGACAACGGAGTTTCAATGTTATCAAGCGATCCTTTTTCCCGCGTCTCCCTGCGTGACGTGCTGACCGGCGCGCTGCTCGGCACGTGCCTGTACGCGCCGGTGATCTGGGCCGAGCCACCTCAGGTGGCAAAGGTCACCACGCCGACCACCAGCCCCTTCGATGCCCGCGACTACCGGGTACTGACCCTGGACAACGGCCTGCAGGCGCTACTGGTGAGCGACCCGGACGCCGACAAGGCCGCGGCGTCGATGAACGTACGCGTCGGTAGCTCCCAGGATCCGGACGATCTTTTGGGCCTGGCCCACTTTCTCGAACACATGCTGTTTCTGGGCACCGAGCCCTACCCGGAGCCGGACGCCTACCAGAGCTACATCGCCAATAACGCGGGCTCGCACAACGCCTTCACCTCGCAGCAGGACACCAACTACTTCTTCGATGTCGACCCCGAAGCGCTGTCCGGCGCGCTTGACCGCTTCAGCGCGTTCTTTCTCTCGCCGCTGTTTAACGCCGATCAGCTCGAAAGCGAGCGCAACATCGTCCACTCCGAGTACATGGCGCGCATTCGCGACGACGCCCGCCGCGAAAACGACGTGCTCGACCAGGTACTGAACCCGGACAACACCACCACCGGCTTCGCCGTGGGCAGTCGCGAAACGCTGGCAAGCCCTCCGGAAGGCGAAACGTCGCTGCGCGATCGCATCATCGATTTCTACCACCAGCACTACGACGCCAACGTCATGAACCTGGCCGTGGTCGCCCCGCAGCCGCTGGATACGCTTGAGGAGTGGGTGACCGAGCGCTTTGCCAACATTCCTGATCATGGCCTCTCGGCGCCAACCATCGACGCGCCGCTCGCCTTGAGCGATGAGCTCCCGACGTATCTTGAGCGTCAGTCGCTCGAGGATCGCCGCCGGGTCAACTTCTACTTCCCCGTACCCGACCCGATCGACGAGTACCGCACCAAGCCGGCACAGCTGGTCGCGCATCTGCTCGGTGATGAAAGCGACGGCAGCCTGCTCGCCGTGCTGCGCGATGCGGGCCTCGCTCTGGGCCTCTCTGCCGGGGTCGGGCGCGGCGACGGTGAGCACGCGCTGTTCACGGTCTCGATCAGCCTGACCGAGCGCGGTACCGAGCGCCTGGAGGACGTGCAGGCCACGCTCTTCGCCGCAATCGACGAGATTCGCCGCGAAGGTATCGATACCTGGCGCTATGACGAGCAGGCCGCCCTTGCTGAGCAGGCATTTCGCTTCCAGCAGCACGGCGACCCGCAAAGCGAGGCAACGCGCCTGGCCATGAGCCTGTCGCGCTACCCGGTAGAGGACGTCCAGTACGCCGCCTACCGCATGGACGGCATGGACAGCGCGGCGCAGCAAACGTATCTGGAGGCGCTGACGCCGGAGAACATGATTCGCGTCTATTCGGATCAAAGCGTCGAGGGCGACACCGCCTCGCCCTGGTTCGATACCCAATGGGCGCGCCTCGACACGCCGGATACCGCGGGCCAAGCGCTTAGCGGGCTCTCGCTTGCCCCGCCCAACCCGTTCATTGCCAGTGACCTGACGCTGGAGCCGGGCCAGGATGAAGCGCCCAGCGTGCTGATGCAGACGCCCGCCTTCACCGCTTGGCACATGCAGGACAGCCGCTTCAATACGCCAAGCGTCGAGTGGCGAGTCAGCCTGCAGCACCCAAGCGCGAGCTACTCCGCCGAGGAAGCGGTGCTGACGCGGCTGCTGTCCGGCTGGCTCAACGATAGCCTCAGCAGCGCCCTTTACCCGGCCTGGCTCGCCGGCCACTCCTTCAGCGCTTACCCTCACGCTCGCGGCATGACGCTGGCGTTTTCCGGCTGGCGCGACGGCCAAGCGCCGTTCATCGAGCAGGCCATCGAGCAGCTCAAGACCGCCCAGATCACCGAAGACAGCTTCGAGCGCGTGCGCAACCAGCTCACCCGTGAGTGGCAAAACGCCCCGCAGGCATCGCTCTACGGCCAAGCCAGCCGCCTAGTGGGCGAGGCGCTGCTGTCGCCGCAGTGGGGAAGCCAGGCGCTACTCGAGGCAAGCGAACACCTCAACCTCCACCATTTGGAAGACTTCCGCCAGCGCTTTTTACGCGGGCTCTACGTCGATGCCATGGCGGTGGGCAACCTGACCGAGGCCCAGGCCCAGGAAGAGGCCGAGACGCTTCGCAACGCGCTGACGCCGCGCCTGACTCGCGATGAAATCGGCGAGCTGACGCCGCTGGCGGTCGCTGAAGGTGACGAGGTGCTGCGCCCGGATAGCGCTCGCAACGAGTCGCTGGCGCTTCGCTACGTGCAGGGGCGCGATCAAAGCGAGCGCGAACAGGCGACGCTAAGAGTGATCGCCCAGTGGCTGGATACCGACTTCTACCAGACGCTGCGTACCGAGCAGCAGCTTGGCTATATCGTCAACGCCAGCTACTCGCCGCTGCTCGAGGCGCCGGGCATCGCGTTTCTGGTGCAGTCGGCGGACGTCGACAGCGACGAGATCGCCGCGCGCATCGAACGCTTTTTGGAAGGGGCAGAGGAGGCGCTACAAACGCTCGACGACGAGGCGCTAGCGCCGCATCGCCAAGCCGTAGCGCGCCGGCTCGAACAGCGCGACACGAGCCTTTCCGGCATGGCCAACCGCTACTGGCAGGCGACCGCCCTGGATCCGGTGCGCTTCGACCGCCAGGCGCAAATGGCCGAGGCGGTGCTTCAGGTCAGCGCCGATGACGTGCGCGACAGCTGGCCGTCGCTGATGGCCCACGTGCTGGAAGTGCGCTTCGACCCGGGTGACGCGCCCAGCGACGTGGCCGCCTACCGCGACACGCTCGCCCCCTTCCCACAAGACGACGCGGCGCGCTAGTTTGAGCCGCGCCCGCTCAGGCGTCGAACGCCTGGGCGGGCAGCATCGCCTCGACGAACATCACCACCTCTTCGAGAATCTGGCGCTGGTAGTCGGTCAAACTCTGCTGGTTGTAGCGCTCGATCTCCCGGGCAAAGGCCTTGAGCGTAAAACCGGACACCGCCGGGTCGTTCAGCCGCGCCCAGCGAAACGCCTCCCACTGCTCGCGCTCCTCGCCTTCCAGGGTTTCCGGGTAGCTGCGCGCGCGAAAGCGAAACAGCATCTCCTCGAGCCGCGGGTCCTGAAAGGCAAAGCGCGCCCCGACCAAATCCCAGGCCGGCGTTTCGCGCACCCGCTCCATCTGCTGGCGGTCGGCCCCGGAGAAGAAGCTGCCCGAGTAGAGCATTAGATCCGGGTCCTGCGGACCTTCCTCGAAGCCGGCGCTGAACACGCCGACCACCTTTTCGGCAATGACCGTGCCCTGATCGCGAAGCGTTTTCCAGTGCGCGCGACACTGGTCGACATCGATCCCCAAACGCGCTTGGATGTCGCCGTACTCGCCCTTTTTCGGCCCCTCGACGTCCTTTAGCGCGGTAGCGGGAAACACCACCGGGCAGCGGTTGATGTGGATCACCTTGAGCGGAATGCGCGACTCCCCTTCCGCCAGATCCTGGTGGCTGACGAACACACGCTCGCGAATCTGCTCGACGGTGAGCGATACAAGCGCGCTCGGGTCGGCGCTCAAATCAAACGCGATTACGCCGTTGGGGTTGGTAGGGTGCTTTGCTAGCGGCATTACCAAGGCGCTGCAGGCGCGACTGGCCGGGTAGCGCCGCGAGATGTGCAGCACCGGCTTGGCGCTGGCGACATCGAGCTGAGCAGCCACGGCGCGCTTGCCGCGAAGGCCGAGCAGGTAGTCAAACAGCCTGGGATTTTGAACCTTGAGAAGCCTCGCCAAAGCGATCGTGGCGCGCACGTCCGCCAGGGCGTCGTGGGCGCCGGCGTGCTCGATGCCGTTGGCCGCGGTCAAATCCTCGAGTTTGAAACTCGGCGCGCCGTCTTCTCGCTTGGGCCACTCGATCCCCGCCGGGCGCAGCGCGTAAAACGCGCGCACCACGTCGATCAAATCCCAGCGGGAGTTGCCGTTTTGCCACTCGCGGGCGTAGGGGTCGAGGAAGTTACGGTAGAACAGGTGACGCGAGACTTCGTCGTCGAAGCGCAGGCTGTTGTAGCCCACCACGCAGGTGCCGGGTTCACTCATCAGCGCCTGGATGCGGCCGGCGAACTCGGCCTCGGCCAAGCCGTGGCGCTGGGCCTTTTGCGGCGTGATACCGGTGATCAGACACGCTGCCGGGTGTGGTAGCGCGTCGTCACTGGGCTTGCAGTATATCTCGACCGGCTCACCGATTTCGTTGAAGTCGGCGTCGGTTCTGAGCGCGGCGAACTGCGCCGGGCGGTCGCGGCGCGGGTCGGCGCCGAAGGTTTCGTAATCGTGCCAAAGAAAACTGGCAGGGGCGGCGTTGGCTGGCGCCATGTGTGGATACTCCCGTGGACGTATCCCGCCACCCTACAACAACGGCGGTGAACACAAAAGTTCCGCCGTTCTCCCGGCTTACGCTCGCCCGCTCATCGCCACGTGCCCTTCACGACTCACTCGCTGCCTTTCACGAGTCGCGCGGCAGGGTCACGTTGAGTTCGAGCACCGAGCAGTTGTCTTCGCTGTCGAGCGATACCTGGATGGCGTCGTCGGCAACGTGGACGTAGCGGCGCACCACTTCCAAAAGTTCGCGCTCGAGCATCGGCATGTAGTCGGGCTGACCGCGCTGGCTGCGCTGGTGAGCCACGATGATTTGCAAGCGCTCCTTGGCCACCGAGGCGGATTTCTTGCGCTCGCGCTTCAGGAATTCGAGCAGTTTCATCGCCGACCTCCTCCAAACATGCGGCCCAGAAGACTCTTGCGTTGAACTTCGTGAAAACGCAGCGGCACGTCTTCACCAAGCAGGCGCGACACGGTGTCGGCGTAGGCCTGGCCCGCGTCGCTGGCGCCGTCGTGGGTGACCGGCACGCCCTGGTTAGAGGCGCGCAGCACCGCCTCGGACTCCGGAATCAGCCCCAGCAGGTTGATGGCGAGAATCTCGCGGATATCTTCCAGCGTGAGCATGTCGCCGGAGGTAACGCGCGACGGGTTGTAGCGGGTAATCAGCAGGTGCTCGCGCACCGGGTCCTGGCTTTGCTCGGCGCGGCGAGTCTTGGAACCCAAAAGCCCGAGGATGCGATCGGAGTCGCGCACCGAGGAGACTTCCGGGTTGGTCACCACCACCGCTTCGTCGGCGAAGTACATGGCAAGCTGCGCGCCGCGTTCGATACCGGCGGGCGAATCGCAGATCACGAAGTCGAAATCGCCGCGCAGCTGCTCGAGGATCTCTTCCACGCCTTCCTGAGTCAGCGCGTCCTTGTCGCGGGTTTGAGACGCCGGCAGGATGAACAGGTTCTCGACGCGCTTGTCGCGAATCAGCGCCTGGTTGAGCGCCGCCTCGCCCTGGATGACGTTGACCAGGTCGTACACCACACGCCGCTCGCAGCCCATGATCAAATCCAGGTTACGCAGGCCCACGTCGAAATCGATGACGACGGTCTTTTTGCCGCGCAGCGCAAGCCCGGTGGCAATCGCCGCCGCGCTGGTGGTTTTGCCGACCCCCCCTTTACCTGAGGTCACTACGATAATTTTGGCCAAGAGTTATATCCTTTCAGAGGTCGTTGAATCGCGCGGCGTCTCTTTTTATCGTCATCGCGCGCAACGCACATGTCTGTGTCAATCCGGTGACGTCGCCTGTATCGCTACTCTATCGAAAAGCGCCCGCCACGTCGCTACGTCAATCGTACCAGCCTCACCCTAGGCCAGTAGTTTGATCTCGAGCTGTTCTTCACTGAAGTGCACCTGCGCGGCCAGCCCTAAAAGTTTTGGGTCGATATCCTCGAGGCGCTTGTAGTTGCCGGCCACCGACAAAAGCTCCGCTTCGAGCTCGCGACAATAAATACCGGCGTGGGTATTGCCGTGAATGCCCGCCAGCGCTCGCCCTCGCAGCGCGCCATAAACATGAATGCTGCCCGCCGCCAGCACCTCGGCGCCGGCGTTGACCGCGCCGATCACGACCAGATCGCCCTCGGCGGCGCTGACCTGCTGGCCCGAGCGCACGGTGCCGCGAAAAAGCCGCGTGGTGACTGCGACCGCCTCGTGTGGCGTCTCATCGACGCGCTCGCTGGGCGCGACATCGGTGCGCTCGACGCTTTCAAGCGCCCGCGAGCGCCCTTCTTCGACCGGCGCAAACCAGCCAAGCCCCAGCGCCCAGGCCGACTGTCGCACCGGCTCCGGGCCGCCGCGCACCGCGACCGGCAGAAGCTTGTGATCGCGGCACACCGCGCAGATGCGCTCCAGCGCCAGGTGCGGCTCATCGAGTTTTTCCACGCCCAGTACAACCGGTGTATGCTGGAAGAAGGCGGGAGATTGGGAGAGTTTGCCGGCCAGTTGACGCCTGATCTGCTCGGGGTCGGCGCTGCTCAATTCCATGACGGTCATGGGCAGCATGCCGCCTTTAAAGGTAAAGGCGTTGTCGGCACTATCGGCGTTGAGGCTCATGGCCGAACTCCATGTCATGTTCAGGTAAGATAAACTTAGCGCTTGTACGCGCCGGGAATGTAACGGCTTGCCCACCCTTTGCGGCCAGCGCACATTGCCACTGGCAAAGCTAAGCGACAGCGACGGTGACTGCAACTACCAAAGCACCGATAGCTGATTTTTTTCACGCGATGCACCTCTTGCAGGAAGATTCATGCACGGACTGTTAAGACGCTTGTTCGCGCCTCGGTGGCAGCACCCCAACGCCGAGGTTCGCCGCCAGGCCCTCGAAACGCTGGACCCGCAGCAGCCCGACCAGCGCGATGCTCTGAAAACGCTGGCCGACGACCCGGACCACACCGTTCAACTGGCCGCCTTGCTGGCGCTTGGGGATCTCGACACGCTGACCAGCCGGCTCCCCGAGCGCCAGAACGTGCCCGGCTGGCGCGAGGCCGTGATCGAGCGCCTATCCGGCCGGGAAGGCCAAACCGACCTTTATACGCGCACCCGGCTGGTCGACTCGCTATCGAACACGGCGCTGCTCAACGAGATCGCGCTGCGCGGCGACAACCTCGACCTTCGCCTGACCGCGTTAAACCGGCTCATTGATGATGAGGATCTCATCTACCAGGCCTGTAATAACGGCGTAGCGAGCGTGCGAAAGCGCGCCGCCGAGCGCCTCGACAGCGAGCCGAGTTTGAAAACGCTGTTGAAACAGGCGCGCCGCGATCGCAACGTCATGCGCCTGGCACGCGAAAAGCTCTCGCGCCTGCGTCACGACAACGAGTGGTTCGATCAGCAAACGACGCGCCGCGAAGAGCTGCTCGACAAACTCGAGCAGCACGCCCGCGCGCCCTGGGAGCCGCTTTACGGCGGACGCCTTCGCCACCTGGAGCGCGAGTGGCGAAAGCTCGACCATCCGCCCGGCCCCCGCGAAGAAGAGCGCTTTCACCAAGCGCTGCTTAGCGCGCGCAAAACCTTGAACGACCATGAAACCCAAGAGCAGGCGCGCCAAGCGCGCCAGGTGCGCCGCGAAGAGATCGAAGCGACCCGCGAACAGCTACTCGCCGGGCTCGAGGAGACGCTGAACGGGCTCGTCCACGCCGAGGCCGTTACGCTTCAGGACATCGACAGCCTGCGCGCCCAGCGCCAGCTTCTGGGCCAGCGCTGGCAGTCGCTGTCGGATCTTCACGTACCGCCGGAGACGACCCAGGCGCGCTACACCCAGGCACTTGCCGCCTATGAGCGCGTCACGGAGGCCTGGCAGCGCTGGCAAACGCACCAGCCCGACGTCGAGCGAGGCCTCGCCGACCACGACCCCGCGACACTCGAAGAGCGAGTCCAACGCATTGCCTGGCCCAAAGACCTGGCAAGACCGGCGCTTTTACAGCGCGCCCTAGCACTTCTGGCGCTGGAGCAGCCGGCGGGCGAACAGACGCAACAAGCGCCTTCACTGGAGGCGCTGGACGCCGAGCTCGACAGTTTCGAGCACATGCTCGAACGCGGCGCGTTTAAAAGCGCCAGCCGGCTCCACCAGCGCCTCAAACCCGCGATCGACGCGCTGGACAGCGCCAGAGCCAAACCGCTCAAGGCGCGCCTGAAACAGCTCGGCGCGCAGCTGGCGGAGCTTAGAGACTGGCGCGGCTTCGTTGCCGGGCCCAAGCGCGAGCAGCTCACCTTGAGCATCGAGGCGCTGGCCGAGGCGCCGGCGATGGCGGATGCGGCGCTGGACCGTCGCCATCGCCAGCTGGTGAAGGAGTGGAAGGAGCTTGGCGACGCCGCGGCCAGCCGAGCGCTGTCGACGCGCTTTCGCGCCGCCTCCGATCGCATTCACGAACGCCTGGCGCCCTGGCGGGAAACCATCGACCAGACGCGTCAGGCCAATCTGCGCCAGCGTGAAGCGCTTTGCGAGCAGCTCGAAACCCTGTGCGAGCAGCCCGCCGACAACGCCGACCCGGACGTGCTGCGCGAAATTCGCGATCGCGCCCGGCATCAGTGGCGCGAATACGCGCCGATCCCGCGGGAGGCCTCGGAAACGGTCGGCCGGCGCTTTGGCAAGGTGCGCCATCGGCTGCAGGCGCTGATCGACCAGCGCGCCGAGCAGATCGCCGCGCAAAAGCGCGCGCTGATCGACGAGGTCAACGCGCTGCTGCACGCCACCGAGCGGCCTATTCACGAGCGCATCACCCGCGCCAAGGCGCTTCAGCAGCAGTGGCGCACGTTGGGGCGGGCACCCAAGGGCGAAGAGCAAACGCTTTGGAAGCACTTTCGCGGCGCCTGCGATCAGCTGTTTGCCCAGCGCGACGCGCACAAGAGCGAACAGTCGGCGCGCTCGCAGCAAAAGCTCGACGCCATGCAGGCCCTGATCGACGAAATGGACGCATGGCAGCCGGAAAACGCCCGCGAGGCCCAGGCGCTCGAGGCGTTTATCCAGCGCGCCCAGCAGCTCGAACCGCTGCCGCGCAACCGGCGAAGCGAGGGCATGCAGCGCCGCCTGAGCGGTATTCTGCGCGCCCGGCGCGAGCGGTTGAGCCGTTTAGAAGTGGCCGATACCGTCGCGCAGTGGCACGCGCTCATGCCACTGACCCAAGCCCACCTGAGCGCGGACCAGCGCGCTTTTGAAGCGCAGCAAAACGACGCCGTCGAGGCGGCGCAGGTGCTCACGACTCCGCCGACCGGGGCGTTTTGGGACGCGCACCAGCGCCGCAACGACGCTAGAGGCGCAGCGATCAGCGCCCCGGAGCAAAGTCGTCAAACCGTCGAAGAGGGCGTGGCACGGCTTCGCGTGCACCTCTCGCTGCTGGCACTCGGCAGCGTCAAGCCCGAAGACGAGCCGCTTCGCTTGGCCATTCAGGTCGAACGCTTGAACGACGGCCTGGGTAGTGAGCGCAGCCCGGCAGAAGAGACGCACAGCGTGCTGGCCGCACTCATGGCGCTGGGGCCGGTGCCTGCTGACGTTTGGGACCGGGAGGTCAATGAGCTCGACGCGCTGCTGAGCCGGCTTGCGCGTCAGCCTCACGCTTGAGGGCCAAAGCGCAACCGTGGCGTATCGAAACCGAGCGTCCTCAGCGGTAGAAAGGCATCAGAAGAAGCAAGCGAGGAACTGGAAACAAGAAGAGAGAAACCAGAAAGGAGGCTTGTGGCCTCCTTTCTTTTGCGCCGCGTTCCGGCGGCGAGTGCGAGCGATGTGCTCGGCGCTTGAGGTCGGGCGTATCAGCCCATGAACTGACCGCCGTTGATATCGATATTGGCACCGGTGATGAAGCCGGACTGCTCATCGGCTAAAAATGCTACCAGCCGACCGATCTCCTCCGGCGTGCCGTAGCGCTTGACGGGGATGGTTTCGCGAATCGCCTCGCGCACCTTCTCGGGAATTTCCATGATCATGTCGGTGGCGATATAGCCCGGTGACACGGTGTTGACCGTGATGCCCTTGGTCGCGGTTTCCTGGGCCAGCGACATGGTCAAACCGTGCATGCCCGCCTTCGCCGCGGCGTAGTTGACCTGGCCGAACTGTCCTTTACGCCCGTTGATCGAAGAGATGTTGATGATGCGCCCGTAGCCCTGCTCGAGCATCGGGTTGATCACGCTACGGCAGGTGTTGAAGACGCTGTTGAGGTTGGTATCGATTACCTCGCTCCACTGCTCTTGCGCCATCTTCTTGAGCGTACCGTCGCGCGTGATACCGGCGCAGTTGACCAGCACGCTGATCGGTCCGTGGGTGTCGGCAATTTCCTGGGCGCCGTCCAAGCACGCCTGGTAGTTCGACAGATCGACGCCGGAAAGCGCCATGTTGTCGAAGCCGTCGGCTTTTTGGCTCTCGAGCCACGTTTTCGCCTTTTCCGGATTGCGATAACCGGCGACAACCAAATACCCCGCCTCGGCCAACGACCGGCAAATGGCCGTGCCGATCCCACCTGTTCCACCCGTCACCCACGCCACCTGGGGTTGATTAGCCATTGTATACCTCCCTGAAATGACAAATGACTTGCATCCGAGCCACACAAGACGTGGCGCAAGCCACTTCAAATTGGTGCCACCGCAAAGCGTTTGGCACGCACGTGTTGTTATCTTCTGCTCCTGCGCACCGAGACGGTTTCCTTGAAGTTGAGAAAGCCCGTTGCGTCATGGAAAGCATAGCGTTACTCCCCCAATGTTGCAGCACGATGAATCCACGCGCGGCGTATCGATTTATCGCACTCGATGATTGACTTGGCCTAAAACTTATGTAGAATACGTCCCACGTTGATGCGGGGTGGAGCAGTCTGGTAGCTCGTCGGGCTCATAACCCGAAGGTCATCGGTTCAAATCCGGTCCCCGCTACCAATATTTATCAAAGAAGCCGTTAACGAAAGGTAGCGGCTTTTTTGTGTCTGAACGGTGCAGCAGCAGTTTGGTAGCTCGTCGGGCTCGGCTCTTCATAAGTTCAGGAAGGTCATCGGCTCAAACCCGATCCCCGCTACCAAATATAGAAAAAGCCGATTCTTTCGAGAATCGGCTTTTTTGTGTCTGAGCGGTGCAGCCGCAGCCTGGGAACTCGTTCGGGCTAGGCGCTTTACAAGTTCAGGAAGGTCATCGGTTCACTCTTGTTATAAAGTCAGCGGCCCCCGCTATCCTCCCGGATGAAAAAAGCCGCCCCTTGAGTTAAGGAGCGGCAAATCTATTCTCAGCTAGCCGGTACGATCTTGCCCGCCAGCCCCTCCGGCTGCATGGTCTCGCCGGGCTGGAAGTGGATCACCGAGCGGATCGACTTGCCTGCGTGCAGCAGATCGAAGGCGGTGTTGATCTGGTCGTGGGTCATGTTGTGCGTGATATAGGGGTCGACGTCGAAGTCGCCGCGCAGCCACTCGTCGACCATGCCAGGGAGCTGGCTGCGGCCCAGCACGCCGCCAAACGCAGAGCCGCGCCAGACGCGCCCGGTCACCAGCTGGAAAGGCCGTGTGGCGATCTCCTCGCCGGCGCCGGCCACGCCGATCACCGTGCACTCGCCCCAGCCCTTGTGGCAGCACTCCAGCGCGGCGCGCATGACGTTGACGTTACCGATGCACTCGAACGAGAAGTCGACGCCGCCGTTGGTCATTTCGACGAGCATCTCCTGGATCGGCTGGCTGAAGTCCTTTGGGTTGACGCACTCGGTCACGCCCATGTCGCGGGCCAGGGCGAACTTGTTGGGGTTGGTGTCGATGCCGATGATGCGCCCGGCGCCGACCATCTTCGCGCCCTGAATCACCGCCATGCCGACCGCGCCGAGGCCGAACACCGCCACGGTCGCCCCGGGCGTCACCTTCGCGGTGTTGCGCACCGCGCCCATGCCGGTCGGCACGGCGCAGCCCATGACGCTCGCCTTGGCCAGCGGCGCCTCCTTGGCGATTTTGGCGACGGCGATCTCCGGCAGCACCGTGTACTCGCTGAAGGTGCTGGTGCCCATGTAGTGGTGAATCATCTTGCCCTTGTAGGAGAAGCGCGAGGTGCCGTCGGGCATGACCCCGCGCCCCTAGGTCTCGCGAATGGTCTGGCAGAGATTGGTCTTGCCGGACTGAATGTAGGGGCAGTTGGGATCTTCCGGGGTGTAGAGCGGGATCACGTGATCGCCGGGCTTCACCGACAGAACGCCAGGGCCTACCTCCTCGACCACGCCTACGCCTTCGTGGCCGAGCACGGCGGGAAAGAGCCCTTCCGGGTCGCGGCCAGAGAGCGTGAACATGTCGGTGTGGCAGAGGCTGGTGGTGACGATACGGACCAGCACCTCGCCCGCTTTCGGCCCCTCCAGGTCGATCTCTTCGATCTCAAGCGGGCGGTTGGGCTCCCAGGCAATGGCGGCGCGCGTTTTCATGATATCTCTCCTGCTCGATGCAAAAATGATATGTTATAACGTTTATATAATGCGCCATAGCCGGACGACCGGTCGAATCCGGACAGCGTGCACCGCCATCAAGACGTGCAGAGCGCCAAACGAAAAACGCGGAAAAACCACCAGGAGGAGACGCCATGCAGCGCGATGAAGCAGACAGCGTAGCAGCGACCAGCGACGCGTCGGGCGAGCAGCACGTGCACCTGGTCATCTACCCCGGCTTCAAGCTGATGGAGGCGGCGGGGCCGCTTAGCGTGTTCAGCTACGCCAATCAGCGCCTGGCGGCGCACGGCGAGGCGTTTCGCTACCAGGTGTCGCTGGTGGCCCCGGTACCGGGGCCCGTCGTGTCGGATACCGGGATCAGCCTGGACGCCGGCGGCCCGCTGCCGGATAACGCGCCGCTCGAGACGGTGATGATCGCCGGCGCCGTGGAGATCGAGCAAGCGCTTGCGCGCGAACCGGCGCTGGTGCAGTGGTGCCAGCGCCGCGGCCAGGAGGCCCGGCGCTTTGCCGCGCTGTGCACAGGATCGTTCTTTCTGGCCCAGGCGGGGCTGCTCGACGGGCGGCGCGCCGCAACCCACTGGCACTATGCGCCGCTTTTGCAGCGGCGCTTCGCCGCGCTCGAGGTGGATGCGGATACGATCTTCGTGCAGGACGGCCACTTCTGGAGCTGCGCTGGCGTCACCGCAGCGATCGATCTGGCGCTGGCCTTCGTCGAGCAGGACGCCGGGCGCGACCTGGCACTGGACGTGGCGCGGGATCTGGTGGTGTATCTCAAGCGTCCGGGCGGGCAGTCGCAGTTCAGCACCGCGCTTACCAGCCAGATGAGCGGATCACCCGGCATGCGCGAGCTCAAGCGCTGGATCACCGAGCGCCTCGACACCCCGCTGACGCTTGCGGACATGGCCTCGAAAGCCGGCATGAGCCCGCGCCACTTGAGCCGCACCTTCGTGGCCGAGTTCAACATGACGCCCTTGAACTGGCTGGAAGAGGCGCGCTGCGAGCGCGCCAAGACGCTGCTGCTGGATACCGACTTGCCCATGAAGAGCATTGCCTGGCGCACCGGGTTCAGCTCGGACGAGCGGATGCGCAAGGTGTTCGCCAGGCGCTACGCGCTCACGCCCACCGCCTACCGGGCACGCTTCAAGACCACCCGCGCCGAGGTCGTGCACTGAGCGCGGCGCTCTAGGCGTTCTCTTTCGACGCGCTGAAGAAGTGATACATCTCGGCCACCGTCTCCGGCGCGATGTGCTGGGTAATGAACACGAACCGCGAGACGCGATCCGAAACGCACTCGAGAGGAAGCTCTGCGGGCGGGTGGAAGATCTGCTGGACGCCGTGAATCGCCAGCGGCGCGTCGCGGTCGGTCAGGTGCACCACCGCCTTGATGCGCAGCATCTTGTCGCCCATCAGCGACATCAGCATGTCCAGCCAGTTCTCCAGCGTGTCCGGGGCGATGCGCTCCTCGACGGTGAAGCAGAAGGCGCGGATCGAGTCGCTCTGGTGGGCGTGGTGGTCGGCTGAGTGGTGCGCCGTTACCGGGCCGGGACTCAGTGAAATCGCGGTGCCCACGTGGGGCGCGGCGGGGGTGACCGTGTAGCGCCCGGCCTTGAGCCACTGATCGACCTGATAGCCGCCGTCGACGTGAAGCCCGGCGCCTACCAGCAGGCTCGCGGAGAGCCTGCCGTCGACCACCTGCCACTGCTCGGCGGTCGGGTTGAGCCAGGCGAGCCGGTTGGCAAGCCCGGCTACCCCCGCCTGCTCGGCGAGATCGGTCTTGGTGATGAGCAGTTTATCCGCCACCCCCACCTGCTGGCGCGACTCTTCATGGGCACTCAACGTCGCGTCTCCGTTCACCGCGTCCACGCAGCACACGACGCTATCGAGCTTGAAGCGGTGCGCAAGCCAGGCATCGGTCATCAACAGCTGCAAAATGGAGGTAGGCAGCGCCAGCCCCGTGGTTTCGATCACCACGCGCGTCGGGGCGGGCCTGCCCCGCGCTTCGAGATCGTCGAGCGCCTCGCGCAGGGTGCGGGCCAGATCGCCGCGCAGCGTGCAGCACAGACAGCCGCTGCTCATCTCGATCACGGCCTGCTCGTCGCTTTGGGTGATCAGCTAATGATCGAGGCCAATGTCGCCGAACTCGTTGATCACCACCAGGGTGTTGTCCATGGAGGTCTGGCGCACCCAGCGGTTGAGCAGCGTGGTCTTGCCGCTGCCCAGAAAGCCGGTGAGCACATTGACGGGAATCAAGGGCGGTGTCGTCATGACGTTCACTCCCATCGGGTCTTGCGAAAATGGGTTTCCTGGCGCTCCTGACGCTCCTTCGCCTCGATGCAGAGCCGCGCGGTGGGGCGAAACAGCAGCCGGGCAATGCCGATGGGCTCGCCGGTCTCCTCGCAGAAGCCGTACTCGCCATTTTCGATACGCTTCAGGGCAGCGTCGATGTTCTTCACCAGCCGGCTTTCACGATCGGCCTGACGCAGCGAGAGGCGAAGCTCCTCCTCGAAGGAGGCCTGATCGGCCTCGTCGCTGTCGCGCTCGTGGGAGGCGATCGACGCTCTTATCTCGGCCAGGCGCGCCTGGATCTCGTCGCGCTCGTCCTGCAGGCGCTGGCGAAAGAACGCCAGCTGGCGCTCGTTCATGTAGTCGTGCTGGCCCATGGCAAGCAGGGCGTCTTTCGTCGGCGCCTCGCTCGGCGCCGCAACGGGCTGGTCGTTCATGCAGGCCCCTTCTTAAAAAGAACAAGATCGCACAGGCGTGCGCATTCACATCACGCCGGGTCGATGGTCATCAACAGCCGCTTCTCGCCGGGTGCCAGCGCCGGGCTGCGGTGGACCAGCGCCCGCTCTTCACACCCGACCCAGCCGCTGCCCTTGATCAGGGCAATGTCGCCGTTCGCCATGGTCTGAATGGCGCTCGGGTCGGTGACGATGTCCGGACGCTCCGGGCGCGGCGCGCCGAGGCCGGCCCGGTTGACGGCGTGCGCCGGCAGCCACTCGCTGCCCGGCCCCACGTAGGTGCTTACCAGCCGCACCGGCAGGTTGTCGCAGTGAAAGCGCGGGCACATGGCGCTATCGAGCAGGCGAAGGCGCACACCGACGGTTTCGGTCTCGAACAGAAAGGCGATGGCCGAGGCGATGGTGCTGACGTCGTCGATCAGCGCGTCGCCGGCCTCGGGCGCCGGCAGGTGGCGACGAAGGTCCGCGGTGAAGGCCTCGTCCACCTCGCCCAGCCAACTAAACTGCCAGGCGCGGTCGGTCTGACACTGCGCCTGCGCGCTCAGCACGATATCCGCCGGGAGCGGGCGTGTCAGCACGGCCAGGTTGATCGCCTCTTCAAAAATGCGCGGCAGCACGCTGATGTCGCCATCGAGCGCGGCGTGGCCAAACAGGGTCGTCGCGGCAGGAGCGAGTCGTTGCGTCATGGCGGTCTCCAGAAACGGGTCGAGAAAAATGTCGGGCGGGTCAGGCCCGCGCCGTCAAACGCTGCGCCAGGCGCCCCCCCTGGCTTATAAGCGTTGCCAGCAGAAACAGCACCGCGGCCAGCGTCACCATGGTGGGACCGGTGGGCGTATCCATCAGGTAGGCGGTTCTGAGGCCGCCGGTCACCGCCGTGAGCGCCACGACGGTGGCGCCGATTGCCATGGCCTCCGGGGTGCGGCAAAACGGGCGCGCCGCTGCCGCCGGAATGATCAGAAGCGCGGTGATCAGCAAAACGCCCACGACCTTGAGCGCCACGGCCACCACCATGGCCAGCGCCAGGGTCAAAATGAGCTGTTCGCGGCGTGGGTCGATGCCGCTTGCGTAGGCAAGCTCGCGGCTCATCGTCGCCATCAGAAGCGACGACCAGCGCCAGCCCAGAAGCGCCAGCACCAGCGCCGCGCCGCCGCCGATCACCCAGAGATCACTTCTACCCACGGCCAGAATGTCGCCGAACAGGTAGGCGTTGAGGTCGATGCGCACCCCGGAGAGAAACGACACCGCCACCAGCCCCACCGCCAGCGCCGAGTGGGCGGCAACGCCGAGCAGCGTGTCCATGGCGACGCCGCGCCCGCTGAGCAGCGACACGCCGCCCGCCATGAGCAGCGCCACCATCAACACGCCGGCGAAGATCGAGATGTTCATCAACAGCGCCAGCGCCACGCCGAGAATCGCCGCGTGGGCGGTGGCGTCGCCAAAGTAGGCCATGCGCCGCCAGACAACAAAGCAGCCAAGCGGGGCAGCAGCCAGTGCTACCAGCACGCCGGCGAGGGTGGCGCGCACCATGAAATCATCCAGCATTGGCGCGCTCCTCGTGGTGATGGCGGTAAAGCGCCAGGGGGTTAGCGCCCTGGTCGTCGGCCAGCACCTCGCCGAACAGCGCCTGGTAGTCCGGCGAGGAGGCGACGTGCTCGGGCTTGCCTTCGCAGCACAGGGTACGGTTCAGGCAGACGACGTGATCGGCGGTGCGCATCACCACGTTCAGGTCGTGGCTGACCATCAGCACGGCGCAGCCGTAACTCTGTCGCACCGCCTCGATACGGCGATAGAACTCTGCCGTGCCGCGCTGGTCGAGCCCCTGGGTGGCCTCATCCAGAATCAGAATGTCCGGCCGGGTCAGCAGCGCCCGCGCCAAGAGCACGCGCTGGAACTGGCCGCCGGAAAGGTGGCTCATCGTCGCCTGCAGAAGATGCCCGGCGCCGGCCTCGTCGAGGGCGCGCTCGACCGCCGCCGGGTCCTGGCGGTGTGGCAGGTTGATGAAGCGCTTGACCGTCATCGGCAGCGTCGGGTCGAGATGCAGGCGCTGGGGCACGTAGCCGATGCGCAGCCCTGCGCCGACTCGCAAACTGCCAGCGGCGGGCTTGACCGCGCCGATCAGCGTCTTGACCAGCGTCGACTTGCCCGACCCGTTGGGGCCGATCAGCGTGAGTATCTGATGGCGATAGAGCGTCAGGTCGATGTTCTCGAGCACGAACTCGCCGTCAAAGCGCACGCTCAGGCGCGAAATGCTTACCAGCACGTCGTCCTGGGTATTGGGGGCTAATTCCATCGTTAGTATCGCTTTGCCACATTTTGTTATGTTATAACATGACTATCGATACTTGACGACCCTTCCCTGCCGCTGTCGGTAAAAGGCCGTCACCTGACCAACCCTCGATGACTCTCTGGAGCACACCATGCTGTCTACGCGTTTATCCTGGCCCCTGCTGCTGGTCTTCCCTCTGGCCGCTGCCGCCGACGCTCCCCGCGTTGCGGTAGACATTCCCCCGGTGCAGTCGCTGGTCGCCACCGTGCTGGGCGAACACGGCGAGCCTGCGCTTTTCATCCAGCCCGGCGCCTCGCCCCACGGCTACTCGCTGCGCCCCTCGGAAGCCCAGGCGCTCGACGACGCCGACCTGGTGGTCTGGGTGAGCAACGACCTCACCCCCTGGCTCGAAGGGCCGATCGACAACCTCGCCTCCGATGCGCGCCATCTCGAGCTGATGAAGGCCCCGGGCACGCAGGTCCTCGAGTACCGCGACGGCGCCACCTTCGCCCTCGGCGATAGTGACGGTCACGGCCACGATCATTCTCACGATCATGAGCACTCACACGATCATGACCATGACCATGACCATGAGCACGAGCATGATAACCAGCACGCTCATGACCATGGCCACAGCCATGAGCACAGCCACGAGGGCACCAACCCCCACGCCTGGCTCTCGCCCGAGAACGCCCGCCAGTGGCTGGGTGCCATCGCCGAGCAGCTAAGCGAGCTCGACCCGGACAACGCCGACGACTACCGCGCCAACGCCGAACAGGGCCAACAGGCGCTCGTCGAGCTTGAGGCGCGCCTCGATCAGCGCCTGGCCGAGCACCACGACACCCGCTACGTCGTCTTCCACGACGCCTACCAGTACTTCGAGGAGGCCTTCGACGTACCCGCTGCCGGGGCGATCTCGCTGGGTGACGCCTCCGCGCCGAGCCCGGCGCGCATCGAGGCGCTGCAGACGCTGGTGCGAGAAGAGAACATTCAGTGCGTGTTCAGCGAGCCGCAGTTCAACGCCCAGCTCGTCGAAAGCGTCTTTGGCGACACCGCGACGACCACCGGCGTGCTCGACCCGCTGGGCGTCGGCCTGCCGCTGGGTGAGTCGCTCTACCCGGCGCTGCTCGAGCAGATTGCCGACGAGATCGAGCGCTGCGGCCAGGCAAGCTAGAGCGCCGCGCCCGCTCGCATTGAAGGGGCTCGAGCGGGCGCCCGCCTACGCCTCGGTGCGAAAGTATGATAATTTTCTAAATTCATCATACTGACTCTGCATCATGTTCGAGTAAATGCTCGAGCGAACCGAGGTAATCATGCGCGCAGCTTTAGGTGCCCTGCTGGCACTCTCCCTGACGCTGGGACTTGGCGGCCCAGCCGCGGCCCAAACGCGACTCGAGGCCTCCTGGCCGAGCAACGTGGGGGCGCTGAACCCGCACCTTTATACGCCCAACCAGATGTTTGCCCAGGCGATGGTGTATGAACCGCTGGTGCGCTACCAGGCCGACGGCACCGTGGCGCCCTGGCTTGCCAAGCGCTGGGAGATCACCAATGACGGGCGCACCTACACCTTCACGCTGCGTGACGACGTCACGTTCTCCAACGGCGAGCCCTTTAACGCCGCGGCGGTCAACGCCAACTTCGAGGCGGTTCTGGCCAACCGCGAGCGCCACGCCTGGCTTGGGCTGACCGAGCAGATCGAAAGCGTTCGCGCGCTGGACGAGTTTCGCGTCGAGCTGAACCTGCACGCACCCTACTACCCGGTGCTGCAGGATCTGGCGCTGCCCCGCCCGTTTCGCTTTATCGCCCCGTCACAGCTGATCGATGGTACCTCCGCCGACGGCGTGCGCGCGCCGGTCGGCACCGGCCCTTGGCAGCTTGACGAGACGCGCCTGGGCGAGTTTGATCGCTTCGTGCGAAACGACGCCTACTGGGGCGAAGCGCCCGCTGTCGATGAGGTGAACATCAGCGTGATCGTCGATCCCAACACCCGGGCGCTGGCGCTTCAAACCGGCCAGATCGACCTGATTTACGGGCCCAGCGGCTTGATCTCGCCGGACACCTATGCGCGCTTCTCCCAGGACGAGCGCTACACGACGGCGCTTTCCGAGCCGACGGAAACCCTGATGCTGGCGCTGAACAGCCAGCGCGGCGCCACGGCGGATCTGGCCGTACGCCAGGCGATCAACCACGCGGTGGACAAGGCCAGCATCGCCGAAAGCGTCTTCTACGGTACGCAGCAGGTCGCCGATACACTGTTCCCCCCGGGCGTGCCCTACGCCGATGTAGGGCTCACCCCCTACGCGTTTAACCCCGAGCGCGCCGCCGAGCTGCTCGATGAGGCGGGCTGGCGCCTTGATCGCGGCGTGCGCATGAAGGATGGCGAGCCGCTGCAGATCGATCTGGTGTTCGTTGGCAACGATGCGGTGTCGAAATCCACAGCGGAAATCATCCAGGCGGAGCTTTCGGCGCTTGGCATGATGGTTCGCCTGATCGGCGAGGAGGAGAGCAGTGTCTACGCCCGCCAGCGCGACGGGCGTTTCGGCATGATCTTCAACCGCACTTGGGGGGCGCCTTTTGACCCCCACGCCTTCATCAGCGCCATGCGCGCCCCCGCCCACGCCGACTACCAGGCGCAGCTGGGGCTTGCCGACAAACCCGACATCGACGCGCTGATCGGCGACATTCTCACGTCGACCGACGAGACGCAGCGCCAGGCGCTTTACGAGACGCTGCTGACCCGCCTGCACGAGGCCGCCATCTATCTGCCGCTGACCTATTCCAGCGTGCTCGCCGTGGCTTCACCCAAGGTCGGCGAGATCCACTTTGGCGCCATGGCCAGCGAAATTCCGTTTGACCAGTTCACCCCCGAGGCCGAGCGCTGATGGCCGGGTTTATCCTCAAGCGGCTGTTGCTGCTGCCGCTACTGCTGCTGGCGGCGTCCATCATCATCTTTTTGCTGCTGCGCCTGGGCCCGTCGGACCCGGCGATGGACTACCTGCGCCTCTCTCAGGTGCCGCCCACGCCCCAGGCGCTCGAGCACGCTCGGGCGGCGCTGGGTCTCGACCAGCCGCTGATCACCCAGTACGCTCAGTGGCTTTCAAGCGCTTTGCGCCTCGATTTCGGCGTCTCCTACGCCACTCAGCGCCCGGTGTTCAAGGACATGCTGCACTTTCTGCCGGCCACCCTCGAGCTTGCTGGCGTCGCGCTGGTGCTGACGCTGCTGGTGTCGATCCCGCTCGGGCGCTGGGCGGCGCGTCACCACCACCGCGCTCCGGATATCGTCGTGCGCGTGATCGCTTTTTTCGGCGTGTCGATGCCCAACTTCTGGCTCGGCTTTTTGCTGGTGCTGCTGTTTTCGGTCACGCTGGGGTGGCTTCCGCCGATGGGCCGCGGTGGGGTCGCGCATCTGGTGCTACCGGCCGTGGCGGTTTCGCTGATGTCGCTTTCGATCAACGCGCGGCTGCTGCGCGCCAGCATGCTGGAGGTGGGAGGCCAGCGCCACGTCCAGTACGCCCGCCTGCGCGGGCTTGGTGAGCGCGAGGTGGAGCGTCGACACGTGCTGAGAAACGCCCTGCTTCCGATCATCACCGCCACCGGCATGCACGTCGGCGAGCTGATCGGCGGTACGCTGATCATCGAGAGCATCTTTGGCTGGCCCGGCGTCGGGCGCTACGCCGTGTCGGCGATCTTCAACCGCGACTACCCGGTCATCCAGTGCTTCACGCTGCTGATGGTGACCATCTTCGTGGTCTGCAACCTGATCGTAGATATCGTCTACGCCGCCGCCGACCCGCGCATTCGCATTTCCGGGGAGGGCGTACAGTGAGCACGTCAAGCGCACCGTTATCGCCGTCTCAATCGCCGTCATCTCAATTTCCATCTCGGGGGCGCTTACCCAAAGCGCGGCTGACCACCCATATCGCCCTGGCGCTGGTGGCGGGGCTGGTATTCGTGGCGTTGTTCGGCGCCGGGCTTTCGCCGTTCGACCCCAACGCCGTGGCGCTGCCAGAGCGCCTCGCCCCGCCGAGCGCCACGCACTGGCTCGGCACCGACCACTTGGGGCGCGACATTCTCGCACGGCTTCTGGAGGGCACGCGGGTCTCGCTCGGCGTGGTCGCCGTAACGCTTTCGCTGCTGCTGGCGATGGGCATCGTGGTGGGCGGCAGCGCCGGATTCATCGGCGGGCGTTTCGACCAGATCGCCATGCGGATGACGGACATCTTTCTGACCTTTCCCACCTTCGTGCTGTCGCTGTTCATGATCGGCATGCTGGGCACGGGCCTGGTCAACGTGATACTCGCCATCGCGCTCTCCCACTGGGCCTGGTACGCACGCATCGTGCGTTCGGTGGTGCTGTCGCTCAAGCATCGTGACTACATCAGCGCCGCGCGCATGGCCGGCGCCGGGCGGCTGCGCATCTTTACTCGCCACCTGCTGCCGTCCACGCTGTCACAGCTGGCGGTGCTCGCCTCGCTCGATATCGGTCACATCATGCTGCACGTCTCGGGCCTTTCGTTTCTCGGGCTTGGCGTCGCCGCGCCGACGCCGGAGTGGGGCGTGATGCTCTCGGATGCACGCCAGTTCGTCTGGACCCAACCGATGCTGATGCTCTGGCCGGGGCTTGCGCTGTTTGTGAGCGTGATGGCCTTCAACCTGATGGGCGACGCGCTGCGCGACCGCCTCGACCCTCAACTCCAACGGGAGCACATGCATTGAACGCGCCGCCCACGCACCGCACCCTGACGCTTGACGGCATGACCGTTGACACCCGCGACGAGCGCCTGGTCGACGACGTCTCGATCACCCTCGCGCGCGGCGAAGTGGTGGCGCTGGTCGGCGCCAGCGGCTCGGGCAAGTCGCTGAGCTGCGCGGCGGCCCTCGACACCCTGCCCAGCGGCACGCTCAAACGCGCGGGCCAGGTCCACCTCGACGGCGCGCCGATTGCCGCGACGCTCTTACGCGGGCGGGTGGTGGCCTCGATCATGCAAAACCCGCGCAGCGCCTTCAATCCGGTGCGCACGCTCAAAAGTCACTTCGATGAGACGCTCAAAGGCCTTGGCGTGGCCAGAAAGGCGCGCGGCCCGCGCACTCGCCAGGCGATGCTGGACGCGGGCCTCGATGACCCCGAGCGTCTTTTAAAGCTTTACCCGTTTGAAATGAGCGGCGGCATGCTTCAGCGCACGATGATCGCGCTGGCGCTGGCAAGCGAGGCGCCGTTTCTGTTCGCCGACGAGCCGACCACGGATCTCGACGTGATCCACCAGCGCGACATTCTCGATCTGCTCGCCGACCTGCGTACGCGCTTCGGGCTGGGGATTTTGCTGATCACCCACGACATGGGCGTGGTGGCGCGTCTGGCCGACCGGGTGCTGGTGATGGACCAGGGCCGGCTGGTGGAGAGCGCACCGGTCGAAACGCTGTTTAAGCGCCCGCAGCACGGCGTCACTCAGGCGCTGGTCGAGGCGCACCTGGCGCTCTACCCCCATCTGCAGGCACCGCCATGAGGGTTATCACATGAGCTTTCTAAGCGCCGACGGCGTCTCTCACGGCTACGCCTCGAGACGATCCCTTTTGCGCCACCACCCGGCCCCGCCCGTGCTGGAAGCGGTGTCGCTCGACATCGCCCAAGGCGAAACCCTGGGGCTTCTGGGGCGCAGCGGCTGCGGCAAGAGCACCCTGGCGCGCCTGCTCACCGGGCTCGAAACGCCACGCCAGGGCACGGTGCGCTTTCAAGGCAAGGCGATATCGACGCTCGACAAGCCCGGCTGGCAGGCGTTTCGCCGCCAGGTGCAGATGGTGTTTCAGGACCCGCAGAGCGCGGTGAACCCGCGCCTCACCATGGCCGACATCATCAGCGAGCCGCTGATTCACCTGACCGATTTACCCCGTGCCCAGCACCCGGCCCGGGTGGCGGAGCTTCTCGATGCCGTTGGCCTGGCGCACCGGCTTGCCCGCCGCTACCCCTTCGAGCTCAGCGGCGGCCAGCTTCAGCGCGTGTGTATCGCCCGCGCGCTGGCTCCCCGGCCGTCGCTGATCGTGCTCGATGAAGCGGTGTCGAATCTGGATCTGCACCTGCAGATCCAGATGCTCGAGCTTTTCACAGCGCTTAAGCGCGATGTCGGCGTGGCGTTCTTGTTCGTCACTCACGATCTTCGCCTGGTTGAGCGCTTCTGCTCGCGGGTACTGGTCATGGGCGCGGGGCGACTGGTCGAGGATCGCCCCGTCACCTCGCCGTTGACGCTGGAATCACCAGAGGGTCAGGCGCTTTGCCAAGCGGTGCTGCCGGCATTTCCTGCTCAAATGACAGCGTTACGGGAACGACTCACGATTGAGAGTGTCTCTTGACCGCAACGCTCTACCTATAAAGGATGTCTCTTCATGAAAAAAATCGCACTATTTCTGAGCCTGGCCGCTGCCCTGACCACCCAGGGCGCCTTCGCCCAGAGCCAAGCGTGCTCTTCCGAGGCGCTGATGGCCGCCAACCAGAACGTGTACGATCAGCTGGAAGCCTACGCGGCCAACCAGATGCAGCAGGGCAAAACCGCTGAGGATCTTACCGCCGATATGGAGGCGATCACCAGCGCCGGCAACGTTCAGGACGTGCTGGGCCGCCATCAGGAAGAGCTCGAAATGATGGAGCCAGGTTCGGGCCACGAGCCCTCCCAGGCACTATGTGACGACATGTACGCCATGATCGACGACATGCAGGCCGAGCTCGACGCCCGCCAGTAACCGGTCATACCTTTGCGGTGTCGCCGCCTGCGCGGCACCGCTTGAATAACGCCCTCCCCGCCTTAATATCATGTGCCATGCTTGTTTTATTCTTTCCCTAGCAGAGCGCAGAACGTGACATGTCGATTATTGATCCCCGCACCGGAAATACGCTGACGGCCGAACCCGCCGCCGACACTGCCGCTAGCGGCAGCCGGCCCGCCGTCGCCCGCGACGATGTGATCATCGAGCTGAGCGCGGCCAACATTCAGAAAGTGCTGGAAGCCTCGAGCCAGGTGCCGGTACTGCTCGACAGCTACTCGCCGGCCAACGAACCCTGCCAACAACTGATCAGCGTACTCGAGAAGCTGGCGCTGGAGTACGGCGGCGCCTTCCTGCTGGCCAAGCTCGACGCCCAAGCCAACCCGGAGATCGCCGCGCAGCTCGGCGTGCGCTCGGTGCCAGACGTGAAGCTCGTAAGCCAGGGCGGCCTGGTTGATGGCTTCCAAGGCGCAAAGCCGGAAAAAGAGGTGCGCGAGTGGCTCGGGCGCTACATTCAGGCCCCGGAAGACGCACCGGCAACGCCGGAAGAGCAAGCCGAGGCGGCGCTGGCCGAGGGCGACACCGCCACTGCCAAAGAGATCTATCAGACGCTGATCACCCAGTACCCGGAGTATCACGCCTACCAGGTGGCATTTGCCAAAGTACTCGTCGCCGAGGGCCAGCGCGACGAGGCGCGCGGGGTGCTCGACAACCTGCCGCCGGAGGAGCGCGAAGGAGCAGCCGCCCGCGGCGTGCGCGCCAGCATCGAATTCAGCGAGCAGGCGCTCAGCGCAGAGGAGATCGCCGCGCTGGGTGATCGCGACGACAGCGAAGCGCGCTACCAGCGTGCCCTGCGCCAGGTTGCCGACGGCGACTACGATTCGGGCCTCGAAGGGCTTCTGGCGCTGATGAAGGCTGACCGCGCCTATAACGATGACGCCGCGCGCAAGACGCTGTTGCAGGTGTTCGACGCCCTCGGCGCCGATCACCCGCTGACCGTGGCCTACCGGCGCAAGCTGTTCGCCCTGCTCTATTGAGCCGCGGCCCCGAGCACCGCGTCGAGCCGCGCAAGCGCCGCCTCCAGCTCGGCGGCCGTGGTGCCGAAATTCAGACGCAGAAAGCCGGGGCGGCCAAACGCCGCCCCGTCGGAAAGCGCCACCCCCGCCCGCTCCTTGAGCGCTTGATAGGGCGAATCGCCCAGGTTCGCCTGGCGCACATCGAGCCACGCCAGATAGGTCGCTTGTGGGGCGCTCAGGCTCACCCCGGGCCAGTTGGCCACATAACGTTCCAGCCTGTCGCGGTGGCCGCGCAGCACCTCGAGCATCGCCTGACGCCAGGGCTCGCCCTCACCATAGGCAGCTTCGGCGGCCACCAACCCCAGCACGTTCACCTCCGGAAGCCACCCCTTGCAGGCCGTGGCAAAGCGCTGGCGGATAGCCGCGTCTGGAATGACCGCGCAAGCGCTCGAGAGCCCTGCCAGGTTGAAGGTCTTTGACGGCGCCCAGAGCGTGATCGTACGCCGGGCAAGCGCCGGGAACAGCGCGGCCAGCGGACGGTGGCGCGCGCCTTGTTCGAGCAGCAGATCGCAGTGAAGCTCGTCGGACACCACGAAGAGATCGAAGCGCTCGACCAGCTCGGCCAACCCGGCCAGCTCTTCATGACGCCAGACGCGGCCGGTCGGGTTGTGCGGGTGACACCAGAGCAGCAGGCGCGTTTTTGGCGTGATGGCGGCTTCCAGCGCTTCGAGATCGAGCCGCCAGGGCTCACCGGGGCCCGTGGGTTCGGCGAGCCTCGCTTGCTGGCTCAGGCGCCCGGTACGCTCGGCCACGGCCAGAAACGGCGGGTAGATGGGCGTGGCGGTAAGCACGGCGTCACCGGGCTTTGTCAGCGCGAGTGTTGCAAAGTGCAGCGCGGGCACCACGCCTGGCAGCCAGTGCTGCCACTCGGCCTCGATCGGCCAGTCGTAGTGCGTAGCACTCCAGTCGCAAAGCGTCTTCTTGAGCGAGGCGGGCACCTCGCCGTAGCCATACACGCCGTGAGCGACGCGGCGCTCGAGCGCCTCGATCACCGCCGGCGGCGAGCGAAAGTCCATGTCCGCCACCCACAGCGGCAGGATATCGGCGCCGTAGCGGTGCCATTTTTGTGACGAGTAGCCGCCTTCAGGGTGGCGCCGCTCGACAGGCGTGGCAAAATCGAAGCCCATAAGAGTTCTCACTGATTGCGAAAGGATTGACGACGAGCATGGCGCAAAACGACTTTTACACCAAAATGCGCGCAGGGCTGGCGGCGCTTTTACGCCAGTGGCGCTCGCTGGGTCAGGCAGATGCCGACCAGTTGGCGCTCATTTTGGCGGAAACCGCGCGGGTCGCCAAGCTGGGCACGCCGGAAGCCACGCCCAGCGGCCTGGATCTCGAGCGCTGGAGCGAAGACACCGAGGGCGCCATGCCGCTTTGGGCGCCGCGCACCGCAGTGTTTTTGCTTAACCAGATGCCCGCCCGCCCCACGCCGCAAAGCGATGAAGAGGCGTGCGCCTGGGCCTACTGCTGGCTCAAAAACCGCGCGTTCGATTCACAAGAAGCCGCCCGCGCCGCGCTGCCCGCCCATCTCCAGGCGCCGCTTGAGCAGGCCCTCGACGCCGCCTGGCGCGACCAGCAGGGCCTGCGCCTGATCTAACCCGCCGCGCCGGTGGCTCCGGCGTGTCTCTTCGTTGTCATCGCCCCCGTCTTTATCCTCCACCTTTTTCATTGCCGGCTATTCGCTTTTTCGTTTCGCTCGCTTGTATACAAAGTGCTTATATGAAGCCCAGCGAATATAAACGACCATGGGGTGTAGCGCCGCTAGCAACGGGCATCGCTCGATGCCCAAATCGCGCAGGCTCAGCGCTTGCGCACCGGCGATTTCGGTTTGAACCCGGCGGGCTTGGTGGAAAGCCACTCGACGAAGGCGCGAATGTCCGGGTCTTCGGCCAGCGCTTCGACGCTCGGGAAACGGTCCGCCAGCTCGCGCTCACTAAAAAGCCGGTGGATATGCTTGTGGCAGGGGTGGCAAAGCCAAGCGATGGCGGTCAGTCGCTCTTCGCGGCTGTAGCGTTTTCGATAGCGCGGCTTGTTGTGCAGCGTACGGGGAATGAGGTGGTGCTTGGTGAGCGCTGCGGCTCGATGGCAAAGCTCGCACTGCGCCGGTTTGGCAGGCGGCGACAGCGAATGGCCAGATGAGGGCGCGGTATCCACGAAACCTGGATCTCCTGAGCGGCGGAACTTAAAAATCATTAGTACTTACAAGGATAATCGAGAATGCTGGAAGTTCCTCTCAGCTGGCAGCTAGCCAAGATCGCCGCCTCGGTGGGTATGGTGCTGGGCCTGGGCGTTATCGCAGTACGAGTGAGTCCTCGTGTCGCCGGACTTTTGGCGGGCTATCCGCTGGGCACGGCGCTGGCGCTTTTTTTCATTGGCCTTGAAATCTCACCGCTCTACGCTGCGCAAAGCGCGGTCCATACCCTGGCAGGCTTTACCGCCACCATGGCCCTCGGCGCGGGCTACTGGCTTTGCGGGCGAAAGCCCGGCATGAGAGGCGTTTTGCTGGGAACCTGTGGCGGGCTCGTGGCCTGGCTCATTGTGAGCATGGTGCTCGCCCGGTTCGATTTCACGCGGCTCTCCGGCACGCTGGTAACGCTGTGCGCTATCGTGGTTTTCAGCCTGCTCTTTCGGCGTATTCCCGAAAGCGTGGCCAGCGCCCGGGCGCCGTTCTCCTGGCGGGCGCTTTTCGCGCGCGCGCTGCTGGCAACGGCCATCATTTTTGTCATTACCACGCTGGCTCACTGGGTGCCCACCGCTTGGGCGGGCACTCTTGCCGCCTTCCCGATCACCATGCTGCCCTTTTTGCTGATTCTTCACCTAAGCCAGGGGCCCGCCCCGACCGCGACGGTCATCAAGCACTATCCCATGGGGCTTGGTTCGCTCTGGAGCTATGCGCTGTGCGTTTCCTATACTTACGATACTTGGGGGCTGGTACCGGGGACGCTGGCCGGCTTTTTGGTCGCGACGCTATGGCTTCTGGGCTGGATGAAACTTCAGCGCTGGTGGATCGCACGCCGGCTCGCCGTCACGCCCAGCGTTTGACCCAACGCGACCAGGCATCCATGCCAGGTATTTCACTCTTTAGAAGGGACGCCCATGTTCACACGCACCATCGAACCCGCTTTTTATGACACCGACGCGCTTGGCCACATCAACAACACGCGCCTGCCCGCTTGGTTTGAGCTTGCGCGCAACGACCTGTTCACGCTGTTCACGCCGGATCTTGACCCCAAAAAGTGGCGGCTGATGATGGCGCGCATGGAAGTCGACTACCGCGCTGAACTGTTTTACGGTCACCCCGTCGAAGTGCGTACCTACCTGACGCGTTTGGGCAACAGCTCGTTCACGGTGACCCAGGAAGCGCATCAGTTGGGGAAGCTGACCAACGTGGGCCACACCGTCATGCTGCAATTCGATCATCAGGCCAAGCGCGCGCTGCCCATCGAAGGTGAGCTTCGCGAGGCGCTGTCGGCGCACCTACAGGACGCGCCCGCCTGATCCACCGCCCGCGCCGGGCGCAGGAGAGATTATGGCCATACGCTACAACCTTTGGCTCGAGCCGGACAATACGGCCAGGCACAAGACCGTGGAGGCGGACCTGGAGCGCTATTTCGTGGAGCGTTTCGCCGACTACCCGCATATCCGCTTGTTCGGCGCCGACCCCTACGATTATGATGCCCCGTTCAATCGTCTGTATGACGTGCTGATCGCGCGCGCCGCCGAGTACTGCGAGCGCACCTGGTCCTACGTCGCCTCACCGGAGCAGCTCAACCGCTGCTTTTTCCGCGCCGTGGGCCGCTCCAATAAATTTGTTCGAGACGAGCAACGCTAAGAGATTTTTTTGATGGTAATCCGTACCGATCACGCCCCCACCGAGCACCAGCTTGAGATCATCACCCGACAGCTGGGCCGGGCGCCCCGCGGTATCGAAGCCGTCGCCGCTGAAGACGAACACGGCACGCCCTTGGCGCTTCGCATGGCGCCGATCGTCGACGGCAAGCCCTTTCCCACGCTTTACTGGCTCTGCTCGGACGTGCTCAAGATCGAAATCTCGCGGGTCGAGGCGGTCGGGGTGATCAAGTCGCTGGAGCAGCGCCTGCAGGAGGAGCCCGAGTTTCTGGAGCGCTACCGCCAAAGCCACCGCGACTACGTGGCGGCGCGCTGGTCGTTCATGAGCGAGGCGCAGCGCAGCGAGGTCGAACGGCTCGGCTACCGCGAGGTGCTGACCGAGCGCGGCATCGGCGGCATCAGCAACTGGCAGCAGATTCGATGCCTGCACACCCAGTACGCCCATCACTTGGGTAGCCACAACGTGATCGGCGCCTGGATGGACGAGCACTACCAGATCGACCGCTACGTCTAGCGTTCTCTTCCCTTCATTTCGGCCACTGCATTACAGGAATCACGCTATGTCGCGCATATGCGTTTATCTTGGCTCGCGCGAGGGCCAAAGCCCTGCCTTCATGGAAGCGGCCCGGTCGCTGGGCGAAACTCTGGCGAATCGCGGCCACACCCTGGTGTACGGCGGGGCGCGCGTGGGGCTCATGGGGGCGCTGGCTAACGCCGCTCTCGAAGCTGGCGGCGAGGTAATCGGCGTCATGCCGACCCATCTGGTCGAGCGCGAGCAGGCCCACTTCGGGCTGACCGAGCTGATTCGGGTGTCCAACATGCACGAGCGCAAGGCCACCATGGCCGCCCACGCTGATGCTTTCGTGGCGCTGCCCGGCGGTATCGGCACGTTCGAAGAGCTGTTCGAAATCTGGACCTGGGGCTATCTCGGATTGCACGAAAAGCCCTTGGCGCTGCTGGATACCGAAGGCTTCTACGCCCCGCTATTGGCCTTTTTGGACAACACCGTCGAGCACGGTTTTCTCGGCGCGTCGACCCGCGCCATGCTCATGGATGCCGACACTCCGAAAGCGCTCGTCGAGGCGCTGGAGAGCCAGTTGAAGTAGGCGTTGAGAACTACGCTCAGGAGGGTTTAGTCATCACGCTCTGAAGGTCGGCGCGGGTACGCTCGAAGGTAAGCTGGAGAAGGCGCGCGTCGTCGCCGGCCCGGTGGCGCTGAATGGACTGATCGCCAATGATCGCTTCTTTGGTCTGGCTCCAAAGCGCCTGCTGGGGCTCGGTCATCAGAATCCGCAGGGCTTCCAGGCGAAAGCGCGGCAGCATACCGGCGTGGTGAAACAGCAGCGAAAGCCAGGTGTTGTCGTAGCCCCAGCTATCGCTGTAGGCCTTGCCAAGCTCGGAAAGCTCATCGTTAAGCCAGCAAGCGACCTGGCGCACCGGGTATCCTTCCTGAAAGAGCCGTTCGCGGGAAATACCGTGCAGAAGCTCCGCCTTCGGGTCCCAGTGCGTCCACTCTTCCAAGGGCTGTACCAGAAACGCGCAGCAGCTCCCATCGGCGCGGGCCAGGCCGATCTCGATCGGGTAGCTTCCGCGGCCAAAGCCCGAGGCTTCGATGTCCAGCACGGTCGGCAGCGGCTCACCGGCAGAGTGTGTCATCGATCCACCGTCACGCCGCCACCACCTGGGTGGGGTTGGCGATGCTTTCCCAGTAGGCGGAGCGCTCGCAATCGATGCCCAGGCCCAGCTCGCCGCGCGCATAGGCGCGCGACAGGCGCTCGGCGGCGAGGCGGTGGCCCCTTTGGGCGGCGCGGGCGTACCAGGTCACCGCGTAATCCTCGCGGCACGGGTACTGCACGCAGCCGTGCTCGTGAATACGCGCGGCCTGATATTGCGACTGAACGTCGCCGGCCTGGGCGGCTTCCAGTACGTAGCGCGCGCCACGCGCCTTGTCCTGTGGCGAACGGCTTTTATGAAACAGCATTTGGCCGTAGGTGGAGAGCGCGTCCGGATGCCCGGCCTCGGCGCAGCGCTTGTAAAGGCGCATGGTTAAACGCTGAGTGCGGCGCGAATGGGGGAGCAACCACCGGGAACGAAACAGCTGTTCGGCCAAACGAAACTCGAGCCGAATAAACAAAGATGATGCCTGCGGCATGGCAAACCACCCTGCCTATCTGTTGAAAGCTTTAGCTAGCCAACCCGCTCAAACGGCTAACCCTACGAAAAAACCGACCCCTGGTCGGCGAATGGGCTGGCAAGCATACGCCTGCCTTCGCTTTGACTCAACCCCCTTCATTTGCCGGTTGAAGCGGGGGTCGCTAACATGCTCTGACGCTATTGCCGCAGGGGCCTTAAAGCCCGCCCGTGGGGCAACCTTTACGCCGCTTAGGAGGTACAAATGCAGACCCGTCCACTTGGCAGAACCGGACTCAATGTCAGCCGCTTGTGTTTGGGCACCATGACCTATGGTGAGCAAAACAGCGAAGCCGAGGCCCATGAACAGCTCGACCGCGCCGTGGCGTTCGGCATTAATTTTATCGACGCCGCCGAAATGTACCCGGTTCCGCCCAAGGCCGAGACCCAAGGCCTGACCGAAAAGTACGTCGGCAGCTGGCTCAAGGCGCGCGGCGCCCGCGACGACATCAAACTGGCGACCAAGATCGTCGGCCCCGGTGTCGAGCATATTCGCGGCGGCTCGCGCATGAACCGCGCCCATATCCATGAGTCGATCGATGCAAGCCTTGCGCGCCTTCAAACCGACTACGTGGATCTTTACCAGCTTCACTGGCCGGAGCGCAAAACCAATTTCTTCGGTCAGCTTGGCTACACCGCCGCCGATGATCAAGACGCCACACCGTTAAAAGAAACGCTTGGCGCGCTCAAGGAGCTGGTCGATGCGGGCAAGGTGCGCGCCATTGGCGTCTCCAACGATACTCCCTGGGGCGTGATGCGCATGCTCCAGCTGGCCGAGGAGTTCGACCTGCCCCGCGTGGCATCAATACAAAACCCCTACAACCTGCTGAATCGCTCCTTCGAGGTCGGCCTTGCCGAAATCGCCCACAGGGAGGACGTTGGCCTTCTTGCCTACTCGCCGCTGGCCTTCGGCGTTTTGTCGGGCAAGTATTTAAACGGCGCGCGTCCCGCCAAGGGCCGTCTGACGCTGTACGAACGCTTTAAGCGCTACACCTCGCCCCAAGCGGAGCAGGCAACCCAGGAGTACGTCGCGCTGGCCCAAAAGCACGGTCTGGACCCGGCGCAGATGGCGCTCGCCTTCATCAACTCGCGGCCTTTCTTGACCAGCAACATCATCGGCGCGACCACGATGGAGCAGCTCGAATCGAACCTCGAAAGCGAAGCGCTCAAGCTCGATGACGAGGTGCTCGAAGGCATCGACGCGATCCATCAGCGAATTTCCAACCCGAGCCCTTAAAGCCATACCCTGCTCGTCCGCTTTTTCTATCGACGCCATAGCCCCGGCAAATGCCGGGGCCTGGTATCATTGCCCGCACTCACTATCGGTTTGTTTCTCAATATGCCGCGCTCAAGGAGCCCGCGATGCTAAGCGTCATCTCACCAGCCAAAACGCTGGATTTCGAAACGCCGCCCACGACGAACAACGTCACCCGGCCGGACTTTCTCGAGCAGAGCCAGCCGCTGATCGATATTTTGCGCGACTACTCCCCACAGCAGATCAGCGAGCTGATGGGCATCAGCGACAAACTGGCCGGGCTTAACGCCGCGCGCTTCAAGGAGTGGCAGCCGCCGTTTTCGCTGGATAATGCCAAGCCCGCCGCCCAGGCGTTTCAGGGCGACGTGTATACAGGGCTCGAGGCCGAATCGTTTAGCGAGAAGGAGAACCGCTTCGCCCAGAAGCATCTGCGTATTCTCTCCGGGCTTTACGGGCTGTTGCGCCCTCTGGATTTGATTCAGGCCTACCGTCTGGAGATGGGCACCAAACTGCCCAATGCCGCGGGCAAGGATCTCTATGCCTACTGGAAACCGATTCTGACGCCGGCCCTTTCCGAGGCGATTGATGAGAGCGGATCAAACGTGCTGGTCAACCTGGCCTCCAACGAGTACTTCAAGGCGGTAGACGCCAAAAAGCTCGACGCCGAGATCGTGACGCCGGTGTTCAAGGATGAAAAAAACGGCAGCTACAAGATCATCAGTTTTTACGCCAAAAAGGCGCGCGGACTGATGAGCGCTTGGATCATTCGCGAGCAGGTCAACTCGCCAGAGGCGTTAAAGGAATTCGATGTGGCGGGGTATCGTTTCGACAAGGCCGCATCACACGAGCGTGAGTTAGTGTTTACGCGCCGCGAGCAGGATCGCTAGAAAACGTCAGCGCCCGCCCGGCGCGGGGCTTTAAAAACTCTCGGTGAAGTCGCTTGAAAAGTGCCGTGTCGCAGCGGTGAAGCCACTCGTAAGCCGCCATGTCGGCGCTTATGCTCACCGCACCGTGCTGAGCGGCACGCACTCTGGCAAGTTCAGCCTCTGCCGGGCGCCGGCTCAGCGTGGCTTCCACCAGCCAGTACACCTCGAACCCCGCCTCCAAAAGCCCTAGCGCGCTCTGCAGTACGCAAATGTGCGCCTCGGTACCACACAGCACGATTTGCTTTCGCTCTGCTTTTTCCAGCGCGCGCGTGAACGCGGGCTCCTCGGTAATACTGAAGTGCTGCTTTTCCCACACCGCGTGCTCACCCAGCGCCTGCGTCAGCGACGCATCGGTGTGTCCCAGCTGCGCCGGATTTTGCTCGGTCAGCCAAACCGGCACGTCGAGCTCACAGGCAACGCCGGAAAGCCACCCCGCTTCACGAATGCCTTGCTCGGCACCGGGGATGACGGGAAGCAGCCGCGACTGAAAATCGATGAGTAGAAGCAAACTTTGATGGGCGTGAAGGCGCATGGGCGTGGCTTTCGAAAGGGAGTGTTCTTCTCTTTTAACGCGCTCAATGGGAAAGCACAAATTCCCACGCCGGCTAAAACGCTCTTCTACAAAACGAAGCCGTATGCTTCCGGGTTTTCCTATACGCATAAAAAAAGCCCCGAACACAGAGTGCTCGGGGCTTTTTCGAATA
>NZ_JBIQVY010000006.1:0-168662 GCF_044335525.1 Halomonas sp. HMF6819 | reverse complement strand
CGAAACTGCGCTAACCTCCTGACAAACCGAAGGTTTTCACCTTCACTTACCGCCTGAAACGCTGTGCGTCCCCGGCAGCGGATGCGTACTTTACGGATTCACCGCCGGGAGCGCAAGGGCTTTTTTTCAAAAAGCGTTATTTGAGCGTGACGCGAGCGTAGCGCTTCTTGCCAGCCTGAATGACGTAAGCGTTGTTCGTGGCCAGCATGGTGCTGGGCGCAACCGCTTCGCCGTCGACTTTCACACTACCGTTTTTGAGCATGTCCTTCGCCTGGGCGCTGTTTTTGGTCAGCCCTGCCCGGGTCAGAACGCTGGCGATCGGCGCTTCCTCACCTTCGAAGTCGACCTCGACCTCCGGTAGATCCTCGGGCAGCTCGCCGTCGGCCAGCTGGTTGCCGGCGGACTTGTGCGCGTTGGCCGCCGCCTCGTCACCGTGGTAGCGGGCGATCAGCTCGCGAGCGAGTTCCATCTTGATGTCGCGCGGGTTGGCGCCCTGCTCGACGCTTTGCTTGATCGTATCGAGCTCTTCGTTGGATTTCAGCGATAGAAGCTCGAAGTAGCGCCACATGAGGCTGTCTGGCATGGAGACCAGCTTGTTGAACATCGAACCCGGTGACTCGTCGACGCCGACGTAGTTACCCAGCGACTTCGACATCTTCTGCACGCCGTCCAGGCCTTCGAGCAGCGGCATGGTGATGACGACTTGGGGCTCCTGGCCGAAGTGCTTCTGAATTTCGCGCCCCATCAACAGGTTGAACTTCTGATCGGTGCCGCCAAGCTCCACATCCGCTTCGAGCGCCACGGAGTCGTAACCCTGAACCAGCGGGTAGAGAAACTCATGAATGGCGATGGACTGATTGGCCTTATAACGCTTCTCGAAGTCATCGCGCTCGAGCATGCGCGCCACAGTGCTCTGCGCGGCCAGCTCGATCATTTTGGCCGCTCCCATTTCGCCAAACCACTCGGCGTTGAAGCGCACCTCGGTCTTTTCCGGATCGAGGATCTTGAACACCTGCTCTTTATAGGTCTCGGCGTTGGCCTTGACGTCGGCCTCGGTGAGCGGCTTGCGCGTCACGTTCTTACCGGTCGGGTCACCGATACGCCCGGTGAAGTCGCCGATCAAAAAGATGACGGTGTGACCCAGCTCTTGGAACTGACGCATTTTGGTGAGCAGAACGCTGTGACCGAGGTGCAGATCCGGCGCGGTGGGATCGAAGCCTGCCTTGATGCGCAGCTTGCGGCCGGACTCGAGCTTTTTGCGCAGCTCGTCCTCGACCAGAATTTCGTGTGTGCCGCGCGACAGCAGCGCTAGCGCCTGATCCACCTCACTCATTGCCTCTCTCCACTGGTAAGCTTTGCCCATTCGGGGCGGAAACGATCGATAGCCGCCAATGTTATCACGCCAATCGATACCGGTTGAGCCTTCACTACTCTGGATACGCCCATGGATTCACCCATGAAGACGCCCCTAGCGCCGGACACGCTGCTCTATATCGGGCTGATGTCCGGCACCAGCCTCGACGGCATCGACGCCGCTCTGGTGGCCATCGCCCCCACGACCGCACCCAAACTGCTCGAGACCCACGCAGAGCCGATGCCCGAGCCGCTTCGTCAAGCGCTATTGACGCTGTGCCATTCGGACCAGGCACGCTTTGCCGAGCTTGCAAGCGCTGAGGCGCAGTTTTGCGAACTGCAGGCGAAAGCGGTTCAGAGGCTGCTCGGCAAGGCCGGCGTGTCGGGTGAGGACATTCGCGCGATCGGCAGCCACGGCCAAACCATCGAACATGCCCCGCAAGGCCACACCGAAGGCCCGGCCTATACGCTGCAGCTCGACAACCCGAGCCTTCTGGCAGAGCTTACCGGCATGACCGTGGTGGGGGATTTTCGCCGACGTGATCTCGCCGCCGGCGGACAGGCCGCGCCGCTCGCCCCGGCCTTTCATCAGGCGCTTTTTTCAGCGGCCGAAACCGAGCAGCTAGTGCTGAATTTAGGCGGCATCGCCAACGTCACCTGGCTTCCCGCCGCGCCGACTCAGCCGGTGATCGGCTTCGACACCGGCCCGGCCAACGTGTTGATGGACGCCTGGTTTGCGCGCCACTGCTCAAAGGGGGCGACCGGGCGCTTCGATAAAAACGGCGCTTGGGCGAAAAGCGGTCGTATCGATACCGCCCTGCTCGACCGGCTGCTCGACGAGCCTTTTTTTCGCCAGCCGCCGCCAAGAAGCACCGGGCGCGAACTGTTTCATCTCGAGTGGCTGCTAAAAAGGCTAAAAGGCGATGAGGCCCCGGCCAACGTGCAGGCCACGCTTGCCGAGCTGACCGCGGTGAGCGTGGCCCGCGCCATCTGCGAGCTTTTACCCAGCGCCACCCGAGTCAATTTGATCACCGGCGGCGGCGGTGCCCACAACACCTATTTGATGGAGAGACTTGGCCATCACCTGCCGTGTGCGACACTGATCTCACCAGAGGCGTACGGCTGGCCGGCGGACTGGATCGAGGCCGGCGCTTTTGGCTGGCTGGCCCACCAACGGCTGGAACACCTGCCCGGCAACCTGCCCTCGGTGACCGGCGCGCGCGGGCCCCGCGTGCTCGGCGGGGTCTACGCGCGCTGAGCATGATCAGTCGCGAGGCGGGGTGAGCGCCCCCTGGGCGCGGGTCTGGGCCTCCTCGAAGCTGACCGCGCCATCCTTGACCAGCTTTAAAAGCGAGGCGTTGAGGGTCTGCATGCCGAGATTGACGCCGGTCTGCATCGCCGAGTAGATCTGCGCCACCTTGTCTTCGCGGATCAGGTTGCGCACCGCCGAGGTGGCGATCAGGATTTCGTGGGCCGCCACGCGCCCGCCGCCTTCGCGCTTTAAAAGCGTCTGGGCGACGACTGCCTGCAGCGATTCCGAAAGCATCGAGCGCACCATCGCTTTCTCCTCACCGGGAAAAACGTCGATGATGCGGTCGATGGTCTTCGCCGCCGAGGTGGTGTGCAGCGTCGCGAAGACCAAGTGCCCGGTTTCCGCGGCGGTCAGCGCCAGCCGAATGGTTTCGAGATCGCGAAGCTCCCCCACCATGATGACATCCGGGTCCTCGCGCAGCGCGCTCTTCAACGCGTTAGCGAAGCTGTGGGTGTCGCGGTGCACCTCGCGCTGGTTGACCAGACAGCTCTTGCTTTCATGCACGAACTCCACCGGGTCTTCGATGGTGAGAATGTGCTCATAGCGGTATTGGTTGATGTAGTCGATCAGCGCGGCCAGGGTCGTACTCTTGCCCGACCCGGTCGGGCCGGTGACCAGTACAATTCCGCGAGGCAGCATCGCTAAACGCTCGAACACCTCGCCAAGCCCCAGCGCCTTCATCGACAGCACCTGGCTTGGAATCGTGCGAAACACCGCCCCGGCCCCGCGCCCTTGGGTGAAGGCGTTGACGCGAAAGCGCGCGATGCCGGGCAGTGCATAGGAGAAGTCGATCTCCAGGTGCTGGGCATACTCCTGGCGCTGACGATCGTTCATGATGGCGTGAACCAGCGACAGTACCTGTTCGTGACTCATGGCGGGGACGTTGAGCCGATGAATATCGCCATCGACGCGAATCATGGGCGGCAAACCGGCGCTCAGATGCAGGTCGGAGGCATTCTGTTTTGCCGAGAATGCCAGCAGTTCGGTAATATCCATCTCACTTCCCTGGCGGTTAAAGGTACTTCAGTATGGCAGAAATCGCGCTTTGCAAGTCGCTTGACGCCGCACACCAGCGTTTGGAGCGCGCGCTCGACGCCGCCGAGCGCCCGACAGGTAGCGCCAGGCTTTTGGCGGTGAGCAAGACCAAACCCGCCTCGATGCTGCGCGATGCCTGGCAGCACGGCCAGCGCGCCTTCGGTGAAAACTACCTGCAGGAGGCTCTCGATAAGCAGCGCGAGCTTTCGGATCTCGACGATATCGAGTGGCATTTCATCGGTCCGCTGCAGTCCAACAAGACCCGGGCGGTGGCCGAGCACTTCGATTGGATGCACACCGTCGAGCGCGAAAAGATCGCCAGGCGGCTCAATGAACAGCGCCCGGCGCACCTTCCCCCGCTCAACGTGTGTTTGCAGGTGAACATTAGCCGCGAGGCGAGCAAGGCCGGCGTCGCACCGGAAGACGCGCTGGCGCTCGCCAGAGAAATCGCCGCGCTCGAGCGTCTTTCGCTGCGCGGGCTCATGGCAATTCCCGCGCCCTGTGACGACCCCGAGCGCCAGCGCGAACCCTTCGCCGCGCTCAAGGCGCTACTTTTTGAGCTGCAGGCCGCCCTGCCCGACGCGCCGTTGGATACGCTCTCCATGGGCATGAGCGACGACCTGGAAGCCGCCGTTTTCGAAGGCGCGACGCTGGTACGTCTGGGCAGCGCAATTTTCGGCGCTCGCGATTAAGCGTAAAACCCGGCACTCGATCACGGAAACCGCCGCGAGCGGCCACTTTTATTTAATCAGGAGCTTCATTGATGGCGAACAACATTACCTTCATCGGCGCGGGCAACATGGCCAAGGCGATCATCGGTGGCCTGCTCGACAGCGGCTTTTCCGCCGCACAGATCACCGCCACCGCGCCAAAGGATGAGGAGCTTGCGCCGCTGCGCGAGAAAATGGGTATTCATACCGCGACCGACAACGTTGAGGCGGTCAAAAACGCCGACGTGGTGATCCTCGCGGTCAAGCCGCAGATCATGCAGGACGTGTGCGCAGCACTCGCCGAGCCGATACAGGCAAGCAAGCCGCTGGTCATTTCGATTGCCGCGGGGCTTGAAGCCGCTACAATCGACGGCTGGCTGGGCGGCGAGTCGGCGCTGGTGCGCTGCATGCCCAACACGCCGTCGCTGGTCGGCGTCGGCGCCAGCGGCCTTTATGCCAACGCCCGTGTGAGTGACGACCAGCGCCGTTTGGCCGGCGAGCTCATGGAAGCGGTGGGCATCGTCGAATGGGTCGAAGACGAAGCGCTTTTGAATGCGGTCACCGCGGTGTCCGGCAGCGCCCCGGCCTACTTCTTTTTGATGTTCGAGGCGATGGAAGAGGCGGCGGTGGCCCAGGGGCTCCCGGCGCAGACCGCGCGCCGCCTTGCGATTCAAACCGCGCTGGGCGCGGCGACCATGGCGGCGCAAAGCGAACACGACCCGGCCACGCTCAAGCGCAACGTCATGTCGCCCGGCGGCACCACCGAGCGGGCGATCGAGCACATGGAGTCGGCAAAGCTGCGCGAAACGATCAAAGCAGCGATGCAGGCCTGCGCCGACCGCGCCGATGACATGGCCAAAGAGCTGCGCGGCCGCTAAGTACCGCCAAACCTTCAATACTCAGCACGACTTAACGCAACGGAGACGCAAGCAATGGGCAGCCAAGTAGGTAGCGCCGGGTTGATGCTCGTCAACACGCTCATCAACATCTATTTATTTCTTTTAATGCTGCGTTTTCTGCTGCAGGCCTCACGCGCGGACTACTACAACCCGATGAGTCAGTCGGTGGTCAAGATCACCCAGCCGGTGGTCGGGCCTTTCCAGGCCTTTTTAGGGCCGGTGGCCGGGCGCTTCGACCTAGCAACGCTGGCGGCGGCGTTCGTGCTGAAGGTGGTCAGCATCGTCGCCATTTTCATGCTGTTCGGTCTCGGCATGCCGCCGGTGGTGCAGCTGGTGATCGCGGGCATTGCCTCGCTTGCCAACGCCATTTTGAAGATCTACTTCTTCGCCTTGATCGTGATGATCATTCTGAGCTGGGTGGCGCCCAACGCAAGCCACCCGGGCGCGCTTCTGGTGATGCAGCTGGTCGAGCCGATCATGGCGCCGGTGCGCAAGGTGATTCCGCCGCTGGGCATGATCGATCTCTCGCCGATCGTGGTGTTCATCGCCATCAATTTGATCGATGGACTCGTCGTGGGCTCGCTGATTCGCCAGGCGGGCGCGCCCGGCGCGCTGGTCGGGCTATGAGCGCCTTCACTCGGATTTTGCAGGATTGACGCCCTTGATGCCTGATTTAGACACGCGCCCCGGGCCCGACTACCCGGCGGACTCCGTCGGGTTGGTCACGCCTCACGTGGCCCGCTTCGACACGCCGCTGCCGCTCGCCTGCGGCCGGGTGCTGCCGGAGTACGAGCTGATTTTCGAGACCTACGGCACGTTGAACGCCGAGCGCACCAACGCCGTGCTGATCTGCCACGCGCTCTCCGGCCACCATCACGCCGCCGGCTATCACCACCCCGACGATACAAAACCCGGCTGGTGGGATGCGCATATCGGCCCGGGCAAGCCGATCGACACCGACCGCTTCTTTGTCGTATCGCTGAACAACCTCGGCGGCTGCCACGGAAGCACCGGGCCGGTTAGCCATAACCCGGAAACCGGCCGCCAATGGGGGCCGGACTTTCCCGTGGTGACGGTGAGCGACTGGGTGGCAAGCCAGGCACGGCTAGCCGATCATCTGGGCATCGAGCGCTTCGCCGCCGCCGTGGGGGGGAGCCTTGGCGGCATGCAGGTGCTGCAATGGACGATCACTCACCCGGAGCGGGTAGCCAACGCGGTGATCATCGCCGCCACACCCAGGCTCTCGGCGCAGAACATCGCCTTCAACGAGGTCGCCCGCCAAGCGATTCGCTCGGACCCGGAGTTTTTCGACGGCTGGTACGCCGAGCACGACACGGTGCCCAAACGGGGCCTGAAGCTTGCGCGCATGGTGGGTCACATCACCTATCTGTCCGAAGACGCCATGGGCACCAAGTTCGGCCGCGACTTGCGCAGCGAAGACCTCAACTTCGGCTTCGACGTGGAGTTTCAGGTGGAGTCCTACCTGCGCTACCAGGGCGACGCCTTCTCGACCGCCTTCGATGCCAACACGTATCTTTTGATGACCAAGGCGCTGGACTACTTCGACCCCTCGGCGCTACACGGCGGCGAGCTGGCCAAGGCCGTAGCCCCGGCGCAGTGCCCGTTTTTGATCGTAAGCTTCACCACCGACTGGCGCTTTCCGCCTTCGCGCTCGAAAGAGCTGGTCGACGCGCTGATTCACGCGGGCAAGCCGGTCAGCTACGCCAACATCGAATCCCCCCACGGCCACGACGCCTTTTTGCTGCCGGAGCCGCGCTACGAGGCGCTGTTTAGCGCCTTCATGACGCGCGCCGCCGAAGAGCTCGGCCTCGAGGCCATCCGCCAGGAGCCCCGGTCATGATGCGCACCGATCTAGAGCTGATTTTCGACTGGATCCCCAAGGGGGCGCACGTGCTGGACCTGGCCTGCGGCGACGGCGCGCTGCTCGAGCGCCTGAGCCGCGAAAAAGCGGTGACCGGCTACGGTTTGGAGATCGACCCGGCGGGCATCACCGCCTGCGTGGCGCGCGGGGTGTCGGTGATCGAGCACAACCTGGACGATGGCCTAGGCAACTTCTGCGATCAAAGCTACGACCAGGTGATCATGACCCAAGCGCTTCAGGCGCTGCGCCGACCGGACAAAATGCTCGACGAAATGCTCCGGGTGGCCAACGAGGGCATCATCACCTTCCCTAACTTCGCCTACTGGCGCCACCGGGTGTATCTGGGCCTGCGCGGCTACATGCCGGTGTCGAAGTCGCTGCCCCACGCCTGGTACGACACGCCCAACATTCACCTGTCCACCTTCAACGACTTCGAGCAGCTGTGTCGCGAGAAAGGGCTGGTGATCGTCGACCGCGCCGTGGGCGTGGGCGAGCATCGCGGCCACTGGACGTCCAAGTGGTGGCCCAACCTCTTCGGCGAGATCGCGATCTTCCGCGTGCGCCGACGTTAAAGGCGCACCTTCAGGGCGCGCTCGATAAAGATCGACGTCGGCGCGCCCGCCTCCCACCCGATACCGATACCGTAGGCCAGCACCTCGACGCCCTGAGCCACCGCGGCGTGCAAGCCCGCGGCGTAGGCCGGGTCGATGTGCGTGGCCGGGCCGACGTCGTCGATGCCCTGGCGCGCCACGCAGAACACCAGCACCGCACGCTCGCCGCGGCGGGCCAACGCCTCGAGCGATTGCAGGTGCTTGAGCCCGCGAGTGCTGACCGATGCCGGAAAGTAGCCGTGGCCGTCGTCCTCGCGCAGCGTCACCTGCTTGACCTCGAGATAGGCGCGGCGACCGCTTTTGGAGTCTTCGAGCAGAAAGTCGAGCCGCGAGTCGTCGACCGTCACCTCGCGGCGGCGCGTATCGAAGCCGGCCAGCGCCTCGAGCCTGCCGGCCTCAAGGGCGGTCTCGACGATGCGGTTGGCGCGCCCGGTGTGGATCGAGGCAAGCGCTACCTGGCCGTTGGCCTCCGGCAGCTCGATCAACTCCCAGGTCCAGGCGAGCTTGCGCTTGGGGTTGTCGCTGGAGGAGAGCCACACCCGACACCCCGGCACGTTGACGCTTTTCATCGAACCGGTATTGGGGCAGTGGGCGGTGACCTCGCGGCCGTCGTCCAGGCGCACGTCGGCGAAAAAGCGCTTGTAGCGGCGCAGCAAAATGCCCGGCACCAGGGCCTCGTAAGTGATCATGTGCGCGCCACGAAGCGGGCCAGACGCACCAGCGCTTCCTCGAGGCGCGCCACGTCCGCGGTGAAGGCGATACGCACGAAGCGCTCGCCGCCCTGCACGGCGAAATCGATGCCTGGCGTGATCGCTACGTTCTCCTCTTCCAGCAGCCGCTGGCAAAACGTTTGGCTATCGCGGCTGTAGCGAGAAATATCGATCCAGACATAGAACGCGCCCTGGGGCGCCACGTCCGGGGCGAGGCCCAGCGTCTGGAGGCCATCGATCAGCACCTGGCGGCGCTCTTTCAACACGGCGAGGCGGCGCTCCAGCTCCTCGCGGCACTCCGGCGTAAAGGCAGCAAGCGCGGCGTGCTGCGCGGGGGTGGACGCCGCCAGAAAGACGTTCTGGGCCAGCCTCGTCAGCGGTTCGATCGCGCGCGTTGGCGCCACCAGCCAGCCCAGGCGCCAGCCGGTCATGCCAAAGTACTTCGAGAAGCTGTTGACGACGAACGCCTCGCTTGAAAGCGACGTGGCGGAAAGCGGCGCGTCGTCAAAGTTGAGCCCCTGATAGATCTCATCGACCACCAGCTCGCCGCCGCGGGCCGCCACCGCTTCGCACACGCCGGCAAGCCCAGCCCGGCTCAGGGTGTGGCCGGTGGGGTTCGACGGCGTGGCAAGCATGGCAAGGCGCGTGGCCGGCTGCCAGTGGCGCTCGATCAGCCCGGCGTCGAGCTGCCAGCCGGTGTCGGCGCCAACCGGGATGGCATCCACCTCGGCGCCGGCCAGCGCCATGAAGTGGCGGTTGCAGGGATAGTTGGGGTCCGCCATCAGCACCCGGTCGCCTTCGCTCACCAGTAGCTGGCTTGCCAGCAGCAGCGCCCCGGAGGCGCCGGGGGTGACGATGATACGCGCCGGATCCACCTCGGCGCCGAAGTGATCAGCGTAGTGGCCGCTGATCGCCTCGCGCAGCGTCGGCAGTCCCGCGGCGGGGGTATAGCGGGTTTTCGCGTCGGCCAGGGCGGCCTGACCGGCGGCCAAAATCGGCGCGGGCGTGGGGAAGTCCGGCTCGCCCACTTCCAGGTGAATGACGTCAAAGCCTTGGGCCTCGCGGGCTTGGGCCATTTCCAGCAGGTGCATCACGCGAAACGGCGCGACCTGGTCGAGGCGGGGATTCCAGCCCATTCGAACTCCTTGAGCGCTCTATCGATCGAGGTTGTAAGGTGCATTAAGAAATTAGACGTTCGTCGTAGACGTCCGGTTATGCTTGCATGGCGATACATTTTAGGCTAAACAAGCATCCCTTTGGCGTGAAATCGTGGTGTTGTCGCGATGGATCTCAGTCACACGAGTAAGGGGCACTCCCATGCCAGTAGCGGAACAAAAACCGGAAGCGTCCACATCCTTCACTCCGTACGAGCCGGCACCGGGTGAAGAGTACATGAACGACAAGCAGCTTGCGCACTTTCGCCAGCTGCTGCTCAACTGGAAGCAGGACCTCATGGAAGAGGTGGACCGCACCGTGCGCCACCTGCAGGAAGACGCCAATAACTACGCCGACCCCGCCGACCGGGCGACCCAGGAAGAGGGCTTTAGCCTGGAACTGCGTACCCGGGATCGCGAGCGCAAGCTTTTGAAAAAGATCAACGAGACCATCGAGAACATCGACGAGGACGACTACGGCTTTTGCGAGGCCTGCGGCGTCGAGATCGGTATTCGTCGTTTGGAAGCGCGCCCCACCGCCACGCTCTGCGTGGACTGCAAAACGCTGGCCGAGCTCAAGGAGAAGCAGCTCGGCGGCTAAGCACCGCCTCGATGTCTTGAAAGCGGGCACCCTCATGGGTGCCCGTTTTTTATGGCTTGCCGGGTAATTTCACCTGCCGCATCATGGCGTTTATGACCACTTTTTCTCGCTACCGGGGCCGCTTTGCGCCCACGCCCTCCGGCCCGCTGCACTTTGGCTCATTAGTGGCGGCGCTTGGAAGCTATCTGGACGCCCGCGCCGCCGGCGGGCAGTGGCTCGTGCGCATCGAGGACATCGATCCGCCGCGCTGCCCACCGGGCACGGACACCACCATTTTGCGCCAGCTCGAGGCGTTCGGCCTGCACTGGGACGGCGCAGTGGTGTGGCAAAGCGCCCGCGGCGATGCCTACCAGTCGGCGCTCGAGCGCCTTCGCGAGCAGGGCCTGACGTATCCTTGCAGCTGCTCGCGCAAGCAGTGGCAGGGCCACGACGTCTACCCCGGCTGGTGTCGCGACGGCCCTGGCGAGCCTGGCAAACCCATCGCCTGGCGGCTTCGAAGCGATCTTGGCCAGCGCCCAATCGCTTGGCCGGACCGTCTCTTTGGTGAGCAGCGCTTCGACCCGGCGGATCTGGGCGACGTGGTGCTCAAGCGCAAGGATGGCCTTTGGGCGTACCAGCTCGCCGTGGTGGTGGACGACGGCGACCAACATATCAGCGATATCGTGCGCGGGGTCGATCTGCTCGATAACACGCCCTGGCAGGTTCAGCTTCAAACGGCGCTGGGCTACCCGGTACCGCGCTATCTGCACCTGCCGCTGGTGATGTCGCCAGACGGCCAGAAGCTCTCCAAGCAGAACCTGGCGCCGGCGCTTGCAAGCGAGCCTGCTGCCATCGCCCGCCAGCTTTTCCAGGCGATCGAGACGCTCGACCAGGCGCCACCCGCCGAGCTCGACGGCGCCGCGCCCGCCGAGCAGCTCGCCTGGGCGGTGGCGCACTGGCGCGTCGAGCGCGTCACACCCGCCGCCGAGCGGCCTATCCTCAGCGCGCACAGGGAAGAGAATTGACATGTACGTCTATCGCCTGCTGCTGTTTCTGGTGTTCGGCGGCTATCTGCTGTCGCCGATATTGATGGGCGGCTGGAACGAGCCGGGCACCGCCTGGTACCGGCCGTTTTTGATCTGGGGCGCTTTAATCGCGCTGACGCTGTGGCTCGAACAGAAAAGGAAGCTGGATGAGCGCTGAGCTGGTCGTCGTTCTCGGTCTGGGCCTTGGCTACTTCGCGCTGTTACTCGGCTGCGGGGTGGCGATCGAGCGCGGGCGAATTCCGGTACGCGTGACCCGCCATCCGCTGGTCTACACCCTGGCACTCGGCATCTACGCCAGCGCCTGGGCGGTATACGCCAGTATCGAGTTCGCCTCGCAGGCGGGCTTTGGCTATCTCGCCTACTACCTGGGCGCGGCCGGCGCGTTTTTGCTCGCCCCGGTGCTGCTGGTGCCGATCCAGCGCATCACGCGCACCTATCAGCTCTCTTCGATCGCCGACCTGTTCGCGTTTCGCTTTCGCTCGCGCTGGGTGGGATCGCTGGTCACGCTGTTGAGCCTGTTAGCGGTGCTGCCGCTGTTGGGGATTCAGGTCAAAACCCTGAGCGAGGCGGTCTTCCATCTGACCCAAAGCCGCTACAGCGATGGTGTCGCGCTGCTGTTTTGCGCCGCCATCGCGCTCGCGGCGATTCTCTGCGGCGCGCGCCACCGTCACCAGCACCGTCACGATACGCTGCTGGGCATTTTGGCGCTGGAGTCACTCATCAAACTCGCGGCGATGCTGGCGCTCGGCGGCGTGGCGCTTTGGTGGGTGTTCAGCGGCCCACAGGATCTGCAGCAGTGGCTCGACGGCCCGGGAGCCGCGCTTCAGGCCGCCACGCCCAGGCTCGAATCTGCCCAGTGGCGTACGCTGCTGCTGCTGTTCTTCGCCGCCGCCTTCATGATGCCGCATCTTTTTCAGATCACCTTCGCCGAAAACCTGTCGCGCCATACGCTGTTGCAAGCGAGCTGGACGTTGCCGCTTTATCTATTGCTGCTGGCGCTGCCGGTGCCGCTGGTGTGGTGGGCGGCGCAGTCGATTGCCAGCGAGATACCGCTGCCCGCCTACGCCGCTTACCTGCTTTCCAGCCACTGGGGCGTTGGGTCGCTCGCCTTTGTCGCCGGGCTCGCCGCGGCCAGCGGCACCATGATCATGATGGCGCTGTCGCTCTCCGGTATGGTGCTCAACCACGGCGTGCTCGTCGCCCGGCCGCCGGAGGCGCGCAGCAACCTTTACGGCTGGCTCTTGTGGCTTCGTCGCGCGCTGATCGTGGCGGTGGTGGCCAGCGGCTGGCTCTTTGCCGAGGGCATCAGCCGCGATCACACCCTGACCGATTTGGGCCTGGCGGCGTTCGTCGGCATCGCCCAGTGCCTGCCGGGCATGCTGGCGCTGCTCTACTGGCCCGGCGCCAACCGCAACGGCATGGTCGCAGGGCTCATTGGCGGCGCGCTGATCTGGCTCTGGGGGCTTTGGCTGCCGCTGCTGCTAAAAGCGCCCTTGCCGGCGCTGGTTTTCATCGACCTGATGCCCCCGGGTGCGCCGGACTGGTACACCACCACGCTGATTTCGCTTTCGGTCAACATCGTGCTGCTGATCGTGGTATCGCTTTTCACTCGCACCTCGGAAGGCGAGCGCAGCGCCGCCGAGGCCTGCTCGGTGGACGCGGTGATTCGCTCCAAGCGCCTGCCGTTGGAAGCCGCCAGCGCCCGCGACTTTCAAGCACCGCTGGCCCAGGCCCTGGGCGACGAAGCCGCCGATCGCGAGGTCGCACGGGCGCTCAAGGCGCTCAACCTCGGCCCGGAGGAGCGCCGCCCCTACGCGCTGCGCCGGCTGCGCGACCGCATTCAGGCGAACCTTTCCGGGCTGATGGGGCCGTCGGTTGCCCGCGACATCGTCGACCGCTATCTGCCCTACCGCCACGACGACACGCCGGGCACCGACGACATCCACTTCGTCGAGAGCCGACTCGAGGCCTACCGCTCACGGCTAACAGGCCTTGCCCGCGAACTCGACGGCTTGCGCCGCCACCACCGCCAGACGCTGGCTTATCTGCCGGTCGGGCTTTGCGTGCTCGGCGATGACGACGAACTCACGCTCTGGAACCAGGCGCTGTCCGAGCTCTCGGGTATCAGCGGCGAAAGCGTCATCGGCGCTCACCGCGACAGCCTGCCCGCTCCCTGGCCGGCGCTTCTGGCCCAAGCGCTCAGCGCCACCGGCGCGCCGCTCTATAAACAGCCGGTCAATCTGCATGGCCGCGATCACTTTCTCACGCTGCACAAGGCGGCGCTGAGCGGGCTCGATAGCCGCGGCGGCAGCGTCATCCTCGTCGAGGATCACACCGAAATGAAGTGGCTGGAGGAGGAGCTGGTGCACGCCGCGCGGCTTGCCTCGATCGGCCAGCTCGCCGCCGGGGTCGCTCACGAAATCGGCAACCCCATTACCGGCATTTCGTCGCTTGCTCAGAATCTGCGCTTCGACACTGACGACCCGGCGCTGCTGGAAACCGCCGACCATATCCAGACGCTGACCGAGCGGGTGAGCAAGATCGTCAACTCACTGGTCGGCTTCGCCCACGGTGGGCGCCAGGCGCTGGCCCCGCCCGCCGAGCCGGTCGCGCTGGGTCAAATCACCGACGACGCGCTGCACTTGATCCACCTGGCCCGCTCGGGCGAGGATGTCACCTTCGATAACGCCTGCCCGGCCGCACTCATGGTTCAGGGCGACCGCCAGCGTTTGACCCAAGTGATGGTGAATCTATTGGGTAACGCCCGGGACGCCTGCCAGGCGCCGGGGCGGGTCACCGTCGAGGCCGGCGAGCACAACGGGCTTGTGTGGTGGCGGGTGACCGACAACGGCGAAGGCATTGCGCCGAGCGTGAAGGATCATCTGTTCGAGCCCTTCACCACCACCAAGGCGCCGGGGGAAGGCACCGGGCTTGGGCTGTCGGTGGCCTACCAAATCATCAGCGAACATCAGGGCCGGATCGAGTGCGCCTCGCCCCCCAGCGGACAATCGCGCGGCACCGCCATGACGCTTTGGCTGCCGCTTTACCAACAGGATGATCGACCCGCACATGGCTAGGATACTGATTGTTGAAGACGAAGCGATTATTCGCAGCGCCCTGAAGCGCCTTCTGGAACGCAGCCAGTTCGAGGTCGTCGAGGCCGACAGCGTCGAGCAGGCCCAAACGCATGCACTGTCGGAGTTCGATCTCATCATTAGCGATCTGCGCCTGCCCGGGGCCCCGGGCACTGCGCTGATCGAGGCCGCCGCCCCGGCGCCGGTACTGATGATGACCAGCTACGCCAGCATGCGCTCGGCCATCGAGGCGCTCAAGCTCGGCGCGGTGGACTACGTCGCCAAGCCGTTTGATCACGACGAACTGCTCGAAACCGTGCAGGGCATCCTGCACAAGCGCGCCATGGCCTCGGGCAGCGCTCCCTCGATCACCGACGAACGCGGCACCCGATCGATGATGATCGGCGACTGCGCCGCCATGCAGCACGTCTACATGCGCATCAAAAAGACCGCGCCGGCGGACGTCAGCGTGCTGATCCAGGGCGAGTCCGGCACCGGCAAGGAGCTGGTCGCCCGAGCGCTTCACCAGCAGAGCAAGCGCGCCCAGGCCCCCTTGATCTGCGTTAACTGCGCCGCGATTCCCGAAACGCTGATCGAATCCGAGCTGTTCGGCCATGAAAAAGGCGCCTTCACCGGCGCCAGTGCCGCCCGCACGGGGCTGGTTGAAGCCGCCGACGGCGGCACGCTGTTTCTCGACGAAATAGGCGAGCTTCCCCTGGATGCCCAGGCGCGGCTTCTGCGCGTGCTGCAGGAGGGCGAAATCCGCAAGATCGGCTCCGTCGAAACGCGCCATGTGGATATCCGCCTGATCACCGCCACCCACCGCGATCTGCGCGCGCTGTCCAAAAGCGGCGAGTTTCGCCTGGATCTTTACTACCGCTTGAACGTCATGCAAATCGCGCTGCCCCCGCTTCGCGAGCGCGACGAGGACGTGCTGAAAATCGCCGACATCCTGCTGGAGAAAGCCTGCAAGCGCCACGAACGCCAGGGCCTACGGCTCTCCCGCGCCGCGCGCCAGGACCTGCAGGATTACCCTTGGCCCGGTAACGTGCGCGAGCTGGAAAACGCCCTGGAGCGCGGCGTGATTCTCGCAGAAGGCCACCTGATTCACCCGGACGACCTGGGCCTTGGCCCGGTGACCCACCGCCCCGCCCCTCCCGCCGCGTCGGATTCCCAGGAGGCGCTCGAAGACGAAGAGGATCTGTCCCTCGAGGACTATTTTCAGCATTTCGTTTTGGAGCACCAGGATCAGATGAGCGAAACCGAGCTTGCACAAAAACTGGGCATCAGCCGTAAAAACCTGTGGGAGCGGCGTCAGCGGCTGGGCATTCCGCGCAAAAAGACCGCCAAGCGCCCGGATCAGGGCTAGAAAAAGCTCATCTCTGAAACTGCGCTACATCACTTACAACTAACGTCCAATAGCCTGATTTGAAAAAGAAATATCCTGAATTTAGCTTTTTTGCCCTGTTACCTTCCCACACATCGAGGGTTAAAAAACGCCGTTTTGGAGGTAACACTTCAAGCGCCTGGCCCGCGCAAAATTTTCTGAAATTTTACAAGCCAATGAAATAGCGCTTTTTTTCGACAAGTGGCACGGCAGGTGCAGTATTACTCGGTAAGAAGAATAAATCGGGCAGCGGTTTGATAGCGCTCACAACAATAACAACGAGCCGTACCGCGAAAACCTCGCCACAACAAAAACAACAGGGCGAGGGTGAGACAAGGCACCAATAACAACAAATGGCTAACGTCTCAGAAAGTGCTGGCGCCATGAGTGGCGCAAGAATAACAACAATCGATAGCAAAGCCCGAAAATGGACGCGACGTACGCAGGAGACGACGAATAACAACAAGCGTTTCGAGCCGTACACCCCGGAGCCAACAACAACTCGCCGGGAGAGAAAAGTTCGCGGTTGGATTATTGCTTTGAATACGAGGCGGTCAAGGCCTGGCAAGACGAGGCCCAATAAGTACAGCTTTTTGACTGCGGTGCGTATTCAGGGCGATGTGCCATCATGAAGAAAAATAGCAGCATGGATGCTGAACTAAACGAATTGACAGGGGAGGCCCACTTGGCCTCCCCTTTCCGCGTCTGGGCACTGTGTTTTACGGTGCCTCGACGACCTTGCTCTGAAAACCGTGCCTTTGAGAGCGTGTCTTGAAGATCGCGCTAAAAGGCGTTAAAACGCGGCGATCCACCCGCCAACGCGCTGTGTTTTTGGCAATCCCGGTTTCAATGCTTTGCAAGGCGTTGGGGGTCGGCTACACTCGTCGACTTATCATTTACCAAATCTTTTGTTAAATACCCTACGTTTTAACTGCGAGTCGATACCATCGCATGTTTAGAGGACTTACCCGTTTTTTACCTGGTTCGGGAGAGCAATTGAAAAAACTGCTCGATTCCCCAGACAGCCCCGTCGAGGCCCTGACGCCCCAAGTCATCCCCCGCTCCGAGCACCCTGTGTCGCGCAAGCAGATCAGCGATGCCGCCTTGAAAGTTCTTTATCGATTGGACGGCGCGGGCTATGAGGCCTACCTGGTCGGCGGCTGCATCCGCGATGCTCTGCTGGGTGAAACGCCCAAGGATTTCGACGTCGCGACCAACGCCACGCCCGAGCAGGTGCGCGACCTTTTCCGCAACTCACGGCTGATCGGCCGGCGCTTTCGCATCGTTCACGTACGCTTCGGGCGCGAGATCATCGAAGTCACGACCTTTCGTGGCAAACCCCAGGACGAGCACGGTGACAATATCGCCCAGCAGTCCGACGATGGGCTGCTGCTTCGCGACAACGTCTGGGGCAGCATCGAAGAGGACGCGCTGCGTCGCGACTTCACCGTCAACGCGCTCTATTACAGCATCGCCGACTTCTCGATCCACGACTTCGCCGGCGGCATTGGCGATATCAACGCGCGGACGCTGCGCCTGATCGGCGACCCGGCGACCCGCTATCGCGAGGACCCGGTGCGCATGCTGCGCGCGGTGCGCTTTGCCGCCAAGCTCGGCTTCGAGATCGCCCCGGACACCGAAGCGCCGATGTACGATCTTGCCCCGCTGTTGCTGCAAATTCCGCCGGCGCGGCTGTTCGACGAAGCGCTCAAGCTCTTCATGTCCGGCCAGGGGCTGCTCACCTTCCAACTGCTCAGCCACTACGGCCTGTTCGGCATGCTCTTCCCCGAAGCCGAAGAAGCGATGGCGGACGCGGCCTGGGTCGAAACGCTGATCGAGCAGGCGCTGAGAAACACCGACCAGCGCATCGCCAATGACCGCCCAGTCACCCCGGCGTTTCTGTTCGCGGCGTTTTTGTGGGGGCCGGTGGCGCTTCGTGCCGCGGCGCTTGAAAACGAGGGCATGCCTGCGGTACCCGCGCTGCAAACCGCGTCCCAGCAGGTGGTCATGCGCCAGCTTCAGCACATCTCGATTCCCAAGCGTTTCGGCATGCCGATGCGCGAAATTTGGGAGCTGCAGGCGCGCCTGCCGCAACGCCGCGGCAAGCGCGCGTTCCAGAGTCGCGAGCATCCGCGCTTTCGCGCCGCTTTCGATCTGCTGCTGCTGCGCGAGCAGGCCGGTGAACTTCCCCGCGGTCTGGGCGACTGGTGGGAAGCGTTCCAGCAGGGCGACGAGCACGAACAGCGCCGGCTTTTGCAAAAGGTCGGCGGCGACCCGGCAAGCCAGGGCGACCGGCGGCGCAAGAAACGCCGCAAGCCGTCGCGCAAGCCCGATTGATGAGTGGCATGCAGATCGCGCGGGCCTATATCGGCCTTGGCAGCAACCTCGACGAGCCGGTGAGCCAGGTACGCCTGGCGATCAAAGAACTTGGTGAGATGCCGCTAAGCAGCGTCAAGGCTGTGTCGTCGCTCTACGCCAGCCGCCCGGTCGGCCCCCAGGATCAGCCGGACTTCGTCAACGCCGTCGTCGAGCTCGAGACCGCGCTTTCACCGCTTGCGCTTTTGGATCAGCTTCAGGGTCTCGAGCAGCGCCACCGCCGCCGTCGGCTCAGGCACTGGGGCCCGCGCACTCTCGATCTGGATCTTTTGCTTTTCGACGATGCCTGTATCGAGCATCGGCGCCTTAAAGTGCCCCACCCGCACATGCGAGAGCGCGCCTTCGTACTGGTGCCGCTCAAGGAGCTTAACCCCACGCTCATCGTGTTCGAGCGCCCGCTCGAACACTGGCTCCAGCGCATCGCTGAGCCCGGCCTTCAGCGGATGGTCGAGGATGGCCCGGGCTAGACCTTTTGCCCGCTCGACACCGCGCGCTTTCCCGGGTAACAATCGGGCCCTCTATCGCGAACCGACGAATGCTCCCGCATTCCCCAGGACAGAGAGCCCGCCATGAAACCCGTCACCATCAGCACTCTCAGCGCCTTGAAGCGCGCCAATGAGCCGTTTAGCTGCCTGACCGCCTATGATGCCTCCTTTGCCAGTGCGGCCAGCCGCGCCGGCATCGAGGTGCTGCTGGTGGGCGACTCGCTAGGCATGGTGCTGCAAGGCCACACTAGCACCCTTCCGGTGACCGTCGATGACATCTGCTACCACACCGAGTGCGCCGCCCGCGGCAAGGGCGAGAGCCTGTTGATGGTGGATGTGCCCTTCATGAGCAATGCCACGACCGACACGCTTTTGAAGGACGCCGGACGGCTGATGCGCGCCGGCGCCGAAATGGTCAAGGTCGAAGGCGAGGCGTGGATGGCCGACGGCGTGCGCGAGCTGACCCGCCGGGGCGTGCCGGTGTGCGCGCACCTGGGGCTGACGCCGCAAGCCGTGCATCAGCTCGGCGGCTACAAGGTGCAGGGCCGCGACGCCGCGGCGGCCGAGCGTATCCTGAACGATGCCAACACGCTGGTGGACGCCGGCGCTTCGATCATCCTGCTCGAGTGCGTGCCGGCAAGCCTTGGCAAGGCCGTGACCGAGGCACTGTCGGTGCCGGTGATCGGGATCGGCGCCGGCCCCGATACCGATGGGCAAATACTGGTGATGCACGACGTGCTTGGCGTCACCCACGGCCACACGCCGCGCTTCGTCAAAAACTTCATGATTGATGCCGACAGCATTTCAGGGGCCTTCGAGGGCTATCATGCGGCGGTCAAAAGCCGCGCCTTTCCCGCCGCCGAGCACTGTTTTTAGCCGCTAATCCCGTTTAACTTTCAAGCTCCATTGTCAGGCGATTTTACCATGCGCACGCTGCACGACTTAGCCGATTTACGAGCCACGCTCACCCAGCATCGCCACGCCGGAAAGCGCATCGCGCTGGTGCCCACCATGGGCAATCTGCACGCCGGCCACGTGGCGCTGGTGGAAACCGCGCGCCGCCACGCCGATATCGTGGTGGCGAGCTTGTTCGTCAACCCGATGCAGTTCGGCCCCACGGAAGATCTCGACGCCTACCCGCGCACGCTGGATGCGGACCAGGCCAAACTCACCGAGGCCGGCTGCGATCTGCTGTTCGCCCCGTCCGCTGCCGCGCTCTACCCCAACGGGCTGGAGGGCCAGACCCGGGTGCAGGTGCCCGTGGTGTCCGAGGGACTTTGCGGGCGCGCACGCCCTGGCCACTTCGACGGCGTAGCGACCGTCGTGACCCTGCTGTTCAACCTGGTACAGCCGGACATCGCCCTGTTCGGCGAGAAGGATTACCAGCAGCTGGCGGTCATTCGAAAGCTCACGGCGGATCTGCACCTGCCGATCGAGATACTGGGCGTTGCGACCCAGCGCGCCGAGGATGGACTGGCGCTCTCATCGCGCAACGGCTATTTAAACGAGGCCGAGCGCGCCACCGCCCCGGCGCTTTACCAAACGCTCACGTCGGCCAAAGCGGCGCTCGAGCGCGGCGAGCCGGCCCCAACCGTGCTTGACCGGGCGATTGCCGCACTCGGCGCGGCGGGCTTTGCGCCGGACTACGTGGAGCTCAAAAGCGCCGAGCTCGGCCCGGTCACGCCGCAGACGCGCGAGGCCATTTTGCTGGCCGCGGCCAAACTCGGCCCGGCGCGGCTGATCGACAACGTCCGCGTCACGCTGGGCCAATAGCCTACGCAAGCCCTTCGCGCGCGAGCCAATGGCGTATTGTCGCAACGCACAACTTTCCCTATGCTGAAAGAACACGCTGGAAACAACCAGGTTGAAACAATCAGGCGCTTAAAATAACCAAACGCTTGAAGCAGCTAACGCTTGAAACAACTGACGCTTGAAACAAACAGGCGCGTTCACAGGCCCACGGCCTTATTCATATCGGGAGTTCTGTCATGCAAGAAGTGGTCATTGTCGCCGCACGGCGCACCGCGGTGGGTAGCTTCGGCGGCTCGCTCGCGGGTATTTCTGCAAGCGATCTCGGCTCATACGTCATCAAGGACATCCTCGCCTCCACCGGTGTCTCGCCGGACCAAGTCAACGAAGTGCTGCTCGGCCAGGTGCTGACCGCCGGTGTCGGCCAGAACCCGGCGCGCCAGGCCTCGATCAAGGCGGGCCTGCCGGACTCCGTCCCGGCCATGACCATCAACAAGGTATGCGGCTCCGGGCTCAAGGCGGTGCATCTGGCAACGCAAGCGATCCTCTGCGGCGACGCCGACCTGATCATCGCCGGCGGCCAGGAGAACATGTCCGCCTCGCCGCACGTGCTGCCGCACTCGCGCCAGGGCCAGCGCATGGGCGACTGGAAAGCGATCGACACCATGGTGCACGACGGCCTGTGGGACGCCTTCAACGACTACCACATGGGCATCACCGCCGAAAACCTGGCCGAGAAGTACGGCATCACCCGCGAGCAGATGGACGAATTCGCCGCCCAGTCACAGCAGAACGCCTCCAACGCGATCAAGGAAGGCAAGTTCAAGAGCCAGATTGTGCCGGTCGAGATTCCTCAGCGCCGGGGCGACCCGATCGTGTTCGACACCGACGAGAACCCGCGCGAAGTCACCGCCGAGAAGCTCGCCGGCATGAAACCCGCATTCAAGAAAGACGGCACCGTGACCGCGGGCAACGCCTCGTCACTCAACGACGGCGCCGCGGTGGTCATGGTCTGCTCGGCCGAGAAGGCGAAAGAGCTGGGGCTCGAGCCGCTGGCGCGTATCAAGGCCTACGCCAATGCCGGCGTGGATCCGGCGATCATGGGCATCGGCCCGGCACCGGCGACCCGGCGCTGCTTGGAGAAAGCGGGCTGGAGCCTTGAGGACCTGGACCTGGTCGAAGCCAACGAAGCCTTTGCCGCCCAAGCGATGTCGGTCAACAAGGAGCTTGGCTGGGACGTGTCGAAAGTGAACGTCAACGGCGGCGCCATTGCCCTTGGCCACCCCATCGGCGCCTCGGGCTGTCGCGTGCTGGTCTCCTTGATTCACGAGATGATCGCCCGCGACGCCAAGAAGGGCCTCGCGACGCTGTGCATCGGCGGCGGCCAGGGCGTGGCGCTGGCGATCGAGCGCTAGTAAACCTGACCAGCAGTAAATTAAAAAGCCTCGGCAATTTGCCGAGGCTTTTTGGTTATCTCGCACCCAGACGCGACCGGAAGTCGCCCTACGCGGGGGTCTTTCGCCAGGGATGGCGAAAGTAGCGTACAGGGAGGTATTCACAGCGCCCCCGCGTAGGGCTGCTGTCGGGCCACCGTTCTTGAAACCCGCAACCTCCAGATTCGACCCTCAGCGAATCCGCCCCCCGTTGACCAGCCTTGACGGCGTGCGCGCGACCAGCACCACGCCGATCAGAAACAGCACCGCGGCGGCCCACATGGTGGTGGGCAGGCTCGTGGCGTCGACTACTCGCCCGCCGATCAGCGCCCCGACCCCGATCGACATGTTGAACACGAACGCCATCAGCGCGGTGGCCGCTTCGGTATTCGGCGCGGTGCGCAGTATCCAGGTCTGGATGCTCACCGAGATGCTGCCAAAGATCGCCCCCCACACCATTAACAGCGCCACGCCGCTGACCGGCTGGGTGCCCAGCAGCGGGTAGCTGGCCACTACCAGCAGCAACAGTACCGGAATGGCCAGCACGGCGGCGTAGGGGTTGCGCGCCGCCTTCATGCCTGCCACCACGTTACCGATGAGGCCGGCGGCACCGTAGAGCAGCAGCAGAGTGCTGACATTGCGCTGCTCGATACCGCTGATATCCTGCAGAATCGGGCTGATGAAGGTGTAGGCAACAAAGTGGCCCACGACCACGCAGGCGGTGGTGAGCACCGCTACGCGCACACCGCGGTTGAACACCTGCTGGAAGAGCATGCCAAGGCGTACCGGCTCGCGAGGCGGCAGCGTTGGCAGCCACAGCCAGATCAGCCCGGCGGTTAGCAAGCTAAAGCCGCCAAGCCCGCCGAACACCCAGCGCCAGCTGCTGATATCCCCAAGTAGCGTGCCCAGCGGCACGCCGAGCACCGAGGCCGCGGTCACGCCGCCGAAAATGATCGTCATCGCGCGGGCAACCTTCTCCTCGGGCACGAGCCTCGGTGCGATGCTGCCGGCGATGGCCCAAAAGCCGCCGATGCTCATGCCGATCAGCGCACGCGCAGCCAGCAGCAACACAAAGCTTTCCGCCATCGCCGAGAGCACGCTTCCAAACGTCATGCTGATCATCAGGCCAGTGAGCATCACCCGCCGATCGAGCCGGCCTACCGCCACCGGGAGAAGCGGTGCGGAGAGCGCCGCCACCACGCCGGGCACCGTGACCATCAGCCCGGCGGTACCCTCAGTGACACCCAGATCCAGCGCAACCTGAGAGAGCAGCCCAATCGGTAGCTGCTCGGCGGTCACCAGTAGAAAGATGCCGCTCATGACCGCAATGACCGCCCACCACCTTGCCTGCTGCTCCATGCCCTCTCCTAACGTCCTGCGTATCCAAACGATTCCGCCCCCGCAGCCTAGGGCTGCGGGGGCGGAGTGAACACCGCGGTCAAGCTTACTCGGCGGCGCTTTCGCTCTGCGCGGCGAAGGCCGCTTTCTCTTCCTCGGTGATCTCCTTGATGGAGAGCTTCACGCGGTTGCGGTTGTCGATGTCGAGCACCTTGACCACCACGTCGTCGCCTTCGTTGAGGAAGTCGCGTACGTTGTTGACGCGCTCCTGGACGATCTGCGAGATGTGCACCAGCCCGTCGGTGCCCGGCATGATGTTCACGAACGCGCCGAAGTCGGCGATCCGCACGACCTTGCCATTGTAGAGCTTGCCGATCTCGGCTTCCGCGGTGATCGCCAGTACCGTGTCGATCGCAGCCTTGGCCGCTTTCTTGTCTTCGGCGTAGATACGCACGGTGCCGTCGTCGTCGAGATCGATAGACGCGCCGGTGTCTTCGCAAATCTTGCGAATGGTCGCGCCGCCCTTGCCGATAACGTCGCGGATCTTCTCCGGGTCGATCTTGATGGTGGCCATCGACGGCGCGTTCTCGGACACCTCGGTGCGGCTATGGTTGATCACGGCGTTCATCTGCTCGAGGATCGCGATGCGCGCGTGGTGGGCCTGCTGCAGCGCGGTCTCCATGATCTCTTCGTTGATGCCTTCGATCTTGATGTCCATCTGCAGGGCCGTAACGCCCTCTTCGGAACCCGCGACCTTGAAGTCCATATCGCCGAGGTGATCTTCGTCACCCAGGATATCGGTCAGCACCGCGTAGCCTTCCGGGTCCTTGACCAGGCCCATGGCGATACCGGCGACCGGCGCTTTCAGCGGAACACCCGCGTCCATCAGCGCCAGCGAAGAGCCGCACACCGAGGCCATGGAGCTCGAGCCGTTGGATTCGGTGATTTCGGAGACCACGCGAATGGTGTAGGGAAATTCGTCTTCAGAGGGCAGCATCGCCTGCACACCGCGGCGCGCCAGGCGACCGTGACCGATTTCACGACGCTTCGGCCCGCCCATGAAGCCGGCTTCGCCCACCGAGTAGGGGGGGAAGTTGTAGTGCAGCATGAAGCGGTCCTTGCGCTCACCTTCAAGCGATTCGATCAGTTGCGAGTCGCGAAGCGTGCCCAAGGTCGCGACGGCGATCGCTTGGGTCTCGCCGCGGGTGAACACCGCCGAGCCGTGGGTTTTGGGCAGCACGCCGACTTCGATGGCAAGCGGACGAACGGTAGTGTTGTCGCGGCCGTCGATACGCGGCTCACCCTTGACCACGCGCGAGCGCACCACGCGCTTCTCGAGGCTCGAGAACGCGCCCTTCACTTCGTCGCGGTCGAACTTGTCGTTGACCGGCTCACCGTCAACGGCGCCCAGCGCTTCAATGGCCTGCTCTTTCAGCGCGGCCAGCGCGTCCTGACGCTCCATCTTGTCGGTGATGCGGTAGGCTTCGCCCACCTTCGTTTCGAACTGCTCGGCCATGGCGGACTTGAGCGCGGCGTTCTCTTCAGCGGCCTGCCACTCCCAGCGCGGCTTGCCGGCTTGCTGGGTCAGTTCCTGAATGGCGCTGATGGCGACCTGCATTTCCTGATGGCCGTAAAGCACGGCGCCGAGCATCTCGTCTTCCAAAAGCTCCTGGGCTTCGGATTCGACCATCAGCACGGCGTTCTGGGTGCCGGCAACGACCATGTTGAGCTCGGAGGTAGCAAGCTCTTCGACGGTCGGGTTCAAAAAGTAACCCTGCTCTTCGCTGAAGCCGACACGCGCCGCGCCGATCGGGCCGTTAAACGGCACGCCGGAGATCGAAAGCGCCGCCGAGGTGCCGAGCATCGCCGCGATATCCGGATCGTGATTACGATCGGTGGAAAGAACGGTACAGATCACCTGCACTTCGTTCATGAAGCCCTTCGGGAAAAGCGGACGGATCGGCCGGTCGATAAGGCGCGACGTCAGCGTCTCTTTCTCGGTGGGGCGCCCTTCACGCTTGAAAAAGCCGCCGGGAATCTTGCCGACCGCGTAGGTCTTTTCCTGGTAATGCACCGACAGCGGGAAGAAAGCCTGATGAGGGCTGACTTCTTTCTTGGCGACGACAGTACACAGCACCACGGTGTCGTCCATGGTGACCATAACGGCACCGCTTGCCTGGCGGGCGATGCGCCCGGTTTCCAGGGTGACGGTGCTGCGGCCAAATTGAAACGTCTTTTTTACCGGATTCACGGCGACTTCCTTTAACATAAAATAGCTACTTGTCTTTTCTGGGGTCGTTTTGACTGCCACTATTCTAGGCGGTGTAGCCTTCAAGGGCCACCAGAAACCCGAAATAGCCCCGCGCCGGGCCTCACTCCCTGCCCTCACCATCGGCGGTGGTGTATTCTTTTTGCCCATGAGACTAGAGCCCCCGGCGACCACGCCCGAGAAAATCGGTTTTCTGCTGCTGCCGCGCTTCGCCATGGTCGCCTTCTTCTCGGCCATCGAGCCGCTGCGCATTGCCAATCGCCTCAGCGGCACAACGCTGTTCCAGTGGCAGGTAATCAGCCGCGATGGAGCGTCGGTGATCGCCTCCAACGGCATGTCCTTGGAGGTCGACACGCCGATGCAGAGCGCCACCAGCGTCACGAGCCTGGCGGTGTGCGCAAGCTTCGAGCCGCTGCGCGCCATCGACGACGCGCTGCTCGACTGGCTGCGCGCGCAAAAGGAGTGCGTGCTAGGCGGCGTCGATACCGGCTGCTACGCGCTGGCCGCCGCCGGACTCCTGGACGACTCGACGGTGACGCTGCACTGGGAGTGCCTGCCGGATTTTCGCCGCCGCTTCCCCCATGTCGATGCAGTCGAGTCGGTGTTCGAGGTCGATAGTTCAAGCTTTTCCTGCGCCGGCGGTAGCGCGGCGATCGACATGAGCCTGGACCTGATTCGCCGCCGCCACGGCGAGGCGCTGTGCGCCCGGGTGCGCGAGCAGTTGATCCACGATCAGGGGCGCCTGCCCGCTAGCCGCCAGCGCGACCCGATCACGCCTGCCAACCCGCTGCTCGAACGGGCAATCGCGCTGATGGAGAGCCGGCTCGAGTCGCCGCTGCCTGTCAGCGCGCTGGCTCAAGAGCTTGGCATCTCCTGGCGCCGGCTCGAACGGCTCTTCTCCCAGCACTTGGGCACCTCGCCACAGCGCGCTTACCAGGCCAAGCGCCTCGAGCACGCCCACCAGCTTCTGAGCACCACCTCGCTCAGCGTCGTTCAGGTGGGACTTGCCTGCGGCTTCGCCTCGCCTTCGAGCTTCGCCCGCGCCTTTCGCCGCCAGCACGGCGTTACGCCCAGCCAGCTACGCCAACGGGGAGTGTCGAATCGTGCATAGTCGGCGTCGAATCTGGTCGCGTCGAGGCAGGTAAAGGACGCCATACTCGGCGGATCTTACAACGCCAAGGAGGCTCCATGACGACCGCGACCGCTTCTCTCGATCTGCCCTGTACGCCGGACTACGACGCCTGGCCGGTGGAGGCGAGTATCGCCTCGGTAAGCGCCACGCCGCGTATCGTGACCCTGCGTTGGAGCGATGGACGGGAGAGCCGCTACCACAGCATCTGGCTGCGCGAAAATGCCGCCGACGACACCACCATCAACCCGGCCACCCGCGAGCGTATTTTGGATCTTTCGCAGCTTTCCGGCTGGCCCGAGGTTGAGCGCGCCGAGATTGACGCCGCTGGCGCCCTGGCGGTTACCTTCGCTTCCGATAACAGTCGCCTGCGCTTTCACCCAGGCTGGCTGCGCGCCCACGACTACGACAATGCCGACGACCCCGAAGCGCCGCTGGTACCGGTGACGCTGTGGCACGGCGGCCCGGAGAGCGTGGCGGACACCCTCGACGCATCAGGGCTGCTCGAAAGCGACGCGGGGAGTGATGAAGAGGCACGCATTCTGAAGCCGGCGCTCGAAAGCGTGCTGGGCAAGGGATTGGTGCGCCTGCGCGGTCTGCCCACCGAGCCCGGCTCACTCGAGGCCATCGCCCGGCGAATCGGACCGGTGCGTCCGACCAATTTTGGCCAGCTGTTCGACGTGAAGGCCAAGCCCAACCCGGACTCCAACGCCTATACCTCGATCGCGCTACCGCCACACACGGACCTGCCGACCCGCGAGTACCATCCGGGCCTGCAGATGCTGCACTGTCTGGAGAACAGCGTCGAGGGCGGCCAGGCGGTGATGCTCGACGGTTTCGCTGTCGCTGAGGCGCTGCGCGCGCGCCACCCCGCCGCCTTCGAGACGCTGACCCGCGTGCACTGGTGCTATGCCAATACCGCTCGGGTCACCGACTACGTCTGGTACTCGCCGATGATTCGCCTGAACGAGCGCGGCGAGCTGCTCGAAGTGCGCATCGCCGACTTTCTACGCGGGCCGCTGCAGGCGCCCTTCGACGAGGTCGAGACTGCCTACGCGGCGCTGATGATGCTGCAGCGGCTGCTGCGCGAACCCGAATTCGCCCTGCGCTTCAGCTACGCACCGGGGGATCTGGTGATCTTCGACAACCGCCGACTGCTGCACGCCCGCGACGCCTTCGAGGGCAGCACCGGACACCGCTGGCTGCAAGGATGTTACATGGAGCGCGACGAAGTGCGCTCGCGCTATCGGATGTGTCAGCGCCGCGAGCGCGAGATGCGCTTGAGCTCGAGATAAGCCTCGAGCCCGGCCGGGCCGAGCTCCCGGCCGATGCCGCTGCGCTTCATGCCGCCCCAACTACCCTGGGGCGGCGCGATTTGGTCGCTATTACACCAGACGTTGCCTACCTCCAGGCGCAGAGCGATCGCCTCGGCACGATCATCGCTTCCCGCGACCACCGTCGCCGCCAAGCCAAAGTCGCTGTCGTTGGCAAGCGCGATCGCTTCGTCGTCGCCCGTCACGTGTCGCGCGCAAAGCAGCGGCCCGAAGATCTCTTCGCGCCACAGGGCGCTGTCGGTAGGCACATCGCGATAGAGCCGCGGGGCGACGAAAAAGCCGCTGGCCGGGTGTGGCGCAAGCGTGGTGCGGCTTTCGAGCTCAGTCTCGCGGGCGCGGTCGATGAAGGCCTCTATACGCTCACGCTGAAGGGCGCTGACCACCGGTCCCATGTCGGTGTCCGGTGCGTTTGGGTCGCCCAGACGCAGCGCCTGCATGGCGGCGTCGATTCTCTCGAACAGCGCTTCGCTTACGCGTTCATGGACCAGCAGCCGGCTGGTAGCCGAACACATCTGCCCGGCGTTGTAGCAGATGCCGTTGATCACCAGTTCGCAGGCGAGGTCGAGATCCGCGTCCTCGGTGACGATGATCGGCGACTTGCCGCCGAGTTCGAGTGACACCGGGCGCGTGCCGTGGGCCGCGGCGCGCATCACCGCCTCGCCCACGGCGTTGCTGCCCGTGAAGGAGAGCTTGTCGATGCCCGGATGATCGCCGAGCGCGGCGCCGACGTTGGCGCCATCGCCAAGCAGCAGGTTGAATACCCCCGCCGGGGCCCCCGCCTCGTGCATTACCTCGGCGAGCACGCGCTCGGGCAGCGGCGTCACTTCCGAAGGCTTGAACACCACGGTGCAGCCCGCGGCGAGCGCCGGGGCGAGCTTCCAGGCGCTGCTCACCAGCGGGAAGTTCCAAGGCGTGATCAGCCCCGCCACCCCGACCGGTTCCCAGTAGCGGCGCACCTCCAGCTCCGCCTGCTCGCCAGGCTCTCGCTGGCCTTGGCGCTCGCCGAGCGCTGCTGCTGCCTCGGCGTAGTAGCGGTAGCAAGCGATGGCATCGTCGAGATCCTGATGCGCCTCCGCAAGCGGCTTGCCGTTGTTGAGACTCGACATCGCCACCAGCGGCTCACGCCTGGCAGCGAGCCCTTCGGCGATCGCTGCCAGGCACTCGCCCCGGCGCGCCGCCGAGGTGGCCCGCCAGCCGGGCAGCGCCCGCCGCGCCGCCGCCACTGCGGCATCGACGTCCCGCGCATCGCCCCGGGTCACGCGGGCAATGACGCCGCCGTCGAAGGGGTTGGTGACGTCGAGCAGCGCCGTGCCCCGGCTTGGCTGCCAGGCGTTGTCGATGAACTGCTCGTCGAGAGTGGGGATAGACGAGAGAGGGGAATATGCGGACATCGCGCAGATCCTTTTTTCCGTGCGTTTAGCGAACAGGCAGCCAGCGGCGTGAGCGCGGCCGCATGCCGGGGAAGTTGATCTCCACCAGGCGCAGCGTCACCGTCAGTACCACGGTGGTGGCCAGATAAATACCGGCGATCAGCAGCAGCGGCTCGTAGACCAGAAAGGTTTCGTCGCGGATGATGTTGGCGGCCTGTAACAGATCCATCAGTGCGATGGTCGAGACCAGCGGAATCGACTTGAGCAGCAGGATCATCTCGCCGGTAAGCGTGGGCAGACAGAGCTGGATCGCTCGGGGCAGCCAGAGCCTCACGAGCACCTGACGCCCAGAGAGGCCAAAGGCGCGGCCAGCTTCCAACTCGCCCGGCGGCACGCTCAGCATGGCCCCGCGAATCACTTCGCCGGAGTAGGCGCCAACGCTGCAGATGAAGGTCACCGCACCGAAGAAGAACGGGTCGCGCATCAACGGCCAGAACCAGGTCTCGCGAAGCCCTGGCACCCCTTCCAGCAGGTGGCCGACGCCGTAGTAGAAGAAGAACAGCTGCACCAGCAAGGGCGTGCCGCGAATCACGCTTGAAAAAGCCGCGGCGAACCAGGCAAGAGGGCGCGGCCCGCGCAGGCGCGCCAGCGCCACGCCCACGGCGAGCAGCTGCCCGCCCACTGCAGAGACCAGCAGCAGCCATAGCGTGTTGACGAAACCCTCCCACAAATATTCCTGATAGAACGGGTCGCTGAGCCAGGAAAAATCCATTCAAGCCTCCACCGGTTGAGTGCGGCGCACGCGGCGCTCCAAGCGCGCGAACAGCGCCGTGGAGCTCAGCGTGATCACAAGGTAAATGGCGCCCGCCGCGGCGTAGAAGAGAAAATAGGCGCGGCTGCTGGCCGCGGCTTGCTGGATGGTGAAGAACAGCTCGTTAAAGCCGATCACGCTGATCAGAGCGGTGTCCTTGATCAGAATTAGCCAGAGATTCGACATCCCCGGCAGTGCGTTGGGCAGCATGGCTGGCAGCACGAAGCGGTGAAAGCGCGTCCAGCGCGAAAAGCCGAAAGCATCGGCCGCCTCCAACTGGCCTTTGGGGATGGCCAGGATAGCGCCGCGAAACACCTCGGTCATGTAGGCGCCCTGAACGAAGGCGAGCACGCCCACGGCGGTGGCGAAGCCGGTCAAGCGCACGCCATCGACGCCCAGCAGGGCGAGCAGCGTGCCCAGCGCTTCGCTGCCGGCGTAGTAGAGCAGCAAAATCAGCAACAGCTCCGGCACGGCGCGAATGGAGGTGGAGTAAGCGATGGCAACGCCGCGAAGTGGTGCCCAGGGGCTCAGCTTGGCGGCCGCGCCAATCAGCCCCAGCAGTAAACCGATCGCGTAAGCCAATACGGCGATCTTTATCGTGGCCAGCGCGCCGTTGAAAATCGGGCCGGCCCAATCGGCGAGCCCTTCCGACATCATGGGTGTCATGATCGACGACATCCTCGGTCTAGCTTGTAAAAAAGGCGTGACTCAAAAGCGCCCGGTGGCTTTGCACCGGGCGGCCAGGCCCGCTCAGGGGTAGACGCATACGTCGGTGCCCAGAAACTGCTCGGAGAGCCGTGCGCAGGTACCCTCATCAACGACCGCGGCTATCGCTTCATCGAGCGCGGCTTTTAGCGTTTCGTCCTGCTGGCGCAGGCCGATGCCGATCCCCTCGCCGTAGGCGTCGTGGTGGGGCGCGGTCGCCTTGATCTCGAAGGCCTCGGCCTCGTCACGGGCCAGAAATTGGCGCATCGCGATCTCGTCGGCCAGCACGATATCGAGACGCCCGGCCAACAGGTCGCTGTTGACCTGCTCGGCCTGATCGTAGAGGCGCACGTCGACGCCGCTGTCACGCAGCGCGCGGCGGGCGTAGGTGGCGTTGGTGGTCGCCGACTGCACGCCCATTACCAGCCCGTCAAGGTCGTCGGGGATCACCAGCTCGCGCTCGCTCGCCGCCACGTAGGCGCCGGGGGTGAAGTAGTAAGGCCGGGTGAAGGCGATCACGCGCTGTCGCTGTTCGGTGATCGACATCGAGTTCATGATCATGTCGATGCGCTCGGCCTGCAGCGACGGAATGATACCGCTCCACCCGGTGGGCGCGATCTCGCACTCGCGCTCGAGTTCAGCGCAGATCGCGTGGGCGAGCTCGACTTCGAACCCGGTCCAGTCGCCGCTGGCGGCTTTATAGGTGAACGGCGGATAGGGCTCGCCGGAAATCCCGACGTTCAGCGGCGCGTCGGCGGAGGCGTGGGCGGTCGTGGTAAAGGCGGCCAGTACCAAGGCGGTCTTGATCGATACGTGCATGAAGTTCTCCCTTGTTATTAAAAATAGTTATTAATGAATGGCCTCAAGCGGCGGGGGCGACGAAACGCTGGCAGCACGGGTCGTCGAACACCTCGTCCGGGCTGCCTTCGGCGGCGATGTAGCCTTTATCGAGGTAGACCAGCTGGTCGGAAACTTCGCGGGCGAAGTGCATCTCGTGGGTGACCATGAGCATGGTGCGCCCTTCGTCGGCGAGCCCGCGGATGACGCCCAGCACCTCGTTGACGCGCTCCGGATCGAGCGCCGAGGTCGGCTCGTCAAAAAGCAGGATGCGTGGTTCCATCGCCAGCGCCCGTGCGATCGCCACGCGCTGCTGTTGGCCGCCGGAGAGAAAGGCGGGATAGGCGTCGCGGCGATCCGCCATTCCGACTCGCTCCAGGTAGTGCTCGCCGAGCGCGACGGCCTCCTTGCGCGAGCGGTTCTTGACCCGCATCGGCGCTTCGATGACGTTGCCCAGCACCGTCAGATGCGGCCAGAGATTGAACTGCTGAAAGACCATCGCTACCTTCGCGCGCAGCCGCTGCAGCTGGCCGCGGTCGAGCCCGGTGATGTCGCCCTGGGGATTGCGGGTGAAGCGAATCGCCTCATCCGCAATCGCCAGTTCGCCCTGGTCGGGCCGTTCGAGAAGGTTCATACAGCGAAGCAAGGTGCTCTTGCCCGAGCCGCTGGCGCCGATGATGGAGGTGACGCTGCCTTCGGGCACCGCCAGCGACACACCCTTGAGCACGTCGAGATCGCCGAAGCGTTTGGTGAGATTATGCGCCGATACCGCCGGCGCGTTGGGTGAGGAGAGAGAAGTGTGCTGAGAAAACGTCCGGGATGATGATGTCATAGGCGAATGGCCTCCGAGGCCCGGTGGGTGGAAAATTCGGCCAGCGCGCGTTCGGCGCAGGCCACCAGTCGTCGGCTCGCCTCGACGAGCGTCTCGGCGTCGACGGTCAGACTCAGGCGCACGAACCCCGCCGCCGAGGGGCCAAAGGCCTCGCCGGAGAGCACCGAGACGCGCTCCTCGTCGAGCAGACGGTCGGCGAAGGCCTGAGACGAGAGGCCAGTGGCGCGAATGTCGACCATCAGGAACATGCCCGCCGGTGGGCGAATCGCCGCCACTGCCGAGCTCTCCTCGAGCGCCTGACAGACCGCGTCGCGCCGCGCGCGGTAAGCGTCGCGCATGGCGTCAAGCCCCGGTGGCGGCGCGGTGAGCGCGGCGTGGGCGGCGTCCTGGATGAAGTCCGGGCAGCCGTAGAGCATGCACAGTGCCAGGTTCGAGAGATGCTGGATCAGCGCCTCGGGCCCCACCACCCAGCCCAGCCGCCACCCGGTCATGGCGTGGGATTTCGATAGGCTGCTGACCACCACGCAGCGGCTGGCCATGCCCTCGAGCGTGGCGGGGCAGACATGCTCACCGTCGAAGATCAGCTCGGCATAGACCTCGTCGCAGATCAGCCACAGATCGTGGCGATGGCAAAGCGCGGCCACCGCCTCCCAAGTGGACGCATCGATCAGCTGGCCGGTGGGGTTGTGGGGGCTATTGAGCAGGATCGCCCGGGTGCGCGGCGTCACCGCCCGCTCGAGTGCCGCCACGTCGAGGCGAAATGCTGCGTCGCGATCGAGCGGCACGCGCACCATCTCGGCGCCGGTGGCGCGCAGCACCGCTTCGTAAGTGACGTAGTTGGGCTCGCAGACCAGCACTTCATCACCGCTATCCAGAAGGCACTGGGCGGTGGCGTAGAGCCCGCACTGTGCACCGGCCATGACGATCACGTTATCAGCGCCGACCGCGAGGCCTTGGCGGCGATAACCGTCGGCGATCGCCTCGCGCAGCGCCGCCTTGCCCTGCACGTCCGAGTAGTGGGTGGCGCCGCCCTGCAGGCTCGACACGGCGCTTTCGATGATCGGCTCGGGGGTGGCGAAATCCGGGTCGCCGACGGAGAGCACGGTGATCTCCTCGCCGGCGGCCTGGCGGGCCAGCGCCCGGTAGTGAATGTCCCAGGCCGCCGCGCCTTCGCCGGCAATACGCTGGGTCAGTCGTGAGTAGTGCATGAAAGCTCCATGGTGACTAGATGGATCGCTGACTGGGTGAATCCGCCAAGCGACGCTTTTCCGCCTGCCACGCTAAATCGGTGCCCTGGGGACTCGCCGCCCAAGCCTCGTATTGGCGGGCGACGTGTTCGGCCATGGCGTCGGACACCGGACGAAGCGGGCGCCCCGTGGCTTGGGCGGCGAGCTGGGCCTGGCAGCTACGCTCGAGGTTTCGCATACGCAAGAACGCCTCGCCGATGCTCCTGCCACCGGTCAGAAGACCGTGCTGGCGCAGCACCATCGCCCAGTGGCCGCCGAGGTCACGTGCCAAGCGCTCGCGCTCTGATAGCGACAGCGCGATGCCCTCGAAGTCGTGGTAGCCCAGGCGTTGGTAGAATTCCAGCGACCACTGGTTGAGCGGCAGCAGCCCCTCTTCCAGGCACGACAGCGCCACGCCCGCTACGGTGTGCGTGTGCAGCACGCAGGCGACCTCGGGCCGTGCGGCATGCAGAGCGCTGTGGATGGTGAAACCGGCTGGATTGACGCCGAGCCCGGTGGGGTCGTCGAGCACCCGGCCGTCGCCGTCGACGGTCACCAGCTGCTCGGCGCGCACCTCGGAAAAGCGCAGCCCGTAGGGGTTGAGCAGAAAGCGCTCGCCAGGCAGGCGGGCGGAAATGTGGGTGTCGATCCCGTCGTCCATGCCGTCCAGGGCGATGAGGCGATAAGCGGCGGCCAGGTCGTCGCGCAGCGCTTGCTCGTCGATTTGGGCGCGGCTCATGGCGCCGCCTCGACGACGCTCGCCGCCGGCGCTCCGTCGCGGGTAGTCACCCCGTCGAGAAACGCGTCGACCCGCTCAGGGTGTTCGGCCAGCCACTCGCGGGCCACGTCTTCAAGATCGCGCTCTTCGCGGCTATAGGCGCTGATGAAGTCGCTCTGCTCGTCGGCGGTGAAACGGAACTGATCGAGCAGGCGGCGCATGTTGGGGTTCGCCTCGGCGTAGTCGCGGGCGACGATGGTGCGCACGTCGCTGCCGCCGCTGTCCGGGCCGAACACGCCCTCGGGGTCCTCGAGCAGCTGCACATCGTAGGCGGGAATCATCCAGTGCGGTGTCCAGCCGTAGAACAGGATCCAGCGCTGCTCGCTCACGGCGCCGGCCACTTCGCTGAGCATGCCCGGGGTCGACGAGGATAAAATCGACCAGTCGCCGAGGCCGTAGGTATCGTTGTCGATCGCCACCTCCATCATGTCGGTGACCGTCGAGCCGTTCTCGATGCTGTAGATACGCCGGTCGAAGCGCTCGGCCACCTCGGGGTCAGCAAGCTGTTCGGCACGGGTGATGCCCGCTTCTGCCACGTAGCCGGGTACGGCAAAGCCCATTCGGGCCCCTTCGACGTTATTGCCCAGATCAACGATCTTGCCCGCCGCCATGGCGGCATCGAAGCTCTCCTGCTGGGCCGGCAGCCAGCCAGCCAGGAAAACGTCGCTGTCGCCGCTTTGCAGCGTGCTGTAGCCCACCGTCGAGCTCAGTTCCTGGCGCGAGACGCGATAACCCAGCGGCTCGGCGAGCTGAGCCAGAATCTCGCTTTTTACCGTTACCCCGGGCCAAGGGGGCACCACCAGACGCAGGGCGTCGCTTTCATCCTGTGCGGCTTGGGCCGTCAGCGGCACCAGGGCGGTCAACATCATCGTGGCCAGCAGACTTCTTCCCAACATGTCAGGCTCCTTTCATCGATTGTAAAATTATTTATTCTGCGATCGCGTTCATCCAGCTCAGCGCGTCGATCTCGATCACCAGCGGCGAGGCGGCCTCATAAAGCTCTCCCAGCGCGCGCTCGAGCGTGGCCGGCTCTCCCGCCGCCCGGTAGCGACAGTCGAAGGCCTGGGCTAACGCCTCGAAGTGCGGCGCGGTCAGGTCGACGCCGAGCTTGTCCACCTCGTTCATCGCCATATAACGGCGAATCTCGTCGTAGCCCTGATTATTCCAGATCAGCAGCGCCACCGGCTGGGCGAGATCCCGCGCGGTGGCGAGCTCGCCAAGCACGAACTGCAGCCCGCCGTCGCCGACCAGCGCGACCACCGGGCGCTCGGGGCAGGCGATGGCCGCGCCGAGGGCGGCGGGCAGGCCGTAGCCGAGCGTGCCGTAGCCGGTGGCGGCGTTGAAGTAGCAGCGCGGCGCGGCCCTGGCCACGAGAAAGTTACCCGCGTAGACCGGGCCGGTCGAGTCACCGACGATGATCGCCTCGGGCAGCGCCGCATCGAGCGTGGCGTAGAGCGGCACGTAGGGTGCAAGATCCGCGTCCTGCTCGAGCGCCAGCGCCTGGCGGGTTGCGGCGGCGCGGTCGTCTCCGGCGCGCGGCTGGGTCTGCCCCTTCGGCAGTGCGGCGAGCAGTGCCTCCAGGGTCTGGCCGGCGTCCGCCACCAAAGCAAGATCGGCGCGCTGGTTGCGCCCGAGCTGCTCCGGGTCGATATCCACTCGAATCAGGCGGCCGGTCAGCGCGAAGCCCTCGTCGAACACCAGATCATAATCGGTTTCGCCAAGCTCGGTGCCCAGCGCCAGCACCACGTCCGCCTCGGCGGCCAGGCGCCTGGCGGCGGGGAGGCTCATGGTCGCGCCCAGGTCGAGCGGGTGGTCGCGGCCGAGCACGCCTTTGGCGTTGATGGTGGTCAGCGCTGGCGCCTGCAGTCGATCGACGAGCGCACGGGCGGCATCAGACGCGGCCACGCAACCACCGCCAAGTAGCACCAGCGGGCGGCTCGCCTGAGAAAGCCATTTGGCGGCGCGGGCCACGGCTTGCGGCGCCGGCGCCGGCGGGAACACCTCGATGGGGCGCACCTCGCCTACGTCCACCGGGGCATCGAACAGGTCGATGGGAATCTCGATATGCACCGGCCCCGGGCGGGCGCCTTGAAACACGGCGAAGGCACGGGCGATGATTTCGGGCAGCGCTGCGGGGTCGTGCAGGGTGTGGCTGAACACGCTTACCCCGGAAAGGGTCTGCTGCTGGTTGGGCAGCTCGTGTAGCCTCCCCTGCCCACGCCCCAACGTGGCGCGGCGGTTGACGCTCGAGATCACTAGCATCGGGATGGAGTCCGCCAGCGCTTGGCCCATGGCGGTGGCGATATTGGTCATGCCGGGGCCGGTAATGATGAAACAGGCTGCCGGCCGGCCGCTGGCCCGGGCGTAGCCGTCGGCCATGAAGCCCGCGCCCTGCTCGTGGCGCGGCGTCACGTGGCGCAGCGGGTACTGGCCCACCGAGCGGTAGAGCTCGATGGTGTGCACGCCGGGGATACCGAAGACGGTATCGACCCGGTAGGCGGTGAGCAGCTCGAGCAGAAGCTCGGCGCAGGTCTTTTTCATCGCAGCGCCTCCTCTGGAACCGGGTCGGGCAGGCCGCCGCGCGGGGTGCGCCGCAGGACACGTTCGACCATCGGTACGAAGTGAGAAAGCGGCAGCGTGTCGTACTCCGGGTCGAAGCTCGCCTGGTCCCACTCGTCGCAGAAGCGCACGGTGCGCGCGTAGGCCGGGTGATCGCGATACTGCTCGCGGGCGTGCGGGTCCTGGCCGAAGAAGTGGCGGTAGTGGTAGCCCTGAAAGAGCTCGTGATGGCGGATCATCCACACGTTGAGCGGGTCGACGTAGGGCTCGAGGATCGCGGCGGCGATCTCGGCGTGATTGGCTGGCGTCAGGTCGTCGCCGATATCGTGGAGCAGCGCGCACACCACCATCTCCTCGTCGGCACCGTCGCGCAGCGCCCGGGTGGCGGTTTGCAGGCAGTGCTCGTAGCGGTCCACAGGGTAGCCGTGGTGGTCTCCTGCGAGGTTTTTCAGGTGAGCGAGCACGCGGCGCGGCGCGTCGTCGACGTAGTCGCGAAAGCGGGCGTCGATCAGCACCCAGTCGTCACGCTTGGCCTCGGTGAAATAGCGAAAACGCGCCTGTTTCATGCGGTCTCTCCTGCGCCCTGATGAGCGCGCCGCTTTTGCAGAACGCGACGACGGCTGGCGGTGCTGTCCCGGTCGACGTAGCCCTGGCGCATATGGCGCACGCCGCCGGCGAGTTGAAAGGCACTACGCCCGTGCAGCAAGCGGTAGTTGTCCATGATCAGCATCTGGCCGGCATCGAGCTTGAGATTGAGGGTCAGCTCATCGCCGGTGATCAGCTGGTAGAAGGCTCGGCGGGCGGCGTAGTAGGCGTCGAGCTCGTCAGGCTCCAGCGCAGGCACGTTCTCGGTGCGGTTGGAGTAGCGCACGCGTATCGGCGTACCGGCGCTGTCGAGTTCGATCAGCGGGCCTTCGCTCTCCAGATGGGTGTCCGCGTCCTGGTAGCGAAAGCGCGGTGTCACTCGGGTCAGGCAGGCGTAAGCGTCCGGGTCGCGCTGGCGCAAAAGCTCGGCGGCCTTGAAGCCGTCAGCCAGAGTGCTGTCGCCGCCATCGGCGGCGTTGGTCAGGCAGTGCAGCCAAATGTAGCCGGGAATCGGGTCGCGATAGGGATTGTCCGTATGCGGCTCGAGCCCGCGCTGAGTCATGGTCAGGTCATAGGCGTTGGCCACGGACTTCACATCCGCGATGCCGCCCCAGTTGGTGCGTCTGAGCGGGCCGACCCGGTCGATCAGTGTCTGCATGCCGTCTTCGCGGCCGGGCACGTTGGACACCACGACGAAGCCGTCGCGGTGCAGTGCCTCGAGCATGTCCAGAAGCGCGGCGTCATCACCGCAGGCCTGGTCGAAGTCGACGTCGGTGCGCGGCGCATCACTGGCGCTCCAGAGCCGGCGAGGCGCCTCGTCCTGCGCGTCGTTGAGCAGCGCAGCGATGGAGAATCGGCCCTGGTGGCCGTCGCTGAAGCGCAGCGACAGCGTGTCGCCTTCGGCCTTCGCGGTGTCGATGGCAAGATCCAAAGGCAGCTCGGCGGCCTCGATCAGGCGCTGGCCGGTGTAAGCGTCCAGCGTCGCTTCGTCGGGGCTGCGTTCGCGCAGCCAGAGCGCGCTCAGCGCCACGTTTCTGGCGTCGTGTTCGATTCGTAATCGGCGCTGATTCGGCTCGACGATGACATGAGTCATGGTGGCACCTCCCACGGGTGTGCTAGGAAAACACCCTACCTTAGCCTGCTTACGACCCGACCGACTTGATATAAATAGCCTTGTAATTGATCATATTCGCCATGAACCCCGAAACTTCACTCGAATGGCCCTATCCTCGCCCGGATTCGCCGCCGCTGCTGACGCCGGAGCAGGCGGCCTATACCCTGAGCGTCTGGCTGGTGCCGCGATTTTCGATGCTGACGCTTTTCTGTCTTCTCGAACCGCTGCGGGTCGCCAATCGCTTTGGCCACAACCTGTTCGCTTGGGAGCTGCTGTCCGCGGATGGCGGTGCGGTGGTGGCCAGCAACGGCGTGCGCATCGATGTCGACGGCGCGCTGGAGTCGATCGATCACAGCGCGCGGCTGATGGTGGTTTCTTCCTACGACGCCGAGGCCACGGTGGGCTTTAAAGAGCGCGCCGTGCTGCGCCGGATCGCTGCCCACGGTGGCTGGCTTGGCGGGCTCGACACCGCACCTTTCATTCTGGCCCGGGCGGGGGTGCTCGCCGGTCACCGCGTGGCGCTGCACTGGGAGAGCGTACCGGCCTTTCAACAGGAGTTTCCCGAACTCGAGGTCAGCCCCGCGCGCTATGAGCAGAGCCCTACCCGGCTGACCGGCTCCGGGGGCGTGGCCGGGATCGACATGATGCTCGAGTGGATCGAGCAGACCCACGGGCCGGCGCTGGCGGACGCGGTTGGTCGCCAGTTGGTGCACGAGCGCTCCGGCGGCCACGAAGGGAGTGCACGCTCAGGGCGCTACAGCGGCCTTTCGCGCAGCGTGGTGCGCGGGCTCGCATTGATGGAGGCGAACCTCTCCCAAGCGCTGCCGATTCCCGAAATCTGCCGCCTAGCGGGCCAGTCCCAGCGCCAACTGACGCGCCTTTTCCAACGCCACTTCAACGAGACTCCGCAGCAGTGCTATTTGGGCATGCGCCTGGACCGCGCCCGCCAGCTTCTCACCGATAGCCACTGCCAGGTGACCGAGGCGGCCTTGGCCAGCGGTTTCACTCAGCCGGCGCACTTCACCCGCGCCTACCGGCAGCGCTTCGGCGAGACGCCCAGCACCACCGCCCAGCGCTACAAGACGGGCGGCTCGTCGTGAAAACGGCATAAAAAAAAGCGCTGGCATTGCTGCCAGCGCTTTTCAATAAGTGCCTTTCTGCTGTCAGGCAGGCAACTGCCTACCCGACAAGGCGTCTTAGCGACGCAGACCCAGACGCTGAATCAGAGACTGATAGCGTTCGAAATCCTTGCGCTTGAGGTAGTCCAGCAGCTTACGACGCTGGTTAACCATGCGGATCAGGCCACGACGGGAGTGGTGATCCTGCTTGTTGGTTTTGAAGTGGTCCTGCAGGCCATTGATGTTGGCGCTCAGCAGGGCAACCTGCACTTCGGGGGAACCGGTGTCGCTCTCGCCGCGGCCATATTCGTTGACGATCTCGGCCTTTTTCTCAGCGGTTAGTGCCATCTGTCTCTCCAGTCAGCAATATGCTTAACATTGAATGGGTGAGACCACGCATATTTGCAGTCTCAAGGCTATTTTCGCGCAGATCGCCGCATCCTTGCAACGTTTCTCCGACGAATTTACGAACGAGCGACCGTACTCAACAGCCGCTTTGGGGCCACTTCCTGCGGCCCCTTTACAACGCCGAGCCCGATAAACGCGTCGGCGTAATAAAGTCGTGCCAGATTCTCGAGGCCAAGCGCCGTGGCGTCGATCGCCGCGGGCTGGCCATGAGAAAGGCGCTGGTGGCCGGTATCGTCCACCGTGAGCGCCGGCAAATGATCGACCAGCACATCCACGGGCATGAGTGTCGCCTCGCGGGTGGGCTGATCGGCGAGCGCCTCGATCTCCTCGAGCGTCCACATCGCCTCACTATCAAACGGTCCGGTCTTGAGCCGTCTCAACGCGCTGATGTGGGCGCCGCACCCGAGCACTGCGCCAATATCCTCGGCAAGCGTTCGGATGTAGGTGCCCTTGCTCACGCTCACTTCGAGTTCGAAGGTAGCACCCTCGAAGCCGATCAAGCGGGCCTCATGAATGCACACGCGCCGCGCTTTGCGCTCGATCTCCTTGCCTTCCCGAGCAAGCTCGTAAAGCTTTTTGCCCTGGTGCTTGAGCGCCGAGTACATCGGCGGCACTTGGTCGATCTCGCCGCGAAAGCGCGCGATCGCGGCCTCGATATCGTGCTCGGTAAGCGTTGGCACGGCGCGACGCTCCAGCACCTCGCCTTCAGCGTCGCCGGTGTCTGTGATCACCCCGAGTTCGACCCGGGTGCGATACATCTTGTCGGCTTCCAGCAGGTGGGCGGAGAACTTGGTCGCCTCGCCGAGGCAAATCGGTAAAAGGCCCGTCGCCATGGGGTCGAGCGTGCCGGTATGACCCGCCTTTTGCGCCTCGAAGAGACGGCGCACCCGTTGCAGCGCGTGATTGCTGGAAAGGCCCTTGGGCTTATCCAGCAGCATCACGCCGTTCACCGGCAACCCCTTGCGGCGACGCGCCATTAACGCGGCTCCTCGCCCGCATCCGGCGTGTCGTCTTCGTCCTGACGAGCGCGGTCACTCGAAACCGCCTCGTCGATCAGTGACGACAGCTGCTGACCGCGCACCACGCTTTCATCGAAATGAAAGCGCAGCTCCGGTACGTGGCGAAGCTGGATGCGCTTGGCGATCTGGCTTCTCAGAAAACCGCTGGCGCGCTTGAGCACCTGCAGGTTCTCCTTAATACGCTCGGGTTCCTGTTCACCCAACAGGGTGACGTAGATGTCGGCGTAGCCCAGATCGCGGCTGACGGTTGCGCCGCTGACCGTCACCATGCCAAGGCGCGGGTCCTTGATTTCACGCTGGATGAGCACCGCCAGCTCCTTCTGGAGCTGGTCGGCTACCCGGTCGGTACGCTTGAATTCGCGCATGATTGCTCCTCGCGGCCCTTACAGGGTGCGCTCGACCTTGACCTGGTCGAAGACTTCGATCTTGTCGCCGACCTGGACGTCGTTGTAGTTCTTGACGCCGATACCACACTCGACGCCGTTACGAACTTCCTGAACATCGTCCTTGAAGCGACGCAGTGATTCGAGCTCGCCCTCGTAAATCACTACATCGTCACGCAGTACGCGGATCTTCTTATTACGATGCACGTTGCCTTCAACCACCATACAACCGGCAATTGCACCGATTTTCGGCGCACGGAACACGTCGCGGACTTCAGCAATACCGACAATCTCTTCTTTCCACTCCGGCGCGAGCATACCGCTCATCGCCTGCTTGACCTCGTCGATCAACTGGTAGATGACGCTGTAGTAGCGCAGATCCAGCCCTTCACGCTCGACGATTTCGCGCGCAGCGGCGTCGGCACGCACGTTGAAGCCGACCACGATGGCCTCACTGGCCAGCGCCAGGTTGGCGTCAGTACCGGTGATACCGCCCACGCCGGAAGAGACGACCGCCACCTGCACTTCGTCAGTGGAGAGCTCTTCGAGCGCCCCGCGGATCGCTTCCAGCGAGCCCTGCACGTCGGCCTTCAGTACGATGTTGACCTTGGCCACCTCGTCCTGACCCATCTGGCTGAACATGTTCTCCAGCTTGGCTTTCTGCTGACGCGCCAGGCGCACTTCGCGGTACTTACCCTGGCGGAAGTTGGCGACTTCGCGCGCCTTGCGCTCGTCTGCCACGACCATGAAGTCGTCACCGGCATCCGGCGTGCCGTCCAGGCCCTGGATTTCCACGGGCATGGCGGGGCCCACTTCCTCGACCTGCTGGCCGAGTTCGTTGGTCAGCGCGCGCACACGGCCGTAGTGCAGGCCGGCCAGTACGATGTCGCCGCGCTTGAGCGTGCCGTTTTGTACCAGCACCGTAGCGACCGGGCCGCGACCCTTGTCCAGACGCGATTCGACGACCACGCCCTTACCGGGTGCCGACGGAACGGCCTTGAGCTCGAGCACTTCGGAGGCCAGTTGGATGGCTTCCAGCAGCTCTTCCATACCGTCACCGGTTTTGGCGGAAACGTGAACGAACTGCGTATCGCCACCCCAGTCCTCGGAAATAACGCCGTGCTGGGAGAGTTCGTTACGAATACGGTCGAAATCCGCGCCCGCCTTGTCGATCTTGTTCACCGCCACGACCATGGGAACGTCGGCCGCCTTGGAGTGCTCGATCGCCTCGATGGTCTGGGGCATGACGCCGTCGTCCGCCGCGACTACCAGGATGACTACGTCGGTCGCCTTGGCACCGCGAGCACGCATGGCGGTAAACGCCGCGTGACCCGGGGTATCCAGGAAGGTGACGCCGCCGTGGTTGTCTTCCACGTGGTAGGCACCGATGTGCTGGGTGATACCGCCGGCTTCGCCGGTGGCGACCTTGGCACGACGAATGTAGTCGAGCAGCGAGGTCTTACCGTGGTCGACGTGACCCATGACGGTCACGACCGGCGAACGAGTGATCTCTTCACCTTCGTAGGAGATGCCCTCGATCATTTCGGTTTCGAGCGCATCGTCCTTGACCAGCTTGACCTTGTGGCCCATCTCCTCGACGACGATCGCGGCGGTGTCCTGATCGATGGTCTGGTTGATGGTCACGGCCGCGCCCATGGTGAACATGGCCTTGATCACTTCGTTGGCCTTGATCGACATCTTGTCGGCAAGCTCGGCGACGCTGATCGATTCAGGAATCGAGACTTCGCGCACGATCGGCTGCGTCGGCTTCTGGAAGCCGTGCTTACCGTTGCCGCTGCCGCCCGGGCTACGACGGCCGCCGCGGCGTTCGGAGCGCTTGGCTTTCTTGGCCCCGCCACCGCGCTTACGCTCTTCGCGATCGCCGCGATCGTCGTCCTCGTCACGCCCTTTCTTCTTCGCCGCAGCTTTCTTCGGCGGCGCAGTGCGACGGTCGGTACGGCCTTCTTTCGGCGGTGCCGGGGGCATGTCGTCCGGTGCGGGCGTTTCGTCTATCTCGAGCTGCGGAACATCGATGTCCGGAGCAACGGCCTTGTTGGATGCCTCGGCCTGCTTGGCACGCTCGGCGTCCTCGGCGGCGCGGGCCTTGTCGGCCTCGGCGCGCGCTTCGGCTTCACGCGCTTGCTGCACCTTGCGCTCGGCTTCTGCTTCGGCCATGTCGCCGACCAGCTGGCGCGGGCCGCTGTGAACCGGCTCCTGGGCTTTCGGCTTCTCTTCTTCGGCGCGCTTGACGTAGGTCTTCTTCTTTCTGACCTGCACTTCGATCGTCTTGCCGCGCTCGCCGGTTTTGATGCGGCTGCGCGTCTTGCGCGTCAGGGTGATCCGGTTTTTACCCGCATCGGCGGCGTCGCTGCCGCCGTGGCTTTTCTTCAGAAAGCTCAAAAGCGTCTGCTTGTCCTCTTCGGACACCGCATCGCTTTCAGAGGCGTGCTTGAGACCCGCCTCTTTCATCTGCTCTAGCAAGCGGGGCACGTCGCGGCCCACCTTTACTGCAAAATCTTTAACTGTCATATCCGACATTGTGACCCTCCAAGCCCGTGACCTGTTTACTGTGTGTTCGAAGCCGCTTCGCTATCGTCTTCAAACCAGGGCGCACGGGCAGTCATGATCAGTGCCGCTGCGCGCGCTTCGTCTAACTCCTCGATATCGACCAGATCGTCGACAGACTGTTCGGCGAGATCTTCCATGGTAACGATGCCCTTGCTGGCGAGAATAAAGGCCAGATGGCGCTCCATGCCCTCCATTTCAAGCAGATCGTCCGCCGGCTGCGCGCCATCGAGCGCTTCTTCCGAGGCGATCGCCATGGTGAGTAGCTCGTCCTTGGCGCGTGCGCGCAGCTCTTCGACCAGCTCTTCATCGAACTCCTCGATTTCGAGCATCTCTTCAAGCGGCACGTAGGCGACTTCTTCCAGCGTCGTGAACCCCTCTTCGACCAGCAAGCGGGCAACGTCTTCGTCCACGCTCAGGTGGTGAACGAAAGAGTCCACGAGGCTATCGATTTCCTGCTCGCGCTTGGACTCGGCTTCGTCCTCGGTCATGACGTTGATACGCCAGCCGGTGAGTTCCGAGGCCAAACGCACGTTCTGACCGCTGCGCCCGATGGCCTGGGCGAGATTGTCCTGGGCGACGGCGACATCCATGGCGTGGGCATCTTCGTCCACCAGAATGGAGGCGACATCCGCAGGCGCCATGGCGTTAATGACTAGCTGCGCCGGGTTGTCGTCCCACAGCACGATATCGACGCGCTCGTTTTGCAGCTCCGAGGAGACCGCTTGAACGCGCGAACCGCGCATGCCGACACAGGCGCCGACGGGATCGATGCGTCGATCGTTGGTCTTGACCGCAATCTTGGCCCGCGAGCCTGGATCGCGCGCCGCGCCCTTGATCTCGATGAGCTGCTCGGCGATTTCCGGCACCTCGATCTTGAACAATTCGATGATGAACTGCGGATTGGTGCGCGACAGCTGAAGCTGGGCACCGCGCGCGTCGGCGTCGACCTTGACCAGCAGTGCCCGCACCCGCTCGTTCATGCGGTAGCGTTCGCCGTGGATCATTTCGTTACGCGCCAAAAACGCCTCGGCGTTCTCGCCCAGATCGATGATCAACCCGTCGCGGGTGGTCTTTTTGACGATACCGGCGACCAGCTCGCCTTCGCGGTCGGCGTACTGACGCACGACTTCGGCGCGCTCGGCTTCGCGCACTTTCTGCACGATGACCTGCTTGGCGGTTTGCGCGGCGATACGACCGAAAACGGCGTTCTCGATTTTCTCTTCGACGATGTCACCCAGCGCCAGGGGCGGGTCGCGCTGCTCGGCGATGGTCTGCTTGATTTCGTAGTCCGGAGTTTCGAACTCGTCGTCCTCGACCACCGTCCAGAAACGGTAGGTGTCGTAGTCGCCGCTGCGGCGATCGATCGACACGCGCACGTTGGCTTCTTCGTGTTCGAAACGCTTGCGTGAGGCGCTGGCAAGCGCCGCTTCGACCGCCTCAAAAATGACGTCGCGCGAGACGCCTTTCTCGTTGGAGATCGCGTCCACGACCATTAAAATTTCTTTACTCATGCGTATGCCTCGCCAGTAAACCTGTCCTTTATGCCTCGCCCAAACCGGGGGGCCGCCGTTTTTTTAATCGTCGAGCCTAGTCGTCGAACTGCGGGACAATGTGTGCAGCATCGATACTTTCGATGGGAAAGCAGTACTCTTCGTCGTCGAGCTGAAGTAACACTTCGTCGCCCTCCACCCCCGCGAGCAGCCCCTGAAACTTGCGCCGACCGCTGAACGCGGTGCGCAGCTTGAGCGCGACCTGATGGCCCTGAAAGCGCGTAAAATGATCCAGAGTATACAAGGGGCGTGCCATGCCCGGCGACGAGACTTCCAGGCGATACTCGCCAGGAATCGGGTCTTCGACGTCCAAAACGGCGCTGACCTGGCGGCTGATATCGGCGCAGTCTTCGACGCTGACGCCGCTTTCACGCTCGATATAGATCACAAGCCGGGAGTGCTTGCCCTGAGAAAGATGGTCAATGCCCCATAGCTCGAAGCCCATGGCGGCAACAACGGGCTCGACCAGCGCGTGCAGCGCTGCATGTTTCGTGGCCACAGACGAAGCTCCTTTAGCCGTTGCATCAGGCACCTGGCCAGGAGTCATGAGAAAAGCTAGGTGGCTGATTGGCGTTACCTGAAAATGTGTCGTCGACTGCCCGGCCCTGCCGGCACGCCAGACACGCTTGGCTCGCAAAAAGCTACTCTTAAACAGTCGGCAGCGCCGCTATGCAAAAGCGCTACTAACAAAAAGCCCCTTCACAGGAAGGGGCTTTTTAAAAGAAACCTGTAGAACCATTTCGACAAACCGGTGAGATGTGATTGCCAGCATTTTAAAGACTTTGCTGCGCATACACCGTTTGTAGAAGATGGTAGCGGGGACCGGATTTGAACCGATGACCTTCGGGTTATGAGCCCGACGAGCTACCAGACTGCTCCACCCCGCATCAATCAAGCTGGACGATATTAGCGACTTGTACTACTTTCGTCAAGCGCCTTTCTCGTCTCAGATACTGCTCACTCAAACCACATCCGTTGCCAGCTGTGTTGAGCGCTGAGAAACCGTTAAAGGTGTCTCAGTGGTGCCGAAGGCGGGACTTGAACCCGCACGACCGTAAGGTCACTACCCCCTCAAGATAGCGTGTCTACCAATTCCACCACTTCGGCATCAGGGGAGGCTAAATGAAAGCGGCTCAATCACTTACTCGCCGTTTCCCTCTAGCACTGGCGCTGCATTATCCACACTTTCCGAGCCTTCGTCAAGCGTTGGTACGCTTTGTTGTTGCTCGATCAAACGCGAATCCGGAATACCGGCCTCTGGCGACTGCCCCGCCTGAGTCGCGTAGTAGGCGAGCGCCAGCGACGTTACGAAGAAACCCGCTGCCAGAACGCCAGTGGTACGCGACAGAAAGTTGCCGCTACCGCGCGAGCCAAAGACGGTTTGCGATGCACCACCGCCGAAGGAGGCGCCGGCATCGGCCCCTTTACCCTGCTGAAGCAGGATAAGTACAACGAGCGCGATCGCGATGACCACGTGAACCATTAAAATTGCAACTTGCATGGCGTTATCCTGCTGACTGACAAATAGCGAAAAAATCATCGGTTTTGAGCGAAGCACCGCCCACCAAACCGCCGTCGATATCGGGCTGGGCAAGTAGCTCAGCCGCGTTCTTTACATTCATACTGCCGCCGTAAAGCAGCGTGAGCTGCTCGGCAAGCGTGGTATTGAATTCTGCCTGATAGGCACGGATGCCGGCCATCACTTCCTGAGCCTGCTCCGGCGTCGCCGTGCGCCCAGTACCGATGGCCCAGACGGGTTCATAGGCTATGACAACCTTTTGACGCTGTTCGGGGTCGAGCCTTGCCATGGCGTAACCTACCTGGCGCAGCACCACGTCCATGGTCCGTCCAGCATCACGCTCTTCAAGCGATTCGCCCACGCACAGGATCGGCACGAGCCCCACGCTCAACGCGGCAAGCAAGCGGTCGAACACCTGCTCGTCACTTTCCCCGTAGAGCTCGCGGCGCTCGGAGTGGCCGACCAGTACGTAGGTAGCGTTGAGCTCGGTAAGCATGCGACCACTGACTTCGCCCGTATGCGCACCGGAATCGGCCGGATTGAGCGTCTGCGCGCCAAGCGCAAGCGGCGTGTCGCGAAACGCCTGACGGGCCGCCTCCAAGTAGGGAAAAGGAGGAATCACCACGACCTTGACCGCCTCGGACAACGTCGCATCGGAAAATTTGCGGCCAAAGTCCTCGATCAACGACATGGAGCCGTTCATTTTCCAATTACCGGCGATCAATGGTGTGCGCATTCGTTGTCCTCTCTCAAGGTGGGGCGAAATGGTATAGGAGCGGCCCTGTCAAGACAACCGCTGTCAACATCAGGGCCTTTTCTGGGAAATCGTCGCGTCAGGCCAGCAGCGCTTCGACGCGCTGGGCGAGGGTTTTGGCAAGTCCCATGACATCCAGGTGCGAGCGCCCCTCGACCATCACGCGAATCAACGGCTCGGTACCCGACGGGCGCAGCAGTACCCGCCCCTGGTCACCAAGTTCCGCCTCGAGCCCGCTCACCGCCGCATCGAGCTCCGGCGCTTTCATGACTTCCTTTGCGTCGGTGCCAGCGGGCAGGCGCACATTGACCAGCGCCTGGGGCACTTTCTCGAACTCACGTAGTAGCGTCACCAGCGTTTTTTGCTCGCGCATCATCAGCGCCAGCACTTGCAGCGCCGAGACGATGCCGTCACCGGTGGTTTGCGCGTGGGCGCAGACGATATGGCCAGACGACTCGCCGCCAAGCTCCCAGCCGTTGGCCGCCATCTTCTCCATGACGAAACGGTCGCCCACCTTGGCGCGCTCGAAGGGAATGCCGAGCTTTTCCAGCGCCATGGCCAGGCCAAAGTTGCTCATCAGCGTACCTACTACCCCGCCCTGCAACAGGCCACGGTCGAAGCGGTCGCGGGCGATCAGATAGAGAATGTCGTCACCGTCGACTTCGCGCCCGTCGGCATCGACTAGCAGCACGCGGTCGCCGTCACCGTCAAAGGCGATCCCCAGATCCGCCCCCTGTTGAATCACCGCCGCACGCAGCGCCGCCGGGTGGGTAGAGCCCACGTCGCGGTTGATGTTGAGCCCGTCCGGCGAGCAGCCGATGACGCTCACCTCGGCGCCCAGCTCGCGAAACACGCTCGGGGCGATGTGATAAGTGGCCCCGTTGGCGCAGTCAAGCACGACCTTCAAGCCGTGCAGGCTCAAGCGATCCGGCAGCGTCGACTTACAGAACTCGATATAGCGCCCGGCGGCGTCGTCGATCCGCGCGGCCTTGCCAAGCTGGCCGGCGCTAACGGTGTCGAGCGGGGCGTCCAGCATCGCCTCGATGCGATCTTCCACTTCGTCGGCAAGCTTCTTGCCCTCGGCAGAGAAGAACTTGATGCCGTTGTCGGCGAAGGGGTTGTGCGAGGCGGAAATGACGATGCCCGCGTCGGCGCGAAAAGTGCGGGTGAGATACGCGATACCCGGTGTCGGCATGGGGCCCAGAAGCGAGACATCGACGCCGGCGGCGGAGAGCCCGGCCTCCAGCGCGGATTCGAACATGTAACCCGAGATGCGGGTGTCCTTGCCGATCAGCACGCGGGTACGGCCCTTCTCGCGGCGCAATACCTGGCCTGCCGCCCAGCCGAGCTTGAGCATAAAGTCGGCGGTGATGGGCGCCTCGCCCACCGTGCCACGAATACCATCGGTACCGAAATAACGTCGTGTCATGAGAGTAGTTCCTTGTTGGTCGACGGCTCGCAGCCTTCCTGTAAAACCGCCCATGCCATGGTAACGGCATCCACGGTGGGGCCGACATCATGCACTCGTAGTATTTTGGCGCCTCTTTCGACCGCCATCGCCGACAGCGCCACCCCGCCGAACAATCGCTCCTCGACCGGACGGCCGAGCACCTTGCCGATCATGCTCTTGCGCGACATGCCGACCAATAGCGGAAGCCTAAGCGCTTCGAGCGCCTCCATGCGGTTCAAAAGGCGCAGATTGTGCTCGACGCTTTTGCCAAAACCAAAGCCCGGGTCGAGCAGCAGCCGGTCACGTGGCAGCCCGGCGGCCTCACAGGCGGCTATCCGCTTGCTCAAAAACTCGGCGACAGCCTGTTCGACGGGCACCTCGTAGTGCGGGGCGTGCTGCATCGCCTGGGGCTCGCCCTGGCGGTGCATCAGGCAAACCGGCAGCCCGCTTGCCGCCGCGGTGGCAAGCGCGCCGTCGCGCTCCAGCGCGCGCACGTCGTTGATCATACTCGCCCCGCGCGCGGCGGTCTCACGCATCACCAGGGCGCTGCTGGTATCGACGGAGACCAGCGCGTCGAGCTCGCGCACCAGTGCCTCGACCACCGGCGCGACCCGGTCGAGCTCCTCCTGCTCGGGCACCGCCTCGGCCCCGGGCCGGGTCGACTCGCCGCCCACGTCGATCATGGCCGCACCTTCGGCGAGCATCTGCTCGGCGCGGCGCAGCGCATCGTCCAGCGCTACGTGGCGGCCGCCATCGGAAAAGGAGTCGGGCGTGACGTTGAGAATACCCATGACGCGGGGGAAGGAGAGATCCAGCCGGTGGCGACCGCACTGCAGTGACGACGCCGCTTCGGGCAAGGGCTCTGGGGTAGTTGGTTTCATGGCACAGCCTGTAGATAAAAACGTTGCGGCTCGAGGGCGCCCAGCATAGCAAAAAAAAGGCGCCCCGCGGGGCGCCTTGATGATGAACCAGCTGTTTCGGTTAGGGTCCGGCCGGGCCGCCCAGCGGGTCGGACGGGCGACGGCGCGGCTCGTCGTCGTCCTCTTCGCTGTCGTCGTCCGAGGCGCGGGTATCCGGCTCATCGGCTTTGGGCTGCGCCTTGTCGCCACCCACCGGGGTGCCGCCACCGGAGGAGTCGCCGTCATCCCAGCCTTCCGGCGGGCGCGGGTCCTTGCCTTCCATGATGTCCTTGAGCTGAGCGGCATCGATGGTTTCATACTTCATCAGCGCTTCGGTCATGGCGTCGAGCTTGTCGCGGTTGTCGTGCAGGATCTGGCGCGCCTGCTCGTAGCAGTCGTCGATGATCTTGCGCACTTCCTTGTCCAAGCGCGTGGTGGTCTCGCCGGACTTCAGCTTACCGCCGCCCTGACCCGGGCCACCGAGGAACTGGTGGGACTCGTCCTCGTCGTACATGATCGGGCCCATCTCGTCAGAGAGACCCCACTTGGCGACCATGTTGTGAGCCAGTTCGGTGGCCCGCTTGATGTCGTTCGAGGCGCCGGTGGTAACGCCGTTGGCGCCGAGCGTCATCTCCTCGGCGATACGACCGCCGAACAGCGAGCAGATCTGGCTTAGAATCTGCTGGCGCGAGAGGCTGTAGCGATCCTCTTCCGGCAGGAACATGGTCACACCGAGAGCGCGGCCGCGAGGAATGATCGTCACCTTGTAGACCGGGTCGTGCTCCGGCATCACCAGACCAATGATCGCGTGGCCGGATTCGTGATAGGCGGTATTGAGCTTTTCCTTGTCGGTCATGACCATGGATTTGCGCTCAGCGCCCATCATGATCTTGTCCTTGGCAAGCTCCAGCTCGTCCATGCCGACCAGGCGCTTGTTGCGCCGCGCGGCAAAGAGTGCGGCTTCGTTGACCAGGTTGGCCAGATCCGCACCGGAAAAACCGGGGGTACCGCGGGCAATGATCACCGGCTTGACGTCGTCGGCCAGCGGCACCTTGCGCAGGTGGACGCCGAGAATGTGCTCGCGGCCACGAATATCCGGAAGGCCGACGGTCACCTGACGGTCGAAACGGCCCGGACGCAAAAGCGCCGGGTCGAGAACGTCCGGACGGTTGGTCGCGGCGATGACGATAATGCCTTCGTTAGCCTCGAAGCCGTCCATTTCGACCAGCAGCTGGTTGAGCGTTTGCTCGCGCTCATCGTTACCGCCGCCCATGCCGGCGCCGCGCGAGCGGCCCACGGCGTCGATCTCGTCGATAAAGATGATGCAGGGCGCCTGCTTCTTGGCCTGCTCGAACATGTCGCGCACGCGCGAGGCGCCCACGCCGACGAACATTTCGACGAAGTCAGAGCCGGAAATCGAGAAGAACGGCACCTTCGCTTCGCCAGCGATCGATTTAGCCAGCAGCGTCTTACCAGTACCCGGCGGGCCCACCATCAGTACGCCGCGCGGAATCGTGCCGCCCAGACGCTGGAACTTGGTCGGGTCGCGCAGGAAGTCGACGAGCTCTTCGACCTCTTCCTTGGCTTCGTCGCAGCCAGCGACGTCGGCGAAGGTGGTCTTGATCTGATCCTGGGAGAGAAGCTTCGCCTTGGACTTGCCAAAACTCATCGGTCCGCCTTTACCGCCGCCGGCACCGCCCTGCATCTGACGCATGAAGAACATGAAGATGGCGAGGATCAAAAGGATCGGGAAACTGGCGATCAGCAGGCGCATCCAGATGCTCTGCTGCTCCGGCTCCTTGCCCACCACGGTGACGTTGTTGCTCAACAGGTCATCCATCAGCTTCGGGTCTTCCGCCGCTGGCCGGATGGTCTGGAACTGCGAGCCATCGGTACGCTCACCCTGAATGGTGTAGCCGTCGATGGTCACGCTGCGGACCTGTTGATTTTGCACCTGCTGCACGAACTGGGAGTAGTTGGTGGATTGAGGTGCGCTTTCCGTACTGAAATTGTTGAACACTGTCAGCAGCACGGCCGCAATGACCAACCACAGAATCAGGTTCTTCGCCATATCGTTCAAGGGGCTACCCTCATTACAAGAATCCGTCAGTTAACCGTCGATACTCAGACCTTACACTAGAGTACTACGTTCAACCATTGCCAAAGCACGTTCCGACTTTGGGACATCCGTGCCATCCCGCTTTTGAGCAGTGTGACACGCTTTGCGCCTGCCGGCTCGGCAATCGCCTCGATAAGTTTTTCGTATTACGAGCGTTAGCCGCGAAAGCCCTGGGCCAGGAAGTAGACTTCCCGTGAGCGGGCGCGCGACGCGCCGGGCTTGCGCGTCACCACGCGGTCGAACGACCCCTTGAGCTCCTTGAGGTAGGCATCGAAGCCCTCGCCCTGGAACACCTTGGCCAAAAACGTGCCGCCTTTTGGCAGGGTTTCTCGCGCAAGCTCCAGGGCGAGCTCGACCAGGTACATCGCCTGGGGCTGATCGATGGCCGCCATACCGCTCATATTGGGGGCCATGTCCGACATCACAAGGTCGACGGGGCGATCACCGAGCTTTTCGAGAATCGCGTTCAGTACGCTCTCCTCAGTGAAATCGCCCTGAACGAAGTCCACGCCGGCCAGTGCATCCATCTCGAGAATGTCGGATGCGATCACTACGCCGTCGATGCCGACCTTCTCGGCGGCAACCTGGCTCCAGCCACCGGGGGCGGCGCCCAGGTCGATCACCGTCATGTTGGGGCGAAAGAGCTTGTCTTTCTCGTCGAGTTCCAAAAGCTTGTAGCTTGCCCGGGAGCGGTAGCCGTCCTGCCAGCTCTGCTTGACGTACTGGTCGTCGAAGTGCTCCTTCATCCAGCTGGCGCTGGTCTTGCTGGCGGCGCGTTTTTGACCTGGGGGCTTTTGCTGCATGGGGCGTCTATATCTGGGCGTGAGGAGTGAATGTGCGAAAGTGCCGGGTGGGGCGCTTTCACTCGACGGCGTTTCACCGTAAGATGGAGCGTTAAGCGCAAACCGGGATACCGCAAGATACCATGAGCTTGTCACAGGCACAAAAGAAAGCATTTCGCAGCATTGGCCATCACCTGAACCCTGTCGTGACGGTCTCTGAAAACGGCATCTCCGAGACGCTGCTCGCCGAATTCGACCGCGCGCTCAGAGACCACGAGCTGATCAAGGTCAAGCTGGCCCTGCCCGAGCGGGACGACCGCGCCGCGATGATACAGGAGCTCGCCAACGAAGGCGGCGCCGAACTCATTCAAACCATCGGTAAAATGGCGCTTTTTTATCGCCGCAACCCGAAGGCCAACCCGAAGCTCTCCAACGTAAGCCGCTTCGAAAACCACCACGGCCGCCACTAGCGTCTGTCTGGCGCCGCGCCGTAAAGCGGCGCCCCGACAAACCGGGCGGCATCAAAAAAGCCCGAAGAGTCACGCTCTTCGGGCTTTTTCGTGGGCCGGCGCCGCGGGCGCCGGCCCAAAGGCGAGCTAAATGTGCTCGACGCTTTCGATTTCATACTCGACGTCGCCGCCTGGCGTTTTCACCACCACCACGTCGCCCTCTTCCTTGCCGATCAGCGCACGGGCGATCGGTGAGGTGACCGAGATGCGTCCGGATTTAATGTCGGCTTCGTCCTCGCCGACGATCCGGTAGGTTACCTCGGCGTCGCTATCGAGATTCAAAAGCGACACGGTCACCCCGAAGATCACCTTGCCGGTTTTGGGCAGTTTGGTCACGTCGATCACTTGGGCGCCGGAGAGCTTGCTTTCGATCTCCTGAATGCGCCCTTCGATGAAGCCCTGCTGCTCGCGGGCGGCATGATACTCGGCGTTCTCCTTGAGATCGCCGTGCTCACGCGCCTCGGCGATGGCCGCAATCACCGTGGGGCGCGCCTCGCCCTTCAGATGATTGAGCTCTTCGCGAAGGCTTTTTTCGCCCGCGACGGTCATCGGGACCTTGTTCATTGACTTGCTCCTGCATGCAGATCCTGAAGGCGCCGCACCGTAATCTCCCGGCCATACTCCAGCGCCATGCAAACGGCATTGGCGCCCGCCAAAGTGGTCGCATAGGGCACCTTGCGCGCGAGAGCAGTACGGCGAATGATCGAAGAGTCGTTAATCGCTTGACGACCTTCGGTGGTATTCACGATATAGGCGATCTCGTCGTTCTTGAGCGAATCGACGATATGGGGGCGGCCTTCATATACCTTGTTGACGTGCTCCACCTCGAGGCCGGCGGCTTCCAAAGCCGCTGCCGTACCGCGGGTGGCACATAGCGTGAAGCCCAATGTTAGCAGAGAACGACCGACTTCGATAATCCCCGCCTTGTCCGGCTCGCGCACCGACAAAAACGCCTTGCGCGGACCGTCGAGCGCTGGAATGGCCTCGCCGGCGCCGAGCTGCGCCTTAAAGAACGCCTCGGCGAAGGTGTCACCGGAGCCCATCACCTCGCCGGTGGACTTCATCTCCGGCGAGAGGATCGGATCGACCCCCTGGAACTTGTTGAACGGGAACACCGCCTCTTTCACGCTATAAAAATGCGGCACTATTTCGCGCTCGAAGCTCTGCTCGGCAAGCGTGGTGCCCGCCATGCAGCGCGCCGCCACCTGGGCGAGCGAGGTGCCGATGCACTTGGAGACGAACGGCACGGTGCGCGAGGCGCGCGGGTTGACCTCGATGACATAGATCTCGCCGTCCTGCCAAGCGAGCTGTACGTTCATCAGCCCCTTCACGCCGAGCTCGACCGCCATACGCTTGACCTGGTCGCGCATCTCGTCCTGCACATCCGCCGGCAGCGAGTACGGCGGCAGCGCGCAGGCGGAGTCGCCGGAGTGAACGCCGGCCTGCTCGACGTGCTGCATGATGCCGCCGATCACCACGACATCGCCGTCAGAGACTGCGTCGATATCGACCTCGACCGCCGCGCTCAAGAAGTGATCCAGCAGCACCGGCGAGTCGTTGGAGACCTTCACCGCGTTGGTCATGTAGTTTTCGAGCTCGGAGGCGTCGTAGACGATCTCCATGGCGCGCCCACCCAGCACGTAGCTTGGGCGCACGACCAGCGGGTAGCCGATGGTCTCGGCCTTTGCGAAGGCGTCGTCGAAGCTGCGCGCGGTAGCGTTGGGCGGCTGCTTCAGGCCCAGCTTGTCGATCATCTGCTGGAAGCGCTCGCGGTCCTCGGCGCGGTCGATGGCGTCCGGCGTGGTGCCGATGATCGGCACGCCGGCGGCTTCGAGCTCGCGGGCGAGCTTCAGCGGGGTCTGGCCGCCGAACTGGACGATCACGCCGACCGGCTTCTCCTTGTCCGCGATCTCGAGCACGTCCTCGAGGGTCACCGGCTCGAAATAGAGGCGATCCGAGGTGTCATAGTCGGTAGAGACGGTTTCCGGGTTGCAGTTGACCATGATGGTCTCATAGCCATCATCGCGCATGGCAAAGGCGGCATGGACGCAGCAGTAGTCGAACTCGATGCCCTGGCCGATACGGTTCGGCCCGCCACCGAGCACCATGATTTTCTGGCGATCAGAAACGTCCGCTTCGCACTCCTCTTCGTAGGTGGAGTACATGTAGGCGGTGCTGGAGGCAAATTCGGCGGCGCAGGTGTCGACCCGCTTGTAGACCGGGCGAATGCCGGCGCTCTGGCGGGTCTGGCGGAACGCTTTCTCGCTAACGCCGAGCAGTTTGGCCAGCCGCGCATCGCCGAAGCCCTTGCGCTTGAGGCGGTAGAGCTCCTGAGCGGTGAAATCAGTCAGGGTGCGCTTGGCGACCGCCTGCTCGGTCAGGATCAGGTCCTCGAGCTGGACGAGGAACCAGCGGTCGATATTGGTTAGCGCGAAGACCTCTTCCACGCTCATGCCGGCGCGCATGGCATCCGCCACGAAGAAGATGCGCTCGGCGCCGGCGGCCTGCAGCTCGCCCTTGATCTGCGCCATCGCCTCATCGGAAAACTGCTCGAAAATCGGGTCGAGACCGTCGTTACCGGTCTCCATGCCGCGCAGCGCCTTCTGCAGCGACTCCTGGAAGGTGCGGCCGATTGCCATCACCTCGCCCACCGACTTCATCTGGGTGGTCAGGCGATCGTTGGCCTGGGGGAATTTCTCGAAGGTGAAGCGCGGAATCTTGGTGACGACGTAGTCGATGGACGGCTCGAAGGAAGCCGGGGTCGCACCGCCGGTGATATCGTTTTGCAGCTCGTCCAGGGTATAGCCGACGGCAAGCTTGGCAGCAATCTTGGCGATCGGGAAGCCCGTGGCCTTGGAGGCCAGCGCAGAGGAGCGCGACACCCGAGGATTCATCTCGATGACCACCAGGCGCCCGGTTTGTGGGTCCATGCCGAACTGGACGTTGGAGCCGCCGGTTTCGACGCCGATCTCGCGCAGTACCGCGAGGCTCGCGTCGCGCATGATCTGGTACTCTTTATCCGTCAGCGTCTGGGCCGGGGCCACGGTGATCGAGTCGCCGGTGTGCACGCCCATGGGGTCGAAGTTTTCGATCGCGCAGACGATGATGCAGTTGTCGTTCTTGTCCCGAACGACCTCCATCTCGTACTCCTTCCAACCCAAAAGCGACTCGTCGATCAGAAGCTCGTGGTTGTTGGAGAGCTCGAAGCCGCGGGTACAGATCTCCTCGAACTCTTCCTTGTTGTAGGCCACGCCGCCGCCGGAGCCGCCCATGGTGTAGGAGGGGCGAATGATGGTCGGAAAGCCGAGCTCCGCCTGAATCTCCCAGGCTTCATCCATGGTGTGGGCGACTTTTGCCTTCGGACACTCGAGGCCGATGCGCTTCATCGCCTGGTCGAACAGGTCGCGGTCTTCGGCCATATTGATGGCGTCGGCGTTGGCGCCGATCATCTCGACACCGTGCTTTTCGAGCACGCCGTGCTTCTCAAGATCCAAAGCGCAGTTGAGCGCGGTCTGGCCGCCCATGGTGGGCAGGATGGCGTCGGGCTTCTCCGCCTCGATGATCTTCTCCACCGCCTGCCAGGTGATCGGCTCGATGTAGGTAGCGTCCGCCATGGCCGGGTCGGTCATGATGGTGGCCGGGTTGGAGTTCACCAACACGACCCGGAAGCCTTCCTCGCGCAGCGCCTTGCACGCCTGGGCGCCGGAGTAGTCGAATTCGCAGGCCTGGCCGATGACGATCGGGCCGGCGCCAATGATGAGAATGGTGTTGATATCGGTACGCTTGGGCATAACGGTTCCCGCAAAAAAGTGGCGATGAGCAGCGAAATAAACGGTTAAAGCGCCGGACGGATCAGCGGCGCGCCTGCATCAGGTCGATGAAGCGATCGAACAGCGGCGAGACGTCCTTCGGGCCGGGGCTCGCTTCCGGGTGACCCTGGAAGCTGAACGCTGGGCGGTCGGTGCGCTCGATGCCCTGCAGCGTGCCGTCAAACAGCGAGCGGTGCGTGGCGCGCAGGTTCGCCGGCAGCGTCGCTTCGTCCGCGGCGAAGCCGTGGTTTTGGCTGGTAATCATGACCGTGCCGGTGTCCAGATCCTGTACCGGGTGGTTGGCGCCGTGGTGGCCGTGGCTCATCTTCACCGTTTTTGCACCGCTTGCCAGCGCCAGCAGCTGGTGGCCCAGGCAGATGCCGAACACCGGGGTGTCAGTCTCGAGCACGTCCTGAATCGCCTTGATGGCGTAGTCGCAGGGCTCCGGGTCGCCGGGGCCGTTGGCCAGGAACACGCCGTCCGGGTTCATCGCCAGCACCTCGCTGGCCGGCGTCTGCGCCGGCACCACCGTCAGGCGGCAGCCGCGGGCGGCCAGCATGCGCAGGATGTTGAACTTCACTCCGTAATCAAACGCCACCACGTGATAGGGGCGCTCACCGGTCGTGGTATCGGCGTAGCCCGCGCCCAGGGTCCACTCGCCTTCGCTCCACTCATAGGCCTCCTTGCAGGAGACTTCCTTTGCCAGGTCCATGCCCTTGAGCCCCGGAAACGCCTTCGCGGCCGCCAGCGCTCGCTCGACGGCGTCGTCGCCTTCGGCATCAACCCCTGCCAGAATCGCACCGTTCTGCGCGCCCTTGTCGCGCAGAATGCGCGTCAGACGGCGGGTGTCGATATCGGCGATTCCCAGCACGTTCTGGCTTTCAAGATACTCGGACAGGCTCTGCTGGCTGCGAAAGCTGCTTGCCATCAGGGGCAAATCGCGAATTACCAGCCCCGCCGCGGCGATGGAGGCGGACTCCACGTCTTCCGCGTTGATACCGGTGTTGCCGATATGCGGGTAGGTGAGCGTGACGATCTGGCGGGTGTAGGAGGGGTCGGTAAGAATTTCCTGGTAGCCGGTCATGGCCGTATTGAACACCACCTCCCCGCTCGTGACGCCGTCAGCGCCGATGGCAATGCCGTGGAACACGCTGCCATCTTCCAGGGCCAATATCGCGGGTTTGCTCAATGCGGGGTTATTCAAGGCTCGTTCTCCCATGCTGGTGGGAGCCTGTGGGCGCAGGCTCGGCGATCCGGTGTCGGCGTTTGCGGGCAAACGTCGGGTCGTAAAAAAGCGGGACGAAGCCGATAAATTAAAAATCGGTTTCATCCCGCTTGTTGTTCTTGCGTGGCAGGGCCATGTGATACGAACGGCTTTCGAGTGAGGCCAGTGCAACAAGCGCAGCGCTTCGCCGTTTAGTTCCTACTCACATGTCTATCGCCCGGCCAAAATTTTTGGAATGTTACAGCATTTTCGCCGCTCGGGCTAGCCCCTTTGGCCGCCGCGTTGGCTCAAACGTCCGCCAGCCCCAGCACGTCCTGCATATCGAAGCGCCCGGCATGTTGGCCCGCCACCCAGCGCGCGGCGCGCACCGCGCCCTTGGCGAAGGTCATGCGGCTCGAGGCCTTGTGGGTGATCTCGATGCGCTCGCCTTCGGTGGCGAACATCACCGTGTGCTCGCCAACGATGTCGCCGGCGCGCACGGTGGCAAAGCCGATCTCGGTGTCGGTGCGCGGCCCGCACTGGCCGACGCGCTCGAACACGCCGTGTTCCTTGAGCGTGCGGTCGAGGCTTTTCGCGATTACCTCGCCCATCCTGATGGCAGTGCCGGAAGGCGCATCGACCTTGTGGCGGTGGTGCGCCTCGATCACCTCGATGTCGTAGCCCTCGTCACCCAGCGCCCGGGCGGCGGTTTCCAAAAGCTTCAGCGTCAGGTTCACGCCCACGCTCATGTTGGGAGCGAAGACCATCGCCACGCGGTCGCGATAGCCATCGAGCGCGTTGAGCTCGTCATCGTTCATGCCGGTGGTGCCGATCACGATCGCCTTGCCGTGCTCGGCGCAGAACGCAAGATTCGAAAGCGTCACTTGAGGGGCGGTGAAGTCGATCAGCACGTCGAAATCGTCCTTGATCGCATCGAGTGAGTCGACGGCGGCCACGCCGCACTTGCCGGTACCGGCCAGCTCGCCGATATCGGCGCCGACCAGCGAGCTTCCCGGCTCGAGGATACCGCCGGCAAGCGTTGCGCCCGCATCTTCATTTACGGCGTTGACCAGCGTGCGGCCCATGCGCCCGGCCACGCCTACGATGGCGACTCGCGTCATGTGATCTCCTTGAGGGCGCGCGTGCGGCCCGGGGTTGAGTGAAATGGCGCGAGTATAGCAAAAACGCCCGACGCCGGGCTCAGTTCTCCCAGACGACTTCCAGCGTCTCGTCTTTCGCCATACGCACGAGGTGGTTCTCGACTACACCTTCGAGCTGGTCGAGCGAGACCTCGTCGAGGGTCTCGATGGACACCGAGAGCTTGTCGGCGTCGGCGTGCATCAGGCAGGTGCCCTTCTCCGGAAAAACGATTTTGGCATCGCTTTCGGTGTATTCGACCTCGAGCTTGTGCGACCAGTGTTTGCAGAGGCGGTTGATCAGGCGTCCACCGGACTCGGTGGCAATTTCGGCGCGGGAAATCGGCATGTAGCTCTCCTTGAACAAGAAACATTCACATTATCTTACTTTCACCGCCGTCGATACACGCGGGGCCGGCCGACGGCCGTGCAACGAATCGTTGCGCCATTTAGAACAGTTTAGCGCCAGACTCTGTACAGCCTCGGCGGATTTCTCGATAATGCCGTCATGTAAATGCGAATCATACCCAGTTTACCGGGTCATTCGGAACGTCGAACGACTGTTTGGGTCACTCTTTCATCCTTACTCTGTCTGCGGAAACCGTCCATGAACGTCACTTTTTCAAAGCCCACGGTTTTAAAGCCCGGCCTATTAACGTCGCTGACGCTAGCCACAGCGCTTGGGGCAATGCCGGCGCTGGCCGACCCCATCGACGTCGTGGACATCGCCGGGCGCAACGTGACCCTGGATGGCCCCGCCGAGCGCGTCATTCTGGGCGAAGGGCGTCAAATCTACCTCCTTGGCCTGCTCGAGCCCGAGGCGCCGTTCACCCACGTAGTGGGCTGGCGAGAGGACTTCTCCCAAGCGGATCCGGACAACTACGCCCGCTACGCCGAGCGCTTTCCCGAGATGGCCGACATCCCCACCTTCGGCGGCTTCAAGGACGGCACCTTTGACGTCGAGCAGGCCGCCTCACTCTCGCCGGACGTGATCTTCATGAATCTCGAGGCGAAGGCCGCCACCGAAGACGCCGGCTACGACGACAAGCTCGCCGAGCTCGACATCCCAATCGTCTACGTCGACTTTCGCGAAGATCCGGTGGCCCACACCATCCCCTCGATGCGCCTGATCGGTCAGATCATGGGCGACGACGACGCCGCCGAAGCGTTCATCGACTTCGCCGAGGAGCAGCTCGCCCGAGTAACGGACGTCATCGATGAGGCCGACCCGGCGCGGCCGAGCGTGTTCATCGACCGCGCCGGCGGTTACTCCGACGAGTGCTGCATGAGTTTTGGGCCCGGTAACTTCGGCGAGTACGTCGAACTCGCCGGCGGCAGCAACATCGCCGACGGCATCATCCCTGGCAGCTTCGGCACGCTCAACCCGGAGCAGATCATCGCCGCAAGCCCGGAACACGTCGTGGTGACCGGCGGCAACTGGGACGCCTACGTGCCCGGCGGCGCCTGGGTCGGTATGGGCCCTGGTGCTGACATGGACGCGGCGCGCGACAAGCTTGAAGCGCTGACCGAGCGCACCGCGATGACCGGCGTGCAGGCAGTGGCCGATGGCAACGTGCACGCCATCTGGCACCAGTTCTACAACAGCCCCTACTACTTCGTCGCGATCCAACAGCTGGCCAAGTGGCTGCATCCGGCGCTGTTCGAGGATCTTGACCCGGAAGCAACCATGGAAGAGCTCCACGAGCGCTTTCTACCGATCGACTATGAACCCGGCTACTGGATTTCCCTGAATGATGAGTGACAGCGCCGTGGCCTCGCCGACGACTCAAGGGCGCAGCCACTACAAAAGCCAGGTCGTGCGCCGCCAGCTGATTCTTGCAGCGCTGGTGGTCGCGCTGTTTTTCAGCCTGTGCGTCGATCTGGCGCTCGGGCCGGCGCGCTATAGTCTCACGGAGGTCATCGCCGCGCTGCTGACACCATCAAACGTCAGCGATCAGGCGCGGGTGATTCTCTGGGAGATTCGCATGCCGGTAGCGCTTATGGCGCTGGTGGTCGGCGCGAGCCTGTCAGTGGCCGGTGCGCAGATGCAGACCATTCTGAGCAACCCGCTGGCAAGCCCCTTTACCCTGGGCATTTCCGCCGGCGCGAGCTTCGGCGCCGCACTAGGCCTGGCCTTTGGCGTGGCCATCGTGCCCGCCGCCATCGAGTTCGTGGTGCCGATCAATGCCTTCGTCATGGCGATGTTCACGGCGTTTTTGATCCACGCGCTGAGCCTCAAGCGCGGCGTCACCGTGGAAACTATCGTGCTGCTGGGCATCGCCATGGTATTCATCTTCAACTCACTCATGGCGCTGATTCAGTTCTTTGCAAGCCAGGAAGCCGTGGCCGCGGTGGTGTTCTGGACCATGGGCAGCCTGACCAAGGCGACCTGGCCCAAGTTCTGGATTGCGCTTGGGATACTGGCCGCCATCCTGCCGCTTCTGGCGCGCCACGGCTGGGCGCTGACCGCCATGCGCCTGGGCGACGCCAAGGCCGAAAGCATGGGCGTCAAGCCGCGCTCGCTGCGTTTGGAAGTGCTGGTGCTGGTGTCACTGCTTTCTGCGGTGGCGGTGGCGTTCGTCGGCACCATCGGCTTTATCGGGCTGGTCGGGCCTCACATCGCGCGCATGTTGGTGGGCGAGGATCAGCGCTTTTTCCTGCCGGGCTCGGCGCTGTGCGGCGCGCTGATCCTCTCGGTGGGCTCGGTAATCTCAAAACTGGTGATTCCCGGCACGATCATACCGATCGGCATCATTACATCCCTGGTCGGCATCCCGTTTTTCCTGTTTCTGGTGCTCAATCACAAGAAGGCGTCATGGTGATTCGCTCATGGTAACTCTCAAGCTTGACGGCATATCTGCTCGCTACGGGCGGCGCACCATCGTCGAAGACATCACCACGCCCCGCTTTCAGGGCGGCCAGGTCGTCGCGCTGCTGGGCCCCAACGCGGCGGGCAAATCGACGCTTTTTCGCCGCATTCTGGGGCTGGTGGACGGCAACGGCACGGTCAGTATCGACGAGACGACCGCCGAGCGCCCGGTAGCCTACATGCCCCAGGACACCGGCGCGAAGGCAGTTCTGAGCGTGTATGAATCGGTGTTGCTGGCGCGCATGCAGGGGCGAAGCCTGAAGGTACAGCTAGAAGATCTCGAGCAGGTGGACCGGGCGCTTGCGGAGCTTGGCATCGCCTCGCTCGGCGGGCGCGATATCGGGGATTTGAGCGGCGGCCAGCGCCAGCTGGTGAGTGCCGCCCAAGCACTGGTGCAGGAGCCGGAAATTCTGATGCTCGACGAGCCCACCTCTGCGCTGGACTTGAACCGCCAGATCAACCTGCTCACCGTGCTGCGACGGCTGGCCGACGAGCGCGGTATGCTGATTCTGGTCGCGCTTCACGACCTGGGCCACGCGCTGCGCTTCACCGACGCCGCCATGGTGCTGGACTATGGCCGTCTGATCGCCTGCGGCCCCACCGAGGAAGTGATTACCCCCGCGCTTCTGCGCCAGGTCTACCGGGTGGCGGCGCGCATCGAGCCCTGCTCGAAGGGCCGCCCCCAGCTCATCGTCGAAGAGGCCGTTTGAAGCGCCGGCCTTCGAGCGAGGCCAGCGCTACGCCGGCCAGCATCAGCGGCAGCGCCAGGAGGAAGCCGCCGGAGATGGGAATGCCGAACAGCACCCAGTCCGCGGCGATCGGCCAGACCAGCGCCACGTACTCGAAGGGGGCGAGCTTCGACACCTCGGCATAGCGAAACGCCAGCGTCATGGCGATATGCCCCGCCCCGCCGAATAGCCCCGAGAGCACCAGCAGAGCGAATTCGGTATCGGTCAGCTCGGCCCACCCCAACGGCCACGTGGCAAGCCCAGCAAGCGACGACACCACGATGAAGTAAAACGCGATGGCGCCGGCGGTTTCGGTGCGCGATATATGGCGAATGGTGAGCAAGGCGCCGGCCGTCAAAAGCGCCCCGGCGGTGCCGAGTGCGTAGCCCAAAAGCCGCCCGTCGCCGCTACCCGCGCCCAACTGAGGCACGACCAGCACCGCCATTCCCGCCAGCGCCAGCGCGATCGCCCCCATGCGGTAGAGCGAAAACTTCTCGCCCAGCAGCAGCACACCCCCCACCGCCATGAAAATCGGCGATAGCTGAACCAACAGCGTGGCCTCCGCCACCGGCAAAAACGCCACCGCCGAGAACGAAAAGAACATCGCCGCCGCCCCGAGCCCCGAACGCAGCAGATGCCCAAGCGGCCTCCGAGTCGCAAGCCCCTGAGGAAACTCCCGGCGAATCGCCAAAAAGATCACGATCGGAATCAGCGCGAACAGCGAGCGAAAGAAGATGGACTGGCCCACCGGCACCGTATCGCTCACCGCCTTGATACACACGAACATGCCGGTGAACATCACACCCGAAAGCACGCGTAAGAAAATGCCCAGCCCCGGGCGATCCTGTAATCCAGTCATGACCGACTTCCTCGAAAACAAAAAAAGTCCCCGGTGGGCACCGGGGACTTCGTACGCTAACGGTGAACGCCTCGCGACGCTACCGGAACCGTTGCGCCATCGCAAAGGGCCTGGCTGAACCCCTAAGGCTTCATCTCTTCAAAGAACTTCTTCACGCTGTCGAAGAAACCGGTTTTCTTCGGCGAGTGGCTGTGACTGTTGCTGTCGTCGAAGCTCTTTTGGAGCTGGCGCAGCAGGTCCTTTTGCTCTTCGTTTAGGTTCACCGGGGTCTCGATCACCACCTTGCAAAGCAGATCGCCCGGGGCGCCGCCGCGAACCGGCTTCACGCCCTTGCCGCGCAGGCGGAACAGCCGGCCGGTTTGGGTTTCCGGCGGAATCTTGAGCTTCACGCGGCCGTCGAGCGTCGGTACTTCCAGCTCGCCGCCGAGCGAGGCGTCGACGAAGTTGATCGGCACGTCGCACTGCAGGTGCTTGCCGTCGCGCTGGAAGATCGGGTGCGACTTGATCGCCACCTGCACGTAAAGATCGCCGGCCGGGCCGCCGTTCACACCAGACTCGCCTTCACCGTTCAGGCGAATGCGGTCGCCGGTGTCCACGCCGGGCGGAATCTTGACCGAGAGCGTGCGGGTTTCGCGCACGCGGCCTTCCGCGTTGCACTTGTGGCACGGCACCTTGATCTGCATGCCGGTACCGTGACAGGTCGGGCAGGTCTGCTGCACGGCGAAAAAGCCCTGCTGCATGCGTACCTGGCCCATGCCCTGACAGGTCGGGCAGGTGTCCTTGCTGGTGCCGGGCTCGGCGCCGTCACCGTCGCAGCGATCACAGGTGACATGACGCGGCACGCGAATGTCGACGGTGGTGCCGGCGACCGCGTTTTCCAGATCGAGCTCCAGGTTGTAGCGCAGATCCGAGCCGCGCGCTGGCGCATTGGGCCCGCGACGACGCCCGCCGCCACCGCCGAAGATGTCGCCAAACACGTCGCCGAAGATATCGCTGAAATCCCCCGCGCCGGCACCGCCGCCGCCAAAGCCGCCTCCGCCCTGACCGTCGACACCGGCATGGCCGAACTGGTCATAAGCGGCGCGCTTCTGCTCGTCGCTGAGTACTTCGTAGGCATCGGATACGTCGCGGAATTTCTCCGCGGCGGTTTCGTCATCCGGGTTACGGTCAGGGTGGAATTTTTGCGCCAGGCGGCGGTAGGCCTTTTTGATCTCTTTCTGATCGGCCCCTTTTTCGACACCCAGGACTTCGTAGTAATCGCGCTTGGACATGGGTCCTACGCCTCCTGGTTAGGGTATGCTCTTGACGGTACGAACCGTGATCATCGTTTTGGTCCTGGAAACAGCAACGCGGGAGCTGGCTCCCGCGTTGCTGCGATCCTTACAGAAAGAGCGTTTACTGCTTCTTCTGCTCGTCGTTGACTTCTTCGTACTCAGCGTCGACGACGTCGTCTTCCGGCTTGGATTGGGCCTGTTCGCCTTCCTGACCTTCCGCTGCCTGAGACGCATCCGCCTGCTCGGCATACATCTTCTGGGCGAGCTGGCCAGAGGCTTCGGTCAGCGCATCCAGTTTCTTCTGAATGTCGTCCTGGTCATCGGTCTTGACCGCCACTTCCAGGTCGCTGATGGCGGTTTCGATGTTTTGCTTCTCTTCATCGGTCGCCTTGTCACCGGCTTCTTCCAGCGTCTTGCGCGTGGCGTGAATCATGCCGTCGGCCTGATTACGCAGCTGCACGAGTGCTTCGAACTTCTTGTCTTCGTCGGCGTGAGCCTCGGCGTCGCGCACCATTTGCTCAACTTCTTCGTCCGACAGGCCGCTGGAGGCCTTGATGACGATGGACTGCTCTTTACCCGTCGCCTTGTCTTTCGCAGAAACGTTCAGGATACCGTTGGCGTCCAGATCAAAGGCAACTTCGATCTGCGGTACACCGCGCGGTGCCGGCGGAATGTCGGCAAGATCGAAACGACCGAGCGACTTGTTCTGCGAGACCTGCTTACGCTCACCCTGCACGGCGTGGATGGTCACGGCCGTCTGATTGTCATCCGCGGTGGAGAAGGTCTGAGTCTTCTTCGTCGGGATGGTGGTGTTTTTCTCGATCAGCGGGGTCATGACGCCACCGAGGGTTTCGATACCCAGCGTCAGCGGCGTTACGTCGAGCAGCAGCACGTCTTTCACGTCGCCACCCAGTACGCCGCCCTGAATCGCAGCACCTACGGCCACGGCTTCGTCGGGGTTGACGTCCTTGCGCGCTTCCTTGCCGAAGAAGTCAGCGGCTTTCTGCTGAACCAGCGGCATACGGGTCTGACCGCCGACGAGGATGACGTCGTCGATTTCAGATGCGGAAAGACCGGCGTCTTTCAGCGCCATCTTGCACGGCTCGAGCGAGCGCTGAACCAGCTCTTCGACCAGCGACTCGAGCTTGGCGCGCGTCACTTTCACGTTCAAGTGCTTCGGACCGGTGTTGTCTGCGGTGATGTAGGGCAGATTCACATCGGTTTGCTGGGCGCTTGAGAGCTCGATCTTGGCCTTCTCGGCGGCTTCTTTCAGACGCTGCATGGCCAGGTTGTCGCCGGAGAGGTCGATGCCGCTGTCAGACTTGAACTGCGAGACCAGATAGTTGATCAGCGACAGATCGAAATCTTCGCCGCCCAGGAAGGTATCGCCGTTAGTGGCGAGTACTTCGAACTGGGTTTCGCCGTCGACGTCGGCCACTTCGATGATAGAGATATCGAAGGTACCGCCACCCAGGTCATACACAGCGATGGTCTTGTCGCCGCGCGACTTGTCCATGCCGTAGGCGAGTGCGGCAGCGGTCGGCTCGTTGATGATGCGCTTGACGTCGAGACCGGCGATGCGGCCGGCGTCCTTGGTTGCCTGGCGCTGGCTGTCGTTGAAGTAAGCCGGTACGGTAATAACCGCTTCAGTAACCGTTTCGCCGAGGTAGTCTTCGGCGGTCTTCTTCATCTTCTTGAGCACTTCCGCGCTGACCTGCGGCGGTGCCATTTTCTTGCCTTTGACTTCGACCCACGCGTCGCCGTTATCGGCTTCGGCGATCTTGTACGGCACCATCTTGATGTCTTTTTGAACGACGTCGTCCTTGAAACGACGGCCGATCAGACGCTTGATGGCGTACAGGGTGTTTTCCGGGTTGGTGACCGCCTGACGCTTGGCGGACTGGCCGACCAGCGTTTCACCATCATCGGTGTAGGCGATAATGGAGGGCGTTGTGCGGCCACCCTCGGCGTTTTCGATGACCTTGGCGCTGTCGCCGTCGAGAACCGCCACGCAAGAGTTGGTGGTGCCCAGGTCAATACCAATAATACGTCCCATAGCAAAAACCTCGAATTCGGTGGTGACAAAAACTGTTGCAATCGGTCTGCGGTGATTACCGCGGGTTGGCCTTTATCTGGGGGCCGCCATGAACTTTTCAAGGGGGGAATTTGCATTATCCCCCAACTCGACTAGCCCGCTTTCTGGCTGACCACGACCATCGCCGGGCGCACCAAGCGGCCGTTGAGCAGATACCCCTTCTGCACGACTTCCATTACCGTGTTGGGCTCGAGTTCCGGGTTGGGCACCATGGTCAGGGCTTCATGAACCTGCGGGTCGAAGGGCTCGCCGTTGGGCTCGACGCTCTCGACGCCGAACTTGTTGAGCACGTCGAGCTGCATCTTGAGGGTCATGGATACGCCTTCACGGTGCGCATCAGAGGCATCCTCTTGCATGCTTTCGAGCGCTTTTTCCAGGCTATCCACCACCGGCAGCAGCTCCTTGACGAACTTTTCGAGGGCGAACTTGCGCGCTTTTTCCGCTTCCGCTTCGGCGCGGCGGCGCACGTTCTGGGCCTCGGCAGACGCTCTGAGCGACTGATCCTTCGCCTCGGAAAGACTCTGTTCGAGCTCCTCGACGCGGGCCGCCAGCACTTCGGCTTCCGGGTTGCTCACGCCTTCATCGAACGCCTCGGTACCTAGCGGCGACTCGTCGTCCAGCACGCCTTCGAGATCACCCTCGACCAGGCGCTCTTCGTCCGCCTGCTCGGTTACCTCGGCTTCCTGCTCCTGGCGGGCCAGCTCGTCATCGATCGGGGTTTGCGGTTCTTTCGCCATGCCGTACTCCTGAATGCGGTCGCGGCGCTTGAGCGCCCGCTGGTTGAGATGAACGGTTTGAGATAAACGGGTTTATTAATGCGTATGCACGCTATATGGGGGCCTTGTTTGGCATCTCAAGGGGCATTGAAGTGAGTTATCGACTACTGTATAAAACATCAATAATTGTATAAGCATCCAGTTTCTATAGAGCCCTGCCTGGGAGGCCCTATGCTGACGCAGCTCGTCATTCAGGATTACGCCATCGTTGACCGTCTGGAACTCGATTTGACCGACGGCATGACCGCCATCACCGGGGAGACCGGGGCGGGTAAATCCATCCTGCTCGGCGCCCTGGGGCTTTGCCTGGGCGAGCGCGCTGAGGCGGGAAGCGTGCGCCACGGCCGTGAACGCACCGACCTCTCGGCCAGCTTCGATATCGCCCGCCTGCCCGCCGCAGCCGAGTGGCTCGAGGCGCGTGAGCTCTCCTCTCAGGAGTGCCTGCTTCGCCGCGTGGTGACCGCCAGCGGCCGCTCGAAGGCGTGGATCAACGGCCAGCCGGCGACCATCGCCGATCTCAAGGCACTCGGTGAGCTTCTGATTCAGGTTCACGGCCAGCATGCTCACCAAGCGCTGATGCGCGAAGAGACCCACCTGGCGCTTCTGGACGACTACGCCGGGCTCAAGGGCAAGCGCCAGGCGCTGGCCGAAACCTTCAAGGAGTGGCGCGCTGCCCGCGCACGACTTAAAAAGCGCAGCGAAGCAGGTAGCGAAGTCGAGGCACGGCGCCAGCTCTTGCGCTATCAGGTCGAGGAGCTCGACCAACTGGCGCTTGGCGAAGGCGAGCTCGAGGTGCTCGAAGAGGAGCAGTCCACGCTTGCCCACGCCGAGGAAACCCTACGCGAAACCCAGTTCGCCGTGGAGTGCTGCGAAAGCGACGACGCCGGCGCGCTTTCACTCCTCAACCAGGCGCACGCCCGGCTCAGCGCTCTGCCCGGTAGCGACAAGGGCGTGCTGGCCAACACGCTGGCCATGCTCTCGGATGCGCGTATTCAGGTCGAAGAGGCCACTGGCGAGCTCGCCCGCTTCGCCAGCGCCACGGAGCTCGACCCGGAGCGCCTGACGTGGGTCGACGAGCGCCTGGCGGATGTCCACCGCATCGCGCGCAAGCATCACGTCGCCCCGGAAGAACTTTTCGCACTGCACCAGTCGTTGGCCCGTGAAGTGGCCCAGCTGGAGGCGAGCGATGAAGATATCGAGGCGCTGAGCAGCCAGGTCGCCGAGTACCGCGAGCGCTACCGTCAAAACGCCCGGGGGCTTTCCGAGGCGCGCCAAAAAGCCGCCGGCAAGCTGGGCAAGGAAGTGCAGCAGCAGCTCGCGTTTCTGGCCATGGGCAAGGCGCGCTTCGAAGTGGCCGTCTCGAGCCGCGAGACGCCCACTCAGGACGGGCTGGACCAGGTACAGTTTTTGATCAGCGCCAACCCGGGGCAGCCGGCCCGCCCGCTGACGAAAGTCGCCTCCGGCGGTGAGCTTTCGCGCATCAGCCTGGCGATCCAGGTGGCCGCGGCCAGCCACTCCACCATTCCGAGCCTGGTGTTCGACGAAGTGGACGTGGGCATCTCCGGCGCCACAGCGGAGATCGTCGGCCAGCTTTTGCGCCGGCTGGGTGAAAAGGGCCAGGTGATGACCGTCACCCACCTGCCCCAGGTGGCTGCCCAGGCCCACCAGCATCTGCATATCGAAAAGCAGGCCAAGCGCGACAGCACCCTGACGCATATGGCGCTGCTCGACGAAAAAGGCCGGGTGAGCGAGCTGGCGCGCATGCTGGGCGGAGTCAAACTCTCGGAGCAGACGCTGGCCCACGCCCGCGAAATGCTCAATGCAAGCCAGCGCCCGCCGCACTGACAGCGGCGTTCGATAAAAACCAAAACGCCCCAGCCGCGATCGCGGCTGGGGCGTTTTTTTGGCGTGCACCGTTTTTATTGTATAGCCGGTGCCGGTAGCGCTGTGCGTATCAGGACTTGGGACGCACGTAGAGCACTAGCGCGTGGTCGATCAGCTCGAAGCCGTGCTCTTCGGCGATCTCCTGCTGACGGCGCTCGATGACCTCATCGACGAACTCGATGATCTCACCGCTTTCCAGGCACACCATGTGGTCGTGGTGGTCTTCCTGGGTCATCTCGAACACCGCATGGCCACCGTCGAAATTGTGACGAATCACAAGGCCGGCCGACTCGAACTGAGTCAGTACACGGTAGACGGTCGCAAGCCCCACATCCTCGCCCGCATCGATCAGTGTTTTATACACTTCTTCTGCGCTAAGGTGGTGTTGGCCCGAAGCATTTTCGAGAATCTGCAGGATCTTGACACGCGGCAGGGTCACTTTTAGCCCGGCTTTGCGTAGTTCATGGTTCTGATCGGCCATGGTTGCTCTTCGCAGTAACAGGTTAGGTCGGGTATCATCGACCGAAACCACGATAGTGAAGAACAGGCCCAAATGCAAAAATTGACTCGTATCATCACGCTTTCCGTTGCCCTGACCGTCGTCAGCGGCTGCAGCTACGTCGGCGTTTACAAGCGCGACATCCCCCAGGGCAATCTGGTGACCCAGGAAATGGTCAGCCAGCTACAGCCGGGTATGACCCAGGAACAGGTCACCTACGTCATGGGACGCCCGCTTCTGGAGGCGCCCTTTGACTCCCGCGAGTGGGACTACGTCTACCGGTTGGATAAGGCGTACGCCGGGGTCGAACAGCGTCGCGTCACGCTGACCTTCGATGACTCAGGTCGGCTCGTGAACATCGAGCAGCAGGGCGATCTTTCCCGCTCACCGTCGGTCAGCGCCAACCGCGGTGCCGGCCCGGCGCCTGAGGCCGAAAACCCGCTGATGCCGCTCTTAACGCCGAATCAGCAAACGCCGACGCCAACCCCGGAAAACGCGCCGGCGGCCACCCCTGCCGCCACGCCGGAACCAACCCCGGTCATCGTGACGGACTAAAAGAGGCTAACGCTTCGCTTGGCGCTCGGCACGCGCCAGGCGGGCGGCCTTTGGGTCGATTTCGAGCGGGCGGTACACCTCTATGCGATCGCCCGGATTCAGCGTGTGGCGCTGCGGCTCGCGTAGCGCCTTACCGAAGATACCCAAAGGGGCGTGGGCAAACATCTCGTCTGGCTGTTCAGGAAACAGCGCCGGGAGGTTGGCTTGAATGACGGCTTCGCGGGCGGTGGTTTGGGGGGCGACCTCGACCACGACCAGATGCTGTTTGGCGGGGGTGGCAAACGCTACCTCGACGGCAAACAGCGGCTCAGCGGCCATAGAGCTCGTCCGCTCGTTTGGTAAACGCATCGACCAGCTGCCCGGCAATTTGCTGAAACAGCTTGCCAAAGGCCATGCTCAGCAGCCGATTGGCGAACTCGAACTCCATTTCCAGGCTAACCTTGCAGGTGTCCTCGCCCATGGGAGTGAACAGCCACCGCCCTTTCAGGCGCTTGAACGGTCCGTCGACGAGCGAAAGCTCGATACGCTCCGGTGCGTAAAGGTCGTTACGCGTAGTGATGGTTTGCTCGACGCCGGCACGACCCAGCGTCATTTCGCCAATCAGGTGCGATTCGTCGCGCTCGAGCAGCCGGGCACGGCGACACCCGGGCAAAAAGTCCGGGTAGTGTTCGAAGTCGTTGACCAGATCGAACATCTGTTGGGGGGTGTGCCGCACCAAGGCGGAACGATTAACGGTTGGCATTGACCTCTCCGCTGACTTCACAGTGCCCACAGCGTATCATGGGAAACATTATTTCAGACCTTGAATGGTATCACGCCTCCCCCCATAACGAAGGGGGGCTACCGACAGATTAACGATGAGGTTTCATGGCCACTAAGAAAGGCAAGACCAAGGGCCCCAGCAGCAGCGTGATCGCTCAAAACAAGAAGGCGCGGTTCGAATACCATATCGACGAAACCTTCGAAGCGGGTCTGTCGCTGGCCGGCTGGGAAGTCAAAAGCCTGCGCGCGGGCAAGGCGCAGCTCACCGACACCTACATTCTGGTGCGTAACGGCGAGGCGTTCCTGCTCGGTAGTCACATCATGCCGCTCAACACCGCCAGCACCCACGAGATCGCCGACCCGACCCGCACGCGCAAACTGCTGCTTCACCGCAAGGAGATCGCCAAAATCTTCTCGGTCACTCAGGATAAGGGCCACACCTGCGTGCCGCTAAAGCTCTACTGGAAGCGCAACATGGTCAAGTGCGAGCTGGCATTGGTGACCGGTAAACAGCTGCACGACAAGCGTGCCACCGAGAAGGATCGCGACTGGAGTCGTCAAAAAGGACGAATCATGCGGGAACATAACCGCGCGTAGCTGGTCAATTCCTGTTGAGCACGTTAGAATGTTCAGTTCTGGGGGCGACATGGTTTCGACGCCGGTGACAAACCCTGCGGTGCATGCCGAGAGCGTGATGTATCTCGTAAATACCACATCACGAAAAATAGTCGCAAACGACGAAAACTACGCTCAAGGCGCGCTGGCAGCTTAAACCCTGCTAGCTTCTTGTCTGGCCCTGCGGTGATGTGCCTATTCATCGCCAAGGGGATATGAGCTAAAGCTGATAGGACCGCGGTTGGCGGTGTCTTCTCGTCAACCGTTAAACTTTAGAAGGCTCGCGTAGCTGGATCCTGATCGTCGGAGCCAGTCGCGCTAAAGCAAAAGACGAAATCTAAGCATGTAGAGCCAATGGGCGAGTGCTGGCGGACGCGGGTTCAATTCCCGCCGCCTCCACCAGACACCCCATAAAAAAAGCACCTTCGGGTGCTTTTTTTATGTCCGAGAAACATGCTGCCGCTCCGGGCACCCATCTATTGCTCCCCCCGCAAGGAAATCCGCTCGAAGCCCCACCCCCATGAACCAACACGTCATCAATGCGATACGTCAAAAAGAGTAGCTACCCGAAAGCATAGGCAATGAAGAGCGCGCGAGTTTAGGCACTTAAACTGTGCTGCACGCAGCGGTGAACCAGCATCACAAGCCGCTGGACCAGGTCATGACGGATATGATGGCGAAGCTGCGGCCATTTATGAGAAAGAACAAAAAGTAGCTGTAAATTTTCCTTCGGGGAACGCGCAGATGTTACTTACCGATAGGGCTGACTGCCTCACCATTGGCGTATTTGATCCAGGTTTTACCCAAGTGATTACGCAGCTCGTAACCTACTCGCTTGCCGTCGCGCGCCTCCAGCGCTGCCAAAATCGCTTCGTGCTCCTCCATGGCCGTTGCCCACTTTTCGTTTCTTTGATTCGACAGATAGCGAACACGATAAAGCTGTCGGCTCAAATTCGCGTGCATATCGATCAGCGTCGAGTTACCTGAAAGCGACACGATCCGATTGTGGATATCCTGGTTCAAGCGGAAATAGTTTTGCCGGTCTCGCCTTAAAAAGGCTGCTTTCATCTCGTAATGCAGCGCTTGAAATTCGGCAATATCGTCATCGGAGGCTACCGCACAGGTGAGTTCCGCCGCCGCCTGCTCAAGCACGCTCAAAACGTACGCCTTCTCTTTCATATCCGCCGCGCTGACATCGGCCACTACGGCACCGCGGTTGGGCGAAATCACCACAAGGCCTTCGGCAGCCAGGATCTTCAGCGCTTCACGCAAGGGCGTACGCGAGACATTAAGCTCGACGGCAAGCGTGCGCTCAGGCAGACGCTGGCCCGGCTGAAAATGGTCCATCACGATATGCTCTCGCAGGTAGTGAGCCACCTTTTCTACCAGCCCGGCATTAGTGGTTTGAGCGGTCTCTTCCATGACGTTATTCACTTTTATTAGGGATGAGCAAGATTGGCATACCAAAAAATACCTTTCAAATTTAACCGGTGATCAGAGAGCATTTAATTATCTTCTTATTCATGAGCTTATAGCCAAAAAAAACCAATCGATACTAAAGTAGTAGCCCCGCTTCGTTGACCTCTCAAATGGTATACCACAACATTCCCTTCAACCAATCATCGCCTGCTTTGTTGTCGAACAATCGATTCGCATTCGACCGCATAAGAACTCTTCACTGCCCTGCCAGGAAACAATCTTAAGCCATGAACTATTTGAACCATTTTGAAAGCGATAAAACAGTAGAAGCCTGTATTGCCGGGGCAGGTGACTTTGGCCGTGGCGTCCTTCGCCAGGCACGTCAAATGAAGAGACTATCCGCTCGTATCGCGATCGATATCAACCCCGAACGCGCGGCGCAAGCCTTCAAGCATGCGGGCGTCGACGACAGCGACATAATGGTATGCCATTCTCGTGACGAAGCGGAAAACGCATGGTCGCAGGGCTTTTTCATTGCCACCGCAGCGTTCGATACCGTGCAAACGCTCCCCTTCGATATTCTCGTCGAATCGACTGGTATTCCGGACATCGGTGCTCGGTATGCTGAAAGCGCGATACTAGCGGGTAAGCATGTCGGTATCGCTACCAAGGAGACCGAGTCAGTCGTTGGCCCGTATCTTACGCGCTTGGCTCAACAGCATGGCGTACTTTTCACGCCACTCGACGGTGACCAGCCCAGCCTTTTGATCGGGCTACTGACATGGGCCGAAACCCTCGGGTTCGAGATCATCTCGGCAGGCAAGAGCAGTGAATACGACTTTATCTGGGACGAGTCAAAGAACATAGTCACCTGTAACGGAACTGAGTACGACGCGGCGGATATGGCGGCGCTTTGGACACTAGACAACACGGATGCTCGCTCCACGATCGAGAGCCGGCGCGACGCGCTTTCTGCCATCCCGCAAATCTCGGTGCCTGACTTGTGTGAAATGGTCAACGTGGCTAACGCCACCGGCCTTCAGCCCGATTTGCCCGAATTTCATGCGATGGTGCTGAGAACCATCGAAGTACCGACGCTGCTCGATACCCAAGCCCACGGCGGCATGCTTCAGGGCAACCGGCGTCTGGAGGTCTTTAACTGCCTGCGGCGCCCGGATGAGCTGAGCTTCGCCGGCGGCGTTTTCGTGGTGGTGCGCTGTGAAGACCCGCATGTCTGGCAGCTGCTCCGCGATAAGGGTCACGTTTTAAGCCAGAGCGGCGACAGCGCCATGGTGTACCTGCCGCGCCACCTGCTGGGGCTTGAAGCGCCCATCTCGCTTCTCGATGTCGTGCTAAACGGCCTTACGTCCGGCGGTGGCCAAGCCACGACGCCCAGGTTCGACCTAACGGCGCGTGCCACTCAGGCCATTGCCGCCGGTCAGCTGCTCGAAATGAAGGGTCATCACCGCCACATCGAAGGTCTGCGCCCGGAGATTCATCCCGCAAACGCGCTGGCCGGTAGTGCCAACGTACCGTTTTATCTGCTTCCCGGTGCAAAAGTCATCCGTGATATCGAGGCCGGTCAGCCGATCACGCTTGCCGATGTCGAGCTGCCGGAGAGCAAATTGAAAGAGCTTCGCCTCAAGCAAGACGAGCTTTTTGCCGGACAAGCGTCCTGATTTCCGCTTGGGCGACGTCTATCGTTGCCCTTTTTTCACGTGCATAGCCGCTAAAAGCAATAACAACCGCTTTGGAGAATACGATGCCAACTCACTTCCCTATCAAGTACGCCGCTCTCGGACTTGCGCTGCTGGGTGGTGCTACCACCGCTCAGGCCAGCGAAGACGCAGACGCTTATCCCAGTAAGCCGATCCAGTTTCTGGTAGCCGCCGGTGCCGGCGGCGGCACCGATAACTTCGCCCGCGTCGTTCGCCCGATGTTCGAGGAGGCAGTCGGCGGTGCGCGTATCACGGTGATCAATCTGCCCGCAGCATCAGGGGCGCTGGCCCACCAGCGCACGGCAAACGGTGAGGCCGATGGCCATACGCTGGACTTCGCCTCGACGACGCTGATCACCTCGCTTGCCGCCGGGCAAAATCCGGTCGGGCTGGATCAGCTGACGCCCGTGGCCCGCATGCAGTCTGACGTCATGGCGCTATTCGTTAACCCGGAACGTTTTGAGGACTTCGAGGCGTTCAAGCAGTACGCCGAAGAGAACCCGGGCGAAGTGACGATCGGCGGCACACATACGGCAAGCCCGGATCACATGGCGTTTTTATCGCTGGTGGATGCCTCGGGTCTGGATATGAACTTCATTCCCTACGACAGCACGGGTAACGCCACGGCGAACGTACTCGGCGGTAATATCGACGCGACGACCACTTCGCTAAGTCCGCTTCTGAGCTATATCGACGCCGGTCAGATGGCACCGATTTTGATTTTTAGTGATGAGCGCCTGGAGGATTATCCGGATACCCCCACCACGGTGGAATATGAGTGGGATTTGACCGATGGCAACGACCGTGCCGTGTTCGTCAATGCCGACACTCCCGCGCCGATCGTTCAGCGCCTGGAAGAGGCCTTCAAGGAAGTCTACGACTCCGAGGAGTACCAGTCGTACGCCGAGCGCGTCAATCTTGATTACCGTGAGGGCTGGATGAACGGTGACGACTATCGTCAGCGCCTGGAAAACAACTTCACGCTTTACTCGCGCCTGTTGGAAAACGAATGAGGCGACGCGGTTACGCGTCACACTTCGCTCTTTAATCGTCCTAAAGACCGGCCCCACCCTGGGCCGGTCTTCCCATATCCCCTCAGGATTTGTCATGCACGCCAGGATCACTCTTTTCGCACTGGGGATCGTGTTACTCGCAATCGCGGGGCTGTATCCCACGCTGCAGTTCCCAGGCTCTGCCCAGGTCTCTACCTTCATCGGTCCCCGGGTCTGGCCCTTGACGCTGCTCGCCATACTGTTCGTGCTGGGTATCGTGCTACTAGCGCTGACCTGGCGTGACCGTCGCCACGGCGACGAGAATACCGAAGAGAAAGCGCCCAGTGCTAAAGGGGCTTTTTCGATAGGACGTACGCGTCACTGGTGGTTCATCGCCGCCGCCATCGGTTACACACTGTTGATGCAAGCCGTCGGCTTTCTCTTGGCGAGTCTGGTATTCACGCTAGCCGGTACGGTGCTACTCGGGGCCCGCTCGTGGATGGCCATTGCCATCACGCTGGTCGTCGCCGCCGTGCTGATGCAGGGCGTTTTCGTCTCTCTGCTCGGCATTCCCATGCCATAAGGCTGACTCACTACACCCTCAATTCAGGAAGTCGATCATGTTTGAACATTTCTTGGGCGGGTTAGCCGTGGTGATGCAGCCACTGAACCTGCTGCTTTTAACCTCTGCCGTCTTTATCGGCTTTATCGGCGGCGCGCTTCCCGGTATCAGCGGCGTGATTCTGGTCGTTATTTTGCTGCCGGTTACCTACGGCATGGAGCCGACCACCGCGTTCATGGTGCTTACCGCGATCTATGGTGCCACGGTGTTTTCGGGGCTGATCACCGCCATTCTCTATCGCGCGCCGGGCACTCCGGAAGCCGTCATGACCGCTTTCGATGGCTACCCCATGACGCAGCGCGGCGAGGCGGGCAAGGCGCTGGGAATCGGCGTTTTGAGCTCGGCTATCGGCGGTATCGTTGGCACCATCGCGCTGATCATTTTCACCCCGATTTTGGCCAACATGGCGCTCAAGTTTTCGTCGCCGGAGTACTTTGCACTGGCCGTGCTCGGGCTGACCGTGGTGGCCTCGCTGGGCGGGCGCCTCATTTTTGGTCTGATCGGCGCCGCGCTGGGGCTTTTCATTGCGACCATCGGTATCGACCCCCTGACGGGCACCAGCCGCTACACCTTCGGCAACCTCAACCTCGCGGAAGGGGTCGGCTTGATTCCGGTTATCGTGGGGCTGTTTGCCGTTTCTGAGGTCATGAAGCGCACGCTGGACCACGAAAGCCATCAGCCGCTCACGAAAGTAAAGGTCAAGATTTTCGATCTACCGGTGTTGCGCCAGATCGGTACCACCCTGTCGCGCTCCTCGATCATCGGAGTGATCATCGGCATTCTGCCGGGTATCGGCGCGAGCACCGCCGCCATGGTCAGCTATAGCGAAACGGTGCGCTGGTCCAAACATCCCGAGAAATTCGGCAAGGGTGCCCCGGAAGGCATCGCGGCGCCGGAATCTGCCAATAATGCCGCCGCTATGGGGGCGCTGGTGCCTCTTTTCGCACTCGGTATTCCTGGTAGCGGTACCACCGCGGTCATTCTGGGCGCTTTTATCATGCACGGCCTGCAGCCAGGGCCGATGTTTATGCTCACCAGCAGCGATCTGATCTATGCAGTATTCGCTGGGCTTTTCATCGTCAACTTCATGATCCTGCTTTTTTCCAAGCCGTTCATCGTGCTGTTCACAAAGCTTCTGAACGTACCCTACTCGGCGCTCGGCCCGATTATCATCATGTGTTGCATCGTGGGCACCTATTCAGTGCGTAACTCCATGTTTGATGTCTGGCTGATGCTGGGTTTCGGGGTCATGGGTTATCTGCTGGAAAAAATCAACTTTCCCATGGTATCGATCATTTTGGGACTCGTGCTCGGCCCCATCGCAGAAAGCGAGCTGCGCCGTTCACTGTCGATGTCTCAGGGAAGCTTCGATATCTTCCTGGATCGTCCGATCAGCGCCACGCTTCTTGCCGTAGCGCTTGTCTTGTTGACGGCCACGCTCGTCATGCCGCTCATCAAGCGTGCCCGTCGCCAAACGGCTTCTTAAGCCCGGATTCTGGAGAATGCTATGACCATCGTACTGGGCGCCATCGCCGACGATTTCACCGGCGCCACCGATTTGGCCAATAACCTGGTACGCGGCGGCATGCGCTGCGTACAGGTGATCGGCGTGCCGGAGACCCTGCCTGATTTGAACGACGTCGACGCCGTCATCGTGGCGCTGAAGTCGCGCTCCTGCGCCGTCGACGAGGCCGTGGCCGATTCGCTGGCGGCACTGGAATGGCTGAATGAGCTTGGCGCTCGCCAGCTTTTCTTCAAGTACTGCTCGACGTTCGACTCAACCGACCAGGGCAATATCGGCCCGGTTGCCGACGCGCTACTTGAGCGCCTGGGCGCCGCCCAAACCGTCATGGTGCCGGCCTTTCCGATCAACGGCCGCACGGTTTATCAGGGCCACCTGTTCGTCGGCGACCGGCTTTTAAACGACAGCGGCATGCAGCATCATCCTCTCACCCCCATGACCGATGCGGACCTGGTACGCGTGCTTTCGCGCCAGACGCCGCATACCGTGGGGTTGATCAGCCGCGCGGTTTTGGCCCAGGGAAGTGAAGCCACGCGTCAGCGTTTGGCCGACCTGAGCGCTAACGACGTGCGCCACGTGATCTGCGATAGCGTGGATGACAGCGACCTCGAAACACTGGCCAGCGCCACCGTCGAGCTTTCGCTGGTCACCGGCGGCTCCGGCCTGGGTCAGGCTCTGCCCGCACAGTATCGCCAGAAGGGCTGGCTTGCAGAGATTTCAGAGCCTGGCCGGCTCGAGCCCGCATCCGGACGCGCTCTGGTGCTCTCGGGAAGCTGCTCGCGCGCCACCCTCGCCCAGGTCGACGACTTTTTGACGCGCAATCCGGGCGGCGGCTTCGCCATCGACCCGCTGGCACTGGCGGAAGGCGAAGGGCACTGGAGCGAGGCTTACGCCTTCGCGCTTTCGCGTATCGAGCAAAACGCGCCGGTGCTGATTTACGCCTCCGCCGATCCGGAAAGAGTGAAGGCTGCCCAGGCACGCTTGGGTGTGGACAAGGCCGGTCATCTGGTCGAAGAGGCGCTTGGTAAGCTGGCGGTCGCGCTGGTCGCCAAGGGCGTGGGGCGACTACTGGTCGCCGGCGGCGAAACCTCTGGCGCCGTGGTGTCCGCTCTCGACATTACCGCGCTTCGCATCGGCGAGCAGATCGACCCAGGCATTCCATGGACGCAGGCACAGCTCAAACCCCACTCGGCGCCGCTTTCGCTGGCGCTGAAATCGGGTAACTTCGGCGGCGTCGACTTTTTCACCCGGGCCTTCGAGGTGTTGCCATGAGTATTCACAAGCACAATCAACTGCGCGAGCAGATCAGTACGCTGGGAAAATCGCTGTTCGACCGCGGCCTGACCATGGGCTCGAGCGGCAATATCAGCGTGCGGCTGGAAAGCGGCGGCTGGCTCATGACGCCGACCAACGCCTGCCTTGGCCGGTTGGACCCCGCGCGCATATCACACCTGGATTCAAACGGGCAGCTATTGAGCGGTGACAAGCCGACCAAGGAGCACTTCTTACACACCGCCATGTACGACGAGCGCCCGCAGTCCGGTGCGATCGTCCACCTGCATTCGACGCATTCGGTCGCGGTGTCCTGCCTACCCGGTATCGACCCTTGCGACTGCATTCCTCCCATCACCGCCTACTACGCCATGCGCGTAGGCAAACTGCCGCTTGTGCCCTACCACGTCCCGGGGGACGAAAAACTTGGCGATGCAGTGCGCGGGCTGGCGGGACAGCATAGCGCCGTGCTGCTGGCCAATCACGGCCCGGTCGTAGCGGGGAAGAATCTGGAAGCGGCGGTCTACGCCACCGAGGAGCTAGAGGAAACCGCGAAGCTGTTTTTGCTGCTACGTGGTGAAAACCCGCGCATCCTGACGCCGGAGCAGGTCGCTGAACTCGAAGCACGCTATCCGCGCGACTAAAAAACTCATCGCTCAAACGCCTTAATCACAAGCCCTCTTTAAAAAGCGAAGCCGCCCACTTCGCTTTTTTTATTTTCGGGTACTTCCTCTCTGCGCACCCTCGTTATTCTTAGCACCCCATCGCCCGAACCGTATGGCTTTCAAGCCGTTCGAGCCATAAACTGACATGAAAGCCATCCGCCAACGACGTGATCGGCTTCCACCCGCCAGTGCCCAGGGAGGGACCCTATGGACGAGGAAGAAAAATACACCAACGCCGAGGAGCAGCTGCTCTACCTTCAGCAGCGCCTCGACGATGACGACACCGAGGCGCTAAGCGCGCTGTTTAACGAGCTCGACGCATGGGACATTGCGCGGCTGCTCGAGTCCTTTCCAGCCAAAACCCGCAATCTGCTATGGGCGTATATTCCCGAGACGCTGCTCGGTGAGGTGCTGGCGAGTGTCGATGAAGACATTCGCGCCGACTACGTAGAAGATCTGTCGGTCAGCGATATCGAAAATCTCGTCCGGGGGCTGGATGCCCAGGACGTGGCCGAAGTGCTCGAGGTCGCCGACGAAGACGTCAAGACGACCGTTTATGCCAGTCTGGATGACAATATTCGCGCCCAGGTAGAGAACCTGCACGCCTACGAAGAGGACGTTGTGGGCCGCTACATGGATCCGGAAACGGTGAACGTGAAGCAAGGGGTGTCGCTGGAGGCAGTGCAGCGCTATATCCGTATTCATCACCTGCTCGACGAGGAGTCGCAGCAGATCATGGTAACCGATAAGGACAAGCGCCTGCTGGGTACGGTCACGCTGATCGATCTGATCAAACAGCCCCAGGAGGCGATCGTCGATGAGTTCATGGACGATTTCTTCACCCTGAACGATCAGATGAAAATCAGCGATGCCGCGACCCTACTACGTTCCAAGGAGCTTCCTTTCGCGCCGGTGTGCGATAGCGACGGCCTGCTGGTAGGCCAGCTCAACACCGCCGACGTACTGGAAATCACCCAGGACGACGCGGACATGACGCTGAAACACATGTCCGGGGTCAGCGATGAGGAGGAGGTATTCACCCCGATCGTGCGCAGTGCCAAAAGCCGCGGCATTTGGCTCGGCATCAATCTGATGACCGCCTTTTTAGCCGCCTTCGTCATCGGCCAGTTCGAGGCAGTGCTGGATCAGATCGTGGCGCTGGCGATTTTGATGCCGGTCGTCGCCAGCATGGGCGGTATCGCCGGTAGCCAGACGTTGACGGTGGTGATTCGCGGCCTGGCGCTTGGTCAACTGGCCGGCAACAACAAGCGCTGGCTCTACAACAAGGAGCTTTGGGTCGGCATGAGCAACGGCCTGGTCTGGGCGCTGGTGGTCGGCGCGATCTCGTATCTCTGGTTTGGCGAGATGCTGATCACGCTGGTCATCACGCTGGCGATTTTCATTAATATGAGCCTGGCGAATCTCTCGGGCGTGCTGATCCCGCTCATTCTCAAGCGCCTGAGCATCGACCCGGCGCTTTCGGGTGCCGTCATCCTGACCACCGTGACCGACGTGGTGGGCTTTCTCTCGTTTCTAGGACTGGCGACGGTGATCATTCTTTAAGCTATTGCCAAGCTATCGCCATCCACACGGCGCTCAGGCCCTGCCACGCGCGGGGCCCGAGCCTGAGCCCCTATGCAGGTGCCTTAGAACGCCGGGGCAGGTAAAACATTGGTCGCACCGCGCTGCGCAATCAGTGGGCCTTCGTGTTTACCCGGGGCCTCATTCGACAGCGTGAATTTCTCCACGGCCACCACCAGCTCATGGGCCTGGTCTCTGAGGCTGGCTGCGGCCGTGGCGGATTCCTGTACGAGAGCCGCATTCTGCTGAGTGGTGTGGTCGAGCTGACTGATGGCCTGGCTCACCTGGCTGACCGCCGAACTCTGTTCGCTGCTCGCACTGCTGATCTCTCCTACGATATCGCTCACGTGCTGGATGGAGGTAACGATCTCCTGCATGGTCGCGCCCGCCTGATCCACGAGGTGAGTGCCTTTCTCGACTCGCGTGACGCTGACGCCAATCAAGGACTTGATCTCCTTGGCCGCCTCGGCGCTGCGCTGGGCCAGGTTACGCACCTCGCTGGCCACTACGGCGAAGCCACGTCCTTGCTCGCCGGCGCGCGCCGCCTCGACCGAGGCGTTTAGTGCCAAAATATTGGTCTGGAAGGCGATGCTGTCGATCACCCCGACGATATCGTTGATCTGGCTGCTGCTTTCGTTGATGTCGCGCATGGTCTGAACGACCTGCCCTACGACCTCGCCGCCCTGACGAGCGACCGCGCTGGCACCCGAGGCAAGCTGGTTGGCATTCATGGCATTGTCGGCATTCTGCGTCGCGCTGGAGCCCATCTCCTCGATCGAGGCGGAGGTCTGCTCGAGCGCCGAGGATTGTACTTCGGTACGCTGACTCAGATCGACGTTGCCCTGGGCGATCTGCGCGCTCGCGGTCGCGACACTTTCTGCGTTGCGACGCACATCGGATACCACCTGGGCGAGACTCTCAACCATGGCCTTCTGAGCCAGCAGCAGCTGACCGATTTCATTGGTCGAGCGCGGCTCAACGCTGGCGGATAGATCTCCCGCTGCGACGGCCTTCGACTGCTCGACGGCCTGGCCAAGCGGCCGGGTGATACCCCGGGTGATGACCACCGCCGCAATGATCGAGACCAATACCGCCAGCACGCCTAGCACCAGGGTGGAAAGCATCGCCTGGTGATACTGGGCCTCACCTTGCTCCATGCCGCGCTGCGCAGCCACTAACTGCTCTTCGATCAGCTCATTGACCGCGCCGCTGACCGGATCAATAAAGGCATAAAGCATGCCGTCATGCGCATCGAGGCGTCCTTCGATCTGACCGGACAGCGGTGCCAACGTTTGCTCGAGCGCGTCGAGTGCGCGATTGGCAGGAGCGAAGAGTGTTTCGACCCGGCTGGCAATGGCCGCTTCGTCGGCGGTCAATGCCGTTGCCCGGTAGGCCTGCCACTGCTCGTCGATCTCCTCACGCGCGTTCCGAACCGTTTCGCGCGCCTGCTCGGCGCTGATCAATCCGGAGTTGGCCTTGTTGACGCTATCGATTACATCGACCGCATAGGCATCGGAAATATGCTTGAGCCCCTGCAAGGGCACGATACGATCATTGTAAAGAGAGTTCATGGTGGTATTGGCGCTACTCAGGCTGAGCGAATTCAACACGCCGGTCAGCACGAGAAACAGGATCGAAATCAAGAATCCAAGGCCAATCTGTTTACTGATAGACAGATTTCTGAAGTTCATTGGGTTATTCCATTTAACAAGTTCAGGGAAGGCAAACGATTGATAGATAGCCATGACAAGCAGGCGTTAAAAGTCGGGTAACTTTCAACTCGACCATCATCTTCATCGTTATTTACTTTCGTTAAGGCTGGCACCATGACGCTCTTCAATTGACGTCATATATCGATGAATGGCGAGAGCGTGCCATTCACCGCACTTGAACGATAGGACCAAAAAAACCAATACACAACGACTTAAGACGCATCAACGAGGTGTATTCACAATTGTTCACACCTTGTTGGGAGAACATCCACCCAATCACCTAAAACCAGTAACTTTAATAAAATGACACTATTCCAATGTTTGTTAAAAACTATGAGAAAACGTTAAAACGGAAAAAATCAACTTCTTTAAAAAAGTGCGGCACTTGATATATGATCACCACTGCTCTAGCCTTTTTTATCGTTTCTCGATGAACTCGCGATCTCATAAGTCGTGCTCAACCGCCAAGGCTTCCATGCTCCCCGATTTTTCGCCTCTTGCTTGGCTGCTCATCATCTTTTCGGTCTATTTGACCGGCGTCTCCAAGGGTGGGTTTGCCGGTGGTTTCGGGACGCTTTCGGTACCGCTGATGGCGCTTGTAATCAGCCCGACCCAAGCGGCGGGGCTCTTGCTGCCTCTGCTGCTGGTGATGGACGTGTTCGCAGTAAAGGCGTGGTGGGGCAAGCACGACATGGCGGAAGTGTGGCGCTTTCTGCCGGGGCTTTTCATTGGCGTGGCAGTGGGAACGCTGTTGTTCGGAAATCTGAGCGATCAGGGTGTGCGGCTGGTACTGGGGGGATTATCGCTGGTGTTCGCGATATACATGTTATTCAAACCCGTGGCCAGCAAGCCCATCTCGACACGCTGGGCGCTACCGGCGGCCAGCGTTTGCGGCTTCACAAGCTTCATCGCTCACGCCGGCGCGCCGCCGCTCAACGTGTATTTACTGCCGCGCAAACTTGAGAAAGAGACCTTTATCGCCACTTGCGCGGTGGCCTTTGCCATCGTCAACGCCATCAAACTAGGGCCTTACGTATGGCTCGGTGAAGTCAATCTGACCAGCGCATGGGCGTCGCTCTTGCTGGTGCCCGTGGCGTGGATTGGCGTGCGTAGCGGGCTCTGGTTGCAAAGCCGGGTCAACGACGTGCTGTTCTACCGATTGGTCATCGTCGCCATGCTGCTGGTGGGCGCCAACCTGATCGGTCAGGCGCTCGGGGCTTTCTAAATAAGCTTATTCGCCGCTTGGCTCAGGCACCCAGCCACCGCCTTGCAAACGCCTCGCGATCAAGCGGCTCGCCCAGCCAGTCTCCCTGCCCTTGACGACAACCCATCTCGGTGAGCAACCGCGCTTGGGCCTCACTTTCGATGCCTTCGGCCAGCGGCTTGATCCCCAGGGTTTTGGCGATATCGATGATGGTTTGAGTGATGGCCTGGTCTTGCGGATTATCGACGATATGGCGCACGAACGAGATGTCGATCTTTAGTACGTCCGCGGCAAAGCGGCGCAAGTAGGAGAGCGAGGAGTAGCCGGTGCCGAAATCGTCGATGGCAATGGTATAACCCGCCTCGCGCAGCGCTTGCGTCGTCAGTACGGCCTGATCCGGGCTGCGCATGGCGGCACTTTCCGTTAGCTCCAGACCGAGCGCTTGCGGCGCAACGCCTTGGGTCAATCGCATCACCTTCTCCAACAGCTGCGGGTTGGCGAACTGCTGAGCAGAAACGTTGACCGACAGGCGCCCCGTCAGCGGTGTGCCCGCACCCGCCCAGGCCTTGAGCTGGGCAGCGGCCTGGCCAAGCACCCACTCGCCCAGCGGGTTGATCAGCCCGCGCTCTTCGGCCAGCACGATGAACTCGCAAGGATTGATCCAGCCCCACTGAGCATCGTACCAGCGGCACAGCGCTTCTGCCCCGGCCAGCTCGCCGCTGACAAGATCCAGCTGCGGCTGAAAGTAAAGCTCCAGGGTTTGCTCGCTGATGGCCAACTGTAGCCGCTCGGTGAGCTCCTGGCGGCGCTGGATATCAACACGCAGCGCCGGCTGATAGCGACAGCGAGTCTGGGCTGTGCGCTTGGCGTGATGCAGCGCCAGGGTGGCGGCATTGAAAAGATCGTCAGGCGCTTCGACAGTGTCGGGGTAATGCGCCAGACCGATATTGATCCCGATCAACAGCGTCAGGTGATTGAGGCATACGGGCTGACACACCGCGTTTTCTAACTGTAGGGCTGTTGTGTCGAGCGCCTTGCCCTCCGCCTTGTCAAAGAGCACCGCAAACTCATTGCTCGATAGACGCGCGATGAACGCTCCAGTTGGCGCGCCTGCTTGAAGCCGTCCTGCGACGGCGATCAACAGCTCATCGCCCACCGCGTGGCCGTGAAGATCATTGATCTCACGGAAATCCTTGATATCCAGCAGCACAAGCGACAGGGCATGAACGCGTACGGTAAAGGCGGTCAAACGCTCCATGAACCTGGCTCGGTTGGGCAGGCCCGTGGTGGTATCGATATAGGCCAGATACTCGATGCGGCGATGATCGCGCTGACGCTCAAGCTCCGCGGCGGCGCCGTTAGAGAGAATTCGCAGCACCGAGGTGGCGAAAGCGTTGGCGCTGAGCGGCGTCTGGTAAAACACCATCATGACGCCGATCGCCTCGCCCGCGGCGTTATCGAGCCGCCGCCCGATCCAAGCCTTGGCACAGAGTTCGACCGCTGGCAGTGCCATGGCACCGCTGTCTTGAACGACCGCCTCCTGCTCAAGAACGACACGCTCGCAGGGGGAGCCGAAAAGGTCAAAGGTGTGCGCCGGTAGCGATATACCTCGTACGACCAAACTTTCCGTGGTGACTCTCGCCCGACCAACGTGCTCGTCGAGTGCCTGTGACTCAAGCGTTTTAAGGCTCAGCGGCTGGTCGAGCAGCGCAATAAAGCCGCCATCCGCCTCCAGCAGCGCAATAAGCGTCGCGATCAGCTGCTTAAAATAGTGCCCGTTCGCCCGTGAAGTCACCGACGAGGCGACTTGAACAACCGCGTTTTTTACACGCACGGATTCGTGCTGCTCGGTGATATCGCAAATGAATCCCTCCAGGCAAACGGTCGCGCCTCGGGAGTCGAATACGCCCTGACCTTGCTCCCATACCCAGCGGTAGCAGCCGTCACGATGGCGAAGCCGGTAAACGAGCCGGTAGGGGCTTTGCGCCTTGAGCGCGTTATTTAACTCAGCGAATACCCGCTCGCGATCCTCATCGTGAATCAGGTTGCCCAACGTGACGGCCTGCCCCGCTTTTAGCGCTCTGACCGAATAGCCGGTCAATGCCCGAGCGCCCAGGCTTACGAGCTTTAGATCACGGCGACGATTATCGAGGCAGCGGTAAGCCATACCCGGTAGATGGTTAAGCAACGTATTCAAACGTCGCTCGCTTTCCCGAGCAAGCCGCTCGCTTTTTTTCAATGCGCGCTCGGTTTCGCGGCGTTCAAGCTCCGTACCCAGTTGGGCGGCGGCGATCATGAGTATATCGTTTTCAAGCTTGCCCCAAATGAGGGCGCGGTTAGCCAATACCGCAATAAACCCAAGCAGTGCGTTGTTTGAGCCGAAAACGGGAAAACCTACATAGCTTTGCGCGTTGAGCGACTTTAACAGATCATCCTGAGGAAAAAGCGCCTGCACCTTCTCAAAATAGTGGCAGGGAGCGTGTTCGGTAATGGTCTCGCAGGGCGTGCCCTCGAGCGAGTAGGTGAAGTGACTGCTGGTTTGCCCTTGGGACCAGAAAGCAAGGGCCTGAGCGCTGCGGTCTCCCGAATAAACGGCAATCAATACATGGTCCATTTGTAGAAGCTGCGCCAGCTTTTCCGCCATTAAAAGGTAAAACCGCGTGGCGTCTTCGCGCCCGAATCCTCTGGCCAATTGACGAAAGGTTTCTGCCGTCTCATCCTTTTTTTGCATCAGCAAATCCGCCCTTGGAATTAGCGCAGTCAAAACAACGTTTTTACCGCTTAGCTCTAGCACTTTTCCACTGTATAAAGAGGTATTTCATGCCTTTTGACAAGGCATATAAGGCGACGAGACGCGCCTAAAAGTATATCCTTTGGCCGAGTACTCATAATAACCGCTTATTGCGCTAAGGCAGTACGTATGGAGAAAAAATGAAGAGCCACCCGGCGGTGGGTCAGTCGCTTTATCAATCCTTGACCGATAAGCTGCCCAGTTTTCTAAGTAGATCGCTACGACAGACCGCTTCGCTCCCGTCGCTCCCGGCCGTGGTGATGCAGGTATTGGAAGTTGCGCGCATGCCCAGCGCCTCGCTCAAGGAGTATGCCGGTGTGATCGAACACGACCCGGCCTTGACGGCGCGCCTGATTGCCGTAGCGAACACAGCACATCACGTACGCTCGCCCAACCCTGCCATCACAAGTTTCGAGGCGACGCAGCGGCTGGGAACCGACGCTACGCTTGCCACCGTTTTGAGCTTTGCGCTGTTCAAGGATGAGCAGACCAGCGACATTGCCCTGCCAACGTGGCAGCGTGCTATCGCCTCGGCGGCGATCGCCAGCCAGTTGGCGCAAAAGTGCTGCCCTGAGCGTCTGGGCCAGGTGTTCACCGTAGCGCTTTTGCAGGATATCGGCATACTGGCACTTCAAATGGCCTATCCTGAAGAGGCTCAAGCGCTTTACGCCCAGCGTGACTTGTCACATATGGAGTTAGCCAAGGAGGAGCGCCAGCGATTTGGCTGTGATCACACGCTCATCGGTGCCTGGCTTGCGGCCAAGTGGGGGCTTCCAGAAAGCCTGGTACATATTATCGACGAAAGCCACGACAGTGTTTTCACCGAAGATCCTGTGGCGCTGTGTGTACGCTTTTCCGGGCCGCTAGCGGATGCCTGGCTTTCGCCCAATGCGCCTCAATCCTTCTCCACCCTGCTGTTCGAGCTCTCCTCGGCGCAGTCGGAGCACGTCGCACTGCTTGAATCGCTTTTTCATCGTATGCATCAGCAAATTCAACTTTTGAGCGACCTTCTCAAACTAGCGGTCCCCCTCCCGATTGAGAGCCAGTCCGTATTGAGCGAGGCAAAGCAGCTACTTTTTCAGCACGCGCTGTCGATCAGCGCTCGGCTTGAAGCGCAGCAGGAGCGTTTTCATAAGCTCGAGAAGCAGCACGACGCCCTGCTCGAGCATAGCCGCCTCGATCCCCTAACCCAGTTGGCCAACCGTGCCTGGCTCGAAGAGCAGCTCAAGGAGCGCTTTGAGATATGCCGGCAGAAACAGCGCATCATGTCGGTCGTGTTCATCGATCTTGACCACTTTAAGACGCTCAACGACCGCTACGGCCATCGCATCGGCGATGAGGTACTGCAGTGCTTTGGCAAAGCGCTTTTGTCGCTGGTTGACGCCTCCGATGTAGCTGGACGCTACGGTGGGGAAGAGTTTTTGATCATCTTACCCGACGAAACGGCGCAAAAAGCGCTGCGCCTTGCCCGGCGCATCATGCAGTTACTGGAAAAGGAGCCAATGGCTTTTGACAACATCAAGCCACTTTATGTCACGGTGTCTATCGGCATCGCCTGTATGGCAGACGGCGTCTTCGAAAGCGAACACGAACTGATCGCCGCTGCCGACCAAAGCATGTACAACATTAAACGCTCAGGGCGCAGCGGCGTGTCGATCTACGGCCAGTGATCAAGGCGTGCCGCTGGCTACCCTGTCATCACACGAGGCAAATAGAGCGCGATCGTGGGAAAGAGATGCATCAGCGCGATGGCCAGCAGCATCATCAGGAAAAACGGCAGCGTCGCGCGTGTAATCGTCAGAATATCCTTGCCCGTCAGGCTCTGGATCACGAATAGATTGAAGCCTACCGGCGGGGTGATCTGGGACATTTCCACCACGATCACCAGATAGATACCAAACCAGATCAAATCGAACCCGGCCGCGCTGATGACAGGCATGATGATCGAGGTCACGAGCAGGATCAGCGAGATCCCGTCCAGAAAGCACCCCATCACCAGCAGCAGTAGCGTCAGCGCGATTAGTAGCTGCGTCGGCGAGAGCCCCATATCGCCGATGGCTTGCGCCAGGCGCATGGGGACCTGAGTAAACCCCATCGCCGAGGTCAAAAACGAGGCGCCGGCGATGATGAAGGCGATCATGCACGCCGTGCGCACGGCGGCAAACAGCGAATCAGCAAAGATCCGGCGATTAAAATGGCCGTTGATACACGCAATGACGATCGAAAGCGTCACCCCCACCGCCGCCGCCTCCGTGGGTGAAGCGAGACCCGCGTAAATCGAGACGATGATACCGCCAATCAGCAGTAGAATCGGCATCAGCGCCAGGGTCTTGCGTAGCTTTTGGGCAAGCGGCATATCGGCTTCGTCGGCGCCGGTCAGCCCCGCCTTGCGCCCCTTGATCAACGCCCAGAGCACCAGATAGCTCATGAACAGCGCCAGAATCATCAGCCCCGGCCCGATGCCCGCCATGAACAGCCGCGAAATGGACTGCTCCGTCACTACCCCGTAAACGATCAGCACGATGGAAGGCGGAATCAATAGCCCCAGCGTCGAGGCGCTGGCGAGCGTGCCGATCGCCATATTGCTGTCGTAGCCGCGCCGCTCGAGCTCCGGCAGCGTCATTTTACCGACGGTGGCGCAGGTGGCCGCCGAGGAGCCGCAGACCGCGGCAAACAGACCGCTACCGATGATGTTGGTATGCAAAAGGCGCCCGGGCAGCCGATTCAGCCAGGGCGAGAGGCCGCGAAACATGTTGTCGGCAAGCCCGGAGCGAAAGAGGATCTCGCCCATCCAGATGAACATCGGAAGCGCAGTCAAATCCCAGCCGTAGCTGGCGCCCCAGAAATCCGAAGCCAGTATCGGGTTGGGATCAAACGGGCTGAAAAACGCAAGCGCAATCCAGGCCGTTCCCATGAGCGCGAAGGCAACCCAGACGCCGCTTCCCAGCAGCGCAAAGAGCGTGACCAGCGTTATCAGGCTGAGTAGTAGCACGAGCGCGTCTCCCTTTCTGTGTCGTTCTCGATCATGCGCGCTCGTCGCCTTGAATCAGCCTTGTGGGGTCGTGAAAACTTGTGGGGTCGTGAAACATAGTGAGCCATGATCAGTGCATCTCGCTGTCGTCAGTGGCCGTCGCCTCGCGAAAGCTTGCCGGGTCACGCACGCCGATGCGCACGGCCATGAGCAGCGCCTCCATGAGCGCCAAGCAAAGAAGCGCTACGCCCAGAATCAGCACGCTTTGGGGTATCCACAGCGGCAGCGATAAAAAACCCGAGGATACGTCGTTATACTCAAGGCTTTCGCGGGCAAGGCTCGAAAGCCCATAACAAAGCATCACGCTTATGATCAGCGCGACGAGCAGCCCAAACACCTCAAACCACACGCGAAGCCGCGCAGGCAGCCGGGCAATCACAAGCGTCACGCGAATGTGTGCGTGGTGGGTAAAGGTGTAGGCCAGCCCTAAAAACGTGGCGCCTACCAGCAGATACGCCGCCATTTCGGAAACGCCGGTGATACTGATGCCGAGCCGGTTCTGCCCGACCAGTATCAGCAGCGCATCCAGCAAGCGAAACAGCACCTGAAGCGTTACCAGCGTACAGATCGCGATCATGCACGCCGCCGCGCCCCAAGCGCCGAGCCGGTAGAGCTTATCGAGTTTGAACACCATGACAGGGCCTCGTAAAAACGCCGATGCCAGGCACTGGCGTAAAGCTCATGCCTGGCTCGTCGACTTGGCGATCAGTTGAGTTTCAGCGGGCTTATTCTCGACCGGTTTATTATCGACCGCCCTGTTATTGGCCGACCTGTTCACGGTAGTCGCTCAGCGCCTGCTCGGCCTCGTCATCCGCCCGTGAGCGCCAGTCCTCGAACAGCGTGTCGCCGGCGCGCTGTAACGCTGCCGAGACCTCTTCGTTGGGCTGGGAAACCGCGATACCGTTCTCCTCAAGTGCCTCGAGGCTCATTTGGTTATCTTCACGGCTCGCTTCCCAGCCGCGCTCCTCAGCCCGGACTGCCGCGTCCATTAGTGCGCTTTGAGTCTCTTCGTCCAGGCGGTCGAAGCTTCGCTGACTGATGAACACGATGTTTTTCGGCAGCCACAGGTTGGCGTCGGTGTAATCCGAGACGTAGTCCCAGGCCGTCATGGCGTTGCCCGTCGAACTCGAGGTGATCATCGCATCCACCCGGCCGGTGCTGAAGGCGGTGGGAATGTCCGACTCCTCGGTCTCGGTGGGGCTGCCGCCCAGGTTGCTGACAAAGCGTTGGGTATTGATGTTCGGGGCGCGTACACGCAGCCCTTCGAACTGCGCCGGGTCGGTCAACGGCTCGCTGGTGTAAATCCCTTGGGCGGGCCAAGCCACCGCGTAGAGCGGAATCAGGCCTTCCTCGGCAAAGAGCTCGGTGATCATTGGCTTGGTCGCCTGCCAAAGCGCAAAGGCCTCGTCGTAGCTTCCAGCCACACCGGGCAGCGTATCCACTTCAAAAATCGGATCATCGTTGGAGAGCACCGACAGGAAAACTTCGCCGGCATCGATGGTGCCGCGACGCACCGACGGCTTGATTTCGCCATGCGCCACCAGCGAGCCACCGCTGTGAACGGTGATGGTCAGCTCGCCATCCGTCGCCTCGGCGACGTCCTCGGCGAACTGCTTGGTGTTTTGGGTGTGAAAGCTGGCATCGCCGTAAGGCGTCGCCATGGTCCACTGCGCGGCCTGTACGCTCGAGGCGAAAGCGCAAGCAGATATCAGCAGCAGCGATTGGGTGGCACAAATACGCATGGATAGTTCCTCTTGTTCCCTGTCGGGTCGTTGTTTTTAAAGCACACACTCGAATATGAATGTGAATGCGATGTCGATGCAACTTCAAGGCCAAGTAGCGCAGCCATTAAACGGCTCGCTTGCATCACGCCAAAAGACGCGCCAACGGGCTTGAAAACCATCGTCAAAACCCTCTTAGATCCCATGTCGGCGGGCATCAAGGCTCAAACGGGCAGCCCGGGTGTCTCAGTGTAGGCGCTAATATCGTGCGTTATTTCAACGCTTCGCACCGCCGGCCAGCATTGCCCAGCGTTTCAGTACGATAGCATCCGCAGAAAAATGGCTGGCAATCAAAAAAGCCTCTCCCCTATATTGGAAAGACGTCAAAAACAGCATTCACTGCCTTCAACACCGTGACAGGAGACACCATGGCCCTTCCCCTGCTCAACTGCGACATGGGCGAAAGCTTCGGCAACTGGCGCCTGGGGCTGGACGCCCAGTACGGCGTGCGAATCGCTGCCTATCGGCGATATACGGATCTAATGAGATTCGGGCGGCGTCCATGGCCTGCTCTGCCGGCGAAGTCGAGGACATAATGATCTATCCGACTGGGCCGCTGGCCGGTATTTGCCGCGCCGCTTAGGGGTTTCAAGATTGCTATTAGCTACAGCCTACGTAAAACATATCCTGAAAAAACCTCAAATGACTTGTCACGTATGACATTAGAGCGACGCTGCCGAGCGCGCCGCCTGATCATAAAGGCCGGACATCGCTCGTAAGATGCCAGCCAATCGACTGATTTCGCTGCGCTCGATCCCCATGGAATCCAGTGACTCAATCAGACACGCTTCGCGGATTTCAGCGTAACGTTTGCACGCTTTGCGACCCTGCTCGGTTGCGCGGAAAAGCGTCTCCTTGCCCTGCTTTTCACCTACGACCAATTCGAGTTTCACCAGTTTACGCAGCGCATAGGTCACCGTATGGGTGTCCTCGACGTTCAGTACCAAGCAGATATCGCCTTGGCGTTTAGCGCGCGCCCGATGATTGACACTGTGCAACACCAATACATCCAGCGACCCAAGCTCTGGGTAACCCGTTGCAGTCATGCAGCGCACCATCCAGCGATTGAAAGCATTACTCGAAATGATCAGTCCGAACTCGAACTCGGACAACTCCTGCGCGCTATGGGACAGGTGCTCTGACGACACGATAGGTCCTCGCCTGGCGGGCGAAGGCGGGCTTTCATTACTCATTGGCATGCTCTTCATGATTGATTTTTAGAAGTTTATTGAGTCGGTCAAAAAAGTCGAGAAATGCCATGATCAGCCTTTTGAGCGAGGTTTGGCAAACACTGTCCGTCTTGCAAATGGAGGCATTCATAGAACTTTAATACGCAATACCCGATTGACACTCAAACACCATGCAGATAATTTCTAGATAAATTATATAAAAAGTACAGGTAACTACGTGTCATCAACACCTCTGCTCTCCGTTCAATCGCTCGATATCGCGTTCGGGCCCAATCGTGTCGTCAAGGATCTCTCGTTCGATCTTTACGCTGGCAAGACTCTCGCGATCGTTGGCGAGTCAGGATCAGGTAAGTCGATGACATCGTTGGCCATAATGGGGCTAGTTCACTACCTCAACGCCGATATTACCCAAGGCCACATTCTGTTTCGCAGCACAAGCGACAACACGGCGCTGGATCTGACCACATTATCCGACAAGGAAATGCGCAAGCTGCGTGGCAAGGAGATCTCGATGATCTTCCAGGAGCCGATGACCTCGCTCAACCCGGTCTATACAGTGGGCGACCAGATCACTGAAGTGCTTCTACTCCACGGCGACTACACTCGCGTCACGGCTCGTGAAGAGGCGCTGCGCTTGCTGCGTCTAGTGCGCCTGGCCGATGCCGAGTCGCTCTTGAAACGCTATCCCCACCAGCTTTCCGGTGGAATGCGGCAGCGTGTGATGATCGCCATGGCGCTGGCCTGCAAGCCCAAGGTACTAGTAGCCGACGAGCCCACCACGGCGCTCGACGTTACTATCCAGGCGCAGATTCTCGCCATCATCAAGGATCTGCAAAAAGAGCTTGGCATGGCGGTGATCTTCATCACCCACGATATGGGCGTAGTGGCGGAGGTAGCCGATCACGTGGTGGTGATGCGCAATGGCGAAAAAGTCGAGGAAGCGGATGTCACCACGCTTTTCGCGACGCCACAAAAGCCCTACACCCAAGCGTTGCTGGCAGCGGTACCGACATTGGGTAGCATGCAAGGGGAGGCTCTCCCCCGGGCCGAACCCTTGGTGATCTTCGATGGCGATAAAGTCTTCAGTGAGGGCGAGTCTACGCTGCAGAACACCGTACGCTTACAGGACACTCCGGTGGTCAGCGTGCGCAATCTCGTCACGCGTTTCGACATCCATAAAGGCTTTTTCGGTGGGGTGAGCCACCGCGTACACGCCGTCGAGAATGTCAGTTTCGATATCTACCCCGGCGAGACGTTGGCGCTGGTGGGCGAGTCGGGTTCCGGCAAATCCACTATCGGGCGCACCATCCAGCAACTGCAGGAGAGCACTAGCGGCGATATCGTTTTCAGCGGCCAGCCCGTGGCGCGGATGTCCCGCGCAGAAAAGATGAAACTGCGTCAGCAAGTACAGTACATCTTCCAGGACCCCTTCGCCTCGCTCGATCCGCGCAAAACGGTAGGTTTCTCGATCGCCGAGCCTATCCATACCCACCGCCTGATGGGTGATGGCCAGCGCATCAAGAACCGGGTCAGCGAGCTTCTTGAGCGCGTGGGCCTCACACCAGAACACGCAAAACGCTACCCTCACGAGTTTTCCGGCGGGCAGCGTCAGCGCATCTGTATCGCCCGCGCCTTGGCCTCCAAGCCTAAGCTGATCGTTGCCGATGAAGCGCTGTCAGCGCTGGATGTTTCCATTCAGGCGCAGATCATCCACCTGATGATGCAGTTACAGCGCGAAGAGGGTCTCGCGTATCTGTTCATCAGCCATGATATGGCCGTGGTAGAAAAGATCAGCCACCGCGTGGCCGTGCTGCACTTGGGGCAGATCGTCGAAATGGGATCTCGACAGCGGGTTTTCGACGCACCTCAGCACGACTATACCCGCAAGCTCTTGTCGGCGGTGCCGGTGGCCGACCCACATCATCGTCGCGAGCACCTACTGATGGACGGCGATATTCCAAGCCCGATTCGTCGGGTGGGCGACGAACCCACCGTTCATCCTCTCGACGAGATAGCTGCTGGCCATTTCGTCTCCCGCGGCAGCACCTCGTCGCGTTTGTAGTGCTTCGTTCTATACCTCAAAAACAACCGCAGAGAAAACGATCAATGAAAAAGACAACGCTGTTTAAAGCCTGCACCCTTGCCGCGGCCATGGCCGCCGCGTCCAGTAGCCATGCAGGCTCGTTGACCATTGCTTCCCCTCAGGATCCCGGCAGTTGGGACCCGATCGACACGTTCCTCGTCAATTGGGCATCGGTGGCCACCAACATTTTCGATGGACTAACCTATCGCGGTCCGGATCTTGAGCTGGTGCCGGGGCTTGCCACTAATTGGGAAGAGCTGGACGACGGCAATCGTATCCGCTTCACACTGCGAGAAGGCGTCGTCTTTCATAACGGCGAGCCTTTTAACGCCGAGGCCGTTAAGTTCACCTTTGATCGTCTACTCGGTGAAGAGGGCGCTCGCGGGCCTCAGCGCTCCAACTACACATCAATTTCCCGTGTCGATGTCATCGACGACTATACCGTCGACTTCTTTCTCAATCAGCCGGACCCGGTACTGCTGACCAAGCTGGCTGGTTATGGTGCCATGATCGTACCGCCTGGCTACATTGAAGAGCACGGCGATGACTACTTCAATACGCATCCGGTAGGTACCGGGCCGTTTCAGGTGGTCGAGTACACACCGCGCTCTGATGTAAAGCTTGAAGCCTTCGCCGATCACTGGAGTGGGGCTCCGAAACTCGACAGCGTCACCTACCGTTTTATCTCAGAGCCATCCACCGCGGTGGCCGAGCTGCAATCCGGCCGGGTAGACATCGTACTGCCGCCGACCATTCCCATCGGCATGATCGATTCGATCAACAATCATCCTGATACCGAGGTCGTTAGCGTCGCCTCTCCCACCGTAGAAGCGCTGCGCTTCAATACTCAGTCGGGTATCACCGCCGATGAGCGGGTTCGCCAGGCAATCATCATGGCGGTCGACCGTCAGGCGATCGTAGACTCGATTCTGGCGGGTGAAGGCAACGTGATCGCAAGCTTCCAGGGCGAACAGTCCTTCGGGTTCGATCCCGAGCTCGAGCCCTATCCCTTCGACCCTCAGCGTGCCCAGGAATTGCTCGCCGAGGCGGGAGTCGAGCCCGGCACCTCGCTTCAAATCGATATCCGCGGTAATGACGCTACTTTCGCCGAAGTGGCCCAGGTCGTCGCAGCCTACCTGCAGGGCGTGGGTCTCAATGCTTCTATCCAGCCCTACGAAACCAATGTGCTGCTCAACGACATCATTCCCGCCGGGCGTACCGGCGCTATGTTTCAGCAAAAATGGGGCGGCTGGACCTTCGATTTCGACAACACCGCCTACCTGATGTATCACACGGATGAGCGCTGGAACCCCTACGACAGCGATACCACGCTGGACGAGATGCTCGAGAGCCAGCGCAGTATCACCGACCGTGGAGAACGCGAAACTCTACTGCAGTCCGTTGCTCGCTATACCAAGGAGCGGGCTCTGGAAATGCCGCTTTACAGCCTGAACGCGCTGTACGGTGTTAGTAGCCGGGTCGAGAACTTCGAACCAGCGCCGGATAGCCGGATTCGCCTCACTGACGTCGACGTTACCGAGTAAGCCTAAACCGCCGCCTCTTTCAAGGCGGCGGCCGCCTGTTTTTCGAGGGGAGGCCACGTGGCCAAGTTTCTTTTCTATCGTCTGCTGCAAGCACTGTTCGTGCTCGTAGCAGTGACACTGATCGTGTCGTTCGCGATTCGGCTGACCGGTGATCCCGCCGTTATGCTGGCTCAGGGCGCGGGCAGTATTACTGAAGCCGATCTGGCGCGCATTCGCGAGGCACTCGGTCTCGACCAACCGTTTCTGGTGCAATATCTGGAATTCTTAAAAGGGCTTTGCACCGGCGATCTCGGCCGCAGCTTCATGGGCGGCACACCGGTCGGCGAGTTGATCGGACGAGCGCTGCCAGCGACCTTGTCACTGGCATTCGCCTCGCTGTTCGTCTCCATCGCTTTGTCGATTCCGCTAGGCGTAACGGCGGCGGTCTCCCGTGGACGATGGCCCGACCAGGTGATACGCATCGTTTCGCTGGTCGGCCTCTCCTTTCCCAATTTCTGGCTGGCCATCATGCTGGTGCTGCTTTTATCCATCACTTTCAACCTGCTCCCCCCCAGCGGCATGGAAGGCTGGCAGAGTTTCATCATGCCCGCCGCGACGATGGGTATCATCCTCACCGCGACCAACGTGCGCTTAGTGCGCACCACTATGCTGGACACGCTGCGCTCGCAGTACATCATGGTAGCGCGCGCCAAGGGGCTTTCCAATTCGGTGGTGCTTTACAAGCACGCGCTGCGCAACTGCTCAATTCCGCTGATCACTTACTTCGGCCTGCAGTTCGGCGGGCTTTTGGGCGGCATCGTAGTGGTCGAGCGCGTGTTCAACTGGCCCGGGCTCGGCACGCTGGCCTTCGATGCGGTGGCGGCGCGCGATTATCCGGTGCTGCAGGGCGTGATCACGGTGCTGTCGCTGCTGATCATCTCCATCAATCTGCTGGTCGACGTCGCCTACGGCTTCGTTGATCCCCGCGTGCGCAAGAGCTAGGGGCCCCCATGTCGTCGAATTCACGTTCATTTAGGTTTTCGAATCTGCAACGTTTTAAGAGCCTTGAGTTCATCCTGGGCGCCGTGCTTGTGGGCAGTATCGGCCTCGCAGTGCTGCTGTCGGGCTTTCTATTCCCCGATGGGGGCGGTGGCGTCAACCTCGCCATGCGTCTCACTGCGCCGCTAACGGACGGTAGCTTTCCGCTGGGCACTGACCCGCTAGGGCGCGACGTGCTGGCGCGAGTGATCATTGGCGGCGAAATATCGCTCAAGGTAGGGTTCTATTCGGCCCTCGGCGCGGTGGCGCTGGGCATCGTCATGGGCCTTTTGTCCGGCTACTACGGCGGTATCATCGACATGGTGGTGATGCGCTTTGCCGATGTGCAGCTCGCCCTGCCCTTCATCCTGCTGGCAATCACCTTCATCGCGGTGATCGGCGGGGGGCTGACCAACATGATCATTTTGTTGATCATCTCACAGTGGGTACAGTACGCGCGCTTGGTGCGTGGATCGGTGCTTTCGCTCAAGGATCGGGAGTTCATCCTTTCGGCCCAAGCGATCGGCGTGCGGGACTGGCGCATCCTGTTTCAACACCTGCTGCCCAACTTGCTGGGCCCGGTCATCGTGCTGATGACGTTAAACGTGGCCAACAACATTCTGCTGGAAAGCAGCCTGACCTTTCTGGGCCTGGGGGTCGATCCAGTCATCCCGAGCTGGGGCGGCATGCTCGCCGAGGGTCGCACCTATCTACAGACCGCCTGGTGGGTCAGCGTCTTCCCAGGCGTGGCAATCCTGCTCACCGTGCTGGGCCTCAACCTGCTGGGTGACTGGCTACGCGACACCCTGGACCCCACAGGACGGACCTCACGATGATCACACTGCTGGAAACTACCTTTGAGCGTAGCGTCGATGCGCTCGTCGCGCACTACCAGGATACGCTCGCCCCCGGAGATACGCTCAACGCTTGGGTTTTCGATGATCCAACCGCTCGCCGGCGCGCTGAACAGGCCTTGGCCACCCATGGAATCGACGCGCGCTTTCACAGCGCCTATAAACCCCTAGTACATTACGCGATCGAAGAGCTCGACACCCATGGACTGCGCGCACTGCACGTTCGCTATCCAGCGCCAACAGAAACGCCCAAGCGGTTTCTTCTCGAAGCCTATCCGCTTGCAGGGCTGCTCGGCGAGAAGGTCGAGCTGAGTTGGGAAGCCATCGACGTCCCGTCGCACACCGCGCTCTATTACTATGAACTCGAGCTGACCGACGAGGATGGCATCCGGAAGACGGTGCAGGTCGCGGCGCCCAATCGCTACCATCAGGATCACGTGCAAGCTTGGCTGCTCTCGCCTTGCGCCTGGATCGACTGGCAAGGGAGTGATGGCAAGCACGAAAGCGCCTCTTTCACATGCGATTACGTTCGTCTCTTCGAGGCGGCCATGAACGCCGTCACCCAAGCCGAGTGGCCTGCCGAACAGCCGTTTTTCGACGAGCTGAACATCAGCGTCACCCTGCCATGCCAGGATATACCACTGCCCTTCGGGCTAGAGCATATAAGCCTGGCTGAAGCGCTTCACGAGGAGCTCTATTTCTCGCTGCTGGAGGTCTACCAGCGCCTTGCCGGCCTGCCGCTGGGAGATCGCTCGATCCAGCCAGGCCAAATCGTGCCGGAGATCAAGACCCGCCCCGGCGCGTCGCCGGCGCTGTCGATCACGCTACGCGCACTCTCGACCGACGAGGCCTCGACGGATGATTCCGCAACGCCTCTCGATCGCGTCGAACATCCGCTGAGTGTGGCCCGGATCCAGACCCAGCTGGAAAGCATCGAGGGCACGCTGATTCACGCAAAAAGCCGCAGCGGACGTACTCTGCGAGCGCGCTATCGCCAGGGCGATGATCGACCAGTAATGATCAGCGCCGCCCAGCACGCCAACGAGCCCTCGGGCATCGTGGCGGCGCTGCGCGCGGGGCGCGATCTTGCCCTGACACCCGCGGCCCATTTCGTGCTTTCACCGCTGGAGAACCCGGACGGCTATCGCCTGCAGCAGCGTCTGGTCGCCGAGCAACCGACCCACATGCATCACGCCGCTCGCTACACGGCCTTCGGCAGTGATCTGCAAGCTCAACCTGCAGGCGGCGAGTTCGAGCTGGCCATTCGTGAACGCGCTCGCTTAGTAAGCGGTGCGCAGCTACATATAAATCTGCACGGCTATCCGGCCCACGAGTGGACCCGCCCGTTGACCGGCTACGTGCCGCGCAACTTCGAGCTCTGGTCGATTCCCAAGGGGTTCTTTCTCGTCATTCGTTACCACGGACCTTGGCAAGCGCAGGCCGAAGCGCTGCTCGAGGCAGTCACGGCGCATTTGTCGACGGTACCGGGGCTGGTCGACTACAACCGCGGCCAGATCACGGCGTTTGAAGCTCACGCCGGGCGCTTGGCATTCGCCGTGCGCCACGATATACCTTACCTGCTGACCTGCGACGATACTCAGCTCACGCCGCTTCAGTTGATTACCGAGTATCCGGACGAGACGATCTACGGCCAGGATTTCACGATGGCCCATCAGGTGCAGTACGAAACCGTCATGAGTGCCTACCAGAGCTATCAGTCGCTGACACTTCCCGCCACGCCGCGCTGATCGATGCCAACAGGAGAGTCAACAATGAACACAATACTCCCTCAACTCAATTGCGATATGGGCGAAAGCTTCGGCAACTGGCACTTGGGGCTGGACGCCGAGGTGATGCCGTTCGTTGACTGCGCCAACATCGCCTGTGGCTATCACGCCTCAGATCCTCACGTGATGCGTCGCACCGTTGCGCTGGCCGCCGAGCACGGCGTACGCATCGGCGCCCACCCGGGCTATCCAGATCTGATGGGGTTTGGGCGGCGCTCCATGGCCTGCTCCGCCGCCGAGGTAGAGGACATGATTCTCTATCAAACAGGCGCGCTTTCCGGTATTTGCCGAGCCGAAGGCGCCGAGCTTGCCTACATCAAGCCACATGGCGCCCTGTATAACGACATGGCCGCTGATTCGACGCTGCTCGAAGGCGCGCTGCGAGCCGTGCGCGCCTTCGACGCCACGCTCCCTCTCATGGTGATGTCAACCGCCGACACCGAGAGCCAGCGGGCGCTGGCCGACGAGGTGGGCGTCATACTCTGGTTCGAGACCTTCGCCGACCGCGCCTACGAGGCCAACGGGCACCTGGTATCGCGCCAGCTGGCAGGAGCGGTGCACCATGACCGAAAGACCATCGTGGCCCAAGCCGTGGCGCTGGCCAAGAACGAGCCGCTGATCGCCCGCGACGGCACGCCGTTGACGCTTGCAAGCGACACGCTTTGCGTACACGGCGACAACCCGGAATCCGTGGCCGCGGTGCGGGCCATTCGCGAGGCCTTCAACGCGTTGGAGTCAGCGTGAGAGTGCGCCTTGAAACCGCGGCCATGGACGCGATAACGGTGCGCCTGTTCGACACCATCAACGAGGACAACATGGCTTGGATCATCGCGGCGGAGCGTGAGCTGCGTCAGGCCTTCGAGGGCAACTTGATCGATCTGACGCCCTCCTACACGACACTGCTGCTGCAGTACGACTGCACGCGACTTTCGTTCTGCGAAGCATCCAGCAAAATTCGCCACGCCCTCAATCACCTGACCCCAGCGGATACAGAGTACGGCCGTTTGCATTCGATTCCGGTATGGTACGACGAGAGTGTGGGCCCGGAGCTTCAACGAGTGGCGGGCAGCGCCGGAATGAGCGTGGAGGCGTTGATACGACGCCACTGTGAGCATGACTATTGCGTGTTCGCGTTGGGCTTCGCACCAGGCTACGGTTTCATGGGACTGGTGGAAGAGGCACTCGCCACGCCACGGCTCGCCACCCCCAGAAAGCGAGTCGCAGCGGGTAGCGTTGGTATCGCTGATCGTCAGACCGCGATCTATCCACTGCTCTCACCCGGTGGCTGGAATATTCTAGGCCGCACTGCGGTGCCGCTTTTCGAATACGCCCGCCAAGGCGAACCGCTGCTGCGCCCCGGCGACAAGGTGCGATTCAGGGCAATCTCGAAAGCCGATTTCGAAGCCGACGGCGGCGATACCACCCCGCTGGAGGAACGCGCATGACCCCGGGACTATTCGTTAAGCAGGCTGGTCCGCTCGCCTTGATCCAGGATGCGGGGCGTTTTGGCGTCAGCCATCTGGGCGTGACTCAAGGCGGTGCCGCCGATTGGATCTCCTGCCGCTGGGCCAACTGGCTGCTGGGCAATTCGCCGGAAAACGCTGCACTGGAAATCGTCATGGGCGGCAACCTGACGCTCGAAGCCGAGGTCGAGGTCACACTCGCCCTGGTCGGCGCCGATCTGGAGGCGCGTCTCGACGACAAGCCGCTTACCGCACGGGGCACGTTCACCCTGGCCCCCGGCCAGCGCCTGAGCTTTCGCCAGCCCAAGGACGGGCTTCGAACATACCTGGCGTTTCCGGGCGGGCTGATCGCGCCCGAGGTACTGGGCAGCCGTGCCTGTACGGCACGCGAGCAGATAGGCGGGCTGCACGATGATGGCCGTCCATTGCAAGCCGGCGACCGCCTTGTCTGGCAGGGCAGCGAACTCGCGCCGCGTTTCCTGCCACGCGGTGTTCAACTGCCACTCCCCCGACCGGTGTGCGCGCTGCCGATCGTACTGGGCTCCCAAGCAGCGCAGTTCGCCGGGCGCAGCCTCTATCAGGCATTCAACCAAACCTGGACGGTGGACCAGCGCGCCGATCGCATGGGTATTCGCCTGACCGGCTCGCCGCTTGACAGCGCGCTTTCGGGCATCGTTTCGGAGGGCATTCCGCTGGGGGGCGTGCAGATTCCACCGGACGGTCAGCCCATCGTGCTGATGAACGACCGCCAGACTATTGGTGGGTACCCGCGCATCGGCGCGCTCACCCCCAGCGCCTGCGCGCGGCTCGCTCAATGCTTACCCGGTGCCCAGGTCCGCCTGCAGCCCATCAGCGCGACACAGGCGCAGATGACCCATCGCCGCCAGCTGGGCGTCTGGGCTTAAGCCACGACCAGCCCGGCAGCGCATTCATGTTCGGTTAAATCAGCGCAGTTATGCTCGAGCGCTTTCATGGACACACAGGAAGCCTTGACATGGCCGTCAACTCTCTTGCCCTGCCGCTGGCCACCGCCTTGGCACTCGCTTCTTCTCTCGCCAACGCCCAAGCGCCGCTGCGTATCGAACATCTCCAGCGCTGCGGAGACCTGTTCAACCAAGCGACCCGAACGTTCTGCGTCAGTGTCGCCGGTCTCGAGCGTGCGCCGCTCCAGGTCTCGTTCGACGGTACGCCGCTGGCGCCGGAGCGCATTGAGCGCGAGGATCAGGCGCTTCGCATCACGCTGGATGGTAATGCACAAAGCGCCCCGCTGTGGCTCGAACAGCACCAGCGTCAAAGCAACCCGGTCTGGCTGAGCCTGCAAGGCAGCCACGTGATCGCCGCCACCGACGACGAAGTCGCCGAGAACATGGACGGCGTCACCAGCTACGTCGATCTGATCAGCCTGATCATCGAAGAGGAGTACGACGGCCTGGAAGAGGCGCAGCGGCTGGCCGAGAAGTACGACGCCGAGGTCGTCGGCCAGATCCCGCCGCTCAACACCTACCAGCTGCGCCTACCCGCCGAGGACCTGGACGCCCGCGACGCGCTGGTGCTTAGGCTCGGCAGCGAGCTCAGCGTGGATGCCGTGGTGGTGGAGGAATCGAATGCTGAAGAAAGTATCGAAGAAGGTACTGAAGAAAGTGCTGAAAGAAGTACTGAAGGAAATATCGAGCAGGACGCCAGCGCCCCACCCGAGGCTCACGACCAGCAGTGGGCGGCGAACCGTTTTCTGGACGCGGTGAACTTTTATCAGCGGCGTCTGAACCCGGATCACGACGATGTCGAGACTCACCCCGTGCGTATCGGCGTCATCGAGCGCAACGTTGATTTCGACACCCCCGACTTCGCCGACTACCTGGGCGACTGCCGCCAAAACGCGACGCGCACCTGCGTTTACGCCACCGACGCCGCCGAACCCGACGGCCACGGCACCACTGTGGCGGGCATTCTGGCGGCCGCCTGGAACGAAGGCGGCAACAGCGGCTTTCTGCGCGGGCTCGATAGCGTCGGCCCCGGCTTCGACGTCATCGTCGATCGCGGCTCGGATGCCGGCATCACCGCCAACGTGGCCGCTTCGGTCAACCTGGTGGAAGACGGCGCCCGCATCCTCAACTGGAGCTGGGGCATCCACCGCGTAGGCACCGTCGATATCAACGGCGACGAGGTCGACTCGCTGGTGCGCTCCGGTATCGCCATGGATGGCTACGAGGAGCTGCTCGAGGAGTTCTTTTTGTGGCTACGCCGCGAGCACCCGGACGTGGTGGTGGTGAACTCGGCGGGCAACGCCTCGTCGTTTTCGGGGCGCGACGACTACCGCCTGCCCTCCTCCTTCGTCACCGATCAGCTGTTCGTGGTCGGCGGCCACGAGCGAAGCGGCGAAGAGGTCGCCGTCGAGGACGCCCGCTACGCGATCAAGCGCGACGCCTCGAACATCGACATGCGCGTGGATATCACCGCCGCCGCCTGCGTGCGCGCCTCCACGGCCCGCGAGGGCGAGCAGGGTGAGCCGCACTGCGGCACCTCCTACTCCACGCCGCTGGTGACGGGATTGCTGGCGGCCATGATGTCGATCGACCCGACCCTGACGCCGGCGCAGCTGCGCATCCTTTTGCGCCGAAGCGCTCTGCCGATCGGCGAGGAGTTCGATTTCGAACCCACCGACGCGGATGACCTCACGGCACCGATCCTGCCTTCGGAGCGCGCCAACAACCTGACGCATCCGGATATTGGCTTGTCGGCCCGACTCGACATGTACAAGGCACTGGATCTGACGGTGCAGAGCCTGGAGCGGGCGCGGTAGGCTACACGGCGTCATTACTTGTATCGAAAGAAAGTATTAACAATTTCTAAAAATAAATTTATTTGGCAGATTAAATCAAAAAATGTCGACATTTTTACTCAAGATTTAGCCCGGTACGCCGTTATCAAGAAGTGAAAAAAACGAATAACGTTCGTCTTTTCGGTTGCGCTGGCCGGCTCGGCGGCGCCCGACTCTTCTTCTAATGGGGCTATCAATGAGTAAGTTTGCTCGTCTTTCGTTAACGCAAAAGCTGCTTTTTGCGGTCGCGCTACCCTTGCTGGCTGTGGCGCTAGTGCTGGGCGTAGTGGTCAATCTACAGCTCAACCAGGCGATTCCCTCGCTGATCAACAACACCGCCGCCCGCCAAGTGGGTGCGCGTGCCGATGAGATTGGCCGCTGGATCGATGGCTATCAAAAGTGGCTAGGCGTACTGGCTCAGGACGAACGTCTTGCTCAAGGCGCGCCGCTGGAGAGCTATGTGGAATGGCTCGCCAAGCGCCATTCGTCCGATGGTACGATCGAATCGCTGTTTATCTCCGATACCGCCGGCAATACGATCAACCAAGAGGGCATGCCGCTGAATATCGCCGAGCGGCCTTACTTTCAAAGCCTTGTCGTGGAGGGCAGTGCAGATCGCTTGCTATTGGATCCCTTTATTTCCAAAGCGACCAACGAGCCTGCCGCGCTGATGGTCGAAACGATCTTCGATGCACAAGGCAATCGGACAGGACTTTTGGGTCTGGCGCTGTCACTTGAGTCGCTATCCAGTATTACATCGGCCATCAACGTGGGTGAAGGCAGCTACGGCTGGATGATCGACAGCCAGGGCCGCGTCATCGCTCACCCTGAAGCGTCGTACCGCTTCGCGCTCAACTATACCGAGGGCGACCAGACTCACGGCTACGAAGGATTGAGCACGCTGAGCACGCAGATGTTCTACGGCACCCCCGGCAAGGGCGACATCATCATGCCAAGCGGCGAGCACAAGACGCTGATGTGGAACCCGGTCGAGGGCACGTCCTGGGTAGTGGGCACCACCATCCCCATGAGCGTGTTTACCTCGGTGACCAACAAACTTCTCTTTTCACTGTTTGGCGTGGGTGTCGTGCTGTTCGGGCTCTTGTTGATCGTGGTGGCCCTGACAGCGCGCCGCGCGCTGGCCCCGATCAAGCACACCGCCAGCGCCATGGCGGATATCGCCCAAGGCAAAGGGGACCTGACGCGTCGGCTAGAGATCAAGACTCAGGACGAGGTAGGCGATCTGGCCAAAGGCTTCAATGCTTTCGTCGAGCGCATGCAAGGCACCCTTCAGGAGGTGCGCCACAACGCCCAAACGGTGTTGATCGGCGCCGGCGATATCGCCGACGGCACGCGAGAACTCTCTTCGCGCACCGAGCAAGCGGCCGCCAATTTGCAGGAAACCTCGGCGTCGATGGAGGAGATTCACTCGACGGTCGCGCACACCTCCCAGGCCTCTGAGCAGGCCAATGGCCTCGCGTTCGAAGCCGCTGGCGCCTCGCAGCGCGGCAACGAGTCGATGCGTCAGATGCAGACCAAAATGAAGGCGATCAACGAATCCTCGCACAAGATCAGCGACATCATCGGCCTGATCGACTCGATCGCCTTTCAGACCAACATCCTGGCGCTCAACGCCTCGGTTGAAGCGGCCCGCGCCGGCGAACAGGGCCGCGGTTTCGCGGTGGTCGCCAACGAAGTGCGCACCCTGGCCAGCCGCTCCGCCACTGCTGCACAGGATATCCGCGCGCTGATCGACGTCTCCGTGAACCACACCAGGGAAGGCAACCAGATCGTCGACGCGGTCGCCCAGCAGATGGACGATATTCACAAGAGCATTACCCAGGTCACGGACGTGATGGGCGAGATCGCCGCAGGCGCCCGAGAGCAAACCTCGGGGATCGATCAGGTCAACACCGCGGTGGCGGAGATGGATACCATGACACAGCAAAACGCCAGCATGGTCAGCCAGAACGCCTCGCTCGCCGCGCAGATGCGCGAAAACGCCGAGCGTCTGGACCGATTGATGAGCGAGTTCGTGCTGGGCAACGAGTCTCCCTCGTTCGCCTCTGCGCTCTCCTCCACCGGGCGCGCTCCAGCAAGGCCTTCTGCGGCTCAGGCCACCTCCGCGCTGCCCTCGCCGGCCAAGCCCGCCGCGCCGCGCAAACCACAGCCGGAAGTAGCGGAGTGGGAAGAGTTCTAACGCCTCGGACCGATTTACCGTTTTGCCCTCAAAGGGCTGGCCATTAACAACGGCCCATAAAAAAACCCGCGAGTTCATCGCGGGTTTTTCGCAACGGCCCGGTAAACTCAGTCCACCAGCGGCAGCAGCGTATTCAGGCTTTCCCGCGCATCGCCGTAGAACATGCGGCTGTTCTCCTTGTAGAACAGCGGGTTTTCGATGCCGGAGTAGCCGGTGCCCTGGCCGCGCTTGGAGATGAACACCTGCTTGGCTTCCCAGACCTTCAATACCGGCATGCCGGCGATCGGGCTGTTCGGGTCTTCCTGCGCCGCCGGGTTGACGATGTCGTTGGAGCCGATGACGATCACCACGTCGGTGGAGGCGAAATCGTCGTTGATCTCGTCCATTTCCAGCACGATGTCGTAGGGCACCTTGGCTTCGGCCAACAGCACGTTCATGTGCCCCGGGAGTCGGCCCGCCACCGGGTGGATGGCGAAACGCACGTCCTTTCCTGCCGCGCGCAGCTTGCGCACCAGATCGCTCACCGCGCTCTGGGCCTGGGCCACCGCCATGCCATAGCCCGGCACAATGATGACGCTCTCGGCATCGTTGAGCGCGCTCGCCACGCCGCCTGCGTCGATCGCCACCTGCTCGCCTTCGATCTCCGCCGCCGGTCCGGTGCTTCCACCAAAGCCGCCGAGAATGACGTTGACGAAGTTGCGGTTCATCGCCTTGCACATGATGTAGGAGAGAATCGCCCCGGACGAGCCGACAAGCGCGCCGGTCACGATCAGCAGGTCGTTGGAGAGCGTAAAGCCGATGGCCGCCGCCGCCCAGCCGGAGTAGCTGTTGAGCATCGACACCACTACCGGCATGTCGGCGCCGCCGATGCCCATGATCAGGTGGTAGCCAATGAAGAACGCCAGTCCCGCCAAAACCAGCAGCGTCCAGAAGCCGGCACCGTTGAGATACAGGATGGCCAGCAGCAGCGAGAGCACCGCCGCACCGGCGTTGAGCAGATGCCCGCCGGGCAGCTGGCGCGGCTTGCCGTCGACCTTGCCGGCCAGCTTGCCGAAGGCAATCACGGAGCCGGTAAAAGTCACCGCGCCGATGAAGATGCCCAGCACCACCTCGACCTGCAAAAACGCCAGCTCGTCCGGCGCCTTGGTGGCGACCAGCGCGGCAAACGCCGAAAACTCCTGCATCACGCCGTCGGCGGCGCGAGCGGCCAGCACCCGGCGACGCTCGAGGTCCGCGCTCCAGGCAACGAACACCGCCGCCAAACCCACGAAGCTGTGCAGCGCCGCCACCAGCTGGGGCATCTCGGTCATCTCGACCTTGCGCGCCAAGTAGGCGCCGATCGCCGCCCCGATCGCGATCATCGGGATCAGCCAGCCATAGCCGCCGATCCCGGGGCCGAAGGCGGTGAACAGCACCGCCACCGCCATGCCGACGATGCCGTACCAGACGGCGCGCTTGGCCTTTTCCTGATTACTCAACCCGCCCAGCGAGAGAATGAACAACACACTCGCCGCGATCGCCGCGGCGGATACGAACCCTTGACTCAGCATACCGTTTCTCCGCCGCTCAGGATTTCTGGAACATGGCGAGCATCCGGCGTGTCACCAGAAAGCCCCCCACGATATTGATGGTCGCGATCAGCACTGAAATCGCCGCCATGAGCGTTACGATCGCGCTGCCCGAGCCGATCTGCAGTACCGCCCCCAAAATGATGATGCCGGAAATCGCGTTGGTCACCGCCATCAAGGGCGTGTGCAGCGAGTGGCTCACCTTCCAGATCACCTGGAAGCCGATGAAACACGCCAGCACGAAGACGATGAAGTGCTGCATGAACGACGCTGGCGCCACCTGGCCGAGCAGCAGCATCAGCGCTCCGCCCACGGCCAGAAGTCCCACCTGGCGTTTGGTCTGGGATTTGAAGGCGGCGTGTTCGGCGGCCTTCTTCTCCTCGGCGGTGGGCTCTTTCTCCTTCGGCTTGGGTTTGGACGCGCCGATCGCTTTTACCTTCGGCGGCGGCGGCGGGAAGGTGATGTCATTCTGGTGCGTGACCGTGGCCCCGCGAATGACGTCATCGTCCATGTTGTGATCGATCACGCCATCTTTTTCGGGCGTGAGGTCGGTCAGCATGTGGCGAATGTTGGTGGCGTACAAAAGCGATGACTGCGTCGCCATGCGCGAGGGGAAATCGGTGTAGCCGACCACGATCACGCCATTGTCGCTAACCACCCGCTCATCGGGCTTCGTCAGATCGCAGTTGCCGCCCTTCTCGGCGGCGAGATCGATGACCACGGAGCCCGGCTTCATGGCCGCGACCATGTCCTCGAGCCAGAGCTTTGGCGCGGGCCTGCCGGGGATCAGCGCGGTGGTGATGACGATATCGACATCGGCTGCCTGCTCGCGGAAGCACTCGAGCTGCTTCTCGCGAAACTCGGGGCTCGAGGGCGCCGCATAGCCGCCGCTTTCCGAACCGTCCTGGGCGTTGTCGAAATCGAGAAACAGAAACTCCGCGCCCATCGACTCGATCTGCTCGGAGACTTCCGGGCGTACGTCAAAGGCGCGCACCACTGCACCGAGACTGGTCGCAGTGCCGATGGCGGCAAGCCCGGCAACGCCTGCGCCGATCACCAGCACCTTGGCCGGTGGCACCTTGCCAGCAGCGGTCACTTGCCCGGTGAAAAAGCGCCCGAAGTTGTTGCCCGCCTCGATCACCGCGCGGTAGCCGGCGATGTTGGCCATGGAAGAGAGCGCGTCCATCTTCTGCGCCCGCGAGATCCGCGGCACCATGTCCATGGCGATGACCGTCGCGCCCTTGGCGCGGCACTTCTCGAGCATCGCCTCGTTCTGGGCCGGCCAGAAGAACGCGATCAGGGTCTGGCCCTCGCGCAGGCGCTCAGCCTCCTCATCATTAGGTTCGCGCACCTTGATCACGACCTCGGCGGCCTCGAAAATCGCCTGGTCGGTGTCGACCACCGTCACGCCGGCATCGCGGTAAGCCTGATCGTCGAAGCCTGCGGCCACCCCGGCGCCGGTCTCGATCAGGCACTCATGGCCCAGCTTTTGAATCTGCCCCGCGCTCTCCGGGGTGAGCGCGACCCGCGCCTCGCCCCGGCTGCTCTCTTTTAGTGCGCCTATTTTCACTCGTCGTCTCCCCTGAATGAGAAAGCTCCGCCGCGCTTACTCGCCCGGCATCGAAACGCGGCCCGGTACAGGGCCGCCTCTTGTTGTCCAGCAAGTGTTACCTACCCAGGCACCGGTAATCTCAAAACCACCCACTATGTAGTAATATTACGTTCATCACTATTCGCATTTCGGCTAATACGCTTTATCGTTGCCCTGTCACCCATCGACCTATCCCCTACAACCCTATCACCCATAACCCTATTACCCGCTCCTTAGGCGCTTCTCGCAAAGTATAAGGACTGCGGGTTAGCGTCTTTTGGCCAGTACGTCGTTCACCGCGTCTAAAAACGCCACCCGGGAAGGCGCGTGGGGCGTGGTCAAAAGGCTCCCGCCGATGAACAGCAGCGTTGCGACAGCGATTCCCCAGATACCCGCCGGCAGCCCCCAAAGCGCGTTGCCGGTCGCGTACATCGTGAGCACGAACGCGCTGGTGCCCAGAATGCTCAAAAGCGCACCGAACGCCGTGCCGCGCTGCCAGAAAAAGGCGCCAACGATCGCCGGCACAACGGCCACCAGCCCTGACGAGGCGGCCACGGAGAGCACCGCTATCAAATCGAGCTGAAGCTCGGCAAACCCCAGCGCCAACAGCGCGATCACTGGCACGACGAACTTACCGACCAGCAGCTGGCGCTTTTCGCTTACATCGCTTTTCACGTGCGCATACACATCGCGCGAGAGCATCGAGGCCAGTGTCAGCATGATGGAGTCGATGGTAGAGACCGCGGCGGCCAGAATACCGACCATGACGATCACGCCCAGCAGCGGCGGAATGAAGTCGGAGCCCAACAGCGTGGGGGTGGCGAGATCGGCACGCTCGAGCCCCGGAAAGGCCGTCAGCGCGGAAAAGCCCCACAGAATGGAGACCAGGGTATAAACGAAGCCAAACACCATGAAGCCGATCAGCATCTGGCGCATGGCCGAAAGCGACGCCGGCATGAACAGCCGCTGGCTCACCTGAGGGTTGGAAAGGCTAAAGAAAAACCACGGGATACTCAGCCCTAAAAAGGTCGTCAGGCTAAAAAGCCCGGAACCGGGGACGGTCAAGGCGTCAGGGTGCTCGCGGGCAAGGGTATCGAACAGCTCGCCAAAACCGCCCAGCGCCTGAATGACCAGCAGCGCGACAAGCGTCGAGGCAACGATCATCACCAGCGCCTGCAGCGAATCGGTCCACATCACCGAGCGAATACCCGCCACGTACGCGAACAGAATTGCGATCGCGGTGGCCAGCAGCACCCCGGAGGTAAAACCGATCGCCCCGTTGGTCATGCCCTCCAGCAGGTACCCCACCCCTGCGAGCTGCACCGCGCAGTAGGGAATCAAAAAGATACAGCTGGCAATCGACATCGACAGCGCCACGGCCTTGCTGTGATAGCGAAAACCGAGCATTTCGCTGGGCGTGACGAAGCCGAACGCGCGGCCCACCGCCCAGAAACGCGGCCCGAAAATCGCCACCAGCGACACTCCGGCGAAGTAGATGATCTCGAAACCGAGCGCGCCCACGCCGCCGGCGTAGGTCAGCCCGGCAAGGCCCACCATCATGAAGGCGCTATAGGTCGTCGCGCTGTAGCTCAGCGCCGAGACGAAACCGTTCATCTGCCGGTTGCCCAAAAAGAAGCCCGACATGCTCTCTACGCCTTTTTGGCGGGAGAGAAAAGCAATCATCACCGATACCGAAAGATAAATGGCAATGGCCATCCAGATCATCGATTCAGTCACGATCGTGCTCCTTGAACGGCCGGGTCATAAAAATGTTCAGCGCAATCACGACGACCCCGGCCCCGCTCCAAAAAAGAAAGCTGCCGTACCAGGCCACCACGTTCGAAAGCAGGGTATAAGGCACCAGGTAGCAAAGAACCACTACCACCCCAACCGCCCCCATCCATTTATCCCGCGCCATGTGTCACCCCTTGTTGTTGAATTTGTTTACTCGTCATCGCTTTGGCGATTGGCCCGTAGTTTAGCGCCTCGCTCGCCTGTAAACGACGCCCATGCCGCCTACCGCTGGGTATGCGCTTAATTACGCCTGTTTAAACCGGGTATTTAAACGCTATCCTTCCAGCCAATTTGGTACTTTAATATCATTCAATCCACTGTCTTTTAATTCCAAAACATGGCAGTGACTCACAATAACGAATGGAGCTTCAGGTGCCGCCTGAGACCCCTAAAGAGCTCAACGTGGCCCCAAGACGATACCGCTGGATGAATGGATTTACGCTTTTGGAGCTATTGGTGGCCATCGCTCTTATCGCCTTGATTGCGGGCGTGGGGTTTCCCAACTTCATGCGAATGGTCGAGGTCAATCGTGTCGTGAGTGCCACCAACGAGTTCAAGACCGCGCTTAACTACGCCAGAAGCGAAGCGGTTCGGCAAAATACCAGCGTGACGCTCGACCCGCTGTCGGGCGGGTGGTCAGCCGGGTGGCAAGTCACGGCGAGCGGCCAAGCGCTGCGCCGTTGGCCACAGTCGATCAACGGACTAGAGGTAAGCGGCGTAACGGGGTCGCTGCGCTTTACGAGCCTTGGACGCTTGCGGGCTGACCGACCCGAAATCCGACATATTTCGTTTCAAGTCAGCGGTCAGGCCCGCTGTATTCGACTGGAACCCAGCGGGCTTTCTCGCGTGCAGGATGCGCCTGAGGTCTGCCCATCCCCTTGAGGCAATGCCGAGGCCGTATGAGATCGACACAGCAAGGTCTTTCGCTTTTGGAGTCACTCGTCGCCATGCTCATCATGTCGATCGGATTACTCGGCGTGGTCGCGCTGCAGACCCAAGCGCTCTCACAGCAGAGAAGCGCCTATCTGGAGACTCAAGCCACCAATATGGCTCAGGACATGATGGATCGCATTCGCGCCAACAAGGCGCAGGCCAATGAGTATCGACTGGGTACTAACCAAACGAGCGGTGGAGGCACTCTGGCGGCCAACGACAAGCAGGAATGGACACATGATCTAGCGGATGTGCTGCCTGACGGTCGCGGGCGCATCAACGTCGCCCTGCCTCGCATCGAAGTGATCGTCGAGTTCGAAGACCCCACTTCCGCCAACCGAAACCGCACGATTTCACTGGTCTCGGAGCTTTGACATGAGCCTTCCTGCACTTTTCATACTGGAACGACGTTTCAGCGAACGTGACGTGGGCCGGCAAACGGGGTTTACACTAATCGAACTCATGGTGGCGATGGTGATCGGCGTGCTGGTGGTTCTCGGCGCAACCCAGCTTTTCGTCGCCTCTCAGCAGAGTTACCGCATCACCACCGCGCTTGCCAACATGCAGGACACCGGGCGTTTCGCGCTGGAGACGATATCACGCGAGCTGCGCCAAGCGGATTTCAAGGGTGGATGCGCGGCAGGCCAAGTCACTATCAGCGTTCGAAGCCAAGCAAATACTGCAAGCCCCACTCCCGCCCCGGCGCTGCAGGGCTTTGCTTCGTTTCAAAATCTGGCCGCCTCTAACGCGCTCCAGCAGCCGCTACCCGGCTCGCAAAGCTTCTCTTTTCGCGCGGCGGGCATGCCGATTAAAGGCCGTATTGCGACGGTATCGGGTCCGCAGTTCGAGTTTCAAACCTCGCCACCGTCGGACGTTGCCTACCCCACCAGTTCACGCCTACTGCTGCTACAAAGCGCACAAAAATGCGAGCTCTTCTTAAACGCGGCGGGCCTGCCTGGCCAGTTGAAAAAAATCACGTCCGGCTGGCCCACTGGTAGCCCTCAGGCCGCCCCCTTGAACTATAGCCAAGACCAGGCCGTCACGCTGACCGCGCTGGATAGCGGCATTTACTATCTGGGCAGTGATCCGACCAACGCCAACATACCCTCGCTAATGCGTTTGGATACCAGCACAGCTACGCCACGCAGTGAAGTGCTCGCAAGTAACGTGGTCGCGCTTCGCGCGCGTTTTTTGGTAGGCGATACGTACCTGCCGGTCGAGGGGCTAAGCGTCGATCAGTGGCCAGAGGTTCTCGCCGTGCGTATCAGCCTGATCGTGCAAAGCGAGCGCGCCGGTCTGCGTCAGGAGCCAACACGCATTGCGACTGGCAACTTTCGTTTCGATCCTTTCGAAGCCAACGATGGACACCTTTATCAGGTATTCACCACCACCATCGATCTGAGGAATCGGCTGTGAAACGCGAATGCGCATACCCGGCCGGCCAGCGCGGGCTAGCGCTGGTGCTGTGCCTGATTTTTCTGGCCATCGTCACGTTGGTGAGCCTCTCATCGATGCAGGGCTCTTTGGTTCAGGGGCGCATGGCGGCCAATCAGCAGGATTATAGCGTCGCGCTTCAAGCGGCCGAAACGGCGCTGCAAGAGGCCGAGCGCATACTAAGCGAGGGAGGCAAACCCAGCAGTGAATGGATGCGCTACTCGACAAACAGCCTTGGCTCATCCAATGCGCCAACGTATCGGATGCCCCAGCAAAATGGTCAAGTCATCGGCTCGCGCGTCACCAGCCAGGGAGTAGAAAAACTCGAGGTACTTTACCGTATCGAAGCCCAGGGGTTTGGGGTTGGACGCTCAAGCGATACCAACGTCTTTCTCGAAGCCGATTATGTCCGTGTGGAGTAAATACATCATGTCCAACAACAGCGGCACACGGCTGTTCTGTAAGCTCTTGCTCGCGCTGGGAGTGAGCCTTCCTATCGTACCAACGCTGAACGAAGCCGCCCATGCTTCTTCCGAGTCGCAGCCCATCTCGGCGTCCGATAGACCGGTCAGCGGTGGCGAAGGCAGCGTGGACGAGAACTACATTCCGGCAGTTGACAAGACCGGGATCGCTAATGCCCCGCTCAACGCGGTCAGCCAAGTCGCTCCCAACGTTTTATTGATTTTGGACAACTCCGAAAGTGGCCAGGAGGGTCTGGATGGCCGCGTAGCGATCGGTACGAGCGTGGGCGACCGAGAAACGTTAGCCGCATGCCAACCCAATACGTTCAACGCTACGAGCTGTCCGGCAGGCGCACGCTCGCCGATCAGCAAATCCAGTATCATGAAACGCGTTGGGCGCGATCTGGTTGAGCGCTATCGGGGAGATATCAACCTGGGACTGATGGCCTATCAGCAAAATCCTGCCTCCCAAACTCGCGATGGCGCCTTCAACGATCGTACCGTCGTCTGGCGGCTAACCGAGCGTGCGCTGGACGCTCGTTATTCCACCAACGATGCGCCAGCCTGGTACGATCCTGATTTCGATGGTTCCTGGGATGCACCAACCAAGAGGTTCCGTACTCGCCTGCCTGGTTTGAATATTTACGCCTTCTTTAATGTTGGAACCCCAGGCTATATGTTTGAAGAGAGTTTCTCGACCGGGCTTCCCACCAGAGACGTCACCGAGTACTGGCGTAGAGTTTCTCAGCCCGGCGTGGGCGATCACCTTGCAGAGCGTTACGGCAGCTTATTCACCAGTGTCTACTCGTATCCCTCCGCCGGGGATGGCATCGCATATCGATCGCGCATTTATCCCAACTATACGCTGCCTCTGGTAGACAGCCTTCGCCAACGGGGAATACCGAACTGGGGCGCGAACACTGCTTCCATTGCGCTGAACCAATGGGAATGGCGCACAACGTCTTCGCCGGGGCTCGGCTATTTGCACGTGCCTATCGGTGGACTAAACGCGGACGGCTCGATCAATGATACCCACTGGAATCGAATTCTCACCAAACTCCAGCCTCAGCGCCACGAGTGGAGCGGTAGCGGTAATCCGATGACCGATCCCACATGGCCGCTACTGGCGACGGGCTTAACCCCCATCGAAGGTACCATGTACACGGTGAGAGACTATTTTCTGAACAACACCAGCACCGGCACGTCTTTCGGATCTGCTCAAGGGCGCCAGACGGGCATCAGAATTCCCAACATGGATAATATCGACGCTAAACAGTGCTTGGTTAACGCCAATATTTGGCTTACCGACGGTTTGCCCTCGGTAGATCGAAGCGGTCGATCGCTGGGTAACAACGTAAGCCAAGCGCTGGAGGAGGCCCAAAACGCCATTCGGCGGCTTTATAGCGATACCGCCAGCGCCCTGCCCAATCCGGTCAAAACTTACGTCGTTGGCTTCAACCTGCCACCGGACATCAGCAACCTGCCCGGCGTGCCTGCCGACCCGTTGGGAGATCTGGCTCGCGCTGGTGGCACCGAGCGCGCCTATTTTGCCAACGACGAGGCCTCACTCAACCAGGTCATGCGCCAAGTGCTGGGTCGCATTATTACCTCGTCTCAGTCGAGCACCTCTTCGGCGGTGAGTAGCGACACTTTCGATCTCCAGAGCAACAACTTGCTTTATAGCGCAGGCTTTCGAAGCGGTGATTGGTCGGGCCGGCTGATCGCCTCCACTGTGGACGATAGCGGCCTGCGTACCCAAAGCTGGAACGCGGAGGCCGAACTGGCCCGCCAAATTGGTCACCGTCGCTTGCTGACGTCGTATCAGCCCTTGGGTCAGCTACACAAGACCGGTGCCCTGCTTGGCACCTCTACCAGCGGCTTCACCCAGGCCGAGATCAACTGGTTACAGGGGTCGAACCAAACCGGGCTGCGGGTGCGCCAGTCGCTTCTGGGCGATATCATTAACGCAAGCCCTGTGGTGCTGCCGGGAAGCGACTCGCGCCCGCCGCTTCTTCTGGTCGCCGCCAACGACGGCATGCTTCACGGTTTTCACGCCAATACTGGCCGAGAGCTGTTCGCCTATTTGCCCTCCGAGCTCACCCAAGGCACCTCGCCGCCGCTTCGTGAGCTGACCCACACCGGCTATAGCCACCGTTACTTCATGGACGGCACGCCGGCCGCCCGCGAAATCACGCTGAGCAATGGCAATAAGCGCGCCATCGTGGTCGGCACCATGGGTGCCGGCGGGCGCACGGTGTTTGCCCTCGATGTCAGCAGCCCGAGCAACATGACGGCGCAAAGCGTGCTGTGGGAGTTTCGCCGCCCAGAGCTTGGCAGCGGTGTCAGTGAGCCAACGATTACGCAGCTCGTTGACGGTCGCTGGGTAGCTATTTTCGGTAACGGTTACAACAGCGCAAGCTACAAGGCCGCGCTCTACGTAGTCGATTTGCAAACGGGCCAGCTCGTGGCGCGTCTCGATACCGGCGAAGGCAGTCAAGAGATCCCCAACGGGCTCGCCACGCCTACCGTAACGGCGTGGCCCACCTTTGACGGCGGCGCGCGCTTTGCCTACGCCGGGGATTTGAACGGCAACATGTGGCGCTTTCCTCTTACCCAGAACGATCGCATCAACAAACTTTACGCTGGCGCGCGTTCTCAGCCGATCACATCGGCCCCGGCGGTGACCTTAAGCGGGAGCGCCAACAACCGCCTAATGGTGATCTTCGGTACCGGCAGCTATTTCAGACCCCAGGATGCCAACGATCAAAGCGTGCAGAAGTTGATCGGGATACGCGACCAGGTGGGTCGCGAGGTACCGGCCGCAGCGGACCAGCTCTTGACACAGCGGATCAGCGGTAGCGCCCAACAGAGCGGCTTCAACTCGCGTGCTGTGACCAACCTGGCGCGGACCGACCAACAAGGCTGGCAGATGGCGCTACCCGCAGGCGAGCGAGTGGTCGCGTCACCGGCGTTTTCGAGCGGCCTGCCCCGGCGTGTGCGCTTTTCGACCATGCGGCCGGACACGTCGAACCCCTGCGTCGGACGGCGCGAGGGCTACTTTCTATCACTTTTGGCGGATACCGGCGGCAGCGGTGGCGGAACCATTTTCGACTTAAACAGAGACGGGCGAATCGATACCGACGCCCGAATCAACGGCGATGCGATCGTTGGCTTACAGCTGGGCAGCGGCGAACGATTGACAGGCATCAAGAACCCGGTCACGGGGCTCGAAACGCTGTTTACCGGCAACCCGGATGCCGTCGGCGATGGCAGCGGCTTGATCACCGTTGAGCTCAATGACGTGCAGTTAGGACGTCGCTCTTGGCGCCAGGTAAGCGGTGAAGAACTTGAGGCGAGAGGCCTTTTCTAACCATTGTGAGAACGCACGCTCCACTGCACCAGCCGCGCAACCATTGGGCGCACGAGCAAAATGCACACGAAGGCCACCGGCATCGCGACCTGGTAGGCTTGCCAAACGCGGCCCATGAACGCGCCTTCCAAGCCGCCGTTGACGCCGGTGATCACGATCGTCATCAAAAACGCCATGATCGAGGACATGTAAAAGGCGAAGACCACGGGCGTGAACTTCGGGTGCAGCTTGCGAGCAGCCAGCAGGCGCTGTTCGGGGTAACGTTTTGAACTCATGAACAGGATCTTCGTCTATTTAATGAGCCTGCTATCTTAGCTGCCCGGCCTGTCCTGTTGAAAGCGCGTCAGGCGTAGCGCGTCGCCGCCCTCTTTTCCCGCGCGAGCCGCCCGATCCGGTAAAGATCGTTCAGGTAGAAATCCAGCTGGCCGAGCAGATGATTCACCGGCAGTAGCAAAAAGATCAGCCCCATCAGGATGGCCGGCTCGTTGAACCAGGAGAGTGCCGGCGTTTGCACCGGGTAGAGCAGCGTATAGATGCTCATGCCGCCCAAAAACTGCGCGATCAGGCTATTGATGATCACCAGCGTAATGAACAGCGCCCGCCAGTCGCGCCGGGGCAGATGAACGCGGCCCAGCGGCCCTACGCGGGCGCTTATGCGGGTGTCAAAGTGCAGATCATTGTGGCGGCGTAGTAGCGCGCGCGCAGCGTTCTCATCGTCGCTTTCGATCGCCTCACGCGCCAGCGTTTTATCGAAGTGCTCGCCCAGGGTTGCCTCGACGGCGTGATCGAAGGTTTCCGCGTGCGCATCGTCTCCCCGCACGCCTTGCCCTGCTGCCGCGTTCAGCCGCGCGAGCTTTGCGCGATTGTTCGACGAGAGCTTTTGCGCGTTGTCGAAATTGATGGCGTAGTTCACCGCGTAAAGCTGATAGAGCGTAGCGGTGACGCCGACGAAGATCAAACCGTAAACGAGTGCGATGAGCATGGGCCAGCCTATGGATGAGGGTGAAAGGAGGAAGTGAGCGTACGCACTTCATGTTTAACAGATCTACAACCATGGTCAAATGCGGCATGAAAGCGCAGGCAAGCCAGGCTACCATAGCGCCACGCACAGCGAAGGCCACAACAATCATACCGCCTGGCTGGTTATCCGGCTCATAAGGAACTTCCCCAATGCCCTCTCAAGACTCCGCGTCCCTCAACGGTGACGCCACGCATCGACCGTCTCACGCCAAAAAGTATCTGGCCGCCCTCGGCCCGGGCTTTTTGTTCGCAGGCGCGGCCATCGGCACCTCCCACGTGGTGCAGTCCACTCGCGCTGGCGCCGAATACGGCGTAGGGCTTTTGGGGTTTATTCTGCTCGCGGTGCTGTTGAAGTATCCATCGTTTTTCTTCGGCCCCTTTTACGTCAGCGTAACCGGCAAGTCGTTGGTCGAGGGGTATCGTCAGACCTTTGGCCGCTCAGTCGTGGGGCTGTTTGCGCTGGTGCAAATTCCGGTCACCGCGATCATCATCGCCGCCATTGCGATCACCACGGCGGGGCTAGCCGGCAGCATCGTGCCGCTGACGCTCACGCCGCCTTCAGTCGCGGTGATTTTGATTGCGCTGTGCGGCGTCCTCACCTACGCCGGCGGCTACCGCTTGCTGGACTGGGTCAACAAGGTATTCGTGGTGATTTTGAGCGTGACGACAGTGCTGGCCGCGATCGTCGCCCTGCCCCTGGTGGACTGGAGCTTCTATCCGGCAACCGCGGCGTCACCGCTTCTGAGTGTGGCGACCTTCGTCACCCTGGTCGCGGTGTTGGGCCTGATGCCCTCGGACATTACGCTGGCGGTCATGAACTCGCTCTGGTCCGAGGCGCGCAATAAAGCACAAGGCAAACGTAGCGACACCGCCGCCGAGAAGATCGACTTCAATATCGGCTACATCGGCGCCGGCGTTTTGGCGGCGTGCTTTGTAATCATGGGCGCCGGCGTCATGCACAGCCAAGGCGTGAGCCCCGCCAACGGCGCGGTCGGCTTTGCCAGCCAGGTAATCAGCCTTTATACCTCGACGCTTGGCGAGTGGAGCGGCGTGGTCGTGGGCATTTCCGCCTTCACCGTCATGTTGACCACGCTGTTGACCGTCCTCGATGGCTTTCCGCGCATGATCAGCGCCTCCTGGTACACCTTCACCCGCCCAGCGGGTGCGACGGAAGAGTCGCGCACGATCGAGGGCAGCCCGGCGTTTCTGATCTCGCTGATCGGGCTTTCGCTGTTCGCGGCGGTGATTCTCTATACGCTGATGGGCAACTTTCGCCTGTTCATGGACTTCGTGATGGTGGTGGCGTTTTTGTTGAGCCCGATTCTCGCCGCGCTCAACCACTTCACCGCCAACGGCGCCACCGTGCCGGTATCACTTCGCCCCTCCAAACTGATCAACGCCTGGAGCTGGCTGGCGATTGCCACGCTGACGCTCTTGTCGGTGGGCTATATCGTCGTCCAGTTCGTCATGTAAGCGCGTTTTAGGTAAGCGCCTCACGCGCGCTCATGGTGCAGGCTCGGCGGGCGGTCACGGAAGTGGGCCGCCCGCCACCGTTTTGCGAATCCCTTCGAGCACGCCGTGGCCGTCTTCGCGGCCAAGCTCCTCGTACCAGGCTTGCGTCTCGGCGGGGTTGTCGCCGTGAATCATCGCCGCCCGCTTGCGCGCGCGCGCAACGATCTCCCCGACCCGCTCGACGCGCGCCTCATCGTAGCGCTCGAGCGCTTTTACAAGCGCCGCCGCGGTGTCGTGCTCTTCGTCAAGCGCGGCGCTGACGACCTCCATCAGCACCCAGGCATCCTCCATCGCCTGACAGCCGCCCTGGCCCAGATCCGGCGCCATGCCGTGGGCCGCGTCGCCCATCAGCGCCACCCGCTTATCGGTCAGCCGCTCGAGAGGCTCGATATCGTGGATTTCGACCCGCGCCATGCGCGCCGGGTCGAACTGCTCGATCAGCGCCTGTACCGCCGGGCTCCAGCCCTTGAAATGCGCCTTGAGCTCGTCGCGATAGCGGCTCGGGTCACTTTGCGAGCCCGCCGCCATCGGCACGTCGAAAAAGCAGTAAAATTCCTGCTGCCCTTGGTCATTGCCGCCGGTCCCCATCGGCATGAGCGACACTCGCTTGCCCTCGCCCACGTACTGATCCCAGCTTTCGAGCGGCGCCAGCGTCTCGGTGGCTGCCACGCGCACGTTCCAGTTCACATAGCCCACGTACTGGCGCGCCACCCGCTGCCCAACGATTTTATCGCGAAGCCTTGAGTGGGTACCGTCGGCCACTACCAGCAGATCAGCGCTGACACGCTCGCCATCCTCCATCACTGCCGTCACGCCGTCATCATCGCTTTCGTAATCCACACAGTGACGCCCGAGCTGAATATGCTCGGCGCCCACCGCATCGAACAGCGTCTTTTGAAGCGCGGCGCGGGAAATCGGGCAGGCGCGCTGATCGACCGCTTCATAAAGCGGAGTGAGCGAGAAGTCGCTTAAAAGGTGGCCTTCGTGGCTCAGGTAGCGCATGCGGGTCATCTCCCCGCTAATGTGCTCGATGGCGCTGCCCAGCCCCAGTCGATGCATCACTTTGACACCGTTGGGCCACAGCGAAATCGCGGCCCCTACCGGGCGCATCTGTTCGACGCGCTCGAAGACCCGCACGCGGTGGCCCTGGCGCTTGAATGCCAGCGCCGCGCTCAACCCGCCCATGCCTGCACCAATAACGACAATATCCAGCGGCATACCGCCTCCTGATCAAAATGAAATTGCGTTGTGACACGACGTTACGATGCTCGTATACACAACGCGTTTCTTCGAGCCTACCGCATCCGCCGATCAAAGCGTATAGCCATACTCTGCCAGCGCCATGTCACCGGGTTCGATACCCTGGCCTTGAGCGTTACGGGCAAGAATCAGGCCAGCCGGAGGCCGTTTGACGGGCGGCGAGGGCGTAAAGCTCGTCGAACAGCCAGGCCGTGGCGGGCTCGCGCGCGTAGAGCTCGTGCTGGATCAGCGTGAGCGTCAGCGCGCCGAGTTCCGGCGGCGCCTCGACCAGGCGCACCGGCAGTAGCGCGATGAAGCGCTCGGCCATACGCCGGGGTAGTGTCATGATCGCCCCGGTGAGCGCCACGACCCTGGCCGCGGCGATATAGTTGAGGTTGCGCGAAATCACCCGCCGGCTCACGCCGTGCGCACGCAGGCAGCCGTCGATGGGGCCTGGCCCCAGCCCGCTGATGTCGGCGAGTTCGACGTGGGCCAGCGCGGCAAAATCATTAAGCGTGAGCGATGCCCCCACCCGAGTATTGTCTATCGCAGCCAAACACACCCACTCCTCGTCGAGCCACGGCGTACTCACCACCCCGGTAGGCAGCTCGACGCGGCTATCGAGCCCGACCACCATGTCGATCTGGCGACTTTTCAGGTCCTCGTCAAGCGCGTTGGGCGTGATCAGCTCGATCGAGAAGCTCAGCCCCGGCGCCTGCCCAAGCAGCCGGCTCAAAAAGGGCGGGTACAGCACCTCCTCGAAGTAGTCCGTGGTGGCCAGGGTAAAGTGGCGCGCGCTGGTCGCCGGGGCGAATGCCGCGGGTGGGGCAAGGCCCTCCTCAAGCAGGGCCAGCGCTTGGATAACGGTGGGCAAAAGCGACTCGGCCCGCGGCGTGGGCTGCATGCCTTGCTCGGTGCGCACGAAAAGCGGGTCCCCCAGGCCTTCACGCAGGCGCCGGAGCGCGTGGCTAATTGCGGGTTGGGAAAGGTGCAGTTTCAGCGCCGCCCGGGTCACGTGGCGCTCCTGCATTAACGTGACGAATACCCGGAGCAGGTTGAGATCGAAGGTTCGAGGCAGGGCCATGGCGCAGCATCATCCATGAAATGAATGACTTGATTCTAAACATTCATTTCATTCATTGCCCTATATTCTTTATCGTCGCGACTTTCCTTCCTCCTCAGGAGACGCTCGCCGGTGACCGCACACAACGCTCATGCATCCTCTATTATGCCGAGCCTCTTTGGTGATGTGATTACAAGCTTCATGAACGTGCCTCGCGCGCTCGACCCAAAAGCGAGCGATGCCGAGGTGGTCGTCAGCGGCGTCCCCTTTGATCTGGCCTGCTCTGGCCGGGCGGGCACGCGCATGGGCCCCAACGCCATTCGACAGGCCACGGCGAATCTAATCTGGGAAGGCAAGCGCTGGCCCTGGAACTTCGCCTTGGAAGAGCGCCTGAAGGTGTGCGATGCGGGCAACCTGGATTACGCCTACGGCGAGCCGGAAAGCCTGGTGGACAACCTGGAGAGCCACGCCGGGCGCTGGCTCGCCGCCGGCAAAAAGATGCTGACGCTCGGCGGCGATCACTACATCAGCCTGCCGCTTCTGCGGGCGCATGCCCGCGAGCACGGGCCGCTGGCGCTGATTCATTTTGACGCCCACACCGACACCTACGAGCAGGGCACGCGCTTTGATCACGGCACCATCTTCCACCACGCGCTCAAGGAGGGGCTGGTGGTGCCAGAGCACTCGCTGCAGATCGGCATTCGGACCAGCTATGAGCGTGACAACCACCCTTTCGAGGTGCTCGACGCCGACTGGGTCAACGACCACGGCCCGAAAGCCGTGCTCGAGAAGATCCGCGCCCGCGTCGGCCATCATCCCGCCTACGTAAGCTTGGACATCGACGGCCTCGACCCGGCGTTTGCCCCGGGTACCGGCACCCCGGTGTGCGGCGGCATGACCACCGATTTGATGCTAAAGGTAATCCGCGGCTTGGTCGGCATGGAGCTTATCGGCATGGACGTAGTGGAGGTGAACCCAGCTTATGATCACGGCGACATCACCTCGCTCGCCGCCGCCACGTTGGGGCTCGAGTTTTTGTACGTGCTGGCGGCGAGCAAAACCCACGCCTGACAAACGCGCTGGATAACGACGCCGTGACGCCTCGCGTTACGGCGTTTGCGTTTCCAGCGCCTGGCACAGATCCCCCAGAAAGTCCGCCACGCCCTTGGGCAGCACGCGCCCGGCAAGCGTTTGTACCTCGAGGGTACGCCCGCTCATTTCCCGATCGCGAATCGGCAGCGACACCAGCTCCGCCGACTCGCCTAAATGGCGAATCGAGACGTCGCCGATCAGCGTGATACCGCCCTGACACATCGCGAAGTGCACGAGCGTGGTGACGAAGTTGCTGGTCATCACCGGCTCGATCAAGAGCCCCTGGCGGCTGCAGCTAACGTTGAAGAGCTGGCGGATGGTGGTGTTCTCGGTGGGAAGCGCCAGATCGAAACTACCCAGCTGCGCAAGCGACACCTGCTTTTTGCCGGCGAGCGGATGCGCGCGGTGCATGACCGCGTGAATAGGCGCCATGACGCGCTTTTCCACCTTGATATTCTTCTCCGGCGACGGCGAGATCGTCAGTCCGATATCGACAAGCCCCTCGCACACCCGCTGAATCACGTCCGTCGAGGACGTCACCGTGACGTCGAAATGAATACCGTGGTGTTTTTCGCGATAGAGGCTGATCACGTGAGGCAGAAGATAGCTCGCCAGCCCCTCGATGCTGGCGATGCGTACCGTACCTCGCTGAATGCCCTCGAGCCCGGTGATCTCCTCGATCACCCGGGCGGCGTCCAAACGCGCCTTGCGCGCGTGAGCGGCCAAAAGCTCACCGGAGGGGCTCAGGCGCATACCGGAGGGGTGGCGCTCGAAGAGCTGGCTTTCAAGCTCCGACTCGAGACGCGCAATCTGGCGACTGACCGCCGAGGGCGCAACGTGCAGCGCCTGAGACGCCTTGTTGATCGACCCGTGGCGAACGATTTCCAGAAAATAGCGCAGCGCGGGGTCGATCAAAAGCCGTTCGTTCATCGAAGTTCTCGCTTTGAAGGTGGCGTGGGTATTGCCGTAAAGGCAATACCGCTTTCGAAAAATACCGTTAACGTGATGACTTTTGCCAGCGCTAGTATCGAGTCAGAAGCAAATCGACGAGGCGCACACCAATAACAAGCGCCGGTTTGCCGACCATTCACGTGGTGATCGCCAGCCGCTAATAATATCAATGGAGAGTGCGATGAATACGATGCTATCGAACCGTTTCCCGAAAAAGACGCTGCTAACCGCGCTTGGCATGGCCAGCGCCCTATCCTTTACCGCCCAGGCGAGTGCCGAGGCGACCATAAGCGCCGTCATGCACTCGGCGCTTAGAGCGCTGGACCCGGTATCGAGCAGCGCGACCATTGCCCGTAACCACGGCTACATGATCTACGACACCCTGGTAGGGCTGAACGCGGATCTCGAGCCACAGCCGCAGATGGCGGATTGGGAGGTCTCCGATGACGGCCTCACCTACACCTTCACCCTGCGCGAGGGGCTTACCTGGCACGACGGCAGCCCCGTCACCGCGGCGGACTGCATCGCCTCGCTCGAGCGCTGGGGCAGCTTCGATCCGGGCGGCGCGCTGATTTTCGATCACCTGGAAAGTCTAACGGCGCTGGACGACGACCGCTTCGAGCTCACACTCGCTACCGAGCTTGGCGACGTGATCGGCCTTTTGGCCAAGCCCTCGGCGGTAGCAGCGTTCATGATGCCCGAGGCGGTCGCTTCGATCGAGCCGGGCCAGCCGCTGCCCAACCAGATCGGCTCCGGGCCGTTTCGCTTCGTGAGCGATGCCTTCCAGCCCGGCGTCAAGGCGGTATACGAACGCTTCGACGAGTACGTGCCGCGCGACGAGGCGCCTTCCGGCACCGCGGGCAGCAAGGAAGTGTTCGTCGACCGGGTGGAGTGGATCCACATGCCGGACGTGCAGACCATGGTCAACGCGATCAACAGCGGCGATATCGACTACATCGAGCGCACGCCGTTTGATCTGCTGCCGCTTTTGGAGAGCAACCCCGAGATCACCGCCGAGGTGCTCGACCCGCTGGGCATGCTCACCCTTGCGCGCATGAACTTCCTACACCCTCCCTTCGATGACGAACGCATCCGCCGCGCCGCGCTTCTGGCCATCGGCCAGGACGACGTCATGGCCGCACTGGTCGGCGACCCGCGCTTTTACGAGACCTGCGCCTCGGTCTTTGGCTGCGACACGGCGCTCTCTTCTGAGGCCGGGGGCGAGTCGCTCAAAAATGGCGGCGATCTCGACCAGGCCCGCGCGCTACTCGAAGAGGCGGGCTATGACGATACCCCCATCGTGCTGCTCCAGCCGTCTGACGTGGCGACTCTGACGCCGCAGCCGGTGGTCGTGGCCCAAGCGCTTCGCAACGCCGGCTTCAACGTCGAGCTTCGCCAGATGGACTGGCAGACCTTGGTTAGCCAGCGCGCCAGTCGCGACGCCTCGAGCGACGGCGGCTGGGACATGATCTTCACCAACTTTGGTGTGGACAGCATCTGGTCGCCTACCATCAACCCGCTGCTGATCAGTACCGGCGAAGAGAGCAGCTGGTTCGGCTGGCCCACCGACCCGGAAATGGAACAACTGCGCGATGAGTTCGCGCTGGCCACCGACGAGGCGCAGCGCCAGGCGCTGGCAGAAGAGGTACAGCGCCGCGCGATGGAGCAGGCCACTTTCGTGCCGCTGGGCCAATTCCAGAACGTGATCTCTTGGCGCGACGAGCTCAGCGATGTCGTCGCCGGCCCCATCCCGGTGTTCTGGGGTATGCACAAGGCCGAATGATCTGCCGCCCCCGCCTGCAGGCGGGGGGGTCTGCCTGCCCACGTTCGAGGAATTCCCCATGCTTAGTTACTTCATTCGCCGACTGCTGGCGGCCATTCCCGTAATGCTGGTCGTCGCGCTTAGCGTCTTTCTTCTGTTGCGCCTGGCACCTGGCGACCCGGCGGTGATCATCGCCGGCGACATGGCAAGCCCCGCCCAGGTAGAGAGCATTCGCGCCGCGCTCGGGCTCGACCAGCCGATCCATACCCAGTTTTTCATCTGGCTGGGCAACATGCTGCACGGCGATTTCGGCACCTCGCTGATCTCGCAGACCTCGGTGCTTTCGATGATCACCCAGCGCCTGGCCCCGACCATCAGCTTGGCGGTGGCGGCGATCGTCTTCACCGTACTGATCTCGGTGCCACTGGGGGTCATCGCCGCCTGGCGCCAGGGCAGCTGGATCGACAATCTGGTGATGTCGGTGTCAGTGGTCGGCTTCTCGGTGCCGGTGTTCGTTATCGGCTACATCGTCATTCAGATTTTCGCCATTAACCTGGGGTGGCTGCCGGTGCAGGGCTATCGCAGCCTCGAACATGGATTCGGCGAGTTCGCCAGCCGGCTGGTGCTGCCGGCGCTGACGCTGTCGTCGGTGTATATCGCGCTGATCGCGCGCATGACGCGCGCCAGCATGCTCGAAGTGCTCAAGGAGGACTATATTCGCACCGCCCGCGCCAAGGGTCTGGGTGAGCGGCTGGTGCTGTTTCGCCACGCGCTGAGAAACGCCGGGGTGCCGATTCTGACCGTTATCGGCACCGGCTTCGCGCTGATGGTTTCCGGCGTAGTGGTCACCGAAAGCGTGTTCAATATTCCCGGGCTCGGGCGCTTGATCATCGATGCCGTGCTGGCGCGGGACTACCCCGTCATTCAAGCCATCATCCTGCTCACCGCCGGGCTTTACGTGCTGATCAATCTGTTGATCGATCTCTCCTACGCCGTGACCGACCCGAGGATCCGCTACTGATGACCACAAACACCTATCCCCGGAGGTTTGGCATGCGTCCATCACTGCACGGCATGACCTCCCGAGTGTTGCACCTGCGCCCCCGGACCACCACGTGGATTGCCGCCACCCTTCTGGTCGTGATTACGCTGATGGCGCTGTTCGCCCCGCTGATCGCGCCGTTCGACCCCACCGCGCTTTCGCCGGCGGATCGCCTGCAGGGCTCCAGCGCCAGCCACTGGCTCGGCACCGACGCCTTTGGCCGCGACCTGTTTTCCCGTGTGGTTTACGGGGCGCGGGTCTCGCTCACCGTCGGCGTGGGCGTCGCGTTTCTGACGCTTTTGATCGGGCTGCCGCTTGGCTTGATCGCCGGCTACTTTCGCGCCATCGACGCGGTGTTGATGCGCTTCATGGACGGGCTCATGGCGATTCCCGGCATCCTCGCGGCGATCGCCATCGTCTCGCTCACCTCGGCAAACCTGGGGATGCTGATGATCGCGATCACCGTGCCGGAAATCCCTCAGATCGTGCGCCTGGTGCGCTCCCAGGTGCTCGCCACCCGGGAAGAAGCCTTCGTTGAAGCCGCCGTGCTGATGGGCACGCCCACCCGCACTATTCTGTGGCGCCACCTGATGCCCAACACCTTCGCCCCCTTGATCGTTCAGTGCACCTACGTCTGTGCGGCGGCGATTTTGACCGAGGCGACGCTGTCGTTTCTGGGTGTGGGGCTCGGCTCGGAAATTCCCACCTGGGGCAACATCATGTCCGACGGGCGCATCTATTTTCAGCTCAAGCCATCGCTGATCTTCTGGGCGGGCTTTCTGCTGTCGCTGTGCATTCTGTCGATCAACCTGCTGGGCGACGCGGCGCGCGACTCGCTGGATCCCACCATGAAACGCAAGGAGAGCTGAGATGAGCACACACTCCCCCGTGCTGCGTGTCGATGGGCTTACGGTCGACACCACCGATGCCACGCCCAAGCGCATTCTCAAGGGCGTCTCCTTCGACATCCACGCCGGCGAAACGCTTTGCCTGGTGGGCGAGTCTGGCTCCGGCAAATCGGTGTCGTCGCTCACCGCCATGGGCCTTTTGCCCAAGCGCAGCCTGAAGGCCACCGGCGGCGATATCATCCTCGACGGCGAGTCGCTGCTGGCGGCCACGCCCAAGCGGCTGAGTCAGCTTCGCGGCAGCCGCATGGCGATGATCTTTCAGGAGCCGATGACCGCGCTCAACCCGGTGCTGAGTGTGGGCAAGCAGCTCGACGAGGTGCTGGCCTGCCACACCTCGCTACCGAAGGCCGAGCGCTTTGCCCAAGTGCTGGACGCGCTGGCCCAGGTCCACCTGCCGGATATCGAGCGCGTTTATCACAGCTTCCCTCACCAGCTCTCCGGCGGACAGCGTCAGCGCATCATGATCGCCATGGCGCTGTTGTTGAAGCCGCGCCTGCTCATCGCCGACGAGCCGACCACGGCGCTGGACGTCACCACCCAGCACCAGATCCTCAAGCTCATTCGCGAACTGCAGCAGCGCCACGGCACCGCAGTGCTATTCATCACCCACGACATGGGCGTGGTGGTGGATATCGCCGACCGCGTCTGCGTAATGAAAACCGGCGACATCGTCGAGCAGGGCCCGGTGCGCCAGATCCTCGCTACTCCGAAGGAGGCCTACACCCGGCGCCTGCTCGAAGCAGTGCCGAGCCTGACGCCGCGCCCCGCCCGTCCTTACAAAAGCGAGCGCCGCGTGCTCGGCGTTACCGAGCTGCACAAGGCGTTTGCGCCCAAACGCGGTCTATTGGGCTTTTTGAAACCGCGGCGCGCAGCCACCCACGCGGTCAACAACGTCAGTTTCGAACTCCAAGCCGGACGCACCCTAGGCATCGTGGGTGAATCAGGCTCGGGCAAGTCGACGCTGGCGCGCTGCGTGATGCGCCTGCTCACGCCGACCGGCGGAACCGTACGCGTGGACGGCCAGGACATCGCCTCCTTGCGCCCGCGCAGCCTCAAGCCGCACCGCGGGCGCATCCAGATGGTATTCCAGGACCCCTACCGCTCGCTGAACCCGCGCCTGACGATCGGCCAGAGCCTGACCGAAGGCCCGACCAACTACGGCAAGCCTTACAAACAAGCGCTGGAGCGCGCCCGCGAGCTTCTGGAGCTGGTCAGCCTTCCCGCGGATGCCATCGAGCGCTACCCGCACCAGTTTTCCGGCGGCCAGCGCCAGCGGATCGCCATCGCCCGGGCGCTGGCCATGGAGCCCGACGTCATCGTGGCGGACGAGGCGGTGTCGGCGCTGGACGTGTCGGTGCAGGCCCAGGTACTGGCGCTTTTGGACGATATTCAACAGCGCTTGGGCGTGGCGGTGCTGTTCATCACCCACGACCTGCGCGTCGCCGCGCAAATTTGTGACGACGTGCTGGTGATGCAGCGTGGCCAGGTGGTCGAATACGGCCCGGCGCAGCAGGTGCTTGGCAACCCGAGTGCCGACTACACCCGCCAGTTGATCGAGGTCGCGCCCGGGCGGAGCTGGGATTTCACCGCCTTTGCCCCCGTCGCCTGACGCGGACCGTCCGGCCGATTTTTTTGCTAAAAGGAAGCGATGTTGATGAATGCCTGTGATCTGAGCGCCGTCGAGGCGCGCCGTTTGATGAGTACCAAAAAGCTCTCCGCCGTGGAGCTGACCGAAAGCTGCCTGACCCGTATCGAGGCAATCAACCCCGCCGTCAACGCGCTGGTGGCCCAGGATGTCGATGCCTGGCGCGAAGGCGCGAAGAACGCTCAGCGCGCCATCGACCAGGGCGAGCGGCTCGGTCCGCTGCATGGCCTGCCGTTGTGCGTGAAGGACATGGTCGATGTAACCGGACTTCCGACCACCTTCGGCAGCCAGATCTACGCCGACAACGTCGCCCAAGGCGACGACCCGATGGTGGCGCAGCTGCGCGAGGCCGGCGCGTTGATGGTCGGCAAGACCAACAACCCCGAGTGGAGCGCCGGCGGCAACACCCGCAACGCCGTTTACGGCGTCACCGCCAATCCGTTCGATGTGACCCGCTCCGCCGCGGGCTCCTCCGGCGGCTCCGCCGTGGCCCTGGCCTGCGGCATGGCACCGCTGGCCACCGGCTCCGACACCGGCGGCAGCCTGCGCAACCCGGCGGCGTTTTGCGGCGTAGTGGGCTTTCGCCCTACGCCCGGGCTGGTGCCGGGCAACCGCGCCCAAGCTTGGCTTCCGATGTCGATGAACGGCCCCATGGCGCGCACCGTGGATGACGCCGCGCTGATGCTCTCGACGATGATCCGCCCAGACCGCCGCGATCCCTGGACGCCGGTCGTCGAGAATCAGCCGGTTCACGCACCATCGGCGTTTCGCCAGCTTCCCCGAGTGGATCTTTGCAGCCAGCGCGTCGCCTTTACCGAGGATTTCGGCTTCGCCATGACCGAAAAGCTCGTGCGTCGAAGCTTCAGCGACAAGCTCGCCCGCTTCGGCCACGTTTTCGGTCGGCTTGACGACACCCACCCCGAATGCCCGCACGTCGACGACACCTTCGCGGTGATTCGCGCGCTCTGTTTTTCCGGCATGCACCGGGAGCTCTTGCAGCAGTACCCGGACCAGGTCGGCCCTAACGTGCGCGATAACGTCCGTGAAGGCGAAAGCTACTCGGCGCTGGACGTGGTGCGCGCGCTGACCCAGCAGCAGACCCTTTACCGCCACTGGCAAACGTTTTTCGAGCACCACGACTTCGTGCTGGCGCCGACCACCACCATCAGCCCGCGGGACTGGCACGAGCTCTACCCCGCCGAGATCGACGGCGAGCCGACGCAAAGCTACTACCACTGGCTCTCGATGGCCTACGCCTCCACACTCGCCGGCCACCCGTCGGTGACGCTGCCGACCGGGCGCGACGAAAACGGGCTGCCCTTCGGCCTACAGATCATTGGCCGGCGCGGCAGCGACCTAGAGACCCTGGCCTTCGCCCGCGAGCTCGAGACGCTGTTTGCCGATGACGACGCCCTGGCCCGCCCCCGAGTCGACCTCTCCTATCTGCGTGATGCGGCCCCGCTTAGGGAAGCCGAGGGCTTTATGGGCTTCTAGGGTCTGTCTGAAAAGTCGTCGAGCGAAGGCAAGACAAGGCAAAAATTGGCGAAGAAGCGGAGTTTACGTTAAGTAAATGAGCATTCTGAGCCAATTTTTAACGCCGTATTGTCGAGCGCAGACACTTTTCAGACAGAGCCTGGCCCCGTTTGACGCCTTTTTCGCTGTTCATTCAAGAGGTAAATGTATGGCTCACCGCACGTTCGATGACTGGCAAACCCTCGCCCGCGACGGCACCGACCCGTTTCTGGGGGCGCTTGCCCGTCGCGAAGAGACCTTTTGGGTCAACCCCAAGCGCGTAGCCTTCGCCACCGTGCGCGACTCGCTGTCACTCGACTCAACCGATATCGACGAGGCCGAGGCGCGCCTTTCGCGCTTCGCCTCCTATTTCGTCGAGGCGTTCCCCGAGACCGCGCCTCAGGCGGGCATCATCGAATCGCCGCTCCAACGCGCCGACTCGCTCGCCTTCGCCGCCGCCGAGCGCTGGCGGGTGTCCGCCCCGGCAAGCCTGTGGCTCAAGTACGATAGCCACCTGCCGATCTCCGGATCGATCAAGGCCCGTGGCGGCTTTCACGAGGTGCTGCTCTACGCCGAAACTCTGGCCCTGGAGCACGACCTTGTCACCAGGGAAGACGACTACGCCTGCTTCGCTACGGCGGCGTTCAAAACACTGTTCGCGCACCACTCGATCGTGGTGGGCTCGACCGGCAACCTGGGGCTGAGCATCGGCATCCTGAGCGCCCAGCTTGGCTTCCAGGTGACGGTGCACATGTCCGCCGATGCCCGCCCCTGGAAAAAGACACTGCTGCGCGAAAAAGGCGTTCAGGTGGTCGAGCACCCGTCCGATTACAGCGTCGCCGTAGCCCAGGGGCGCGAGGAAGCGCTGGCCACGCCCCGCTGCCACTTCGTCGACGACGAGGACTCGACGGCGCTATTTCTGGGCTACGCCGTCGCCGCCCGGCGCCTGCAGCGCCAGCTCGAAGAGCAGCGCGTTCGCATCGATGATGACCATCCGCTGATCGTCTACCTGCCTTGTGGGGTGGGCGGAGGCCCTGGCGGGGTCGCCTTCGGCCTGAAGCACGTTTTCGGCGACGCCGTACACTGCGTGTTCGCCGAGCCTACCTCGTCACCCTGCATGCTGCTCGGCATGGCCACGAACCTGCACAACGCCATTAGCGTTCAGGATATCGGCCTGAGCAATCAGACCTGCGCCGACGGCCTGGCCGTCGGCCGCCCCTCCGCTTTTGTCGGCACGCTCATGGAGCCGCTGCTCGACGCGCTCTATACCGTGAGCGACGACGAACTCCATGCGCTGGTCGCGCTGGTCAAGCAAAGCGAAAAGCTGGGCCTCGAGCCCTCCGCCGTTGCGGGCTTGCCCGGCTTTGCCCACTTGGCCCGCGCCGACCGCGCCACGCTCGAAACCCTTGGCCTTGCCGGCCATCTCGCCAAGGCTACCCACCTGGTCTGGGCCACCGGCGGCTCGATGGTGCCTGAGGAAGAGATGCGAGGGTATCTGGAAAAGGGTCGCGCGGCACTGGGCAGGGCCCAAGCGTCTATCGCCTAACCGGTCTGCGGATGCGAGCCCAACAGGGCCTCGCGCCGTCCCACCGGTCGCCTCAACCAACACGTCATCAGCACCACCGCCAGCAGCACCTCGGCCAGGTCGCCGCCGTAGTACATCCACTGGGCGGCGGCCTGAACGTGCTCAAGGGTGTGGCCGGTGTTGCGGGGAAAGCCCCACCCGTACATCAGCTTGCCCAGCAGGCTATGGGTGGCGATCGCGGCGAACAGCACGCCCAGACGAACGCGCACGCCAAGCCGGTGCGGCGAGGCGTCGGGCTCGGCGAGGATCGCCCAGCAGAAGAGATACCCCGCCAGCAGAAAGTGCAGATGAATCAGGTAGTGAAGCGCGGAGTTTTGCAGTGAGGCGGCGTAGAGCGGCGTCAGATAGAGCACGTACATGCCGCCGACATTGAGCAAAAGGGCGGTGACCGGATGAGCGAGAAAGCGGATGAAGCGGCTATGCAGCAGCGCCACCATCCACTTGCCGCCGGCCTGGGGCAGCGTTTTTAGCAGCAGCGTTACTGGGGCGGCCAGCACCCAGGCAAGCGGGGCGAACATACCGATCAACAGGTGCAGCGTCATGTGGCCCACCAGATCGGCGTGCGCCCAGCGCATCAACGAAGGCCAGAACGCGATGGCTAAAAGCGTACTGCCCAGTACGAAAAAGCCGCAGCGCCAGAGGCTCCAGTGCCCTTCAAGGCGCTGGAGCCAGGCCGCCATCAGGTACTGGCAGGTGACGAGCACGACCAGTAAAAACGGCAGCCAGTCGAGCGGCGAAGGGTGGCCGGCGTGCATTTAGCGCGCGGGCAACGCGCGGGCGCGGCGCCAGCACCAGGCTCCGATCAGTAGAAACCCGATCGCGAAGGCATTCCAGACCAAGTCGTACATCAGCGGGTCCACCCCGTAGCGAATCTGGTGCAGACGCAGAATCTTGTGGTTGATGAGCCCATCAAAAAGTTGAAAGCCGCCCATCCCCAGAAAGAAACCCGCCTTCACCCAGGCGATACTCAAGCGCCCTCGCTGTGAAAGATCCAGCAGCAGAAACACGCCCACCACCACCGCCAACAACTCGAAGGCGTGCAGCAGGCCATCGGAAAGAATGCCGAAAGCAGGCGTGGAGAAATCGAAAAAATGGTGCCACTGCAGCAGCTGGTGAAAGACGATTTCATCGAGCGCGGCCATCGCGCCGATGCCTACCAGCACCGCCGCCCAGCGCGAGCGCTTGATGTCGTGGATTTCGCTTTTGTTCACATCATACGTCATGGATCGCTCCCTGGTGTCGCTATCAGCGTAGGCAAGGCGCCGGACGAGCGCCAGCGCGGCGCGGGCCGTGATTGCCCTCCTTTGCAGCGCTCTCTAGAATGGCCGGCGTCGGTGTTCCTTAACGGAACTTGATAGGGAATCCGAAGTGCTTCGCGCGAACCGGAACTGCCCCCGCAACTGTAGGCGGCGAGCGATGCTCACACGTGCCACTGGACATGCGTCCGGGAAGGCGAGCTAGCGTTGACCCGTGAGTCAGGAGACCTGCCGACGCATCCTCACCATCAGGCCGCGCCTTGCGCGCCGATCATGCACGGGAGTGTACATGATGCTGAACCGATCCCCGGCGCTGGCCTTGGCAGGGCTGTGCGTCTCTCTGGGCGCGTGCGCCCACGCCCTGGCCGCCACCGACTACCCGCTCACGCTCGAAAGCTGCGGCCACGAAATCACTCTGGAAAAGGCGCCGTCGCGCGTGGTCACCATCGGCCAGGCACCGACGGAATTGCTCTATTTGCTGGGCCTTGAAGACCACGTGGCGGGCACCTCGCTCTGGGTCAATCCGGTGCTCGACGCGTTTGCCGAAGCGAATGCCGACGTCGAGCGGCTCTCCGATAACGCGCCGAGCTTCGAAAGCGTGCTGGCGAAAGAGCCGGATTTGGTGATCTCCGCCTATGAGTGGATGGTCGGCCCCGCCGGCGTTGTGGGCACTCCGGAGATGTTCGACGACGCCGACGTTGCGCTCTGGACGCTGCCCACCGAGTGCGTAGGCAAGGACAACCGTCAAAGCATGGATGGCGCGCGCGACAGCCTGTTCGACCCGGCGCTGGTGTACCAAAGCATCGAAACGCTGGCCGAGATCTTCGACATCGCCGAGCGAGGTGAAGAAGCCGTGAGCGACCTTCAGGCCCGCGAAACCGCCGCGATCGACGCCGCGCAAGCGCTCGATTTACCCAATGAGCTTCGCGGCGTGTTCTGGTACTCCTCCGCGGATTTGGGGATCGACCCCTACGTCGCCGGCGTCAACAGCGTGCCGGACTGGATGATGAGCACCCTTGGCATCGACAACGTGGTGAGCGCCGAGGAGGAGTGGCCGACGGTCGGCTGGGAGAGCATCGCCCGCGCCGAGCCGACCTTCATCGCCGCCGCGCGCATGGACCGGCGCCGGTTTCCCGCCGACGACATCGCCGTAAAGCGCGAATTCTTGCAAAACGACCCGGTCACCCAACTGCTCGAAGCCGTCGAGCAGGACCGGCTGGTCGAGATCGACGCCCACGCCATGGATCCGTCGATTCGCAGCATCTACGCCCTCGAGACGCTGGTCGAGGCGCTGGCCGAAATGGATCTGTCGCCCTGATGAGGGCGACACATTTGGGCGCCGGCTCCGCGCGATGGGTCTGGCTGATGCCGCTATGTTTGATCGCGGCGCTGTTGATCGGCGCCTCGGTCGGCGAGACGCGCATCCCGCTTGCCACCGTGCTGGAGGTGCTGGCGAGCAAGCTTGGTGTGATCGACCACCCGCTTTCAACGCTGGACGAGGCGATCGTGTGGCACTACCGCCTGGCGCGCGCCGTCGTGGCGGCGTGCTGCGGCGCGGGGCTGGCAGTGTCCGGGGTGATCCTGCAGGCGCTGCTGCGTAATTCGCTGGCCGACCCCTACCTGCTGGGCATCTCGGCGGGCGCCTCGACCGGGGCGGTCACGGTGACCGTGGCGGGTCTCGGGGCGGGAATGATCTCGATGTCCATGGGCGCCTTCGCCGGCGCTCTGGCCGCTTTTAGCTTCGTGGCGCTGCTGGCGCACCTGGCCGGCGGCGGCCAGGGCGTGCGCGGTGCGGGCATTTTGATTCTCGCCGGTATCGCCGGGGCGCAGCTCTTTAACGCGCTGACTGCCTTCATCATCGCCCACTCCGCCAACGCCGAGCAGGCCCGGGGCATCATGTTCTGGCTGCTGGGCAATCTTTCCGCGGTGCGCTGGCCGGACGCCTGGCTTGCCATGCCGGTGGCCGGGGCGAGCCTGGCGGTGGCGCTTTCACAGGTGCGCTCGCTGGATGCCTTCGCCTTCGGCGCGGAAAGCGCAGCCTCGCTGGGTGTGAATCTTCGGGCAACAAAAGGGCTTTTGATCGGCACCGCGGCGCTGGCGACGGCGGTGATGGTGTCGATCACCGGCGCGATTGGCTTCGTCGGGCTGGTGGTGCCCCACGCCTGCCGGCTTCTGGTCGGCGTGCGCCACCGACGGCTGGTGCCGGCGACCGCCTTGTGCGGGGCGGTGTTCATGGTGCTGTGCGACGTGGTGTCCCGGGTGGTGATTCCCGGTCAGGTGCTGCCCATCGGCGTGATCACCGCGCTGGTCGGCGCGCCGGCGTTTGCCTACCTGATGGTGCGGGGGCGGCGATGAATAAAGCGACACCGCCGCTGCCGCTACTGAGCGCTCTAGGCGTGAGCTTTTCGGCGTCGGGGCGAACGCTCGTCGACGGTGTCGATCTCGACGTCTTTGCCGGCGAAACCCTGGGCGTGATCGGCCCCAACGGCGCGGGCAAATCGACGCTTTTGCGCCTGCTGGCCGGACTCTTGCCGCCAGGCCTTGGCGAGGTGCGCTTCGAGAATGCGCCGCTTTCGCGCCTGAGCCGGCGCCAGATCGCCCGACGCATGGCGCTGGTGGCGCAGCAGGCGGAAACCGACGAGCGGCTCACCGCCCGCGACGCGGTGGAGCTTGGCCGCACGCCCTGGCTTGGGCGGCTGGGCAACTGGCGCGCCGAGGACACCGCCGCCGTCGACCGGGCGCTCGAGGCGGTGGAGATGGCCGCGCTTGCCGACCGGCCCTGGGCCTCGCTTTCCGGCGGCGAGCGCCAGCGCGTGCACATCGCCCGCGCCCACGCGCAACAGCCGCAGCTGATGCTGCTCGACGAACCCACCAATCATCTCGATATCCACCACCAGCTCGCCATTGTCGCGCTGATCAAGACGCTTCCGATCACCGCCGTGGTCGCGCTGCACGATCTTTCCCACGCGCTGCGCTGCGACCGGGTACTGGCGCTTTTGGAAGGTCGCGTAGTAGCGCTTGGTTCGCCGCTCGAGGTGCTGACGCCCGCGCTTCTGCGCGCGCTGTTCGGCGTCGAGGCGCGGCTGGTGGACGACCCTGAAGGCGACACGCCGCTCATCGCTTTCAACCGGCGCTGCTGAAGGCGCCCACGCGGCCGGTTTCTCGATGGATGGTGCTAGCCGCTATAATGAAAAGGCAAGCGGCCCGTCTCGCTTGCCTGGACCTTCTCCCTCTTTCAAACGAGCCTTTCATGACCCGCGTCGCCCTTTTCGTGGATACCCAGAACGTTTACTACACTGTGCGCGACGCCTTCGGTAAGCACTTCGACTACGGCGCTTTCTACCGGCGGGCGGGCGCCAATCGCGAGGTCGTCGCGGCTTTTTGCTACGCCACCGACAAGGGGGATTCGAAGCAGCGCGGGTTTCAGAACGCGCTGCGCCATATCGGTTTCGAGGTGAAGCTCAAGCCTTTCATTCAGCGCGCCGATGGCTCCGCCAAGGGCGACTGGGACGTGGGTATTACGCTCGACGCCATTGAATACGCCGAGCGGGCCGATGTGATCGTGCTGGTGTCCGGCGATGGCGACTTCGACCTGCTGGCCGAGAAGATCCGCCGGGTGCACGGCAAGCGCGTCGAAGTGTACGGCGTCGCCGCGCTCACCGCCGCCTCGCTGATGCGCGCGGCGAGCGAGTTCGTGCCCATCGAGGGCGAGCTACTGCTCAGCTAACCTGACCAAGCCAAGCATCGATTTCACGAATGACGATGTCCGGGTGGGTCATGTGGATGCAGTGCCCGACACACGGCAGTTCCTGGAGCGTGCTCTGCGGCATGCGCGCATGCATGTAGCGCCCCACCGCCGGGTTGGCCAGCGAGTCGACCTGGCTTTGCAGCAGCAAAGCCGGATGCGTCACGCGGGGAAGCAGCGCCCGGTAGTCGGCGAAGAAGGTCGCCTTGGCAAATACCCTGGCCACGATCGGGTCGGTGGAGCAGAAGCTTTCCGAGAGCTCGCCGATCAGCTGATCGGAGTTTTCCGTCCCCATTACCAGCGGCGCCAGATAGTGGGCCCAGCCGATGTAGTTGCGCTCCATCAGATCGATCAGCTCTTCGAGGTCGGCGCGCTCGAAGCCGCCTTGATACTCTGGCCCCACGTTTAAAAAGCAGGGCGAGGGGCAGATCATGACTTGGCTGGCAATACGTTCGGGAATCTCGAGCGCCGCCAGTTGCCCGACCGTGGCGCTAACGGAGTGGCCGACGAAGTGAACGTCGTTTAAATCGAGCGCTTCGCAGATCTCCACAACGTCCTGGGCGTAGCCTTCCAGGCTAGCGTAGCGCGCTTGATTGAACGCCGACAGCTGCGAGCGCCCAGAGCCGACGTAGTCGAACAGCACCAGCGTATAGCGCTTTGACAGCGCGGGTACGACGTACTGCCACACCCGCTGATCGCAGCCGAACCCGTGGGCCAGCACGAGCGTTTTTGCCCCGTCTCCTGTCACGGTCACGTTATTGCGCGCCGTGATGGATGTTTTGTTCAGCAAACCCAATGACTCCTCTGTGTTCTTAAGTGCCGTGCTCTTGAATGCCGTGCTCTTGTGTGCCGTACTTTTGATAAAACTCACGCTGTGTCCAACGTTCGACCCAGCCGGGAAACTCGTCGGCGGGCATGGGGCGGGCAATATAGTAGCCCTGGCCCGCTTCGCAGCCCAGCGCCACCAGCTTTTGACTGTGCTGCAGCGTTTCCACCCCTTCGGCGATCACGCCGCACTCGAAAGCGCTGGCAAAGCCGATCACGCCCTTGAGGATCGCCAGATCGCCGGGGCGAGTGAGCATGTTCTGCACGAAGCTGCGATCAATCTTGAGCGTATCCACGGGTAAGTCGCGCAGCTGGCTCAAGGAGGAGTAGCCGGTGCCGAAATCGTCCAGCGAAACCTTGAGCCCTAAAGCCCGGCAGGCGTTGATCGCCAGCGCCGCCTGAGCGACGTCCTGAATCGCGCTGGTCTCCAGCACCTCCAGTTCGATATTTGCTTTCGCTACCTCGGGCACGTCCGCCAGCATCATGCCCAGCTCCTGCAAAAACTGCGGATGCTGTAGATGGTAGCCATCGATATTGATACTGACGCTCAGGTTCAGGCCCTGTTCGCGCCATGTCTGCATTTGCAGCAGCGCCGTCATGATCACCCAGCGCCCAAGACGGATACCGCTTGGCGTGTTCGAGAGCACCGGTAAAAACGCCTGCGGGCCCAGCAGGCCCTGCTCGGGATGCAGCCAGCGGATCAGCGCCTCGGCGCCCAGCACCTCCCCCGTGCGCATGTTGACCTTGGGCTGATAGAAAAGCCGGAACTGTTCGCCGGCCAGCGCCTCATCGAGGCTTAAAAGCGCGGCATGGCGCTCTTTCTGAACGACCTCATCGTCGCTGTCGAAAAGGCAAACCTGGTTCTTGCCCGCAAGCTTGGCCTGATACATAGCCTGGTCTGCCTGGCGAATCAGCTGGTCGGGTTCCAGCGTGCTGGACTGCGGGTAAAACGTGATACCGATACTGGCCGAGAGGCTCAGCGACACGCCATCGATCGCCAGTGGCGCTGTCAGCCGTTGAGTCAGCCGATTCCAAATCGGCTCGTCCAGCACCCGGGAAAAGCGGCCATCGAGCACCACGACGAATTCGTCGCCGCCGAATCGCGCTACCAGATCGTGCTTGCGCAGCGTGTCGGCCAAGCGCATGGCGATCTGTGCAAGCGCCTTGTCGCCGGTTTCGTGGCCGTAGCGGTCGTTGATCTCCTTGAAACCGTCCAGGTCAATGAAGGCCAGCGCGAAGCCCTCGCTCCCTGGCCGGGCGCGGTCGATCTTTCGATCCAGATGCTTGCTCAAGGCGACCCGGTTGGGCAGCCCCGTCAGCGGGTCGGTGTGCGAAAGCGAACGCAGCAGCGTGACCTTCTGCTCCAGCAGTTGCTGGGTCTGCTTGAGTTTTTGAAAGAGATGCTCGGAGCGGTGGGCGCTGAGGATGCTCCAGAAGCAGCGCTGACAGGCCTCATCGTGCACCGCGCTGACCATCACCGGGAGGCTATGGCCGGTGGGTGTCCTCATCGTCAAGCGAATCTCTTCGCACTGCCCGTCTCGGGCAAGCGCCGGCACGAGAAACGACTCGCAAAGAATCTGCGACGCCCTGCTGAAAAGATCGAACAGATCACTCCCCGCCAGCGCCGCGGGCGAGTGGCCGTACTGCTCCATCATGTACTGATTGCTGTAGAGCACTCGGCGCCGCGCATCCGTCACCAGGCATCCCACCGGGAATTCATCTAACGAGAGCAGGCTGGGTGTGTACATAACGGCGGGGGCCTTAAAAACGAACTGGCGAGTTTAAATGAGTCGGCTATCATCCGGGAAAAAACCGAAGTGCTTCATTCTGCCTACCAACGTAAGGCATTGATAAAAATGGAGCAGGTTTTACTCCCCCGTGCGCCTTGAAAGGCCTACCTTAACTTAATATTAAAGCGCGAGTAATCCTTCATCGAGGCCGCCCACTGTTGAGCGGAGAGAACGAGACCCTTTTGCCGCGCGGTTTCCGCCACGATGGCTGACGTCCAGCCGGTAGAAGGCGCGCTCGTCGAACATGGTCATGAGTGGCGCTTGAAAGGACCTGCAAGAAATGGACAATCGATGAATCGTTGCTTCTTGCAAGCAGTTTTCAATCGATGGTCGGCGTTTATCGTCAGGCCGGAATATCGTTTAAGGAAGATACCCTCATGCGCAAGACCGCCGCCCTGCTACTGACACTTTTCAGCTTGCCGGCACTGGGCCAAACCACCGACCAGCTTGCCTGCTTTGGAAACAACTCGATTAGTATGGATGAACAGGGCGACAACGTTGATGTGCGAACCTATGACAAGATCGACGACGCGGGGCCTGAATACTTCCTGTTTTTCGACCTGGCCGACAAAACCGTGACCTATTTTTGGACCGATACCGACACTCAAGAGGGTACGCGGCGTGAGACACAGGAGGTCCTTCAAAGGGTCAACGAGCACCTCTACCTAAGCAAGTTCGAGCTGGGCAACTATCGCAGCCAGTCATCCTACCTATTCAGTCCTGATATAGATCGCGTCATGGTGACCGAGCTGGGCTACTTTTCTCATCACAGCTGCGAACCCGGCAGCGTGAGCGATATCGCTGCACGCTACGACATCGACTTCTCACCATACCGCTCGGCGCCAGAGTAGGCACTACGCCATTGCCCACTCCAACACGTAACCTTCGTTGCGCATCGTGCGGATCAGGCGGGGGCGGCGGGCGTTGTCTTCCAGGTAGTGGCGCAGCCGGCTGATACAGACATCCACCGAGCGATCGTTCACTTGATAATCGCGGCCGAGTGCGCGGCGGCTCAGCTCGTCGCGGCTGACGATTCGATTAGGGGTTTCGCTCAGCGCCTCCAGGACCCTGAAGTCCGAGCGGGTCAGATCGATCGCGCCGCCCTTGGGCGAGTAGAGCCGGCGCAGGCGCAAATCGAGGCGCCAGCCAGCGAAGTGGCGCTCGCTTTTCGACGTGGGTGGCTCGCTCAGCGCGACGCGGCGGCGAACGGCGCGGATCCGCGCTAACAGCTCGCGCAGGTCGAAAGGCTTGCAGAGATAATCGTCCGCACCGATCTCGAGGCCAATGATGCGCTCGGAGGCGGAATCGTGCGCGCCGACCATGATCACCGGCAGGCGGTTTTTTTCGCGCAGCGCGCGGCACAGGCTCAGCCCATCCTCGCCGGGCAGTAAGTGCTCCAGCACCACCAGGTCGACCTCTTCATCAAGCTGGGCCCACATTTGCGCTGCGTTAGCGGCGCGGCAAGTGCGATACCCTCTCCCGCTCAAATAGGCACAGACTCGTTCGGCCTGTTCGGCATCATTGTCGACCACCAGTACGAGCTCGCTCTCCTTTTGCCGGCCTTTACCGGCCCTATCCTCTTTGTGCTCGCCGTCATCGGCCTTGCCCGGCAGCGCTTTTACCCAACAATTCATTACATACGCCCCGTATATCAATACTTGCTCATTCAATTGAGCCAATATAATTGCGGCGCTCACTTCGGTAAATACTAATCATTATTATTTTCAAGGGATATCATAATGCAACGTGCTCCTCAGGCGTTCAAAGGCGCCGCTGAATGGTCCAAAACGCCGCTTGCGCTCGCCGTGGGCATGGCCTGGAGCTGCGCTTTTGTAAGCGGTAGCGTTCTGGCCCAAACGCCTTTTGACACCGCCCATGCTCGTCAAACCATCGAGATGGACACCATTCAGGTCGAAGGCACCTACCAGGGCGACCCGGCGAGAAGCTACACCGTGGAGGACACGTCGAGCTCGACCGGTCTGGACCTTTCGCCGCGCGAGACGCCGCAGTCGGTCACCAGTGTTACCCGGCAGCAGCTCGACGACCGCCAAGCGGTGACGCTTGAAGACGCGCTGGAGCTGACGCCGGGCATCGCGCTGAACAAAACCGAAGTGGGCGGGCGCGCCTCCTACCGAGCGCGGGGCTACGACATCAGCAACTGGAAGGTCGACGGCCTGCAGTTCCCCGGCGATACCGGCTTTAGCGGCGCGGGCAGCGCCCTCAATCTGGACCTTTACGAGCGTTTGGACATCGTGCGCGGTGCCAACGGCCTGCTTGGTGGTACCGGCGACCCCTCGGCCACGGTCGATTTGATTCGTAAACGCCCGGGGCGCGAGTTCGGCGGCAGCGCCTACGCCTCCTACGGGCGCTGGGACAACCTTCGTGGCAGTGCCGATCTCAACCTGCCGCTGACCGAAGACGGCAGCGTGCGTTCGCGCTTCGTGGTCACCCAAGGCGAAGGCGACGCCTTTCGTGACAACGAGTCCTACCGCGCGCGCGGGGCGCTGGCGAGCTTCGAGGCCGACGTAACCGAGTCGACCACGCTGGGCGTGGGCTATCAGTACGAGTACGACAAGACCTTCGGCGCCGGCTGGGGCGCCAACGTGCCGATCTGGTTCGCCAGCGGCCGAACGGCCGAGCTTCCACGTAGCACCAACCTGACCCCGGAGTGGAGCTTTGCCGAGCGCGAAACCGATACCGTGTTCGCCTCGCTGACCCACCGCTTCAACGACGACTGGACGCTGGAAATCCAGGCCGCCCAGAGCAATACCGACGCCTTCAACAACCTGGGGCTGGCCAAGGTGAACCGCGGGCCGCGCGGCACCTATATCGGCTACTGGGAAGAGGATGGCGGCGGCGCCGTGCTCAACGGCCTGCGAAGCGACAACGAAACGCGCCAGCGCTCCGCTCAGATAGAGCTCGACGGCGCTTATGAGCTGGCCGGGCGCCGCCACGACCTGGCGATCGGCTACAGCGAGAGCCACACGCGCTCGAGAAGCTTTGAACAGAACTGCACGATGTCGAGCGCCACTCAGTCCGCGTTTTCCGAAGGCTGCATGTACCGCGCCACCAACGGCCTGCCGATCACCGACTGGCGAAACGGCGTCGATGCGGACATTGCCCTAGACGGCGCCCGCACCGGCCGTGTCAGCACGACCGACACTGAGCTTCGCGGGCTCTACGCCGCTACGCGCCTGAGCCTCGCCGAGCCGCTCTCGCTGATCCTAGGCGGGCGCACCAGTTACTACAAGACCGAAAACGAAACGACCTCCGGCGACACCAGCAGCCAGCGCGAAACCGGCGTGTTCACGCCCTACGCGGGCGTCGTGTTCGATGTCGACGACCACCACTCGCTTTACGCCAGCTACACCAACATTTTCACCCCGCAGACCCGTCAGACCGTGAGCGGCGACACGGTCGAGCCGATCGAAGGCGACAGCTATGAAGCGGGCGTGAAGGGCGAGTGGTTCGGCGGCCGGCTCAACGCCTCGGCGGCCTACTTTCGCACCCGCCAGGAGAACAGCGCGGTGCTCGACGGCGCCAACCTAACACCGGACGGCAACCAGGCCTACCGCGCGGGCACCGGCAACGAAACCGACGGCGTGGATCTCGAAATCGCCGGCGCCATCACCCCGAATTGGAACGTCTACGGCGGCTACACCTACCTGCACTTTCGCCGCATCGACTCCGACGGGCGCAGCGACCCCAAGCACCTGTTCAAGCTCTCCACCACCTACGCGCCGACTGGCCTTCTCAACCGCTGGACCTTCGGCGGCGGCATGTACGCCCAAAGCAACATCAGCGCCATTTCCGGCCCGGCCGGCCAGCCGACCGACGGCGTCAGCACCGGCTCCACGCCCGCCAACTGGCACGGTTACGCCACCTTCAACGCCATGGCGCGCTACGATATCAGCGATGCCACCAACGTGACGTTCAACGTCGACAACCTCTTCGACAAGCACTACTACGAGCGTTACGGCTTCTACGCCGGCGCCATCTACGGAAGCCCCAGAAGCGCGACGCTGACGCTGCGCACCGAGTTCTAGGCACCCGGGTAAGGTAAACGGGCGTTGCGCCCACGCGATCGCGCCATGCCGACTTCTCGGCATGGCGCGATCTTTTCCGGCAAGCGGCTACCTTGTTTATCATGGCAACCCGCTCAAACGAGTCATCCAACGAGGAAAAGCGTCATGCAGTATGTCATCACGGCCTACGACTTTACCGATGAAGACGCCCTTTCACGCCGAATGGCGAATCGTGAGGCGCATTTAGCAGGGGTGAAAAAACTGATCGCACAAGGATGCTTTTTAAGCGGCGGTGCGATTCTGGATGATGAAGGGCAAATGATCGGCTCTACGATACACGTCGCTTTCGAGAGCCGCTCGGCGCTTAACGAGTGGATCGACCAGGATCCCTACACGTTGGGCCGGGTATGGGAAAACGTCGATATTCGCGAAGTACGCCTCGTCCCGCTCGACGCTTGAACGCACCGCCTTGAAACGCCACCGCCCCGTCGGCATCGAGCCGACGGGGCGGTGAAAGCGCTATCGTAAAGCAGCGCTATTGTTTACGTTCGGCGTTTACTGGCCGCCGTTGAACTCGTCAAGACCGTAGCTGCGCTCCATTTCGCGCTGGTCGCCGTCGAAGCCGCTGACTTCGACCGAGCCGTCTTCGTCCAGGTCGATATCTTCGAAACGATCAAAACCGTCCTGGCTTGCGCGATCGAGCAGGCTGTTGAGCTGCTGCGCGTCCAGCCCCCAAGGCGCGACCTGTGTATCGCTGGTCATTTCGTGAATGACCTCGCCGTTTTCGCCGTTGAGCGTCAATTCATACGCTTGGCCGTCGGCATCCCAGCCTTCGACTTCAAACTCCATCGTACCGCGCTCATCGTCGATCTGTAGCTCACGGAATGAGGCGACACCGGCGTTGGCGGCTTGTTCGATCATGTCGGCGAACGCGGCCTGGTCGAGCGCTTCCTGGTAGTCGTCCTGGTCGGCCATGGCCATTTGTCCAAGACCCAGCGTGGCGGCGGCGGTAATAGCGACGGCGATTGATGTCTTTTTCATGGTGATCGTCCTTTTCAATGAAATAATGCTCCGCTGTACAAGATGCCTTGTGATGCAGGGCTACCTCATCCAGTGGTGATCACTCTACGCCGCGCTACCTTACTCGAGCGTGATGCGGACGTTCATATTTCGTTCACATAGTACGACACCGCCTTTGTCATTCCCCGTACGCCAAAACCCGGGGCTCTGATGCCCCATCACGATTAAAGATCACCGGTCTCAGGTCGATTTAGAAAGACAGGCATGTTTCGTTTTTCTTTCAGCTTACCGAGCGCTTAATGTCCAAAACCGCATCGACACCTTTTAAGGATGGCGAGCACTACGCCGTCACCACTCGGGACGCCTCGCGGGCGTTCATCGGTGTCATCTGTGCGCTATTTTTGGTGGCGGGCGCCACGATTGTTTATTTGGCACTCTCCCTGGATGCCCATCAGGTGCGCCAAAGCGAAGCCTATGCGGCAAGAGCGCTCGAGAGCCGCGAGGATAAAACTGGAACGGCCTTGGCAGACTACGCGTTCTGGCTCGACGCCTATCGCCATACGCGAGGCACCGTCGATACGGATTGGACCTTCGATCGCGACAACATCGGCCCGTCACTTTTTGAGACTTACGGGCTGGAAGGCGTCTTCATTCTGAGCCCGAAGGGCGCGACGCGCTACGCCGTTGTCGGCAGCGAGCAAAGCGATATCGCCGCCCGCGACTGGATCGCGGGCGACCTACCGACGCTTCTTGAACGCGCTCGAGCGGCCTCTTTGGAAGATGATATTGCTTTCGCCTATTTGTCAGTCAACGGCGTTCCCGCCATCACCTACGCCGCCGTCATCCGCCCGGAAAGCTCTTACCAGCAGTTCGATCAGCTCTCCTATCTGGTGTTCGTTGACCTATTGACCGAGGCCGAGCTTTTGAAGATCGCGCAGGACTTCAACCTGCGCGATCTAACGGCCGTGCCGGGCGTAACTACCCGGGCGCCCTCTCCCTCGCTGATGCTTCAACGGGGTATCGGTGAAGGCGTCACCTTTCAATGGAAAAGCGACGCGATGGGCCGCTCGATTCTGGTTAGATTTTTGCCGATGTTGCTGCTGCTGGGCGTTTTGGTGACGCTACTGATCGTGCACCTGCGTCGACGCGTTCAGCAGGCGAGCGAAAAAATCGAGCGCGCGCAGCACGAACTGCGCATTAGCGAGCAGCGGTTCAAGAACATCTCCGAGGCCTCATCGGACTGGATCTGGGAAACCGACGCCCATCAGACGCTGACCTATCTCTCCGAACGCTTTGCGCAACTCACTGGCCTTACGTGCCGCGATTGGATTGGCCGCCCCTTGAGCGACCTGCTCGGCCATGATCCCGCCAAACTGGCCTTTGCGGCGAAACACGCCAACACGCCGGGACGCAAGCCGATGGACTGTGACATGCGCGACAGCCGGGGCCAGCTGCGCCACTGTCAACTCTTCGCCTGTGAAGTGCGCGAGGCGCAGCGCCTTCAGGGCTATCAGGGTACCGTATGCGACATCACCTCAGAAACCGAGGCCAGAGCCCACATCGAGCACATCAGCCATCACGATGCGCTGACCGGACTGGCGAACCGCCACTACCTGCATCACCATCTCGACCATTGCCCTGGCATCAGTGCAAGCGCCACTCAGCCGATGTTCCTGTTTGCCCTGGACCTTGACCGCTTCAAACCGGTCAACGACACGTTCGGCCACGCTGCCGGCGATACCGTGCTCAAGGAGGTAGCCCGCGCTATCCGCCGCTGCACTCGTGAAAATGACTTCATCGCACGTCAGGGGGGCGACGAGTTCGTCATCGTGGCCCCCGATTGCCATACGAAGGAGCACGCCGAGCGTCTGTGTCAGCGCCTGATCGAGCAGATCAACCAATCGATTAGCCTCGGCGACAGCGAGGTCAACATAGGCACCAGTATCGGCGTTGTCGCCGCCCCGGAGCATGGCTCGAGCGCCGAGGAGCTTTTACGCTACGCCGATATTGCGCTTTACGAGGCCAAGGCCGGCGGCCGTAACCGCTTCTGCTTTTTTGAGCCGACGATGACTGAGCGCCTCATGGAACGCCGGCAGCTGGAAATCGACATGCGCCAAGCGCTTTGCCGGGGCGAGTTTCGCCTCGTTTTTCAGCCGCGTTACGACGCCCTGTCGCAAGCAGTGCTGGGCGCCGAGGCGCTGGTGCGCTGGGCGCACCCGACCCGCGAGCTGCTGAGCCCCGCCTACTTCATTCCTTTGGCCGAAGAGACCGGGCTCATCGTCGAGCTCAGCGACTGGGTGCTGCGCGAGGCCTGTCAAAACGCCCTGACCTGGGACGAGGCGCTGATCGTATCGGTGAACCTCTCCGCCGTGGAGTTTCAACGACCGGATCTGGTCGAACGTATCGATCGCGTGCTCCAGGAGACCGGCATCGCGGCGCATCGACTGGAGCTCGAGATCACTGAAAACGTCATGCTCGAGGACGCAGCGTCAGCGCTGACCACCATGCTCGAGCTCAAGGCGCTTGGGGTGCGGCTGTCGATGGACGACTTCGGCACCGGCTACTCTTCGCTGAGCTACCTGCGCCGCTACCCCTTCGACGGCATCAAGATCGATCGCAGCTTCATCATGGGGCTGGATCAGTCGCAGAGCAGCCAGGCGATCGTGGATGCCATCATCAGTATGGGCCACGCCCTCTCCTTGACCGTCACGGCGGAAGGGATCGAAACCGCCGAGCAGCTGGGCCGGCTGACGGAGCTGACCTGCGACCAGGCCCAGGGCTTCTACCTGGCCCGCCCCATGTCGCCGGAGAGTTTCCAGCTCCTTCTCACGACGCCGATCGGATCATGATGCACCGCCGCCAGTACGGCCCCCTTACTTGAGCCACGCCCGCTCGTCTTGCACACCAATGTTTTAACGCTCAACCTCGTCAAACGGGTAAGATGGGAGCACGCATTCGCCTCTTGCTTACTGGCACGGCGTATCGGCATCTTCTCTCCCGTTGGGGGCACAAGGAGCGTGGCTCGTTATGGCTCGACATCGCACACTGCTCGAGAGTGTTCTGCTCTTGCTCCCAAGGCTTACGGCCTTCGCCTGGCGGGTGCTCATGCACTTTCTGCACAACCGCGGCATCCTGCTGGCCGGCGGCGTGGGCTACAACATTCTGCTTTCCATCGTGCCGCTATTTGCCCTGCTGGGCGTGATGCTGACCCGCGTAGTGGACGAGCAGCACCTGCTCAACGTGCTCTCGGTCCAGGCACGCCACCTTGCCCCGGCTCACGCCGAGGTGGTGATGGACGCGGTGCGCGGGCTTCTGGATTCGCGCGATGTCATCAGCATCCTGAGCTTTCCGATTCTGCTGCTTCTGAGCTCGTTTGCCTTTCGCATGCTCGAAGACGCGTTAGCGCTCATCTTTCACACCTCGGAAACCCCACAGCGGCGCCTCTGGGTATCGGTGCTGCTACCCTACGCGTTCATGCTGGTGCTCGGCGCCGGGCTCATGGCGCTGACGTTAGTCGTCACGCTCATCAGCTCGCTCAACACGCTGGCCCTGGCGCTATTCGCCCAGCAACTGCCGCTGGCCGGCCTCTCCGGGCCGGTGCTCAACCTGATCAGCTTCCTTGGAGTGTTTCTGCTCTTCAGCGCCATCTACAAGGTACTGCCGGTGGTCAAGATCGCGCTCAAACGCGCCATCATCGGCGGCTTCGTCGCCGCGCTCTTGTGGGAAGGGGTCCGGCTTTTGCTGGTCTACTACTTCGCGCATCTATCTTTCGTCAACGCCATCTACGGTTCGCTCGCCGCGCTAATCATCGTGCTGCTTAGCCTCGAGGTCGGCGCCATTATCCTGCTGCTCGGCGCCCAGGTCATCGCGGAGCTCGAGCGTAACTCGCGGTTGGGGCTCGTTTGGTACGTAGACCCAGATCGGGCGGCGATTAGTCGAGTGGATTGAGAGGATCAATTCGTCAAACAAATCGCTTAGCGATTGGCCAATTGATGCATGAGTGCAGCGCGCTTTAAACCATTCGTCGAGCGCCAGTCGGTTTCAAAAGCATGCCGGGCAGCCGTCACAGCCGCGTTTACATCAGATGCGGCTGCCTGAGCAATCATCGCCCATACCTGCTGATTGGCAGGGTTGATCGACGCCAGCATGTTACCGTCGGCCGCGTCGCACCACTGATCGCCAATACGTAGCTGGTAGCGTTTTATATCCGTCATCGCGTTACTCCTTCCATTCAAACTCCAGGAGTGGTTTAAGCCGTTACCGTGCTGCCAGATAGCTCCATGTACGTCGAATAACGAATAAATTCAGCAAAAATCACTATTATTTCAAATGATAAACACCTCTTTTAAACTGAACCGTACTAACTGGCTACAACACCGCATCCATTATAAAAATGAACACGATGACTACCCCGGTCATTGCGCCGGCGTACCCAAAGTTATTTCGCATCATGACGCTACCGCTCATTCCGTAACGCCCTTGCAGAGAAAGGTTGATACCCGAAAGCGGCCCCACGCTATTGCCTATCGCCCAGGAGGATAAAGCGACAAAGGCGAACAGGGTCTGGCGGCTCCCCTCCAGCTCAAGAATGGAGGCAAGCACCGAAATACCGACAATAGGGTGTAATCCCACTACCGCGCTGGCCACAATCGCTAGAACGCTGACCGCCGCCTGGGGCGGTCCAAAGTCGGTGAAAAGTGTCCATTGATTACCGGTAGCAGCATTTATGAACGCCGAAAGACCTTGAGTGAATAATCCGGCACAAAGAAATAGCGAAATTTCGCCACACATGGCAGGAAGCCGTTTGATCGTATGGTTTCGCAGTCGGCGTACCAACCACCGCACTCCCTGAGGGGCGTTATAAGTCACCGCTACGGCGGGCAAAAGAAAGGTAATGATACTGACGATAGAAAGCTCCGGCGTGAGGCCATAATGAAAGAGCATTACCAAACTCGCCATAATGATCGGCATCAGCAAGCTGCCTGGCGTAAGCGAAAAACCAGGCACGTTATCGAGTCCAAAACGATGCGATAAATCGAAGACGGTAAAGACCCCGGCCATCAGCGTTAGCGGCAGACTAAAAGCCAAGATGACACGAAACTGCATGTCGGGGGCGAGGGTCACGACGACCCCCATGGACGCAAAAAAAGGCGACCATAATGCGACGCTCGAGAGGCCGCGATTGAGCGCTAGAAGCTGGGGTATCGTCAGGTTTCCATAGCGGCTCAAACGATCCCCTACTATAAAAACCGAGGATAAGTTGAGAATGGCACCCAGCAGGTGAACCCCCAGCAAGGTACTGGCGGCTCCGTATCTTCCCGTTATGGCATTTCCAGAAGGAGGAGAATGCCCCTGCCGGCTGCCGATCAGGCCGATAAAGCTAACACCCACCAACATCGCGACGACATAGACATTGCCATCAAGTATATGGGGCCAATCGATATCGGTGTCGTACTGAAACCAGGCCAACACTAAAAAAATGAAGCCGGCTCCCGCAAGAACCGTTGCTTGCCGGCGGTTTCTCTTCCCAAGGTCCCACCACAATAGCCCCATCGCCAACCAAAAAGCATAGCTCACGGTAGACAGATCCAGGGGAACCCCAGCCAAACGTAATAATTGAAAGAGGAGCCCGACCAGGATCAATCCTCCGGCCATGATGTGGCGCAGCGACGTAGTGCGCGAATCGATGATGGACACCCAGGCTCCTTGATTCACAAGGTGAACCGATTGATTGATCAGAACAAGAAAAGCGCACCTGATGGTACTTTCCTACATTACAGGTTGACGCCAGAGCTCCTTATTGTACTCGCACCATGGCACTGAGCCGCCTGCTCGATATCGGCATAAAAACGTCATAAAGCATCGATTTAAAAAAATAGCCTTAGACGCTTCTCTCTCCTTTCATTTTCGCTAACCACAGCACCCCAATCAGTACGATCACCACTGAAACGAGCAAACCAATCGAAAGAGGACTATTAAAAAGAGCAACGTACTGGCCTCGCCCTATAAGCAACGCTTGCCTGAGATTGGTTTCCATGACCGGCGTGATCATGAACGTTATAAGTAGAGGTGACGCGGGAATACCGAAGAGCCTCATCCCAAAGGCCATGGTGCCAATCACCAACATAATGCCCACGTGGGTTACGTTGTATTCGGCAACATAAGTTCCTATAACGGAAAGCATGAAAATTACGGGAATGATGAGATGCCGCGGTATTTTCCCCAGCCGGGCAAAGAACAGGGTAAAAAAGCGGCCAATAATGAGAAGACACACATTGGTGGCGATCAAAATGATAAAGATGCCATACACCGCTTCCGGATGAAGCGAAAACATGCGGGGAGAAGGCGTGAGCCCTTGCAACATTAATGCGCCACCAATCAAGGCTACCGTTGCGCTTCCCGGAATGCCAAAGGCTAAAAGTGGTAGAAGCGCAGGCCCAACGGTGGCGCTATTCCCCGCCTCCGCCGCCGCTACCCCCTCAATGGCACCCTCTCCAATCCTCTTGTTAGGGGATACCTGCTTGGCAATGCTATAAGAAAGAAAAGCGCCAACGGCTGCTCCTAGTCCGGGCAGCATACCCGCGATAGAACCCACGATGGTACCTATCGAGACTTCCTTCCAGGTGCGCAGGTATTCTCGAAAAGTCAGACCCTCACCGAAGTCGAAGGAAAACATATCCTTGAACTTCATCCTGAATGTTTGAACTCGCTCACTGGAAGTAAAAAGCGCGATACCATCGTCGAGCAGTGGCGCAATGGCAAATAAACCGACCACTAGAGGAATGAGTGGAATACCGTCCTGAAGCACGGTGAGATTGAAAGTATTGCGAAAGGCACCGCTTATAGGATCAGAGCCAATCGTCGCCAAGTAAATCCCCAGCGCGGCACTGAAAAGCCCTTTGGCCATATGCTTTCCAGCGAGCGAACCGATCAACATGATCGCCAGAATCGTCAGCCAAAACCGTTCCGCAGGCCCAAAAGAGAGCGCCATGATGATAATAAAAGGTGCCACCAATATCACGGCCAAGCTCGCCAACAGGTCGCTGGTGATCGAGGCGTAGAGCGCGGTTAACAGAGCCTTAAGAGTTTTACCTTTTTGAGTCAGTTTATAGCCGTCTGCGATGGTGGCGGCTGAGGCAGGCGTACCGGGTATGGAAAATACGATCGCCGAAATTGAGCCCCCATAGATGGCCCCCTTGTAGAGACCAATAAGCAAACCCAATGCCGGTGCAAACTGCATTTGAAACGTAAGGGGGAGCACAAGCGCTACCGCAGTGGGCGCCGTGAGACCTGGTAAAGCCCCCATGGTAATCCCCAGCGCTGAGCCTACAAAAAGCCACATGATCGTTTCGAAGGTAAAGACTAACCCGAGGGCCTGAATAAAGGGTGCATATTGCATTGTTTAGCGCTCCTGAAGAGTTTCAATAAGAAATCACCATCCCCGGATCATTTAAAAAAAGACCCCATCAGGTAGCGAGACGCCAAGCGATGTCAGCAAAATGAAGATGAGAAACGAAACAAAAATCGAAAAAAAAGCCACTAACCCCCAGGGTCGTGCCCCCAATCCAAAAGCACCTAGAAATAAAAAAACCGGCGTCGCCAACAAAAAACCTGTCGCCATAACGACCAGAAAATAAAACGCCATGACTGCTAGTAATAGCATTGCAAACGCCAGTGCTCTCCCATTGGCGACTATCGCGGACTCCGAATCTTCTCGCGCGCTTTTTTTCCTACTGCGATCGAATATCATTATTAGCGAGAGAAGTAGCATAAAGCTAACTGCTGCTAAAGGTACAAATCCGAGAATAAAACCATCTCGCTGAGATCGAAACGCCCACGAGGAAAGAAGCATATAGACGAGTAGTGCTGATACGCATAGCGTTAGCATAACGCCCAAGCCCTTGTTCGTTCGATACCAAGCCAGTTTATTAACGCGATTTATCATAGCGTTATCCCATCTTGTTATGGTAGGTCCGTTTCCTCTTTATTGATAATCACAAAGAGAAAACGGATAAGCGGCTTTTGCCTTCAACCATGTGTCAAAGCGGCTACTGCAATAATTGAACGGAAGTCTTTAAATCCTCAACCAAACGGTCATAGCGAGTTTGGGCTTCTTCGTAACCGATATAGTTGACCTCTTCACCCGCTTTGGCGATTTTGTCTTTCACCACGTCGTTTGACATGAGCTCTTCAAGCAAACGGGAGATTTCGATAATTAACTCATCGGGCGTCTGAGGTTGTACGCCGACCCAGCGAGGATAGGAAAACCCCTCAAAGCCGAGATCCGTTGCGGTCGGCGGAACGCTCGCCCCCATGTCATTTATCTGATCGACGGTATTTTGCGGTAGCTGCTCGTCGCTGGTATTGACGACCAAAGTAGCCTCATTGGGCAACAGAGCGACGCCGCTTGTCGTTGTTGTGACGAGCAGGTCTATATGCCCACCCAGGAAATCCGTCGTGGCAGCACCACTTCCCGAGTAGGGTATAAAGGTGGCATCCACGCCTGCCTGATCAAAAAGAAACGCGGCGGCCAGCAATGGGGCATTGGTGCCTCCGATAGTCAGTTGGCCAGGGTTCTCCTTGGCATAGCTGACCAGCTCATCCCAGGTAGCCCAGGGATCGGCAGGTTTGGAGGCGATAACGTTTTCATAAGACCCCAGAAAGCCGACTATCCTGATATCGCTGGGTTCTATAGGGGGGTTCTCTTGTGAAAGAAGGGTAATGATCGGCGTTGGGCTGGCATGAATAATGGTGTATCCATCGTTTGGCTCTCCGAGAACGCTTTGCCAACCTCTCACTCCCCCTTGGCCTGGCTGGTTTTGCACGATAAAGGACTCGCCCCACACGCTCTCGGCCTCACTTGCGATGATGCGCGTCCACGTATCTGCGCCACCTCCTGCATCGAACGGCACGATCCAGGTGACCGGACGCTCCGGATAGCCTGAGATATTCTCCTGAGCGGCCACCATACCGCTGACAGCAACGGTACCAGCCAATACCAAGCGTGATAGATTTTTTATAGGGTTCATGCTCCAACTCCATCGATAATTGTTGTATTTATAAAAGCTGCTTCTATCCGTTTTTCTGGGAAGTCCAGATATATCGGTTATTACCGGACTTTTTATTAAGTTACGAAATCAGTGGGACAGGATGTTTTTCATAGCTGTGCCGAGTAACGCTGTGTTTATACAGATTCAAACCCGGCCGCGGCCAGGAAACGGCCAGGACTTGACGGCCGCTGAATAGCGTAATGTAAGCGGTCTGTGAGTTAGGGCCACCAAAGCAAATGTCGGTACAGCACGTCTCGGGAGTCATGTGAAACTCAAGTAAACGCCCCTGCTCAGAAAAGACGGAGATGCCACCTTCCACAGGTGACGCGATACAAACATTGCCATTTTCTTCCACCGCCAGTGAGCCATGACGTGGATTATTGGAAGGGAAGTGCATTAACTGCCCGCTACCGGCGAAGAGCCTACGCTTCTGGCTCAGCTCACCGGGCGCTCCGATTGAATAGCCCCAAAGACGACCGGTTTGCGCTTCGGTGGCATACAGGGTGCGGCCATCGGGCGACAAGCCAAGCCCACCGGTGGCGTGTAGATCATCTGCCACGCGGCGAATCGAGCTTCCATCGCCATGAGCGTAGTAGAGACAACTCGACGCATGACGCTCGTTGAGCTTCTTTTTGATATCGATAAACCAGAAGCCGTCCTGATCGTCGAAGACGATATCGCGGGGCTCACTTAATGGAATGCCTTGGCAGTGAGTATAAAGTGCTTCGACGACGCCGGTACCGAGATCGACCTTTTGAATGCAGCCACCGCCATGGTCGGCGCCCAGATGAATGCAGTCGGCTTTTCCCTTTTCGGTACGCCAATCAGCACCACCGCTACTGCCGATGTAACAGTACCCGTTCGGGCCCAATGCAGCTCCGGTGAGTCTACCGCTCACCTGCGCTACGGTTCGCCGTTCGCCATTAGGTAGTAAATGAATAAGACGTCCGGCCCGAGCTTCCACTAATAAAACGCCGCCGTCTTCCAGCGCGACCGGTCCTAAAACGAGCTCAATCCCACTGGCTAAAACCCTACCCTGCAGTCTGGTCATCTTCATACTGACTCTCCCAGGATCAAGCCGGCAAATAGCGGTAGTTGTGCCACGCCAGGCTTGACCTTTCACACCGGCTGTCGAGCCAACCATTGCATATGAGCATTGTTGTTGGCGGCACCGCTTAATTTCAGTCTCAAGTGTTATTGGCTTCTGATAAGCCCGAACGCTCCACATGAGCTAAACAACACAGAGATAGTATATAATGCATTATATTTTATGTTAAACAAGTTCTTTTTATGCGTTACTGTTTAGCCTGTTTATAACGCGCCGATTTTCAGAAGCAGCTTTCCGCTCGATGCGTTTTGGGTCATGTGCTGATGCGCCGCCTCAACGTCGGTGATGGCATACTCGCTATCGATCAACGGCTTGATCTCTCCGTTCTCCAAACGCGGCCAAACATGCAAGGCGAGCTCTGCCAGGATATCCCCCTTGGCCTCTGGTGATTTTGAGCGCAGCGTAGAGCCGATCAACCGCTGTCGTTTCATCAACAGTCGCCCCATATCCAGCTCCGCCTTGCGCCCTTCCATTAACCCAATGAGTACCAGGCGGCCGTCCATGTTGAGCACTCGCTGATTGTCCGGAAGATAGCCGGCCCCTACCGGGTCAAGAATCAGATCCGCACCACCCCAGGCCTTAACGGCATCGACGAAGCTTCCCTGATGGCGGTTGTGGCCAGCGTCGGCGCCCAGCTCGCGACAAAAGGCCAGCTTCTCATCGCTTCCAACCGTGACAAAGCAGGGGTGTTGCAGAGCGCTGCAAAGCTGTATAGCCGCAGTCCCCACACCACTGGCCCCGGCGTGAATCAGCACTCGTTCTCCCTCGCTCAAAAGGCCCAGCATGAACACATTGAGCCAGGCAGTTGCAAAGGCCTCCATCAGTGCCGCCCCTTGGCGCAAATCAAAACCAACCGGTAACGGCAATACTTGTCGGGCATCGACCTTGACCTTTTCAGCGTAGCCCCCGCCTTCCAACAGCGCGCACACCTTGTCACCTTGATTAAGGTGCTCAACTCCTTCCCCGATTTCGACGATCACACCGCTGACTTCGAGGCCCAGGATGTCACTGGCCCCCTGTGGCGGAGGGTAATGCCCTGCCCTTTGCATTAAATCCGCCCGGTTGACGCCGGCCCAGGCCACCTTGATGACAACCTCTCCTGCCGCTGGAGAGATAAGCTCTGGCACTGGCTGCCAGCTAGGCTGACCGTCCTCGATAACGATGGCATGCATGATGTTCTCCGCTAAAGACGTTAAAAAAGGCCTTTTTGGCTCTTGTGGATATGAAAGGGCCCTCAAGAAGAGATAATGCCGGCAATACTGCTTACGCTTTTATTTCGGCGCGTTACGGGCATGTTTCCCCAAGGGGGCGCTTACGGGTTTGGAGTTCCCCAAAGCCGACGCACACGCCCTGCCTGAAGCTCTCTGTCGATTACGAACGTAAAGCCCTGTCAGTACCAATAAGGCTCCCATCGTGGTCCACCAGCCCGGCGTCAACGCCAGGCCAATCACCAGTAACAGCACGGCCGTATCCAAAAGACGGCTACCGGTAATGGCCACCTTGGATACCAACGAGGCAAATGCCACGACGAAGACCACGCCTTGCGAGCCGGCCAGCAGAATATCCAGCGCACTACCAAAGCCCGCCAGAGCCGGATAGATCAGTAGCAAAAAGGGAATCACGTAGATCGCCGCCGCCAAGCGTACCGCTTCTCCCGCGGCCGGTAGCCAGTTGGTATTGGCGATCCCCGCCGCGACGAACACCGCCACACAAACGGGAGGTGTGATAACCGAAAGCGTGGCGAAATAGAACACGAAAAGATGGGCAATCAGTGGCTCTACGCCAATGGTGGTCAGCGCCGGCGCCAATACCGAGGCCACCAACACGTAGGCCGCGGTGGTGGGAATACCCATTCCCAGAATTAGGCACACGCCGCCGACAATCAAGGCCACCATAAACAGCGACTCCCCCCCCACATTGACGATAAGACTCGCTAGCGTTACGCCAATGCCGGTCATACCGATCATCGCCACCAGAATCTGGGCACCCGCCAGCAGCACGCCGATGATCACCATCCCCTTACCAGCATCTATCAGTCCCGAAAGCAGCTTGCCGATAATGGTGCGCAGCGGCATTTTTGCCTGTAGCGCAAAGGGTACGAAAGTTAGCACCGTCATTAGAATGCCGTAAAAGGCGGCCAACTGTATCGAGCGCCCCGACAGCACGCCATAAAAAAGCCCGCCAAGTGACGCTAAAATCGGAATAATTCGCTCAGGCCGCAGCACTGCGCTCCAAGTGGGTAATTCATCCTGGGGCACCACCTGCAGGTTTCGACTCTTCGCTACCAGATGGATGGTCAAAAATACTCCCAGATAGAAAAGAATCGCCGGCAATAGCGCGGCCAACGCGATACGCAGATAACTCTCACCGATAATTTCGGCCATGATGAAGGCCGCCGCCCCGAGAATCGGCGGCGCGATTTGGCCCCCCGTGGAAGCCACCGCCTCCACACCAGAGGCGAAAGACGGTGGATAGTTAAGCCGTTTCATCATGGGAATGGTGAAATTACCGGTGGTGGCCACGTTGGCTACCGCGCTACCGCTGACCATGCCAAACAGCCCAGAAGCCACGGTAGCCACCTTGGCAGCCCCGCCGGGCGATTGGCCGCTGATGCGCAGCGCCATGTCCATAAAGGTCTGGCCGCCGCCGGTGTGCAGCAGCAAGCAGCCGAAAAGCACGAAAGCGGCAACGGTTGTTGCCGCCACGCCCACCAGCATCCCCCAAATGCCACGATCACTTAGATAAATCGTTTCGGTAATGTAGTAGATATCGAAGCCGCGATGCCCGAGCGGGCCAGGAATCATGGCACCCAGCCAGGCATAGGCCAGCCCTGCCATCACTAGTAGCGGAAAAATCACCCCGATTGCTCGCCGCGACAGCTCCAGGATCACCAATAGCAGCACCACGGTGAACAGCAGATCGCGAAAGGACGCCCAGGGCAACTCAATGAGTATTTGGTCGTGATTCAACGCCACGTAGCCACAGGCGAGTATCACCCCAACCGCTAGAATCAGATCGATGGCAAGACCGAGCGGGCGCCAGTGTTTGCCAGCCCCAAGCGGATAAAGGGCCAAACCCAGCAGGAGCACCAGCGCGAGAAAGAGACTGCGTTGAAACAGGCTTTCAAAGGCGCCAGTCGCTGAGGTATAGAGAATCAGTCCGCCCAGCATCAGGGCCAGCACTTTAGTCAGATCCACGCGCATGAGAGTAGGCATCTCTGGATCGCCGTTACTGGACAGGCTGCAGAGCAGCGGGAATCTCGTGTCCCTGCTCCTCGAAATAACGGGCAGCACCGGCGTGTAGCGGTACGGTACCGACATCAAGCGTCATACCAGCGATATCCGCGTCACGCATGGCAGAAAAGGCATTGGCTTGAGGTTCTGGGTTCTCCATTACCGCCTTGACGATCTGATAGACTAGCTCCTCATCGAGATCGGGGCGGGCATGAACGGCCACACCGAAGGCCCAAGTGGTATAGGCAGGTATGCCCTCGGCAGCGCCGGCAGGAACATCGATAATACCGATGTCTTTCATTTCGGTACGCAGCGTTTCGGCCTGCTCAGCGCTGAGCGACAGCACGTTGATTGGCGTGAAGGTCGCGATATCCATACTCGAACCATCGAGGCGATTGCCAACCCCCGACTTGCCCGCTCCCACTACGCGATTATCCTTCATGGCATCGACAATATCGCCGCCCGAACCGCGCACGTAGTCCGGCGATATCCCCAACGTTTGCATCACGGCTTCGGTCGTTGACTCAGTTCCCGAGCCGGTAATGCCCGGATTGAAGCGCACCCCTTCAAGCTCTTCGAGGCTCGTGATACCGGCGTCCTGACGCATCACCATGTTTTGAGGCGCCACGGTATATACCCACAGTAATCGGGTATCGACGGGGCGCCCTTCAAACTCCTCAAGACCATGATAGGCGTGATAACCGGTATTGGTCGTCACGATCCCCATATCGATTTGATCACGGCTCATACGCCGCAGGTTGTCCATGGTGGCACCAGTCTCAGCTATCGTGGAGCTTACGCCCTCAAGATGCTCATTGAGAATCTGGTTGATCGCGACAAAGTAGCTGTAATGACTGGAAGAACTGGAGGTTGTACCGATTAGCAGGCGCTCATCCGCTTGGGCGGACAGGGCGCAAGTAGCGACAGAGAAACCCGCTATTATGGCGGTCAATAGCTTTTTCATGAGAAGTACCTCGCCCTCTGGGCTGGTTATTATTTTTATCTACAAGGTATATTTTCGCAGCTGCCGGGCTCTAGCCAGGGCCCGGCGACACGGGTGGCTTACTGCATTTCTTCGATAACCTGCTGGGCGGGTAGACCCCGTGCTTCCAGAGGCTCGGCCCAGCGTGCATACACCTCTTCGAGGTCAGTCTGTGCCTGTTCCAGATCGCTATCGGAGAAGGGAGCCTGGGTAATATCGTACTCGTTCTCCAGCACCTGGATGATTTCGGGCTCCGAGCTGTCAACGTAATCACAATAGGTTTGCATCGCGTACCGGCCTGCCTCCAGCAGAATGTCCTGCTGCTGCTCTGACAGGCTTTCCCATACTCGGTCGCTTATGGAGTAGGTCAGTCCAAAGCTACCTACCGAGAGATTCGGCACCAATTGATCCAGTGCCGGGGCGAGGCCATAGTCCAGTATTCCTCGAAGAGGATAATAAACACCGTCGAGCGTGCCGCGGGAAAGCGATGTCAGCACATCCGACCCCTGCATGGTAACCGGGCTTGACCCTAGCGCATCGGCGGTAAGCGTCATGGGACCGCCGGCCGTACGGATTCGAAGACCGTTCAAATCATCGAGTGAAGCGATGTCTTTGTTGTTCGTGAGTATCCGGTAGCGGCCCATGTTGCCTACCCAGAGCGGGCGAATACCGTGTCGTTTGAACTCCGCCTCATAGATGGTGCCGCCGGGTTGGGCCAGCTCGTAAAAGCTATCCGCTGCGCTACAGGAATTCTTAACGATTTCCGGAAGTTCAACCACGCCGGACAAGGGAAGCTTTTCCGGCATGTAGGCGGGTGCGACGTTGGCAATGTCAGCGACGCCGGTTTGAAGCAGCGTGAGCGATTCCGAGCCCCGCCCTAGCTGTTCGGCGGGGTAGAAATCGAACTGGATATTACCATTGGAGAGCTCAGCCACTTTTTCCATGAACGGGTTGGCCCCATGTTCAGTGGCAAAAGAGGTGGTCGGAAGCCATTCGGCGAACTTGAGCGTGACCGGTTCAACCTCCTCAGCAGACGCTGAACAGCAGGCGAAAATGCCGGTCATCAGCAAGGGCAAACGTTTTTTATAGTTATTCATGATGGTACTCCTTTTTGTCGCTCTTCAGTTTTGTTGTGTTTTTTTATTGAATCAGTGCCACACCTTACACGAAACACTTTTAATGCATGATGCATTTATAGTGTGCCCAGTATTTTTTTACAACAGGTTTGGTTGGGTCGACCTCGCTATTTTTGATTGAAAGATCCTGTAAAACGGCTTGCACATCCATAGCTCACTGCAAGCCGATCGGCGGTGCGCTACATCAGTGCATGGCCGTCGAAGGTAGCCAAAGCACGATTTGTGGAAAGGCAATCAGCAAGGCAATCAAACCCAGCAGCATGACGATGTAGGGCACGACGCCTGAGAAAAGCTCCTCGACGGGGACATTGGCCACTTTCGCCACCACGAAAACGTTCATTCCGACTGGAGGCGTTACGATGCCTATTTCAGCCAGCAAAATGACAATCACACCGAACCAAATGGGGTCGAACCCAAGCGAAACAACGACCGGAAGTACGACCGGGATCGTCAAGATCAGAATGGAAATCAAATCCAGGAACAGCCCCAGAACAAGATAGAGAATCACCAAAAAGAACAGGATGAGATACGGCGAGACGTCCAGCAAACCCACGTAGCTTACCAGGCTTCTGGTAATACCGGTCATGGTAATAAAGTAGCCAAAGATATGGGCACATACGACAATGAGGCCGATCATGGCAGAAATACAGCACGTATTGACTACTGCGATTTTAAACGTCTCAACATTCAGATTGCCTGACATCAGTGCGAGCACAAGGGCGCCCAGTGCCCCCAGCGCCGAAGACTCGACGGGTGTAGCGATGCCGGTATAGATAAGCCCTGTCACAATGGTAAACAACAGTAGAAAAGGTGTGGCTACTTTTAACGCTATCATCTTTTCGCGAAGGCTATAGCTTTTGCTATTAGCGGCAACGGGGTTTCTGATAATCAAAATTTTGATGGTAATGGCGATGGTCAATGTCACCAGTATGCCGGGCACGATGCCAGCAATGAGCAGATCGCCAATACTGACGCCACTAAGTAGCCCATAAAAGATGAGAGCAACACTGGGAGGGATCAACATGGCAATGGTGCCCGAGATAGCGGCAATGCTACCCGCCATTTTCGGGGAGTAGCCTTCGGCTTGCATTGCTGGGGTGCTGATTTTTCCAAGCGTGGCCGCCGCGGCCGTACTGGAACCTGAAATCGCACCGAACGCGGCACCGGTAACGACGGCCGCAATACCAACTCCTCCCTTTATTTTATGCGTCCATTTTGAAATGGCACTAAACAGCGATCCGGTAATACCGCTAACACCCATGAATTCTGACATGAGTATGAACATGGGAATGGTGAGCAGTTCGTAAGTCGTCAAGGCAGCGCCTGGCGACGCCGACAAAATTCCCAGCAACACATCCAGCCCGGTTGTCAAAAATATGCCTAAAGCACCAGAGATCGCAAGGCTAATGGCAACCGGAACGCCCACCATCAAAAGAAAAAACAGCAGGGAAAAAGATAAAAAGATCGTCATTATAACTCGCTCCCTTTAACCAGGTAATTGAAGACGGCGGTTATCAACAGCCTCAACGAGAAAACGAGCGAGCTAATAGCAATGATGAAATCGGAAGGCCAAACTATCCAGTTGACAACGCCATAAACCATCTCCTTTTCATGCCAGGCACTGTAGGCTCTTAAAGAATAAGCGTAAGTGATATAGCTAAATATCATGAAGGCCACGAAGCCGAACAAAAGTAGGCAAAATCGCGTCACGCTTGGCGGTAACTTGCTTTTAAAATAATCGACCTTAAGGTGATTACCCGTTCTCAACGCGTAGGAAAATGCCAGAAAATAAGACCCCGGCAGCAGGTACATGGTGATTAAATCGAAAAACCAATTTAGCGGTGAATTGAAAACATAGCGCATCACCACATCTATAAATGTAATGATCATGGCGCAGTTGATCATGGAGCCGGCAACGAAGATAAGGGTATTTTCGAGCCACCTGCATATCGTATCCAATCCCCCTATCAAGCCGTAGTGCTCGACAGGATCCGTCATGGTTTTATGTTCTTGTAATGTTGCCATGATAAACCTCAGCGCCTGTTTAGTAGCGGTTGTCAGGCTTTATTCACGTGTTGTGGGTAGCCTGCTCAGCAAGTATGCGTTCGGCTTGCAACACAACGGGCTTGTCTACCATTTTACCGTCAACCGTTGTAGCGCCGCCCTTGCTGGCTTCCATGGCCTCGATGACTCGACGAGCCCACTCCACTTGCGAATCCGTCGGTGAAAAGGATCGATTAACCGCCGCTACCTGTTTTGGATGAATACAGAGCTTTCCACCAAACCCAAGTTGTCTCGAGCGATTGGCATCAGCCTGCATCTGTACCTCATCATCGAACCCCACGCTTACACCATCGATGGCAGGTTCGAGCCCTGCAAAGCAGGTTTCCAGAACGATTTGCGTTCGAACGAACGTCATTGCATCCGCCTCGTCGACGATTCCCGTTTCGGCGCCAAAGTCCACGCTGCCAAACGCAATTCTGAAAACGCCCGGTGTTGAAGCTACCTGCTCCAACTCCTTGAGCCCTCGTACGGTTTCGACCAAGGCAACCAGTCGGTGGCGAGGGAGAACGTCATTGACGGCCGCTATCGAGCCGGCATCCGCTTTTGGCAACATAACGACGGCCGAAGGCATGTCTGCAAGCATCGACAGATCATCTTCGAACCACTCGGTATCAGCTGCGTTGATTCGAACGCATGTCGCAGGATGACTTACAAGCCAGTCGGCTGTGGCCGCTCGGGCTTTTTGCTTTTCATCCGGTGACACGGCATCTTCGAGGTCGATCGCAATCTGATGTGCCCCACTGGCCTCGGCCTTGGCAAAGCGATCGGGCCTGTTACCCGGTACGAACAGTATACTTCGCGCTATACGGTTCATATCATCCTCACTTGAATTCGACATCGGTAGACGTTGTCATCTGACAGAAGCGCTCAAGGCTTTTTATTGCAATCTCGTGCTCTTCCCTGGTCAAACCACAGCAGCAGTCTTCAAGGAGAATCATCTCGAAATCCCTGTCGTGACCTTCTCGCACTGCCGCCTGCACGACCGCGTTCGTGGAAATACCGGAACAGTAAATGCGAGTAATGTGTTTGGCGCTGAGAATCGCATCAAGCGTAGTCGCATGAAACGGGCTTACCCGGTGCTTTACGATATCGAAGTCTTCGTCTCGCTGACCAAGATCAGGATGCGTTTGAGTCCCCCACTCACCCAGTTTGAATATATTATTGTCACGCGCCTTACTAAATATGGGCGAGTTAGGCGGGCACTCACGATAATCAGGCGAAAAACCGACTCGGACGAAACCAATAGGTACACCGGCTTTCCGCGCTTTATCGATAGCTGTACGCGTATTTTGAACGATGTTTCTCGAGCGCACCTGTTCGCCATAAGGCCCTTTACTGCTCACACCTTCCTCATGAACCAGATCGTTCATCATATCCAGCACTAGAAAAATAGAGTTACTCATGGCTCTCCCCTTATACAGTTGAACGGTTTGAATTCCTTCGCCTACATAATGACTTCGCGCTGCTCCAGATCCTTTCGCTGATCGTTTGTCAGTTTTAACAATTCACCAAATACATAGTCTTCGTCTTCCCCTAGTGCCGGGGTGCCCCGATGAATCCCCACATCCGAGGTTTTGCTAAATCGTGCGGGTACCCCCACTGCAAACCGCTTTGCGACGGCAGGATCATGAATGGGAATTAGCGCACCGCGTTGGCGTAGATGGGAATCATCTGCAATTTGCTGCATATCCCAGGACGAATGAGCGCAAATGCCGGCCTGCTGTAGTCGTTGGGCTGTCGCCTCCGCGTCGCGCCGGCCTAACCAGTCCGTCATCTTTTCATCCAGTAATGCCCGATTCTGGCAACGGCTAGCCGCAGTTTTAAAACGATGATCGTTGGATAACTCAGTGTTTCCCATCACTTGTAACAAACGCTGCCACTCATCGTCATTGCGGACCGCAATGGTGAGCCAACGGTCCGGCGTCGCCGTCGCGTAAACGCCATGCGGTGCCATAAGCAGGTCATCATTACCTGGCCGCGCTGGATCTTCTCCGAGGCTTGCCATCACCAGTGCATCACCTATCATGGCCGAAGCCACGTCTCTGGCAGCCAAATCGATATATTGTCCCTCTCCGGTTCGCCGACGCTGATGCAGCGCCGCCATCAACGCTACCACCGCGTGGTAACCTGCGGAGTGATCCATGACGTGACGCATCTCAACAGGCGGTCCATCGGTATAGCCACTCATCCAGCCCAAGCCCCCCCAGGCGCCAAACAGGGGCGCATACCCGGCAAAATGTGAGTCTGGGCCGCTTTGACCACAGGATGAGAGCGAGAGCATCACCAGATCGGCCTTGGCTTTTCGCAAATTCTCATAATCCAGCCCTAAACGCTTCATTACCCCAGGGCGAAAACTCTCTGCTGCTACATCAGATACCGCCACCAAGCGCTTAGCCAACTCAACCGCTTCGGGCTTTTTCAAGTTGAGGCGCACCGACAGCTTGTTGGCAGAGACTTGATCGAAGGTCGCAGCCGTCATACGCCCATAGACGGCGTGGGGCTTTCGAAACGCGTCGGGTCTGGCTTTACTCTCGATTTTGATACATTCCGCTCCCAGCTGGGAAAGGATGTGCGTCGCGAACGGACCCGCTGCGTGAATGGTGAAATCGGCAATGCGCAGGCCTTTCAAAGGTTTCAAATCCTGACTCATGCTCCCTCCCCCCGCGCTGCGGCCTGTTCGCCACAAGAGGCCAGCGCAGGCACTTGCCCAAGGGTCAAAGGTGTACGCTGAAACCGGTAAGGCGCCACCAGCACTTTGGCCTCAAGACCATTGGGCAAGGTGCTCTTTGAAAACAGGCCACGCAGAGACTCATGCTCGCCGTTGACCACCTCCGCTGGGGTCCGGTATTTACCTGCGGGCACCCCCAGCTTTTGAGCGTTATCGACGATGGTGTCGACAGTGTGCTGAGACATCCAGGCTCTAATATGCGCGTTGAGATCATCGCCGCGCCGGCTACGCTCCAAAGGATCTTTCAACGCCTCATCAGTGGCCCAGGCTGGGCTGCCCATTAGTTGAACCAGTCCGCTCCACTGCCTATCTTCCAGCGTCAAAAGCTCAACATACCCATCCAGCGCTTCGAAAACGCCACCATACTTAAAACTACGGGTGGCGCGATGCTCCAATGAACCATCGCCCAGGCGCTGCATTGCGAAAGCACCACACAAGAGCATTGCGTCTTGAACCGACACATCGACGTACTGCCCTCCTTCCTGCAAAGCCGCCCACCAGGCAGCCAACGCGGATAGCGCTGCTGCACAGCCACCCTGGTACTGAGAGAAATGCCCATAAATTTTCAGCGGGGGGCGTTCAGGGAAAAGCTCGTTGGAGCGACCATTAGGCAATAAAAAGCCTTCACCACTGGCATGGATCAAGTTGACTTCTTCTCCATCCCAATCAGACTTCGGGCCACTAGAGCCAAATGGCAGCACGCTGACATGTACAAGGCCGGGATATTGATCACGAAGATGGTCAGGATCCAAGGAAAGCGCTTTACGAGCCTTTAGAGGCGTATCATCGATAAAAATATCGGCTCGACCAAGTTCGTGAGCAAGTACCGCTCGGCCTTGGTCCGTCTGTAGATCACAAATTTTGCTGTGCTTCCCGGCAGCCAGATAGCTAAATAACGCACTGGTACCGTCCTTCAGTAAAGGGGATGCATTACGCAAGCACGACCCTTGCGGCGGTTCCAGCATCACAACCGTCGCGCCCAGAGTGGCAAGCAAACGCCCGGCATAGGCAGCCGCAACGTTTTGCGAGCGCTCAACGATGTAACAACCCGCCAATGGCAGGCTGTTACGATCGTGGGAGTTGTTTTTTAACATTGTAATCCTCCCCGAATGACAAACGTTTACTC
>NZ_JBIQVY010000005.1:0-251111 GCF_044335525.1 Halomonas sp. HMF6819 | reverse complement strand
CGTTCGTCTCCCTGGGGCCTGGGTCGATGCCCAGCCGATAGCCGATGCCCGGCTCGGTCTGTAGAAGAAAAGGGGCCTGTGGATCGTCGCCGAGCTTTTGGCGCAGCCGGCTGACGACGATGCGCAGATAGTGGGTATCGTCTTCGTGCACCGCGCCCCAAACGTGGCGCAAAAGGTGCGTTTGGGTCACCACGCGCCCGGGCTGGCTGGCCAGCAGCGCCAGTACGGCGAACTCCTTGGGCGTCAGGCGCACCGCCTGCTCACCCAGCGTGACGCGCCGGGCGGCAAGGTCGATACACAGCGCCCCAAAGCGGTAGGGCTTAATGCCGGCGCCGGGCAGCGGACGGCGCAGCAGCGCGCGAATACGCGCCAACAGCTCCTCGATACCGAAGGGCTTGGTCACGTAGTCGTTGGCGCCGCTGTCCAGCGCCTGCACCTTTTCTGCCTCGTGGCCGCGCACCGATACCACCATCACCGGCACCTCGCTTTGGCGGCGAATGGCGCGCAGTACCTGCTGGCCATCCATATCGGGGAGGCCTAGATCCAGCAGTATCAGATCGATCGGCGTCCGCGTGCCGCTTTGCGCGGCCAGCACCGCGTCGAGGGCAAGCGCCCCCGTCGCAGCCTCGCTGACGCAAAACCCCTGAGAGTGCAGGCTGATGCGCAAAAACTGGCGAATGCCGCGCTCATCATCGACGATCAGCACGTGTCCGGCGTCACTCATCGCGCGCCTCCCTGGTCGGACTATAAAGCGGCAGCGTGATCACGATGCGTGTCCCTTGGCCTTCGGGGTTCGCCTCGGCGCGTACCTGGCCACCGTGGGCGCCCACCATGCCCTTGCAGATCGCAAGCCCCAGGCCGCTGCCGTGAGGGCTGCGATCGCCCCCGGTGTAGAACATATCGAAGACCTTCTCGCGCCTTTCCGGTTCGATCCCTGGGCCCTGGTCCGTCATGGCAATGGTGAGGGACGTTGCGGCATCATCGGTGAAGGCCAATATCTCGATAACGCCACCCGGCGGCGAAAACCTGGCGGCGTTTTCCAGGACGTTGACCAGCGCCTGTTCGATCAGCGCCGGGTGAACGTACAGAAGCGGCAGGTTGCCTGGCGCGAAGCGAAGCTCAAGCGTGAGCCCCTGCAGCGCGCCGGCCAAACGCCGCCTTACCGTGGCGATCAAATCATCCAGCGATATCCAGTCGCGCTCTATCTTCAGCTCGCCGTGACCCAGCCGGGTCATGTCCAGCAGGTTCTGGATATAGCGGTCCAGCCGCTCGCTTTCACCCAGCACGCTATCCAGAAGCGCACGGCGGTCGCTATCGCTTAGCTGGGCGTCGAGGGCGCGCAGCGAGCTGGCCGCCCCGATGATGGAAGAGAGTGGGGTGCGCAAATCGTGGGACACCGACGCCAACAGCGCCGAGCGCAGCCGCTCCTGCTCTTCGGCAAGGCGTGCGGCGCTCAGCGCGCTCAAGCGCCGGCGGCTTTCACTGGCCACGTTGCCCACCACCAGCGCGATCAGTAGAAAAAAGCACAGCGTAAGAAGCTGCTCGCGCTCGGCGACGATCAGCGAAAACGTCGGTACGGTAAAAAAGAAGTTGAAGGTCAAAAAGCCTAAAAGCGCGCTGATCAGCGCAGCAAAACGGCTCGCCAGCACCGCGCAGGCAAGCACTGCGCTTAAAAACACCAGCGACAGGTTGGCCAGCGCAAGCCAGGTGTAAAGTCCCCAGGACGCCAAAAGCGCGAGCGCGTTAAAAAGCAGCGCGCAGCCAAGCTCATGCAGGGTGGGTAAACGCCAGGTCGCGATCAAGAAACGCCTCCTTGAAAATTAGCGGCGCCAGAACATCGGCGTCAGCAGTACGATCACGGTCAGTATCTCGAGCCGGCCCATCAGCATGCCTGCGCACAGAAGCCACTTGGCCGCGTCCGGCAGGGTGTAGAAGTTGCCCGCCGGGCCGATCACCTCCCCCAGGCCCGGGCCCACGTTGGCCACCGCCGTGGCCGCGCCGGACACGGCGGTGACGAAATCGAGCCCGAGTGTGGAAAGCGAAAGCGCCAGCGCCGCGATGGTCAAAAAGAAGAAGAACGAGAAGGCGATGACCCCGCGGGTCACCTCGTCGCTCACCGGCTGATCGTTGTAGCGCGTGGCGAACACGCCGTGAGCGTGGATCAAATAGCGCAGCTGGTTGCGCAGCATCAAAAGCGCGATCTGAAACCGAAACATCTTCATGCCGCCGCTGGTCGAGCCGCTGCACCCGCCCATGAACGTCAGGTAGAAAAACGCAGTGACCGGTAGCGCCCCCCACAGCGTGTAGTCGTCCGAGGCGTAGCCGGTGGTAGTCACCACCGACACGACGTTGAAAGCCACGTGAGTGAGCGAGTCGAACCAGGGCTCGCCCAGCGCGACCCGCCAGGCGCTTAGGCACACGATGACGATCAATAGCAGCTTGATGAGCCCGCGCACCTGTTGATCCTGCCAGAGCGCTTCAGGCGTGCCGCGCAAAAAGCGAATGTAGAGCACGAAGGGGAGCGCACCGCAGAGCATGAAGGCGCTCGCCATCCACAAAAGCCAGGGCGCGTCGGCGTAGGCGCCGAAGGAGGCATCCGAGTTGGCAAAGCCCCCGGTGGCGATTGAGGTCATGGCGTGCACGACGGCGTCGAGCGGCGCCATGCCGCCAACGAAGTAGCCAAGCATGGCAACGCCCGTCAGCCCCACATAGACCACGAGCGTGGCCTTGGCGATACCGCCGGTGCGCGGCATCACTTTTTCCGACCAGTCGGAAGATTCGGTATGGAAAAGGCGCATGCCGCCGACCTTCAAAAAGGGCAGAATCGCGATGCCCATGACAATGATGCCAATGCCGCCGAGCCACTGCATCAAGCCCCGCCAGAGCTTGAGGCCGTCAGAGAGATGCTCGATGCCCACGATGACCGTGGAGCCGGTGGTGGTGATCGCCGACACCGACTCGAACACGGCGTTAGTGATACTCAATTGCGGCGCGCCCAGAATCAGCGGGAGGCTGGCAAAGCCGCTAACGCTGACCCAGCTGGCCGGGGTTAGCACAAACATCTGCCAAGGTTTAAGCTCAATGGGCGTGCGGTAGGTCGCCGCGAGCGAGGCGCCGGCAAGCGTGGCCACGACCGTTACCGCCTTGAGAAAGGCCCAGACGTCCGGGTCGTTCTCCCAGGCCAGCACCCCGAGTGGCACGAGCATGAACAGCGCCAGAATGATCCAGAGCACCGCCAGCGTCTTGAGCACCGGCGCCCAACGGCGAGTGGAGTTGAGGGCGAAGGCAACACGTTTGGTTGAAAAAGGCATGCTCGACCGCCTGGCTGGGAAGACCCGCCTATCACAGCACGCGTTGACATAAAAAGTCTGTAAAAAGTGCGGGCAGTGGTCGGTCTGCATTCGCCATTCCCGAGCTCGACCTGCAAGCGTTAGCTAAAAGTAGTAAAATTACACAATTAATTGCGTACTGTGGCCGCGATCGAGTAAATTTTAGGTAATTAAACAACGTTCGCGGTGTCAGGATTCAAGGAGTCACGATGAGCCAGCCTCATTCCCCGTTAGGCGATCCGAACCATGCGATCGATCTGGCGCTTTTCGGCGCGCTTGGCGATCTTGCCACGCGCAAGCTGTTCGCTGCCCTTTATCACCTCGACCGCGACGGGCTGATGCCCGAGGCCACGCGCATTCTGGGGCTCGCGCGCCAGGAGCATGACCTCGATGAGTTTCGCGCGCTAATTCGCCAAGCACTCGAAAAACGGCTCAAGGCCGACGAGCAGGACGAACAGAGCCTGACGCGCTTTTTAAACCGCCTCGAATACCTGCAGCTGGATTTCAAAAGTGCAGAAGGCTACGCCGCGATCAAGCAGTGGCGCCAGGGGGCCGAGCGCCCGATGGTGGTCTATCTTTCCGTGGCGGCGCGTATCTACGGCGATATCTGCCACAACCTGTCGCAAAGCGGCAGCCTCGACGACGATACCCGCGTGGTGGTGGAAAAGCCCATCGGCTACGATCTGGATTCCTCGAAAGAGATCAACGACGCCATCGGCGCGGTGTTCCCGGAAGAGCGGATCTACCGCATCGATCACTATCTTGGCAAGGAGACGGTGCAGAACCTGATCGCGCTGCGCTTCGCCAACCCCTTGTTCGGTACCCAATGGAACCAGAACCACATTTCGCATGTGGAGATCACCGTGGCCGAGAAGGTGGGTATCGAAGGGCGCTGGGGCTATTTCGACGACGCCGGCCAGCTCAGAGACATGGTGCAAAACCATCTGCTTCAGCTACTGTGCCTGATCGCCATGGACCCGCCGTCGAACCTGGACGCCGACGCCATTCGCGATGAAAAGGTGAAGGTGCTCAAGGCGCTCAAGCCCTTTACCGGCGAGGCACTAGGGCGCGACGTGGTGCGCGGCCAGTACATCGCCGGCACCAGCGACGGCCAAACCGTGCCCGGGTATCTCGAAGAGGAAGACGCCAATACGGAGAGCCGCACCGAAACCTTCGTGGCGATGAAAACCGAGGTCTCCAACTGGCGCTGGGCCGGCGTGCCGTTCTATCTGCGCACCGGCAAGCGTATGCCCGAGAAACTCTCGCAGATCGTCATCCACTTTCGCCAGCAGCCGCACTACATCTTCGACCCGGACCAGCGCGACATCGCCGCCAACAAGCTGATCATCCGACTGCAGCCCGAAGAGGGCATCGCGCTACAGGTCTTGACCAAGGACAGCGGCCTGGACAAAGGCATGCGTCTGCGCCCGGGGCCGCTGCATCTCGATTTCAACAGCGCCTTCCCCAAGTCGCGCATTCCCGACGCCTACGAGCGGCTGCTGCTGGAAGTGATGAAGGGACAGCAGTATCTGTTCGTGCGCCGCGACGAGGTCGAGTTCGCCTGGCGCTGGTGCGACCAGCTCATCGACGGCTGGAAAACCCGCGAAACGCCGCCCCGGCGCTACCCGGCCGGCTCCTGGGGGCCGGTGGCGTCGATCGCCATGATCACCCAGGACGGGCGCAGCTGGTACGAGGACTACTGATATGAGCAACGTACGTAACGCGCTGGCCGAGCAGCTGGCCGAAGCGGTGTACCAGGCGTTGGCCGAGGATCTCGAGCGCCAGAAGAAGGCGCTTTTGGTCGTCTCCGGCGGCTCCACGCCGGTGCCGTTTTTTACCGCGCTCGCTAAAAGAGAGCTTGCCTGGGAGCGGGTGCAGGTGACGCTGGCCGACGAGCGCTGGGTCGACGCCGAAAGCAGGGACAGCAACGCGAGGCTCGTGCGCGAGCATTTGCTGGTGGGGGAGGCGGCAAACGCCGATTTCATTGCCTTGACCAGTGAGGCCGAAACGCCGGAGCAGGGCGTGGAAGAGGTCGCCCGGCGCCTCGAGCCGCTCGCCTGGCCGGCCAGCGTGGTCATTTTAGGCATGGGCAGCGATGGCCACACCGCTTCGCTTTTCCCCGATAGCCCGGAGCTTGGCCTTGCCATGACCACCGATGAAGCGCTGGTAGCGGTACGCACGCCCAGCCAGCCTCAGCCGCGCATTACCCTGAGCGCCGACCGCCTGCACCAGGCGCGGCGCCACTTTCTGCACATCACCGGCGACGACAAACGCGCCGTACTCGGCAGCGCCATGGGTGGCGACGACGTTCGCCAGCTTCCCATTCGCGCCTTTTTAAGCTGCCCGCTGGCCATCTACTGGGCACCCTGACACACCCTTTGCACGCCCGCGTTAGGGTTTGGAGATTTTTATGACAATCGATAAACAGCTTCCGTCCAGCCGCACCGCCGAGCTCGACAGCATCTGCCTTAAGGCCGAGGTCATCCCGGTAATCACCATCGAGCGTATCGAAGATGCCGTGCCCATGGGCCGCGCGCTGCTCGAAGGCGGCATCAACGTACTGGAAGTCACGCTTCGCACCGACTGCGCGCTCGAGGCCATCAAGCGTATGAAAAAGGAGCTGGTTGGGGCAAGCATCGGCGTGGGCACCGTGCTCACCCCGGCCCAGTACCGCCAGGCCGAAGAGGTCGGCGCGGATTTCGTTGTCACTCCCGGCACCACCGAGGCGCTTTACCGCTATGGCGTGGAGAGCCCGGTACCGATGCTGCCAGGCGTTTCCACCGTTTCCGAGCTGATGACCGGCTGGCAGTACGGCTATCGCCGCTTCAAGTTTTTCCCTGCGGAATCGAGCGGCGGCGCCAAGGCGATCAAGGCGATCGGCGGCCCGCTCTCCGAGGCGCGCTTTTGCCCCACCGGCGGTATTACGCTGGACAACGCCGAGGAGTACCTGACGCTCCCCAACGTCATGTGCATCGGCGGCTCCTGGCTCACGCCGAAGGCCATGGTCGACGCCGAAGATTGGGAGGGGATTAAAAAGCTCGCTCAGGAAGCGGCGGAGCGTTTTCACCACTAGGGCTCTTTCACCACCAGGACGCTTGCGCCAGGTGATCAAAGCCCGAGCGGGTCGACCGCTCGGGCTTTTTGCGCTTTAAAGAGATCCCTTCAAAAAATAAACGCCTATCTGAAACCTGGGATATCGCCGCGAGTAGGCAGGGCAGCGTAGGCACCGGGGCGGGTGACGGCGTAGGCGCCGCAGCGACAGGCCAGTGCGACGGCGTCGATCAGCACATCAGGGTTTTCCAAGGCGCGCCTGGCGTCATCGAGCTGGCAAAGCCGCGCCAGAAAGCCGCCCATGAAGGCGTCGCCCCCGGCGGTGGTATCCACGGCCGTGACCGGCGGCGGGGTGAGGCGGTGCTCAAGCGTAGCGGTTTTAAGAACGACCTCGTGGGGGCCGTCGGTGATCAGGACCGCCTTGGCGCCGGCGGCCAGGCGCGCGTCGAGCCACTGGGCCGCGGGTTGGTCGCAGCGCAAATAGTCGAGCTCTTCGCGGGAAACCTTGATGAGTGCGGCCTCATTGAGGAGCTCAATCACGCGCTCGATCGAGGCCGCGCCCTCGGCCCACAGGTTGTGGCGCAAGTTGGCGTCCACGCTGACCAAAGCCCCTGAGCGGCGCGCTCTGCGAGTCAGGGCAAGCGTAGTGTCGAAAATGGCGGGCTCGGTCAAGCTATTGCTGCACACGTGCCAGATCACCGGGCGCGCGAAGGTATCCTCGGGAAGGTGCTCTTCGCGGTACAGTAGGTCCGCCGCCGGCGGGCGGTAGAAGTCGAAGGTACGTTCGCCGTCGATGTCCCGCGAGACGAACGCCAGCGCCGTACGCGCCTCGCGTGTAGTGACGATTGCCTGGGTATCCACGCCGTGGTGGGCGAGCTCAGCGGTGATGAAACGTCCAAAACTATCGTCGCCAACCATGCCGAGAAACCGGCTGGGCACGCCCAAACGGGCGCAGGCCACCGCCACGTTGGCCGGCGCGCCACCGGCATAGGGGGTGAACGTTTCCGGGCCTGCTTCATCACCTAATCGGCTTGAAAGCATATCGACCAGAGCCTCGCCAAAAGTAACGACTGGCGTCATGCACACCTCCTTTTACGCGCTTTGCGCTCATTGTTTTATTTACATCCGGGCGCTTGTTCATGCCCAACAGAAGGGGCTAGGTAACCTCTTCGTTATGCAGTGCTTCGGCGGCGCCCAGCAGCCCCGTCCAGGGGTGGGTGACCACCTGAATGGGAATGTCGGCGTTGTAGGCTTGCATGCGGCCCTTATCGTTGAAGGCGCTTTTGAGCTCACTGTGCGGCAGCCAGTCGAGCAGCCGGGGCAGGATGCCGCCGCACAAATAGACGCCGCCGCGTGCCCCCATGGTCAACGTGGCGTCGCCGCAAACGTTGCCCAGTATCTTCAAAAAACGCAGCAGCGCGGTGCGCGCCAGCGTATCGCCGTCGTCGGCGCCCTGGCTGATCTCTGCCGGGGTTTCGAAGCGCGGCGCGGCGCCGTCGAGCTCACAGTAGCCAAGATAGAGCTCGAAAAGCCCTTGACCGCACAGCACACGCTCAACGCTAACGCGGCCGTAGCGCTTTTGAAAAAAGCGTAAAAGCGCAAGCTCCTGCTCATCCATTGGCGCGAAGCTTACGTGGCCACCTTCGGTGGGCAGCGGAATCCAAGCGTGGCGGCCGGGAAAAACGCCGGCCACGCCAAGCCCGGTTCCTGGGCCGATGATCAGCCGCGCCGAGTGAGGCTGCGCGTGGCCAGCCTGGACCTCGAACAGGTGCGTCTCGTCGACATGGGGCACGCCAAGCGCCTGGGCGGTGAAGTCGTTGATCACCTTGAAAAGCGAAAGCCCCAGCGCCTCCTGAACATCGCGCTTGTCGAACGCCCAGTGGTTGTTGGTCATTTTTACGTGCTCGGCGTGGACCGGGCAGGCGAAGGCAAGACACGCCTCGGTAGGGGCCATCTCGTCGATGGCGCCCACCCGCTCGAGATAATCCCGAATGGCGTCGATGGGCTCAGCGTAGTCGGCGCAGGGCAGATTCAGCATGTCATAGGGCGCCGTGTCGCCGGGGATGACCAAGGCGAAGCGGGCGTTGGTGCCGCCGATATCGCCGATCAGCGCCGGTCGCATCAGGCGTCCTCCTCGCTAATCTGGCTCTGCTGGCGGGCCAGATCGTCGGCCTCAAAACCGCCGAACACGCCGGCGCCTTCCTCGCCGCGCATCGCCAGATGGCGAAAGCCACCGAAGAGCTCGCGGCCCATGCCGACGTGGTACTCGTCCAGGTTAGCGTGCGCGAGGCCGCGTTTGGCCCACTCCGCCGGGTCTACTTTGGCTTCGAGCACGCCGGTGTTGGCATCCAAAAAGACCACGTCGCCGTCGCGCAGTTTGGCCATCGGGCCGCCGTCGAGCGCCTCCGGGCTAATATGAATCGCCGCCGGAACCTTGCCCGAGGCGCCGGACATGCGCCCGTCGGTGACGAGTGCCACCTTGAAGCCGCGATCCTGCAGCACGCCCAGATACGGGGTGAGCTTGTGAAGCTCCGGCATGCCGTTGGCTTTCGGGCCCTGGAAGCGCACGACCACGACCACGTCGCGGTCGAGCTCGCCGGCTTCGAATGCGCCTTTCATCTGGTTCTGGTCGTCGAAAATGCGCACCGGCGCCTCGAGCACGCGGTGCTCCTCGGTGACGGCGGAAATCTTGATCACCCCGCGGCCCAGGTTGCCGTCGAGCACGGTCAAGCCCCCGGTCGGTGCAAAAGGCGTGGCCACCGGACGCAGTACGTCCTCGTCCAGGCTCGCCTCGACCCCTTCGCGCCAAACGAGCTTGCCACCCTCCAGGAAGGGCTCCTGGGTGTAGGCGGTCAGCTCGGTGCCGAACACGGTGGGAATATCGCCGTGAATAAGGCCCGCACCAAGCAGTTCGCGGAACAGATAGCTCATGCCACCGGCGGCCTGGAAGTGGTTAATATCCGCCTGGCCGTTGGGGTAGACCTGCATCAGGCTCGGCGTGACGGCGGAAAGCTCGGTGAAGTCGTCCCAGGTCAGCGTGATGCCGGCGGCGGCGGCCATGGCGATCAGGTGCATGGTGTGGTTGGTGGAGCCGCCGGAAGCCAGCAGCCCGACCACGGCATTGACGATGGCGCGCTCGTCGATCTGCTTGTAGAACGGGCGGTAGTTGCCGCCGGGCTCGGTGTTGCGAATCGCCTGCTCGGTGGCGAAGCGGGTCAGCGCCTCGCGCATCTCGGTGCCCGGGTTGACGAACGAGGTGCCCGGCAGGTGCAGGCCCATCACCTCCATCATCAGCTGGTTGGAGTTGGCGGTGCCGTAAAAAGTACAGGTACCCGGGCTGTGATAGGACTCGGACTCCGCCTCCAAAAGCTCCGCGCGGCCCACCTTGCCCTCGGCGAAGAGCTGGCGCACCCGCGCTTTTTCCTTGTTGGGCAGCCCGGACGGCATGGGGCCGGCCGGCACGAACATCGCCGGCAGGTGGCCAAAGCGCGCCGCACCGATGAATAGCCCCGGCACGATCTTGTCGCATACGCCGAGATACAGCGCGGCGTCGAACATGTTGTGCGAAAGCCCTACGGCGGTGGCCATGGCGATCACGTCGCGCGAGAACAGCGAAAGCTCCATGCCCGGCTGGCCCTGAGTGACGCCGTCGCACATCGCCGGCACGCCGCCGGCGAACTGGGCGGTCGAGCCCATCGCACCCGCCGCCTCGCGAATGGTCGCGGGAAAGGTCTCGAAAGGCTGGTGCGCCGAGAGCATATCGTTGTAGGCCGAAATGATCCCCAGGTTGGCGCTGTTCATCAGCTTCAGCGAATCCTTCTCCTGCGGGCTGCAGGCGGCGAAGCCGTGGGCCAGGTTGCCGCAGGAGAGCTCGGCGCGGTGCACGCCCCGCTGGTGCTGATCAGCCATGCGCTTTTCATAAAGCGCCCGGCGCTCGCGAGAGCGCTCGCGAATGCGCTGTGTCACCTTGGCGACGGTGTCGTTTAACGGGGCAGATGCGGTGGACGTCATGGAAACCTCGGCTAGGCGTTAGTCAGGGCATGCTATGTAGTTATTTTACATACTTTGCGGCCAGTTTAAGCCGCTATCGAGCGGCATTAAACCTTTTAGCGCAGATTTAAGGCGCAATTTTGGTAACTTTCCTACTGAATCGCCCGCCGCGCCGGATGCAAAGAGTGATGAAGCGTACCTTGCGCTCGCCGATCCGGCTGTCGGCTAGCACGATGGCGTTTTTCATCAGCATGCTCGAAAGGTTCAGCATGCCCAAAAGGGCGGCGAAGGTGAAGGGCAGATCGGAACCCAAAGCCCAATGGTCACATCTGGAACAGGCGCCAGCGCCGCCGGGCTTTGTTACCATGGCCCAGCGGCGGCCGCTGGCTTGCCGATTGCCTGTTGGTCTTATCCACGCGCTCGTTTTATTCACTGCTTTCGGAGCCTGACATGCCCCGCGACTTTTCGCGTATCACGCCTTTCGATACCGCCTTTCAAACGCGCGCGCGAGCCTATCTCGACACATTGACCAAGCCGCCGGGAAGCCTTGGCCGGTTAGAAGACCTGGCGGTGTCGCTTTGTCATATCACCGGCACGCTCACGCCAAACGTCGACACGCCCGGCATCGTCGTCTTCGCTGCCGACCACGGCGTGGCCGAGGAGGGCGTTTCCGCCTTTCCCCAGGAAGTGACCGCACAGATGGTCGCCAACTTCGCCAAGGGTGGGGCGGCGATCAACGTGTTCGCCCGCCAGATCGAGGCGCGCGTCGAGGTGGTCGACGTAGGCGTGGCGAGCGATGTCCGCGCCGAGGGCGTGGTGGACGCTAAAGTGCGCCGCGGGACGCGCAACTTCGCCCGTGAAAACGCAATGAGCGCCGCCGAGCTCGATCAGGCCCTGCAGGTGGGTATCGACGCCGTCGAGCGGGCCGCTAATGCCGGCTGCAAGAGCCTGATTTTAGGCGAAATGGGCATCGCCAACACCACCGCCAGCAGCGCCGTGCTGGCAGCATTGTTGAACCGGCCCGTCGGCCCGCTGGTGGGCGCCGGGACCGGCGTTGTCGAGCAGCGTCTGGCACATAAAATCGACGTGATCGAAAAAGCCCTTGCAGCGCGCGTGCCGGGGAGCGAGCCGTTGGCGGTGCTTGCCGCCGTTGGTGGGTTCGAGCTTGCCGCCATGGCCGGGGCGATGCTGGCAAGCGCCGAGCGCCGCTTGCCGGTAGTGGTCGACGGCTTCATTGCTTCAGTGGCGGCGCTGGCGGCGGTGCGGCTCTGCCCGCCGGTGCGCGAGGTTCTGATTTTCAGCCACCGCTCCGCCGAGCCCGGCCACGCCGTGGCGCTCGAGGCGCTCGCCGCGACCCCGCTGCTCGAACTCGACATGCGTCTGGGCGAGGGCAGCGGCGCCGCGCTTGCTTTCCCGCTGTTGAAAGCCGCCTGCGCGATGATCACCGAGATGGCCACCTTCGAGAATGCCGGGGTGACACGCTAGTGGGCGTGACGCTCATACTGCTGGCGGTGGCGATCGACCTGATCGTGGGCGACCCGCGCTGGCTGCCGCACCCGGTGGTCGGCATGGGCCGAGTGATCACATCGGTGGAGGGGCGGCTCAACCGCGGCGGGCGGCGCGCGCGGCGGCTCAAAGGCGCGCTTTTGACGCTTCTGGTGGTTGCCGGTACGTTTTGGCTCGCAACGCTTCTTCTCAATTGGCTGAGCATGGTGCATCCTTGGTTGAATATCGCGGCCGAGCTTTGGCTACTGGCCACCACGCTAGCCATCAAGGGGCTGGCGGACGCGGGCAGAGCCATCGCCGCACCGCTTGTTAAGGGGGATCTCGAGACGGCGCGAGAGGCGCTGTCGCGGGTGGTCGGGCGCGATACTGCCACGCTAAACGAGCCCGAGATCGCCCGCGGCGCGGTCGAAACCGTGGCGGAGAACACCGTCGATGGCATTACCTCGCCGCTGTTTTTCGCGCTGATCGGCGGCGCGCCGCTGGCGCTGGCTTACAAGGCGGTGAACACGCTGGACTCGATGGTGGGCTACAAAAATGCCCACTTCGCGGATTTTGGCTACGCCTCGGCAAAACTCGACGACATCGCCAACTGGCTGCCGGCGCGGCTCACTGCCGTGTGTCTTTGGGCGGCGGGGGCGCTTTGGAATGCCCTGGGGCGCGAGCCGCTGGCGGTGGCCGGTGCCTTTACCCATACCCGGCGCCAAGCGCCGCGCCACCCCAGTCCCAACGCCGGCTGGCCGGAGGCGATGGTGGCTTGGCTTTTGGGCGTAAAACTCGGCGGCGTGAACATCTATGGTGGCGAGCTTTCGCACCGCGCAACGCTGGGGCCGGGGCGCGTCGCGCTCGAGGCGCGCCATATCGATATCACCATTGGCCTGATGCACGCAGCCTGGGGGCTTTTTCTACTCATGATGATCGCGCTTGGCACGGCAGGAGAGGCGGTGTGATAAGCCTAAAAAAGTCGACAGGCGGCGCGGGCAAAAGGCTCGCGCCGTGTAATGTCACCTCATCTTCTCGTTCGAGCGTTCGATGATCGTGTTCGTCAGCGGCGGCGCACGCTCGGGAAAGTCTCAACTGGCCGAAGCGCTGACGCTGGCAAAAGCGCGCGAGCGCTGCTATTACGTGGCCACCGCTCGTTCGATTGATGCCGAGATGAGCGCGCGCGCCGCGCGCCACCGGGCCCGCCGTGACGGCCGCTGGATAACGCTGGAGGCGCCGCTCTACCCGGACGAAGCGGTCGCTTCTGTACCCGACGGCCAGGCCGTGCTGGTCGACTGCCTCACCCTCTGGGCGAGCCAGCTACTGTTTGGCCAGGCGTTCGAGCCGGCCGAGGCCGAACGGGAGGGGTTGCGCTGCCTAAAAAAGCTGCTCGGTGATGCCCGCGATCGAGGCCTGCACCTGGTCATCGTCTCCAACGATCTTAATGAAGCGCCGCTGCCGTCGGACCCCGGGGTCTGGCGCTTCGTCACGTTTTTGCAGCGCCTGCACCGGCTGTTGGCCCAAGAGGCGGACTCGGTGGTCGAAGTGGTCGCCGGGTGCGCCGTCGAGTGGAAGGTTGATCTCGACCTGCCTGACGCCGATACCCCGTCCCGAAACAGCGAAGAGTCCTCACCGTGAAAAACGCTCTGTTCGGCACCTTGCTGGCCTTTCAGTTCTTGACCCGCGTGCCGCTACCTATCGAGTGCCCCTGGAACGCCGCCACCCGGCGCTGGGCGCTGCGCGCCTATCCGGTGGTCGGGCTGTTCATCGGCGCGCTGCTGTGGCTTGCCGCGCTGTCGCTCGACGCGCTCGCGATGCCCGCACCGATTGCTGCACTTGCGCTGTTGAGCCTGTGGGTGGCGCTCGGCGGCGGCCTGCACCTGGACGGCGCGATGGACCTGGCCGATGCCCTCGGAAGCAACCAGCCGCTCGAGCGGCGTTTTGAGATCATGAAGGACCCCCAGGTGGGCAGCTTCGGGATACTGGCGCTATTTTTCCTGCTCGCCTGGAAGGCGGTGCTGCTCTGGGCGCTGGTCGACGTTGGCGCGCCCGCGCTGTGGCTGTTGATCGTGCCTGCGCTTGCCCGTTTCGCCGGCGCCGCCCTGCTGGTACTGAGCCCCTGCGCCCAATCAAGCGGGCTTGCCTACGCGTTCAAACGCTCGCTGACCCCGCGTGACGTGGCGCTTTCGCTGGTGCCGCTTCTGTGCGTGGCGTTTTTTTACCTGCCCTTGCTTGCCTGGCTTGCCGGGGCGCTTTTGTTCACCGCGCTGTTTCGCGCCGGGGTGCTTCGCGCCTTCAAGGGCATCAACGGCGACATGATTGGGGCGTTAATAGAAGGAGTCGAGCTTTGGCTAGTGATCTTGATGTGGAGCTGGTGGTGGTTCGCCACGGTATAACGTCCTGGAATCTCGAGCGGCGCTACCAGGGCCAGCGCGATATCGAGCTTTTGTTTCCCGACGCCGAGCCGGGGCTCAACGCGCTCAAGGAGGCGTTAAAGGGTGAGCATTTCGATGCAATCTACGCAAGCGACTTGACCCGCTGCCGCCAAACGCTCGAGTGGGCAAAGCCCGGCGCTACGCCGGCGAGTGTTTACCTGGAGCCCAGGCTTCGCGAGCTCGATTTCGGCGAGTATGAAGGCAAGGTCTACGACGAACTCAAGGAGGATCCGGGCTACCGGGCATGGATTGATAGCGTCGGAGAGCTTAAAATCCCCGGCGGCGAATCTGCCGGGGATCTGCGCGCGCGCCTGGACGGCTGGCTTTCGACGCTTGCCGACAACGCCCGGGCCCTTGGCCACCGGCGCGTGCTGGCCGTCACCCATGGCGGCGTGATTCGCGAACTGAGACGGCGTTTTGAAACCGTGGATTTCTGGGAGGCCACGGTGACCCAGGCCACCGGCCGGCGCCTGAACCTGACCCATCGCGCTAGAGAAGGAGAGTGGCAATGCAGCTTTTCATCGGCGGTGCCCGCGCAGGCAAGCGCGACGCCGTAAAAACGCGCTTTCAAAACGCGGCCTGGTGGACGCTCGCCCCGGGCCAGCGGCTGGCCGACTGCCACTCGATTTTGATTCCCGATACGCCGCTGGTAATTAACGGCGTGCTCGACTGGGTGGCCCGCGACGGCGCCCGTGAAACCGACAGCGACCGTTTGCGCGCCCAGTGGCGCGAGGATCTGGCCGCACTTTGCCGCGCCGCCAGGGCGTGCAACGCCACGATCGTGCTGATCATGAGCGAGGTCGGCCGCGGCCTGGTGCCCATGGCGCGCGAAGAGCGCCGCCTGCGCGATCTCAACGGCTGGTTCAGCCAGGACGCCGCACAGCATGCCGAGCGGGTCTGGTACGTGCGCCACGGCCTGGTGCAGCGCCTTGGCGCGCCCGCAAGCGCCCCGTCGAGCCTGGTCGAGTGCGATTGACCTGGCCCTAACGGCTTGCTAGTTTACGCTCACTTTTGGGTGCCGGCCTTGCGTCGGTTAAACGGGAAGCTGGTGTCCATTCCAGCGCTGCCCCCGCAACGGTAATCGAGTCAAGAACGGCCATTACGCCACTGTGTCGCGCGCGATATGGGAAGGCCGCCGTTTTAAAGATGCTTTGCGCGTCTTTCGCTCGTCAGCCCGGAGACCGGCCCGAAAGCGCAAGGCGACTGAAAACGATGTTTCAGCGCCTTTACTGCCGAGACGCGGAGGGCGTGCTCAGGGCCGATACGGACGTGCGTTTCCGCTATTTTCCCTTGACGTCACCGCAACTGGCCATAAAAACCGGCTGTGCGGGTGAGCACGGCCAGCAAGGGACTTCTCATGCCTTACGCGCTCTTCCCGCGGCTTGGCGCTTTCGCGCTCGCCACGCTGCCGCTGGCGGTTCACGCCCAGACCACAGCGGCGACGACCCCAATAGCCTCCGATCTCGACCCGGTGGTGGTCACCGCCACGCTGGCCCCGCGCACTGCCAATCAAAGCCTCTCCTCGGTCACCGTGCTCGATGAAGCCGCCTTTCGCCGCCAGGATCCAACGAGCGTCACGGATCTTTTGCGCGGCCAGCCGGGCGTGGACGTTTCCAGCAACGGAAGCTTCGGCAAGAATGCGAGCTTGTATCTTCGCGGCACCGGCAGCGCGCAAAACGTGCTCCTGATCGACGGCATTCGCCTGCGCTCGGCCACCAGCGGCGGTGCGGCTTGGGGGAGCCTCGACCCGCGCCTGTTCGAGCGCGCTGAAATCGTGCGCGGGCCGCGCGGTAGCCTGTTTGGGGCGGACGCCATCGGCGGTGTGGTGCAGCTTTTCACCCACGAGCCCGACGAGGCAAACGGCCCGCAGCCGAGACTTTCGTTCGGCGGCGGCTCCTTCGGTACGGCGCGAGCAAGCGCGGGGCTCAGCGGGGTCGAGGGCGGCACTCGCTACAGCTTCGCGGCCAGCCACTTCAACACCGACGGCGAGCCGGTGCGCCGAGGCGGCGACGACAAGGGCTATGACAACACCACCGCACTCGCCCGCGTGTCCCACGTCTTTGATAGCGGGGTCGAGGCCGGCGCGCTGGCGCTGCGTGCGCGCGGCAATAACGAGTACGACGGCGGCGAGAACGACTTCGTCCAGCAGGTCGCCGGTGTTTACGTCGATACCCCGGTGGTCGAGGGCTGGCGCTCGCGCTTGACGCTTTCCGAGGCTCGCGACGAGAGCGACAACGTCGACGAGTTCGGCGACTCCACCTTCGACACGAACATTCGCACCGCGCGCTGGCAGAACACCTTCAGCGTCGGCATGCACGAATTCATCGCGGGCGTCGAGCAGAGCGAAGACCGGATCGACAGCACCATCGATTACGATGAGACGAGCCGCGACAATACCGCCGCCTTCACCCAGGCGCTGTTCGACTTCGCGCCCTTTACGCTGCAAACCAGCGCCCGCTTCGATCACAACGAAAGCTACGGCGATGAGGTGACCGGAAGTGTGGCACTCGGTTTCGATCTCGATGCCCACCACACCCTGCGGGCAAGTTTTGGCACCGCCTTCAACGCGCCGACCTATAACCAGCTTTACTACCCGAATTTCGGCAACCCGGACCTCGACTCCGAGACATCCGAGACCTTTGAAATCGGCGCGCGCGGGCAGTACGCGACCCTCTTCTGGGACGCTGCGCTCTACCAGACCGACATCGACAACCTGATCGCCGGCCAGGGCGAGCAGTTCAACGTGCCTACCTCGCGCATTCGCGGCGCCGAGCTTTCCGGCGGCGTGGAGCAGGGCGGCTGGACGGTTGCCGCCGCGCTCACCTACACCGACCCTGAAAACCGCGCCACCGGTAACCGGCTTACCAACCGCGCCACCCAAAGCCTGCGTCTGGACGTGGACCGGGAGCTCGGCGAGTACTCGGTCGGCGGCTCCTGGATCGCCCAGAATCACCGCTACCGCGATGCGGCCAACGAGGATCGCCTGGCCGGCTACGGGCTGGTCAACCTGCGCGCCGGCTGGCAGTTCGCGCCCATGTGGACCGCGCGGGTGACGCTGGAGAACGCGCTGGACCAGGACTACGTCACCACGCGCTCGTTTGATGGTGCCGACTACATCAACGCCGGCCGCGCGGCGTTTTTGAGCGTCAACTTTGGTCAGTAAATGGCTTGTAGGCCTTATGGCGGCGCTTTGCGTTAGCGCCGCTCGGGCCGAGGTGTGTGCGCTCGACGACCTGGAGCGCGAGGTGTGCCTGAGCGCGCCTGCTGAGCGCATCGCCGCGCTGTCACCGGGGGCGACGGAGCTGGCTTTCGCCGCCGGTGCGGGTGAGCAGGTCGTCGCCGTGGTCTCGTTCAGCGACTACCCGCCCGAGGCCAAAGAGATTGCATCCATCGGCAGCCATACCCGGCTGGATCTGGAAGCGCTGGTGGCGCTCGAGCCGGATCTGGCCATCGGCTGGGTGACCGGCAACCCCGCCGAGCAGCTCGAAACGCTAAAAGCGCTCGGCATGGCGGTGTTTTATATCGAGCCGCGCAGCGTCGACGGCGTGGCCAGCGCCATCGAGCGCCTGGCTGCGCTTGCCGGCACCGAGGCCGAAGGCCGCCGCGTGGCCGATAATTTCGTTCGCGACATGGCCGCGCTCGAGGCGCAGTACGCGGGAGAAGCGCCGGTCGATACCTTCTACCAGGTGTGGGATTCACCGCTGATGAGCGTCAACGACGCGCACCTGATCGGCCAGGTGATTCGCCTGTGCGGCGGGCGCAACGTGTTTGGCGAGCTGGAACGCTTGGTACCGCGCCTGGACGACGAGGCGGTGCTCGCCGCCGACCCGGCGGTGATCGTCGCCGGCGGCATGGGCGAGGAGAACCGCGACTGGCTCGATCACTGGAGCCGCTACCCGGAGCTTCGCGCGGTGCAAAACAATCACCTCTACCTCGTGCCGCCGTCACTCATTCAGCGGCCCACGCCGCGGCTGGTCGAAGGGACGCGGCTTCTTTGCGAGCACCTGGCGACGACCCGCGCCGGAGAGGCACCGTGAATGGCCGGGCGCTGAGTTTCTGGCCCGTGGCGCTGGCGGCGCTCGCCCTCGCCGCACTTGCCCTGGCGCTCGCCACCGGCAGCGCCTCGCTATCGGTTGCTGAGCTCGCGCGGGCGCTGTTCGGGCAGGGCGAAAGCCTCGCTCACACCTTAGTGTTCGATCTTCGCCTGCCCCGGGCGCTTTCCGCTTTCGCCGTGGGTGGGCTGCTCGCCGTGGCGGGTGCGCTGATGCAGGTGCTCTTGCGAAACCCGCTCGCCGACCCTTACGTGCTCGGGCTTTCCGGTGGGGCGAGCATCGGGGCGCTTGGCGCGATGCTGGCGGGCCTGGGCGGGCTGCTGGTCACCGGCTCGGCGTTTGCAGGAGCGCTTTTCTCGACGCTTTTGGTGTTTGGCTTGGCTCAGGGGCGCGGCGGCTGGACGCCGGCGAGGTTACTGCTCACCGGCGTGGTCGTGGCTTCCGGCTGGGGGGCGCTGGTCACGCTGATGCTCGCCATGAGCCCCGCCGAGCGCCTGCCGGGCATGCTCTACTGGCTGATGGGCGATCTCGCCTATGCGCGCACGCCCTGGCCGCCGCTGGCTCTGCTGGTGCTGACCTGCGCGCTTTTATGGCCGCTGGGGAGAAGCCTCAACGTGCTGGCCCGTGGCTCGCTGCAGGCCGCCGCCCTTGGGGTGAACGTGCGCGGCTTCGAGTGGGGCATCTATCTTTTGGCAAGCCTTCTGACCGCCGTGGCGGTCACCACTGCCGGCAGCATCGGCTTCGTGGGGCTGGTCGTGCCGCACATGCTGCGCCTTGTGCTGGGCAACGACCAGCGCCGCATTTTGCCCGCCTGCGCGCTCGCCGGCGGCACGCTGCTGCTACTGGCGGATACGCTCGCGCGCACGCTGATCGCTCCGGAGCAGCTGCCGGTCGGCGTGATCACCGCGCTGCTCGGCGTGCCCACCTTTTTGCTGCTGCTCAGCCGGAGCCGGACATGAGCGCGCTTTGCGCCAGGGCGCTGACGCTTGCGATTCCCGGCCGCGAGGCCCAAGCGCTGGATATCGAGATCACGCCCGGCCAAGTGTGGGGCGTGCTGGGCCCTAACGGGGCGGGCAAGACCACGCTGTTGCATACGCTCGCCGGACTCAAGGCGCCGCGCGCAGGCAATGTTTATTTGGACGAGCAGCCGCTGAGTACGCTTGCCCGCCGCGACGTGGCCAGGCGGCTGGGGCTGGTGTTTCAGGAGCGCGTGGACGGCTTTCCCGCCACGGTATTCGAAACCGTGATGATGGGTCGCCACCCGTATCTATCGCTTTTCCAACACGAAACGCCCGGCGATAGCGAGCGCGTTGAAGCGGCGCTGGCCGCCTTCGATCTGGCCGGATTCGAGCAGCGCCTGGTGAGTTCGCTTTCCGGCGGCGAGCGCCAGCGGGTGGCGCTCGCCACGCTGGTTGTCCAGGACCCGGGGGTGTGGCTGCTCGACGAGCCGACCAACCACCTGGACCTGCACCATCAGAGCGCGGCGATGGCGCTTTTGAGTGAACGGGCCGCTCACGGGCGCACGGTGATGATGTGTTTGCACGACGTGAACCTGGCCGCGCGCTGGTGCAGCCACGCGCTGCTGCTGCATTCAAACGGCGACGTTCAGGCCGGCCCGACTGACGACGTGCTGGGCCTGGAGGCACTCGAGCGGCTCTATGACCAGCCGCTGAGCACCGCCGAGATCGACGGCGTGGCGGTGTTCATGCCGCGCCATGACCATGACCCCCACCGCGCAAGGAGACAGGCATGAGCGCGTTCCCCTTTGCCGGCGTGGTCGGCTATGAGCCGCTGAAGACCGCGCTGACGCTCAACGTGATCGACCCGCGCATCGGCGGCGTGCTGATCAGCGGGCCGCGCGGCAGCGCCAAGTCGACGCTGGCGCGGGCGCTGGCCGCCTTGCTGCCCCAGGGTGAAAGCGGCCAGGCGCCGTTCGTCACTTTGCCGCTGGGAGCGAGCGAAGACCGCCTGACGGGAAGTCTCGACGTCAATCGCGTGCTCGCCGACGGCGAAGTGCATTTCCAGCCGGGGCTTCTGGCGCGCGCCCACGGCGGCATTCTTTACGTGGACGAAGTGAACCTCCTGGCAGATACGCTGGTGGATCTGCTGCTCGACGTGGCGGCAAGCGGTACCAACGTGGTCGAGCGCGACGGCGTGAGCCACACCCACCCGGCGCGCTTTAGCCTGATCGGCACCATGAACCCGGACGAAGGCGAGTTACGCCCACAGCTGCTCGACCGCTTTGGGCTCTGCGTCGAGCAGCCGGGCAGCGTCAGCGTGGCCGAGCGTATCGCCATCGTGCGAAGCCGCGAGGCGTTCGATCGCGACCCGCACGCGTTCATCGCCGCCCACTTGGATACCGAGCGCGCGCTGATCGAGCGCATCGCCCGCGCTCGTGCCCGTGTCGATGAGATCGACGTACCTGATCAGGTTTTCGAGCAAATCGCCAGGCGCTGCGATCAGGCCGCGGTCGAAGGGCTTCGCGCCGACGTGACTTGGCACCGCGCCGCCCGTGCCCACGCCGCCTGGCGCGAGGTTTCGAGAGTCGAGCAGGCCGATATCGATGCCGTCGAGCCCTGGGTGCTGGCCCACCGGCGTACCGCGCCGTTGGAGCCGCCGGGCGGGTCGAACAGTGGCGAGCAGAACGGCGACGGTGCTGCTTCCGGCTCTCAAAAGGGGACTGGCGGGCAGCGTTCGTCATCGAGCCCGTCATCAAGCTCGTCATCAAGTCAGGACAGCGGCGCGGGGCAGTGGGGCGCGATGCCGCCGCTTTCTCAGCGCACCGCCGAGGGCCAGGCGGGCGCGCTCAAAGAAAGCGCGCCTTCAAAAACAGCGTCGCCCGGTGAGGCGTCGCCCGGCGGCGCACACCCAAGCAGCGCGCCAGGCGCTGGCCGGCTCAAGCGCCAGCCCGGCCCCGCACCGCGGCTGGACGTTTTCGCGACGATCACCGCCAATCGCGGCGCGCGGCCCTGGCGAGCGCTTAAATATCGCCCGGTGCGCACCGGGGCAGCCCGGCTTCATCTGGTGCTGCTGGACACCTCCGGCTCGACTTTCAGCGGGCGGCTTCTGGGCCGCGCCAAGGGCTTCGTCGAGGCGCTGGCCCACCAGGCGTATATCGCCCGCGAGCAGCTCGCCGTTTATGGTTTCGGCAACGATGCCGTCACGCCCTTGCTGTCGCGCCAGCGCGCGCCGAAAAGCCTGGCGGCGATGCTGGACGCCGTGGGCGCCGGCGGCGGCACGCCGCTGGCCAAAATGGTGAGCGAGGCGGCAGGTCAGGTGCGCCAGTGGCAGCGCCGCGAGCCGGGCCTCGATATTCGCACCTATCTGATTACCGACGGGCGCACCCGCGAGTCGCTTGTGGGCCTTGCCCCGCTTGGCGAGTGCCACGTGCTCGATATCGAACAGAGCCGCGTCAAGCGGGGCCAAGGGCCACGGCTCGCCCGGGAGCTTAATGCCCGCTACCAAATTCTGCCCTTCGAGGAGTCACCATGAGCGATGAGCGCCATCAAAACCGCATGCAGCGCAAAAAAGCGGTCGTCGACGAGCGCATCAGTCAGGCGAACGTAGAGCGCGGCGTGCTGATTCTTCTGAAAGGCAACGGCAAGGGCAAGAGCAGCTCCGCACTCGGCACGCTCTCGCGTTCGCTCGGCCACGGCCAACATGGGGCGGTGGTGCAGTTCATCAAGGGCCGGCGTGAAACCGGCGAGTATCTGTTCTTTCGCGACCACCCGCGCCTTGAGTGGCACATCATGGGCCAGGGCTTCACCTGGGAAACCCAGGACCGCGAGCGCGATGTCGAAGCCGCAGAGGCCGCTTGGGCCATCACCCAAGGCCTTCTCGAGAACCCGGCCATCGACATTATCGTGCTCGATGAAATGAGCTACATGTTCAAGTACGGCTATCTCGACGTGGCACCAATAGTCGAGGCGCTGCAAAAGCGCCCGGCGCACCAGAACGTGATCATTACCGGGCGCACCATGGCCACACCGCTTCAGGAGATCGCCGATACCATCAGCGTCGTCAACGACGAGCGCCACGCCTTCCGCGCCGGGGTGAAGGCGCAAAAGGGGATCGAATACTGATGGCCACCGCTTTTTGCCCCGCGCTGTTCATCGCCGCCCCGGCCTCCGGCCAAGGCAAGACCACCGTAACCGCCGCGCTTGCCAGGCTGTTGAAACGCCAAGGCAAGACGGTGCGCGTGTTCAAGACCGGCCCGGACTACCTGGACCCGCAAATTCTTTCTCAGGCAAGCGGCGCCCCGGTGGAGCCGCTGGATCTCTGGATGGCGGGCGAAGCTTACTGCCGCCAGCGCTTTTATGAAGCCGCGGTTGAGGCCGACTTGATCCTGGTCGAAGGCGCGATGGGCCTTTTCGATGGCGAGCCTTCGAGCGCGGATCTGGCGGCGCTGTTCGATATTCCGCTGGCGGTGGTGATGGACGTCAAGGGCATGGCGCAGACCGCTGGCGCGGTGATGGCGGGGCTCGCCGGATATAGAGCCGACATTCGGATCGCCGGTTTGATCGCCAACAGCTGCGCCACCGCCCGCCACCGCGAGCTGATCGAAGGGGCGCTTCCCGCGCACATACCGCTGCTGGCAAACCTGCCCCGCGACCCCGCACTCACGCTACCCGAGCGCCATCTGGGACTGGTGCAGGCGGATGAAATTAAGAACGAACTGGAGGCGCGTTTCGAGGCCGGAGCGGATGCGGTACAAGCCGCCGGGTTCTTGCAGGCGCTGGACGCGCTCGAACCGGTAAGCTTCACAGCCTCGCAGCACGCGCCGCCGGTGCCGGCGTTGGCGCTTGCCGGGCATACCGTGGGCGTGGCCCGCGACGCGGCCTTCAGCTTCATCTACCAAGCGAATCTCGATCTGCTTGAGGCGCTGGGGGCGACGCTTGCGTTCTTCTCGCCGCTGTCGGATAGCCACTTGCCTGAGTGCGACGCGCTCTGGCTGCCCGGCGGCTACCCGGAGCTTCACACGGCGGCGCTGGCCGACAACCACGCCATGAAAGCGGCGATCCGCGAGTTTTTCGAAGCTGACAAGCCGATTCTCGCCGAGTGCGGCGGGCTGCTCTACAGCCTGGAGACGCTGACCGACTATGACGATCGGTGTCATGCGATGCTCGGGCTGTTGGCGGGCCACGGCGCGATGCGCGGGCGGCGCGGCTGCCAGGGCATGCAGAGCGCGACACTGCCGGAAGGCGAGATTCGCGGCCATGCCCACCACCGCTCGATGGCCGAGGGCACCCCGGAACCGATCGGTTTTGGCCGCCGCCAGCGACACCCGGCGCCTGGCGAGGCGATCTACCGCGAAAGGCGCCTGACCGCCACCTATCTGCACCTGTTTTTCCCCAACAACCCCGACGCCGTGGCCGCGCTCTTCGCGCGCCAAGCGGTTTGCGACTCAACATCCTGCGAGGCATTCGATCATGCAGCCCAGTAACGTACAGCTCAGCAAGATTCCCGCCACCGTCGTCACCGGGTTTCTCGGCAGCGGCAAGACCACGCTGCTGGCAGGCATTCTGCGCCAGATGACCGGCAAGCGTATTGCCGTGATCGTCAACGAGTTCGGCGAGCAGGACATTGACTCAGATCTGTTGAGAAGCTGCGCGCTGGAGTGCGAAGAGGACGAGGGTGCTCGTATCGCGGAGGAGGACGACGGCATCTATGAGCTCGCCAACGGCTGCATCTGCTGCACCGTGGAGGAGGAGTTTTTGCCGGTGATGAAAAGGCTGGTCGAGCGGCGCGAGCGCATCGACCACATCCTGATCGAAACCAGCGGGCTGGCGCTGCCCAAACCCTTGGTGCAGGCGTTCAACTGGCCGGAAGTGCGCCAACACTGCACGGTGGATGCGATTATCACCGTGATCGACGGCCCGGCGGTGGCCGCCGGGCGCTTCGCCCACGACGAGGAACGCGTGGCCGCCCAGCGCTTGGCGGATGAGAGCCTGGATCACGACCCGAGCCTGCAGGAGCTGCTGGACGACCAGCTGAGCGCGGCGGATCTGGTGCTGGTCAGCAAGACCGATCTTCTCAGCGACGATGAGAAGCTGCGCGTCGAGGCGGCGGTGGCGGCGAAGGTGCCCGCCTCGGTGAAGACGCTATTCATCGACGCCACCTTTGGCGCTGACGCGGCTAAGCTCGAGGCGCTGATGGGCATCGGCGCGGCAAGCGAAGAGGGCATCGATGCGATCACCAATCACCACGACAAGCACCACGCCGAAGGCGCCCACCACGATCACGCCCACGACCACTTCGACTCCTGCGTGGTGACGCTTGGCGAGGTCGACGCCACCGCTCTGGAGGCCGCGCTTCAACAGATTCTCGATACCCAACACATCTACCGCGCCAAGGGCTTCGCCGCGGTGCCGGGCAAGCCCATGCGCCGGGTGGTGCAGGCGGTGGGCAAGCGCCTGGAAGGCTACTTCGATCGCCTTTGGGCGGCGGGCGAGGCGCGCCAAACCCAGCTGGTGTTGATCGGCCGCCATCTCAACCGTGACGCGCTGCACGCGGCGCTCGCCAACGCGGAAGTCGCGCAAGCCTGATGCATCTGTTCGCCGCCAAACCCGGAGGCTTCGTCGACGATGAGGGCATCGTCGATTTGCAGCAAAGCCCTGCTGAGGTCGTGATTCTCTCCGCTGCCGACAGCAACCTGTCGGCGCTGGCGAGCGCCTGTGAGCGGCTGGGCGACGCCTACCCCTACCCCAGCCTGCGCCTGGCCAACTGGATGAACCTGGCCAAGCCTGCGGCGTTCGATCTCTACGAGCACAAGGTGCTCGACCACGCGCGCTTGGCGGTGGTGTCGCTGCTCGGCGGCCAGGGCTACTGGCAGTACGGCGTCGAGCGCCTCGAGGCTTGGGCGGCGGGGAGGCCCGAGCGCCAGCTGATTCTCGTACCCGGCTGCGACGCGCCGGACGATGCGTTACTTTCCGCCTCCAGCATCGCCTTCGATGACGCCCACCGGGTGTGGCGCTTTCTGCGCGAAGGCGGGGTGGACAACGCCGAGCAGCTTTTACGCTTTATCGCCGCGCGCTGTTTGACCGGTTTTGAGGCGCTCTACAGCGGGCGCGAGCCAAAAGTGATCCCGCCGGCGCTGATCTACGCCCCGGAAAACGGCGCGGCCACGCTGCGCGACTGGCGGGCCGCGCGAAAAGGCCCCGCGTGCCTGGTGGTGTTCTACCGTAGCCATTTGCTGGGCGGCAATACCGGCGTGGTCGATGGGCTTTTGACGGCGCTCCTGGAGCAGGGCTTTTCGCCGCTGGCGGTGGCGGTCGCCTCACTCAAGGAGGCCGCCTGCGTCGAGTTCGTCGACTACCTGATCGAGGAGACCGGCGCGGCGGTGCTGCTCAACACCACGAGCTTTTCGGTCAACCGTAGCGCTACCGAAGACGACGCGGCGGGCGAGAGCCTCTTCACCGGTGAGCCGGTAGTGCTTCAGGCGATGCTGTCGAGCAGCACTGTCGAGGATTGGGAATCATCTAGTGCCGGGCTTCGCGCCCGGGACGTGGCGATGCAGATCGTGCTGCCGGAAATGGACGGCCGCGTCATCACCCGGCCCGTTGGCTTCAAGAGCGAGGCGCACTTCAACGAGCGCTGCCAGCTTTCGATTACCCACCACGCGCTGCATGCCGAGCGCGCCGCGTTCGTCGCGCGCCTGGCTTGGCGCTACCAGGCGCTGCGTGATACGCCCAGCGCGCAAAAACGCGTGGCGCTGGTAATGGCCAACTACCCCAACCGCGACGGGCGCATCGGCAACGGCGTAGGGCTCGATACGCCGGCCTCGACGCGCAAACTTCTGCTGGCGCTTCAAGGCGCCGGCTACTCGGTGGCCGACATCCCCGAAAGCGGCGATGCGCTGATTCGCCTGCTACAGGAGACGATCACCAACGCCCCGGAAGGCCTTACCCAGCGCGGCTGCTGGCAGAGCATCGATGTAAGCGAGTACCGCGTCTGGTTCGACACACTCCCCCAGGCGCTTCAAACCACCGTATTGACACGCTGGGGCGCCCCGGAAGAGGACCCGAAGTACCGCCAGGGCCGGCTGATGATTTCAGGCGTGCGCCTGGGCGAGACGTTCGTGGGCATCCAGCCCGAACGGGACTTCATTGAAGATCTCACCCAGAGCTACCACGACATGGCGCTCGCTCCACCGCACAGCTACCTGGCGTTCTACCTGTGGCTGCGCGAGCACTACCGCGTCGATGCGCTGGTGCACGTGGGCAAGCACGGAAGCCTTGAGTGGCTGCCGGGCAAGAGCACCGGGCTCGACGCCACCTGCTGGCCGGAAGTGGCGCTCGGGCCGATGCCGCACTTCTACCCGTTCATCGTCAACGACCCGGGCGAAGGCGCCCAGGCCAAGCGGCGAAGCCAAGCGGTGATCATCGACCACCTGATGCCGCCGCTGGCGCGCGCCGAGCTTTACGGGCCGATGGCCGAGCTCGAGGCGCTGTGTGACGAGTACTACCAGGCGCTGGACATGGACCCGAGGCGCGAGGCGCTGATTCGAAGCCAAATCCTTGCGCACCTGCGCGACACCGGCATCGACCAGGAGCTTGCCCAGTCAGGCGAGGCCGCCGCCGAGTGCGACGCCGAGCTACTCAGCGAGCTGGATACGTTTTTGTGCGATATCAAGGAGAGCCAGATTCGCCACGGCCTGCACGTGCTGGGAAGCGCGCCGCCGGTAGAAAAGCGCGCCGGCACGCTGGTGGCACTGCTACGCCTGCCCCGCGGCGACGCCGAGGCGGGTAAAGGCCTGTTGCACTGTTTGGCCGAGGATCTCGGGCTCGGGTTCGACCCGCTGGCCGCGGGTAGTGAGGCGTGGCAGGGCGACCGCCCCGCGGTGCTCGATGCGCTGCTGGCAAGCCCCTGGCGCACCGGCGCCGACACCCGCGAGCGCCTGGAGCTTTTAGCCGAGGCTCTGGTCGAGGCGTATGCGCTGGGCGATGGCGATCTCGAGACGCTCGCTCGCGATTATCCGAGCACCGCCGATCAGCTTCATTTCGCCCGCCGGCTGTGGGCGACGCTCACTCGCGGCGTCGAGATGGAGCTGGGTTCGCTACTCAAGGGGCTTGCCGGGCGCTTCGTGCCGGCGGGGCCGAGCGGTGCGCCGAGCCGGGGGCGGCTGGATGTGCTGCCCACCGGGCGCAACTTTTACAGCGTCGATAACCGCGCGATTCCCTCGCCGGCGGCCTGGCGGCTGGGGGAAAAATCCGCCCAGGCGTTCGTCGAGCGCTACCTGCAGGATCATGGCGACTTTCCACGCCGGCTCGGGCTTTCGATCTGGGGAACCGCGACCATGCGCACCGGCGGCGACGACATCGCCCAGGCCTTTGCGCTGATGGGCGTGCGCCCGCAGTGGTCGCTGGGCTCCCAGCGGGTGGTCGACTTCGAGGTGATTCCCGCCATGCTGCTGGGCCGGCCCCGGGTCGACGTCACGCTGCGCGTCTCCGGCTTTTTCCGCGACGCCTTCCCCAACGTGATTCGCCTGTTCGACGCCGCCGTCGAGGCGGTGGCCGAGTACCAGGAGCCCGGCGATAGCAACACCATCCGCCAGGCGGTGCTGGCGCGTACCCATGAGCTCGAAGCCGAGGGCCTGGATTCAGAAAAGGCCCGCGAGCAGGCGCGCTACCGCATTTTCGGCAGCAAGCCCGGCGAGTACGGCGCGGGGCTGGGCCGGCTGATCGAAAACCGCGCCTGGGAGAGCGCGGATGAGCTGGCCGAGGCGTACCTCTCTGCCGGCGCCTACGCCTACGGGCAGTTCGAGAATTTTGGTGCCCCCGCGCGCGGCGCTTTTGATCGTCAGATCGAAGGGCTCCAGGCGGTGCTGCACAACCAGGATAACCGCGAGCACGACATTCTCGACTCCAACACCTATTACGCCTTTCAGGGCGGCATGGCGAACGCCAGCCGCGCACTAAGCGGCGAGGCGCCGGCGATTTTTCACGCCGACCACGCCAACCCGGCTGCGCCCAAAGTACGCACGCTAAAAGAGGAGCTTGCCAGAGTGATCCGCGCCCGGGTGTTGAACCCCAAGTGGATCGAGGCGATGCGTGAGCACGGCTACAAGGGCGCCTTCGAAATGGCGGCAACGGTCGATTACCTGTTCGCCTATGACGCGACGACGGATCTGGTCGCCGACCACCAGTACGCCCAGGTGAGCCAGGCGCTGGTGCTCGACGAAGCGAACCAGGCGTTTTTGCGCGAGCACAACCCGGCCGCGCTCGAGGAGATGGCCGAGCGCCTGTGCGAGGCCGCCCAGCGCGGCCTGTGGCAAAACCCGGGCCAACACGGCGAGGCGCTCGAGGATCTATTGCTGGCGCTGGACGACGCCCGCGAGCAGGGCGGCCCGTGAGCGCGCCGTTTGACGTCAAGGGCTGGTGCCCCGGCGCCTGGCGGCCGATGGAAACCGGCGACGGCTGGCTGGTGCGCGTGCGCCCGCCGCTTGGCGAGCTAACCCGCGCACAGGCGCTGGCACTTGCCCAGGCTTCTGAGCGCTTCGGCAGCGGCCTGATCGAGCTGACTAGCCGCGCCAACGTGCAGCTTCGCGGGGTGAGCGAAAACACCTGGCCTGCGCTGATGGACTTTCTCGTCGAGCACGGCCTGGCGCCACCGAGCGCCTTTGACGAGCGCCGCCCGCCGCTGATGCTCTCGCCCGAGTGGCGCGAAAATGACGACACTCACCGCGCCGCCCGGCGCCTTGAAGAGAGCGACTTTCCCGCGCTTCCCGCCAAGGTCGGCATTGCCTTGGACGCCGGCGTGGCACCGGTGCTCGGTGACGCCCCGGCAGACTTTCGCATCGAACGCGATGATACCGGCGCGCTGTTGGTGCGCTGCGAAGGCCGCGCGCTGGGGACCCGCATCGAAAGCGCCGAGGCCGCCGCCCACCTGGTGGTCAAGCTGTGCCACTGGTTCATGGAGAGCGGCGGGGAGCAGGCCAAACGCATTGGCCGCCACCGCGCGCCGCTGCCGGCCTGGGCGCAGCAAGACGCGGCCCCGATGGCACAGGGCCAGGCGCTTAGGCTTGGCGCGCACCCGTTGGGCGCGGTGGTGGGGCTTTCGCTTGGGCGAGTCGACGCGGCGTCGCTGCGCGCCCTCGTGACACCTTTTAAAACATGCCGGCTGCGCGTGACGCCCTGGCGACGGCTGCTGGTCACCGGTGCTGCTGCCGCGCGCCTGCCCGCGCTGCCCGGTGTGATTACCGAGCCGGGTGATCCGCGCCTTTCGATGGACGCCTGCCCCGGTGCGCCGTTCTGCGCTCAGGCAAGCGTGGATACCCACGCCATGGCCGCGCGGCTTTCTCACCATAAAACGGGCAGCCTACACGTATCCGGCTGCGCCAAGGGCTGCGCGCGAAGCCGCCAGGCGGCGGTGTGCCTGACCGGGCGCGGTGGCCGCTTCGACGTACTGATCAATGACCGCGCCGACGGCGAACCGGCGGCGCGCGGGCTCACGGAGCCCGACGTACTGGACTATTTGGAGAAGTTGGGTGCCTTACACCTATGAAACCCACGGCCCGGCGATCTACCGGGAGTCGTTTTCGATCATCCGCCGCGAGGCAGCGCTTTCTCGCTTCAGCCCGGAAGAGGAGGTCGTGGCCGTGCGCATGATCCACGCCGCAGGCCTCGTGGAGCTTGCCGCCCATATCCACTTCCAAAACGATATGGTCAACCGCGCGAGAGCGGCGCTCGAGGCCGGCGCGCCGATTCTGTGCGATGCGCGCATGGTCTCTGAGGGCATCACCCGCAAGCGCCTGCCGGCCAGTAACGACGTAATCTGCACGCTGCATGATGAGCGCACACCAATATTGGCCCGAAAAATGGCCAACACCCGCTCGGCGGCGGCGCTGGAACTCTGGCGGCCGCACTTGGAAGGCGCGGTGGTGGCGATCGGCAACGCCCCGACGGCGCTGTTTCACCTGCTCAATATGCTCGAAGACCCCGACTGCCCCCGCCCGGCGGCGGTGATCGGCTGCCCGGTGGGCTTCGTCGGCGCGGCGGAATCCAAGGAAGCGCTGTGGGGGAACCCGGCCATTCCCGGCTGCATCGTGCGCGGGCGCTTGGGGGGCAGTGCGGTTACCGTGGCCGCGGTCAACGCGCTGGCGGATCGCGTCGAATGAGTAACGGTTGCATCAAGGGCGTGGGCCTGGGCCCCGGCTGTCAGGATTTGATGAGCGTGCGCGCGGACCGACTGATTCGTGGCGCCACCCACATCGCCTACTTTCGCAAGAAGGGCAAAAAGGGCCACGCCCGCAGCATCGTCGAGGGGCTCTTGAGCGAGCACGTCGTCGAGCTTGCCATGGAGTACCCGGTCACCACCGAAATTCCTTTCGATGACCCGCGCTACAACGCGCTGCTCTCCGCTTTTTACGAGCAGTGCGTGGCCCAGCTCGTCGAGATCAGCGCCGCCGGGCATGGCGTGGTCGTGCTTTGCGAAGGCGACCCGTTCTTCTACGGCTCGTTCATGCACCTTTACACGCGGCTTTTGGAGCGCGTGCCGGTGGACGTGGTGCCCGGTATCACCGGCATGTCGGCGGCCTGGACCGCCACGGGGGCGCCCATTACCTGGGGCGACGACGTGCTCACCGTGGCGATGGCGACCCTCCCCGAAGCGCAACTGCTTAATCGCATCCGCCAAACCGACGCGCTGGTGGTGATGAAGATCGGCCGGCACTTGGCCAAGCTGCGCCGGGCGCTCAAGGCCGCCGGGCGCGAGGAGGATGCCTGGCTGATCGAGTACGCCGCCATGGAGAACCAGCGCGTGGTGCCACTGACTGAGGCCGGCGACCGGGTGCCTTACTTCTCGATCGTGCTGATTCATGGACACGGGAGGCGCCCATGAGCGGCTGGGTCAAAATCGTCGGGCTGGGCCCGGGCGCGGATTCGATGATTACGCCGGAGGTCACGGCCGCGCTTGCTGAGGCCACTGACGTGGTGGGCTACGTGCCTTATGTGAACCGCGTGGCGCCGCGCGAAGGCCTGACCCGCCACGGCTCGGACAACCGTGAGGAGATTCGCCGAGCCGAGGCCGCACTCGATATGGCCTGTGAGGGCAAGCGCGTGGCGGTGGTCTCCTCCGGCGACCCCGGCGTATTCGCCATGGCCGCGGCGGTGTTCGAGGCACTCGAAGCCGGAAAACCGGCGTGGCGCGCGCTCGATATTCAGGTGCTGCCGGGTATTTCCGCCATGCTGGCGGCCAGTGCCCGGGCCGGCGCGCCGCTGGGCCACGATTTCTGCTGCATCAATCTTTCCGACAACCTCAAGCCCTGGGCGCTGATCGAAAAGCGCCTGCGCCTGGCGGCCATTGCCGACTTCGCCATGGCGTTTTACAACCCGCGATCAACATCGCGCCCGATTGGGTTCGAGCGTACGCTCGACGTGCTGCGTGAGGAGTGCGAGCCCGAGCGCGTGATCATCTTCGCACGGGCGGTATCCACCCCGGAGGAGTCGATTCGCGTGGTAACGCTTGGTGATGCCACCCCGGAAATGGCGGACATGCGCACGCTGGTGATCGTCGGCTCGAGCCTGACGCGAGTGATCGAGCGCGCCGCCGCGCCGCTGGTCTACACGCCGCGCTCGGTGGCGTGAGGCCAAGTATCGTGAGACTAGGCCTCGAGCCAGGCCAGCACCTCGTCGACGCTATGCGCCTCCTGGCGCGGCGGAAGGCGGGGGCGGTCGATCATCGTGACTGGAAGACTGAGGGCTCGGGCGGCCAGAATCTTGGACGCCGCGCCGCTGCCGCCGGCGTTCTTGCACACGATGCGGGTGATGCGCTCGGTTTTGAGCAGCTCAAGATCGTTTTCAAGCGTGAACGGGCCGCGGTCGATCACCGCCTTGTAGCGGGCAAGCGGCGGCGGCACGGCGGGTTCTTCGACCAGGCGCAGCAGGTAGTGGTGCTGGGGCCGGGCGCTGAACGCGTCCAGATGCAGCCGGCCGATGGCCAGCAGGATGCGCTCTGCCGGCCCGTCGAGCGCCTCGACGGCGGCTTCGATGCTCGCCACGCGCTGCCAGCGGTCGGCCTCCATTTCACGCCAGGGTGGGCGGGTCAGCGCCAGGGCGCGGGCGCCGGTGTGCGCCGCCGCCGCCAGCGCGTGGCGGCTCATCTGCGCAGCAAAAGGGTGGGTGGCGTCGACGATATGGGTAATACGTTCACGGGCGATAAAATCGACCAGCCCCGCCACGCCGCCAAAGCCGCCCACGCGAGTCGGCAGCGGCTGGGGTTTGGGGCGGCTCACCCGCCCGGCGTAGCTGAAGGTGGCACTTAGCCCGCGGGCGGCCACGGCCTGGGCCAGCGCGCTTGCCTCGGTGGTGCCGCCAAGAATCAACACGTTTTTCATGGTTTCAGGATGTAACGCATGGAGTTAGCAGACGGGGCCTGGCTCACAATCATTGGGTGGGGCGAGAGTGGCACAGCCGGGCTCACCGCCGCAAGCCGGCGCGAGCTGGACGCCGCCGAGGTGGTCTTCGGCGCGCGGCGCCACCTTCGCCTTCTCCCTGAGCTTGCCGCCGAGATTCGCGAGTGGCCGGTGCCCTTTAGTGAGGGCATCCCGTGGCTTCTGGCCGAGCGCGGCCGCCGGGTGGTGATGCTGGTGTCGAACGATCCGTTCTGGTTCGGTGCGGGCACGAGTATTACCCGCTATCTCGAGTGGCACGAGTGGCAGGCGCTGCCCGCGCCCTCGACCTTTAGCCTGGCGGCGGCGCGCCTTGGCTGGCCGCTCGAGCGCTGCTGCTGTTTAGGGCTTCACGCCAGGCCGCTGACGCGCCTTCGCCCGCACCTGCAGCCGGGCCAAAAGCTTCTGGTGCTGCTGCGCGACGGCGCGGCGGTGGCGGAGCTTTCCGCGCTGATCACACGCCTTGGTTTTGGGGACTCGACGCTAACCGTGCTGGAGGCGTTGGGCGGCGCTCAGGAGCGCGTGAGGGAGCTTTCCGCCCAAGTGCTGCTTCCCGCCGACATCGCCCACCCGGTGGCCGTCGCTATCGAGGTGGCGGGTGACGGCCCGGCGCTGCCGCGCGCATCGGGGCTGCCGGATCACTTCTTCGAGCACGACGGCCAGATCACCAAGCAGGCGGTGCGCGCGCTCACGCTGTGTGCGCTTGCCCCTAAGCCCGGTGAGCGGCTGTGGGATATCGGCACTGGCTCCGGCTCCGTCGCCATCGAGTGGCTGCTGGCGCACCCGGACAACCGCGCCACCGGCTTCGAGCAAAACGGCGAGCGCGCCGCCCGGGCGCGGCGAAACGCCGAGCAGCTAGGGGTGGACTGGCTGGAGGTGAAAGAGGGCGCCGCGTTGGAACTGCTCGGGGACGCTGAGCCACCGGATGCAGTGTTCATCGGCGGCGGGCTATCGCAGGCGCTGCTGGACGCGCTGTGGCAGCGCCTACCCGCGGGCACGCGGGTGGTGGCCAACGCGGTCACGCTGGAGTCCGAGGCGTTGCTTGCCCATTGGCAGCGGGTAGCCGGTGGCGAGCTTTTGAGGATCGAGCTTGCCAGTGCCGCGCCGCTCGGCGCCAAACGCGGCTGGAAAGCGAGCTACCCGATCGTGCAGTGGCGGGGCGTGCGATGAAGGTGGCTGGGCTTGGGTATTCCAGCGAGGCCACGCTCGATTCGCTTTCCCAGGCGCTGGAGGCGCTGATCGAGCGCTTTGGACCGGTCGAGCGGCTCGCCGCCGCCGAGAGCAAGCAGGCGCTGGTGCAGCGGCTCGGCCAAGCGCGCGGGCTTTCGGTCAGCCTGGTGGCGGATGAGGCGCTCGCCCGCGCCGAGACGCTGACCCACTCGGCACGTAGTCACCAGGCGTTTGGCACGGGCAGCGTAGCGGAGGCCGCCGCGCTGCTGGCAGCCGGCCCCGGCGCGCGGCTTCTGGCCCCGCGGCTGATTTCCAACGACAGAAAGGCCACCGCCGCGCTGGCGGTGGCGCCTAAAGGTGAGACATGACGGTTCATTTCATCGGCGCCGGCCCCGGCGCCCCGGATTTACTCACGCTTAGAGGGCGCGATCTGATCGCCGCCTGCCCGGTGTGCCTCTATGCCGGCTCATTAGTGCCCGAGGAGATTCTGGCCCACTGCCCGGCGGGTGCGCGCATCGTCAACACCGCGCCGCTATCGCTCGATGAGATCATCGACGAGATCCAGCGCGCCCACGCCGCAGGCCAGGACGTTGCCCGGCTGCACTCCGGCGATTTATCGGTGTGGTCGGCGCTCGGCGAGCAGCTTCGCCGCCTGCGGGAGCTTGCTATTCCCTTCAGCGTGACGCCGGGCGTGCCGTCCTTCGCCGCCGCCGCGGCGGCGCTGGAGCAGGAGCTGACGCTGCCCGGCGTGGCGCAGTCCGTCGTGCTCACCCGCACCTCGGGCCGGGCCAGCCAAATGCCGGAAAACGAGACGCTGGAGCGCTTCGCCGAAAGCGGCGCGACGCTGGCGATTCATCTTTCCGTACACAATTTGAGCGATGTGGTGGCGCGGCTCACGCCTTTTTACGGCGGCGACTGCCCGGTCGCGATCGTCTGGCGGGCGAGCTGGCCGGACGAGCGCGTACTGCGCGGGCGGCTTTCCACCATCGAGGCGCAAATGGGCGAGGCGCTCCAGCGCACCGCGCTGATTCTGGTCGGCCCGGTGCTCGCGTGCGACGACTTCCAGGAGAGCAGCTTGTACGCGGTAGGGTACGATCGCCGCTTTCGCCCGCAGTCGGCGGATTCCCCCTTCGCTCACGGCGATACGGGGATTGATGAGGAGCGTGAGCCGTGATTGCGCTTTCATTCATCGGTATCGGCACCGGCAACCCGGATCACGTGACGCTGGCCGCGGTGCGCGCGCTGAACGAGGCGGACGTGATTCTGCTGCCGCGCAAGGGCGAGGCCAAGAGTGATTTGATCGACCTGCGCCGCCTGCTTTGCGATGAGCTGTTGGAAAACAGAAGTGCTGCGAACGTCGTCGAATTCGACCTGCCCACGCGTGACGCAAGCGCCCCGTACCTGGGCGCGGTCAACGACTGGCACGCGTCCATTGCCGCCGTGTGGGCGCAGCTTCTTGAACAGCACCTGCCCCAAGGCGGGCGCGCCGCCATGCTGGTGTGGGGCGACCCTTCGCTTTATGACAGCAGCCTGCGCATCGCCAAGCGCCTGCTGGCAAGCGGGCGCGAGATCGAGGTCAGCGTCATTCCCGGCATTACCAGCCTGCAGGTACTCACCGCCGAGCACCGCATACCGCTCAACGCCCTGGCGGGGGCGGTCCATATCACTACCGGCCGGCGGCTGCGCGAGAAGGGGTGGCCGAATGATGCCGCCACTGTGGCGGTAATGCTCGACAGCGGCGGGGCGTTCAGCGCGCTTAAGGACAAGCACGTGCATATCTGGTGGGGGGCGTATCTTGGCATGGAGAAGCAGTGCCTGATCGAAGGGCGCCTGAAAGACGTCGAGCAGCAGATTCTCGAGCGCCGGGCCGCGCTTCGCGACCAGTACGGCTGGATCATGGATAGTTATCTGCTGGCCCGCGAGCCGCTTCTTTGAGCGCCGGTAGGCATCTGGAAGGTTTTTCCATAAAATGACGGCCACCGTTTTTAATCGCCGCTTTTGGAACGACGCCGATGTACCAGAACCTGCCGGTCATTTCGCGCTCGGCCTTTTTCAGCCGCCGGGTGTTTCCGTTTCTATGGCTATCGGTGGTCGGCTTCATCTTCCTGGTCGGGCTGGTCACGGCGGACACCTTCACGCCCTTTCTGCTGATACCGCTGATCATGCTGGTGGCTGGCCGGCGGATGTTCAAAAAGGTGTTCGCCGGCGTAGCCGACCGCGTTTACGACGGCGGGGATTGTTTGATTTTCGTCTATGGCGAGCGGCACGAAACGATCAAACTTAAGGACGTGATGAACGTGAACTACGCCGCCATGGGCTCGCCAGACAAGGTGACGCTAACGCTGCGCGAGGCCGCTGCCAGTAGCCGCGAGGTGGTGTTTCTCCCCATCCGCCGTAAGCTCGGGTTCGCGGAAATCTCGTTCAAACGCCTGCGGCTCGAAAACCACCAGGTCGACGAGCTGATCGAACGCATCGATCAGGCCCGGCGTGCAGAGTAGGGCAATTCTTATTTCGCGAGCCTTAAAGGCGCGGAATCTTCCGGCGCTCACGATTTCCAACCACCACCTCACAATGCATTGACACCCAAGGAGCACCCCATGAGCTTTTACGTCTACCTCTCCGGCGAGATTCACACCGACTGGCGCGACGAGATCCAACGCGGCGCCGACGCAGCAGGATTGGACATCGTCTTCACCGCCCCGGTCACCGACCACGACGCCAGCGACGCCGCCGGCGATCACCTGGGCAAGCCGGAAAACAGCTTCTGGCGCGACCACCAATCCTCCAAGGTCAACTCCATCCGCACCCGCACACTGATCGAGCAATCTGATCTGGTCGTCGTACGCTTCGGCGACAAGTACAAACAGTGGAACGCAGCGTTCGATGCCGGCTACTGCTCGGCGCTGGCCAAGCCGTATATCACTCTGCATAGCGAGGATATCGTGCATCCGCTCAAAGAAGTGGATGCCGGGGCGCAGGCCTGGTGCACCACGACCGACCAAGTCGTGGAAACGTTGAAGTACGTCCTGAAAGATTAATACCCCAGCGCCTCTCGCAATCGCCCCCATTCTGGTGTTGTAGGAGCGCGCTTCAGCGCGCGAAGGGCAGCGCCAGCTGCCCCGATACCGCCACCATCCGACCTTGATAATACCTATACTATAACTACACTGTAATGCATGAGCCATTTATGCTTTGACTGGGATCCACACAAGGATACCGCCAATCGCCGAAAGCACGGCGTATCCTTTCAAGAGGCCAAAACGGCGTTTACAGACGAGTTCGGTCGCCTGATATCAGACCCCGATCATTCCGAAAACGAGGACCGCTTCATACTGCTCGGCACCAGCATTCAATAGCGTTTGTTGGTAGTGTGCCACTGCGTTCGAGAGGGTGAGGTCATCCGCATCATTTCGGCGCGTAAGGCAAATAAACGAGAGCGTAGAACTTACGAAGGATATAAACATGCGTGATCATTACGATTTTTCAGAGTCCGTCAAAAACCCCTACGCCAAAAAGCTCAAAAAACAGGTCACGATCCGATTGGACGAAGACACCATCGCGTATTTCAAGAAGCTGGCGGAAGAAAAAGACCTGCCTTATCAAAGCTTGATCAATCTTTATCTGCGAGATTGCGCGCAATCACGTAAAGACCTAAAGCTTGAGTGGCAATAACGAGGCGGCACTCGCCAAGCGTTGCATGGCCCTGAAAAACTAAGGAAATGGCGATTTGCCGAGAAGGTCTTAAGCCGAACCATGGATCTGTTGCATCGCTACCGGACAGGGTGTCGAAACCAATAGTAAATCTTCAAAGCTGAAATCAGGCCCATCTATATCTTGCAGGCCCTATTCTATCCAACCCAGCTAACACCGCCCCCGTAGGAGCACGCTTCAGCACGCGAAAGGCAGCGCCAGCTGCCCCGATACTGCAACAGCTCTCACTTTCCATCATAAAATTGGCTAGATCTCGTTCCCTGACATTGCTCCCAAAGCATCGTCTACCTGCATTTCACGCAGGCCTACGACCTATTGCGACGTCACCCCCAGATTGAGTAGCGCTACACTTTAGAGTCCAATCCTATGCTAAGGAGATTGGACATGAAGAAGCGTTTCAGCGAAGAACAGATCATTGGCTTCTTGGGCGAAGCGGAGGCGGGACTGCCCATCAAGGAGCTATGTCGTCGGCATGGCTTCTCGGAAGCCAGTTATTACCTTTGGCGCAGCAAGTTTGGTGGCATGAGCGTCCCCGATTCCAAGCGACTGAAAGAGCTCGAAGCCGAAAATGGACGCCTGAAAAAGCTGCTCGCGGAGTCGCTATTGGAGATGGAGGTCACTCGCGAGGCGCTGAGAAAAAAGTGGTGAGCGCCCTGGCACGTCGAGACGTGGTGCATTTTATGGTGTCACGTGGCCTGAGTGAGCGTCGAGCGCTCCGTGTCATTCGTATGAGTGCCAGTGCATTGCGCTACCAACCGGCCCCAGACCGCAATGCGGCATTGCGTGAACGCATTATTGCCTTGGCACACCGGCATCGTCGTTACGGCGCGGGCATGATCTACCTGAAGCTGCGTCAAGCCGGTGAACAAGTCAATCACAAGCGCGTCGAGCGCCTCTACGCGGCGGCTCGGTTGCAGGTAAAGCGATGCAAGCGTAAGAAGATTCTTCTGTCTGAACGCAAGCCCCTGGGCCGCCCTGGTGCTGCCAATCAGGTCTGGTCAATGGATTTTGTGTTTGACCGCACGGCGGAAGGGAGAGTGATCAAGAACCTCACCATTGTCGACGACGCCACCCATGAAGCCGTGGCTATCGTGCCTGACCGTGCCATTGACGGGCTGTCGTTAACACGGATTCTGGACCATCTAGCGCTACAACGTAGCCTTCCAAGTGCCCTTCGTACGGATAATGGAAAGGAGTTCTGCGGACGCGCCATGCTGACGTGGGCTCATCAACGTGGTGTTGCCCTGTTTTTAATCGAACCTGGAAAGCCCAATCAAAACGCCTACATCGAATCGTTCAACGGGCGTTTTAGAGACGAATGTCTAAATGAGCACTGGTTCACCAGCCTACATCACGCGAGGGTCATCATTGAGGCGTGGCGACGGGAGTATAACGAAGAAAGACCGAAGAAGAGTCTTGGCGGGCTAACGCCTTCCGCCTATGCCGAGCAACTGGTGTTAAAAAACGATAAAGTAACGTCAGACTCTAAATCCAGGTGCTACTGAAGATGGGGTGACGTCGATTGCTGACCGATGTCACTAAATTACCACGTGACCTAAGATAAATTTGTGAATAGAGTATGATTGAAACGGGAAAAACGAGCGGGCACGCGAATAATGAATATGCTGCCCAGGATTTTTGAGAAAATATATAGAACAGCTAGTTACGATTATTTTTGTCGGCTGTATAACATCAATGAATAAGCTGGCGCGTTTATTGATGTTATACAGCCAGCTATATAATCACTGTTATATTGCCTAGGATGTGTAGCTTAAGATTTGGATCTTGGCCTTAGCGTAGTGTTACTATTGGCCAGTGCAATGTAGCAGCCCAGCAAGCTTTAAGCGATCATTCAGAAGTTTTGCTGTCTCTTGACGGTTTGAAGCAAAAGGACTTCCAAACGATTGAAGATTCCGTAACTATTCACAGAACGATAGAGGTTACAAAATCTAGCAATTGGAATAAGCATTGAGAAGGAGAACTTTTTGATTGATTGGTTAAAAATCTGGGTGGCTTCTAAGTCTTGGTTTTGGAAGTTCCGAACATGGCTAGGAAAAATAAGCTTTGCCTTTGAGCGCAGCGCGTACAAGAGAGGCGCCTCAGTCTCAAAAGCAAAGGCAAACACTCGCATTTTAGGCTCTTTCACATGGATCGGTGTGAAAAGCCTTTTTTGGGTCATTTTGGGTTTGGCAACCCTAATTTTCGTTGAAGATTATGTCAAAAACAACCTGTCTTGGCTCCCACCACTTAGTGCAGACGACAAAAAATTCAATATCGAGCAGCTCAGACTATATGCCCAACTGCTCACTGCAATATTCTCGATCTACTTCGCTACAATTGGCATTATACTGAGTGCAGGTTACACCAGACTTCGCCGTGATATCATTCAAATGCTCACCAACGAGCAGGTGGGTAGCGTGTATTCTCGAGTTTTGGTGCTTTCAGCGATGTTCTGTTTAGCCGCAACGGCCTTGCCTTTGCTTGGATTAGACCCCGGCCTTTTCGTTTATGCCGGCGGTACCATTTTGACTCTGTTGAGCGCTTTGGCTTTGTTCCCCTTGGGCCAGAGAATATTTAATTTCTTTGACCTAAATATTCTAGTTCGCAGCGAAATACTTCCCAACATTGCGAGCCACATTAAGGGTGCAGCAAACCGAAAGAATTCAAATTCATTGGCCAACCATCATTCAAAGGCAGCGCGACTGGCTCTTGAACAACTTTCGTACATTGATGATCGGGTAAAAGCTGGCAAGGAGGGTTTTGAAGACAAGCTGCCTGCGTTGACCGACGACTATACGACTTTGCTTTTGCACTACCTTCAACGAAAACACACGATAGACCAAGAAAGCTATTGGTTTCCAAGACGAAGCAAGCATAAGGAGTGGTTTCTTGCAGGGGACATAGCCACTTCTAGGGCGCTGCAAACGAGCAGCCAGGAACCGCTGGTTGAAGAAAAGCCTGATCGCCAATGGCTCGAAAACGAGCTCGTCGACAGATTGGCTGGCCATATTGAGCTTGCATTTCAAGTCGGAGACTTCGATCTTGCATTAAAACTCATCGGTCGCTTCTCGACTCGTATTTCAGCTTATGCAGCACGGTTTCAGTTCGAGATTGGCATGCAAGAGCTCGAGAGATTCAAAGAAATCATAGAGCAGGCTTTCGCCTCATTGAATTCCGTAGCGGATGATAAATCAGCAAAGGTGCAAATTGGCATAGCAGACACATGGGCTGCTCTAGGGAGCAACCTCTGTTTAGAAACACTACGCAGAATGTTTACGTTTGAAAAAGAACTGGAAAGGTTCTTTGAGAGAGACGAGTGGTCCGAAAAGTCCCTGCGCAGTCTACCCGCCCTTTTCCAAGTAGAGTTCGCCTTCATCGTCGAACGTATTGAATTTGAGCAAGTGATCGAGGGGCAACGCCTATCCAAGCCAAAATACGTACAACAGTTGGCGGTCAAAAGGCTGTTGCAGCACTATGCAAAAATTCTGCCTGCGGTATGCGGCTTCTACCAAAGTTTGCTTCCAGATTTTGTGGAATCACTATCAAAATTGAAAATGTCCGAGTCCGCAACACAGGTTGTCCTAGCAAGCTTACATAGCCATTGGAAACTACCACGCTGGTTCGACGAACTTGCCCAGCTCATGGGCCGGTATCATGAATATGGGCACTACACCGAAGAGCAATACAATCTGCCTGAGATAAACACTGTCGAGATGGCCCAGCAGCTTACTTCTGCCCGAGATGATGCAATTACCCGGCTCGGCAGCGGAACCATGGTCGGACATATCTTCGAACCAAAGCACAACGATGAACTGCCGGATCACTTTGGGCAGGTCTACTTCGAACTGGCCGAAGCATGTATAAGTGCTCTTGAGCAAAACGATGAAAGTAAGCTGGACAAGGTTCTTTCGATGTTCATGGCACTTGCGTTTCTGGCGGCGGATTCGAGGTTTACGGACCCATCACTGGATGTAAACAACGAGTTCCGACTTCACCTCATTTCAACGGTGATCAATGACTTGGCATCAGTCTTAGGTTTTGCCATCCTTTACGGGGCGTACTTTGACAACGAAAAGTTGTCTGCGGGTGCGTTAGCCAAATTCGATGCTTGGATTGAGCACGCAACTGACAAGCAACAGTACTTCAAAAGAATGGTGCTCCTCTCAAATCCGCACAGCTTTAGTTTTAGTGCGTCGCCACGTGGTCTAATTCGGATTAACTGGAAAATCTCATTTGAACGCCGCGCGAGAGAAGATGGTTTTGAGGACCAAATGGGAATGACGAGAGGGGTGCCGCACCCAAATAGAATAGTGAGGGAGTTCCTGAAGTCTCATGCCGATGCGTCTCATCTGTTCTTTGCAGACCAGATTGTGCCGCAACTCGATCCAATTGACTTCGATATCGACTACCACATCACCAGTCTTGCGCGCCGATTGCGTGAAGAACCTGAAGAGGTTCAGCATGAAGATATTTAGATCCGAACCTTTGCGCCGACACCACTTTCATGATGTGCATCTTGGGTTAATTGATCGACTTTTGATCAAAAGGGAGCGAGAGAAGCCTGGTTTTAATCGTCGGATGTTTGATGAAGATTTTGCTAACTTTTTCTGGTCGATGAACCGTCGAAGCGACAACCTTTTCGATGTCGTGTCGAATGATGAAGGATTAACGCAAAAGTTACTTGGCAACATTAAGACGAGATATTCACCACATTCAGTTGATGAAACAATACGTGAGTTGGTGGAGGAAATAGTCCAGTCGCTAATTTGGTCCGGAAGAGCTTACTTTTTCCTTCACGATGATACAGAGCAGGAAAAAATTCACGTGGCTTCATTCAGCTCAGACGGCGTTGTGCGCCTCTTTGGTACGCATATTCAGTGGGTTCCCAAACGGCAGGAAAGGCACTGGGATCGAGATGACGAGGAAATTCCTAGAGAAATACGTATCTTGGATGCAGCCAAAGTAATGCGCTTCGACATGCCCACACCGATAAAACGCATATTGTCCGCACAGAACAGGACTTTGGCTGTCCTTGATAAACACCAATTTGGAGAAGCTAATTTTCACTCTCAGGCCACACACGAGAACCCGAATCCGACCAACCATTTCGATTTCCGTGTGTGGAGAGATACGCAAGAACGCGCTTTGTATCGTGCCACGCGAAGAACTGGCTGGAACGGTAGAAAATATGACTCGACAAAGCGCTCAGACTTCTTCGATTGTCACCGTCTTATCCGCTTTCGACGAAACCAACTCTTGCTAAGAGACGACATTTTAAACCAGCTCAGTGGTGAGCTCTCGAGGGTTGGTAAAGGTTACAAGGCTGAATTCTCGGTTAAAATATCGGGAACTGATGAATTGCCCAACGTCTCACACCTTAACGAATTGGAGATGAGGCTGGTGAGTGAAAAGGTGGGATTCAATGAAATCATCGATTATTGCTACAAGCGCTGAATGGCTTTTCGAAGGACCGCAATGCAGCAGACTAAAGTCTAATGAATGTCTGGAGTGGGCACGAAGCAGTCGTAGGTGATCACGTTTATTTATTGTATGGTGAACATAACAAGGCACATTCACACGGACTACAAAAAGCGTCGCTCGTTCCTCGCTCTGCATCTTGTCGCCGGTGATTTGCGGCGTTAGTGCTGATCGTAATGCCCACCAATCGCGAAAACATATATGGATGTATCATCGAATCGGTATATAAGCCTGTCTTTCTGTGAGATGCGCCGTGACCATAGGCCTGATAAATTGTGTTTTAGCGGTTCCGGTTTGCCTATTCCAGTGGAGGGGTCGTCGGAGCGGAGCATTTCTTTCAGCAGCTTGCAGAGCGCTTTGTGCAGCTTCTTGTCTTTCTCTCGCATCGTTTCATAGGCTTCCCAAGTCCTACCCTCAAATACCAGTGATCTCATTCAGCTGCTCATCATTGGGTGTGTATCCTTGGCCACGGCTGTGAGTCTCAAGTGAGGTTGCAATCTGCTGCATCAGGTCTCGGTTTTGAAGCACATGCAGGGTTTCCTGTTCTCTTTCCCAGTCTTCAGCACTCATAATGACGAAAGCCTGTCCGGCGCGACGTGTCACCTTGAGGGGTTCATGGTTGTTAACAACCTGTTCTACGAGGCTTTTCAGGTTGTCTCTGAATTTGTTTACACTGATGATATCCATCATCCCACCCTTACGTACGGAAACTCCGTACAACTGTAGCGCAGTAGCCCTGACAAGACCAGTCACGGCTACGTCTACCACATTGCGGCTTTACTCTGTATGGCCATTTAACCCAAGGCGATCCATCGAACCCCATGACGCGCAAAACACTCAGCTTAAAGGTCAAACGTCCCGTAGATGCCAGGCCCGCCGATAAAGCAGACGATCCAGTTTTGGATACCCCCGAAAAGCGTTTTCTCAATGGCGTCGCGATTCATCCTTCCCCCCGCATTCAATTGGAAGCCGGCTCCACCGAGCGCAGCATGCGCGCCATGGATTTGATCACGCCCATCGGCATGGGCCAGCGCGGGCTGGTCGTCGCGCCGCCGGGCTCCGGCAAAACGACGCTGCTCAAACACATCTGCCAGGCCGTGGCCGAGGCGTGCCCGGCGATCAAGCTGTACGCGCTGCTGATCGACGAGCGCCCGGAAGAAGTAACGGATTTCAAACGCAGCGTATCCGCCGAGGTGCACGCCTCCTCGAGTGACGAAAGCTACGCCCATCACATAAAGCTGGCCGACCGGCTTTTGGCCAGTGCCCGCCAGCAGGCGGGCGAGGGGCATGACGTGATGATCGTCATCGACTCGCTCACGCGGCTTTCTCGCGTGCACAACGCCGAGCAGCGGGGCAGTGGCCGCACGATGTCCGGGGGGCTGGATGCGTGGGCCATGGAAATACCGCGAAAGCTGTTCGGCGCGGCGCGCAAGATCGAAAACGGCGGCTCGCTGACCATTCTGGCCACCGTGCTGGTGGACACGGGCAGCCGGATGGATCAGATGATTTTCGAGGAGTTCAAGGGCACGGGCAATATGGAGATCGTGCTGTCGCGGGAGGTAGCGAGCCAGCGGATTTTCCCGGCGATCGATATCGCGAAAAGCGGCACCCGCCGGGAAGAGCTGCTGATCGACGCCAAAGACATCGAAAAGGTGCGGACACTGCGCCGAGCGCTGACGCAGCTCAAGCCGGTGGAAGGCGCGCAGAAGTTATTCGATCTGTTGGAGAAGTACCCCACCAATGCCGAGCTGTTGGCCGCCTTCGCACCCGCCTAACGGCGAGAAAACGTCGTTATGAGAAGCCCGCTTGATGACACCTTCAAGCAGCGAGCTTCCATTTACACTTTAACGCTTGCCTTTCTTGACGTGGTTCAATTTCGACACGGGGACTTCCTTGCGCACCGGGAAGCCTTCGATCTCCCGGCGTTCGATGATGCTGTCCAAGCGTTTTTCGATGGCGCACAGGTTCTTGAAGTCGCTGATGTCTACCAGCGAGATGGCCTCGCCCGAGGCGCTCGCGCGGCCGGTTCGGCCGATGCGGTGGATGTACTCTTCCGGCGGGAAGGGAAGATCGTAGTTCACCACGCGGCTTAACTCGTCGATATCCAGGCCCCGGGCGGCAACGCCGGTGGCGACCAGGTACTGGAGCTCGCCGGATTTGAACTGGCCCAGCACGGTTTCGCGCATGGCTTGGCTTCTGCCGCCGTGAATGGAATCCGCCTTGATACCGCGTTTTTCCAGCTGCGCTACAAGCTTCGCTGCGCTGTGCTTTTTCTCGACGAAAATCAGCGCCTGATCCCACTGCTGCTCGTTGATCAGGTGGCTCAGCAGGGCGGACTTGTTGTCCTTATCCACCGTGATCAGCCACTGCTCGATCGCGGCGGCGGCGCGAACGCTGGGCGTAATGGAGATCTCCACCGCCGACTCGCTCTTCTTGCTGTCAGAAAAACCGTGAGCCAGCGCGCGCACCTCGTGGCTCATGGTGGCGGAGAACAGCAGGTTCTGGCGGTGTTCCGGCAGGCGCACCATGATCTTGTGGATGTCGTCGACGAAGCCCATGTCGACCATGCGGTCCGCTTCGTCCAGCACCAGCGCTTTCAGCTCGTCGAAGTGCAGCGCACGCTGATGCGCCAGGTCCAACAGCCGGCCCGGTGTGGCAACCAGAATATCGATCCCTTCGATCAGCCGCTCCTTCTGGGGCTGGGTATCCACGCCGCCGTACACGGCCAGGGAGGTCAAGGGCAGGTGTTTGGCGTACTCGGCCACACTTGCCTCGACCTGAATCGCGAGCTCGCGGGTCGGCACCAGAATCAGCGCCCGGATGCGCTTGGCGCGAAGTCTCTCTGCTTGACCAAAGCGCTCCAGCAGCGGCAGCACGAAGGCGGCGGTTTTGCCCGTGCCGGTTTGCGCGGTGGCGATCACGTCCTTGCCCGCAAGAATGGCGGGAATCGCCTGGGTCTGGATGGGCGTCGGCGCCTTGTAACCCGACTCGGTAAGGGCTTGAACGAGAGGCGTGGATAAACCGAGTTGTGCAAATGGCATAGGGCGCTCTGACGGATCGTCTTGGGTGGGGGCGAAAATCAAAAGGGGGGCAGTATAGCGCAAATGCCGCCGTTCGAGGCCCGGCATTTTGGTGTACGCTAATCACTTTTTCCTGATATGAGCGACCGAGCGGAGGCCGTATGAAAGGTCCCAACCCTGACGATAAAGCGCCCATGAAGGGCTTTGCGCAAGTGGGCTATCTGAAGAACTACATCACGTCAGAAAACATCATCGTGGGTGACTACACCTACTACGATGACCCGCAAGGCCCGGAGCGCTTTGAAAGCAACGTGCTTTATCACTTCCCGTTCATTGGCGACAAACTCATCATCGGGAAATTCTGCGCCATCGCGAAGGACGTCACCTTCATCATGAACGGCGCCAATCACAAGACGTCCGGCTTTTCGACCTACCCCTTTCAGATATTTGGCCAGGGCTGGGAAAAGGTCATGCCGGAAGCGGGCGAACTTTCCTACAAGGGCGATACCAACGTTGGCCACGATGTCTGGATCGGCTTCGAGGCCACGCTGATGCCGGGCGTAAAGGTCGGCCACGGCGCCATCATCGCGAGCAAGTCCGTGGTGGTGGCGGACGTGCCGGCCTATAGCGTGGTGGGCGGCAATCCAGCAAAGGTCATCAAGTATCGCTTCGATGAAAGTACGATCAGCGAGCTTCTGGAGATCACCTGGTGGGAGTGGAGCGCCGAGAGAATTACGGCGCATCTCGAGGCCATCGTGGGGTCTGATCTGGTGGCGCTACGTAAAGCGAGCGCCGCTTGATGAAGCTCTCAATGGCGAAGCCAGAGCAATGCCGCATTAGCCGGATAGAACCATGACGTTAAAGTACGTCACGCTTATTCAGAACGGCACCATCCAAACCGCCGATACACCCAGCCGGTGCATCGCCTACCAGGACAACATCGAGCTGGTGGAATGGGTGAAGCAGCTGCTGGAAGAGGGCTACGCCTTCGTCGATACGCCGAGCGGCTGGCCCCCGGCGGCGGTGCTTCAAGCGCTTCAGGAGAGCGGCGAGATGGACGTTCCCTTCACCGCTATTACGTGGTCGGGGCCGGGGAAGTATCGTACGTATCGAGTTTTCGGAACGGGGCTGTAGTCCTCGCTAGTGCACGGACACGGCGCTCTTTAGGTGTCTGATAGAATGTCGTTTGTATTAGCGTTCGTTTGTGTATGGTTGAGGTTAAAATAAGCAACCGGCGTTTTTAGTGAACTCGCGGTTTCTGAGGGGATGACCCTCGCACCTTTAAGGCGCTCGGCCGAGTGTCGGCGCGCCCGGCATCGGTGAACGCTTTGTTTTCTGACTCAGAAGGGCATGAAATACCCTTCAGCATATTTTAACTATCGTTTCTTATTAGGTGTTTCGAATAATGATCACGTGCCATGTCCAATACGTCATCGATCCTAAAAAAGTCGCTGAATTCGAGAAATACGCCCGGATGTGGATTCCGCTGGTCGATAAATTTGGTGGCCAGCACCACGGTTATTTCTTGCCTGCCGAAGGCGCTAACAACATCGCGCTCGCGCTATTTTCTTTCGAAAGTTTGGCGGCCTACGAGCAATATCGTATCGACTCGCTGAAAGACCCGGAGTGCCTCGAGGCGTTCGCGTATGCCGAGCGGGTCGACTGTATCGTGAGCTACGAGCGCCACTTTTTCCGCCCCGTATTGCGCTGACGAAAACGGGAGAGGGGTGATTCTCGACAACGTGCACGTAGGGTGTCATGAATCCGCCGAGCTGCGGGACCTGGCCCTTACCTTTGCGGATATCGATAAGAATTGAACGGACGGTTCGTTTCATTCGGCAGGCGCGGGTGCGCCCAGTCCACCGCCATTTATCAAATCAGCTAGCGCGAGCCCATATCGTTCATGATCGAACTGCCATCGCTTGAAAAGGATCACTGGCAACTGGCCAGTGCTGAGAAAGCCCACGCCAATGCTCCCGAGACGTTCTGGATTCCTGAGGCGAGCGCTCGGCAGCAGCTCGAGCGCGGTGACGCCGCGAAACTGCTTTTCGAAATCGCGCTGCTGAACGAAAGCGGCCACCCTTTCGTTCAGGTCGAGCGCATGTGGGTGATCGTCTCGACGGTTCAAGACGGCCAGTACATCGGTATTCTGGATTCCAATCCGGTCAGCGTGGCGCCAGAAGAAGATCAGTACCTGGTATTTGGCGCCGAGATTCCTTTCGAGCCCGCGCACATTGCCGATATCGCGCAGCCACCGGAAGACTATGTAGCGTGGCAGCTTGGGCAGCCCCCGGAGCGATCATGGCGCCGATTCGCCGCTGAAGACCCTAAAAGGATTGACGTTGATCGATGAAGTTCTAACGCTGCCTATCGAGAGCGAGCGCCGAGGTCTTTTAGTATGTAAGCACCCATGGCGAACGAGGCCGTTTTAGTAGACACCTCCCATACACCGGAAATTTCTATCGCTTGTTCAAGACATGGAGGCGGGTGATAGACGACCGGTAAGAACGATCAACACGACAACGCCTCCCGCCATTACCATCCATGCCATCGACAAGCTCGAAAGACTATCGCGTAACATGCCTGCCAATAACGGCATTAAGCTCGCAATCATATAGCCTCCGCCTTGAACGAGTGCCATCCAGGCACTGGCGGAGCGGGCATCATGGGTGTGGTCCATCGTAATGATCAGCGATAGAGGGAACAGTGTTCCGATACCAATGCCCAATAAAACCGCGGCCGCGATGGCTAGCGTGGTCGGTGCGATCAAAAGCGTTGCAAGACCTGCGAGCAAAACGATCAGGACGCCATATAACAGCGGGCGTCGATCCGTGAAGCGCGTGATCATGACCGATAGGCACAGGCCCGCGATGACCTCGGCTATGGTCAACACACCCAGCAGTAGACCGCTTTGAGAAGCGTTCCAGCCCAGTTCCATGTAGAACGGAGGAAGCCAAGCCAGCACCAGCGTGTAGGCGCTGGTGCCTAGTCCGAAGAAAAGCGTCAAGAGCCAAGCCCGGGGAGAGCGTAGTGGTAAACGCATGGCTGAAGGGGTATTCGGTTGGGGGGCCGACTGAGCGATCATGACCCAGGCTAGCCCCGCAACCAGTGTTGGTAGCGACCAAAGAGCAAGGGCACCGTTCCAACTCGTAGCGTCTGCGATAGGAGACGCCGTCATCGCGGCAATGGCAGCGCCCCCCATTATTCCGGTCGTGTAGAGACCCATTAATAGCCCGACTCGATTGGGAAATTGGTCTCTGATATAGCCCGGGAGCAGCGCTTGAACGAAGGCGATACCCGCACCTCCTAAAGCAGCGGTTACAATGAGTCCGTTCGTTTCGTTCAACCACCATCGGGCCCCGCACGCTGCGCCGATCATCGCAAGACCCAGCGTAACGCCGTGATAGGCACCGAAGCGTCGATGAAGCATTGCGCCGGTCAAAGCACACAGGCCCATCGCTAGAACAGGCAGTGTTGTTAAAAGACCGGCCGAGCTGCTCGTCAAACCGGTGTCGTGTTGGATCAAGTCGAGCAAAGGTCCCAGCGCCGCCATGCTAGGCCGCAAATTGACCGCAACTATCAGCAGGACCGCGACAAAAATCCAGTGATAGCCTCTATATGAAGAGTGTGAATTATTAAGCATTGCGCGCATCCGCCATTAGAGGTTTATTTGTCTTAGCGTAAAGTATCTTAATGATAAGATATAAGGGGAAGCAATGACAAGCCGCGCCGAAGCAGCCGTCGAGGAGTGGAAAAGAGAGCGCCCGGATCTTGATCCGTTTGTAATGCAGGTATTGGGAAGGTTGGGAGAGGCAGCTCAAACGGTCGCACGAGATCATCTGACTCCTTTTTTCGTTAGCCACGGATTGCAGCCGGGTGAGTTCGACGTTTTAGCGACGCTAAGACGTTCTGGACATCCTTATGCCTTGAACCCTACGGCTCTATACGAGGCGACCATGATCTCTTCCGGCGGGATGACCAACCGACTCGATCGGCTGGAAAAGGCTGAACTTATCGAAAGGAAAAAGCACCCCAAGGATCGTCGAGGCACGATTGTCGAACTGACTAAGAAAGGGCGTGCGTTGATCGATGATATCCTGGAGCTTCATATTGAGAACGAGCGCCGAGTTCTATCCGGTCTGACCCGGTCTGAACAGGAGCAGCTAGATACACTTTTATCCAAATTGCTCAAGACACTGCCCAAATAATGAAAATTATGCTGTTGGAAAAATGTTGGTGTTTAGGCCTTGATGGATTGCCGATTACAAACGAGTCATCAGGAAACTTTTGGTGAATTGGAAATCGATTGAATTCAATACCAAGAGGACTACATGAGCTGGATCATTCTATTTGTCGCAGGCCTTTTGGAGATCGGCTGGGCCGTTGGGCTGAAATACTCCCAGGGCTTCACCAAACTCTGGCCCAGCGTCTGGACGGTGTTCGCCCTGGCGACGAGTTTTCTGCTGCTGGGCCTGGCGCTTAAAAATCTGCCGGTAGGCACCGCCTACGCTATTTGGGTCGGCATCGGTGCGGTGGGTACGGCGATCATGGGCATCGCGCTGTTCGGGGAATCCGCAGGCGTGTTCAAACTGGTGAGCTTAACGCTGATTTGCGCGGGCCTGGTCGGGCTCAAGCTCTCTCACGCGTGAAGCGCGTACTAAAGGACACAGTCATGGAAGCGCCCCAGTACGCGCTGAACGGCGAGTTTGAAATCACCACTCATCCCCATGAGATGCGCATGTCGCTGTGGGTCTACTCGCCGGTCATCACCGAGCGCGCCACGGGCAGCGTGCTGCTCGATTTGACCGGCAGCCCCTGGGATCTGCGGCGGATCGAAGAGGGTAGAGGGCGCATCCTCATGACGCTGATGCGCTACCCGGACGGCGACCGGGAGTACATGATCGAGGTGGCTCCGTTCGAGGCCATCGCTATCGTTGAGGGCGAGGCGTATCCGCTGGCAGAGCTTGGCGTGGTTTTGAATGCGATCGCTTAACGCGGTGAGGCTTACCAGCCGCAGGTGTCGCGGATTGGTTCGATCATCGTGTCGATGTCTTCGATGTTGAATTCCATCTCTATCGGATCGCCGTCCACTGGCGTCACGCTCATGGCGAGCGTCTGGGCGCCGAGCAGGCTTTCGATGAAGGGAATAGCGTTTTCACCTTCCCAAAAGCCTATCGCTTGGCCGCCATCGATCGCCTGCATCTCGTAGGTTTCCGGCTCCTCGTCATCCAGCTGCACCGTGACGGGGCCATACTCGTAGGTCTCGGTTTCGTCCTGGCCGAACAGGTTGAAGTAGGCCACGGTCGTGTCCTCAAAACAGCGAAACACGATGGTTGGCTGAGCGAGCCCGATCGCATGAGTTTTGAGCACGACGAAGTGTAGATCGAGCTCCTCCTCGTGGTGCTCTTCGGTTTGCCACTGCGAACCGGCAGGGGCGTCCTGGGCAAGGGCCACGGCGGGTAACAGCGCCAGTAGGGCGATTAGGGGCTTGTCGATGTTCATCGTTGATCCTTTGTGTACTTTGCTTCTAGTTTACCTGATTCACCGGAAGTGAAAGCTACCTCGCTATTCGTTTTGAATATATGCCGCGTCGCTCATCAACGCTAAGTCTGGGGGAGTGCTCGTACCATTTCGACACCACCGATAAAGCTTTCAAGGCGCTATTAGCGGTGTCCTGGCTTACCCGTATCATGAAGAACTGATATTTAGGTCTAATATTTGATTAGTTAAACCCTTGATAGCATTAAGTTCATGAAACGTATTTTTGTTCACATGGCGGACTTTACGGTTATTAAGGGGGAACGATGCTGAGTATAAAAAAGGTTTACCCGCTAGCAGCCTTACTGGGCGCCGCTCTAGCGTTTCCGGCAGCGGTTAGCGCCGATACGGACGTTATCATGCTTGGCACGGGAACACCGGTGCCCAATGGAGAGCGCGCGGGTGCCAGTGTCGCCGTCGTTTATGACGGTGAGGCCTACGTTTTCGATATCGGAGCGGGCGTGACTCAGCGGGCGATCCAGGCCTTTGAGCAGTACGACATCGAGGCGCTGTATCCGCCGAATATCGATCATGTGTTTCTAACCCATCTTCACAGCGATCACATTCTTGATTTTCCCGAATTACTGGGCACCTACTGGTGGCGCAGAGAAAACCCTATCAACCTTTTCGGCCCGGTTGGCACTCGCCAAATGAGTGAGGGCGCTTATCAACTTCTCGCTCTCGATACCGAAACGCGCTTGAGTGACAAGAGCCCGGTGACCAATCCTGATGCAGCCAGAGCCAACGTCAGTGAGTTCGAAGCCCCCGGCATCGTGTTCGAGGAAAACGGCCTGCGGGTCGAGGCATTTCCCGTCTCACATGGCGACTGGGAGGCAGCTTATGGTTTCAAGGTGACGACACCGGACAAAACGATCGTTATTTCGGGCGACACTTCGGCCAATAGCGAAGTCGCTCGCCAGGCGCAGGGTGCTGATGTACTGATCCACGAAGTGATCAGCCGCGATGGATGGAGCGATCTCTCACCCGACTGGCAGGCGTATCATCAGTACGCGCATACGCTGACCAACGAACTTGCCGATATCGCCTCCGAGGCTAACCCAGGCATTCTCGTACTCACTCACGTCCTCCATTACGGCGCGCCTATCGACGGCGTGGTCGATGAGGTCAAGGCGAACTACGATGGCAACGTCATTCTGGGCGAGGATCTCGATATCATCGAGTAGCGCCTGGTAAAACGTGATCGTCGATTTCTTCAAACGCCTGTTCGGCAGAGAGATGAGGCTCGGTTGACTCGAACGTCTTCAAGAGCGACCACTGATAGAGAGGGGTACCGGGGTGTTGGCTGAATTCACGAAGGCCATACACCTCGAACGTAAAATGGCCGGGCCCGAACACGTCGGTCTCCTCGAGATGTTTTCGCGCGACGACCAAAAACACCTCACCTTCGGATTCGAAGAGCTGGTTATCCCGAACGATGATGGCACCCGAGAAAACTCGATGATCGAGCCAGGTGAAGGTATCGCGATCGGTAGCGGGTACAATGGCGAACTCGTCGCTGGGTAGACGGATAAAGAAGGTGAGCGCGTGATGGCTGTACGACATGTTTCGATCAAATATCGAGGCCACAACGTAATCTTCGCGACCGTTGCCGTTGAGATCGATACTATTGATGCCGGCGTCCAGCTCGATGTGGGAAGACGCCGCGGCAGCGCTGCTGAAAAGCATCGCCACACTCACTAAGAATCTTTTAATCATGGGCGGCTCTGATCAGCCTGAAGCCAATGTCGGGCATGCCAAAGCGCGGGGAATGGACATCGCAGCCCGATAGCATGTTATCGACGGCCTGTTGGAAACTGCCGCCGCAGAAGTAGTACAGCGGGATACCCCGTGCGTAATGGTTTCTTTCGTCGATCCACTCCGCTGCATTACCGCTCATATCGTAAAGCCCCAGTGCGTTGGGCCGTTTAGTGCCCACGGGCAGCGTGCCCGAAACGATGCCATTTTCGGCGGGAAAGTTGGCCACGGTGGCCGGTTGCGCGCCTCCCGCGTGAGGGTAGGCGTAGGAGCCATCCGCTAACCCTTCATGGCCACCTCGGGCCGCGACGTGCCACTCGACCATATCCGGCAATCGGTACCCCGAGGCGTCGGATGCTCTCGTTATGTTGACGCTATCATCTTGAGGTGCGTCCTTGAGAGGCGCTCCGTCGGCATTCAGGTAGTAGGGGGCCAGCCCCTGATGTTCGCTCAGGGCATTGGCAAACAGGATGGCATCCCACCAGGTCACGTTGACGGCAGGATGCTGACCGTTATCGTGGCTGTCTGATTCACAGCCGTTGAGCGTGGCGCCATTGCAGGCATCGTTGAGCGCATAGCCTTGCGCCAGTGCCCAAGTCTGTACGTCTCGGTAGAGCCGGTAGGGGACTTCCGTGGTCATTATCTGAAATGATTCGGTAGACAGGTTGGCGTTGCCGATGTAGTCCTGTTCACCAAAATCCGTCCCCACATAAAAGCGGCCGCCTTCGACGGTCGTCTCTTCCGGGAGGTGAAGGCTTGCTTGCGCAAAGAACGGCACGCCAACCAGCCAACACCCGATTCCTGCTATTTTTTTCAAAACGTTTGCCCCAATGCGCCCGATGAATACCCGCTTTTTTGTAAGTCAGTACATGGCTAACGGGCCATCATAAAGTGCGAGGCTTTTTTTACAAGCAATAGCTAATGAAGCAGTTGAAGCGCTTCTTGAATAAAGGGTGAGGGCGCTTAGCACTTCTTCACCGGTGAGCCCCAATGAAAATGATCGACGCAGGTTTCTGCGTTTTGGGATGGATCGGTTCGCGAATATCGAGCAGTTGCAAACCGTTATTCGAGAACAGCTTCATCCAACTGCCAAGCGTTCTAAAATACCAGGGCGCCGGGTCGGTAAAGTTGTCATCGAAGCCTGCCCACGAGCCCTCATGCCAGCCATCGAGGTAAGGCGAAATTGCCGACATCGCGGGATGCAGCGTCTGTACGATAAACACGCCGCCGGGTTTTAAAAGCGTGGGTGCGACGCTGAACAACCCGTCTACCGACGCCTGACCGAGCAGCGAAAAATTACACACCACCGCATCGAACGTCTCATCGATGGCGTGGGCGGCGATCGCCTCATAGGTTAAAACGTGAAAATCTCCTTGGCCCGCTGCCTGAGCACGCTCGACGAGGGCCGGTATGGCGTCGACACCGACCAGACGCTGCACGTAAGGCGCAAGTTCGCGAACGAGCCACCCTTCACCGCAGCCGATATCGAGCACGGTGTTGGGCGAGCGGCTCAGCACAGCCTGCTGGATCGCCTCGTCGGTCACGAGTTTGCGGCTTTCGATATATCCGTCTCTCACTGCGTGGGTCCACGGCGCGGCATTCTTGTGCCAGGAATCGACGATCTTTTCATCACTGTAAGGATTCATTGGGCCTCTACGTTTAGGTGGCAAGCGGTTCTGCGCGGGCTCGAGCCTTTTCTCGGCGGCGCGGTCGAGTTCGTTAGGGGGTGATCGGCTCGTCTACTCTCGGTCTTGGCGCTTGCTTAACAAATCGGTTTCACTGGAGGTCTGGGCGATCTCCTCTTCGACCTTTTTCATTAGCTTCTCGTCGGGCCGTGCGTCGAACACGCCGTCGCTCTGTTCACCCTCGAGTATTCGCCGGGCGCGCGCCCTAGCCTGCTGTTTCTCCTTGTCAGCGGCGGTATCGAGGGCCGGCTCGCTGGAAGCGGCCTCGGGCCGGGTCAGGGCGGGCTCAATAAGCTTTCCATTTTGAAGACGCGCGAGCGACTCTTCGAGCTCAGGGCGAAAGCTGAGCCGATAGATCGGCTCGGGCAGAGTGAAGCCGTGGTGTTCCAGCGCGTGCTTGGTTTCGCGGATGGCTATGCTGCGCGCCTTACCGAAATCCGTGGTGGATTGGTTCACCCAGCCTTGAAACTCCAGCACGATGTTGGAATCCCCCACGTTGGTGATGACACCCACGGACTTGGGTTCGCCCAGCACGAAGGGCAGCCCGTTTAATGCATCGAGGCCAACCTTGATGGCAGCCAGCGGGTCGTCGTTGGCGTCCACGCCCAGCTCAAAATCGAAGCGGCGCTCCGGGTTTTGGGTGTAGTTGAGGATGATGCCCTTGAACACGTCGGCGTTGGGAATGCGCAGCTGGTTGCCTTCCAGCGTCATCAGAATGGTCGCGCGCGAGGTCAAGCGCACCACGATGCCTTCACGGTCGTTGATGACCACGTGATCGCGGGCTTGGAAGGGCTGGCGGATGCTGAGCATAAGTGAGGCGATGTAGTTCTCGATGGTGTCCTTGACCGCAAAGCCGATCGCGATACCGATCACCCCGGCGCCGCCCAAGAGCGTGCCGATGATGGTTTCAGCGCCGACCAGGCTCAACGCCATGATCAGCCCCAGCACCATGAACACGACCTTGACCGTTTGCGCCACCAGCTCCGCGACGAAAGGGTTGGGCGTCACGCGCTGCCACAAGTGCTTGCGATTCGAGAGCCACGCCCCGAACCACGCAACCGCGCCAAAAATCAAAAAGCCCACCACTATCAGCGGAAGCGCCCGCAAAAGGCTCTGGCCCCGCGCGCGTAGCCCCTGGTAGGCGGTGGCGACGTTGTCCTGTACATCCAGAGTGCGGTCGATCGTGTCGTTAACCATGACCACGTCGGTGAGCCGGTTGGCCAAGCCCACTGCCTGCTGCGCCTTACGCTCGTTGGCTGTTTCCCCGGCCAGCGTCACGATCCCCTGGGCCACGCTAACATCGACTGCGGAAAGCCCGTCGATCTCGGAAAAGATGTCGCCAATGCGCTGGGCGATCTCCGCATCCTTTTGCGGCGAGGGCGTAGTTTCGATTTGCCCTGCTGGCGATTCGCCTCTCGGCTCCACCGGGGCGGTAGCATCGTCGCCGGCGTAGGCGAAGGCGCTCAGCAGCATACCCAGCAGCAGTATTGGGGCAAGAAAGCGAAGCGCACTGTGTGTGTGGAGAAGGTGAAAATAAGCGGCCATGACCATCCTTGGTGTCGTCATCGAAATCGGTACGCGTTAGCCAAGTCTAGTGGGTTTTTCTGACTCAACGTGGCCGGGTGCTGAAATACATCGATGCGCTACATATTTACCAACGCTCTGCCTTTCGACACTGCTTGTGGATATGCTGGCGCTGCTGCTGAAGACGTGTCCAGCCTTTTTCGGGCAGGCCGGCCGCCAACAAGTGGCTCTTGAGCTCGTTTGAATCGCTGCATGCCAGAAGACTTTGACGCAATCGCTCGATTTCGCGCTTTATGAAGGGGTAGCTCATGCGACTTTGCGTGGCCAGCGCCTGCCAGTCACGTGGCAAAAGCTGCTGAGCGTTGGTTTGTTCGCCGATGGAAAAGGCGAGATGTGGATCGAACCCCAGTACCACCGTTCCGACCAGGTCGTAGGCCGGTGCCATGTGCCACTTGCCTTTATCATCCTGAAGTAGTGACACGTTCTTTGCGTGTCCGTCGCTATTGCCGACGAGCGCGTTGAAAATTTGCCAGCGTAATAACTGCGTAAGCGCGAGGGCCGGCGGTTTGCAGACCTCCCTAACGCGCTGTATGCACGCAGCAAAATGCGGCCCGCCGTGTTCCTGGTATTTTCGTGTGCGGGCAATACCTAAGGCTTGGCATAAATCTTCCTGATGTATCCGTACGTGTTGTCCGTTTACGTTGTTGCGATCAAAACGCTCGACGATCAGTAGCGCGTGTTTTCCCGTATGGCGTACGAACGTGGCCGGGCAGGGCAGACCTATCAGGCTTGCGAGCGTATTAAGATACAGCTCGTTATAAATGATCAGGTCGCGCCCCTCGACCGCGAATTTAACGATGTGGGACGAAGGCGACAACCCTTGGGGCAAGTGGAAACGTTCGTTTTGCCAGATGACCGGTATTTTATCCTGGGCCCCGGCTAGTGACAGGCGCGGCTGGACAGCGTCTGCAGAAGGGTGAAAAAGCGCGTAGCGCTGTTTGAAGCTCGCCCATTCGTTGAGATCGGTCGGTGAGAGAGGCACGCTTGCTGAATGTGTCTCTAGCGCATTGGGGGTGAGGTGAGGCGGCAAAACCAGGAGCTCGCCAGCGCAATCACCGCCAATCGCGGCCAGTAGCGCAAAATCGTCATCGGGAATACCTAGCTGGCGGATCAGCGCGGCCCGTGCCTGCTCTTCGGGAAGCAGGTTGCCGAACCAGTGGTGGGCCGTCAGCGTCTCGGGCGGCCAGAGGCGTTGATCAAGGGGCAAGCTATTGGAGATGGCGTGCCCGTTGACCTGCCATTGGGCATCGTATTCGAACCCCATTAAACGACCATCATCGCCGCGCCACAGCGCGCCAACCCGTTTTCGGCCGGACCAAACGTTCAAGTGATCAGGCATCATGTATCGATATCCGTAGGCTGTGCCGAAAGCTCGATTCCCAGCGTTTCCAGTACCAGCAGAACCCGCCCCAAACCGCAGGAGGCTCGGCCGTTTTCCAGCTCGCTGAGAAAGCGTATGCTCACGCCACAAAGCCCGGCCAGGGTTTCAAGGGTCAGCGCTTGGCGTTTGCGCGTTTGGCGGATGAGCAGGCCCAGGTCTTCTGCGCGGGTAACGGTCAAGGGCGTAGCGCTGGCGGGAATCCGAGAAGTACTCATAGGCTATTTTTTTTCCTTATAAGGAAAAATTGAATCGAATAAGCGCTAGTATAGCGTTTTTATCCCTATTGGGAAAATACGTATTCATCAAAGTGTCAATGCTCTGTTTTTATCCTTGTAGGGAAGATTTTGAGAGTGGGCGAGAGAACGCGTCGAGGGCAAAAAAAGGCTTGTTCTCTTGGGCCATGCAGATTTAATTATTTAAATAGATGCTGAGAATGACACCAGGTGGAAAAGCCGTTGTTTAGGGAAGCCGAAATGACCGGGTATTTCGCCGATAAAGGCGTTGGGCAGCGATATGATCGATATCGTCCGAAAGCCCATCAGGCACTTTTTCAGATCATGAAGCTTCATCTACCTGTCGAGCGTTTTGAACGAGCGGTGGATGTCGCGTGCGGTACTGGCGACTCTACCGTTCCCCTGCTGGATATAGCCCGGGATGTCGTCGGTATCGATTCATCGAGCGAAATGTTGAACATTGCACAAGAGCGTGGTTTTGCGGTCAGAAAAGCGGATTACACCGCGCTTGCCGAGCTGGGCCGTTTTGACCTTATCTCCACGTGCATGGCCTTTCATTGGTTCGACGTTGCACAAGCGGTGGCTGTTTATAAAGCTGCGTCCCAGCCTGGGGCTGTCTGGATCGTTTACAATTTCTCATTTTTGGGGCATGCGACATCGCACCTGTTCAACGAATGGTTTCGTAACGACTATCTGGCACGATATCCATCACCGCCACGTACTCGCTACGAAAACATGAAGCTCACCGACGACCCCGAACTCTGCACTCTGGCAAGCGAAAAGGGCTGGCTGCCGATAACATTCTCGCTCGACTCTCTGGTGGGGTATCTCACCACGCAGTCGAATATTGAAGACGCCGTTCGAAAGGGCAGGGACCTGAACGCCATTGTGTCCGAACTACGCGAAGACCTTTCCTGTATTGATCTGACCGGCACCTTCCAATACGCCTACTCCTACGAGATTCTGCAGTACGCCGGGCGCTAATCAAGACTGCCGCACAATCACTTGGCGCATTTCGTTCGAGGTGAACGTGGGCTACAAAGAGGTGTGCGCCGGCGAGGTTCCCCTTCCGCTTTTACTTGAAGCGGATCCCTCCGAGCGCAGCATTGCATCCTATCGGAAGAACGCGTGGTGCTTCGCTGTGCACAGCGCCGGTGAAACGATTGGCGCATGTATCGTTAAACCGATCGGCGTGAAGACCGCCGAAATTTTCAATATCGCGGTATGCCCGCCGTTTCAGAAGCAGGGGATAGGCTCTGGCTTGCTGAGCTATACGCTAGGTGAGCTTAAAGCCAGGAACATGCAGCGGGTAGAACTCAATACCGGGGCGTTCGGCTATCAACTGACCTATTATCAGCGCCACGGGTTCCGAGTCGATCGAGTCTTGAAAAATCATTTCCTGGAACATTATTCCGAACCGATCATCGAAAATGGCTTGCAACACCTGGATGCGCTGAGACTATACCGTGTACTCGATTGACACCAGACGTTCTCACTCTGCGAGTGGCATCATTGTGGCCCCGCCAGGCTCTGTCAAATGGCGTGCCGGTATGCGATAACTTAATAAGCAATAGCTTATCAATGTCGCAAGCGATACGAGGAAAAGGGATGCGCTACCTTGAAACTCACAGGCTGCGGCTTCGTCCGCTTTCTCTAAACGATTTGTCGGCTCTCACTTCAATTCTGGGTGACCCAGAGGTCATGAAATATTCCATACGCGGTGTATTCGATGAAGCGGCCACACGCCAATTCATCGAGTGGTGCTGTACGTGCTATGCAGCCCACGGAATGGGCCCAATGGCGCTGGTGGAGAAGGATACTCACCTGCTGATCGGTTTTTGCGGCGTCAGTCCGGAAGAAATCGGTGGCGTTGAAGAGATCATGCTGGGATACCGGCTGGCCGCGCGCTACTGGAATCAGGGCTTTGCTCCCGAGGCGGTGAGGGCAGTGCTCGATCAAGCGTTCAACGAGAAATCGCTGCCCTCAGTCGTTGCCCTGATCGAGCCAGAACATACGGCCTCGCAAAAGGTCGCCGCGAAAGCAGGATTCGATCATTTCGAGATTCAGGAATATCACGGCTGCACGTTGCGAATGTATCGTCAGACGCGGGAACAGTGGTGCTCTAGTAAAGGAAACATGACAGAGGGTGGACTGGTATCGTTGCGCTGATCGCTTTCGGGTCTTCAAGGTTTTTTCACCTGCTTGTAAGCTACTGTGAGGCCGTCGTGCACGCCAAAGCACCACACATCAAACCGCCACTTTTAAGCTGCTTACTCGTTTTGACTGATCGGATGCCGAGTTGATGGACAAGACTACTCAAAGCCTGGACGGAAAACGCCGCTGCGCTTGGTGCGCGGTAGCACCTGACGTGCTCGAGCCTTATCACGATTTTGAGTGGGGTTTTCCGGTCGCCGATGATCAGCGACTGTTCGAGAAGATCAGCCTGGAAGGGTTTCAGGCGGGGCTGAGCTGGCGCACGATTCTGGCCAAGCGCGAGCATTTTCGCTCGGCGTTTGCCGGGTTCGATTTTTATCGGGTGGCCGCTTTCGATGAAAGCGATGTCGAGCGCCTGCTCAAGGACGCCGGCATCGTTCGCCATCGCGGCAAGATCGAGGCGGTGATCAATAACGCTCGGCGCGCTTGCGAGATGGTCGAAGAGCAGGGGGCGCTGGCGGCGTATTTCTGGCGCTTCGAGCCAGAGAAAGGTGAGATCGCCAGCCCGCAAAGTGTCTCCACGTCGCCGACTTCAGTGGCGCTCTCGAAAGATCTCAAGAAACGCGGCTGGAAATTTGTCGGCCCCACCACGGTGTTCGCCTTCATGCAGGCGATGGGGATGATCAACGATCACGCGGAGGCGTGTTTTCTACGTCCGCGCATCAAGGAGGCGCGCCGGGCGTTTACCCGGCCCACTTAATTCACTTTCGATAACGCTTGAGAATATAAATAGCAAAGCCCGCAGCGGCCACGCACGTTACAATGGTGAAAAGGCCGCCCTGTGAAGCAGCCGCGTCCATTCATTCGATTTTCAAGGTAGTGCTGTGATCAACACCAAACTTCACAAGGCCGTGTATGAACTGGCCGAAAAGCTGATGCGCGCGGCTCACAAGGAGGACCGTGAGGCGTTCGAGGCGCTTTATGGCGAGCTCGAGGCGATCTGTATCGACAACGAGTACACCGAGAAGGATCACCCGGAACAGTGGGAAACGCTGGCGGACTTCACCGAAGAATCAGATGAGGCGCTAGCGCTTTACCAGAAAGCGCTGGATAAAGCCGCGGCCCGGCCCTTGCCGGATTACGTCGCCTCAATCGGTTACTCCATGGCGACGCTTCAGGTGGAACTCGATGAGTCGGATGCCGCCCTCAAGAGCCTGCGCCAGGCCAAAGCCAGCGCCGCGCACATCGAAGACGACGAGCTAAAAGCCGAGATCGACGCGCTTTTGGCCACGCTGACCTCCCGTTAGGATTAAACGTTGACCAATAACGATATTTTTCGCCGCCTTCGCTACGCCTTCGACCTGAAGGACACCGCCATCGTCACCATTTTCAAGCTGGCTGACGTCGATGTGTCGCTGGAGCAGGTCACCGCCTGGCTCAAAAAGGATGACGACGAGGCCTTCAAGTCAATGCGAGACAAGGACTTGGCGGGGTTCTTGAACGGCTTCATCAGCCACAAGCGCGGCAAGCGTGAAGGCCCGGCGCCGACGCCGGAGCCCAGCCTCACTAATAACCAGGTGTTTCAGAAGCTGCGCATCGCCTTGAATCTGCAGGCCGAGGACATTTTAGCGCTGTTCGAAAGTGAAGGATTGCCGCTGAGTGCCCACGAGCTGAGCGCCTTCTTTCGCAAGCCCAGCCACAAGAACTACCGCGAGTGTAAGGACCAGGTGCTGCGCACCTTTCTAATGGGCCTGCAACACCAGCACCGTCCAGCGTCGCCGGCTTCCTAAGCGGTAGCGCTCGACACCAAAAAGGCCACCTCGACAGGTGGCCTTTGGCGTTGGGGGGAGAGTTAGAACTCGAAGCCGAAGTTGGTCAAAAACGCGGTGTTCCAGCCGTCGTCGACCGGCGAGCCGAAGTAGTCCAGCCCGTTCTTGTTCGAGACGATATCGAACCAGGCGAAGAACGGTCCGGCGGTCATTTGCACGCCCAAATCGTTGACCATCGGGTTCTGCTGATCGCCGAAGCCACCGTTGAGGGCGGTAAAGTCTCCCGATGGATCGATAACGCTGAAGTCGTTGAAGAAGAAGAGGCTTTCGACCGGGCCCCAGTCCACGTCCAGGTTGTAGCCTACGCTTGCCGAGTAGATCTCGCCCTGGGCGGGGATCAGGTAGTTGAAGTTGAACGCGCCGATCTGCAGGGCGTTGTCGGAAATGCCCGATGTACTCTCTGCCGGGTTTTTGGCGTTGTACTCGTAGGTGGTGGCCTGGGCCAGGGTGCGCCAGTTGCCGTAGCTTCCGTCCACGCCGAGTGCTGCCGACCAGTTGTCGCCGCTACGTTCGGTGTTGCGGTTGTAGAGCTGACCACCTTTCGCCGACACGTTCACTTGGGTGGCGTAGTCGGTGTCATGGCCGAAGGTGTAGCCCACGCGCGCCGCGACCTGATTCTCTTCGCTGTTGCCCTGGGCGCTATCGCCTACGGCGTTGGCGCCGTAGTGCTCATTGCCATTGCCCAGGCTGTCGCTTTTGAAAAACGCAAGCGACGTGTCCCAGGGCCCGGCGGAGTGGTCCCACTTCAGGCCGGCATTCTGGTTATCGTTGAAGCCCGCGATATACCCCAGGTTGCCGTACCAGCCCAGGTAGCCGTAGTCCATGTTGCCGAAGGGCGTTTGCACCAGGCCCAGCTTGAACGAGTCTTGCTCGGTGGGGTTGTAGCCGATCCAGCCGTGCTGCAAAAAGTGGTAGTCGTCGTAAAAGCGGTAGGCCATCGAGTAGTCGATAGCGCCGGTTTCGCCCTGAACGGTGACGACGAACTTGCCGAAGTCGAGATCGCCCGAGGTGTCCTTGCTCTGGCTGTCCCAGTCGTTGACGCTGCCGCTGAGTTCGAGCAGCCCGCCAATTTCGACCTGCTGCATCTCTTCCAGCGCTTGCTGGTTTTGCTGGGCAAGCTGGGCCTCTTCGCCGTTGGCCGAGGTGCCCGTGGCGGTGCCTTCGCCATAAGCGTCCTGGCTTGCGTTGCTTTGAGTCGAGCCGGTTTGGCTGGAGCTGCTCTGGTCGGAACTGCTCTGGCCGGAAGTGCCCTGATTCGATGCCATCGACTGATCATTATTCGATGCGCCCTGGGACTGCTGGCGCTCGAGCTGCTCGATGCGCTGCTGCATCTGATTGAGCTGAGCGCGCAGCTCGTCGATGGTTTGAGCGTCACTGGTCTGCGCCTGGGCGCTGGAGAGCATGGCCGCAAAAACGCTAAGCCCGAGTGCCAGCCGCTTGAACTGGCATACGTGTGGGTAGGACATGATGATTTCCTTGCGAATGTCGTTTTATATGCCGTTTTTAATTATTGATAGCCGGCTGGATTGCATACCGCCGGTTTGAGAGGGCGATATGCGGGGGAGCGTGAGAGGTGGCTCCGCTCACTACCCTAGTGACAAGGCCAGGCTAAAGCAAATACGGCACCAGCCGCTGGCACCCACGCCGGCTGAATAAATAAAGGTTAGCGTTTTGCGCTCTATAAGGCGTAGTACGGGCTAAAGCCCGCTGCCGCACGACCGATATAAAGAAGACACCCGTTTTTTTTATACGAGGCCTTCATGCCTACTTCGCACCGCGCCTTAATAGCGGCTTTCGCTTTATCCGTGCTACCCGCCCACGCCAATGCCCACAGCGACCCCGCGGAAACGGCGGTGATGGCCTGGCTTGCCAGCATCGATAGTGGCGAGTTCGAGAAAGCCTGGGAATCGTCGTCTCCGCTTTTGCAGCGCCCGCTATCGCCGGACATGCTGGCGCGCACCGTGGAACTTGCGCGAAAGGACATGGGGCCGGTGGAGTCGCGCCGTCCGCTGCGCGTGATCAGCGAAACCTCCATGCCCGGCGCGCCCCGCGGGGATCTCAAGGTTTTTACCTTTCAAACCAGCTTCGCTAACAGGCAAGTGACCGAGACCGTCACGCCGCACCTCGAGGATGGGGCTTGGCGGGTAAGCGGCTACTACGTGCAGTAGCCGACGTTTTCAGCGTCGCGTTACCCCTTTACGCACACGAACAGCGCGTTGCCCGTCTCGCCGTTCCAAGGCGTGATCGCCTCGAAATCATGTTCGAACACCTCGACGGTGAAGTAGGGCCTTAATAGCGCGACCAGCTCGCCAAAGTTCACGGCGACCATGGCGTGTTCGTCGACCCAGCGCTCGCTCTGCCCGGCGGTGGTTTTCTCGATGCTGAGTCTTAGCGACTGGCGCTCTCCCTGGCCTGGGTAGTGCCAACCCGAGCTGAACGTAAACGTATCCTCTTCTCGGCGTGCGGTGTGTTTGACCGAAAGGGCGTTGTCGATCTTCTCCTTGTCCACGGCGTTGAAGCAGAACACGCCGCCCGCCTCGAGCGCACGCCAGGCGCTTTCGATACACGCCTTGAGGCGCTCGACGTCCGCGCTGTAGTGAATCGAGTAAAGAAAGCAGGTGATCAGATCCTGCGGCTCGTCGACAACGAAGTCGCCCATGTCCTGTTGGCTGAAACGCGCCTCGGGGCAGCGCCTGGCGGCTTGTTCCAGCATGGGCGGGTTGAGGTCGAGCCCGGTGCTTTCAAAGCCTGCATCGAGAAAATGGCGCACGTGGGGGCCGGTACCGCAGGCAAGATCAAGGTGGCGGCGCCCGCCGTTGCCGAAGAGTTGATTCAAGCGCTCTACGGCGCGGCTCTGCGCCGGGTAGTCGATCTCCTCGCACATGACATCGTAGTAACGAGAAAGATCGGTATACAGGGCATTGGCGGACATGACGGGCAGCGCTCGAGAAGGGGGTGGCGCATGGTAAACGAGCGCTTGGGGTTTTAGAAGCCCGGTATCAAAAGGCCCTCAAGATGAGCAATCGCCGCTTACATCACCCTATCCGGGGCGAACCGCATGCTGACCGCGAGCCGGTTCCAGCCGTTCATGGCGATCACGATAGAGGTAAACGCGAGCAGATCGCGCTCGCCGAATGCGGCGAGGGTTTGATCAAAGGTCGCGTCATCGATGGCGTGCTGGTGAACCAGCGTCAGCGCCTCGGCCCAGGCTAGTGCCGCGCGCTCGAGCGGATCGAACGCATCTACCTCCGCCCACACCGGCAGTACGTCCAACCGCGCCTGGCGCTCGCCGCTGTCGCGCGCCTCTTCGGCGTGCAGGCGCTGACAAAAGGCGCATCCGTTGAGCTGCGAAACGCGCAGCTCCACCAGGTGCTTGATGGCCGGGGTCACACGGCTCTTCGGGGCGAGGCGTGAAAGCGTGATTAATGGGGACTTGAGCCACGGAGCGAGTTGGTACACCTGCTGGCGCGATAAACGTTCGGTCATGGGGGAGGCCTCATCAGTGAATGAAGCGCCAGCGTAGGGTCCCTCGCGCGCTACGCCTTGTAGATTTGCGACAGTTTGCGCTGCCGGTAGGCGCCGGGCGCTTCCAGCGCGAAACGCTTAAAAGCGTGACTGAAGTGCGATTGGTCGTGATAGCCGCAGGTCAGGGCGATCTGTGCCAGAGGCTGGCGGGAACCGATCAACGCGCGGCGAGCGTAGTGCAGCCGAGCAAACGCCATTAATTGGCCGGGGGAGACACCTGCCTCGCGCTCGAGCCGGCGCTCAAGCGTGCGCCTCGATAGCCCGAGCCGCGCTCCCGCCTCTAATGGCGAGCAGGAAAGCCGCGAAAGCGCTTCGACCAACTGTGGCGTCCGGCTGGGCGCCGTAAGCGTCGTTAGCCGCTGGCATAGCCAGGCATCCAACAGCGCCAGGCCCTCATCAGGCGTCAAACGATAGAGCCGCTCGGCCACGCGCGAAAGGCTCGCCTGCCAAGGCGGCGAGCGTTCACTGCCATCCAGAAGGTAGTGAGTGTCGGTAAAGCGCGATGGCGAAAGCCCCAGCAGGGCGTAGGCGCCGGCGGGCCTGAAACGAACCCCCAGTTTGCGAGCGGGCGTATCCCATGTCTCAAAAAGAGTATGGCGGTTGACACACAGCGTGATCGTCGGGTTGAGCGGGTCGAGTGTGATGGTGAGGCTGGCGCCGGCATCGGGGTAGAGCTTCTCGCTGCCCGCAAAGCCGGGTTTTCGCTCGAGCCTCCAAAGGCACTGCACCCAGGGGGAGAGCCCGGCACTGGGCGAGCGCGGGTAAAAATTCAGCCGGGCCGCACTGTCTGGCAAAATCACATCGCGCATGGGGGTAGCTGCCTAAAAACTCTCGATGAGCGTCTATTGAACACCGGCGGTGTTTTCCCCGCTAGTACAAGCGTCGGCTATGCTTACAGTGGCTTTAAGCCGTGGCAGGGTTTGTCGCGGCGGCCATCAACCGATACAAGGAGGCCTTCATGGATGACGCTGTTTACTGGTACGCCATGGCGACGGTGCTGCTATTTGTCAAAATGTGGGCGACCGGGCTGTATCAGGGGTATCACCGCATTACCAAAATGACCTTTAAGACCCCCGAAGACGCGCGCATGGCAGGGAAGGAGCCAGCACAGGAGGAGCTCCCTCAGGTGCAGCAGGCGAGCAAGGCCTGGTCCAACGATCTGGAGAATATCCCCATCTTTTTGGCCCTGGGCATGGCCTACGTGCTGGTTGGGGCGTCGCCCGGGCTTGCCATGTGGCTGTTCATGGGGTTCACCGCGGCGCGCTACGCGCATACGCTCGCGTATCTTGCACGCCTTCAGCCCTGGCGCACCATCGCCTACGGCGTGGGGCTTGTGTGCATGATCGTCATGGCAATTCAAATTGTGCTGGCGCTGTAGTCGCTACCGCTTGGCCGGGATGGGCGCGGCGCCACTCGCTGGGCGGGCGCGTCTCCAGGCGCGCCCAGCAGCGGCGAAACTGGCGCTCATCACCGAAGCCGGTCTCGTCGGCGATGCGGCCGAGCGTCCAGGTAGTTTCCACCATCAGGGTTTTGGCACGCTGTAGTCGCAAACCGCTGATGTAGTCGCTTACCTGCATGCCGGTCAGCTGTTTGAACTGACGGCGGAAATGTCGCTCGCTCATGGCGGCCTGGCACGCCAGCACCTCTGCCCGCCAGGCCTTCGCGGGGGCGGCGCAAATGGCGTCTTGCACGCGATGAATACGCTCATCCACGTGATTACGGCCTTCCAGCCAAGCGCCGAGCTGGGGCTCCTGACCGCTGCGGCGTAAATAGAGTACCATTTCGCGCGCCACAGAAAGCCCCAGTGCGTGGCCGCCCACGCGTGTCAACCAGTGCAGCATGGTATCGATACCCGTGGAAATACCCGCACTGGTTAAATAGCGCCCGTCTTCGATGAAGATACAGTCGCCCTGCACGCGGGCCTTCGGCGCCTTCTCGCGCAGCTGATCCAACAGGGTGTGGTGGGTGGTGCAGCGGCGGCCGTCAAGCAGGCCGCCCTCGGCCAACAACAGGGTAGCGGAGCACACCGTCATCATGGTGTCGACCTGGTTAACGTTGGCTCTCAGCCACTCGATGCACGCCCGCTGGGCTAACGGGTCGACCGCGCTGCGATACTGACCCGGGATCAGCAGCAAGTGGTGATGCGAAAGCTCCAAAGGCAGCGGCGCGATGCCGCCCAGGGTAAGAGGCCCCAGCCACTCGAGCGCCGTGCTCGGCCCCAGGTAGCTGATCTCAACGCTCAAGGAGAGGCGTTCGGCACAGTGCAGTACCTGCAGCGGTCCGATCAGATCGAGCGGCACCTGGCCTGGCATCATTAGCACCGCCACCCGCAGGGGGGCATTCTCACCTACGGGCGGCGAATTCAAGGGTCGAAAGCTAGTCACGCTGGGTTTGCCACTCATCGATCATGTTTTGAGTATCGATGATACGCGCAAAGCGGCCCTCCAGCACCAGCTCCGTGCGCGCCTTGATATCCTCGGCAGACCAGGTCACACCGTGGCGCGTCATAGGAAAGGTGAGCGTGGCGTCGCTGACGAAGTCGACCGCAAACCCCAGATCCGAGCCGACCCGCGCGGTGGTTTCGCAGCACTGCTCGGTACGAATACCGCTAATCGCCAGGCGCGAGATGTCGCGCTCGCGTAGCCACTGTTCGAGCCCGGTATCGCTAAACGCGTTGTGCACGCGCTTGTGGAAGGTCGCGGCCGCTTCATCCGCGAAGCCGTCGAGCGGGCGTATCAGGCCGTGATCGGGGTCGAAAGGCCCGTGACTTCCCGGGGCCTCGTGAAAGATCCGCACGATGGGAATGTTCAGCGCCTTGGCGCACTCCAGCAGGGCACGCTGATGGGGGCGCCAGGTCTCGAAAAGCGATTGTACCCAGTACTCCTTGGCGGGAAAGGAGGCTTGAACATCGATCAAGAGTAAAGCGGTCGTTGGGTGAGTCATGGCAGGCTTCCTGGTTGAGTGAAACGAGAGCTTAACGAGGCAGCGCCACTGCTACGATACGTGCTTCGGCCAGAAAGCGGACATTTACGGACATTTTATAATCGATTGAGAAAAAAGGAGTTTTAGGCTTGATCGAGCTCGATCGCCACGCTTAGGATTTTAAGGCCCAAACGACCACAGGACCCCGCCCATGTCTTTAATCGCCCAAACCCCCGAGCCGCCTTACTATGCGGTGATTTTTACCTCGATTCGCACCGATGTCGATGAGGGGTACGGCGAAATGGCCGGGCGCATGGTGGCGCTCGCCGCCGAGCAGCCAGGCTTTCTGGGCGTGGAGGCCGCCCGGGAAGAGGTAGGGGTGACGGTCTCCTACTGGGCGGATATCGCTTCGATCAAGGCATGGAAGGCCCACGCCGAGCACTTGGAAGCCCAGCGGCTGGGCCACCGGCGCTGGTACCGGCATTTCAAAACGCGCATTGCCAAAGTCGAGCGGGAGTACGGTATCTAGCCTCACATGACCTGCCCCGCGAGAAACTGCAAAATGAGGGTGAGCAGTAATACGGCTACGCCAGCCACCACGCTGGTCAGAAGGGCGTGGCGCTTCCAAAGATCCAGCACCCGATGACCGAAGCGACTGACCAGCCAAGCCAGCCCGTAGTAGCGAAGCCCGCGAGCGATCAGCGCGGCGAGCGCGAACAGCAGCACCGGGTAATTCGAAAGCCCGGCGGTGATCATGGCCACCTGAAACGGAATCGGCAGGATACCGATGGCCAAAATGGCGGCGAAGCCGTACTGGTTGAAAAACGTCTGGAAAGACTGAAAGCTCTGCTCGATCCCCATAAAGGTGATGAACCAGGTGCCGATCGACTGAAACAGCAAAAGCCCCACGCCATAGCCGACCAGCGAGGCCAGCAGGCAGCCGGCGGTGGTGACCGCCGCCAGCCGCCAGATGCGCTCACGGTTGGCCGCCATTAGCGGAATCAAAATGAGTTCGAGCGGAATAGGCAAAATGATCGTTTCAAGAAACGACAGCGTACCTAGAAGCCAGAGCATGTTTTTGGAGCCATTCAGGCGTGCAAGCCACGCTTTGGTACGCTTCGATGCCATGGCCATGTGTGTTTTCTACATCCCCGGGTTGATGCGGCGATAGATACTCGCCAGCACGCTGTAGGCGCCAAAGGCGAAAAGCCCAATGGCCACAAAGGCCAGCAGCCACTGACCGAAGGCTTGGGTGCGAAGCGCTGAGAACACCTCTTCGGTGCCGCCCGCTTCGCTGGGGTTGATATGATAGGCCGCCGTGATGAAAAAACCGCCGACGATCAAAAAGACGATGCCTCGTATGACCAGGCCGAAGCGGCACACCGGGTACGCCCAGCGCTTGGTGGATTCGGGCATGTCGAAGTGTTTGTCGAACTTGGCTTTTACTCCCTTGATACAGTGAGCGATCCCCGCGCCGATGATGCAAAGCCCCACGAAGCCGACCAGGTAGCGGCCGAAGGGCTGCTCGAACAGCCAACCCACTGTGCCTTGCGAACCACCAGAGCCACCGGAGTCGCCGGAGGAGCCACCGAAACGAAAGATCAGCGTACCGGCGTAAAACGCCAGCAGAGTATGGGTAACCGCGCTGATCAAAAGGCCGGCGCGGATGGCAAGGCCCTTGGCCTCACTACCGTGAGCGTCGGTGTCCTTGATCGCCTGGATGCAGCGCCACATGGCGTAGCCCAAAAGCCCGAGCGCGATCAGCCCAAGCAGCACCTTACCGAACGGTGCGGCGAGAAGACGCTCGAGCGCCCCGCGGCTGCCCTCGGTTTGTCCGCCCTGGCCGAAGGCGGCTAACGCCGCCAGCCCCCCGACCAGCAAATAGACGATACCGCGAGAGGCGTAGCCCATCCGGGCGTAGAGTTGAACGGCATCTTTATGATCGGGCGTGTTGTAAGCCACGATGTCCTCCTGACTAATTGGCAAGACTTCATCATCCTGAATGAAGAGGTGGCCCGAGCCGGACGCTTAAAACCCACCCTTAGCGTAGGTGATACAGTGCCAAAGGCCTAACGCTTTCCGCATTGCCGTTTTCGGCAATCGGTCAATACGTATTTTCGAAAGGTACGGCGATGAACGCATCGACTCCTCTTTTTTGGCGCGATCCGCGTCTGCCTCAGGTAGAGCTTCGCTGCATTGGCGATGCGCGCCAAGTTGCCTACGCCCGACATAGCCATGCGCAGTGGTCGCTTGGCGCAGTCACGCGGGGGCGAAGCACGTTCTACTACCGGGATGACACTCATGCCATTTGCGCGGGGGATTTGGTCATGATGAACCCGGGCTGGGTCCACGCCTGTAACCCCATCGAGCAGGAACCCTGGGCGTATCTGATGCTGTACGTGGATACCGATTGGGTGAGCGAGCTGCGCTACCGCTCGGGGCTTTCAAAATCACCCGAATGGCAGGATATTCCTACGGCGGCGCTGTCGACGCCCGTACTTTACCGGCGTTATCGGCGCATGGCGGCTTTATTGCTGGACGAGCGCGCAAACCTTGCGCGCAAACGTGGAGCGCTCACCGAGACGCTTTTAGCGGTATTTTCTCACGTGCAATCAGGCTCTGAGCGCTCTTCAATGAAGGTGCCGGCGCCGCTCGAGCGCTTGGCGGCCTATCTCGATCATCACGCGCTGGAGCGGCTCACGCTCGAACGACTTTGTCGTATAAGCGGTTACAGCAGTGGGCACCTGATTCGCGCGTTTAAGCATCACTACGGCATGACCCCCCGAGCCTATTTGATCAATCGACGCGTTCAGTTGGGGCGCGAATGGCTAAACCAGGGCCACTCCATCGCGGAGACGGCGCTAGCGCTGGGTTTCAACGACCAGCCCCATTTTCAGCGTACCTTCAAGCGACTGCTCGCTGCCACGCCGCATCAGTATCGAACCCACTCAACCGGGAAGTCTGCGCTAGTCCAGCACGATGAACAGGCAGCTCACGGCCAGCAGTAACGCAAGCACACGGTTGACCACGACCAAAAGGGTCGGATTGGCCACGTAGCGCTTCAGAAACGCCCCGGCAAAGACCCAGCATGAAAGCGACAGCCAGCAGATGGGAAGGTAGAGCGCGGCAAACAGTAGCGTGTGTTCGGCGTTGGCACCGGCGTAGGCGCTGATGCCGGACGCCGAGGCGAGCCACGCCTTGGGGTTGAGCCACTGCATCAAGGCACCGCTCAGAAATCCCGGCGCTCGGGCGTTGAAGTTTTGGGCGAGCCGCCCGTTGTCCAACGCAAGCTTGGCACTCAGGTAAAGCAAAAACGCCACGCCTGCCCAGCGCAGCAGAACCTCGAACGCTGGCCAGAGACTCAGCAGCGAATAGAGCCCGGCGCCTACGCTCAAAAACAGCGCAATAAAGCCAAGCGTGGCGCCGGTGACGAATACCAGCCCCCGTGCGACCCGGTAGTGGATGCCGCTGCTCATGCACACCAAATTGACCGGGCCCGGCGAGATGGAGGCGGCCAGTGCAAAGGCTGACATCGGCAGCAGTAGCGAGACGCTCATCGTAGTGCTCCTTGGCTAACGAGAGCCCGAAGTATTTCAGCGCTGGGCGCGCGGGTATTGTAAAAAATTGATGTGGTCACAGACCGGTGCGAAAGGCCAGGTGTGACGAGGCTTCATCAAGGAGTGCGCAGGATTCGGGTCGGCAGCCGGTCGAAAAGCGCTTAAGCTTCGAAGGTCAGCAACAAGGGAGCGGGCAATGGACGACTTTGGGCGGATCGAAAAGGCGATGGCCTACATGGTGGAGAACGCGGCGTGCCAGCCAAGCCTTGCCGAGGTGGCGGCTCACGTGCACTGGAGCCCCGCCCACTTCCAGCGTCTTTTCCGCCGCTACGCCGGCGTTTCGCCCAAGCGTTTTTTGCAGGCGCTGACCCTTTCGCGCGCCAAGCGGCTGATGGCCTCGACCGACTCGCTGCTTCAGGCCGCCCACGAGGTGGGGCTTAGCGGCGGCTCCCGACTTTACGATCATTTCGTCTCGCTCGATGCGGTGACACCGGGCGAGCACAAGCGACAGGGCGAAGGACTCACCATTTACTACGGTGTTCACCCAACCCCTTTTGGCGCAGCGCTGGCGGCCACCACCGAGCGGGGTATCTGCCGGCTGGGGTTTATCGGCGCAGGTGGAGTGGGGGAGCAGCTCGCCGGTCTCACCGCCGCGTGGCCCAAAAGCCGGCTAATTCACCAGCCCGAGGCCACGCGCTACGTGGTAGAGGCGCTTTTCGACGGCGCGGATTTTAACGAGCGGGCGCTATCACTTCACGTGGCGGGCACCAATTTTCAGGTCGCGGTATGGCGCGCGCTGCTCGCGATTCCCGCCGGGGATCTTGCAAGCTACGGCCAGCTGGCCAAAGCGCTTGGAAAGCCCGGCGCATCCCGGGCGGTCGGCAGCGCCGTGGGTGCGAATCCGGTTGCGCTCTGGATTCCGTGCCACCGGGTGATCCAGCAAAGTGGGGCGCTGGGCGGCTACCGCTGGGGCGTGGCGCGAAAGCAAATGGTGCAGGCCTGGGAGAGCGGCCAAAAAAGCGCGAAGGAGGGCAGCCCGGAGCCGGGTCGACTATCGTTAACCTGAACGCGTTAAATAAGGGAGTACGCTATGAAAATCGATGCGATTCAGGCCGATATCACCACGCTCGAGGTCGATGCGATCGTCAACGCCGCCAACCAGTCGCTGCTGGGCGGCGGCGGGGTGGACGGCGCGATTCACCGCGCCGCCGGGCGCGAACTCAAGGAGGCGTGTCGCACACTCGGCGGCTGTGAAACCGGCGACGCCAAGCTCACCGACGGCTTCGCGCTTCCCTCCCGCTACGTGATTCACGCCGTCGGCCCGGTGTGGAACGGCGGACAGCGCGGTGAGGCCGAGAAACTCGCCGGCTGCTACCGCCGAGCGATAGAACTCGCCGAATCCGTCGACGCCCGCTCCATCGCCTTTCCCAGCATTAGCACCGGCATTTACCGCTTTCCCATCGAGAAAGCCGCCGAGATCGCGGTAGAAACAGTCAAGGCGGCGCTAAGTGAAAACTCGACGGTCGAGTCGGTCACGTTTTGCTGTTTCTCGGAAAGTGACCTGGCGGTGTACGAGGCGCTGCTCAATCGATCAGCCCATTAACGTCGAAGAACGGGTAGGGGCCTGGGTAGCGTTCGATGAAGCCCTGATGGGTGATCAGCCCGCTTTGCGGGGTGTAGGCGTGCAGCAGATAACCCGGCGGCTCGAGCTGAAAGTGTGCCGGACCGCCGGCGCTTAGATCCAGGCTCACTTGGTGGGACACTCCAGGGCAGCTAAGCGCTAGGGTGCCGCCAAAGCGCGCTTGCAAGCTGCGATGAAGATGCCCGCACAACACGCGCTCGATTTGCGGATGGCGCTCGATCACCGCTTCGAGCGCCCCGGCATCGAGCAGCGGCTGGCGGTCCATGTGGTCGATACCGCTTACAAACGGGTGGTGATGTAGCATTACCAGCGTCGGCGCTTCCGGGCGCTTTGCCAAAGTAGCCTCCAGCCACGCAAGGCTTGCGGCATCAAGCTCGCCGTGGGGCTTATTGGGTACCAGCGTATCCAGACCAATCAGGCGGATGGGGTAGTCATCCACCACCCAGTGCAGATACTCGGGGTGCTGAAACAGATAGCGGTGGCTTTTGAGCGCATTGCGCAGGTTGTCGCGGTGGTCGTGGTTGCCGGGGATGACGTAGAAGGGCAGCGTTAGCGCCTCGGTCAATCGCATGAACGTGGCGTACTCCTCGGGATGGCCGAAATCGACCAGGTCGCCGCTGATAAGCACCAGATCCGGGCGCGGCGTCAGCGCATTTAGCGTGTCGATCGCCTGCGTTAAGGCGCGCGCCGTATCCACCTGACGGTAGGAGAGCTTGCCGAAGGCCTTGATATGCGGGTCGGTGATCTGGGCGATCAAAAAGGGCTTATCCATGCGCGCTTGCTCCGCTGGCCGAGGGCTGAAACAGTGCCTGCGCGGGAATCATTAGCCCGATCTCGCTCCCCTTTGGCCAGGTTTGGCGTGACGAAACGCGCACCGATAGCGTCGTATCGCCGCCGGTATTTACCGCCAGCTGCTGCGCTTGGCCTAGAAAGACGCTCTCCATGATGCGGCCTTTGAGCTGGGCTTTCTCGAGAGGCACCACCTGGATGTCCTCCGGGCGGCAGTAGAGAGTGGCGGCCTTGCCCAAGTGCGGCGCGTCCAGCGTGCCGCCGGGCACACAAAATGCCCCATCTGACGCCTGCGCTTGAACCTCGAGGCGGTTGACCGCGCCGATGAAGTCGGCCACGAAGGCGTTGGCCGGATGGTGGTAAATCTCGCGTGGGGTACCAAGCTGGGCGATGCGCCCCTCCTGCATCACGGCGATGCGATCACCCAGCGCCATCGCTTCGTCCTGGTCGTGAGTCACGTACACCGCAGTGATGCCCAGCTCGCGCAGAAGCGAACCGATCTCCAAGCGCAGCCGGTCGCGCAGCTTGGCGTCGAGGGCGGCCAGCGGCTCGTCGAAAAGCAGCACATGGGGGCGTACGGCAATGGCCCGGGCCAGCGCCACGCGCTGCTTCTGTCCCCCGGAAAGCGCACTGATAGAACGCTCGGCATAGCCTTTCAAATCCACCATCTCCAACACTTCGGCCAAGCGACGGTCGATCTCGGCACGCGTAACCTTCTGAATGCGAAGCCCGTAGGTGATGTTGTCGGCCACATTCATGTTGGGAAACAGCGCGTAGTTTTGAAACACCATGCCCACATCGCGCTTCTCAATGGGTAGGTCGGTGACGTCACGCTCGCCGAACTGCACCCGGCCGCCCGGGTCCGGGCGCTCCAACCCGCTGATGATTCTGAGCGTGGTAGTCTTGCCGCAGCCCGAGGGGCCTAGAAGCACCAAGGTCTCGCCCGCCTTGACGTGAAGGTCGAGCGGCTTCAGGGCAACATGGCCGCCGGCGAAGGTGCGGCTGCACTGGGTCAGCGTGATACTCGAGGAGTTTGACATGATCGCTCTCTGCAACGTTTTCAAATAGAAGAATAGGGGTCAGCGGCGCGGGCCGGTCAGCTTTCCGGCCCACTGGATCATCACCAGAAGCGGCACGATCATGAGCAGAAAGACCAGCGTGTAGGCAGAGCCCACTTCCAGACGCATCGAGGCGTAACTGTCTGCAAGCCCGACCGGCAGGGTCTTGGTGAGCGGGGTGTGCAGCATCCAGGTGATATTGAACTCGCCGATCGAAAGCGTGACCACCATCAAGGCGCCGGCCAGAATGCCGCTGGCGCAGTTGGGCACTACTACGCCGAAAAAGCGCTGCCAAGGGCTCGCCCCAAGACTCGCCGCGGCTTCTTCGAGAAGCGGCAAGCGGGCGGTGTGCATGACCGAGTGCACCGCGCGCACCATAAACGGCAGCGTGAACAGCACGTGGCCGATCAGAATGAACAGCCAACTAGCGCGAAATTCACGGTAGCTGCCGTAGGCCAGCAGCAATGCCAGCGCCGTGGCAAGCCCAGGTACCGCCACTGGCAGTAGCAGAAGCTCTTCGATGGCGTGGGCGACGCGGTGGCGACAGCGCAGAAGCCCGTAGGCCGCCGGCACGCCTATCAGCGTGGTAATGACCAAACACGCTATCGCTAGTTTGATCGAAAGCCAGATGGTACCCGAGTAGAGCGCCCACACCTCGCTTACCCAGCGCAGCGTCAGTCCGCTTTGCAAGCCCTGAAAGTAGTTCTCGGTCAGCCCCGCCATAACCGACATGGCAATGGGCACGATCATGAAAAGACACACCAGCAGCGTGAACCCCAGCTGCAGTGAAAAACGCAGGCGCTGACTCATACCGAGGCTCCCAAGGCGTTGCTCGCCAGCTTGCGCGCCAGCGCCAGTGCCGCCCAGGTGATCAGCCCGAGCACCACCGAAAGCGCCGCCGCCATCGCGAAGTTGGCGTAGTTGGTGAATTCGCCGTAGATGTTTAGCGGCAGAATGGGCAGCCGCGTGCCCAGTGTGAAGGCGGTGCCGAAGGCGCCCATGCTGGTGGCGAAGCATATCGCGCCTGTCGAGAGCAGTGCCGGTGCGATACCGGGAATGATTACGTCGCGCATCACTCGCCAGTGGCTGGCACCGAGCGAACGCGCGGCCTCCTCCAGGCTCTGGTCGAGGTTGTCGCAGGCCGCCATCACGGTGGTGATGACCCGTGGGATCGAGAAGTAGAGATAGCCGATGAACAGCCCGAACAGCGAATAGGCGAACACCCAGCGCTCGTCGAACAGCCATAGACTCGTCTGCGCCAGCGCCCCCTGGCGCCCGCCAAGCATGATCACTAGAAAACCCACTACCACGCCGGGAAAGGCGAGCGGGAAGGTAAGGATGGCCACCAGTAGCGATTGTCCCGCAAAGCGGTGGCGCGCCAAAAAGAAACCGGCGAAGCCGGCAATCCCGACTGCTGCGATCGATACCGCCAGCGAAAGCGTGACGGTGGTCGCCAAGCTGATCAGGTACTGCCGGTGGGTCAGCAGGGTCAGGTAGGCGCTGACGCCGCTGGCGCGATCCGCCTCCGCTCCCATCAGCAGAAGCCGCGAGAACGGCAGTAGCCAGAACGCCGCGAACAGCGTCAGCGCCGGCACCAGCGCGAACAGGGTAATCAGCTGTGCCCGTCGGGAGGGGCGCCGGTGTCGATCGAGTAAAGCAGCCCCGAAGGGCTGCTTGAGCGTCGCGGACATGATCAGCGAACCTCCGACAGATACCGCTCAGAGAAGTCGCGTTGCGCTTGGGCCATGGCGTCGTAATCCACCGCGCTTGCGCGAGCGTAGTCGCTGTCGGGCAGGAACACCTGACGCGCTTCGTCGGAGATCGCCTCCTCGCGTACCGGGCGCAGGTAGGCATCGGCCCACACCGCCTGCCCCTCGTCGGAAAGCACGAAGTCGAGTACGTCGCGGCCGTTTTCCGGGTTGGGTCCGTTCTTGACCAGGCTCATCACGTAGGGCACCACGATGCTACCCTCTTCGGGAATCACGAACTCGACGTTGGCGCCATCGCTGTAGCGAGCGCGGTAGGCGTTGAAGTCGTAGTCCAACAGGATCGGAATCTCGCCGGAAAGCACGCGAGCGTAGCTGGTCTGCTTGGGCACGATCGGGTCGTTGTCGGAGAGCGCGTTGAAGTAGTCGATTGCCGGGGTGAAATCCTCGAGATCACCGCCGAGCGCCAGGTTGACTGCGGTGGCTCCAACGTAGCCCACGAAGGCGCTAGCCGGGTCGAGATAGCCCACCATGCCGCGGTAGGCAGGATCGAGCAGATCGTTCCAGGAAGTCGGCACCGGCGCACCATCGAGCGCGTCGACGTTGACCATGAAACCAAGGGTACCCGAGTGGATGGCGAACCAGTTGCCTTCCGGATCCTTGAGATCTTCTGGAATGTCGTCCCAGTGAGCGGGCTGGTAGGGCTCGACCACGTCGGCGTCCATGGCCTGAATGCCGAAGGTGACGCCATAGTAGACCACGTCCGCCACCGGGCTGGCGGCTTCTGCGACCAACTGGGCCAGCGACTGACCGGAGTTCTTGTTGTCCTGGGGTACCTGGATACCGGTTTTCTCCTCGATCAGCTCGAGCTGGGTACCCCAGTCCGCCCACTGTGGCGGGCAGTTGTAGCAGATCGCGTTACCGGCATCTTGCGCTGCGGCAAGGCTCGAAACACCCGCCAAGGCGGTGGCGAGCAGAAGACGTGCGGGCATGTTACGCATGGTGAGAACCTCGTTGGCTTGGGGAAGTGCGTTTGACAGGTGGTGCCACGCTTTCGCCGTCGCGCAGGGTGTAGGGCAGAAGCGGTGGCGCGTGTTGCTCGCCTTCGAGTAGAGCGAGCAGGGCGTTGACGGCCTCGCGGCCGATGTCGGCGCGGGGCTGCTCGATGGTGCAAAGCGAGGGGTAGAGGCGCTTGCCCAAGGCAATGCCGTCGAACCCCATGATGGAGACGTCACCGGGGACCTTGAACCCGGCGCGAGTGAGCTCGCCGATCAGGCTGATGGCGAGCAGGTCGTTGGTGGCGATCAGCGCGGTGAGAGCATGGCTGCCCTCCAGCAAGCTTTTAATCGGTGCGAGATCGGCCCGGGTGTGGCGCGGCATCTCGACCAGGGCGCGCGGCGTGAGCCTCGCGCTTTGCATCGCCTGGCAGTAGCCCTCGAAGCGCTGGCGGGCGCGGTCGGATTGCAGCAGCGGCCCGGCCACCATGCCGATGCGGGTGTGGCCGAGATCGATCAAGTGACGGGTGGCCGCTTCGCTGGCGGCGCGGTTGTCCACGCCTACCGAGGGAAAGCCGCTGGTGCCCGCCGGGTTGTAGACCAGCAGGCAGGGTGTGGACTCACGGCGCAGGGAGGCGAGCAGAGGGCTCTGCTCGGCATCCGCCACGGTCAATACGAGCCCGTCGACCCGCTGGCGCAGCATCGACTCGACGATATCGCTCTCGCGGGCAGGGTCGTACTCGCTAGTGGTGACCAGAAGCGAAAAGCCACGCTCGCGAGCGGCTACTTCCATGGCTTGAAGTTGCTCAGCGAACACCGGGTTGTCGAGACTCGGCACCATGACGCCGATCATTCGGGTGGCTTGGGAGCGCAGCTGGCGCGCCACGGCGTTAGGCCGAAAGCGCAGCTCTCGGGCGGCGGCCATGACCTTTTCGCGGGTCTGTTCTCGCACCATTTCAGGGTTCGAAAAGGCGCGCGCTGCGGTGGCCCTGGAGACCCCTGCACGCTTTGCCACGCTCGCTATATCCGCCATAGGTCATCCTGTGTCGAAAAAATGAGATCGATCTCATTTGATGATCACAGAGGCTAGCGGCGCTTGATGACAAAGCCGTGTCGGTGGGATGTCAGTTTGAAAAAAGTGGGAAAGGTTTAATTAATGCCCAAACACCGACCAGCCGGTGCGCTGGACGAACATCTCCAGCGCGCGGGCGCCGAGCAGGCTATTGCCGTACTCGTCGAGTCCCGGCGACCAAACCGCAAGTGACCCTTGACCCGGGGCAATGGCCAGTATGCCGCCGCCCACGCCGCTTTTACCGGGAAGCCCCACGCGAAAGGCAAACTCGCCGGAGGCGTCGTAGTGCCCGCACATCATCATCAGCGAGTTGATCCGACGCGCCCGCTGGGGTGATACCACGCGCAGGTTGCTGGGCTTGTTGACCCCGTTCGAGGCGAGAAAGAGCCCGGCGTGAGCGAGCTGCTCGCAGCTCATGGCGATGGCGCACTGATGAAAGTAGGTGCCCAGCACCTTGTCGACATCGTGGCGAAGACGCCCAAAGGCCTTCATGAAGTGGGCGAGCGAGGCGTTGCGGTCCTTGTGCGCCATTTCAGACACGGCGACCTGGCGATCGAAGCAGATACTCGTGTCGTCGGCGATATAGCGTACGAAGCTTAAAATCTCGGCAAGCGTCTCCCGGGGTTCGTGCCCCATCATGATCGCGTCCACCACGGCGATGGCGCCGGCATTGATGAACGGATTACGCGGCTTGCCGCCTTCGTGTTCGAGCTGGACGATGGAGTTGAATGGATCCCCCGAGGGCTCACGACCGACATTGGCCCATAGGCCGTCACCGAGCTTGCCAAGCCCCATGGTGAGCGTGAACACCTTCGAAATACTCTGAATCGAGAACGGGGTGGCCGCGCACCCGGCCGAGAAGCGCTCCCCCTCTACCGTGGCCAGGCTGATGCCGAACTGGTGCGGGTCGACCTCGGCAAGCTGAGGAATGTAGTCGGCGACCTTGCCGCGCTCGGTTTCACGAGCGAGCTGTTCGGTGATGTCGTTTAAAAGTGTCTGCATGAAGGACGATCGATGGCGTAAAGGGCCAATTACCCTAGACGAAACCGCGCTGCTTGTCTGCCCGGCGGTCGGCGCAAGCCCGACCGTGAGGCGATCGATATCGCTTGATGAGAGTGCCTTGAATGACCAAACGATTATTCATTAAAAGGGATTATATAGGCGATGAAATGGATTCTGATCATTGAACGAAATGTCCCGTTTTAAAGGCTTAACTCTTTTAAATGGTCTAATAAAAATGGGCTAGATTGGGCGGATCAAAAGCGAGTGTAACGTCCGTCAGGGGTCGCGGTACGGCGTTGGACGTTGTCCTGCTCGCCGTCACGCTCATTCAAGGGGGCTCCCATGAAAACCTCGAACGTTTATTTTCCTGCCGCGCCGTTCAAACCCCGCTCGCTGGTCGTGGCGGTCACACTTGCGTTTTCCGCCGTTTCACTTGTGGGCTGCAGCTCCGGCGGCGGTGGAGGAGGCGGCGCCCCGGATGACTCCTCGACCGGAATTTACCAGCCCGAGCCTTCGCCGGCGCCGATTGAGCCATCTCCTGCCCCTCTTCCGGTAGAACCGCCGCCAATCGATAAGCCGCCGGTCAGTCGTTTGCCCGTGGAGTCTCCTCCGAATGACGCACCTTCAGATCAAAGCCCTTTGATCGAACCTCTCGGTGTGCGGGTCGGCGTTGTCGATAGCGGTTTCGATATCGATCGCATCATCAATAACGACGTCGTGATCGATAGCCTGAACGTGCATACCGGTCTCAAGGAGGTGAGTGGCGGCAATGAGTGGCACGGTAACGTTGTCGCATCGACCATTTCCGGCGGTACCCTGGGTAGCGCCCGGCTGGATCTGATCAAGGTAGAAGATCCGAGCGGAACGACCTACAGCAGCACGCTGGATTACGGCATCGGCGAGGCGGCGCTTCGCGGGGCCCGCGTCATCAACACCAGCTATTCGCGTCGTTTAGAGGCCAGCGATCCGCGATTGAGTTTCAACGGCGTTTCGTCAGCGGAGTCCTATCAACGCGTGGTTGACGCAAACGGTGGCAAGGGGGCGGTGTACGTCGTCAGTGCCGGTAACAGCGGCGCGTCGATCGATACGCGGGGTAACCCCATTTATGCTAGCCAACCCGGCCTATTTAACATGATGCTGATCGCTGTAGGCAGTGATGATCAGGGTAATTTGCACCCGGCGAGCAGCTATCCAGGCGACGATACGCAGCTACAGTCGCGCACGCTGGCCGCGCCTTTCGTCAATCGTCAGGTGGGGGCGCAGGGCACTTCCATTTCGGCGCCCCGGGTGGCGGAGTACGCCGCTGGCATCATTGCGCGCTGGCCTCACTTGACGGCGCAGCAGGTGAGCCAGCGCCTGTTGGAGACCGCAAGCCGCGACAGCGCTCTGTTTGGTCAAAACAGCTGCGGCGCCTCGGGCACCGCCAACTGCGGTTTCTTCTATTTGGGCCAGGGAGCCGCCGATATCGACGCAGCGCTGGCGCCTGCCGGCGAGCTGGTGGTCGCCAGCGGCGAGAGCGTGGCACTTGGCGGTGAGTCTGCCAGCGCCTCCTTCGCCCAGCTCTCCGGTGCTTATGGCGACGCGCTCGCCAGTACCAATGCGCTCGAAAACGTGGCGGCCTTCGATGCGTTGGGGCGCGACTACGCGATCGACATGAGTGGCAATGCTCAGCGGCGCAAGAGTCACGATGATCAGCTGCGTACCGGTATGGAGCGCGTTTCCAGTGCGTCGGTTCAGGCGGTGAAGACGCAGTTCATCGACAGCGGCGCTTATCAGTTCACGGCGAGTACGGATAGCGCCGGCACACCGCTGGCAAGTCGTTTCGATGTCGACTTCGGTGCGACCGGCTTTGGTGCGGCTGGCCTCGGTGCCGCCGGCTTCAGCGCTTACCGCTTCGCGGGCGACCAGGCAAGCCCGATGAGTAGCTACGCCGAGTCCCGCATGATGCCGATGATCTCCTTTCAGGGCGGCTCGGCGCTGACCCAAGGGCTTGATAGCGTGAGCGGCGTTCAAACCCGCTACGCGCTGGGCAGCCGGGTCGAGCTGAGCGCCTCGCACTGGGCCGGGGTCGTCGAAGATCAGCAGGAGAGCCGCTACCGCTCGAACCGCTCCGATATCGGTATCTCGTTTAAGTTGGCGCCGGCGCTTGCGATCGATACCCACGTGGGCCGGCTGGGCGAGCAGGAAGGGCTACTCGGTGCTCACGGCACCGGCGCGCTGAGCCTCGGCGAAAACAATCACATGACGTTTGCCGGCGTAGGGCTTCAAATGGCGCTGGGCCGCGGCTTCAGCGGATTCGCCGAATTCGAACAGGCCCGTGGTGATGCCGGTGGCAGCGGTTTGCTCGCCAGCGTCGATAACGTCGTGGCGCGTGAAATGGCGTTGGGCGCGCAGTGGCAAGGGCAGGGCGCGCGTGCCGACGAGCGGCTGGCGCTAAGCGTTCGCCAGCCGCTGCGCATCGAAAGCGCGGATGCCAGTTTCAATGTGCCGGTCGGCCGGCGCCTTGACGGCACCGTGGTGCGCGAAACCCGCGAAGCCTCGCTTTCGCCTTCCGGGCGTCAGGTGGATATCGAGCTTGGTTATGCCTTCGCCGGCGGCGAGCGCAGCGAGTGGCAGTTGAACGTACTGCACACCCTCGAGCCTGGCCACGATGCCGATGCGCCCAACGATACGGCGGCGGTGGTCAATTACCGCTATAGCTGGTAGGTACCAAGCCGCTCTATTCACTCCCGGCGGCGGGCACCTTGGCCATTGCCAGCCCGGCCGCCAGCCGCTAGAGTTCGCCCTTTTAACCAGGGGCGCGCATGGCCACGCTGATGATTCAGGGCACCACCTCGGATGCGGGCAAGAGCACGGTGGTGGCCGGGCTTTGCCGGGTGCTGGCGCGCCGCGGCGTTTCGGTGGTCCCCTTTAAGCCGCAAAACATGGCGCTCAACAGCGCCGTGACTGTCGATGACGGCGAAATCGGCCGCTCCACCGCGCTGCAGGCGATAGCGGCAGGGGTGGCGCCTCACAGCGACATGAACCCGGTGCTGTTGAAGCCTGAAAGTGACCGCGGCGCCCAGGTAATTCTGCGCGGCCGCGTTCATGGTCATATGGATGCGCTCGACTACCACGCCTTCAAGCGCACCGCGCAGGAAAGCGTTCTGGATGCTTGGCGAGACTTGAGCGCGCGCTTTGACGTGATCATCGCCGAGGGCGCGGGCAGCCCCGCCGAGATCAACCTGCGCCAAGGCGACATCGCCAATATGGGCTTCGCCGAGGCCATCGACTGCCCGGTGCTGCTGGTGGGCGACATCGACCGCGGCGGCGTGTTCGCCCAGCTCGTCGGCACGCTGGCGCTTTTGAGCGCCTCCGAGCAGGCCCGCACTCAAGGCTTCATCATCAATCGTTTTCGCGGCGATATCGGCCTGCTCACCTCAGGCCTTGATTGGCTCACACAGCACACCGGCAAGCCGGTATTCGGCACGCTGCCCTACCTCAAGGGCCACCTGCTCGACGCCGAGGACGCCATTGCCGGGGTTCAGGCCGACAAAAGCGCCCAAACGCTGAAGATCGTGGTGCCAAGGCTTCCCCGCATCAGCAACCACACTGACTTCGACGCCCTGCGCCTGCACCCTCAGGTCTCGTTGATCTTCGTTCATGAAGGCGAGCCGATTCCACCGGCAGACGCCATCATCCTGCCCGGCAGCAAGAGTACGCTCAGCGACCTTGGTTGGCTCAAGCGAAACGGCTGGGAGGCGGCGATCGAGCGTCATCTTCGTTACGGCGGGCGCGTGCTGGGTATCTGCGGCGGTTTTCAGATGCTCGGTGAGTGGGTCGAGGACCCGGAGGGGCTCGAAGGGCCCGCCGGGCGCGTACCTGGGCTTGGTCTTTTGGCGCTTACCACCACCATGGTCAAAGGCAAGCAGCTTCGAAACGTGGAGGGCACCATGGTCGAGGAGGGTGTGCGCGTGAGCGGCTACGAGATCCATAACGGCGTCAGTCACGGCGCCGCGTTAAAGCGCGCGCTGTTCGATCTGGGAAGCCACGTCGATGGTGCCGTAAGCGAAGATGGCCAGGTGCTGGGCACTTATCTGCACGGCGTGTTCGACGGTGGCGAGGCGTGTCAGGCGCTGCTCGCGCGGTTGGGGCTGCAAACGAGCAGCGCGGTCGACTATAGCGCCCACCGCGAGCGCGAGCTGGAACGGTTGGCGGATACGCTGGAAGCGCATCTGGATATCGAGCGAATAGTGGGAATACTCGAAAACGCGCCTTCGAGCACAGGCTAGGCTCGAAGGCGTTTGAACGTGAGAAAAGGTTATTCCGGGCCGGTATCCGAATCGGGCTGCGGCTTGCTTTCACTTTGTGAGCGCCGGCTACGGCTCGCCATCAGCGTGATCTCCACGTTGCTGCCCTTGCACAGGCGGCTCGCCTCGGTGCAGGTGCGCGCCGGGTACTGACCCGCTTCGAAAAACTCGGCGTAGACGCTGTCGAGTTTGCTGATCTCGCCAAGGTCGGTCAGGTGAATATCGACGCGAACCACGTCGCGCCACTCAAGCTCTTCCTGGCGCAGCATACGCTCGAGCTCGCGCATGATGCGGTGCGTCTCCTTGGCGACGTCATCGACCACCTGGTCCTCTTCGACGATATCGGCAATGGTGAGCCCGGAAATGAACACGTAGTGGTCATCCACCACCATGTGGCTTCCGGGAAAATCGGGTTTGGGCAGGGTCGGGTCGTTGATGAACTGAGGCACGGGCTCTCCTTGTCGGCCTGGGGTAGGGTGTCGTTCTGTGTGATCAGCCTGGCACATTAGCGCCTGCCGTGCGTGATCGCTCTGGCACCTGGACGCGGTTTACTCTAGGCTTGCGGGCTTCGAGCGTGCGCTTCACGCGCGCCGAGAGTTGGTCAAAAAAGCACGACGAGAGAGCACAATGAAGGTTGTCCAGATTAAAGAGCCCCGCGAGCGCTGCGCGTGTCTTGCAAAGCTATGCGCTGAAGCATACGGCCAGCAGGCGGGGCTGACCCCGCTGGTGGTCTTCACCGGCACCCAAAACGTGCTGTTCGAGCAGGAGGCCGCAAGGCTGATCGCCGGTACGGGCAGTGGCGGCGAGATTCTGGCGCTGGCGCTACTGGTGCTTGACGAGAAGGGCGAAGGCATGACGCTGAGCCTGGCCTGGGAGCAGCGCGAGGGGGCAAAAGCGCGGCTGATCAGCGAGCTTAGCCTCAACGTGCCGCTCAAGGTCGAAGTGAGTGAGCCATCGCAGGTGGCGTTTTATCAAGGCTGTGGGCTCAAGCGCTGGTTCGACGGCGAAAACGGCGAACGGATCGGCCTTAACGCCCGCCACCCGGCGGCTCGTTTCGAGGAAATTTCGCCGACCCTGACGCTGGATCACGACCGGATACTGCGCCGCTTCAAGCACGACCCGAAAGCGTTCGAGGCGGCCAAGCGTGACTTTCTGGAAGGCCTCGAGCGCGCGCCGAGCGCGCTTTAACGTCATTCGAGCCTGGCCTTTGCTCGTATAGAAAGCACACTCACTATAAAAAGCACATTCACGAAAGCTCGCGCATGGCCGCCTCGAGCCCTTCGACGGTCATCGGGTACATGCGATCCTCGATGATCTCCTGAATCAGCTTCGTCGAGTAAGTGTACTCCCAGGTGCGCGGCAAGGCCGGGTTGAGCCACACGAGTTTCGGGAAGTGCCGAGTCAAACGTTCGAGCCAAACGCCGCCCGGCTCCTCATTGAAGTGCTCGACGCTCCCACCCGGGTGGGTGATCTCGTAAGGCGACATCGCCGCATCGCCCACCACCACGACCTGATAGTCCGGCCCATAAGTGCGCAGAAGCTCCAGCGTCGGAATACGTTCGCTGCCGCGGCGGCGATTGTTCTTCCAGACGCCTTCGTAAACGCAGTTGTGAAAGTAAAAGTATTCCAGATGCTTGAACTCCGAGCGCGCCGCGGAGAAGAGCTCCTCGCATGCGCGCACGTGGTCGTCCATCGACCCGCCCACGTCCAAAAACAGCAGAATCTTGACGGCGTTGTGGCGCTCCGGGCGCATCTGCACGTTCAAAAGTCCCGCGTCGCGGGCGGTTTCCCGAATGGTGCCCTGAATATCGAACTCCGACCGGGCGCCTTGGCGAGCGAATTTTCTGAGCCGGCGTAGCGCCATCTTGATGTTGCGCGTGCCGAGCTCAAGGCTATCGTCGTAATCGCGAAAGCGGCGCTCGTCCCACACCTTGGTGGCGCGGCGGTGGCGTGAGCCATCCTGGCCGATGCGAATGCCCTCCGGGTTGTATCCGTAGGCGCCGAACGGGCTGGTGCCGCCGGTGCCGATCCACTTGTTGCCGCCGGCGTGGCGCTCTTTTTGTTCTTCCAAACGCTTTTTGAAGGTTTCGATCAGCGCCTCTAGTCCGCCCAGCGACTCGATTTTGGCTTTTTCCTCCGCCGAGAGCTGCTTCTCGAATTCGCGGCGCAGCCACTCATCCGGAATCAGCGCCTCGATGCCGGCGTCCACGCTTTCGAGCCCTTCGAACCAAGCGGCGAAGGCGCGATCGAAGCGATCAAAATAGCGCTCGTCCTTGACCATCACCGTGCGCGCGACGTGGTAGAAGCTCTCCATGTCGGCGAATACCACGCCTTGCTCGAGGGCGGCGTGCACATCGAGGAGCTCGCGTAGCGATACCGGCACGCCGGCACGCTTCAACGTTTCAAACAGACCGATGAACATGGCTTAACGCCCCGGCCCTTTTTGGCGGCGCATCATGAACGCGAGGCGCTCCAATAGGTGGGTATCCTGCTCGTTTTTGATCAGCGCGCCGGCCATGGGCGGCAGGGCTTTACTTGGGTCGCGGTTATAAAGCGCTTCGCGGGAGAGTTCGTCGCTCATCAAGAGCTTCAGCCAATCGACCAGCTCCGAGGTCGAGGGCTTTTTCTTGAGCCCCGGCGCCTCGCGCAGCTCGAAGAAGACGTTGAGCGCCTCGGACACCAGGCGTGGGGCGATATCCGGAAAGTGAACATCGACGATCGCCTGTAGAGTGTCGCGGTCGGGAAAGTCGATGTAGTGGAAAAAGCAGCGGCGCAAAAACGCATCCGGTAGCTCTTTTTCGTTGTTCGAGGTAATGATGATGATCGGGCGGTGCTGAGCGCGCACGGTTTCACCGGTTTCGTAAACGAAGAACTCCATGCGATCCAGCTCCTGGAGCAGGTCGTTGGGGAACTCGATGTCCGCCTTGTCGATTTCATCGATCAAGAGCACCACGCGCTTGTCCGCGGTGAACCCCTCCCACAGCTTGCCGGGGCGAATGTAGTTGGCAACGTTCTCGACGCCCTCGACACCCAGCTGCGAGTCACGCAGCCGGCTGACCGCATCGTACTCGTAAAGGCCTTGAGCCGCCTTGGTGGTCGACTTGATATGCCAGGTCAAAAGCTCGGTATCGAGCGAGCGGGCGAGCTCTTCGGCCAGCAGCGTTTTTCCCGTGCCTGGTTCGCCTTTGATCAATAGCGGGCGCTCGAGCGTAATGGCTGCATTGACCGCCTGCTTGAGCGCCTCGGTGGCTATGTAGGAAGAAGTGGAGTCGAATGCCATGAGGCGTCACCTTTTCGAATTGGGTCAGTGTCTTGTTCAATTCAAAAAGTGTACGTGAGGGGCTTTGCATCACCAAGTCTTAGTGGTCGTTCCACTTGGGAGCCACCACACCCTGGCGGCGCATCTGCCGATATACGGTTGGACGCGATACGCCCATCGTTCTCGCAACGGCGCTGATGTTCCATTGGTGCTCTTTTAACAGTTTCACGAGGTGATCCTCCTTTTCATCATGATTGATTGAAGCGAGGCGCGCTGCGCGGGTGATACGTTGATCGAGACACTGCTCTGGAAGATCGTTCACGGTAATCTCATCGTCCTCGACGGTGGCCATGGCAAATGCGAGGGCATTTTTGAGTTGGCGAATATTCCCCGGCCAGGTGTAGGCCAACAAGGCACTCATGGCGTCGGCGCGCAGCTGGGGGGTGTGAGCTTGCTGGCGCTCGCTGGCAAGCTCATCGTAAACGCGGCGGATCACATCGATTCTGTCGGCGCGGTCGCGAAGGGCGGGTAGGGTCAACTGCGCGCCGTTTAGCCGATAGAAAAGGTCTTCTCTGAATGCGCCGCTTTCAACCAGGCTCGCGATATCCCGGTGAGTGGCGCTCACCAGGCGTATATTGACGGGTACCGGTTGGCTGGCGCCCAGCGGCATTACTTCTCTTTCGGCAAGCACCCGTAAAAGCCGTGTTTGCAATCCGGCAGGCATATCGCCGATCTCGTCCAGAAACAGCGTGCCCCCATCTGCTTGCGCAATGAGCCCTTTGAGGCCCTTGGTGCGTCCGCCGGTAAAGGCACCCGGTGCATAGCCGAAAAGCTCACTTTCGATCAGGCTTTCGGGAATGGCGGCGCAGTTAACCGCGATAAACGGGGCGGTAGAACGCTGGCTACTTTGGTGAAGGGCTCGGGCGACGATCTCCTTGCCGGTGCCGGTCTCACCACAAATTAATACGTTAACGCTGGTTTCATCGCACAGTCTTTTGGCCAGTTTCTGAACCTTGTGTATGGAGGGGTCGTCGCCACCCAGTTGTGCCAATGGCTGCGGCAACGAGCAGCGATCTGAAGGCGACGTCTTGGGTATTCTCGGCCAGCGAGACTCCAATAAGGCAATGAAATAGGTCACATCCGTGGCACGGGCACGAAACGCGCGAAGCTGATCTTCATTGGCACGGTTGATACCCAGGATATCGGGCATTTCACACTCGAAGAGCTCGGTAAGCTGAACAGAGCTTTCGTTGGACCAGGCGGGCCAGCGCTTTCGATGGTGCTCGATCAGCTCACGGCCCAACGTATTGGCCGCTATCACCTGGCCACTCTCTTCGATGGCGATAAGGCCTCGGCCATTGACGTGAACGAACGGCCTGTCGCAGTCGAATCGAAGTATCAGGCAATCCCGGTAGCGCTGAAGAAAATAAGCATCTTCGATCATTCGGGCGTAAAGGGTGACTAGCGAGAGGCCAAAAAGCTGGTCGCCTTGGTGTCTCGACGGATGAAGCGATGAAATATCCAGCGCCGCCATGACGTTACCCCGAGCATCGGTAATGGGTGCGGCGGTACAGGTGAGATCAATGTGCGAGGCGTCGAAATGCGCGTCTCGATGGCATACGACCGCTTGGCGTTCATGCAGGCAAGTACCCACCGCGCAAGTGCCGGCAAATCGCTCGTTCCAGTCCGAGCCAAGATAAAGCCCGGCCCGTCGAAGCGTTGAATCCATTGCTGGGTCGCCCCGAAACTCGACGGTTACGCCCCGATCATCAGTGAGAAGCAGCACATAGCCAAGCTTGGCCACCTGAGCATAGAGCTGATCGACTCCGGCGCGCGCCACGTGTAGGAGTTCATCCACGGATTCACGATGCTCGATGAGGGTCTGCTGGGTGACTACGCGAGCGGGACGAGGGCTAGCCGGGTCGATCAAATATTCATTGAGACAGCGTGACCAGGAGCGTCGAATCAACGGCTGTGAGTCCAACTGCGACATCTCTCGCCCTTCGCCGAAGCGGCATACGCGCTCGATATGCTGGCGCTGCTGGCTGGATAAGGGTGATGTTGAATTGGCGGTTATGGGCATGGCATCGCTCATCAAGGGCTTTTCTTATTGTCTTTTCCAGCCTAAGCGTCCTGGGAAAGGTGTCAATCCTTTAGCGTTAAGCCCTTGGTCGAGCGTTACACCTGTAACGTGAATCGGTTAGCGGGTGTAACAGGTGTAGTCTCACTGTGCTTCAAAGGATGGCTAGGGATCACTTAAGCGATAAGGTAAGTTTTTGTTATTTGGTGCTTATTATATTTTTTTGGAAAGCTTAACTGTGTTGGCATGCTGGCTGCAATGGACAAAGGGACGGTACTAATAAGGTAGCAGTACAACAACAACGACCGACTGGAGCTTACGATGAATCACTTTGACGCCAACACCACGGTTAAGCGCTGGCTAAGCGACTTGGATAGCGCACTACAAAAGCGAGATATCGCCCAAGTACTCGATTTGTTTGACGACGAGTGCTATTGGCGAGACTTCATCGCCTTTACCTGGAATTTGAAAACCTGTGAAGGCAAGGAAGCCATTCAGCACATGCTTGAGGCCACACTAGAGAGGGCGCAGCCCTCGAACTGGCAGTTGGAGGACGATGCCACTATCGAAGGGGGTGTCTGCCAAGCGTGGTTCACCTTTGAAACCGCCGTTGCTACCGGTAAAGGGTATTTGCGTTTACGCGAAGGCAAATGTTGGACGCTTTTGACCACCATGCAGTCGCTTAAGCGCTACCCCGAGCCGCTCAAGGAAAACCGACCATTGGGAGCGGAGCATGGTGCTAACAAGCAGCGGGAAACCTGGCTTGAAGGACGTGAGCGAGAAAAATCCGAGCTTGGCTATAGCGTCCAGCCCTACTGCGTGATCGTTGGCGGCGGGCAGGGCGGGATTGGCTTGGGAGCGCGACTCAAACAGATGGGTGTGCCAACGTTAATAATTGAGCGAAACGAGCGGGCGGGAGATTCATGGCGTAAACGTTACAAGTCGCTCTGCCTGCATGATCCGGTTTGGTACGACCATTTACCTTACCTGCCGTTTCCGGACAACTGGCCAGTCTTTGCCCCCAAGGACAAGGTCGGGGACTGGCTCGAGATGTATACCAACATCATGGAGCTGAATTACTGGCCTTCTACCGAGTGTAAAAGCGCACGCTACGATGAGACGGCTGGCGAATGGGTCGTCGAGGTCGATCGCAACGGCGAACTGCTGACGCTGAGTCCCAAGCATTTGATCATGGCAACCGGCATGTCCGGTATGCCGAATGTGCCGCAATTTCCCGGAGCCGAAACGTTTGAAGGTGAGCAGCAGCATTCGAGTCAGCACTCTGGACCCGATGCCTACGCCGGTAAACGGTGTGTCATTGTGGGATCGAACAATTCCGCTCACGACATCGCTGCTGCGCTTTGGGAGCACGACGCCGATGTCACCATGCTTCAGCGCTCGTCCACTCACATCGTCAAATCGGATGCCTTGATGAAGGAGGCGTTGGGGCCACTTTACTCTGAAGAGGCCGTCGCCCAAGGTGTGACGACCGAGAAGGCGGACCTGCTTTTTGCCTCAATTCCTTATCGGTTATTGCCAGCGTTTCAGCGTCCAGCGTTCGATGCCATACGTGAGCGGGATGCAGATTTCTATCAGAGGTTGGAAAAAGCCGGTTTCATGCTGGACTTCGGTGATGACGACTCGGGCCTCTTTCTCAAATACTTGCGTCGTGGTTCGGGGTACTACATCGACGTGGGAGCCAGCGAATTGGTAGCTAGCGGCGAGATCAAGCTGCGCAGCGGTGTGGGGGTTGAGCGCATCAACCCTCACTCCGTCACTTTGACCGATGGTAGCGAGCTACCTGCAGATCTTATCGTCTACGCAACGGGTTACGGCTCCATGAACGGCTGGGCAGCCAAGCTTATTTCCCAAGAGGTCGCTGACAAGGTAGGTAAGTGTTGGGGCATGGGATCGGATACCACCAAGGACCCCGGCCCTTGGGAAGGGGAGTTGCGCAATATGTGGAAACCTACACAGCAAGAGGCACTCTGGTTTCATGGAGGAAATTTGCACCAGTCGCGCCACTACTCTCATTACTTAGCGCTACAGATTAAGGCGCGTATGGAGGGAATCGATACGCCTGTCTATGGCTTGCAGAGGGTTCACCATGAATCATGACTCCATTGGCTTCAAAATGTTGCAAAGAGGCTAATAACTGCATTGTCGTGGTGCGCTCAACGGCGGAGAGCTACGCTTGCAAGATGACTTGCCGCTTGTTTTTTATATAAGTTTTTGATTTTAAATAATTTTATAAATTATGGCACGCGGCTCGCAATATAATCGGGCAAGAAGCAACCGAATAGAATCACCTGACGTACCGATTCTTCCTTCATTGCTACGTTGCTCAAACGAGCAACACACCGAGTGAGCTGGCGTGCTCCACCTGGGTCCCCTTCGGGGGACCTTTTTTTATGCCTATAAAACAGCGGTGATTAGATAAAAATATTATAAAAGACTTCCACCGATTATTTGGAAACACTGTTCGATTAGTATATATTGTATAAGTAAGCCGGAGGCAACGGCGTGGTTATTGGCAAATTGAGCCACTGGCAAACTTAAAGGATGACCGTGATGAGCAAAGTTAAAGTAATTTCAGCTGCCGTAATTTCTGCAAGCGTTCTGTTGGCAAGCCAGGCAGCGCTTGCCTATCAGGCGGGTGACGTCTTCGTTCGCGGCGGTTACGCCAAAACCGATACTGGTTCCAGCAACGGTAATCTTGCGGGCGATTCTTTGAATGTTCAAAGCGAGAGCGGTTTCACCTACGGTTTAGGCTACCTGTTTACCAACAACGTAGGCATCGAGCTCAACGGTTCCGAGAAGTTTGAGCATCAGTTGAACACCGGTGCCTTGGGCGATGTAGGCACTACCGATCGCCTGCCGGTCAACCTGATGGTCAACTACTACCCGCTGGGTGGCTACGAGTCCAAAGTACAGCCCTACGTGGGCGCGGGCTTGAACTACACCCGTTTCTCCGGCGTACCGAGCGATGTCGAAATCAAGGACAGCTACGGCGCGGCGGCCCAAGTCGGTATCGATCTGGCGGTTACCGATAACGTCATGCTCAACGGTTTTGCAAACTACGCTGACGTCGACTCCGACTATCGCGTTAACGGCGACACCATCGGTAATGTAGAAATGGAGCCGGTCACCATTGGCGGCGGTGTTACCCTGCGCTTCTAAAGTGTCGTGATCGATTTTCGATCGATGAGCATGAACGCCCGGCGAAAGCCGGGCGTTTTTGTATAAGCGTATCCACCGATCTACTCTAGCCTATAAAAGTCCTGGAGGAGCGCCGGCATGACGACAGGCTTCGTTGATACCCACTGTCACTTCGACTTTCCTCCGTTTTTTGGCGACGAGGAGCAAAGTCTGGCACAGGCATTCGATGCCGGTGTCGAAAAAATCATTGCGGTTGGCGTCACGGCAGGGCGCTTTGACGGCGTCATGGCGCTGGCCGAGCGGTTTGAGCCTATTCATGCCGCGCTTGGGATTCACCCCATGGGTATCAGTGAGTTCAAAGAGGAGCACTTGAGTCAGCTCGAAGCGTGGCTCGAAAAACGCCCGGGAAAGCTGGTGGCGATCGGCGAGATTGGGCTGGATCTCTTTATCGACGATCCACAGTTCGAAAAACAGGAAGCGCTGCTCGATGCTCAGCTCAAACTGGCCCGCCGGTTCGAGCTTCCGGTGATCCTGCATTCGCGGCGCACCCACGATAAGCTCGCCATGCACTTGCGGCGATTGAACCTACCGAAAACCGGCGTGGTGCACGGCTTTGCCGGAAGCCTGCAGCAGGCCCGCGCGTTCATCGAGGCGGGCTACTATATCGGCGTCGGTGGCACCATGACCTATGAGCGCGCGACCAAAACGCGGCGTACGCTTGCGCGCCTGCCGCTCTCAACGTTGCTGCTGGAAACGGATTCGCCGGACATGCCGGTTCAAGGGTTCCAGGGCGAACCCAATCGACCCGAGCGTATTCGCCACGTATGGCAAAGCCTTTGCGAGATTCGCGAGGAGTCGCCGCAAGAGATCCTTGAGACCATCCGCGACAACAGCCGCCGGCTGTTTGGAATTTAGCCGGCGGATTGCCTCGCTCTCTGCTTCAGGGCGCCTGCTTCAAGGCGTTAGATTCTCGAAGCCCGACTCGGTGACCACGACGTTGTCTTCGACCCGAATACCGCCGCAGTTGATCAGCGAGTCCACCAGCGGCCAGTTGATGGCCAGTTCCCGCTCCTTGAGCGGAGCCAGCAGCATAGGAATGAAGTAGAGCCCGGGTTCGATAGTGACGACCATGCCGGGTTTGAGCGTGCGGGTCAGACGCAGCGCCGGGTGCTCTTTTGGGGCGGGTAAAGGGGCGCCATCTTCGGTTTTAAGACCCGCCACGTCGTGCACCTGCAGGCCCAGCAGGTGGCCAAGCCCGTGAGGGCAGAAGGCGCGGGTGACGCCGAGTTCGACTGCGCTTTCGGCGCTGCCCTGGTAAAGATCGAAGCTCACCAGAATATTCGCCAGGCGCCGGTGCATTTGTTCGTGCAGCGTCAAAAACTCGACGTTGGGCCCAACGCTTTGCACCAGCTCATTTTTGAGCCCGTGCAGCGCCACGACTAGCGCGGCGAAGGTTTCCGGGGCATCCGGGCCAACGTGGGTGCGGGTGATATCGGCGCAGTAGCCGCGAAAGCGATGGCCCGCATCTACCAGTAGGCTGTGCCTGTTCCTGGGTGGGGTCAGGTCGTAGTGTTGATAGTGCAGTACGCCGGCGTGGCCGTTCAAACCGATGATATTTTTATAGGGCACCATGGACTCGCGCTGACGGCTCGCGCCCAGATAGGCAAGCTGAATATCGAGTTCGGCGCCAACGCCAATGAACGCCGCCTTGGCCGCCTGATGGCCCGCCTTGGCCAGGCGATTCGCTTCGCGCAGGCAGGCGAGTTCGTAGTCGCTTTTGATCACGCGCAGCTCGTCGAGCGCGGTGATCAGTGTCTCGGGCATGAACTGCGCCCCGGACAGCGCCTTTTGCTGGTGCGCGTCCAGCCGCTCGACGTCGCCGATCACCGCCGCGTTGGACGAAAGCGTGGGGGCGGTGGGCTCCTTGCAGAGCGTGATATCGAAGGCTTCGATCCAGGGCTCCTCCGGCAGGGTCGTCGTTAGATGCCAGAAATCGCTTGGGGCGTAGAGCAGCAGCTGGGGCTTTTGCCCTGGCGTGATGACGATCCAGCTGCGTTCGGCCCCGGCCAGGCCGACCCAGTGCATGAAATGTCCATAAGCCTGAAAAGCGGGCGCGTGGTCATCGGCGAAGAAGGGGGCGCTGTGGCCGCTGTAGATGGCCACGCTCTCGAGGCCCTCGCGTTCGAGAATCGCGGCGTAGGCGCGATCCAGGCGTTTCAAATGCGCTAGCTGTAAGGCAAAAAGTGTCTCTGACATGGTCATCCCTTTTAAACGTGAAGCGCAGGCAGCTCGCTCCAGAGCCTCTCCAGCTCGGCGTGATGTTTTTTCTGATGGCGGTACAGACGTAGCTCCGTCGGCACATCGAAATGGGGGTCACCGGCGCGCACCAGCGCGCCGCTTTGAAGCTCGGCGCTGACGTTTCTCTCGGGCAGCCACCCCATACCATAGCCCAGAAGCACGAGCTCCTTGATGTTCGCGGCAAAAAGATTGTCGCTTTGGGCGCTCAGGTAGCTGCTGTGAGAAAGCCTTGCCAAGTGCGCCTTGATCGCCCCGCCCAGCAGGCTGCGCTTGGGATAGGCAAGCCAGCGCACCGGTTTAGTGGGGCTTCCAGGCAGCCGGGCGCCGGGGTCGCTTGCAAGGCTTGCCGCGACGACGGGAATCAGCCGCTCGGCGCCGATCACCCGGTAAACGCAGGCGCTGGTGTCGATATCCGGATCGAACCGCCCGGTCGGCCAGTAGCAGATCGCCAGATCGCACTCGGCGCGGCCCAGTGCCTGGAAGTAGTCGCTGGCCGCCCAGCCCGTCGCCCGCAGGTAAGGCTGGACCTGATGCTGCCAGCCAAGCTCCTCGAGCCACTGCGGCACGAAGCGTGACAAAAGACTTTGCGGGGCGGCCAGCATGATGCGGCGCTGCTCGCCGGCGCTGATCTCCTGTACCCTATCGCGGGTCAGGCGCACGCGGTCGGTGATCTGCTCGCAAAGCGTCAGAAACTCCTCACCGGCGGGGGTAAGCGATAGCGGTAGCGTCTGGCGGTTGATCAGCGTGGCGCCCATCTCCTCTTCCAGCAGCTTGATGCGCCGGGAAAAGGTTGGCTGGGTGACGTGCTGCTCGTCCGCCGCCCGTGAGAAGTGCCGTGTTCTGGCCAGGGCGATAAAGTCTTCTAGCCAGCGGATTTCCATGCCTTACCCCATCGTAATGAAAAAGCGGCGCCGGACGGGTGTCGCGGCGTCACAGTCGGCCCTCTTCAACGCCGTGACAGGCCACCCGCGTGCCGTCAGACTGGGTTTGCAGCAGCGGGATCTCCGCCTTGCAGCGCGCGTTGGCGTGGGGGCAGCGCCCGTGGAACACGCAGCCGCTGGGCAAATTCACCGGCGTCGGTACCTCGCCGGAAAGGCGAATATGCTGCGGGCGGTCATCCTTGAGCCGCGGTATGGCCGATAAAAGCGCTTGGGTGTAGGGGTGGCGCGGCTTGTCGAATAGCGTAGCAGTGGTCGCGATTTCGCACACCGTGCCCAAGTACATGACCGCCACTCGGGTGCCAAAATGCTCGACTACCGCCAGGTCGTGGGTGATGAACAGATAGGTCAGGTTGCGCTCGCGCTGAGCGTCCATCAGAAGGTTCAACACCTGAGCCTGGATGGAGACATCGAGGGCGGAGATCGGCTCGTCGGCGACGATGAACTCCGGGTCGACCGCAAGTGCCCGGGCGATGGCGATACGCTGGCGTTGACCGCCGGAGAACTCGTGGCCAAAGCGTTTACCCCAGTCCGGATCGATGCCCACCGAGCGCATCACGGTTTCGACCTTGTCGGCCACCTTGGCTCGGTCCCACTCCGGGTGGTGAAAGCGCAGCGGCTCTTCCAGGGTTTGCTGGATGGTCATGCGCGGGTTGAGCGAGGCGTAAGGGTTTTGAAAGATCATCTGCATGCGCTTGCGATAGGGCAAAAGCTTTCGCGCGCTCAAATCGTCGATACGCTGACCGTCATAGCGTATTTCGCCTTCCGAGGGGCTTAATAACCCCATGACGGTTCGTGCCACCGTCGACTTGCCGCAGCCGGACTCGCCCACCACGCAAAGCGCCTCGCCGCGCTGAATGTCAAGATTGACGCCGTTGATCGCGTGCACGTGCTCCTGATGGCGAACGAGTCTGCCTTTTTTAAAGCGCAGCTGATCGAGAAAATCGCCGGAAAGCGAGAAGCGCTTTTTGAGATCGCGAATTTCAAGCAACGCATCGCCGCGCTCAGTCGCTGGTGCATCGCTTGCGATGACGTTCTCGGTCGGCTCTACGTGGGTCGCCTCGATGCTCATGGGGTTTCCTCCTTCAGCCGGCGGTCTTCGAGCATTTCCGCCACCATGTGGCAGGCCACTCGGCAGTTGCCGGTATCGACGAAGCCGGGCACCTGCTCAACACACGCCGCACGCGGCTCACCGTTTGGTCGAATGCGAAAGTCGCAGCGTGGATGAAAGGCGCAGCCGCTGGGCAAATTGGAAAGTGAGGGCATGCTGCCGCGGATTTGGTTGAGCTTCTCGCCGGGCGTGGCCATTTGCGGCAGGGCGTTGATCAGACCTTGCGTGTAGGGGTGCTGCGGGTCGTTGATGATTTCGCGGGTCGGGCCCTGCTCGATCACCCGCCCGGCGTACATCACCAGCATGCGCTGGGTGACCTGGCTGACCACGCCCAGATCATGGGTGATCAAAATCAAGCCGACGTTGTGCTGCTCGCACAGATCGAGCAGCAGCGCCATGATTTCGGCCTGAATGGTGACATCGAGGGCGGTGGTGGGCTCGTCGGCGATGATGATGTCCGGGTCGAGCAGCAGGGCAATGGCGATGATGATGCGCTGACGCATACCGCCGGAGAGCTCGTGCGGGTATTGATCCAGGCGTTTTTCCGGCGATGGGATCTGCACCTGCTGGAGCTTGTCCAGCGCAATGGTGCGGGCCGCCTTGCTGGAGATCCGCCGGTGCGCTTTCAGACACTCCACCATCTGCTCGCCGATCGAGAGCACCGGGTTGAGCGTCATCATCGGATCCTGAAAGATCATCGAGATGCGGTGGCCGCGCACGCGCCTCAGCGCGCGCTCGGACATGGTGTTGAGCGTCTGGCCTTCGAACGTGACGCTACCGCCGGCAATGAAGCCGGGTTTGGCGATCAGGTTCAAAAGCGAGAAGGCCGCTACGGATTTACCCGCGCCGGATTCGCCGACGATGCCGAGGCGCTCGCCCCGGTCCAGGGTGAAGCTGACGTCGCGCAGCGCGCGTACTTCGCCCTGGCGCAGCGCAAAGCGCACGTCGAGTCCTGAAACTTCGAGTAGTGCCATGGTGGTCTCACCCCTTGTAGAGTCGTGGGTTCATGACATCGCGCAGCCAGTCACCGAGCAGATTGATCGAGAGCACCAGCACGACCAGCACCGCCCCTGGAATCAGCGTGATCCACCAGGAGCCGGACTGGATATAGTCGAACCCGGCCTTGATCAGCGAGCCAAGCGACGGATGGGTCTCCGGCATGCCAAGGCCCAGAAACGACAGCGCCGCTTCGGAAATGATGGCGTTGGCGATCTGTACGGTGGAGATGACGAAAATCGGCGACAGCGTATTGGGCAGCACGTGGCGAAACATGATGCGCCGGCTCTTCAGGCCCATAACCCGTGCGGCGTCGACGTACTCCTTGCTCCGCTCGGCCAGTACCGAGGCGCGCACGGTGCGCGCGTACTGCGGCCACTCGGCCAAGCCGATGATCAAAATCAGCATGATCACCGCGTACTGGCTGTAAAAGGCGCTGCCCATGGTCGCCTTGACCACCGCGCCGACCACGATGGCCACCATCAGCGTCGAAAACGATAGCTGGATATCGGCCAGGCGCATCAATAGCGCGTCGACGCGCCCACCGAGGTAGCCGGCCATTAAGCCGAACGTAACGCCGATCAACGCCTGGAGGATCACCGCGCCGAAGCCGATCAACAGCGACACGCGGGTGCCGTAAAGAATGATCGACCAGAGATCGCGCCCCTGGGCGTCGGTGCCCAGGGTGTAGCGCTCGTCGAAGCCGTCGATCCAGAACGGCGGCAATTCCGAGTCGAGAATGTTGATCTGGCGAAGATCGTAAGGATCGGTCGGGGCGATCAGCGGCGCGGCGAAGGCGGCGATCACCAGGCAGATGAAAACGAAAAGGCACAGCTGGGCGGTGCGGTCGCGCTTGAAGCTGTACCACAGATAGGAGTCGCGCAGGCGCTCCCAGCGGCTTGGGGCGGTCGTGGCACTCATGCGGGCTTACCTGTCAGTTTGACGGTGGGGTTAACGAAGCCGTAGATCAAATCCACGATGGTGTTCGTCACCACGAAAATGACGCCGACGATCATCAGGTAGCTGACGATCAGCGGAATGTCGGCCCGGTTGATCGCTTCCAGGAACATCAGTCCCATGCCGGGCCATTGGAAAACGGTTTCGGTCAGGATGGTGTAGGCGACCATCGTGCCGATCTGCACGCCGCCGACCGTGATGACCGGCAGCATGGTGTTCTTGAGCGCGTGAACGAAGTAGATGCGGCGCATTGAAATGCCCTTGGCGCGGGCGTACTTCACGTACTCGGACTGCAGCACTTCCATCATCTCGGCGCGAATCAGGCGAATGAACAGCGGCAGCATGATCGAGGCGAGCGAGATGGCGGGCAGCACCAAATGCTGTAAGCCGCTCAGGCTTGCCAGGTTGGTGTCCCAGTGGCCGACCACGTGGACGAGATCATACCCGCGCCCGAAGGAGGGCATGTTGCCCGAGGTCGAGAGCAGTCCATTGAGCCAAGCCCCCCAGACCGTCTGCTCTGGAAAGAGCGTGATAGTGATGCCGATCGAAAAGATCTGGATCAACACGATCGCGGTCAAAAAGACCGGGACCGAGATACCGATGATCGACACGCCCATAAAAAAACGGGACACGAGCGAGCGCGGCTTGATCGCGCTGTACACACCGATCGGCACCGACAGCACGACGATGATGAGCGTGGCGGCGAATACCAGCTCTAACGTTGCCGGTAGGTGGCGGGCGATGACCTCCAGCGCCGGCTCGCGGTAGAAATAGGATTGGCCGAAGTCGCCCTGAAGCGCGTTGGTGGCAAAACGCGCGTACTGCACGAGGAAGGGGTCGTTGAGCCCCAAACGCTCGCGCAGCGCCTCGCGCTCGCTTTCGGGGACCGACTGGCCCACCAGCTGTTGTACCGGGTCACCCAGGTTGTCCTGAATGGCGAAGGCCAGCACGCTGATGACGAACATCACCAGTACCGCGTGCATCAGCCGCTTGATGAGAAATGCAATCATGGCGTACGCCACCTGTGTGTACGTTGGCAGGAAGGTCGTTAGCGAAAAGCTCGTTGGTCAGTGCCGGATAAAGCCCAACGCAACGCTTCGCTCCCCACCAAGTGAGGAGCGAAGCATCCGTGCTAAAAAGTCGAGCTTGAAGGGCCTTACGACCCCGTGAGTTACCGGGTGATGACCAGATCGCCCAGGTAGGGGAAGTCGATCGCGTTGACGACCGGCTCGATGTCGACACCGTCGGCGGCGGCGTAAGCCAGGTTCTGCCAGTGAAGCGTGATGTAGCCCACGTCCTCATAAAGCATGGCTTCGGCTTCCTGGAGCATCTCGGCGCGTTTTTCCAGATCGGTTTCGCTGTCGGCTTCGGTCACCAGCGCGTCGATCTCTTCGTTGCAGTAGCCGCCGTAGTTGTACTGGCCGGCGCCGGTCTCTTCATTCGGGCAGAAGGTCAGGTACTGGAACAGATTGGCGGTATCTTCGGTATCCGAGTGCCAGCCGACCATCGCCATGTCCGAGCCGCGCTCGTCGTACTCCGGCCAATACTGGGCCAGCGGCATGGTGCGAAGGTTCACGGTGATGTTGATACGCGAAAGCATGTTGGCGACAGCCTGGGCGATCTGGGCGTCGTTCACGTAGCGGTTGTTCGGCGCGATCATGTCGATGGTGAAGCCATCTTCATAGCCGGCTTCTGCCATCAGCTCCTGAGCGCGTTCGATATCGTAGCGCGGCACCATCTCCGGGTTGTGGCCGACGTAGCCCTCGGCAGAGAGCTGACCGGCGGGGGTGGCGAAGCCGCGCATCAACCGATCGGCAATGCCTTCCTGATTGATGGCCAGGTCAACGGCCTGGCGCACGCGCGCGTCCCGGAACGCCTCGACCCTCTCTTCGTTGAGCTGGAAGCCGATGATGCGCGTACCGGGCACCTCAATCAGATTGATGTTCTGCGCCTCGCGCACGCGATCCAGATCGTTGGGCGGCACGGCGTCGATGAAATCCACGCCGCCGGAGAGCAGGGCGGCCACGCGAGAGGCGTTCTCGGAGATCGGCGTCAAAATGATCTCGGACACGTTGCCTTCGCTTTCGGTGTCCCAGTAGTCGTCGAAGCGCTCGAAGTCCACCTGCACGCCCTGACGGCGGCTGGTGACTTCGAAAGGCCCAGTACCGGAGATATTGCGTGAGGCAAATGAGTCGCCTGCCTTAACGATTTCGGACTTGTCGCTGCCGTCTTCGGTTTCGCCGGTGTAGAAGGCGCTGTCCATCGGGAAGATGTAGGTGGCCAGGTTGAGCAGCAGCGGGTAGGGCTCGGCGGTAGTGATTTCGACGGTGTAGTCGTCAATGGCCTCGGCGCTTTCGACCGGCTCGAAGATCGCGCGGTAGTCCGGGCTCTCCTTGAGGCGCTCGATGGTCCAGACCACGTCCTTGGCCGTGAACTCGTTGCCGGAGTGGAAGGTCACGCCTTCACGCAGCGTCATGCGCAAGTGGGTCTCGTCGACCTGCTCCCACTCAGTGGCCAAGCGCGGCTCGAACTGGAAATCCTTGGTCCAGCGTACCAGCGGGTCAAAGGAGAGATGCGAGAAGCGCAGCATGCCGCCGGAGAGCTGTTCGTGAATGTCCAGCGTTTCCGGGTCGGCGGCGTAGCCGATACGCAGCGTTTCAGCGCTCGCCGCCATCGACACCAGCGCGGAGCCTGCAAAGGCCGCGCCGATGATTGAGGCCAGCATGGTTTTTTTAAAAACGGCTTTTTTAGACGTCATGTTTGTTCCCATCCCACGTTATTGTTGATTCAACTTGATCAGCGCCTGTGAACCACTAGCGCCGATTCCGAAGACACGGTTAGTGCAAGCATCAAACGCCAAGCGGCGATCTCAAAAGAGATTTTGGTGCGCAGCGCCTTTGACGACGCAGTGCTAATAACATAGAGAGAGGCCGTGACTGGACACAATCGAAAAAATGACACGACCCATTCATCTGCTGAATGAACCGGCGCCAGGCCGCACCGCGCCTTATACATGAAATAAAACTAACGTATGATTTATCACCCGCCAGAACAGGAGAAGGCCATGATCGCGCGCACGCTTGTATCCTTACGACGCCTTTTGGGTGCGCTTGGGCGAGCGCCCATGCACGCCGTGTTAGCAGCACTGTTATCGGCGACCGCGCTGGCAGACGACGATCCGATGCCGGCAATCAGCGCCACCTTTGACGGTGAGCCGATGGTCTGGTATCTCCTCGGTGAAAATGACGATGTCAGCGCCAGTTTTGTCGAGCAGCGCCAGGCATTGATGGTCGATATCACAGGCTTTACCGACGCCGACGACCCTAGCCCACGCGACTCGCTGGCGCTGCGGCTATCGCTGAGCGAGACGGGCGAGACGTTAACGCTCGAGCAGGCCGAGGCGGTTTACTTCATCAGCAGCGACACCACGGGGCCTGTATACCGCGCGGCCCCCGGCGCGCTCGAGGTGACTCTTGCGCGTGCCGAGCGCGATGGCGCCTGGCTCACGCTTGCCGGCCGCATCGACGGCGAATTCGAGCTCGAGCGCACCCCCGCTGGCCAAAGTGAAAGCGAGCCCGCCGCGCTTTCCGGGCGCTTTGAGCTGCGCGCACGGCGAGTGGAATTTTGAAGACCGTTTTAACGCCTGTTTCAAGGGCGATTTTCAAGGACTGCTTTCAAGGACTGTTTTAAGGGCTAGCCAAAGCGCGATTCGAGCCAGCGGTTGATGTCGCTTGACTCATACAGCCATTCGGTTTGGCCGTCGCCATGCTCGATGCGAAGGCACGGTACCTTGACCTTGCCACCGCCTTGCTCGAGCGCCTGTCGATGATTGGCATCGTGCTGGGCGTCGCGGGTTTCGATGGGAAGGTTCAGCCGGGCGATCTCCTTGCGCACCTTGATACAAAACGGGCAGCTACGAAACTGGTAAAGCGCAAGCTCGCGGCAGGCTTCATCCACTTGGGCCTGCTCCTCCGGGGTGCGCTCCATGCCCTTAGGCGTGGAAAGCTTTTCCTGGGCCAGCATAAACGGCGTCATCACCAAGCGAACGCCGCGAAAGAAGGTGCGAATCACACTACGCATCGTGTACTCCCAAGGGCGACAGGGCGCCCTGCTCGAAAGGGTGGGTCGATAAAGCGGCAATCCTGCTACAAAGCGCCTTCGTTGTCACATCGCGGGCGGATTTAATCAGCGGCAGTGGTGAGCGCTCGGCCAAGGCGTGCTAGGCTCATCGGCTGATTTTTTTACGTTTTTCATGCGCGCCGTTTCAAACGCGGTGTCGGCAAGTAAGGGAGCGACCCATGCATCTGCATGTTATCGGTATCTGTGGCACTTTCATGGGTAGCTTGGCGCTGTTGGCGCGGGAGCTCGGCCACCGGGTCAGCGGCTCGGATGCCAACGTTTACCCGCCCATGAGCACCCAGCTAGAGGAAGCGGGTATCGCTCTTATGGAGGGTTATCGCGCCGAGAATCTCGACGCGGATATCGACCTGGTGGTGGTGGGCAATGCGCTTTCCCGCGGTAATCCCGAGGTCGAGGCGCTGCTGAATTCGACGCTGCGCTACACTTCCGGCGCGCAGTGGCTCGCCGACTACGTGCTCCCCGGCCGCCAGGTCATCGCCGTTGCCGGCACCCACGGCAAAACCACCACGGCGAGCCTGCTTGCCTGGCTTTTGGACAGCGCGGGCAAGGCGCCGGGCTTTCTGATCGGCGGGGTGCCGCGCAATTTCGGCGTCTCGGCGCGCCTCGGGGCGCCGGATGGCCCCTTCGTGGTCGAAGCGGACGAGTACGATACCGCCTTTTTCGACAAGCGCTCCAAGTTCGTCCACTACCGCCCGCACATCGCGGTGCTCAACAATCTCGAATTCGACCACGCCGATATTTTTCCGGACCTGGCCGCGATCGAGCGCCAGTTTCATCACCTGGTGCGCATTGTGCCGAGCAAGGGTTTGCTGCTAGTGGCTGATCACCAGCCGGCGCTTTCGCGCGTGCTCGAAATGGGCGCCTGGTCGCCGGTGGCGTTTTTTGGGAGTGATGCGAAAAGCCCGTGGCGCTACCAGCTGGAGCAGCCGGATGCCAGCCGGTTCAAGGTCATATTCGAGCAGGGCGACACTTCTGATGATGGCGTAGTGGAGTGGGGGCTGACCGGCGAGCACAACGCCTGCAATGCGCTTGCCGCGCTCGCCTGCGCGCGCCAGCTGGGCGTGGATTTGCCGCGGGCGTGCGCCGCGCTTTCGCGTTTTCAAACGCCGCGCCGCCGCCAGGAGGTGCGCGGCGACATCGGCGGCGTCCAGGTGATCGATGACTTCGCCCATCATCCCACGGCGATTGCTGCGACTCTGAAGGGCCTGCGAGCCGCCACGCCCAAGGGGCGGCTTCTGGCGGTCATCGAGCCGCGCTCGAACACCATGCGGTTGGGGGCGCTGCGCGATCGCCTGAAGGCTTGCGTCAGCGATGCCGACGCGGTGTTCTGGTTCGAGCCTGCCGGGCTTGACTGGTCAATGGCCTCGCTGGTCGACGAGCAGGGTCACGGCGCGCTTTATCATGATATCGACGCGCTGGTAAGCGCCGTGGTGGCCAAGGCGCTGCCTCAGGATCGCATCGTGGTGATGTCCAACGGCGGCTTTGCCGGGGTTCACGAACGGCTTTTAAGCGCGCTTCGCGCCAGGGAGAGCTAAATGTCGATGCAGCCAGATACCGCGACAGCCTTCAAGGCGCCGGTGAGCGTGGCGCTCACCGGCGCCTCCGGCGCCCAGTACGGGCTCAGATTGATCGAGGTGCTAATCGAGGCCGGCCACGAGGTGTGGGTAATGATCTCCAAAGCCGCCCATATGGTGATCGCGACCGAAACCGACGTGGATCTGCCCGCCAAGCCCGAGCGCCTGCAGGAGGCTTTGACGGCGCTGAGCGGGGCCGCCGAGGGCCAGATTCGCTGTTTCGGCCGCGAGGACTGGATGGCGCCGGTCGCCTCGGGCTCCGGGGCGCCGTCCGCGATGGTGATCTGCCCCTGCTCGACCGGCACGCTGTCAGCGGTCGCCACCGGGGCGAGCAACAACCTGATCGAGCGCGCCGCAGACGTCGCGCTCAAGGAGCGCCGCACGCTCGTGCTGGTGCCGCGGGAAACACCGTTCTCAGCGATTCATCTCGAGCACATGCTGACGCTGAGCCGACTCGGCGCGGTGATTCTGCCCGCCGCACCCGGGTTTTACCACCGCCCGCGCGCGATTGAAGAGATGATCGATTTTATCGTCGCGCGCATTCTCAACCAGCTCGGTATCGCCCATACCCTGATGCCGCGCTGGGGCGAACCCGAATAGGTAAGCCCCGCTGAGGTTCCGTTGTTCATTTCGACTTTCTCAAGGATTCACGCACATGCTCTCCTGGGCCACGCTTTCCGTCTTCATCCCCACCTTTTTGTTCGTATCGCTGACGCCTGGCATGTGCATGACGCTCTCGATGGTGCTGGGCATGACCCAGGGCGTCAAACGCACGCTCTGGATGATGGCCGGCGAGCTTTTGGGCGTGGGGCTGGTGGCCGCGGCGGCGGGCGCCGGCGTGGCCGCGCTGATGCTCAAGCAGCCGGCGCTCTTTATCGTGTTCAAGTGGGTTGGCGGGGCGTACCTGGTCTACCTTGGCGTGATGATGTGGCGCTCGCGGGGGCGTATGGCCATTCCTTCCGAGATCGAGACCGGCCTACCCGCCGGGCGTCTTCAGCTTGCAAGCCAAGGCTTCGTCACGGCGATCGCCAACCCTAAGGGATGGGCGTTTTTCGTCGCGCTTTTACCGCCGTTTCTCGACAGCAGTCGGGCGCTTTTTCATCAGCTCGCCGCGCTGATCGCGGTGATTCTCGTCATCGAGTTTGCAAGCCTTCTGGTGTACGCCACCGGCGGCAAGACTCTGCGTAAAACGCTGGGTAAAAGCGGTAACGTGCGCCTGATGAACCGTATTGCCGGCACGCTGATGATCGGCGTAGGGCTATGGCTGGCGCTGGGTTAGGTGGCTTGCCTTCGCTATACCGGAGGTAAAAAGGCGATACGCAGACCGATCAGTACCGCCGTTAGTCCCATGAGCGACGTAAACGGGCAGGGCGACAGCGGATTGCGCGCGCGGTGTTGCCATACCAGCCGGGTCAACGCGCACACGCAAAGCCCCAGAAGCGCGCCGCCGATCAGGTCGCTCAGCCAGTGCACCCCGAGCAGAAGTCGCGAAAGCGCCATGGGCAGCACGATGATGATTGCCCCCCAGTAGACCCACAGACGGTAGCGGCGCGAGCACTCGGCAGCGATGAACGCGGCGGCCAAGCCAACCACTACTACGAAGCCTGAGGTGTGGGCGCTTGGGTAGGAGAGCGAGCCTGTCAGGTAGTCCGGCGTGTCCGGCCGAGCGCGACCGAACACCGCCTTGCCGACGGTATTGAGCAGCGCCACGCCGCCAAGCGCCCCCGCCCAGCATACGAGTACGTCGAAACGCCGCTTGAACAAAAGCCATAGCGCCCAAGGCGTCATTAATACCGCTATGCCGAGCTTGTCGCCGAGTTTCGCCAGGCCTAGGCTTACCAACAGCAGCGAATCGGTTCGAAGCCAGTCGAACAGTCGCTGTGCCTGCAAATCGAGCGTTAGCGACTCCGGGGATTTCAGCACGTACAGCGTCCAGGCGCAGAAGCCGGTCAGGGCGATGATCAACAGCAGAAGTGATGCCAGTGGAACTTCGCCGGACTGGCTCATGGCAAGCCAGGGGCGGCGCGCGAAAGGCAGGCGCCGCGCCAAACGCGCGGTCACAAGGTAAAGCCGGCCGTGGCGGCCCAATTGGGCGCGTCCCCAGGAGAACACGACCGCCAGTACTACTACGATCGCGCCAATGACCATCAGCGCGGCTTCGATATTAGGCGGCAGTTTCAGATAGCGCTGCCAGGTGTGGCCCAAAAGATAGCCCGGCAGTACGTAGGCGGGTGCCCATACCAGCGCCGAGCTTAGATTGGCCCATACGAAGGTGCGCGGGCGCATGCGCATCATGCCGGCAACCAGTGGAATGATCGGCCGTACCGGTCCGACGAAGCGGCCGATGAACACAGAATAGATACCGTAGCGCTCAAAAAAACGCGCTCCGCGCTCCAGCCACTCTGGATGCTGGGACAGCGGCCACCTCCGCGTTATCTGTTCGCGGTAGTCATAGCCGAGCTTGAAGCTGATCCCATCGCCGGCCACCGCGCCGAAAAACGCGGCCAGCAGCAGCCCGAGCATATCTACGCCCTGATGGCCCGCCATGGAGGCGGCTGCGGTTACCAGCACCACGCCTGGCACCAAAAGACCCACCACGGCCAACGACTCGAGCGCCGAAATCAAAAAGATCAGAAGCAGCAGTGTAAAAGGGGAAAGCGAGAGATCCAGCAGCTGTTCGGCTAGCGACACGAAAGACTCCATTCATGGTCGGGGTGCTGTGTTGATCAATGACGATAGAGCGTTTCCGATAGCCGTTCGAGACGCTGGATGAAAGGCGCGAAGCGCTCGTCAGGGCGCGGCAAGCATACACCGATTCGCGCCTCGAGCGGGCCGATTTCAATCAGCACTTGCCTTGAAAGCGCCCGGTTGAGGCGCTCGCGCACCAATAGTGCGCCGCTTTCGCTGGTGTCTGGTAGCACCAGCCAAAAATTCGCGCCGCCCGAGCGGCCCAGCAGATCGTGATCGCGGCATCGGCGGTTGACCTCGCTACAAAGCGCCTCCAGCAGCGCTTTTTTTGTGCGAAGACCGAACTGTTCTTCGGCCATGTCGAGCTGTGGCAGGTGGAGCACCAAGACCGCCAGCCGCTTGTCGAGCAGCCGAGCGCGCTGAAACTCGTTGCCCAGCCGCTCCTTGAGCGTATCGATATCGTAAGCGTCGCATTCGTTGTCGTGAGGATCGGAGGCGCGCAGCAGCGCGTGGCGCCGGGACAGTTCCCATGGAGGTAAAGCGAACATTAAAATAATCGCCAGGTAGCCGAAGGAGAGCGGAAAAAGGTCGCTTTCGATCGGCGGTATCAGCCACCAAAGCGGCGTATAGAGCAAATTCAAACAAAGCGCGCTCCAGTGCGGGAGCAGCACGAACGCTGCCGCCACCGGAAGGCCAAGCCAAAGTAGCGAGTGTGTCAGGCCGAAGTGGAAGGCCGAAGAGACGCCGATATAGGCGCTGGCAAGCAAAATCGCTCGAGGCCCGTAGGGCGAAAAAGCGCGGCCACAGTGCAAAAGCACCGCCGTTATCAAAAGCAGCGTGATAAACAGCGGTACCATCAGTTCGCGGTAGTAGCCCATGGCGTAGAGCCAAAGCGTATAGAAGGCGGTAATTAGCAGGCAGGCAACGTAGGTCAGCGACATCAGCGCCCGCGGATGAAAGTATCGGGTCATGGACAGCACTCTGTAGGCTCTTCAATCGCCAAGGATTGACGGGTGAGAGATTCGAGCGTGATCTCACTTGAAAGCTCGCTGAGCACAACGTACTGGCAGCGAATGTCGCCGGGTAGCGCGCTGCAAAGCCTTGAACGACGCTCGGCCATGTCCTGGCGGTCTGCGCAAAGCAGCAGTACCGCAAGCGTCGAGCCGTCGAGGCGATAAACGCTCTCAAAGTCGTACGTTAAATTGCAAAGGCGCTGGGCGCAGGACCAAAGCTGGTGGCGCTTGACGTGAACGATCATTACCTCGGCGTGAATATTTTCGCGTTTGGCGCGTATCTGCTCGCGGTTCAAGTCGCGCAAAAGCTGCTCGCCGGCCCAAAGATTGAGCCCCGGTATCAAGCGCAGCCGCTGGCGTACGCTGGAGCCGTGCACGTCGACCAGCTTACGGCTTTGGGCGTAGGCCAACAGCGATAAAATGCCCAGCGCCAGTAGCAGCAGCAGCGCTTGATCCATGGGCGTGACAAGCGCCACCAGTACCCAGCTAATGGCGGTACCCAACACGTTGAAGGTGAGCATCATTCGGCTTTGCGGGAGCATGAAAAAAGCGGCCCAGACCCAGACTAGAATGCCGTGGCGCTCTGGGTCGGCCACGATCAGATACAGCAGCAGGAGTATGGTTAAAAGTTGCCAGCTTAAATCCCGCGAGCGGCGTAGGGTGAAGTCAAGAAGCGTCGCCGTGAGCAAAAGCCAGAACGCGCCGACCCAAAGTGCAACTGCGGCGGGAACCGGGGCCCCGTAGGACCAGAAAGCGAGGGCGGCGGCGGCCAGCAGCAGGTTGATTCTCAAAAAGCATACTTTGTACTCGTTTTGCATGGTAACTGACTACTGATCCGGTTTGAGAAGAGGACCTGATGCGAAAAAACGACGCAGCGACTAAGGCATACGGGTGGTTCGAATCCGAAAACTCAGTATAACGTTTAGTCTATTTATTTTGTGGGTGATAATGTTATTAGATGTTTCCGCCGCCGATGCCGGCAGCGGCCGAGCGTACGGGACGACTCGCTAACACCTGCCAACGTCAGGGCGAGTCTACGCAGGACACCACGATGACCACACTGGGAGAGAGCATGAGCGTTGCAAGCGCTGATCACGATAACGCCCTGACCGCGCTGGCCGAAAGTGACGTACCGGCCTACATGAAAGAGCTTGGCCTGCGCGCCCGGGCCGCGGCGAAAACGCTGCGCGCTGCGGATACCGGCAGCAAAAACCGGGCGCTCGGCGCGATCGCTCGCGAGCTCGACGCCGCCCGCCCGGCGCTTTTAGCGGCCAACCAGGCGGATCTCGAACGCGGCCGCCAAAACGGTCTGGATGCGGCGCTTTTGGATCGGCTGGCGCTGACCGAGGCGCGCATCGACGCCATGATCGCAGGCCTCGAGCAGGTCTGTGCGCTGCCGGACCCGGTGGGTGAAATCAGTGTGATGAACTACCGCCCAAGCGGTATCCAGGTCGGCAAGATGCGCGTGCCGCTCGGTGTGATCGGCATCATCTTCGAGTCGCGCCCCAACGTCACCATCGAGGCGGCGAGTCTGTGCCTTAAATCCGGCAACGCCTGCATTCTGCGCGGCGGCTCCGAAGCGCAAGCCTCCAACGCCGCGCTCAACGCCTGCCTCCAGGTAGGGCTTGCAAGCGCCGGGCTTTCCCCCAGTGCCGTGCAGATCGTCGCCACCACCGACCGTGCCGCGGTGGGCGCGCTGATCACCATGCCCGAGTTCGTCGATGTGATCATCCCCCGCGGCGGCAAATCGCTGATCGCGCGTATTTCCGCCGAGGCGCAGGTGCCGGTCATTAAGCATCTCGACGGCGTTTGTCACGTTTATATCGATGCCACCGCGGACCCGGCCAAGGCGCTCGCCATCGCGATCAACGCCAAGACCCATCGCTACGGTACCTGCAACACCATGGAGACGCTGCTGGTCGACACCGCCGTCGCCGATATCGTGCTGCCGGAGCTCGCCCGAGCCTTTGCTGAGTTCGAAGTGGAGCTTCGCGGCTGCGAGCGCACCCGCGCGCTTCTGCCCCAAGCGCTCGAGGCCACCGAGGAGGACTGGGCCGCCGAATATCTAGCGCCGATTCTCGCCGTGCGTGTAGTGGACGGCATCGACGAGGCCATGGCGCATATCGAGCGCTACAGCTCGCAGCACACCGATGCGATCGTCACCGAAGACTATTCGCTTGCCCGGCGTTTCATGGCCGAGGTCGATTCGAGTTCGGTGGTGGTCAACGCCTCGACCCGCTTTGCCGACGGCTTCGAGTACGGGTTGGGCGCGGAGATCGGTATCTCCACCGATAAGCTCCACGCCCGCGGCCCGGTCGGCCTCGAAGGCCTGACCACGCAAAAATACGTCGTGCTGGGCGAGGGCCAGGTGCGTCAATGAGCGAGGCGCCTGCCAACGTCGCCATGCTCGGCGGCACCTTCGACCCGGTTCATTTGGGCCATCTAAGGAGCGCGGTCGAGGTGCGCGAGGCGCTCTGTGTCGAGCGTCTTCACATGGTGGCGGCTCCTCGGCCACCGCTTCGCGATACGCCTCAGGTCGCACCTAATGAGCGCTTCGCGCTGCTGCGCGCCGGTATCGGTGACACACCGGGGCTGATCGCCGATGATCGCGAACTTAAGCGCGACGGCCCGTCCTACAGCGTCGAAACGCTCAAAGAGCTTCGACTCGAGTATGGCGACCAGGCGCGGCTTAGTATGGTGATTGGCTTCGACACCTTCTTACGCCTGATCCAGTGGCACCAGCCCGAGGCGATTTTCGAGCTGGCCCACCTGGTGGTGATCGCGCGGCCAGGCTACAGCGATCCGTTGGCGCCGGCGCTTGCGGAACTGGTGGGCCATCGCGCAGTCGATACGGTGGCTGATCTGATGGAGCGCCCCTTTGGGCGCTTTCTGTTTCTCGAGCTTGCCTCACGCATGGCGATCTCCGCCACCGAGGTCCGTGCGCGCTTGGCAAAAGGCAAAAGCGTACGGTACCTGCTGCCCGAGGCCGTCGAGACGCAGATTTTTGCCCGCGGGCTCTATCAAAGTCGCTAATAGCGCTGGTAGTCGGTATAGAAGCCGTTACAATGGCCCGCTATTTGTTGACCACCACACGAGGACATTCGAGGAGTCATGCAAATCGATACACTGAAAACCCTGGCGATCGACGCGTTGGAAGAGCTCAAGGCGCGCGATATCACCCAGCTCGACGTCTCGCAGTTGACTCAGGTTACCGACCTTATGTTGATCGCCAGCGGCACATCGACCCGCCACGTTTCCGCACTGGCGCAAAACGTAGTCGAAAAGGCTAAAGCCGCCGGGCTTAAGCCTCAGGGCGTCGAAGGCGGCGATAACGCCGACTGGGTACTGGTCGATCTAGGCGACGTGTTGGTTCACGTCATGCTGCCCGAAGCTCGCGCGCTTTACGATCTCGAGCGCCTCTGGGCGGATCTGCCGAGCGACGGCGGCGGTGACGAGATGATTAACGAAACGCTGCAAAAGCCGGACCAGCGCATCACGATGTCGTAAGTGGCTAATTGAAGTGAGCATCGATTCATGAAAGTGCGTCTTCTCGCCGTGGGCACCAAAATGCCCGGCTGGGTCGAAGAGGGTGTCGACACCTACCGTAAGCGCCTGCCGCGGGAGTTTAGCCTCGAGATCGAGGAGATCGCGCTGGGCCCCAGGGGTAAGAACGCCGATGTCGCTCGCGCCCGGGCGCAAGAAGGTCAGCGCATCCGCGAAAAGCTTCGCGGGGATGAGCTGGTCGTGGCGCTCGAAGTCGACGGCAAGCGTATCAGCACCGAGCAGCTTGCTAGGGAAGTGGGGCAGTGGCGCATGGAAGGGCGCGACATTGCGCTGCTGGTCGGCGGGCCGGACGGGCTGGAGCCCTCGGTGTCTGCGCTTGCTCATCAGCGCTGGTCGCTTTCGGGGCTGACGCTTCCACATCCGCTGGTGCGGGTCATGCTTGCCGAGCAGCTCTACCGCGCGTGGACGCTGCTCATCGGTCATCCTTACCACCGCTAGGCGCACGGCCGGGCATCCCACGCCCGCGTCGGCTCGTGCCAGTTTCAAGAGTTGCCTGCTGCTATGCGCAAGCGCCGAGACACGCTAAAAAACGCCGAACAGGAACTTCGCATTTTCCGGGTCAGGTCGCTTTTGGCGATCGTATTCGTGCTGATACTGACCGGGGTGTTGACCGGCCGTCTCGCCTATCTGCAAATCGTGCAGCACGACCTTTACACCACCCGCTCGGAAAAAAACCGCGTGCGCGTCGAGCCTTTGCCGCCCACGCGAGGGCTGATTTTCGACCGCAACGGCGTTCTGCTGGCGGAAAACCGCCCGACCTACAACCTGACGCTGGTGCGCGAGCGCGTCGATGATCTCGACGAGACGCTGGCGCTTTTAGTCGAGCTTCTCGAGCTACCCGAGGAAGAAATAGAGGCCTTTAACGTGCGCTCGCGCCAGCGCCAGCGCCCCTTCCAGCCGGCGCTGTTGATGTCTGATTTGAGCGAGGATCAGATCGCCCGGCTCGCGGTCAACCGCCACCGCCTGCCCGGTGTCGAGGTCGAGGCTCAGCTTTTGCGCTACTACCCGGATTCCGAGATCATGTCCCACGCGCTGGGGTATGTTGGGCGCATTAACGCCGACGAGCTCAAGGAGCTGGACACCGGTCGCTACGCCGGCACGCACTTTATCGGCAAAACCGGGGTCGAGCGTTTCTACGAAGAAGAGCTGCACGGTGAGGCCGGCTTTCGCAAGGTGGAGACCAACGCCCGAGGGCGGGTGCTTCGAGAGCTGGGGCGCACCGACCCGGTGCCGGGGCAGAATTTGACGTTGACGCTGGACAAGTCGATGCAGGCGCTTGCCTACGAGCTCATGGATGGCCGCCGCGGCTCGATCGTCGCAATCATGCCCGCCACCGGCGAAATCCTCGCCATGGTCTCGACGCCGGGCTTCGATACCAATCAGTTCGTCACCGGCATCGACGTCGCCTCCTATCGGGGGCTACAGGAGGACATTGACCTTCCGCTTTTCAACCGTGCCATTCGCGGCCACTACCCGGCGGGCTCGACGATCAAGCCGTTCATGGCGCTGGCCGGGCTGATCGAAGGCGCGATCACGCCAGACACCACGATCAACGACCCGGGCTACTACCAGCTGCCCAACGACTCGCGCCGCTACCGCAACTGGTTGCGTTGGGGGCACGGCCGGGTCAATCTCGAGCGCGCGCTGGCGGTCTCCAACAATACCTACTTCTACTCCCTGGCCCACGATTTGGGCATCGATAACATCCACGAACAGCTCAGTAATTTTGGCTTTGGCCAGCGCGTGGCCTTTGATGTTCAGGGCGAAAGCACCGGGCTTTTACCGTCGCGGGAGTGGAAGCGGGCGCGTTTCAATCAGGCCTGGTACCCCGGTGAGACGCTGTCGGTGGGCATTGGGCAGGGATATCTACAGATCACGCCGCTGCAGCTTGCCAGCGCCACCGCCACGCTTGCCAACCGCGGCCACTGGGTCAAACCTCATCTGGCGCGGCGCATTGGCGGTGAACCCTTGCCCGAGGTCTTGCCGGATACGCTGGACGACATTCAGCTGAGCAACGACGGCTGGTGGGATCGGGTCTTCAGCGGGATGGAGAAAGTGCTTTCCGGTAGCGAAGGGACCGCGCGGCGCACCGGGGCGGGGCTCGAGTATCGCATGGGGGGCAAGTCCGGCACCGCCCAGGTCTTTTCTCTGGGGCAGGATCAGCGCTATAACGCCGACCAGCTCGAAGAGCGCCTGCGCGATCACGCCCTGTTCATGGCCTTCGCACCGATCGAGGACCCCCAGATTGCGGTATCGGTGATCGTCGAGAACGCCGGTGGCGGAAGTACTCATGCCGCGCACTTGGCACGGGCCATGACCGACGCCTGGCTTTTACGCGACCAAGCCCCGGAGGCCGAGGAAATACTCGATGAAATGAACGACGAAAGCACCGGCGTGGAGGGTAACTGATGATCACCTGGCCGCTACCACGCAGCTTTCGCCGCCACCCGGTGCGCCCGCCGGACAGCGGCATCGCCCGGCGCAAGAGTATTTGGGAGCGACTGCACCTGGACCCTTGGCTTCTGGCAATGCTGCTGGTGCTGATGGCCAGCGGGCTGATAGTGCTCTACAGCGCCTCGGGTCAGCGTATCGAGGTCGTTATCGCCCAGGCGACGCGTTTTGGACTGGCGCTGGTGGTGATGTTCACGCTGGCCCAGCTCAGCCCGACCACCTTTCTACGCTGGGCGCCGCTGGCCTATGGCGTAGGGCTTGCCATGCTGGTGGCGGTCGAAATCGTTGGCGATATCGGCATGGGCGCCAAGCGCTGGCTCGAGATTCCCGGCGTGATCCGCTTTCAACCCTCTGAAATGATGAAGCTGGCGGTGCCCCTGATGGTGTCTGCCTATTTGAACCGCTGTCAGCTGCCGCCCAGGCTTCGCGATCTGGTGGTGTGTGCCATCATCATCGGTGTGCCGGTGGTGCTGACCGCGATTCAGCCGGATTTGGGCACGTCGCTTTTGATCGCAAGCGCCGCGGTGCTGGTCGTGCTGCTGGCAGGGCTCTCCTGGCGGCTGATCGCGTTTTTCGCGGCGCTGGCGGGTGCGGCGCTGCCCCTTTTGTGGATGAACATGCACAACTATCAGCGTCAGCGCGTGCTGACGTTCCTCGACCCGGACAGTGACCCGCTTGGGTCGGGCTGGAACATCATTCAGTCCACCACGGCGATCGGTAGCGGCGGCATCTGGGGCAAGGGCTGGCTCGAAGGCACCCAGTCGCAGCTCGAGTTTCTACCCGAGCGTCACACCGATTTCATTATCGCAGTGCTGGGCGAGGAGTTCGGTCTGGTCGGCATGACGGTGCTGCTCGTGCTCTATACGCTGATCATTAGCCGCGGACTGTGGCTCGCCGCCGGCTCCCAGGCGACCTTCGGGCGACTGTTTGCCGGCAGCATCATTTTGACGTTTTTCATCTATGTCTTCGTCAATGTCGGCATGGTTAGCGGTATTCTGCCCGTGGTGGGCGTGCCGCTGCCGCTGGTGAGCTACGGCGGTACATCGAGCGTGACCTTGCTGGCCGGCTTCGGTATTCTCATGTCCATTCACGCCCATCGGCGGCTGCTGTCGCGTTAGTGCTTGACCGGCGGTGGCGCGGTTTTTTGACAAAGGAGTGTGGGGAATGGGCAGGACCCGAAAAAGCGTTGGCGGCATTGTATTGGCGGTGGCGATGTCTGGCGCCTTACCGGCGTGGGGCGAGCCGGAGAACGCTTTCGACCCCGATCAGCACCAAGCGACTGCGGAGCTGATCGACGAGCTTTCAGGCCAAGGCATCCCTCGGGCATGGCTCGACCAGGCACTTGATGAGGCCACCTTCAGCCAAGAGGTGCTCGACGCCATGGAGGGCGCTGCCGAGCGCCGGCTCGAGTGGCACGAGTACCGCGATATCTTTATGAGTGACGAGCGGGTCGAGCAGGGCGCTGCGTTCATCAGCACCCATCAGGACGCTTTCGATCGCGCCGAGGAGCTTTATGGGGTGCCGGCCGAGGTGATCGCTGCGATCATCGGGGTGGAAACCTATTACGGGCGCTACAAAGGCGATCACCGCGTGCTCGACTCGCTCGCCACGCTCGCCTTCTACCACCCGTCGCGCGGGCGCTTTTTCCGTGGCGAACTGGCGGCTTTTTTGGCCATCACCCACGAGCAGGAGGTCGCGCCGGAAAGCGTGCTGGGCTCTTACGCCGGGGCGATGGGCTACCCGCAGTTCATTCCCACCAGCTACCAGGCCTACGCGGTCGACTTCGATGGTGATGGGCGCCGCGATTTGTGGGAAAATCCGGTCGATGCGATTGGCAGTGTCGCCAACTATTTTGCCGAGCACCGCTGGCAGCCAAATGCGCCGATCTACCATGAGGCAACGGGCAGCGAGGCCGCCGAGCAAGCGCTTTCGTTCAATCAAACCAGTACGCCGAGCGTAACGGTTCGCGAAGCCGCCGAGGCAGGTCTTGTAAGCGACGACGAGCTTGATCCGTCACTCGAGATCGTGCCGCTGGCGCTGACACTCGCCGATGGCGAGACCCGTTACGGCATCGGCGAATACAACTTTTACGTGATCACCCGCTACAACCACAGCCACCTTTACGCGATGGCGGTGGTCGAGCTCGCCGGGGCCATTGCCGACACGCTTGAGGGCCAGCAATGATACAACTGTTCAAACAGGCGCGCGTGCTCGGCGCGGGTGCGGCGCTTTTGACGCTCGTGACCGGGTGCGCGAGCCAAAACGCGCCAACCACGGTCAACGCCAACCACCCGCCTCGCGAGGCGGCGCCGGCCGCGTCGAGTGCCCCAAGTGGTAGCGGCGAGCGCTACGCCATGAGCGGTGATGCCTACCCGATCGAGCCGCCGGATGTCAGCCAGGTGCCGGATGCTCAGCCTCGCATCGAGGAGCCCTCCCGGGCGGGCAACCGCTCGACCTACCAAGTGTGGGGCGAAACCTACCACGTGCTGCCGAGCGCTTCGGGCTATACCAATCAGGGCACCGCGTCCTGGTACGGCGAGAAATTCCACGGCTACGCCACCTCCAACGGTGAAATCTACGACATGTACAAGATGTCGGCGGCGCATCGCTCTTTGCCGCTGCCGACCTTTGCCCGAATCACCAGCCTCGATAGCGGCAATTCGGTCATTGTGCGGGTCAACGACCGCGGCCCGTTCCACAGCGACCGAGAAATCGATCTTTCCTACGCCGCGGCGGCGCGCTTGGGTATTCTGGACAACGGAACCGGACGGGTACGCGTCGAGGCGATCGACCCGCAGCAGTGGCTGGCCAATCGCGGCGGCGGGGATAAGCCTGCGCCCGCCGCCACGTCTTCGCGGGCACCTGCCCCCGCGCCGTCGCGGGCGCCCGCCGTAGCGTCTGTACCGGCACCGGCCGCCGCGCCGGCTCGCGCTGAACCTGCGGCCGGCGGTGATGAAATCTACCTGCAAATCGCCGCGCTGGGTAACGAAGAGAGCGCCCACGAGCTCCAGCAGCGCCTGGGCGGCGAGCTTTTGCACTCGGTGCGAGTGCAAAGCGATGCCAACGTGCATCGCGTACAGGTCGGCCCCATGTCGCCGAATCAGGAGCAGCAGGCCCGGGCGGCGCTGGGGCAGGCGGGCTTCTCTCAGGTTTTCGTTGTGAGATAATCGGTGGTTACCGATACCTTTCGTTTTTTTGACGCTTTATTGATGCAAGTGAGAAGTGAGTAATGACTATTTTCAATGCGTTTCGCCGTACCGCTCGTCTTTGCCTGATTGCAACGGTGACCGCAGTGGTTCTGCCCGCCACGGCCCAGGTAATTCCCCAGCCCCAGACCATCATCCCCGCGGCGCCGCAGCTTGCCGCCAGCTCCTGGATTTTGATGGATGCCGATAGCGGTCGCATACTGGTCGAGCACAACGCCGACGAGCGCCTGCCGCCGGCGAGTATCACCAAGCTGATGACCGCCTACATGGTGGAGCGCGAGCTCGACCGCGGCACCATTAACATGAGCGATATGGTCAACATCAGTGAAAACGCCTGGCGTACCGGCGGCTCCAAGATGTTCATCGAAGTAGGCGACCAGGTATCGGTAGAGGACCTGCTTCACGGTATCGTCATCGTCTCCGGGAACGATGCAAGCGTGGCCATGGCCGAGCACTTGGCCGGCGGCGAAGCGCCGTTTGCCGATTTGATGAACCAGCACGCCGACCGGCTCGGCATGCGCAATACCCATTTCGAAAATGCCACGGGCTTGCCCCACGACAACCACTACTCGTCGGCCCATGACCTGGCGCTTTTGACTCAGCACATCATCAATGACTACCCCGAGCACTACCAGATTTACTCGCAGAGAAGCTTCTCCTACGGCGGTATCGACCAGCCCAACCGTAACCGGTTGCTGTGGCGCGACCCGACCGTCGACGGGCTGAAAACCGGCTGGACCAACGATGCCGGTTACTGCCTGGTCTCCTCGGCCAAGCGTGACGACATGCGCTTGATTTCGGTGGTCATGGGCACCAACTCCGAAGAGGCTCGCGCTCAGGAAACCCAGAAGCTTCTAAGCTACGGATTTCGTTTTTATGAAACCATGAAGCTCTACGAGCGCGGCGCGGTCCTGGCCACCCCGCGTGTGTGGGGCGGCGACATCAACGAGCTGCGCGTCGGTGTGGATGGCGAGGTCTTCATGACGCTGCCACGCAATCGCAACGAAGAGCTGCGCGCACGCCTGAACCTGGACGAAGACCTTCAGGCCCCGGTCGCCGTAGGTGACAACGTCGGTACACTGGAAGTCTATCTGGGCGAAGAGATGGTGGGCGAGCGCCAGCTGAGCGCGCTCGAAAGCGTGGAAGAGGGCGGGTTTTTCAAGCGCATGTTCGACCAGGTGCAGCGCTTTTTCAGCGGGCTGATCAGCCGCTTCACCGACTAAGCGTTTTGGTATCACCGCGCGCCCACAAGGCGCGCGCCATTTTGAAGCTATTTTTTTGCAACCAAAGGCAAGCCATGAAAAAGGGTGCAAACAACGGGTTTCGCGACCTGCGTACGCAGGAGCCCAGCGAGCCCCCCAAAATCACGTTCCCCTGTGACTATCCGCTCAAGGTCGTGGGCGACGCCGCGGAAGACTTCGCCGCCAGCGTCTGCCAGATACTGGTGAAGTACGACCCCGAGTTCGATGCCAGCGCCATGCAGGTGATCGACAGCCGCAACGGGCGCTTTCAGTCGGTACGGGTATCGATTCGCGCCACCGGCGAGCAGCAGCTCTCTGCGCTGTTCGAAGAGCTCAAGGCGACCGGCCGCGTGCACATGGTCGTGTAATGAATGCTCGCGCAGCGAATGAGCCTTTGATGGCGGATGCCGCGCCCATCGAGCTCTACCGGCTTGGCCGTCAGCCCTATGAGCCTGTTTGGCAGGCGATGCGCGCGCTGACCGACGAGCGGGGTGATACGACGCCGGATCAGTTCTGGCTCGTCGAGCACGACCCGGTGTTCACCCAGGGCCAAGCCGGCAAGCCGGAGCATTTGTTGATGCCCGGGGATATTCCCGTCGTGCAAACCGACCGGGGCGGGCAGGTGACTTATCACGGCCCGGGCCAAGTGGTGCTCTACCCGCTTCTGGACGTCCGCCGCGCCAAAATCGGCGTGCGCGATCTGGTGAGCGCGCTGGAGAATGCGGTCATCGAGGTGCTCGAAGGCTTTGGCATCAGCGCCCGGGCAAGGCCGGACGCCCCCGGCGTCTACGTGGCAACGCCTTTGGGCGAGGCCAAGATCGCCTCGCTCGGGCTTCGTATTCGCCGCGGCGCCAGTTACCACGGCGTGGCGCTCAACGTCAGCGCCGACCTTGCGCCCTTTGCGCGCATCAACCCGTGCGGCTACGCCGGCATGGCGGTCACACGGCTGCAGGATTTGCTGGAGCCTTCAGACGCTTGCCCAAGTCCTGACGCAGTGGGCGAGAAGCTCGCCCAGGCGCTTGCCGCAACGCTCAAACGCTCGCTCGGGCCGCTCCAGACCAAAACGCTTTAGCGAAAACGGTCAACGTTAGCGACCACCTATCGACGTCACTTAAAACGATGCCATGTAAAACGATGTCGTATTAAACTTCGTCACATAAAAAAGCGCCTGCCCCGCAAGGGACAGGCGCTTTTTTGGTGGGCGCTTGAAAGCCGTATTAGCCGACGTTGAGCGCCGGAATGCGGTTTTCATCCTCCTGCTGGCCCGGTACGGCGGCAGGGGCGGCGAGGCCCAGGTTATTCTTTTCAAACACCTTATCGGCGCGGTAGCTCGAGCGTACTAGCGGCCCGGAGGGAACTTCCATGAAGCCTTTTTCCAGACCCAGCACGCGGTAGCGGTCGAACTCTTCCGGGGTTACCCAGCGCTCCACCGGCAGGTGGTTCTTCGTCGGGCGCAGGTACTGACCGAGCGTGACGATATCGACACCGATCTCGCGCAGGTCATCGAAGGTCTGCAGAATCTCTTCGTCGGTTTCGCCAAGGCCCAGCATCAGGCTCGTTTTTGTGATCACGTCCGGGCGGTGCTTTTTGGCATGCGCCAACACGTCTAGCGTCTTGCGGTAGCCGGCGCGCGGGTCGCGCACGCGAGAGGTCAACCGCTCCACGGTTTCAACGTTCTGGGCAAAGACCTCGAGCCCTGAATCGACCACGCGCTCGATGGCATCGAGCCGGCCGTCGAAGTCCGGCGTCAGCGCCTCTACCACTACTTCCGGAGTGCGTGCCTTGATGGCCTGAATGCAGCTTGAGTAGTGAGCGGCGCCGCCGTCGTTCAGATCGTCCCGGTCGACAGACGTCAGCACGATGTAGCGTAGCGCCATCAGCTCGACGGACTTGGCAGTGTTCTCGGGCTCTTCATGATCGAGCCATCCGTGTGGGTTGCCGGTATCCACAGCGCAGAAGCGGCACGCGCGAGTGCACACCGAACCCATCAGCATGATAGTGGCGGTTCCGTTGCTCCAGCATTCGCCCATGTTGGGGCAGTGAGATTCGGCGCACACCGTGCTCAAACGGTGGGTGGAGACGTTCTTTTTCACCGCCTCGAAACGCTCGCCGCCGGGAATCTGGGCACGCAGCCACTTGGGCTTGCGTTCGAGCGATGGCGACTGAGGCTCTTCGCGCCGAACCTTCATGCCATCCTTGATGGCGGAGGTGCCGTGCTCGTTACGATACTTTTGGCCGCTGGACACACGCTGTGTGGGGGTGTTGCTCATAAAAAGCGCCTCTCTACTGTGCAACGGGCTAAATCAAGGAGCGGGTTTGAAAAGCGCAAACGACAGGTCGATCAACCGGCTCTGAGCCACCCGGCGCTTTTTGAAAGACACTCCTTAAAGTGCGGTCTCTACGCCGTCGGCCGAATTGGCGCGATACGACGTAGGTAGTAGCGCTAATGTAACATATTTGGCGAGGGTCAAAACAGCGACGGCGCCGATCACGGGGGGCTTTCAACGGGCAGGCACGACACCGCGTGGCCCGGCAGCGGGGTGACGCGGGCCTGAAAATAGCAGCGGTATTCGTCGAGGTGCTCTTTAGTGAAGCGCAAAAAAAGCTCCGCAACCGGGGTCAGAAACTGATCGCGCCGGTGGACCGCGCACCAGGCCCGACGAATTGGAAAAGCGGGAAGCTGCGGGCTCGCCAGCAGGTGGTGCTCAAGCTCGAGCTTGACCGCCAGTCGCGGAAGCACCGCCACGCCCAGGTGCGCCATGACGCCCTGTTTGATGGCCTCGTTGGAGCCAAGCTCGATTCGGTGGGCAAGGCCGACTTCCTGGTCGGCTGCAAGCTGCTCGAAGGCGTTGCGCACGCCGGAGCCGGGCTCTCGCATCAGGATGTAGTGGCGCGCAAAGTCGGCAAGGGTAGGCGAGGCCATGGTCAATAGCGGGTGATCCGGCCATACCACTGGAATCAGCTCGTTTTCCAACAGCGGGGTCACCGAGAGCGCGTCGTTTTGCGGCACCATCGCCATGATCACCAGATCGTCGCGCTGCTCGGCCAGACGTTCGAGCGCCTGGCTTCGATTGCACACCTTCAAGCGCACGTTGATATCCGGGTACTGGGCGCGAAAGCGCGCCAGCAGGTAGGGCACCACGTACTGGGCCGACGAAACGGCAGCGAGGTTGAGCTCGCCCTTGATGCGTCCATCGAGATCCGACAGGTTCATCGAAAGCCTGGCCAGCTGGCCGATGATTTCCCGGGTAGAAATCGCCAGCGTGTCCGCGGCGGGCAGCGCGTAGAGTGTTTTGCCCGCATAGTTGAAAAGCGGCGCTTTTAGGGCGTGTTCGAGCTGGCGAATTTGGGCGCTCACCGCCGGCTGCGTCAGGCCGAGCTGTTCGGCGGCGCGGGAGTAGGAGCGCTTTTGATAGACCGCCTGAAACACCTGGAGTTGGCGAAAGGTCAGACGATTGAGCAGGCCGGTCGGGGTCATGCAATCCTCGATCATTAACAGGCCGCGGCAAGCGGGTCGGCAAACGGCGGGCCAAGTGCGGAGAAATGCTATCACCGAAAAGGCACCCGCGTCCCGGCGTTATCGACGCTTTGAATGCTTTGGGCTAGACTATATTGCATTGCAGCATGAGGGCGTGTTGCATGGATGCGCCTCTGGCACCAATCCATCAGGAGAAACCATGAATTTTCTCGCTAATCCCTTACTGTCGGGCCGCTGGCTCCCCGGGCTTCCGGATCAAAAAAGCGGCGAGGCCTTACCCGGCCAGCAGGCACTGGCCAGTATGATGGACCCGTTCGGTTTTGGTCGCGCCGCCGCGAGCTACTGGCGCGACAGCGTCGAGCGCAGCATTCTTTACTGGGACGTCATGCGCGTGCGCGGCAACCAGTATCTCGAGCACATGGAGCAGACCAAACCCAACGTGCTGGGATTCAAGACCGAAGTGGTGATGGACGGCCGTACCCTGGCGTATCCCACCAACTACGAGCTTCTGCGTGTGCTTCCACCGGAAGGCACGCAGGTCGACCCTAAAAAGCGGCCCTTCGTGGTGGTCGACCCGCGCGCCGGCCACGGCCCGGGCATTGGCGGCTTCAAACCCGACAGCGAACTGGGTGTGGCGCTCAAAGCGGGCCATCCGTGCTACTTCATCGGCTTTTTACCCTATCCGGAGCTTGGCCAGACCGTCGAGGACGTGGTCGAGGCGGAAGTCGAATTCCTGCGCCACGTTATCTCGCTTCACCCGGAGATCACCGAAAAGCCGATGGTGGTGGGTAACTGCCAGGCGGGGTGGCAGCTGATGATGGCGGCGGCGCTGGAGCCGGACGTGTTCGGCCCTATTTTGATCGCCGGCGCGCCGCTTTCCTACTGGGCCGGCGAGCGCGGCAAGGCGCCGATGCGCTACACCGGCGGTATGGCTGGCGGCAGTTGGGTTACGGCGCTGACGAGCGACTTGGGCAACGGCCAGTTCGATGGTGCCTGGCTGGTGCAAAACTTCGAGCGTTTGAACCCGGCCAACACCTACTGGAAGAAGCAGTATCATCTGTACGCCAACGTCGATACCGAATCCAGCCGCTATCTCGAGTTCGAGCGCTGGTGGGGCGGGCACGTCATTCTCGGCGGCGATGAAATCCAGTATATCGTCGATAATCTGTTCGTGGGTAACCGCCTCTCCACCGCGCAGCTGGTGAGCCGTGACGGGCGGCGTATCGATCTTCGCAACCTGCGCTCGCCGGTCGTGGTGTTCTGCTCTCGCGGCGACGACATTACCCCGCCGCCCCAGGCGCTGGGCTGGATTCGCGATCTCTACGAAGGCGAAGACGATATCGTCGCCAACGAACAGACCATCATCTACTGCATGCACGATACCACCGGCCACTTGGGCATCTTCGTTTCCGGCAGCGTCTCGCGCAAGGAGCACTCGGAATTCACGGCGAACATGGATTACATCGATGTCATGCCGCCGGGGCTTTATGAAACCACGATAACGCATGCCAGCGAGCGCAAGGACGCCGACCTGATCGAGCGCGATTACCTGCTCGAATTTACCCCGCGAGATTTCGAAGAGCTCGACGAAGAGGTTCACCACGTTGCTGAAGACGATCGGCGCTTCGCCACCGTCGCGCGCGTCTCGGAAATCAATTTGGGCTTTTATCGCCTCTACCTGCAGCCGCTGATTCAGGCAATGGTCACGCCGGAGTCGGCGCGATTTATGCGTCGGATGCATCCGATCCGCTTGGGTTATCGGCTGATGTCGGATCGCAACCCGTTGACCGTATTTTTACCCACCATGGCCCAGGCCGTGCGTGAAAACCGTGTTGAGGTAAGCGACGACAATCTGTTCAAAACGTTCGAATCCTTCGTGTCGGATCAGATCGTCGATAGCCTCAATACCTTCCGCGACGTTCGCGACAGCGCCACCGAGAAGATGTTCCTGTCGATTTACGGTCAGCCACAGCTTCAGGCGGCGGTGGGCCTGTATGGCGATGCCCACGTACATCGCCGCCGTCCGGGTGCGGAGCCGGAGCACCTGCGCTTCATCGAGCAGCGCAAGGAGGCGCTGCGCGAAAAAATCAGCCAGGGCGGGCCGCTCGAGGCGATCATTCGTTCGATCATCTACGTGCTGGGCGGGGCGCCCGCCACCGACGAGCGCAATTTCAAGCGCCTTCGCGCCTCGCGTGCCGAGCTTGAAACCCAAACGACGCTCGAGGAGTTCAAGCGGCTGGTGCGCGAGCAGTTCTTCATTTTGAAGCTCGACCGCGAAAAAGCGCTCGAGTCGCTGCCGATGCTGCTCGAAGGCGAGGACAACGCCGCGCTCGACGAGCACGTGCAGCACCTGAGTCAGGTGTTCGGCGCCAGCGGTGAGCTTAGCGAGCGCGGCGCCGAGCGTTTCGAGCAGATCAAGACGCTTTTCGATCGCGCGCGAAGTCCGGAAAAAGCCGTGGAGGCGTCGACGCCGGCCTCCGAGGCGCCGGCCAAAAAAGCGACAGCCGACGCCGACGATGATGCCTTGAGCGCAAGCGCTGAGAGTGCGGAGAAAACGTCGGCCGCTGACGAATCCGCCAAAAGTGCCGACGAGCAGTCGGCCTCAACGAGTGCTGGCTTGTCGAGCAAAGCCGACGAGCAGTCTTCACCAGCAGAAACCGCCGCTCAAACAGCTGAGGCGCCGGACGCTTCCGCCAAACCCTCGAGTGACGCTGGCGGAGCGCCGGCCAAGACGAGCAAAGCCAAACCCGGCGGCGCCAAGCGCACAAGCACCTCGCGCGCCAAGCCGCGTACCCGGCGCTAACGGTGTAGCGTTTTTAGAGTGACGTTCGCTCCAACGCCCCCGGCCTGGCCGGGGGCTTTTTTATTCCCTCCGGGGGAGCGCGGCCAGGGCGTTCAGGATTTAAAGGCGCTCGGCTTTTTTAAACGAAAATTTGCAAACGCGGGTTTAGACCCCTATTTAGTAAAGGGCGCCTGAAGTATGGCGCCACTGGCGCTTGGGAAAGGGCTGGGGTAGGGTAGGCGCATTTTTCAGGCCGCCTGACGTTTCTAAACGTTTTCAGCGCGGCACGTATTTAGAGCGGGTCTTGGGCGTAGCGCCAAGAGCGCTCTTAAAAGCTTAGGCAACAGGAAGTGGAGCACTATGGGTAAGTCACTGGTCATCGTCGAGTCGCCCGCCAAGGCGAAGACGATCAATAAGTATCTCGGCAACGATTTTATCGTTAAGTCGAGCGTGGGTCATATTCGTGACCTACCGACCAGCGGCTCGGGCAAGACCGCCGTCGACCCCAAGGAGCGCGCGCGCCAGGCCGCGGCGACCCGCAAGCTCTCGCCGGATGAAAAGGCGGCGTATAAAAAGCAGAAAGCGCAGGATCAGCTGATTCGGCGCATGGGTATCGACCCGGCCAACGGTTGGGAAGCCCACTACGAAATTCTGCCCGGTAAAGAGAAGGTCGTCGCCGAGCTCAAAAAGCTTGCGGAAAAGGCCGACGCCGTCTATCTCGCAACGGATTTGGATCGCGAAGGGGAGGCGATTGCCTGGCACCTGCGCGAAACCATCGGCGGCGACGACGCGCGCTACAAGCGCGTGGTATTCAACGAAATCACCAAAAACGCCATTCAGGACGCGTTCAAGTCGCCAGGGGTGCTCAACATTCCGCGCGTCGAGGCCCAGCAGGCGCGGCGTTTTCTTGACCGCGTGGTCGGCTTCATGCTCTCGCCGCTTTTGTGGGCTAAGATCGCCCGTGGACTTTCCGCCGGGCGTGTGCAGTCGGTGGCGGTGCGTTTGATCGTCGAGCGCGAGCGCGATATCCGCGCCTTCATTCCCGAAGAGTTTTGGGACGTGCACGCCGACCTGGTGTCGCCGGATGGCGTGCCGGTACGCTTCGCGCTCGCCCGTCAGGACGGCCAGGCGTTTCGCCCGACCTCACGCGATGAGACGTATTCGCGTGTTGAGGCGTTAAAAAGCGCCTCGCTTTCGATCACCAATCGCGAAGACAAGCCGACCAGCTCCAAACCCGGCGCGCCATTCATCACCTCGACGCTGCAGCAGGCGGCCAGCGGCCGGCTCGGTTTCTCGGTCAAAAAGACCATGACCATGGCCCAACGCTTGTATGAGGCGGGCTACATCACTTACATGCGTACCGACTCCACCAACCTCTCAAAAGACGCGGTCGAGAGCGCGCGGGACTATATCCAAAGCGAATTCGGCAAGCGCTACCTGCCGGAAAACCCCAACCGCTACTCGAGCAAGGAGAGCGCCCAGGAGGCCCACGAAGCGATTCGTCCGTCGAGCGTGGAGCGCAAGGCCAGCGATCTTTCCGGCATGGAGCGCGACGCCGAGCGCCTTTACGAGCTGATCTGGCGTCAGTTCGTCGCCTGCCAAATGGTGCCAGCGGAGTATCTGTCGAGCACGCTGAGCGTAGAGGTCGATGGTTATGACCTGCGCGCAAAGGGCCGAGTGCTGAAGTTCGATGGCTATACCCGGGTCATCAAGCCTGCGGGTAAGAACGAGGATCAAAGCCTGCCGGATCTGCCCGTCGATACGCCGATGACGTTGGAGGCGCTCGATCCGCAGCAGCACTTCACCAAGCCGCCGGCACGCTATACCGAGGCGAGCCTGGTAAAGGAGCTCGAGAAACAGGGCATCGGCCGGCCCTCGACCTACGCGGCGATCATCTCGACCATTCAGGACCGCGGCTACGTCAAACTCGAAAGCCGGCGCTTCTACGCCGAAAAGCTTGGCGATATCGTCACCGAGCGCTTGAAAGAGTCGTTCCCGGATTTGATGGACTACTCCTTCACTGCGCGCATGGAGGATAGTCTCGACGAAGTGGCCGAAGGCGAGCGCAACTGGCAAGCGCTCCTCGACAGCTTCTACGGCGAATTTCGTGAGGAGCTTGGCCGGGCCGAAAGCGAGGAGGGCATGCGCCCCAACCAGCCGGTGCCCACGGACATCGAGTGCCCGGCCTGTGGACGCGACATGCAGATTCGCACCGCCTCGACCGGCGTGTTTCTTGGCTGCAGCGGCTACAACCTGCCGCCCAAGGAGCGCTGCAAGACCACTATCGATTTGATCCCGGGTGACGAAGCGGTCGCCGACGACGCCAATGAGGAGGCGGAAACCGACGCGCTTCGCGCCAAGCGCCGCTGCGGCAAGTGCGGCACGGCCATGGATAGCTACCTGATCGACGAAACGCGCAAGCTGCACATTTGCGGTCAGAGCCCGGACTGCACCGGCTTCGAAGTCGAGCACGGCAAATTCAAAATCAAGGGCTACGAAGGTCCGGTCATCGAGTGCGACAAGTGCGGCTCCGAAATGCAGCTAAAGTCCGGCCGTTTCGGCAAGTACTTCGGCTGTACCAACAGCGAATGTAAAAACACGCGCAAACTGTTGAGAAGCGGCGAAGTAGCGCCGCCGAAGATGGACCCGATCCCGATGCCGGAGCTCGCCTGCCAAAAGGTCGAGGATCACTACGTGCTGCGCGATGGAGCGAGCGGGCTGTTTCTGGCCGCCAGCAAGTTTCCCAAGAATCGCGAAACGCGCCCGCCGCTGGTCAAGGAGCTCAAGGCGCATAAGGATGAACTGCCGGAGAAGTACCACTTCATCCTCAAGGCGCCTAGCGAAGACCCGGATGGCCGTCCAGCGCAGATCCGCTACTCGCGCAAGAACAGAGAGCAGTACGTGATGACCGATGAAGAGGGCAAGGCGACGGGTTGGAAGGCCACGTTCGAAGGTGGCAAGTGGCACGTTGAGGACAAGCGTAAGTGAGTGCCCGGTCCCGCACCAACCAGCTGCTTTATCAGGCGGAGCTTTTGATCGAAACGCCGGTTCAGGACGATGAGCACGCCCTGACGCGCCAGATGGCGATCGAGGAGGGTGCGCTCGCGCTTTTTGAGCTGGCGCTAGAGAGCTTTCTTGCCGAGGTGACCGAGCACGCGCGCCTGGATACGCGCCGCTGGCAGACGCTGTTGGCGGCCGACGGCCCCGAGCTTGCCGAGCTGATTCGCCTGCGTGATCTGGCCGGCCAGCCCGAGAGCTGGCTTGGCTGGCTGGTCGGCGCGCTTTTGAAGCTTCACGGCGATGAAGGCGTGGCCACGCGGCCAATCAACAACCCGTCGATGATCGCGCTTGCCAGCGAAGCGTCGTTTACCTCCTCTCTTTATCAAAGCGTTCAGGCGGCCAAAAAAGAGATGGCGGCGCTGCGCGAAACCAGCCACGAGTGGTGATTCATCCGTTTGCTCGGGAACCCGGCCGGCGCCAAATGCTCTAGAGTAAGCGCTTAAAAAAAAGTGTCGAGCGGGCAGTGATCACTGCCCGCGCTGTTCACAAGGAGAGCTCATGGATACACGCTACAACCAGGTCAAGGATTTGATTACGTGGGCCGCGGACTACCATGCCCGCATGGCCAAGCGCTACAGCGACGGTGCCGATCGCACCGACAACGAGCGGCTGTCGATGGCGCTGACCTATCTGGCCACTCGCGAAGTGAAGATGCGAAGTGGGCTGGAGGCGCTGTTTCACGACGGCGCCGATCACAGCGAAGTGATGGAGCTGTGGTTCGACGAAACCGGCGATTTCCCCCAGCCGCCCAGGCTGGAGGCGATTACCCAGCGCAGCGTGGCCGACTCGATCGATGGTGTGATTGAGACCGCCTCCGAGGCTCAGGAGAACCTGCGCGCGCTTTACGCCCACCGCGCCGAGTGCGCGAAAATCGAAGAGGAAGCGGCGTTTTTCAACGCCCTGGCCGAAGGGCACGAAGCCGAGCTTCGCAAAATCGTGACCAGCATGCGCGAGTTCGAGGATATTTGATGTTCGCCTGGGCGCTGACATGCACTAAGGCAATGGGGTATAAACGTGTCAGCCAATCCCTACCCGCTGGCCGGTCGCCCCGGCCCGTACCGAGAGTTGATCGATGCCCGTAAACCGCCGCCGCTTTCTAGCACTCGCCATGGGCTTCCCGGCCGTGGCCAGCGCCAACGTCATTGCACCTGTAACACAGGCACCGAGTGATCTCGTTGGCACGCTCATCAGCCGCGCGGCGGCGCCGCGTCACAGCAGCGAGCTTTGGGTGCTGATCGACGATCAAACCTCCTCGCTGAGCATATTTCGCGGTAGCGACAGAATCGAGCACTTCTCGCCGATTTCCCGCGGAACCGGCGGGGCGCGTACCCACCGGGTGCGCGGTGATAGCACCACCCCCCTGGGCGAATTTCGCATCTACCGTTTCAATAATCAGAGCAAGTGGCGCATTTTTATCGGTATCGACTACCCCACGCCAGCCCATGCGCGTATGGCGCTGGAGACGGGCGTCTATACCCAGGCCGACTACGAGGCCTACTTCGACGAATACCGTCGCCACGGCTATCCGCCGCAAAACACCGCGCTGGGCGGGGCGATCGGTATTCACGGTATTGGCACCTCCGATCCACAGATTCATGGGCGCTATCACTGGACCCAGGGCTGCATCGCTGTCAACAATCAGCAGATCGATCGCATCGCATCGCTTGTCGATGTTGGCACTCGCGTCGTGATCCGCTAGTATGATGGTGATCCATAAGGAAGTTCGAGGTTTTGGCCAGCGGCTATAGACAAGCGTTGTGGACTAATATAAAACAGCGTTTGACTTCGACAACGTGACCCAAGGCATTCGTGTCTGGATCATCGAGTCGGTCACTGGAAAGAACCTTTACCGCAGGTAGACAAATCTTAAGCTAGCTTCTAGCCTTACGTTTTGTCAGACCTTCAACGTAGTACCCAAGGAAGACTCAAGGAGAACATTATGACTCTGAAGACTGCTCTGAAAATGACTGCTGCCGCTGCTTCTCTGGCCGTTCTGGCTGGTTGTGCCTCTACCAGCGCGCTGGAAGAAGTTCGCATGACTGCTGAATCTGCACAGGCTGACGCTGCAGAAGCTCGCAGCATGGCTTCTCAGGCTCTGAACACTGCAAACCAGGCTCAGCGCGACGCGCAAGCCGCTCTGCAGATGTCTGAGCAAGGCCGTGAAGAAATGAGCCGTCAGTTCCAGCGCTCCATGCAGAAGTAATTCTGCATGGACCACTGAGCGACAAACGGCTCAGCGGTCTGCGTTAGCTGTGAAAAACCCCGCTTCGTGCGGGGTTTTTTAATGCCTGGCGTTGGCGCAACGCGTGTTGGCATAAAAAAGTGCCAGTCCGTGATTGATAGGCCATCAAAAAAGGGCGATCCCTGTTAGGGCCGCCCTTTTTCAGTGCCTGTTGAGTTATGCGTCGCTGTCAGACTCCGCGGTGGCACTCAGCTCGATGTCCTGGAATAGACCCTGACGCTCGGATGGCGCCTTTTCAGCGGGAGACTCGGGCGCTGGTGCCGGTGCCTGGGGGCCGTAAAGAGCGACGAAACGGCCGTTCGGGGACTCGACCGCATGCCTGACCTGTTCGTAGTCGATCTCGAGATCCTCATCGGTCAGCGACTCGACGCGCTCGATGGCGTTCAAAAGCGGTTCGAAGTCGCCTACGTTCTCCTCGAGCTGCGGGTAGGACTGCACGTAGAGCGTGCCGTCGGCGCCCCAGCCGGCCTTGAACGGCGCGTCCATCAGGTTGACTTGGGTACCGCTGGGGACGCGCTCGTAAAGCGACTCGATGTCTTCCGGGTACATGCGGATACAGCCGCGGCTGACGCGCATGCCGACTCCGTCCGGGCGGTTGGTGCCGTGGATCAAGTAGCTTGGCATGCCCAACAGGATCGCGTGGCGGCCCAGCGGATTGTTCGGGCCGGCGGGCACGATCTCTGGTGCCGGCTCGCCGCGCTCGGCCGCTTCACGGCGCATGGAGGAGGGCGGGGCCCAGGCCGGATCCTTTACCTTGACCGTGGTCTGGGTCATGCCGACCGGGGTCGCGAACTCTTCACGGCCCACGCTCACCGGATAGGTTTCGACGATGCCCGGGCTATTTTCCGGGTAGTAGTAGAGGCGAAGCTCGGAGAGGTTCACCACGATGCCCTTGCGCTCGGCCGGCGGCAGAATGTACTGAGCGGGAATGATCACTTCGGTGCCTTCACCGGGTACCCAAAGGCTTACGTCCGGATTCGCCATGCGAATCTCTTCGTAGCCGATGTTATGGCGCCTGGCGATATCGAGCAGGGTCTCTTCCGGATCTTCTACCGTGACGGTGTAGTACTGGCCGACGATGTCGCCTTCTTCCGGCAGACGAAAGTGGCCGCGGGGCAGCTCGCGCTGCGCGCTGACCTGCTCGGCGCTGGCAAGCGCATCGGCGTCCAGACCCGGAGTGGCCACTTGGGGCGGCTGTTCGGCCACCTCTTGCGCATAGACCGGGGCGCCCAGGGTTGCGGCCAGCAGTACGGCCAGGCTGGTTGGCCCCCAAAGGTTAAGGGTGCGTCGTGTTTTCATGGTCGTTCCTAATGAGTTGATTCACCGCCGCGGGGCGGCCTGATTCGAGCCTATCCGCTTATGTTGTCGGCTTAAGGTCAAGTTTGCATCAAGGTTCACGTCGTCGCTACTTTTTGGTTGAGAAGACCCAACAGATTTTCGACGGCCTCGAAGCGCTGCTCGGGTTTTTCCATGGCAAATTCGAACTTCAGGGTGTCCGAGCCGTCCAGCCGGTAGTGCGCCGGTGAGGTTTGAATGAGCTTCACAAGGGTGAGCGGGTCGACCTGGGTGTCGGCGCTGAACAGAACCCGCCCACGGCTTTCCCCAGCCTCGATGCGCGCAATGCCCAGCGCCTCAGCCCGATGGCGTAGCCGGGTCTGACGCATCAGGTTCTTGAGCGGCTGCGGCAGCAGGCCGAAACGGTCGATCAACTCGACCTGAAGCTCCTTGAGCTCGGCATCGCTTTGCGTATTGGCGATGCGCTTATACATCACCAGCCGCTGCTGCACATCATGAATATAGTCGCTGGGAATCAGCGCCGGTAGGTTGAGCCCGATTTCGACGCCGGTGTTGAACGGTGCCTCGATATTGGGCGTTTTGCCGGCGCGAATCGCCTTGACCGCGCGATCGAGCATTTCCATGTAGAGCGAGTAGCCGATGGTCTCCATCTGACCGCTCTGCTCGTCGCCCAGAAGCTCGCCGGCGCCGCGAATCTCCATGTCGTGGCTGGCGAGTTGAAAGCCCGCCCCCAGATCGATCGAGGCGCTGATGGCCTCAAGGCGCTTGACCGCGTCACGGGTCATCGACTTGGGCGGCGGGGTCAGAAGATAGGCGTAGGCCTGATGGTGGCTACGCCCGACGCGCCCTCGAAGCTGGTGAAGCTGAGCCAAACCAAATTTGTCTGCCCGCTCGATCAGGATGGTATTGGCACTCGGTACGTCGATGCCGGTTTCGATGATCGTCGAGCAGACCAGCACGTTGAAGCGGCGGTGATAAAAATCCGACATCACCCGCTCTAGGCTTCGCTCCGGTAGCTGGCCGTGGGCCACGCCGACGCGCGCCTCGGGTACGAGCTCGCGAAGCTGCTCGGCGGTATTTTCGATGGTCTTGACTTCGTTGTGCAGGAAGTAGACCTGGCCGCCGCGCAGGATTTCGCGCAGCAGCGCCTCCTTGATCAGGCTTTCGTTACGCTGCTGAACGAAGGTCTTGACCGACAGGCGCCGCGCCGGGGGCGTGGCGATGATCGAAAGATCGCGAATGCCGCTCATCGCCATGTTCAACGTGCGCGGAATCGGCGTGGCGGTGAGCGTGAGAATGTCGATCTCGGCGCGCAGGGTCTTGAGTTTCTCTTTCTGAGCGACCCCGAAGCGGTGCTCCTCATCGATGATCAACAGCCCCATTTTGGGCAGCTCGACGCTTTTGGAGAGTAGCTTATGGGTGCCGATGACGATGTCCGCTTGGCCCTCCTTGATGTTCTCGAGGGTTTTGGTGATCTCCTTGCTGCCGGTGAAGCGCGAAATCAGGCTGATGTTGACGGCGGTGTCGGCGAAGCGATCGCGAAAGTTCTCGAAGTGCTGGCGGGCGAGCAGGGTGGTGGGCACCAGCACGACCACCTGGCGGCCGGACTGCACCGCCAGAAAAGCCGCGCGCATCGCTACTTCGGTCTTGCCAAAGCCGACGTCGCCACACACCACGCGATCCATCGGCTGGGGCGAAATCATGTCACCGATCACCGCCTCGATCGCGGCCTTCTGATCCGGTGTCTCCTCGAACGGGAAGCTGGCGGCAAAGCGGCCGTACTCGGCGTCCGGCGTGTCGTACACCGTGCCCTGCTGGGCCTCGCGCCGGGCGTAGATGTCGAGAAGTTCCGCGGCAGTGTCGCGAATCTTTTCGGCGGCCTTGCGCCGGGCTTTTTCCCACTGGTCCGAGCCGAGCCTGTTGAGCGGGGCGTTTTCGTCATCGGCGCCGTTATAGCGCGAGATCAAGTGAAGGCTGTCTACTGGCACGTAGAGTTTGGCACCGCCCTCGTACTCCAGTGCCAGAAATTCGTTGGCCTGGCCGCCGGCCTCCAGCGCCTCGAGCCCCAGGTAACGCCCGACCCCGTGGGCCTGGTGAACCACCGGTGCGCCTTCCTTGAGCTCGGAAAGGTGGCGTACCGCCAGCTCGTTGTCGTCGGTGGCCTTCTCCTGACGCCGGGTCTGGCGCACCACGTCGCCGAAAAGCTCGGTTTCGGTGACGACCGCCACGTTCGGGTCGGTAAGCCATAGCCCACTCGATACCTGGCTTTCGGTGATGGCGGCGCGCTTTTGACCGGCCATGAACGCATCGAAGCCTTCCACCTCGTCGAGCCCCAGGCGCAGCGGCGCTAAAAGCTCCTCGAGCGCCTCGCGCCGCCCCCGCGATTCGGCGACGAACAGCACGCGGGTCTCCGGGTTATGGGTCAAAAAGCTGGAAAGCGCTTCGAGCGGCTCCTGCGCTCGCGCGTTGAGAGCGAGGGCGGGCAGTAACTGGGCCTCTGGCGCGTGGGCGTGGCGCTGGGTGGTGTCGTCGTGAAGGAGCTCCAGCCGGGGGCGCTCCTTGATGTGGGCAAACAGGTCGTTGACCGGTATGAACGCGCGCTTTGGCGGCACCAGCGGGCGGGTCGGATCGACCCCCAGGTTCTCATAGCGCGACTCGATCGCGCGCCAGTGCTGCTCGGCGGCCTCGAACACGTCCGGCAACAGCGCGACCCGTGTGTCCGGCGTGACGTGCTCGAAAAGCGAGGCGGTTTCGTCGAAAAATAGCGGCAGGTAGTGCTCGAGCCCGGGGGAGGGGATCGCCTTGAGCGCGTCGTTATAGAGTGGGCACTGGCGCGGGTCGACGTCGAACAGGGTTTCGAACTGCTCACGAAAGCAGGCGATGGCGCTGCGACTCAGCGAATACTCGTGGGCGGGCAGAAGCTCGATCGCCTCGACCTTTTCCGTGGAGCGCTGGTTGCCCGGATCGAAATGGCGCAGCGTATCGATCTCGTCGTCGAACAGATCGATGCGGATCGGCTCATCAACCCCCATGGGGAACAAATCGATCAGCGCGCCGCGCATGGCGTACTCGCCGGGCTCATACACGGTTTCCACCGCCCGATATCCGGCCCGCGTGAGCAACTCGCGAAAGCTTTCGCGCGAAAGCGTCGCGCCGGTTTTGAGCGTCATGACGCGCCCGGCGATGTAGTCGACCGGCGCCAGGCGCTGCATCAGCGTGTTGATGGGGACCAGTACGATCCCCTTGACGCCTTCCTGAAGCAGCTTGAGCGTTCTAAGTCGCGCCGAGACGATATCCTGGTGTGGGGAAAAACTGTCGTAAGGCAGCGTCTCCCAGTCCGGAAACGGCAATACCGGCACCTGACTGTAAAAAGCCAGATCCTGTTCCAGTCGCTGGGCACTGGCGGTGCTTGGCGTGATGACTAAAAGCGGACCGTCGCCCGCGATTCGCGCCAGTGCCAGCGCCGTTGCACTGCCCGGTGGCGCCGTTAGATAGAGCGTATCCCGTACCCCTTGAGGGCTGGGTGGGTCGAGCAGGGAAAAAGAGGGCATAGTCTGAGTATCTGTCGTGTAAATAACTGTCGTGTGAATGTCTAGCGTGTGAATAACGGTCGTATGAACGTCTGTCGTTCGAGCATCGATCACTTGAATGCGTGTCGATGGATGGCTATCGCGTGACGGCTGATCGACTAAACGTCGTGTCCGGGCAATTTGAGCATCATACACCATAGGCCATGACAGGTTGAGCTGCCCGGAACGAGGCGCTCGCAGTCGGTATCGCGCTGCGGCAAGCGCGTTTTGAGTTTGTAGTCAAATGGGCGTTTGTGTAATACCCCTACACGGCGTGCGACCATCCTTTGATTGCGGCCTCACCGTAAGCCCCGGATAATACACGTCGATTACCTTACCCGATCAAATACGTAAAGAGGCCGCCCGTGAGTCAGTCAACGCTCGAGAACGTTTTTCAACAGTGGCAAAGCGACGAAGCGCTTGCCGAGCAGATGATTCCGCTAGTCGGGAAGCTGTATCGTCAGAACAACGTTGTCGCGACCATGTTCGGGCGCTCGCTGATCAAGAAATCGGTCATCCGGATTCTCAAGGATCACCGCTTCGTACGTAAAATCGAAGGCACTGAGCTGTCGGTTCAGGATACCTTCCCGATCGTCGAAGCGATGGCGGCGATGAATCTGGGGCCAGCCCACGTCGATATCGGCAAGCTCGCGGTCAGCTTCAAGCACCAGGGCGGCGGCGATTTGAACGCCTTTTTGACCCGCGAGCTCGAAGAGATCGTCGATGGCTACCAGCCGGGCGCGAGCATTGGCGAGCCCAAGGACGTCGTGCTCTACGGTTTTGGCCGTATCGGTCGGCTGTTGGCCCGTGTTTTGGTAGAGAAGGCTGGTGGGGGAAACCTCTTGCGCCTGCGTGCGATCGTGGTGCGCGGTCGTGGTGATATCGGCAAGGATCTCGAAAAGCGCGCGAGCCTTCTGCGCCGCGACTCGGTCCACGGCCCCTTCGAGGGCTCGATCTCGGTGGACGTCGAGGCGCGCACCTTGACCGTTAATGGCAACGTGGTGCAGGTGATCTACGCCGACTCACCGGCGGAGGTCGATTACACCGCTTACGGGATCGATAACGCGGTGGTGGTCGATAACACCGGCATCTGGCGCGACGAAGCGGGCCTTGGCCAGCACCTGGAGTGCAAGGGCGCAGCGAAAGCGCTTCTCACCGCGCCGGGTAAGGGCGACATCAAGAACATCGTCTACGGCATTAACCACACGTCCATTGGTGCCGATGATCGCATCGTTTCAGCGGCCTCCTGCACCACCAACGCCATCGTGCCGGTGCTCAAGGTGCTCAACGACGAGTACGGGGTCAAGACCGGCCACGTCGAAACCGTGCACGCCTACACCAACGATCAGAACCTGATCGACAACTACCACAAGGGCGATCGCCGCGGGCGCAGCGCCGCGCTCAACATGGTGCTGACCGAAACCGGTGCGGCCAAGGCGGTTGCCAAGGCGCTGCCGGAGCTCGAAGGTAAGCTCACCGGCAACGCCATTCGCGTGCCCACGCCCAACGTCTCCATGGCGATTTTGAACCTGACGCTCGAGAAGGGAACCGACGCCGCCTCGCTCAACGACTACCTGCGCCGCATGTCGATCGATTCCAACTTCCAAAAGCAGATCGACTTCGTCGACTCGGCAGAGGTGGTGTCGTCGGATTTCGTGGGTAATCGCCATGCAGGTATCGTCGATGCCAAGGCAACCATCGCAAACGGCAACCACGCGGTGGTTTACATGTGGTACGACAACGAGTTCGGCTACAGCTGCCAGGTGATCCGCATTCTGCAGCACATGTCCAACGTCGAGTTTTTGAAACTGCCGCGCCACTAGCGCACTCGCAACGCTCAACGACTAAAACGCCACCTTACGGTGGCGTTTTTTTATGCGTAAATAAACCTGAATGTATATGTATATAGCACTTTAGGCGACAGTGGTGGATGTGGTCATTGGCCGCGCTTATCTTTATAATACGGTAGATTTTTCGGGGTGGTTCAAGCTTGCTTGGGCCTGACTGGTAACAATCTGCACAGCCAACAAAAAATCTCTATGCAGAAAAGAAGCATTCGAACCCCTTACCTTCGTATATCCGATCCATCAACTGGGCGAGACTATGATCGAAGTCAAAAAAGGCCTGGATCTTCCCATCACGGGAGCGCCTGAGCAGCGTATCGACGATGCGCAGCCAGTGCGCCATGTGGCCATCCTGGGTACTGACTACGTTGGCATGAAGCCAACCATGGAAGTTCAGGAAGGGGATAAGGTCAAACTGGGCCAGCTACTGTTCACCGACAAGAAAACGGAAGGGGTGCGCTTTACCGCTCCGGCCGGCGGTGAAGTGGTAGCCATTAACCGTGGCGAAAAAAGACGTTTACTCTCTGTGGTCATCAAGATCGACGAAACCGAAGAAGCGATGACCTTCGCTTCTCACGAGCGCGATTCACTGGCCACTCTCGACCGCCAGCTGGTCGTCGACCAACTGGTCGAAACGGGGCTTTGGACGGCGCTGCGTACGCGACCCTTCTCGCGCACCCCGGCGCTCGATGCGATCCCTTCCGACATCTTCGTCACCGCGGTGGATACCCATCCGCTCAGCGCTGACCCCGGTGTCATCATCAACGAAAATACCCAGGCATTCGAAGACGGCCTCAAGGTGCTAACCCGCCTGACCGAGGGCAACGTTTTTCTGTGCACGGGTGAAAACGCCTCCATTCCCGGTGGCGATATCGACGGTGTTAAGACCGAAAGCTTCAAGGGTCCGCACCCGGCGGGGCTGGTCGGCACGCACATTCACTACCTGTCGCCGGTCGCGCTGCATAAGAGCGTGTGGCACATCGGCTATCAGGACGTGATCGCTTTCGGCAAGCTGTTTTCTGAAGGCAAGCTCGATGTTAGCCGGATCGTCGCCGTAGGCGGCCCGCGCTCTGAAAAGCCGCGTCTGGTTCGTACGCGCATCGGCGCGAACCTTGACGAGCTTTTCGAAGGCGAGGTAATCGAGCCGCACGGCACGCGGATCATTTCCGGCTCCGTCTTCTCGGGCTTTGCCGCCGAAGGCAAGCTGACCTATCTCGGCCGCTTTCACAATCAGGTGAGTCTACTCGAAGAGGGTAACAAGCGTACCTTCATGGGATGGCTTTCGCCCGGCACGAACCGCCACTCGGTCATGGGCATTTATCTGTCCAAGTTCAAGGGGCTCAACAACTTCGCGCCGACCACCTCCACCAATGGCTCCGAGCGGGCGATGGTGCCGGTGGGCAACTACGAGCGGGTTATGCCGTTGGACGTGATGCCGACCCAGCTTCTGCGGTCGCTGATCGTGGGTGACATCGAATCTGCCATGGACCTTGGGTGCCTGGAGCTCGACGAGGAAGACCTCGCGCTTTGCACTTACGCGTGTCCCGGCAAGTACGAGTATGGCCCTATCCTGCGTGACAACCTCACCATGATCGAGAAAGAGGCCTGATATGGGTATTCGACAGACACTCGACACGCTCGAGCCGCACTTCCACAAGGGCGGCAAATACGAGAAGTTCTACCCGCTTTATGAAGCGGTCGACACCATTTTCTATTCGCCGCCGAGCGTGGCCAAGACCACCGCTCATATCCGCGACGGTATCGATCTCAAGCGAATCATGATCACCGTTTGGATGTGTACGTTCCCGGCCATGTTCTTTGGCATGTGGAACGCCGGCTGGCAGGCCAACGTGGCCATCGATGCAGGCTACGCTTCCATGGGCGGCTGGCGCGAAGCGATCATGATGGCGGTGGCCGGCGGCCACGATCCGGGCAGTTTCTGGGCGAACTTCGTCCTCGGCGCGACCTACTTCCTGCCGATTTATCTGGTGACCTTCGCCGTAGGCGGGTTCTGGGAAGTGCTGTTCGCGATCAAGCGCGGCCACGAGGTGAACGAAGGCTTCTTCGTGACCTCAGTGCTCTACGCCTTGATTTTGCCGGCCACCATCCCGCTTTGGCAGGTGGCGCTGGGTATCACCTTCGGCGTCGTCATCGGTAAGGAGATCTTCGGCGGTACGGGCAAGAACTTCCTCAACCCGGCGCTAACAGGACGGGCGTTTTTGTACTTCGCCTACCCGGCGCAGATCTCTGGCGACAGCGTTTGGGTCGCCGCCGACGGCTATACCGGTGCGACCGCGCTCTCCATGGCGTATCAGGACGGCATGGATACGCTGGCCAACACCTTCAGCTGGACGGACGCCTTCCTTGGCTTCATTCCGGGGTCGGTGGGTGAGGTATCGACGCTGGCGATCCTGATCGGTGCAGCGGTGCTGCTCTGGACCAAGATCGCGAACTGGCGAATCATGCTCGGGGTGTTCCTCGGTATGGTGATCACCAGCACGCTGTTCAACCTGATCGGCTCCGACTCCAACCCGATGTTCGCGATGCCCTGGTACTGGCATCTGGTCATCGGCGGCTTCGCTTTCGGCATGGTGTTCATGGCGACCGATCCGGTATCGGCTTCGATGACCAACCAGGGCCGCCTGGTCTTTGGTGCATTGATTGGTGTGATGACGGTATTGATCCGCGTGGTGAACCCGGCCTTTCCGGAAGGCATCATGCTGGCGATCCTGTTTTCTAACCTGTTCGCACCCTTGATCGATTACTTCTTCGTCCAGGCCAATGTCAAACGGCGCAAGAAGCGCGTCGGTGCACCGGCCGAGGAGACTGCCTAATGGCACAAGGTAATAACTCCATCAAGAAAATTCTGATCGTAGCGTTTTCGCTATGTATCGTCTGTTCGGTGATCGTGTCGACGGCCGCGGTGGCGCTTCGCCCCACCCAGCAGCTCAACCAGGAGCTCGACCGTAAAACCAACATCCTCAACGTGGCCAAGCTTTACGAGCCGGGGATGGATGTCGAAGAGGCGTTCAACGAGCAGATCACCGGGCGCGTCGTCGAGCTCGAAACCGGTGAGTACACCGATAAGTATGACGCCGACGAGTACGACGGTTTCGAAGCCTCGCGCGATCCGGCCACTGGCCGCACGCTCTCTGGTGATCGTGACATCGCCGGTCTTTCGCGGGTCGAAAACTATTCGACCGTCTATCTTGTAGGTGATCCCGACAGCCCTGAGCAGATCGTGCTGCCGATTCGCGGCCAGGGCCTGTGGGGCCGTATGCGCGGCTTTTTGTCCGTGGAAGGCGACGGCAACACCATCGTGAGTATCACCTACTACGAGCACAGCGAAACGCCCGGGCTCGGCGCGGAAGTGAACAACCCGCGCTGGCAGGCCCAGTGGGAAGGTAAAAAGATCTATAACGACGAGGGTGACCTGTCGCCGGAGATCCACCTGACCAAGGGCGGCGCCAGCAGCGAGTACGAAGTGGATGCGCTGTCCGGCGCCACGCTGACCAGTAACGGCGTGACGAACATGCTGCAATTCTGGCTCAGCGAAGAGGGCTTTGGCCCGTATCTGGCGCGTTTTCGTGAAAACGCCGAGCCGGATGACGCCGAAGACACCGACACCAACTTCAACGACGTTGAGGGGGCTTGATCATGGCGGATGTAAATGCAAAGGGCGTGTTGACCGCGCCCATATTCCAGAACAACCCCATCGCACTGCAAATTCTGGGGATCTGCTCGGCGCTGGCGGTCACCACCAGCATGAGCGTATCGCTGGTCATGGCGTTGGCGGTTATCTTCGTTACCTCGCTTTCGAATCTGTTCGTCTCGCTGATTCGTAATCACATCCCCTCCGCGATCCGGATCATCGTGCAGATGACGATCATCGCCTCGCTGGTCATCGTGGTCGATCAGATCCTCAAAGCCTACGCCTACGAGATGTCCAAGCAGCTCTCGGTGTTCGTTGGTCTGATCATCACCAACTGCATCGTGATGGGCCGCGCCGAAGGCTTCGCCATGTCCAACACGCCGGGCATGTCGTTTCTCGACGGTATTGGTAACGGCTTGGGTTACGGCTTCGTACTGATGGTCGTGGGTTTCTTCCGCGAGCTTCTGGGTGCAGGCAGCGTATTCGGTTTCACGGTTTTGCCGACCGTGCAAGATGGGGGCTGGTATATCGGTAACGGCCTGCTGCTACTGCCGCCGTCCGCGTTCTTCATCATCGGACTTTTGATCTGGGTACTGCGCTCGATCAACCCGGAGCAGGTCGAGGAGAACGAATTCAAGATGAAGGAAAACACCAAGCCGAAGGAGGCCGTGTAACATGGAACACTATCTAAGCCTTTTCGTCGCTTCGGTGTTCGTCGAAAACATGGCACTCGCTTTCTTTTTGGGCATGTGTACGTTTTTGGCGGTTTCGAAGAAGGTCTCCTCGGCCATTGGTCTGGGTATTGCGGTCATCGTCGTACTGACCGTCACCGTGCCGGTGAACAATCTGGTCTACACGTACCTGCTTCAGGAAGGCGCGCTGACCTGGACCGGTATTAGCGGTGCCGAGAACATCGACCTGTCGTTTTTGGGTCTGCTCTCTTATATCGGCGTCATCGCCGCACTGGTTCAGATCATGGAGATGTTTCTGGACAAGTACGTGCCGTCGCTCTACAACGCGCTGGGCGTTTTCCTGCCGCTGATTACCGTAAACTGCGCCATCCTCGGTGGCGTACTGTTCATGGTCGAGCGTAATTACAACTTCGGTGAGGCCGTGGTGTATGGCTTCGGCGCCGGTACCGGCTGGGCGTTGGCGATCGCCGCGCTGGCGGGTATCCGCGAAAAGCTGAAGTACAGCGACGTTCCTGGTGGCCTGCAGGGTCTGGGTATTACGTTCATCACCGTTGGCTTGATGTCCTTGGGCTTCATGTCCTTCTCGGGCATTCAGCTTTAATCGGCCGGTGACCTCGGCGGCGCCTCGTCGCCGAGGTCACCCTCAGCAATAGGAAACCGACATGGTTGATACATCCATCATCTTGCTCGGTGTTGTCATGTTCACGGTCATCGTCATCAGCTTGACGGCGATCATTCTGGCAGCGCGCAGCAAGCTCGTGAGTAGCGGGGACGTGACGATTGAAGTCAACGACGACCCCGAGAACACCCTGAAGACCCAGGCCGGCGGCAAGCTTTTGAACACCCTGGCGGCCAACGGTATTTTCCTCTCCTCCGCCTGTGGCGGCGGCGGCTCCTGCGCGCAGTGTAAATGCCGCGTGGAAGAGGGCGGTGGCTCGATTCTGCCGACCGAAGAGTCGCACTTCACCATGCGTGAGAAGAAGGAAGGCTGGCGTTTGTCCTGCCAGGTACCGGTCAAGCAGGACATGAAGATCGAAGTACCCGAGGAAGTGTTCGGCGTCAAGAAGTGGGAGTGCGAAGTAACCGCGAACCCCAACGTTGCGACCTTCATCAAGGAGCTGAACCTGAAGCTTCCCGAAGGCGAAGAAGTGGCCTTCCGCGCCGGTGGCTACGTGCAGCTGGTGGCCCCTCCTTACGATATCAAGTTCTCGGATTTCGATATCGAAGAGGAGTATCGCGGCGACTGGGAGCAGTTCAACCTGTTCGACGTTCGTCACAAAAACAACGAAGAGGTCATCCGAGCCTACTCGATGGCGAACTACCCCGAAGAGAAAGGGCTTCTCAAGTTCAACATCCGTATCGCGACGCCGCCGCCCAAATCGGACCACCCGCCGGGCTTGATGTCGACCTACGTCTTCAGCTTGAAAGAGGGCGACAAGGTGGAAGTCATGGGGCCGTTTGGTGAGTTCTTTGCCAAGGATACCGACGCCGAGATGATTTTCATCGGCGGCGGTGCCGGCATGGCGCCGATGCGCAGCCATATCTTCGATCAGCTGAAGCGTTTGAAGACCGATCGTAAAATCTCGTTCTGGTACGGCGCGCGCTCCTGGCGCGAAACGTTCTACAACGAGGAGTACGATCAGCTGGCCGAGGAGTTCCCGAACTTCGAATGGCACCTGGCGCTTTCCGACCCGCTGCCTGAAGATAACTGGGAAGGGGCGACGGGCTTCATTCATAACGTGCTCTACGAAGAGTACCTGAAGGATCACCCGGCGCCGGAGGACTGCGAGTACTACATGTGCGGTCCGCCCATGATGAACGCCTCCGTTATCAAGCTTTTGCTCGATATGGGCGTTGAGCCAGAAAACATCATGTTGGACGACTTCGGCGGTTAAAAAAGTCTAGGTACGCAGAGCGGGGCTGGCCATGGGCCGGCCCCGCTCTTTTTATAGCGCCTGCCTGCCCGTTTCGATGAGCCTGGTTCAAAGCAGGTGTCAGGTAAAAGGCCTACCGCCTGATCATACCCCGCATTTACGGTATAATGAGGCCGTACACCTTGAGTAACGACGAACTAAAGCCCTCGAGGCACTTTTGCTTATCGCAACTGTCTCGAGAGCAGGTAACGTCCCAGGAGGTTTCAATGGCTATTTGGCTACTGGTATTTGGTTTCATGGCGTTGATCATGACCGCGATGGCGGTTGGCGTGTTGGTTGGGCGCAAGCCCATTGCAGGCTCCTGCGGTGGCTTGAATCAGATCGGCATGAAGGACGGCTGCGATATTTGCGGCGGAAAGGACAAGGTTTGCGAGGAAGAGAACCGCAAGCGCGGTAGCTTACGTCGTGCAAGCGACGAGAGCCGTGGCGCGGATCTTGGCTACGACGCTACGCGGCGCTAAGCGATACGCAAGAGATATGATCGCACACGTGTTAGCGTGCGCGACAATGGGATCCAGGAGACGCAGACGGTATGGCGGTTCACAATTACGATGTCGTGGTGATCGGGACGGGCCCCGCAGGCGAGAGCGCGGCCATCAACGCGGCAAAGAACGATCAGCGCGTGGCCATTATCGAGAAGCAGCCCCAGGTTGGCGGAAACTGCACCCACTGGGGGACCATCCCCTCCAAGGCGCTGCGCCACCAGGTCAAGCAGATCATGGCGTTCAATACCAACCGCATGTTTCGCGACATCGGCGAGCCGCGCATGTTCTCCTACCCGCGCGTCATGGAGCGCTCCCGCGATACCATCGATAAACAGGTCGAAATGCGTACCACCTTTTACGCGCGCAACCGCATCGACCTGATTCACGGCACCGCGCGCTTCAAGGATGAGCACACGCTCATCGTGCGCGACCGACAGGAAGGCGTCGAGGAGCTGGTGGCGAAGAAGTTCGTGATCGCGACCGGCTCGCGCCCGTATCGGCCGGGTGACATCGATTTCAGCCATCCGCGCATCTACTGCTCCGACACTATTCTTGCCATGGCGCACACGCCGCGCACCATGGTGATTTTCGGCGCCGGCGTCATTGGCTGCGAGTACGCGTCGATCTTCTCCGGGCTCGGTATCAAGGTCGACCTGATCAACAGTCGCGATAGTTTGCTGTCGTTTTTGGACGACGAGATCAGCGATGCGCTGTCGTACCATCTGCGAAAGCACGGCGTGCTGATTCGTCATAACGAGGAGTACGACCGGGTTGAGCCCGATGAGTCCGGCGTCGTAGTGTACCTGAAATCCGGCAAGAAGATTCGCGCCGACGCGTTCTTGTGGGCCAACGGGCGCACCGGTAACACCGACTCGCTGGGCCTCGAGAATATCGGGCTACAACCCAACGGCCGCGGCCAGCTCAGTGTGGACGACCACTACCGCACCGAGCTTCCGCATATTCACGCCGCCGGGGATGTAATCGGCTGGCCGAGTCTGGCCAGTGCCGCCTACGATCAGGGCCTGAACTCGAGTAACGAGCTGCTCGACAAGGATTACCGCTTCGTCACCGATATACCGACAGGAATTTATACCATCCCTGAAATCAGCTCCTTTGGCCCCAACGAACGTGAGCTGACCGAGGCGAAGGTGCCCTACGAAGTGGGCAAGGCGTTTTTCAAGGACACCGCCCGGGCGCAGATTACCGGCGATACCGTCGGCATGCTCAAGATTTTGTTCCATCAGGATACGCTGGAGATTCTTGGCATTCACTGCTTCGGTGACCAGGCCTCGGAAATTCTTCATATCGGTCAGGCGATCATGCAACAGGACGGCGATGCGAATACGCTGCGCTACTTCGTCAGTACGACCTTTAACTACCCGACCATGGCTGAAGCCTACCGGGTGGCGGCGCAAAACGGATTGAATCGGGTGTTTTGATTAAACGCCTGTCATCGAAAAAGGGCCCGCTGGGCCCTTTTTCGTTTTGGTGAGTGGCGACGTCAGTCGTTCAACAGCTCGCTGGCCCGCGCCTGCCAAGGGCCCTCCAGCCGCGCGGCGCGGCGCAGCGCCGCTTGTGAGGCCTGGTTTTGGTTATCGAGCGCCATCAGTAGACCGAGATTTAGCCACGCCGCGCCCAGTTCCGGGTCGGCGCGAGTTGCGGCATCGAAAGCGTGGCGGGCGCTGCCCGATTCGCCTTCGGCGTAAAAGGCGTTGCCCAGCGCGAACCAAGCCAAACCACTTTCAGGATGGCGCTCGACCAACGCCTGCCAGCTGGGAAGCGCCGCACCCGCGCCATTGAGCGCCTCGAACGCGCTGATGGCGTCCAGCGCGCCGCGCGCCGAGACATCGACGGGCAGCTCTCCCGGCGCCTTGACCACGAATCCCCAGCGCTCGCTGCGCGCCCAGGTCGCGTCGAAACGGCTGAAAGCGAGCGAATGACGCTCGAGTTCACCGCTTCGCAGAAGCATCCGCTCATTGGACAGGTCATAGCCGATCGCGACCGCGTAGTGCCACAGCGGGTAAACAGGAAGCGCCAGGTTCTGCATCACCACTACCGGCTCATCCGCGTCCAGGTGGCGCAGTAGCGCATCCAGGGTCGGGCGTATCACATAGGGGATCAAGTCGTGACGGCGAACGCTGGCGAGCATTTCCGGCTGCAGGCTGCCTTCGCGGCCAGGCAAATACACCTCGCGAATCAGTGTCTCCATGCGTATGTCAACGCCTTGGTGGTTGAGCACCATGGCCAGACTCGCCGGGCCGCACTGGTATTCGCTCTGGGCGAAGAAGGGCACATCGACAAGCTCGATGCGGGGCGTGATGTTTTGATACGTACTTTCGAGCAGCACCGGGCTTCTCGCGCAGCCGGCAAGCCAGAGGGCGAGTACAAAAACGCCCGCAGTGCGGGCGTAGAAAGCAAGACGTTGCATTGGAGGCCTAGCGCGTGAACGGATAGACGTCGGTGAGGCCGAGAATATCGGTGATCAACAGGATGATGAACACGGCAAACAGCGCGCCGACCACGCCGCTGGCGCCGGCAGGCAGCTCGTCCAGACGCTGAGCCATCTCTTTGGCTTCGCTGTCGCTGAGCGCGGCCACGCGGGCCTGAACCTCGACCGGGTCGACGCCCTGGCTTACAAGAGCCTGCTGGACATCGGCGCGGGCGAGCACGTCGCTAATACGCTGACGCTCGGCGCCGGCCTGGTCGCTGGCGAGCACCGACTGCGTGGAGATCAGGGCGCGGTCTGAGGCGTCGACAGAGGCCATGACCGGAAGGCTGGTGACAACCAGCGCCAGAATCAGCAGGGCAGACAGCGTAGCACGCAGGGTTTTCATGGTCTTCGATCCTTTAACAGTAGCGTTGAGCGCTTTTTTTAATGATGTTCGGTGAGAAAGCGTCACGCGCAGGCGGCGGACTAAACCCCAATGCGGTAGGTCCACGGGGTTTCGGCGAGTATACCTTTCGCGCCGCCCATCGTCATCGCCAAATCGTGAAGGCCTGGCCAAAGCGGCACGCCACTGGCACCCTTGACTGCAAGATCCAGCCGTTGGGCCATCAGCAGAAGCTTGTGCAGACGTTTCATCGGCAGGCGGCCGATCGCCTTTTGATAGGCTGGGCGGCGCTTGTCGAAAATCATCGGCTTTTGCGTTTTGCAGGCGTGCTCGAAACTTTGTCCCTGATCCAAGTGCTGGTGCAGTGATAAAAGCGTTCGAAGCTCACGGGTCAGTGCCCAAAGCACGATCGGCGCTTCTACGCCTTCACTTTTGAGCCCGGTAACGATACGGGAGACGCGCTGAGGCTCGCCCTTGAGGCAGGCGTCGGCCAGGTTGAAGACATCGAAGCGGGCGCTATCCTCGACGCCCACGGCGATGCTATCTACATTGAGCCGCGTATTCGGCGGATGAATCAGCGCGAGCTTTTGAAGCTCCTGGTCGGCGGCGAGCAGGTTACCCTCGGTGCGCTCGCCAAGAAGGCGCGCAGCGTCCAAATCGATCTGCACGCCGTGAAGCCCGGCGCGGTCACGCAGCCAATAGCCAAGCCGGGAGGCGTCCACCGGCCACACCGGCACGAACAGGCCATGCTTGTCGAGCGCCTTGAACCAGGCACTTTTTTGCTGTTTGGCGTCGAGCTTGCCCATGCTGATCAACAGGATATCGTCGCTTTGCTCCATCAGCTCGGCGTACTGGGCGAGCGCCTTCGCGCCCTCCTGGCCGAGCTTCTGGTGGCCAAGGCGCAGCTCCAAAAGCTTGCTGGTGGCGAACAGCGACAGGTTGCTGGCGGTTTCGAGAAGCCGCCCCCAGGCAAAGTTGGGCTCGACATCGAGCACTTCGCGCTCTTCGATACCGGCGGCGCGCGCGGCTTGGCGCACCGCGTCGCAAGCGTCACGGTGCTGAAGCGGCTCGTCGCCGGCGACGATCACCGCCCGAGGCAATTTTTTGGCGAGCTGGCCGCCAAGCTGGTCGGCAAAGACCTTCAAGGCGTCGCCTCGAGCGTCGCCAGGCGCTCGACGATGCGCTGGGCAAGCTGACGCGATAGCGTTTGTTTCGCCTCGTCCAGCAGCAATTCGCGGTTCAAAAGATCGTCCTCGTTGATGCGAAGGCGCGTGGCCGTCGAAACGCTATCGTTGTTGAGCGCGTAGGCGCCGTTTTCACGCCGCTGCACCGAAAGCGTCACGCGCATGGTCAGCTCGTGGTCGCGGTTGGCGCGGCCTTCGCTTCCCAGCGCCCGGTTCTCGACCACCGGCGTGCCCAGGGTGACCCGCCAGGGGGCGTCGCGGGCCACGTCGGTACCCTGACGAATGAGCAGGGTTTCGAGATTGCGGGCAAGCGACGTGGACGTATCGCCTTCGAGGCTTAGCGGCGGCAGGCTGGTCAATGTGCCTTCACGGCGTAACCGAAAGCCGCAGCCTGCCAGTAGCGCCGCCGACGCGGCGACGCCCCCCAAAGCGAGTAAACGTCGGCGCGTATAAAGTGTGCTCATCCGCCCACCACGATGTTGACCAGCTTACCCGGAACCACGATGACTTTGCGCACCGTTTGGCCCTCGAGGTGGCGCTGTACGTTGTCATTCTCCATCGCCAGACGCTCGATGGAGGCTTTATCCGCATCCGCCGGTACCTCGAGGCGGGCGCGCAATTTGCCGTTGACCTGCACCACGAGCTCGAGACTGTCGCGGGTCAACGCCGCTTCGTCCACCGCGGGCCAGGTCGCCTCGATCGCCGGCTCCTGGTGGCCCAGCGCCTGCCAGAGCGTATGGCACAGGTGCGGGGTGATCGGTGCGAGAATCAGCACGCAGGCCTCAAGCGCTTCGCGCGTCACGGCTAAGCCTTGGCCTGCGGTTGCATCGAACTTGCCGACGGCGTTGGAAAGCTCCATCACCGCGGCGATGGCGGTGTTGAAGGTGGTGCGCCGGCCGATGTCGTCGCTCGCCTTTTTGATCGTCTCGTGGGTCTTGCGTCGCAGGGCTTTCTCGTCGTCATTGAGCGCGCCCTTATCGAGCGGCTGGGGCTCGCCGGCCTCCAGGTGCTCGCTGACCTGGCGCCAGATGCGCTTCAAAAAGCGGTGCGCGCCTTCGACGCCGGAGTCGGACCACTCGAGTGACTGCTCTGGCGGGGCGGCGAACATCATGAACAGACGCACCGTGTCGGCGCCGAAGCGGTCGATCATCGACTGCGGGTCGACGCCGTTGTTTTTCGACTTGGACATCTTCTCGATGCCGCCCATCTCGACCGGCTCGCCGTCGCTCATCAGCACCGCGCTGATCGGGCGGCCCTTGTCGTCGCGCGTCACCTCGACGTCCGCCGGGTTGAACCACTGTTTGCCGCCGTTATCGAGCGTGCGGTAGTAGGTCTCGGCGATCACCATGCCTTGGGTCAGAAGCTGCTGGAACGGCTCGTCGGAGTTGACCAAACCGAAATCGCGCATCAGTTTGTGGAAGAAACGCGCGTAAAGCAGGTGCAAAATCGCGTGTTCGATGCCGCCAATGTAGAGATCCACCGGCAGCCAGTAGTTGGCGCGCTCGTCGAGCATCGCCTCGTGGTTATCGGCACAGGCGAAGCGGGCGAAGTACCAGGAGGACTCCATGAAGGTGTCGAAGGTGTCGGTTTCCCGCGTCCAGCCGTCGCCCAGGTCATAAAATTCCGGCATTTTCTTGAGCGGCGAGCCCGAGGCGTCGACGGTGACCTCCATGGGAAGCTCGACGGGTAGCTCATCGTCGGTAAGCGCCACGGTCTGGCCTTCGGGGCCGTACTTGACCGGAATCGGCGCGCCCCAGTAGCGCTGGCGGGCCACACCCCAGTCGCGAATACGAAAGTTGGTTTTGGTCTCGCCGCGGCCAAGTTCAGCAAGCTTGCCGGCGATGGCGTCAAAAGCGGCCTCGAATTCGAGGCCGTCGAACTCGCCGGAGTTGATCAGCGTACCGTGCTCGACAAAGGCTTGCTGGCTCAGATCCGGGGTTTTGCCGTTCTCATCGGCAATGACCGGCTTGATCTCGACTCCGTATTTGGTGGCGAACTCCCAGTCGCGCTGGTCGTGGGCGGGTACGGCCATGACCGCGCCGGTACCGAACTCCATGAGCACGAAGTTGGCAACGAAAACTGGTACGCGCTCGCCGGTGATCGGGTGTACGGCCTGGTGGCCGGTGGCCATGCCGAGCTTCTCTTTGGTCGCCATTTCGGCTTCCGAGGTGCCGCCTTTGGCGCACTCCTCGCAAAACGCCGCAAGCTCCGCGTTGTTTGCGGCGGCCGTTTTGGCAAGCGAGTGGCCGGCGGCAACTGCCACGTAGGTCACGCCCATCAGCGTGTCCGGGCGGGTGGTGTAAACCGACAGCGGCTCACACGCCTCGCCGCCCTGGGCTTCGATATCGAAGCTAAGCTCGACGCCCCTGGACTTGCCGATCCAGTTGCGCTGCATGGTCTTGACCTGCTCGGGCCATTCGACCTTGTCCAGATCTGCCAGCAGTTCGTCGGCGTAGTCGGTGATCTTCAAAAACCACAGCGGAATTTCCTTACGCTCGACGAGCGCCCCGGAGCGCCAGCCGCGGCCTTCGATCACCTGCTCATTGGCCAGCACCGTTTGATCCACCGGGTCCCAGTTGACCGTGGACATCTTCTTGTAGACCAAGCCCTTTTCGATCAGCTTGCCAAAGAACCACTGCTCCCAGCGGTAGTAGCTCGAGTCGCAGGTGGCGAATTCGCGGCTCCAGTCGTAGGCAAACCCAAGCGCCTTGAGCTGGGTGCGCATATAATCGATATTCTGGTAGGTCCATTCACCCGGCGGTACCTGGTTTTGAATGGCGGCGTTTTCTGCCGGCATGCCGAAGGCGTCCCAGCCCATGGGCTGCATGACGTTTTTGCCCTGCATCCGATGAAAGCGCGAGACCACATCGCCAATGGTGTAGTTGCGCACATGGCCCATGTGGAGCTTACCGCTAGGGTAGGGGAACATGGAAAGGCAGTAGAACTTTTCGCGATTGGCGTCTTCTACCGCCTTGAAGCACTGGTTCTTGTCCCAGTACTGCTGGGCGTCACGTTCGATCTCGCGAGGGCTATAATGTGCATCCATCGGTTTTTTCAATGCCTTGGCGTAGTTCGCCCGACTCGGGCGCGGTATGAATGAGAATGACGGCTGTCAGATCAGTAGTGCCGATTGTATCCTATGCTGGTGTAACCTTGAACGGTTAGCCGGCGATAGCGGCCAGGCAGTCGAGCGCGGTATTTAAAGCGGTACCAAGAAAGGAGAACATCCATGGAACGAGATAACGACCACCGTTTACGCGAAGGCTATGAGCGTCTTTTAGAGCGCATGAAAAATGGCGCGGGCGAATTAACCTGGACGAACCTGCAAAAAGATCTGGACGACGCCGTCGCTTTCGAAGCCGAGTTTGAGGAGTACACCAAGGACGAGTTGGCGCTGTTGCGCGCTTGGGTCGAGCGCGACTTGAAAGACATGCGCAACTACATGGCGGACTCCGGCAAGCAGGTGGCTCAGTGGCTGGGGATCGACGTCGATACCCTATCGCGGCGAGTGGTGGAGTCGCTTCTATCCATCGCCGATCGCAGCGTGGTCGAGCGCGAGCGCTTCGAGGATGACCTGGAAGCCGCCCGGGCGGACTACTGCGAAGGCGAAATGGCCGCGCCCGGGCTCATGGCCTGCGTGCACTGTGACACCCAAGTGATGCTCGAGCGCGTCTCGCGTATCGAACCTTGCCACCAGTGCGGCCACCGCTACTTCTACCGTTTCCCCACGAAAATCGTCGAAACCTGATACTCGGCTCGAAAAGCCTGGTTCAGTGTCCTGACGCTCCAATGCCTGCGATCGCCGCAAGCGAAAGCAGGCTCATGACCGCCGCGTACGTCAGGTTATCGCGCATCATCTGATAGCCGCTGACCCCGTAACGCCCCTGAAGTGACAGATTGATGCCGGAAAGCGGCCCGACACTGGTGCCTACCGCCCAGCCGCTGAGCGCCACGAAGGCGAACAGCGTCTGCTCGTTGGCGTCGAGATTCAATACCGAGGCCAGTATCGAGACGCCGATGATCGGGTGAAGCCCGATCAGTGCGCTTATCGTAATGGCAGCGAAACTGACCATCGCCTGAACGATCCCGAAGTGCTGGAAAAGCGTCCAGTCCTCACCCGCCGCTGCGCTGACCAGCGTCGAAAGCCCAATGGTCAAAAGCCCCGCCGCCAGAAATAGTGAAAGCTCGCCGCGCATCGCGGGCAAGCGATTGAAAGCGTGCTGGCGAATCCGCTTGGCCGTGAATACCGGCCCTTCGCGTAGATTCGCCACCACCGCCACGGCGGGAATCAGAAAGGTAATAATGCTGACGATCGAAAGCGCCGGCGTTAGCACGAAGTGAAACAGCATGACGCCCAAGGCCATGCCCAGCGGCATGAACAGGCTTTTCGGCGACAGCGAGAACCCATCGACCTCGCGCAAATCGAAGCGCCGATTAAGCTCGATGGTAGTGATTGCCCCGGAGAGCATCGCAATCGGAAAGCCCACCAGCGCGATCTGGCTATACTCGACCCCCGGTGCCAAGGCGATCACCACGCCCATCGAGGCGAAAAACGGCGACCAGAGTGCAGCGCTCGATAGACCGCGGTTCAGCGCCAGAAACTGAGGCGCGGTGAGCGGCGCACGCCGCGCGATCCGGTCGCCCACCATGAAAATCGTTGAGAGATTCAAAATCGTACCGAGAAAATGCACCCCAAGCCAGGTGCGCAGTACGCCGCCGCTGCCGGTGAGCCGCTTGCCCGCCGCGGGCCGGTTGCCCTGGCGCCCCACCAGCGAAATAAAGCTCACGCCGATCAGCATCGCGACCACGAATACGTTGCCTTCGAGCACGTGCGGCCAATCAATGGGCGCGTCGTACACCAGGTGGGCGACCAAAAGCATCGAAGCGCCCGCCGCGATCAGCACGCCCGCCTGAATCCGCGAGCGGCGTGGAATATCGTTCCATAGCAGCACCACCGCCGCCCACAGCAGGTAGCTCACCAGCGGATGGGTATCGATCCAGGGCGTGAAGCCGGCGATTTGCGCCGCCAAACCCGAAAGCGCCAGCGTTCCTGCCAAGCGCCGCCGCGCGGTGGTTCTGTCCATGAAGACTCCTTTAAAACGTGACTCGCAGGCTAATCAAATCGGTCTGTAAAGACCAGCGCGGTCTGCCGCTTGGCAAAAAGGTGGCGCCCGCGTTTAACGGCTATCCTTTGATTATCGTTAAGAAACTTGCGTACCATCGAGTGTCGGTAACGGCTGGCTGTTTTAACAGCAATTTTTCAATAACAACGAAGGGAGAGTCTCATGGAAACATTGTCAGAGCATCAGGGCCGCTGCGTTTGCGGCGCCGTTAGCATCACCGCCTGTCCGGAAAGCCTGAACGTCGACGTATGCCACTGCGCTACGTGCCGTCAGTGGAGCGGGGGGCCGCTGATGGTGGCAAGCTGCGGTACCCACGTCGATTTCAAAGGGGAAGAGCGGATCTCGACGTTCGCTTCTTCCGAGTGGGCGCAGCGCGGCTTCTGCAACGGCTGCGGTACGCACCTGTTCTTTCGCCTCAATGAGTCCGGCGAGTATCTGGTTCCGGTTGGGCTTTTACAGGAGGGCGCCGCATGGCGGCTCAAAAGCCAGGTCTTCATCGACCAGAAGCCGGCGTTCTACTCGTTTTGTGAACGAACTCACGACCTGACCGGCGAGGAGCTTTTTGCCAAACACGCCTGAGGCAGGCGTAAAGATGCAAGATCTGGCCTCGTTTCAGGATGGTTTTTCTCGGGGCCGGGAAGCTCCATTAATGAGGACGTTCTTGTGAACACGTCTCGCCCGCACCGTTTGAGCTCAGCTCAACGAATAGCCGGCGCGATCATTGCGCTGGTGGGGCTGATCACGCTTTTACTGGGTCTGCTGATGGGCTATGCGCTTATCGGTGAGCTGGGCAAGCCGCTTTCGGACGGGGCGCTGAACCTTGCCATCTTCTTCGCCCTGTTAACCGGGCTGGGCACGATCGCGCTGGCCGCCGGCTGGGGGCTGGCGCGAGGAAAGCGCCAGAGGCCTCGCGAGGTGTGGGTGCCCTGGCAGGCGCTGATACTTGCCGGGGTGCTGATCACGGCCGCGATGCTCGCCTTTATGGGCCACGCCCTTTGGCACGGCAGCCCAATGGGGGGAGCCGCGGCCAAAGGGGTTAGCATGCTGACGGGGCTGGGGCTTGCGTTTTTGGCGTCCGGTTATTATCGGCGCAAAAAGCGCGGACGTAACCTGTTTCGTTAACTCACTGTCTGGAGGGGGCGCCTGGGTAAAGCGCTTGAAAGCGGTACGTTCTCCGGATCAACGGAGCGTTGGCACTGGCCTTAAAGAAAAACGCTCGAGCGATGCAAGTCGACCCGGGCGTTTTACGTAGTACTTTTTTGAAAACGATTAGCGAACCGCTTCCTTCTCCGGCTGAAAGATCGTGCCCAGGTCGGTCGAGAAGGGCGCTGCGTACTCATTCTCGATTAACTGGGTAGCGGCGGCGCGTTCGGCGCGGCGCAGAAGGTTTTTGTAGAGGTAGCGGTTGTACATCGCCCAGAAGTGAAAGGTCAAAAACGTGACGATGAAGCCCACCGCCAGCAGCTTAAGCATCGTCGAGCTGTAGAGCTGTTCGATGATGGCGTCCTCGACGGTGTAGAACGTATGCAGCCTTGAAAGCACCACCAGCCACAAGCCGAGCGTTGCCAGCGCCATCACGGTATCGCGCGTGCGATACTGCCAGCATTTTTGGCAAGGGTTATCGATGATCACGGGCATCAGCTTGTTGCTCATTGAAGGGCTCTCCTCTGTCGGGGCTTTGCCAGGTGGCTAGCCGTCCTTTTTGGCGCGTCATCGCTTTGGGGAAGGCGATGATCACGGTGACCAGGTTGAGGATCCAGTACGCGAAGGGGTACCAGATGCTCCAGTAAACGCATTTGAGAATGTCGCGGTCGTAGCGGCTATCGATGTAAAAACTCACCGAAAACTGAATGAAGCTGATGAAGATCAGGATGCTGCTGAAGTAGGAGAGCACGCTGCCGGTTACCGGCCATTCACCCGGCGTCAGCGCCTTGCTGACCAGCCACGCCACGATCAGCGCAAGCACCGAGTAGCACCACACGACGCTGACGATGTACTCGAGCATCAAAATCCAGAAGCGGCGGTTCTTCCAGCGCATGGTCTGGGTGAAGTAGCGCAGAAACACTTCGCCACCGCCCTGGGCCCAGCGCAGGCGCTGCTTGAAAAGCCCGCGCAGGGTTTCCGGCATCAGCACCCAGCACATCGCACGTGGCTCGTAGCGTACCTGGCCGCCGTCGAGCTGAAGGCGCCAGCTCACGTCGATGTCTTCGGTGATCATATCGGTGCTCCAGCCGCCGATCTTCTCGATCGCCTGGCGGCGAAACGCGCAGATAACGCCAGAGATGGTGAACACCATGCCGTAGATGCGCTGGGCGCGCTTGATCAAGCCGATGATCGCCGAGAACTCGCCGGTTTGAATCTTGCCGATTGCCGTCGAGCGGGTTCTCACCCGGGGGTTGCCGGTGACGCCGCTCACCCGAGGGCTTGCGACGAAGTGGCTGACCATGAAGCCAACGGCGTCGTAATCGAGAATCGCGTCGCCATCGATACCCACGATGATGTCGCCGCTGGCGTGAGCCAGTCCGTTGTTCATGGCGCTGGCCTTGCCCTGGTTGGGCTGATCCAGCACCGTCAGTTTGGGGTAGCGCGCGGCGAGCGCCTGCAGGCGAGCCAGCGTATCGTCGCGGCTACCGTCGTTGATCGCCACGACGTCCATGTTCGGGTAGTTCTGCTTGAACAGGTGCTGCACCGTCTCGTCGACGTTCAAGCCCTCGTTATAGCAGGGCAGCAGTACCGTCACCGCCGGCGCTGTTGGGTCGAACTGAAATGGGGTTGTCTTTGGCTGCTTGCGCTCCCAGTGCAGGTAGAAATAAACGCCGCCGCATATCCAGATGGTGGCCATGACGCTTGGATAGCCAAGCGTAAACGTCGCTAAAAGGTCGAGTAGGTTCATGGCAGTTTTCTAAAGCGTTGGCCCTGGGAAAAGTACGGTCTAATCACGTCGATGTTGGGATGGTTCTCATGGAAATCGTCGGGGTAGTAGCCGATGTGCTGGATACCTTCCTCTCGTAGAATGCGGATCCACTCGGCGATCTCTTCACTCGGGATCGGTGTCTGGGTACGCCAATCCTGGGTTTGAAGCTCGAACACCAGCTGCTGGGCGCTAACGCTTGCAAGCGATCGCCGTGCAAGCTCTCTTAGCCAGCCGTCAGGGTCGTCGTCCGCCTCTTCCATGTAGGGCATCGCCATGACCGCCACGTAGTCGTAGGCGCGAGCGAAGCCCTCGGGGCTTTGCGAAAACCACTGCTGGCTTTCCGGGTTCATGATCGTGGTCGCGTAAATGTTGCGCGAGCTGGTGAACGCCTTGTTGTCCGACTGGCGGTAGTAGTTGGCCGAGTTAAAAAGCTCTTGGGTGAAGTCCGCCAGGTACTGCTCCTTGAAGTCGGTCCAGCGGGTTATCAAAGCGTCCTGCTGGAGCGCGTCGATATCACCGGGCAAGCCGGCGTTTTGATAGGCGCTAAGCGCTGCCGGGCTTGCGTCTTCGTGGTCGGTCAGGAAAGCGTCGTCATGGAAGAGCACGCCATCGAACTTGGTCATGCGCCCCAAGTCCTGGTAGATCTCGTTGATGATGCGACGGTTGTCGGCATCGAAAGGGGTAAGCCTGCGGTAGTGCTCCGGCGCCTCGCCCCCGGTACGGTCGTTGAGAACGTAGCGATGGTCGTCACCGAGATCGAAGGAGAGTACCGGCATCCAGGCGTACACTTTCACACCGGCGCGTTTTTTAAGCTGCCAGGCCACGCGGTTGAACAGATCTGCACGTACCGGCAGGTGACGGTTGGGAAAGTAAAGCTCGTTGGCGACGCCGTCACCGTCCGGGTCGGCGAACGCCTGGAGGTAAACCGTGGTGATACCGTAGCTGTAGATACGCTGAATCAAGCGATCCAGGTTTTGCTCCTGCTGAACCGGGTCCGGATCAAAAACATAGTCGAGATCCACGTGAACGATGCGCAGGGACTCTTTCTCCCACACGTTGTTGGCGAGAATCTCACCCAGGGTTTCCAGGCTGGTCTCCTGATCGATCAGGTAGCGGTGAATGCTTGCAAGCGACTCGCCGGAGCGGTTGGGCGAGCTCAAAAGGCTGAAGGTGTAGCGCATGCCCACCTCGGCGGCCAGATCGAGAGCCGCCTGGCTGTAGGCGCCGTAGGGCCAGACCATCATGCGCGGCTCGCGCCCCAAGTGCTCTTCGAACTGCTCGCGGGTGCGGGCCATGTCGTTGCGAATGCGCGCGGTATAGGCGGCTTCGCTTTCGTATCCGGTCTGACGGTTCCAGATCGTGGTGACCGCCGCACCCTGTTCGTTCCCCTGGGGGTTACCGATCACGCCCTGGTGAAGATCGAAAGTGTGCGAGGCGATCTCGACCAGCGGCGACTCGTCGAGCTCGCGCACCTGGTCCCAACTCAAAAAGCGGCTGCGGGGCAGGGTGATACTGCCGTAGGGCACCTGGCCGCCGGCGGGCACGTCGAGCCAGCTGCCCACCACGGCCTGCACGGCGGGGAAGTCGTAGAGTTTCAACAGCGGAAAGACGATGTCGTAAAAGCTTGAGTAACCGTCATCGAAAGTGAGCAACACCGCCTTATCTGGCAGCGGTGCGCCGCCGTTACGGGCGTCGAGGATCTGCTGAAAGCTGACCGGCTGATAGCCTTCGGCATCGATCAAGTTGAAGTGCTCGACCAGCCGGGCGCGGGTGATGGTCTGGGGGTAGATCGGCAGATTCGGCGTGACCTGACGGTCGACCACGTCGTGATAGCTGATGACGACGAAGTCGTCAGGGGTGCGTTCGGCGTGAGCCTGAACGCTCAACAAGAGCAACACCAGTCCGGTAATGAGCGTGCGCCAGTGCATTACAAGAATCTCCAGATAAAGCCAGCGGTGAAGGTGTTGTCGTATTCCGGAATGCCGTCATACACCGCGCGCTCGCGGGTGATGCCGTATTCAAGACTGAAGCTCGGTGCGAGCTCGAAACGATGGCCGTAGCCAATCGACCAGGTGTTCTCGTCGTCGAACGCTTTTTGCCAGTAGCGTCCGGCGCCGAGCGATAGCGTTTGAATGAAGCTTTGGCGGTAGTCCAGCGGGATTTCATAGTTAACCGACAAGACGCCGGCCAGATTCGCGTCACGCTCAGGGTTGAAGTAGCTCGCCTCGACCTCGTCGTTGGCCGACGCCGCGATTTGGGCCTCGCCGTTCACCTGCCAGCGGTCCAGGTGATAAAGCGTCTCGCGCCAGTAGCCGTAGGCCGAGCGGCGCAGGTTGCCGTCATCGAAATCCACCGCCGAGACGCCAAGCGCTCCAGCGCCACGCTCGTCACGGTAAAGCGCGATTTCGCCGCGGTAGCGGTCGGCGCTAACGCCGTCGTTGAGGGCACGAAGCGGGGTATCGATGGTGTTGTGCTCCGCCGCGACGGTGGCCGTCACGTGATCGCTAACGGCGTATCTGAGCTCGGCCTGGGCCAGGAAGTCATTGCCCAGCTGAGCGCCGTGGCCTGCCGACAGCACGACCGTTGCCGGGTGCAAATTGAGCTCGTAGCCTCCAACGGTGGTGGCCGCACGCAGATCCTGGTCGTCGAACTCGCCGTACTGATTGGTTTGAGTGATGAACGGGCGCGACCCTTGAGCATTGCGCGGGCCGTCCAGGCGCACTTCAGAGCGCCACTCTTTGGAGGCCTGGGTGCTCACGCCTTCGCCGCTACTACGAGTAAACGTGGCGCTTAGCTGCGGGGCACGGGCTTCGCGCCACTCGCGGGCCAGCTCATCGCGGGACGGGCTGGGGCGGGCCTGGGCCACCTCACGGGCGATTGCATCTGTCGTGCCGGCCCACTGGCCGCGCTGAAGCCGTGCCAGCAGCACGCCGTGCTCGGCCTGATAGCGCTGATCCGGCGCAAGCATGGGCTCGGCACTTTGGTAAGTGGCCTCGGCCTGGCGCGGCAAGCCTCGAATACGCTCGAGATCGCCTTGGGTGATCGTCAGGTAGGGGTCGCCAGGCGCCTGGTCCTGATAGGCCGCCAGCCGCTCGCTTGCCTCCCCCATCTGACCGCGCCAGGCGGTCAACAGCACGTCAAGCAGCAGCACCTTCTGGTAGTTGGCATTGGGAAGTTGTGTCGTGCGGGTAAAGTCCCAGCGATACTCCGGCTCTTGAGTCAGCCAGCTTTGTAACAGCCGGTCGGCTTCCTTGAAGCGCTGCGCATCGGTGTAGCTAAAGAAAAGGCCTTCGTTGAGCGGGTCGTCCGGGTTGATCGCCATTGCCGGCGAGCGCGCGATAAGCCCACGATAAAGCGCGGTGGCCTCATCGGGACGTCCCAGACCGCCTAGCGCCTGCGCGCGGGCGCGCAGCACATAGTCGGGCAGGGTGCCGTTTTGGAGCTCAAGGCGTTTGGATAGCGCTTCGGCTTCACTAAAATGTCGAAGCTCGGCAAGCGCTACTACCTTGTCGTACTCGGCCAGCGTCTTGAGCTGATCGGGAAGCTCGGCGTTAGCAAGCACGGTTTCGAGCTGCGTGAGTCCGCTTGCGGTACGTGACGGCGTGTCGGTATGAATCCCCAAGCGAATGTCGGTGACCGCTTCGTAGTAGGCCAGCCAAAGCCGGTCGCTGGCACTGAAGACGTCCGGATTCTGACTCATCAGATCGCGGGCCGCGCTACTCGCTCCCAAACCTACCGCCAATCGGTAAATCGCCTGCAGCTCGCTTGTATTGTTCGGGTCGCGCTCGATCAGCGACTGGCGAGCGGCGAGCTCCTGGGTGGCGTTTTGCGTGCGCGAGGCAAGATAGCCGCGCGCCTCCAGCCCTTGTGCCGTCGTACCCGCGACCTGCTCGTAGTTCTCGAGGTTGATTTGGGCTTGGGTGTAGCGCTCCAGGTCGGTATTGACCAGCGCTTGGCCCAGATACCCTTGCCCGTTTTGCGGGTCGCGCCGCGCCAGCGTCTGATAGAATGCCAGCGCCTGCTCATAGGCCTGCACACGCCGCGCCGCGCCGCCAAGGTTTTCGAGTTCATTGGGTCGGTACTGCTCCAAAGAGCAGCCGGCGCAAACGGCCAGCGCCTCGTCGAAGCGTTCGGCGCGCAGTAGAAGCGCGATCAAATCGGCGCGCACCCACTCATCGCCGGTCTGTCGATAGAGGGTTTCGAGGCCGCTGATCGAGGAGGTTAGATTGCCCTCCCGTGCGTCAAGAACCAGTGCTTCACGGGTGAGATCCGTGGTGCTTTGGGCATGAGCCGCTCCCGCCATCAGGCTTGCGAGCAGGCCAATGGGCCAAAAGCGGCGAAGAGGGCTTTGCATGGGGGTATCCTGCACAGGCTAAAGTGATCACATTTGTGTAAGCAAATGTAACTTTTAGTGTATAGGAGTTTACAAACAGTGAAATAAGAAAAAAAGATGAACGGCGTGATGGGTGGTGTCGTACTTATCTAAGTTTAATCTAATGCTTTTGCAAGAATGCATTGTGTTTATAGAGTACGAAGGTTTTTCATTTCTTTTTTCGATAGTTTGTTATCAGGGCTTCGATCATTTGTCTCGCCGCATTGGAGAGCGTTCGGTCGGTATGGACCAAATAGCCCAGAGGACGCTCGATAAGCGGCGTTTGGACGTTTAGTTCTACGAGACTGTCGTCGAGCATTTTTTCTGGCAGTACGCTCCATCCAAGACCGACACTGCACATCATTTTGAGCGTCTCTAGATAGTTAGTCGCCATTCCAACGGACAGCGTAAGACCCGCGCCGATAAAGCGCGTTTCGATCAGCGTATGGGTGAAGGTTTTGAGCCCGGGCATGACGCAGGTAAAGGTGCTGAGCGTGTCGAGGGTGAGCGGTGTTTTCTGGCGCGCAAGCGGATGATCCGGCGCGCAGACGAAGCAAAGTCTGTCACGCCAGAGTTCGACGGTTTCGAGACGTTCAATCGGTGTCGGTGCCAGAGTGACCACGGCGATTTCGAGCGTGCCATCGATGACGCCCTGGTAGGCGAGCTCCGAGTCCTGAAAGCGAAGGTCCAGCGCCACGTCCGGGTGGCACTCGGTGTAGTGCTTCAAAATCGGCGGCAGACGATGAAGCCCGATGTGGTGGCTCGTGCCGAGCGTCAGCGTCCCGCCGACCTGCCCGGAAAGATTGGCCAGCGCCCGGCGACTATCCTCGACCGATTGCATGATATGCAGCGCGCGAGGGCGCAGCAGACGGCCCGCCTCGGTCAGCGAGATGCGCCGGCCGATGCGATCGAAAAGCCGCGCGCCCACTTGAGTCTCGAGCGTGGCGATGCGCTTGCTAATGGCCGGCTGGGTCAGATGCAGCTGCTCGGCGGCCCGCGAAAAGCTCTGTGTATCGGCCACTGCGATAAAGGCCTGCAGACTTTGAGTATCCATGGCGTTCTCACTCGCTGAGCTACTATTCCGATATGGAATCCATCGCATAAATAACATGAATTGCTTTTATGCGCGAGGCGTATGACACTGGCGCTATTCATAACGATCAATGCCATAACGGCCTAAGCCATAACGCCCGAAGAGGCGGCTTGAAAGAGCACCGGACCGAACCAGCAGGGCACCGCCCGGGAGAGCAACATGTCAGATCAACACGCCACGTCAGGTCAAACCCTTTACGACAAACTCTGGAACCAGCATCTGGTCAAGCAGCGCGATGACGGTACCGCGCTCATTTACATCGACCGCCAGCTACTCCATGAAGTGACCTCGCCCCAGGCCTTCGAAGGCCTGCGCTTGGCCAAGCGCCGTCCCTGGCGATTGGACGCCAACTTGGCAACGCCGGATCACAACGTGCCGACCACGCTCAAGGAGCGCGCCGCCGGCAACAGCGGCATCGAGGACCCGGTGTCGCTGATCCAGGTACAGACACTCGACGACAACTGCGGCGAGTACGGCATCGAAGAGTTCAAGATCAACGATCCGCGCCAGGGCATCGTCCACGTGGTGGGCCCGGAGCAGGGCGCCACGCTTCCCGGCATGACCGTGGTATGCGGCGACTCCCATACCGCGACCCACGGCGCTTTCGCCGCGCTCGCCCACGGCATCGGCACCTCGGAAGTCGAGCACGTGCTGGCGACCCAGTGTCTGCTGGCGCAAAAAATGAAGAACATGCAGGTGCGCGTGGAAGGCGAGCTTGGCCTTGGCGTGACCGCCAAGGACGTGGTGCTGGCGATCATCGGTGAGATCGGCACCGCCGGCGGCACCGGCTACGCCATCGAGTTCGCCGGCAGCGCCATTGGTTCGCTGTCGATGGAAGGGCGCATGACGGTTTGCAACATGGCGATCGAAGCCGGCGCCCGGGTGGGCCTTATCGGCGTCGACGACACCACCATCGATTATCTGGCCAAGCGCCCCTTCGCCCCGACAGAAGCGCAGTGGGAAGCCGCGGTCGCCGACTGGCGCGCGCTGGTTTCCGACGCCGATGCCGAATTCGACAAGGTCGTCACCCTCAAGGCCGAAGAGATCGAGCCTCAGGTGAGCTGGGGTACGAGCCCTGAAATGGTGACCGGGATTTCAGGCCAGGTGCCGGACCCGCTGGCCGCCGGCGATGAGACGCTCAAACGCAGCCACACCCGGGCGCTTGAGTACATGGGCCTGCAGGCCAACCAGAAGATCACCGATATCAAGCTCGACAAGGTGTTCATTGGCTCCTGCACCAACTCGCGCATCGAGGATCTGCGTGAAGCCGCGAAGGTCGCCAAAGGCAAAAAAGTGGCGGACTCGATCAAGCTCGCCATGGTGGTACCGGGCTCGGGGCTCGTTAAACGCCAGGCGGAAGCCGAAGGCCTCGACAGGATCTTTATCGACGCGGGCTTCGAGTGGCGCGAACCCGGCTGCTCGATGTGTCTGGCAATGAACGCCGATAAGCTCGGCGCCGGCGAGCACTGCGCCTCGACCTCCAACCGTAACTTCGAGGGTCGCCAGGGCTACGGCGGGCGCACGCATCTGGTGAGCCCGGCCATGGCCGCCGCCGCTGCGATCGCCGGCCACTTCGTCGACGTGCGCACGCTTCCCGCCAACGACGCCAACCACGCCCAGGAGGCCTAAGCCATGAAAAAGTTCGAACGCATCGAGGGCCTGGTCGCGCCGCTGGATCGCGCCAACGTCGACACCGACCTGATCATTCCCAAGCAGTTTCTCAAATCCATCAAGCGCACCGGCTTTGGCGTGAATCTGTTCGACGAGCTGCGCTACCTCGATGAGGGCCAGCCCGGCCAGGACTGCTCGCAGCGCCCGCTCAATGAAGGCTTCGTGCTCAATCAGCCGCGCTACCAGGGCGCCCAAGTGCTGCTCGCCCGGCGCAACTTCGGCTGCGGCAGCTCCCGCGAGCACGCGCCCTGGGCGCTGGAGGACTTCGGCTTTCGCGTGGTCATCGCACCGAGCTTCGCCGATATCTTCTACAACAACGCGTTCAAGAACGGCATTTTGCTGATCACTCTGCCGGAAGAGCAGGTCGAGCAGCTGTTCCAGGAAGTAGAAGCGCAGGAAGGCTATCGCCTCGACGTGGACCTGGAAAATCAGCGCGTGACCACGCCCGGCGGCGATACGTTCACCTTCGACGTCGATGCTTTTCGCAAGCACTGCCTGTTAAACGGCCTGGACGATATCGGCATCACGCTCCAGGACGAAGACGCCATTCGCGCCTTCGAGCAAAAGCACAAGGCTGCTCGCCCCTGGCTTTTCCGTCAGTCCGCCTAAGCGCGATTAGTCTCCGTCAGGCGTCGCAAGATGTTCACTAGCGCGTTGCAATTGGGTTGCAGCGCGCTGGCAGGCTTAACGCCAAAGAATATGCAAAGGATTTAAAATGACTCAGAAAGTGCTTCTGTTGCCCGGCGACGGTATCGGCCCGGAAATTGCTGCCCAGGCGGCGCGCTTGTTAAAAGCCTGTCAGGACGCAGGGCTCGATATCGAGGTCGAAGAGGCGTTGGTAGGTGGCTCGGCGTTCGATGTTCACGGCGAGCCGCTGCCCGCCGAGACTCTCGAGAAAGCCAAAGCGGCCAGCGCCATTCTGCTCGGCGCCGTTGGCGGGCCGAAGTGGGACAAGATCGAGGATCTCTCCAAGCGTCCGGAAAAGGGCCTTTTAGGGCTTCGCAAGAACCTCGGGCTTTTTGGCAACCTGCGCCCGGCGCTTTTGTACCCGCAGCTGGCTAGCGCCTCGAGTTTGAAGGCCGAGCTGGTGGCCGGGCTCGATATCATGATCGTGCGCGAGCTGACCGGCGGTATCTACTTCGGCCAGCCCCGCGGCATCGAAGAGCGGAACGGCGAGCGCGTGGGCTTCAACACCTACGTCTATTCGGAAAGCGAAATCGAGCGTATCGGTCGCGTGGCCTTCGAGATGGCGCAAAAGCGCGGCAAGAAACTCTGCTCGGTGGACAAGGCCAACGTGCTGGAAGTCACCATCCTGTGGCGTGAAGTGATGGAGCGCCTGGCGCCGGAGTATCCGGACGTCGAGCTCTCGCACATGTACGTCGACAATGCTGCCATGCAGCTCGTTCGCGCGCCCAAGCAGTTCGACGTGGTGGTCACCGGCAACATGTTTGGCGATATTTTGTCCGACGCCGCGGCCATGCTCACCGGCTCCATCGGCATGCTGCCCTCGGCCTCGCTCAACGAAACCGGCCAAGGCATGTACGAACCCTGTCACGGCAGCGCCCCTGACATCGCCGGACAGAACATTGCCAACCCGTTGGCGATGATGCTGTCGGTGGCCATGATGCTGCGCTATTCGCTCAACGAAGCCGGTCTTGCCGAGCGCATCGAGACCGCGGTGGGCAACGTGCTCGACCAGGGCCTTCGCACCGCGGATATCGTGCAGGAAGGCGAGGTCAGCGTTTCCACCGTCGAGATGGGTGACGCGGTGATCGAGGCGTTCAACGCGTTGGCCTGAGTGTCGCTGCGTTTTCCCTCGCCGTCGGCCGCTGTACGCAGCGGCCGACGTCTTTTGTTATAGTGGGTGTTACAAGATTCTACTCTACGGGAGATCAAAGCATGTTGAAGGTCGGTTTTGTCGGTTGGCGGGGCATGGTGGGCTCGGTACTCATGAACCGCATGCAGGAAGACGGTGACTTCAACGGCATCGAGCCGGTGTTCTTCACCACGTCTCAAGTCGGCCAGTCAGGCCCCGACATCGGCGTCGACGTGCCCGCGCTTAAGGACGCTTTCGATAATGAGGCGCTCAAGGCGCTGGACGTGATCATTACCTGCCAAGGCGGCGACTACACCAAAAAGGTGTACGGCGACCTGCGCAAAAGTGGCTGGAACGGCTACTGGATCGACGCCGCCAGCACTTTGCGCATGGAAGACGAAGCGACCATCGTGCTTGACCCGGTCAACCGTCGCGTCATCGACGAGCAGCTGGCCAAGGGCGCCAAAACCTTCGTGGGCGGCAACTGCACCGTCAGCCTGATGTTGATGGGCCTCGGCGGGCTTTTCGAGGCTAACATGATCGAGTGGATGACCTCGATGACCTACCAGGCCGCCTCCGGCTCCGGCGCCAAGCACATGCGCGAGCTTCTGAACCAGATGGGCGATCTGCGCGAAAGCGTGGCGTCTGATCTTTCCGACCCGGCCAGCGCCATTCTGGAGATCGACCGCCAGGTGACCGCCAAAATGCGCGGTAGCGATTTCCCCACAGAGAACTTCACCGCGCCGCTCGCCGGCAGCCTGATTCCCTGGATCGACAGCAAGCTCGACAGCGGCCAGAGCCGGGAAGAGTGGAAGGGCTTCGTCGAGACCAACAAGATTCTGGGCCTTGGCGACAACCCGATTCCGATCGACGGTCTTTGCGTGCGAATTGGCGCCATGCGCTCGCACAGTCAGGCCTTCACTATCAAGCTCAAGCAGGACGTGCCGCTCGACGAGATCGAGGACCGCATCGCCAAGCACAACGACTGGGTCAAGCTGATTCCTAACGACAAGGAAGCGACCATCGCCGGGTTGACCCCGACTGCGGTAACCGGGACGCTGGACGTACCGGTTGGGCGTCTACGCAAGCTCAACATGGGCGGCGAATACCTCTCCGCCTTTAGCGTGGGCGACCAGCTTCTGTGGGGCGCGGCGGAGCCGCTCAAGCGCATGCTGAAGATTTTGCGTGAGAACTGATCGCTCGCGCATTCATCGTTCGAAAAAGGGAGGCCCAGGCGGCCTCCCTTTTTATTTGCCCCGCACAAAAACCGCTACACTCGCGTAGGAAGGTCGTACCAACTGAGGTATGGTCATAAAGCATGAAGTGGCGCCCGCGCGGTGGGCGCTGACTAATCAACCTCGAGGGGCCTGGATGAAAAAAACGCTCGCCGGGGGCGTCTGGTGCGCTCTTGCAACGCTCAGCCCAGCCGCGCTTGCCGTAGAGTTCGGGCCGGCCACTACGCTTTCGCCACTACAGGCACCGCTCGATGCCAGGGTCAGCCTTCTGGCTGCGGATAACGTTCGCGTCGAGGATATCAGCGCGGCCGTGGCCGAGCCCGCCGCGTTTAGCGCCCTGGGCCTTGCCTGGTCGCCGCTGCTCTCCGGCGTTGACATCGTGCCAGTGCGACAGAACGGACGCACGTTCTTGCGCCTGAGCGGCGCCCGCGCCGTCGATACGCCCTGGCTCGATGTGCTGATTACGCTGACCACCCCGAGCGGTCGCCAGACGCAGATGGTCACGCTGCTGTTCGACCCGGTGGATTATCTGCCCGGCACGACGGACACTCGGCTTGCCGCCACGCCCGCGCCGGTTTCCTCACCTTCGCAACCGGCGCTGGCATCTGCCTTATCATCCAGCGCGCCGCGGCCAGCGCCTACGGCGTCTCAGCCAAACACGCTTTCAACAGCCGGCTCCTATGCCACGGTCGCCCGCGGCGATACGCTGTGGGACATCGCGCTTCGCACCCGTCCGCCCGGCGTCGACGTGCAGCAGATGATCATCGCACTGGCCGACGCCAACCCGGCGGCATTCGAAGATGGCGGCATCGACCGTCTCAGCGTGGGCCAGCGCCTCAAGGTGCCCGGGCGTGAGCAGGCGCTACGCCTGAGCCCGCAGCAGGCGGCGTTGGCCGTCACTGCGCGAAGCGCGGCAACGCCGGCCACCAATATCGAGGCCGACCCGACGGCATCCCGCCCGCAGCTGGCGCAAAACGCCTCGTCTGATGAACCCGCGAACCCCGCCGAGCCCTCACCGGCAGCCGACGCACCGCTGCTGGCAGAAAGCGCCGGAGAGGGCGGCGATGTCGCAGATGAATTGAGCGATGGCGGGGTGGTCGAGGCGCTAGCGCTGATGAACGATCTGGCCATTGAGGCGCCTGAACAAAGCGTCGAGATCACGCCACAAAGTATCGAAGCGGCGCTTGCGATCAGCGGCGAGCCGATTCCCGACGGCCGGGCCTGGGCCAACAGCCCGCTTTCCACCGACGTGCTGGGTCAGGTACTGGCGTCGCTTTCGCCCTTCGCTACGGTCGAGGCCGCCCCGACGGAGAGCGAGTATCGTGCGATGCTCGACGAGCAGGCGCGCCAGGCCGCCGAGATCGAGTCGCTCACGCTTGAAGTGGCCGAGTTACGTCAGGCACTCGACGAGGTACGCGCGCTGGCCGCGACCCCAGCCCAAGCGCCAACGACCCAAACGCTTCCCGTTACGGCGGCGCCCGAGGCGACGGCGCCCAGCACAGCTGGGCCGGGAAGTAGCGCACAAGAAGCCTCTCCCGGGCCGCTGGCGCTGTTGCGCGAGCACTGGGTATGGCCGGTGGGGCTTGGGTTGGCGCTGTTGCTGGCCGCAATGGTGATCAGCCGTAAACGCCGCGAGCGCCAGTGGGAGCCCGCCCCGGCCGCCACGCCGCCGCCCGCAAGCTCCAGCACGCCCACGCCGCCCGCTCGAGCCCGCACCAAAGCCGAACCTAGCGCCACGCCTGTCGCACCGGCCAGTGCTAAACCCGTAGAGACGCCCAAAGCACCTGCACCCGAAAGCGAGACCGCTCACACGCCCGAACCGCCCGCCGCGGTGCCGACCGCCCCGGTCGAGGAACCTGCGCCGACAAAAACACCGCTCGAGGAGCAAGAGCGCGCCCCACAGGCAGAAGAAACCCCGACGTTTCACGCCGTAACCGAGGCGCCCGCGCCGCAGACCCTGACGCTCGAGCGCCGCGCCCTGAGCGGCCAGACTCGCGTTCGCCCAGCGGCTGACGAGTGGGAAGAGCGCGAGCCCTTGATGGCGTCGAGCGTTGAGGAGCCTGCCCCCGCCCCGGCAGAGGAAGAGGAAGAACAAGCGCTGTCGCTGGCGTCCCAGAAGCCGGCCCGGCCGTCCAATTACACCATCGACTACCGGCCTGAAAGTCTAGCGGGTAACGCTGCGGCACCGTCCATCTCGAGTGACTACTCGCCGCCCGTGATTGATATGCCGGCGTCGAGCCCGGAGTGGGAAATCGAGGAGGTAGCATTTAAACCGCGACGTCGGGATAATGGCTGACCCTTTTCTCTGATTTTCAATACGGCGTGGCTGATGACGCTTTTTTACCATTTCGATGAAACCACGCCGCTCGACGGGCGGCTGGCGCTCGGTATCGAATACGACGGCACGCGCTTTTGCGGCTTTCAACGCTTGAAGCACGCCGCCTCCGTTCAGGCGGCGGTGGAGGAGGCGCTGGCTAAAGTGGCCGGCGCGCCGGTGCAGATTCACGCCAGCGGTCGCACCGACTCCGGCGTCCATGCGACCCGACAGATCGTTCACTTCGACCCGCCAGCGGCGCGCAGTGAAAAGGCCTGGATCTTTGGCGCCAATACCAATTTGCCCAAGGATGTCGCCATTCGCTGGGTCAAACCGGTCGGCGACGATTTCCATTCTCGCTTGGGCGCGCTGGCACGGCGCTACCGCTATGTTTTTTTGAACCAGCCCAGCCGCCCGGTGCTCGAGCGCCATCAGGTCACCTGGTGTCGCGACCCGCTGGATGCGCCCGCCATGCACCGCGCCGCCCAAGCGTTGGTGGGCGAGCACGACTTCTCGAGCTTTCGTGCGGCAGGGTGCCAGTCCAAAACGCCCTGGCGGCAGATGCACTTTTGCGAAGTGAGCCGCCACGGGCAGCTGGTGGTGATCGACATTCAGGGCAACGCCTTTTTGCACCACATGATCCGTAACATCGCCGGCGCTCTGGCAAGCGTGGGGCGCGGCGCGCAGGACGAAAGCTACATCGCGGCGCTGCTGGCCAAGAAAAGCCGCCGGGACGGAGACGTTACCGCGCCGGCCTGCGGGCTTCACTTCGTCGACTCGGTCTTTGACGAGCGCTTCGCGCTTCCCCGGGAGCCGCTAGGCCCCCATCTTCTGGCGTTCACCGGCGAGTGGACCGGTGATCGAACGCTTCCGGACAATCCGCGCATCGCCGCTCGCCGCAAGCTCTCTTTTGCCAAAAAAACACCTTCGCCTGTCGTTAAGAATCCAGTCGGCTAGAACCCTGCAGGCTGAGCCTTGCCGGCCAACGGCTTTGCAAGGCCGTCAAGCCTCACTACCCGGAGACGCGCCATGCGCACGCGCATCAAGTTTTGTGGAATGACCCGAGAAGCGGATATCGACGCTGCTGTGGGCCTTGGCGTTGACGCGCTGGGGTTTGTCATGTGGCCGGGCAGCAAGCGCGCCGTCTCCCTGGAGAGTCTCGAAACGTTGAGCGCCCGAGTGCCGGCCTTCGTGACCCGGATCGGGCTCTTCGTCGACCAGCCGGCCGAGGTCATCGAGCGGTGTCTGCCGTATCTCGATCTTTTGCAGTTTCACGGCAGCGAACCGGCGGCGTTTTGCGAGCATTTTGGGCGGTCCTGGATCAAGGCGCTGCGCATGCGTGACGACGTGGACCTTCACCGCGCCGCACGAGAGTATTCAGGTGCCCGGGCGCTGCTGCTGGACGCCTACCGCCCCGGCGTTCCCGGCGGAACCGGGGAAACTTTCGACTGGTCCAGAATTCCCGCAGATCTCGAAAAACCTGTTATCCTCGCCGGTGGACTGACCCCGGCTAACGCCTGCGATGCGGTGGCGCGCGTAGCGCCCTTTGCGTTGGATGTTTCCGGCGGAATCGAGGCGACGCCGGGCGTCAAGGACTCGGCCGCAATGAGTGATTTCGTGCGCCAAGTGGCACTCGGCGACTCGAAGAGTTTTCACTGAGTCGAGGCCGTCAGGTTTTATTTACTCAATATTACGTTCATTTACCGTTTGCCTGCTCGGGCGATCTTGTGAGGTACCTCTGTGACTGTTTCAGCGACTGGTGATACCGAAACTGTGAAGACCCGGTTCAGCGATCTGACCAAAATGCCGGACGCGCGCGGCCACTATGGCCCTTACGGCGGTCGCTTCGTGTCTGAAACCCTGAGCTTCGCTCTGGAAGACCTGGAGAAGATCTACACCAGCCTGCGCGACGACCCGGACTTTCAGGCCGAATTCGATCATGACCTGGCCCACTACGTTGGCCGGCCGTCGCCGCTTTATCATGCCAAGCGCTGGTCCGACTCTCTTGGTGGGGCGCAGATTTGGCTCAAGCGCGAGGATTTGAACCACACCGGCGCGCACAAGGTGAACAACACCATCGGTCAGGCGCTGCTGGCGAAAAAGACCGGCAAACCCCGTGTGATCGCCGAAACCGGCGCCGGCCAGCACGGCGTGGCCACCGCCACGGTCGCGGCGCGGCTGGGGCTTGAGTGCGACGTCTACATGGGTGCGACGGATGTCGAGCGCCAAAAGCTCAACGTTTACCGCATGCACCTGCTCGGCGCGCGGGTCATTCCGGTCGAATCCGGCACCCGCACTCTGAAGGACGCCATGAACGAGGCGCTCAGGGATTGGGTCACCAACGTCGACAATACCTTCTACATCATCGGCACCGTGGCCGGGCCACACCCGTATCCGCAGCTGGTGCGCGATTTCAACGCCGTCACCGGGCGCGAGGCACGCAGACAGTCGCTCGAGCAGATCGGCCGACTACCGGATGCGCTGGTTGCCTGCGTCGGCGGCGGCTCCAACGCCATCGGGCTGTTTTACCCGTTCTTGGAAGATGACGACGTCGCCATGTACGGTGTCGAAGCCGGCGGCGACGGCGTCGAAACCGGCCGCCACGCAGCCCCCTTGGCCTCCAATGCCCCACGAGGCGTGCTGCACGGCAACCGCACCTATTTGATGTCGGACGAAGCGGGACAGGTGTCGGACACCCACTCGATTTCCGCCGGACTCGACTACCCGGGCGTGGGCCCGGAGCACTCGCTCTGGAAGGACGCGGGGCGCGTTAACTACGTTGCCGCCAACGATAAAGAGGTGCTCGAGGCGTTTCGCGAGCTGACCCGCATGGAAGGCATCATGCCAGCGCTGGAGTCCGCCCACGCGCTGGCGCACGCCAAGGTGTTGGCGCCGACCATGCGTGCTGACCAGCACATCGTGGTGAACCTTTCGGGTCGTGGCGACAAGGACATCATGACCGTTGCCGACATTGATGGTCTCAAGTTTTAAGGGTAAGCATGAACCGTATCGATCAACGCTTCGACGAACTTAAACGCCAGGGCCGCAAGGCCTTGATCCCCTACATCACCGCCGGCGACCCGGGCCCCGAGCACACCGTGGGCTTCATGCACGCCCTCGTGGAGGCCGGCGCCGATGTGATCGAACTGGGCGTGCCGTTTTCCGACCCCATGGCCGACGGCCCGGTGATTCAAAAGGCCTGCGAGCGCGCGCTCTCCAAAGGCACCCGGTTGGTGGACCTTTTGGACATGGTCGCCGAGTTTCGCCAAACCGACAGCGAAACGCCGGTGGTGCTGATGGGCTACCTGAACCCGATCGAGCGCATTGGTTACGCAAATTTCGCCGACCGGGCGTCAAGCGTGGGCGTTGACGGCGTACTCGTCGTCGACATGCCGCCGGAAGAGGCCGAGGAGTTTGGGCCGCTGTTGAAAGCGCGTGATTTGGCGGCAATTTTCCTGGTTGCACCTACCACTTCCCGTACCCGAGCCGCTACAATATGCGCCCACGGTGAAGGGTACCTTTATTACGTGTCGCTCAAGGGCGTTACCGGCGCCGCCACGCTCAATGCCCAGGACGTGGCCGAGCATCTTGCGCCGCTGCGTGAAATGACAACGCTTCCGCTCTGTGTGGGCTTTGGCATTCGCGACGGCGTTACCGCCGCCGAGGTCTCGAAGGTCGCCGATGGCGTCATCGTCGGCAGCGCGCTTGTGAACCGCATTGCCGAGAACGTCGAGTCGCCGGAAGTGATCGCCGGCGAGCTTAGAAGCGTGCTTGGAGAAATGCGCGCCGCGATGGACGCCTGAATCCCTTCATCGTCTAAACTGTTTTAATGATGCACTTTGATCGACGACACTCACAGCCTGGCGAAGCCGGGCGTTGACGACTACGGAAGCCTTTTTGATATGAGCTGGTTAGACAAAATCGTACCCTCCATGGGCCGTATCCAGCGTAAGGACCGTCGTGCCAGCGTGCCCGACGGTCTTTGGCGTAAATGCCCCAAGTGTGAAGCGGTTCTCTACCTGCCGGAGCTGGAAAAACACCAAAACGTTTGCCCCAAGTGCGACCACCACTTGAGGCTGACCGCGCGCAAACGCCTTGACTGGTTTTTGGACAAGCAAGGGCGCGAGGAGATCGCCGCCGATCTCGAACCCGTCGACCGGCTCAAGTTCAAGGACTCCAAAAAGTACAAGGATCGCTTAAGCGCCGCTCAAAAGGAGACCGGCGAGAAGGATGCGCTGATCGTCATGCGCGGTGAGCTCGACGGTCTGCCGATCGTCGCCGTTTCGTTTGAGTTCACCTTCATGGGTGGCTCGATGGGTGCGATCGTGGGTGAGAAATTCGTCCGCGCGGCGACCGTCGCCCTCGACGAGGGGATTCCGCTGGTCTGCTTTGGTGCCTCCGGCGGGGCGCGCATGCAGGAGGCGCTGTTCTCGCTCATGCAGATGGCGAAAACCTCCGCGGCGCTTGAAAAGCTCAAGCAGGCCGGCGTGCCCTATGTCTCCGTGCTGACCGACCCGGTCTTCGGCGGCGTGTCGGCGTCGCTCGCGATGCTTGGGGATCTCAATATCGCCGAGCCCAACGCGCTCATCGGCTTTGCCGGCCCGCGGGTCATCGAGCAGACGGTGCGCGAAACGCTGCCGGAAGGGTTCCAGCGCAGCGAGTTCTTGCTCGAGCATGGCACCGTCGACATGATCGTTCATCGCCACGAAATGCGCGACCGGGTCGGCGGCGTACTACGCAAGCTCACTCACCAGAGCGCGCGCCCTGTAGTACAGGAAAGCGTCGAGATGGCTGAGGTCAAAGAGCCGGTGGTTGACGAAGAGGCGCTGGCAAACGAGGCCGAAGCCAAAACGACCTCGACCGACTCCTCAAGCGATGAAGACAACCGCAATGCCTGACACGTTAGCCGGCTGGCTCGAACACCTTGAAACCCTGCACCCGGTGGGTATCGACTTGGGGCTCGAGCGCGTCTCGAACGTGGCCGAGCGAATGGGTCTGTTGGAGCGCCCGGTCGCCACTCGTGTAGTCATGGTGGCAGGCACCAACGGCAAGGGCTCGACGCTTGCCATGATGGAAGCGGTAGCCCGTGCTCATGGCTACCGCACCGGCACCTATACCTCGCCGCATCTGGTGCGCTACAACGAGCGCGTGACGGTCAACGGTCAGCTTGCAGGTGACGCCGAGCTGATCGAAGGCTTCGAGCGAGTCGAAAAGGCGCGCACCCAGGAGCCGGCAATCAGCCTGACCTATTTCGAGGCGGGAACGCTCTGTGCACTGTGGTGTCTTTCTCAGCAGGCACTAGACTTGGCGTTTCTGGAAGTGGGATTGGGCGGGCGGCTGGATGCGGTCAATATTTTCGAGCCGGACGTGAGCGTCGTCACGACTGTCGCCCTTGATCACGCCGACTACCTGGGCACCGACATCGAACAGATCGGCCGCGAAAAAGCGGGTATTTTCCGGCCGCTGAAGCCCGCCGTATTAGGCAGCCGGTCGCTGCCGGTAAGCGTTGCGGAGACCGCCATCGAAATGGCCTCGACGCTTCACGCGCTGGGTGTGGCCTTCAAGCATAGCGCCGACGCGAAGGCGAGTAATGACCTGATCACCCGCTGGTGCTGGCACGGTTTGACCGATGAAGGCGATACCGTTTCCCTTGACGCGCTCATCGACCCGGGCCTTCCCATCGACAACGCCGCCACGGCGCTGCAGGCGCTGGCACTGGTCGGCGTGAGCTTCGATACCGCGCTGGTCAATCAGGCGTTTCGCTCGCTGATCGTAGCGGGGCGGATGCAGTGGATCGGGCAGTGGTGTCTGGACGTAGGCCATAACCCCCACGCCGCGCGCTACGTCGCGAGCCGTTTGCCAACGCTTGAAGAGGGCGCTCGCCAGTGGGGGCTGATCGGCATGCTCAAGGATAAGGACGCCGATGGCGTACTGGAGGCCTTGATGCCGTGTATCAGTGACTGGGTATGCGTAAGCCTTGATGGCGAGCGCGGGCGGCCCGCTGCGGATCTTGCAGAGCGCATTAAAGCGAAGGGCGGGGTGGTTCGCGCCCTGGCCGATTCTCCCGAGCAGGGCGTTGATATCATTGGTGCCGAGTTCGACAGCCGTGATCGCGTCCTCGCCATGGGGTCGTTCAAAACCGTTGCCGCGCTTTTGGAATACCCGCTGCCGCAGGCCTGATACAGCCAACGCGATACGCCTGGCGCTCGAGCCGGCCTCACGCTGTAAGGAGAGGGATATGAAATACGGTAAAGCGGAACGCATTAGCGGAATCGTGATACTCCTGGCGCTGCTGGCGATGTTCGTGCCGTGGCTGATGGGCGACCCGGCCCCTCGCGAGGAGCGCCCTCAGCCGACGTTCGTCATCGAACAGCCCGATAGCGTGGCGCGGCGTGACGTCCCCGAGCCCCAGGCACCGGCAAGCGTCGAGGCACTGACCAACGGTGAGTCGGCCCAGGGCGCCGGCGGCCAGGAGGGCGTCGACGCCGTGCCGGCCGAGCCTCGTGCACCGCTTACCGATCGCGTCGCCGCCGCCCAGAGCGGCTCCAACGCCTCAAATGCGCCGGAAGAGGCGCCGGCCCAGGCGGACCCGATCGCCGAGATCGTGGCGGCCAACACGGCAACATCGAACACGTCATCGAGCGCGAACCAAACATCTTCGGCCCCCGCGACCGCTGCGCAAGGCGAATGGGCGGTTCAGGTGGGCAGTTTCGGCGATATTTCCAACGCCGAGCGCCTTTCCGAGCAGCTTTCGAATCAGGGCTTCAGCGCATTTCGTCGCGCGCGAGACAACAACCTCACTTCGGTCTATGTCGGCCCTTACGCCACCTCGGAAGAGGGCGAGTCGGCGATGGCGCTGATCAAACAGCGTGCCAACGTTCAGGGGCTGCTGGTGCGGGTTAGAGATTGACGATGGCGCTAACGTGGCTCGACGCGCTGTTCTTGGCCGTGATGGCGCTGTCCATGATGATGGGGTTTTTGCGTGGCTTCGTCCGTGAAGCGCTGGGGCTGAGTGCCTGGATCGTCGCGCTCATGGTGGCCCGGGTGCTCGCCGACCCGGTCGCCGAGCTCTTGAGCGGCATGATCGACAGCTACGATGCGCGCCTGGTGGTGGCTTTTGCGCTGGTGATCTTTGCGGTAATTCTTCTTTGCGGCATCGTGATTCGACTGGTGCACGCCGCGGTCGTCTGGGTCGGCATGGGGCTTTTGAACCGCTTCGCCGGCGCCGCCTTTGGCTTGGCTCGCGGCGTGGTGGTGCTTCTTATCGCAACGGTGGTGATCACGCTGACGCCGCTTTCGGATCTCAATGCTTGGCAGCAGGCGAGCCTTCGCCCCACCTTTATCGAACTACGAGACTGGGCCGTTAGCCAGCTTAATCAATGGGAGCGCGAGCTCCCCCGAGCGCCCGAATCGCTTCGCGATATCAGCCTGCCCGAGCTTCGCTCGATCCGGCCGTCGGACGACTCCTCGAGTGCGCCTTTGCCCTCCTCGAACGCGCGTTGACGCGGCGGGGGAAAAGGGATGGCGGACAAGTAATATTCAGGTTTGAACACGCTCGAGCTTGCCTTCGGGTAAGCCGCAGCACAAAGAGAGGTAACGGGAATGTGCGGTATTGTGGGCCTTCTGGCCGGGCAAGCGGTGAATCAGGGCATTTACGATGCGCTGACCGTACTTCAGCACCGAGGGCAGGACGCCGCGGGCATGATGACGTGGAGCGAGGGACGCTTTCTACTGCGCAAAAGCAACGGCCTGGTGCGCGATGTCTTCCACACCCGCCACATGGCGCGCTTGAAAGGCCATCTGGGTATCGGTCACGTGCGCTACCCCACGGCGGGCTCCTCGAGCGAAGCCGAATCCCAGCCGTTTTACGTCAACTCGCCCTACGGCATTGCGCTGGCGCACAACGGTAACCTGACCAACTCCGAGCAGTTGAAGCAGGAGCTTTTTTCGACCGACCTTCGCCACATCAATACGAGTTCCGACTCGGAAGTGCTGCTCAACGTGTTTGCCCATGAGCTCGGCAAGCAGGGCCTGCATTTGACCGCCGAGGATATCTTCGATGCGGTGCGCCGGGTGCATCGTCGCTGCAAGGGCGGCTACGCGGCGGTGGCGATCATCAACGGCTTTGGCATGGTCGCGTTTCGCGACCCGCACGGCATTCGCCCGGTGGTGTTCGGCACCCGCAAGGAGGGCGGCACTCAAGAGGTCATGATCGCTTCTGAGTCTGTGGCGCTGGACGTCGGCGGCTTCGAGCTCGAGCGCGACCTGGGCCCGGGTGAGGCGATCTTCGTCGACATGCAGGGCAACTACCACACCCAGGTATGCGCGGACCGCCCCGAGCTTTACTCCTGCATTTTCGAGCACGTTTACCTTGCACGCCCGGACTCGCTGCTCGACGGCGCCTACGTTTACGGCACACGCATGCAGATGGGCCGCAAGCTGGGTGATCGCATTCTCAACGAGTGGCCGGATCACGATATCGACGTGGTCATCCCGATTCCGGATACCTCGCGCACCTCGGCGCTGGAGATGGCGCAGCACTTGGGCGTGACCTACCGCGAAGGGTTCATGAAGAACCGCTACATCGGGCGGACCTTCATCATGCCGGGCCAGACCCAGCGCAAAAAATCCGTGCGGCAAAAGCTCAACGCGATCGACGTCGAGTTTCGCGGCAAGAACGTGCTGCTGGTGGACGACTCCATCGTGCGCGGTACGACCTGTAAGCAGATCATCCAGATGGCTCGCGACGCTGGCGCGCGCAACGTTTATTTCGCCTCCGCCGCGCCGCCGGTTCGCTACCCGAACGTCTACGGCATCGACATGCCGGTCGCCTCGGAGCTGATCGCTCACGGGCGAACGGAAGCGGAAGTGGGCGAGCTGATCGGCGCCGATCGCATTTTCTACCAGGATCTGGACGACCTGAAAGAGGCGTGCCGCGAAGTGAACCCCGATATGAAAGAGTTCGACTGCTCGGTCTTCGACGGACAGTACGTGACTGGCGATATCGATGAGGCGTACCTGGCCGTACTTGAAGCCAACCGCAACGACGCCGCCAAGGATCAAAGCGCCGGCGATCACGCGCTGGTCGACATGCACAACCAGGACGACGATCTGGACGACTAACACGCCCACGGAGTGCAAAGGTAGCCTTATGCAGGACGATTTCGATCATTCAAACGATGTGCCAGAGTACGCGCTGGACACGCTGGCCATTCGCGCCGGCCACCACCGCACCTTCGAGCAGGAGCACTCCGAGCCGATCTTTCCGACCTCGAGCTTCGTCTACGAAAGCGCCGCCGAGGCGGCGCGCAAGTTCGGCGGCAAGGAAGCCGGCAACGTCTATTCCCGCTTTACCAACCCGACGGTGCATACCTTCGAGCGTCGCCTGGCCGCACTCGAAGGCGCCGAGCGCTGTGTAGCGACCAGCTCCGGCATGGCGGCAATTCTCTCGACGGCGCTGGCGCTGCTCTCCCAAGGCGATGAAATCGTCGCCTCGCGCTCGCTGTTTGGCTCCACGGTCAGCCTGTTCGACAAGTATCTGGGCAAGTTCGGTATTACCACGCGCTACGTCGAGCTTTCCGATCTCGACGCCTGGGAACGTGCGATTACCCCGGCCACCAAGCTGCTGTTTGCCGAAACGCCCTCGAACCCGCTGTCCGAGGTGGCGGATATCGCGGCACTTTCGAAGCTCGCTAAAGAGCACGGTGCTCTGCTTGCCATCGATAACTGCTTTTTGACCCCGGCGCTTCAGCAGCCCATCGCTTTGGGGGCGGATCTTGTGATCCACTCGGCGACCAAATACCTGGACGGGCAGGGGCGCGCGATTGGCGGCGCCGTGGTCGGGCGCTCCGAGCTGCTCGAAGAGGTATTCGGCGTGGTGCGCACCTGCGGGCCTTGCCTGAGCCCGTTCAATGCCTGGATTTTCACCAAGGGGCTCGAAACGCTGTCGCTGCGTATGAAGGCTCACAGTGAAAATGCCTTGGCGCTGGCCCGGTGGCTCGCCGAGCACCCGGCGGTCGAGCGCGTGCACTACAGCGGCCTTGAGCACCACGCCCAGCACGCGCTTGCTAAAAAGCAGCAGCGCGGCTTTGGCGCCGTGCTGGGGGTCGAGGTCATCAACGGTCAGCAGGGCGCTTGGCAGGTGATCGACGCCACTCGGCTTTTGTCAATTACCGGCAACCTGGGCGATGTCAAAACCACCATCACCCACCCGGGTACGACCACCCACGGCCGGCTGTCTGATGCCCAGCGCGAGGCGGCGGGGATTGCACCGGGGCTCATCCGCATCGCGGTGGGGCTAGAGGACCAGCAGGACATCCGCACTGACCTTGCCCGTGGGCTCGATGCGCTGGCAGGATAAAGCCCACTGGCTTCTAGCTTATTCAAACCCCGCTCCGGCGGGGTTTTTTTATGCTTGAGCCGGATCGGATAAAAGTCGGCGTTCGAAATTATTGGCGCCAATCGAATTGTTAGCGTGGTAATGAACGGTTTTTACGAACGAACTGTCTCGCTTTTTTCAGCGGTGCTCCAACCGGTAAACCGTTATGCTCTGCACACTTTCCAAATCAAAACCTTATCTACCGCTTAGGCGATAAAAGACGGTAGCTCTTCATCGGGGATTAGGGCATGTGGCGCAATACGCGAAGCGGTTGGGGGCTTGTCAGCATTTCGTTTCATTGGCTCAGCGCCTTGGCCGTGATCGGTCTTTTTATACTAGGCTGGTGGATGACCGGCCTTGGCTACTACGACCCCTGGTACAACCAAGGGCCTTGGGTACACCGCTCGATCGGTATCCTGCTGTTAATGGTCACCACCGCGCGTATTGTCTGGCGGCTTGTGCAACCTACTCCAAAGGGTGAGGGCAGCCGATTCGAGCGTCTTGCCGCCCATGTAGGGCATATCGGTCTGTACGTACTGCTGCTTCTGGTCATGTTGAGCGGCTATCTGATTTCGACGGCGAACGGGCGAGGCGTAAGCGTCTTCGACTGGTTCGAGATGCCGGCGGTGCTTTCGAATCTTCCCAATCAGGCGTCCATTGCTGGCGACATTCACTGGTACAGCGCGGTGACGCTCATCGTCATTGCCGCAGGCCACGCGCTGGCCGCGCTCAAACATCACTTCGTCAGCCGTCACGCGACGCTTTCGCGGATGCTTAGCCCGGCTTATAGCCGCCGCCGCGCTTAACGATTTCACCCGGGTCGCCCCAGCGCCCCGACTCTACCAAGGAAAGAAAGGAGACGTTTCGATGTTGAAAAAGAGCCTTGTTGCAACTGCGGTTGCCGCCGCTGCGCTGGTGCCGCTAAGCCAGGCCCAGGCCGCCGACTACGTGGTGGATACCGAAGGCCAGCACGCCTTCGTACAGTTCAAGATCAGCCACCTGGGCATGTCCTACATTCTGGGCAGCTTCGAGGAATTCTCCGGCGAATTCACCTATGACGAAGACGATCTGGACGCGTCTTCCATCGAGATGGAAGTGCAGGTCGATAGCCTGAACTCCAACCACGCCGAGCGCGACCGTCATATCCTGAGCGAAGACTTCCTCAACGCCAGCGAATTCCCGACGGCCACGTTCACTTCGACCGGTTTCGAATCCGATGGCGACAATGAAGGCACGCTAACCGGCGAGCTGACGCTGCACGGCGAAACCCAGCAGCTTGAAATGCCGGTAACCCTGATCGGTGAAGGCGACGACCCTTGGGGCAACTACCGCGCCGGTTTCGAAGGCAGCACCATGATCACGCTGAGCGATTACGGTATCGACATGAGCGACTTCCCGGAAGCCATGCACGAGCTCGAGCTCTACGTGGTGTTCGAAGGTATCCGCCAGTAAGTCCGGCGTGTTAAAAAAGCGCCATCGCCCCGGCCGGGGCGGTGGCGCTTTTGCGTTTTGAGTAGCAAAAAATTTTCGATAGGAGTTTCGACTTGGCCACTTCGCGTCAGCATACTCTGGGCGTCACGCTGTGGCGACAAACCTGGCCGATGGCCATCGGCGTTCTCGCGCTGCTGGGCTTTCAACTGGTCGATAGCGCCTTCATTGCGCGCTTGGGCACGGCGCCGCTGGCGGCGCAGTCGTTCACCTTTCCGCTCTCGTTTTTGATCATCGGCGTGCAGGTCGGCATGGGAATTGCCATCGCCGCGCTGGTCTCGCGGGCGCTGGGGGCGGGCGAAGAAGAGCGTGCACGGCGCTTGGGAAGTCTCGTACTGCTCGCCGGTGGCGGCGTCATCGGCGCGCTGTGCATTCTGCTTTGGCTCCTGCAGGCACCTATTTTTACGCTTCTGGGCGCCGATGATACTGCCCTTGGTTACATTCGAACCTACTGGGGCCCGCAGCTTTTCTCCGCCTGGTTGGCCGCGCTTTTATACTTCGTCTATAGCCTTTTTCGCGCCCACGGCGATACTTATCTGCCCGGCAAGATGATGGTGCTGAGCAGCGCGGTGAATTTGGCGCTCGACCCGCTGCTGATCTTTGGCGCGGGCGACTGGTCCGGGCTCGGGCTTCCCGGGGCGGCCTGGGCGAGCGTCGTCGCTTTTGGCGTTGGGCTTGCGGTAATTAGCCGCAAACTGGCACGCCATCGGTGGCTGGCGTTCGACGGCATTTATCCTGAAGCGCGAGACTCGTGGCGACGTTTTATCGGAATCGCCGGGCCAGCGATGATCAGCCAACTGATGCCGCCGCTGGCCGCGATGCTCGCGATCACCGCGGTCGCCGGGCTTGGCGACGTTCAGGTGGCGGCCTGGGGGTTGGCGAATCGGCTGGAAACCATGTCGCTGATGGTGATTCTCGCCATGACCATGTCGCTGCCGCCCTGGCTTGGCCGCTGCTATGGCGCGGGCGACTGGGGGCAGATCCATCGGCTGATGCGCCTGGCGCTTAAGGTGGCGCTGGTGTGGCAGCTCGCTCTCGGCATCGTGCTGGCGCTCGTTGCGCCTTGGGTGGCAGCGGCGCTGGCGGGTAACCCGGAGGTGCGCGAGGCGCTGACGCTGTTGATCCGCTTCATGCTGCCAAGCTATGCGCTGCTCGGTGTATGCATGCTGGTCGTGTCGGCAGGCAACGCGCTGGGCTGGCCGCTTCGCGCGATGCTCTTGTCCAGCGCTCGGCTGTTCGTGTTCTACCTGCCGTCTTTATGGCTCGGGGCATTGCTCTTTGGCTGGGTGGGTCTGGCCGCCGGCGCTGCGATCGGCAACGTGATGGCCGGGCTTGCCGCCTGGGTCGTGCTGCGGCGCATACTGTCGCGCCCGCACCGCCAGGCGGCTCCCGATGATGCTAGGGACGACGCACTTTCTGAAACGCGAAGTAGCTGAACAGTAGCGCCATGGCAAGATAGCCCATGACGAAGTCCGGCGCGGCGTTGAGCGCAAGTTTCGGTGCGTGCATCAAGCCCACAAACGAGAAGCCCGCCGCGACTAGCGCGAAGACCGCCGCCTTGCGAAAACGGTGGTCGATGGCGCACACCGTCATCGCGCCGAGCAAAATGGCCATGAACATGGCGCCCTGACCCATCACCACGATGGCCGAGGAGATCCCGCTGACGACCTCTTCGGCGCCGCGGTTGAAGCGGGTCGACACGTAGTTGGCGAAATAAGGCAGCATGGCCAGCGCCACCGCCGGGTAATAGCGGGTATCGTTGGCCTGGAACGCGGTGGCGATCATCGAAATGCCCACAAAGACCAGTATGGGGGCGACCACGGAAACGGGAATGATCGCCGCGAGCGCTGCAATCAGCCCGAGCATGGTCGCCAGGCCATACACCGCGCCGTTAGCAATGCTGTAGCCGCGCCCGGCGCCCATCCACTTGGCGCCGACCGTGGCGATGTACACCGTGGTGGGAAACACGCCGCCGAACAGCGCGCCGATCATGGTGCCCACACCGTCCACCGCCTGACACTCGCGCACATCGTATTTATCGCCGGCGGCCTCCATCGCCTCGACGTTGTTCATCGTCTCGATGGCGTTGTAGAGCGTGATCGGCAGCACCACGGTCAGCACCGCCAGCATACCGCCGAACAATAAGCCAAGCCCTTCCCACCAGGCCAGGTTCGGCAGCAGCGGATAAAAGCCGAGATGCGTGAAGGCGTCGCTAAAGCGCTCGCCGCCGGCATCGCCGATCAGGTACGCCATCACCGTCCCCAGCACGATGGCAAATAGTGACGTGGGAAGCTTGAATGGCATACTCACCCGGGCGATCAGCCCAACGATGGTAATGCCCAGCACAAGAAGCCCGATGACTGGCATCTCCAACGTCTTGAATAGCATTTCGCCGGCGATGAACGTGAGCGCCACGCCCGCCACCGCGCCGAGCATGGCCGCCCGTGGCAAGTGGTGCTGCACGAAGCGCCCGACCAGGCTCACCAGCGCCTCTATGGCGCCGCTGATGAAGCAGGCCGCCACTGCCACCTTCCAGGCAAGCGTTGCGTCGCCAGTCAGCTGTTTGGCCGGCAGCAGCACGCCGAACAGAAAGACGAACATGACCGGCGTCGAGATGCCGTAGGAGAGCGCGGTCACGTCGCTTCGCTGCTCCCGATGGGCCAGGCGCGTCGCACTCCAGGCGTAGTAGAAATTGCCCGCCATGACCGCTACCGCAGCCCCAGGCAGCACCTGCCCGAAGACGATCTCCGCGGGAAAGTCCATACCCAGCATGGTGATCGCGATGATCACGAAGTTGGCGATATTGTTTTGAAACAGCGCGAAAAACGCGTCGGTGTCTTCTTTTTTGTACCAGGGGTAGTGAAAGCCTTGGGCCGCCATGAAAGCCTCAAAATGTGACTGATCGATCAGTTTTGGTGGGCGAAAACAAAAGCGCCCAGACGATTGTCTGGGCGCTTTTAAAGGGTCATGTTACTCGTTGACGGCGGCGATCGCCTTGGCCAGATACGGCAGGCTCTCCTGGGAGAAACCGGCCACGTTGGCCCGGCCCGAGCGCACCATGTATATGCCGAACTCGTCGCGCAGACGGTCGACCTGCTCCGGCGTCAGGCCGGTGTAGGAGAACATGCCGCGCTGCTCGGCAACGCAGGCGTACTTGTCAGAGAGGCCATAAGGCTTGAGCGCTTCGACGAAGTCGCGGCGCAGCGTATTGATGCGATCGCGCATTTCGGTCAGCTCTTCACGCCACATCGCCTTGAGTTCCGGGTCGTGGAGAATTTCGCTGACGATGGCGCCGCCGTGGGCCGGCGGATTGGAGTAGTTTTCCCGCGCAACGATGGCAACCTGGGAGCGCACGTTCTCCATCTGCTCTTCGTCCTTCGCCACCAGAATCAGGGCGCCGGTGCGCTCACAGTAGATGCCGAAGTTTTTCGAGCAGGAGCTGGTGATGATGACTTCGTCCAGGTTCTCGGCGAGAAGGCGTACGCCGTAAGCGTCTTCTTCCAGCCCTTCACCGAAGCCCTGGTAGGCGAAATCGACCAGTGGCAGAAGCTTGCGCTCTTTCAAAATCTCGAGCACTTCCTGCCACTGCGCTTGGGAGAGATCGAAGCCGGTCGGGTTGTGGCAGCAGGCGTGTAGCACGACCACATCACCTTCGGGAATTTTCTTGAGCGCGCTGACCATGCCCTCGAAGTCCAGACGGTTGTCCGGATCGACGTAGGGATATTTATGAAGTTCGATACCTGCCGAGGTGAAGATACCGTGGTGGTTCGGCCAGGTCGGGTCGCTGACCCAGATGCCCTTGCCCGGCATCTGGCCGGCGATGAAGTCCGCCGCCAAGCGCAGCGCGCCGGTACCGCCGGGAGACTGGGTAGCGCTGGCACGTTTCTGGCTCAGTACGCTCGAGTTTTCACCCAGTACGATGGGCAGCACGGCCTCGCCGTAGGCGGGCGCGCCGTGAGAGCCAATATAGGTTTTGGTCGTTTCGTTATTGAGCAGACGAGCCTCTGCTTCCTTGACGGCGCGCATGATCGGCGTATTGCCGTTGGCATCGCGATAAACGCCGACGCCCAAATCCACTTTCTGTGGGTTGGTGTCTTTTTTGAAAGCGTCGATCAGTCCAAGAATGGCATCACCCGGGACCCGCTCAATATGCTCGAACATTGAAATGACTACCTCGTTAAGCGATGAATAATATGCAGCGCTTTATGATGCCATCGCGTTCAGGGAACTGCCACACCGCTGGCCGGGTAATCGCTAAAAGAGTCGCCGTCTTGAGGGTCTTGGCTTCACTGGATGGCGTAAACGCAGTCGCGCCCGGTATCCTTGGCGCGATAAAGCGCCTTGTCCGCGCGCTTTAAAAGCGTGGCGAGTATCTCCTGCGGTCGGTGCTCGGCGATTCCGATGCTGATGGTGACCTCCCCGGTGCCGGCGCCCAGGTCGAGCTTCGCGACACTGTCGCGCACGCGCTCGGCGACGCTGTAACAGTGGCCAAGCGTGGTGCGTGGCGCTACCGCCACGAACTCTTCACCACCGAGCCTTGCCAGCATGTCGCTGTCGCGAAGAAGTGCTCTGATGCGCTCGGCTAGCGCACGCAGAATCTCATCGCCGTAGGCGTGGCCAAAATGGTCGTTGAAGCGTTTGAAGTGGTCGACATCGATCATCATGATCGAAAAGGGGGTTAAGTCGTGCTGGCTCACCATGCTCAAGCGGTTGAGCTCCAGCATCAGCTTGCGACGGTTGGGAAGCCCCGTCAGCACATCGGTATGGCAGCGTTTCTCGAGACGCTGTTCATTCACCACCTGGCCTGTGATGTTCATCATCATGCCGTTGAAGCGAACGCCGTCGCCACAGCGCACTGGTGACGCGCTGACGCCGATCCAGTAAGCCTTGTGCGAGGGGTGGCAAAGCCGAAAACGGGTGGCCAACGGGACGAGCCAGCGTGCAGAGCGCTCGATGGCGGCGCTCACCATCGGCCAGTGTTCGCCGGTGAGCTGTGCGATGCCCTTATTGGCGCTGTCGGCCAGCGCCGCGCGGTCAAGGTGATCGAGGATGTCGCGATCGCCTTCCAGATAGGTAAACCTTAGGGTGCCATTTGGCGAGCGGTCGAGCTGAAATATGACGCCCGGAAGATTGGGAAGAAGCGCCTCGGTGGTGGGCGCCGTCAAGGATGGATTGATCACGTGCATGCGGTGTACCACATGGTAAACGTTGAAAAAATGGAAAACGATCCGACAGGGTAGCGTGTTAACGACCGGGTTTCTGTAAGCCTTTACTGACAGCGATCGTGGATCTTTATATTTTATCTTCATAACCATGGCTGTTTTTAGTCACATGGTTGTTTAAAGGCTGGATAACGTTGACTGCGTTGAAACGATGTTCCGGGAGAATAACTGGCGGGTGTCGGGCAAGTTAACTACTGTTTTTAAATACCAACTTTGACTATCAACAGATTCTTCAGGGACGCACCATGGCAGATGACAACAAGCTGGACCAACAACCCACCGGTCAGCCTCACGGCCGTAAGCTCAGCACCAGCGAGCTGTTCAAACACAACCGCGTTCGGGCCATTGCCGGCATCGCCGCCGTGGCCGTCGTGTGGGCCATCATGGCGCAGTCCAACGCCAATACCCATCGCGATCGTATCGACGTGCTGGAAAACGATTTGGCGACGTCCGAGCAGCAAAATCAGCGCCTGAGCCAGCGCGTTAGCGAAATCGAGCAGGCGGAAACCGATCTTGGCGCGATGCGCGAAGAGATCGCTTCGCTAGAGCAGCGCCAGGCAGATGCACAGCAAAGCGTGCAGCAGGCCGAGGAAGAGGCCCAGACGATTCAGTCACGTCTGGAAGAACTTCAAAACCAGCGCGATTCGCTGCAGCAGGAAGTCGAGGGCCTCGAGCAGGAGCTTCAAAACGCCCAGGACAACATGCAGTCGCTGCGCGACGAGCGTGACGAGATCACCTCGACGCGGGACGAAGCGCAGTCGAATCTGGATCAGATCGAGCAGGCGCGTGAAAGCGCCGAAGAGGCCCGCCAGGAAGCAGAAACCGCTCGCCAGCAGGCCGAAGAGCAGCGCCAGGAGGTGCTCGACGCGCAAAACGAAGCCCAGCAGCAGCTCGAGGAATTCGAAAGCCAGGTCAGCGACGCCGAAGAGCGCCTTGCATCGCTACAAGAAGAGATCGATAGCGCCCAGCAGGAGGTCGACCAGCTTGAAAGCGAGCGTGAAAGCGCCAGCAGCGAGCGAGATGATCTTCAGTCGGAAATCGATTCGCTCACTGAGCAGCGCGACGAGCAGGCGCAGAGCCTAACCCAAGTCCGCTCGGAAATGGACGATCTCATGGTGGCCCTCGATATGGGCCGCGAAGAACTCTCAAACGTCGAAAGCGATATTGAAACGCGTGAGCAGCAGCTTGAGCGGCTGGAAAGCCAGCTCAGCGACTGGCGCGAAGAGCTATCCGCGCTCGACGCTCGCTTGGAAGTCGATGACGCTAGTGAAGACGAGGTGCCCAACCTGGCTCCTAACGGCCAGCAGTCGAACCAGGGTGGCCAAGGCGAACAGAGCCAATCGTCTCAAGGGCAGTCCGGTCAAGGTCAGAACAATCAGAGTCAGAGTTCAAGCCAGTCCGGCGAATCCAACGGGGCATCCTCGCAAGATGAAGACGAGAAGGAGGTTGAGGAGCAGAGTAGCGCTCAGTAAAGCGTTTTCTCTTGAAAGGGCATTGCTGAGGATTCGTTACGCGGGTACGGCAAACGCCGTACCCGCTTTTTATCGTTTCGAGTTTATGAACCGGGCGTCAGCGCGTATGATTTAGCCACTTAAACGCTGTGCTAAGGAGCGTACAATGGATGGGATCAAGCACATCATTGCGGTGGCGTCCGGTAAGGGGGGCGTGGGTAAATCCACCGTCACCGTGAATTTGGCGCTGGCGCTGGCCGCCCAAGGGTATCGCGTCGGGGTGCTCGACGCCGATATCTATGGCCCAAGCCAGGCTCAAATGCTCGGTGTCGAAGAGGGTACGCGCCCCCAGCCCGCCGGCGAAAACGCATTTATGCCGCTTCAGGCCCACGGGCTCAAGGCGATGTCGATGGCGTTTCTGGTCAACTCGCGCGATGCGATGGTGTGGCGCGGGCCGATGGTCGTCGGCGCTTTTCAGCAGATGCTCAATCAAACCCAGTGGGGCGAGCTCGACTTTCTGCTGATCGATATGCCGCCAGGCACCGGCGACATCCAGTTGACACTTGCCCAGAAAGTGCCCGTATCCGGCGCGGTGATCGTCACGACTCCCCAGGACATCGCGCTACTGGATGCGCGCAAGGGCATCGAGATGTTTCGCAAGGTCAACGTGCCGGTGGTTGGCGTGGTCGAGAACATGAGTCTTTACAAGTGCGAAAGCTGTGGCCACGAGGCGGCCATTTTCGGCACCGGCGGCGGCGAGCGCATCGCCCAGGAGTACGCCACGAAAGTGTTGGGGCGCCTACCGCTGGCGATGTCCATTCGCGAGCTGGCGGACTCCGGCAAGCCCACGGTAGTCTCAAACCCCGAAAGCGACGAGAGCCAAACCTTTGCCGAAATCGCCCGCCAGGTGGCGGATTCGGTGATGGGAACGCAACAAAGCGGCCCCACGATTTCCTTTAGCGAGTGATGAGCAGCAATGAGTATTCAGTCTGACAAGTGGATTCGCCGGATGGCGCAAAGTGACGCCATGATCGAGCCCTTCGAGCCCGGTCAGGTGCGCCACGTCAACGACCAGCGGGTCATCTCCTACGGCACCTCGAGCTACGGCTACGACGTGCGCTGCTCCGACGAGTTCAAGGTGTTTACTAACATCCACTCGGCGATCGTCGACCCCAAGGCTTTTGATGACAAGAGCTTCGTCGACGTGAAGGGCGATGTCTGCATCATTCCGCCCAACTCCTTTGCGCTGGCGCGCACCGTGGAGTACTTTCGTATTCCGCGTAACGTGCTCACCATTTGCCTGGGCAAATCGACCTACGCGCGCTGCGGTATCATCGTCAATGTCACGCCGCTGGAGCCGGAGTGGGAGGGCCACGTGACGCTGGAATTCTCCAACACCACGAATCTTCCGGCGAAGATTTACGCCCACGAAGGCGTGGCGCAGATGCTCTTTCTCGCCGCCGACGAGGAGTGTGAAACCTCCTACAAGGATCGGGGTGGTAAGTACATGGGCCAGCGCGGCGTGACGCTGCCACGTACCTGACCCTTTTGGTCATTGCATCGAAAGCCGTATAAAAAAAGCGCGCCTGCAAAGGCGCGCTTTTTGCTCACAAGGGAGCCGTCAAACGTCTTCGTCGAGCTCTTCGGCGGCGTCGTCGTGAGACAGCCGCATCCCCTGGGGCGGTAACGGCTGGCCGTCGATGGTGACCTTGTCGCTCGAGTAGTTGAGCCGGCCCTGCAAAAACCACTGCACGGCGATGGGCAGGATCAAGTGCTCGCGGGCGTGCACCTTCTCCTTCAGGCTCTGCTCGTCGTCGCCTTCGTCGATGCGACACTCGGCCTGGATCACGACCGGGCCGCCGTCGAGCTCTTCGGTGACGAAGTGCACGCTACAGCCGTGCAGATTGCGACCATCGGCGAGCGCCCGGGCGTGGGTGTTGAGCCCCTGATAGTCCGGCAGCAGCGACGGGTGGATATTGAGCATCTTGCCCAGAAAGCGCTGCACGAAGCGCGGCGTCAAAATGCGCATGAAGCCTGCCAGCACGATCAGGTCCGGCTCATGGCGCTCGATCACCTTGATCAGCGCGCCGTCGTAGGCCTCACGGCTTTCGTACTCGCGGTGGGGCAGGGCAACTGCTTCGATGCCGGCTTCGTGAGCGCGCTTGAGCCCGAACGCGGCGGGCTCGTTGGAGATCACCGCGACGATGTCGCCGCCCAGCCGGTCGTGGCTCTGGGCTTCGATCAGCGCGGCCAGGTTGCTGCCGCTGCCGGAAATCAGTACCACGATGCGGCGCTGATCGACCGGCTCCGGCGTCATGTCGTTGAGCGTGTCGCTGCCGTACTCGTTATCGCTCACTGCTGGGCCTCTCCCGCGGCGAGGTTCTCGAGTACCACCGCTTGCTCTTCACGCGTGACGATCTCGCCGATGCGATAGACGGTTTCGCCCTGATCCTTTAGATAGCTCATGGCCTCGTCGGCTTGCGCCTGGGGTACGACGACCACCATGCCAATGCCGCAGTTGAGCACTCGGTGCATCTCCACTTCGCTGACATTGCCCTTGGCCTGCAGCCAGTTGAAGACTTCCGGGCGCTGCCAGCTGCTGACGTCGACGCGCGCGGCCAGGTGCTCCGGCAGCACGCGGGGAATGTTTTCCAGCAGGCCGCCGCCGGTGATGTGCGACAGCGCGTGAATCGAAAGCTCGCTTTCGCGCAGCATGGAAAGAAGCGGCTTGACGTAGATGCGCGTCGGCGCCATCAGCGCATCGCCCAACGGCTGACCGTCCAGGGGCTCGTCCAGTGAGGCGCTGCTGACGTCCAGAATCTTGCGGATCAGCGAGTAGCCGTTAGAGTGGGGCCCGGACGAGGCCATACCCAGCAGCACGTCGCCTTCACCGACCTTGCTTCCATCGAGAATCTCGGATTTTTCGACCACGCCGACGCAGAAGCCGGCCAGGTCGTAGTCGTTGCCTTCGTACATGCCCGGCATTTCCGCGGTTTCACCGCCGACCAGTGCGCAGCCCGCCTGCTCGCAGCCGGCGCCGATACCGGTCACCACGTCGGCGGCGATGTCGACATCGAGCTTGCCAGTGGCGTAGTAGTCGAGAAACAGAAACGGCTCGGCGCCGGCGACGACTAGGTCGTTGACGCACATGGCGACCAGATCGATGCCAATGGTGTCGTGCTTGCCAAGATCCATCGCCAGGCGCAGCTTGGTGCCCACGCCGTCGGTGCCGGTGACCAGCACCGGCTGACGGTAGCCCTCGGGCAGCTCGCAAAGCGCGCCGAAGCCCCCCAGACCGCCCATGACCTCGGGGCGCGTCGTGCGCTTGGCCACGTGCTTGATGCGCTCTACCAGGGCGTTACCGGCATCGATATCGACTCCGGCATCCTTGTAGCTAAGTGACGGGGAAGCCTGAGGAGGGGTTGTCTGGGTCATGACAGGTCCTTTGGAGCCTATAGCAGTACGGGATAGGAAGGGTCGCGGCCGCAGGCGGCCGATAATTCGGCGGATTGTACCATTTGGCATCGATTGCCGCATTGTCCTGTCGAGTTATCGTGCAAGACACGTTATCTTACAACGATAACATGACGTTATGTCGCGACTGGCGACCCTCCAAGGAGCGATTCGAGTATGCGCCACTCTACCTGGGCCGCGGTGTTTATCCTGCTGCTGGTGGGTCTTGTCTACCTGCTGGATTCGGTGCTCATGCCGTTCGTGGCAGGGATGATCCTCGCTTATCTGGTCGACCCCATCGCCAACAAGCTACAGCAGTGGGGCATGAAGCGCCCGCTGGCGGTGGCCAGCGTCTTCGTCGTGCTCTTTTTACTGCTGGCTGCGGCGCTGTTGATCCTGATTCCGCTGATCGTCTCGCAGATCAAGCAGCTTGGCGAGGTGCTGCCCGACATCTTCACCTGGGTCGAAAATCGCCTGGCGCCCCAGGTGCTTGAGTGGACCGGCTACGACGTGCGCGCCGAACTTGGCAACGTGAAAACCGCGCTGTTGGAGAACTGGCGCGACGCCGGCGGCTATCTGGCTCAGGCACTGACGAGCATCGGCCGTTCCAGCGCGGCGTTCGTCACCTGGATCACCTACGTCGCTCTGATTCCCGTGGTCACCTTCTATCTGCTGCTCGACTGGGACCACCTGCTGGCCAATCTGGCGGATCTGGTGCCGCGCCACTACGCCCGCGATACGGCCAGACTCGCCAAGCGCTGCGATGCTGTGCTGGCCGCGTTCTTGAGAGGCCAGCTTCTGGTCATGCTAAGTCTTGGCGTGATTTACGCCCTGGGGCTGACGCTGATCGGGCTCAATTTTGGGCTTTTGATCGGCGTGGTGTCGGGGCTTGTCAGCATCGTGCCTTTTTTGGGTTTCATCGTCGGGCTGGGGGTGGCGCTGGTGGTCGCGTTTTTCCAGTTCGAAAGCTGGTGGGGGCTGGTTGGGGTGCTGGGCGTGTTCAGCGTGGGGCAGGTGATGGAGAGCGTGGTGCTTCAGCCAAAGCTTCTGGGCGACAAGATTGGCCTGCACCCGGTGGCGGTGATTTTCGCCGTGCTGGCCGGGGGCAGTCTTTTTGGGTTGACTGGCGTACTATTGGCGCTACCCGCCGCCGCGGTCATCATGGTGCTTTTGCGCGAGGTGATCGAGCGGTATAAAAATAGCGAGCTGTACGGCGAAGCGAAGCTTACCAACGCCGAGTCGCCTAACCGGCTCGATCACGACAGGGACAGGGAGATTCCATGAGCAGAGTGCCGGCTCAGCTGCCGCTGGGCGTCGGGCTTCGCGACGACGCCACCTTCGATAACTACTTCGCCTCCAGTGCCAACGCCTCGCTTTTGACCTCGCTTGGCCGCCAGCTCGAGCCGGACGCGGAGCCCTTCGTTTATCTATGGGGCTCGCCGGGCAGCGGGCGAAGCCACCTGTTGCAGGCCGCTTGCCATGCCGCTTCGGATCGTGACAAGCGCGCGCTCTATCTGCCGCTGGAGGATTTGGGCCACTTCCCGCCGCTGATGCTCGAGGATATCGAACGCCTCGACCTGGTGGCGATCGATGATCTTGAGTGCGTGATCGGTCGCAAACGCTGGGAAGAGGCGCTTTTTCACGCCTTCAACCGGCTGCGTGACGCCAATAAAGGGCTGATCATCGCCGCCAGCGCACCGCCGCGCCAGCTCAACGTGGCGCTGTCGGATTTAGCCTCGCGGCTAAGCTTCGGGGTGACTTATCACCTGCATTCGCTGGACGACGCGGACCGTTTGCAGGCGTTGAAGCTGCGCGCCGGGGCAAGGGGAATGGAGCTTCCCGACGATGTGGCCCGCTATATTCTGCACCGCGGCCCGCGGGAGCTTGGTGAACTTTGCATGGCGATCGAAACTCTCGATCAGGCATCGCTATCGGCCAAGCGCAAACTGACCATTCCTTTCGTTAAATCGGCGCTTGGCTGGTAGCCGCCCGCGGGCGGCCGGGCGGTTTCCCGTTAGGCGGTTTGGCGCATTTTGCTGGCCAGCTGCTGCGCCTTTTGCACATTCTCTTCGGTCAGTTTTTGGCTTTGTCGAAAGAAGTCGCGCTGAATCGATGTCATCTGATCGGCATTGCCCTTGAGGCGCTCGGCCAGCGTTTTAGCCACGCGCTGCTGGCCTTCCATGTAATCGCGAAGCTCGGCGGTGTCCTTCACCCGCATTAACTGGCGCGCCTGCTCCAGTCCCAGGTCGACGTAGGCCTTATGCGCACTGAGCTGGGCATTGACCAGTTTTTCAGACGTCTCCACGCCGAGCGACAAGAATGCCTGCAGGGGGCCGAGAAAAAGCGAATGGAACTGCTCGTTGGTTGGCGAGTGTTTGAATGTTGCCATGGTGTTTCTCCTTGAAGTCGAGTGACGAGAGCAAGCCCCGTCCTTGAGGCCGTGTCCTCGCTCGTATCGCATCAGGTTTTATCCCGCTGCCTGCCTTTTTGCTGCTATGCAGCATAGCAATCGTTTTTGTGCGCTGCAATATAGTGGCGTAGTGGGCAGCATGTGTGCGGTCCATTTGAATGCTCGATTGGCGCTAAGGGGCGGCTCGACGTTGTCGATAGCCGATCCAGTGGCTAGGGTAAAGTGGGTAGTTTGCTAAACGCGTCAACGGCGGCCGAACGAGCGGCTCGCTTTAAAGGAGAAAACGTATGGAAACACGTATCGAGCGCGACAGCATGGGGGAGCTCGAGGTACCGGCTAGCGCGCTGTATGGCGCTCAGACCCAGCGGGCGATCAATAACTTTCCGGTATCGAACACGCCGATGCCCACCGCTTTCGTGCATGCGGTGGCCCGCATCAAGCTTGCCGCGGCGCGCAGTAACCTGGCTCTAGGGCACCTCGACGAGCCGCGCGCCCGCGCCATCGAAAAAGCCGCCCAGGCGGTGATCGACGGCGAGCACGACGACCAGTTCCCGATCGATGTCTACCAGACCGGCTCCGGTACCTCGACCAACATGAACGTCAACGAGGTGCTCGCAACGCTTGCCTCGCGGGAAGGCGTCGAGGTCACTCCCAACGATCACGTCAACATGGGCCAGTCGAGCAACGACGTCATCCCCAGCGCCATCCACGTCGCCGCCGCGATCGCCGTCAAGGAGTCGCTTCGCCCGGCGCTTTTGACCCTGCGCGATGCGATCGACCAGCGCGCCGAGGAGCTCAAGGATGTCGTCAAGACCGGGCGCACCCATCTGATGGACGCGATGCCGCTGCGTATGGATCAAGAGCTTGGCGCGTGGTCGAGCCAGGTGGGTCAGGCCATCGAGCGTTTCGACAGCGCCATGACGCGCCTGCAGCGTCTGGCTCAGGGCGGTACCGCGGTAGGCACCGGAATCAACGCACCTGAAGGGTTTGCCGAGAAGATGGCCGAAGAGCTCAGCCGCCAGACCGGGCTTTCATTCACGCCCAACGACAGCTTTTTTGCCAGCCTTTCGAGCCAGGATGCTGCCGTCGAGCTCTCCGGCCAGCTCAAGGGGTTTGCCTGCGTGGTGATGAAGATCGCCAATGACCTTCGCTGGATGAACTCCGGGCCGCTCGCCGGGCTTGGCGAGATCGAGCTCGAGGCGCTGCAGCCGGGCAGCTCTATCATGCCGGGTAAGGTGAATCCGGTGATTCCCGAATCCGCCGCTCAGGCCGCCGCTCAGGTGATCGGCCTCGATAGCGCCATCACGGTGGCCGGGCAAAGCGGTAACTTCCAGCTCAACGTCATGCTGCCGCTGGTCGCCTCGAACCTTTTAAGCGCCATCACGCTGATGAGCAACACCGCAAGCCTTTTGGCCACCCGCGCTATCGCCACCTTCAAGGTGCGCGAGGATCATCTCCAGGAGCCGCTGGCGCGAAATCCTATCCTCGTAACCGCGCTCAATAGCACCATCGGTTACAACGCCGCCGCCGCGGTCGCCAAGAAGGCGTACCAGGCGGGGCGGCCGATCATCGATGTGGCCGAAGAAGAAACCGATCTGGATCGCGAAACGCTCGAGCGCCTTCTTGATCCTGCCGTGCTGACCAAAGGCGGCGTTCCGGAGTAAGCGAGCGGGCAGGGCGGGTTACTTCTCCTGTTTCTCCGTCTTGCCCTCCTGGATCGTCTCGTTCGCCTCTTCACGCTCCTCTTCGGTTGCATCCGGCGTTGGCTGCTCGTCCTGACGCGAGGGGCGGTAGCAGAAGGTGGCGAGAATCGGGAAGTGATCCGAGCCAAACCCTCTTAGGCGATGCATGTCGACCAAGGTGAAGTGCTCGGTGACGAAAATATGATCCAGCGGCCAGCGCATGAACGGATAGTTGGCGTGGAAGGTGCTGAACATGCCGCGCCCGCGGCGTGGGTCGAGCATGCCGCCCACGCGGCAGAAGCGCCGCGTGGTACGCGACCAAGCCACGTCGTTGAGATCCCCCGCAACCAGAGAGGGTTTCGGGTCTTCGTGGATGTGTTTGCCAACCCATAAAAGCTCGGCATCGCGCCATAGCGACTTGTCACTTTCGCTGGGGGCCGGCGGGCGCGGGTGAACCGCGTAGAGACGTACTCGCGCGCCGCTGTCGAGCGTCACATAGGTGTGTACCGACGGGATATCGTCCTGTATGAGCCATTTGACTTCGGTGTCGGTCAATTCCAGGCGCGAATAAAGGTGCATGCCGTAAAGATTGTCCAGCGGTATGCGAACGCTGTGCGGCCACCTGTCGTTGAGTGCGGCGTCGAGCTGGTCGCCCCACCATTGATCCGACTCCAGCGTCAAAACGATGTCCGGCTGGTTCGCTTCGATCAGCTCGATCAACCCCTTGGCATTACGGTTGGGCGTTAGCACGTTGGAGACCAAAAGCTTGAGGGTTTGATCTTCGGGCGGGTTTTGAGCGTTTTGAACCTCGATGGGCCAGAGCTTCGTCCAGGGCAGTATGTAGCCAACCTGCACAAACAGGGTAATCAGCGAAACGATGCCAGCAACGGACCGCCAGTGGCCGGGGTCGAGCAGGAAATAAACGGCCAGGGCGTTCAGTAGGGCAACGATAGCGATTTGAACACGGGGGAATTCGAAGCTGCGAACGAGCCACCAGCGAAGACGAATGTGCGGAACCGCCGTGACCAGCAGCAAGAGCAGCGAAATGCCGCCCAACAAGAGCTCAGGCAAATCAGTCTCCTTAACATGGGATAAACAATACACGAGTAAGCTTAGCTGCCTCGCGAAAGACGTGTCGATGTAAAAGAGAACTTTCTTTTCAACACTCTATAAAAAAGCGTTCGACAAAAAAACGGTTGCAATTACGCCATGAAAAGATAGAATACGCACCGCACTGAAGGACCATAGCTCAGTTGGTTAGAGCGCCACGTTGACATCGTGGAGGTCGGCGGTTCAAATCCGCCTGGTCCTACCATTTGCTCTTAAGCAGTGGATCAGTGGCTATTGAAGGACCATAGCTCAGTTGGTTAGAGCGCCACGTTGACATCGTGGAGGTCGGCGGTTCAAATCCGCCTGGTCCTACCAGAATTCAAAAACGCCCCGGCCTTTAGGTCGGGGCGTTTTGCGTTGCGAGAAATAAATCCGTCAAGCCACGCCGCTGGGAAGGTGTAGGTCGGTGCGGGCAATGAACGTCGCGACCAGCGCCTCTATGCCAGCCTGATCCTCCTGGCTAAAGCGCGCGGGCTCAGGGCTGTCGATATCGAGTACGCCCCACACTTTGCCATCGACCACGATAGGGACGACCAGCTCCGCGTTCGAGTCGGCGTCGCAGGCGATGTGATCCGCCACGGCGTGCACGTCGTCGACCCGTTGAGTGGATTGAGTGCGCGCCGCCGCACCGCATACGCCTTTATCAAAAGGAATCGGGTGGCAGGCGGGTTTGCCCTGGAAGGCGCCCAAGTGCAGTACCTGTGGTGAGCGCTGCTGGTAAAAGCCCACCCAGTTGAGCGAGGCGAGCGACTGCATGAGAAACGCGCTGGTCTGGGCGCTGTTGGTCAACCAGTCGCGAGTATCGAGCAGAGCCTCGAGCTGGCGATTCAAAAGGGCGTAGTCGACGTTTGGCGGGGATTCAGCGTTTGGCATGGTCACCTCGTGAGAACCAGAAAGAGACAGGCCGGCCATCATGGGGCCGGCCTGTCATACCCGGCGATGTCGCCGGGCACCTTGAGACGAGTATTACTCGGTCCAGCCGGGTACCGCGCCGCCCTGGAAGAGCTCCTCGGCTTTTTCGATTACTTCGTCGCGCTGGTAGGCATCGACGAGCTGCTGGATCTCCTCACGCTCTTCGTCGCCGCTGCGTACCGCAATCAGGTTGACGTAGGGCGACTCGGCGCCTTCACGCACCAGCGCGTCGTCCAGATTAAGGCCAGCCGGCTGGGCAAACGTGTTGTTGATGAAGGCCATGTCGACGTCCGGCAGAATGCGCGGCAGCTGGGCGGCTTCGATCTCGCGGAAACGGAAATCGCGCGGGTTCTCGGCGATGTCGATCGGCGTTGCTTCCAGGTTTTCCGGATCGTTGAGCGTGATCAGGCCTTCGTTGTGCATCAAAATCAGCGAGCGACCTTCGTTGGTCGGGTCGTTGGGTAGCGCGATCTGCGCGCCGTCCGGCAGTTCCTCGAGACTGTCGTACTTCTCAGAGTAGGCGCCGATCGGGTAGACGAAGGTGTAGCCGGCGGCAACCAAGTCATAGCCGCGGTCGCTGTTCATCGTTTCCAGGTAGGGCGCGTGCTGGTAGGCGTTGGCATCGAGGCTGCCGTCGGCCAGCGCCGCGTTGGGCGTAACGTAATCGGTGAACTCGATGATTTCGACGTCCAGGTTGTACTCTTCCTTGGCGATGCGCGCGGCGACCTGCATCACTTCGGTTTCCGGGCCGGCCACGGTACCCATTTTGATGCTTTTGGCTTCTTCTGCATGGGCAACGTTGATTGCCAGGGCCAGCGCGGTCAAACCGCCGAGTAGCTGCTTTTGCATGATTTCTCTCCTGTGAATGGGCCTATCGGTGTTAACGTAATCGGTATTATAGCAATAAAAATCCGACCCATAATGCTTTCCAGTTATATATGTGACGCGTCGGCCGATTTCAAGGAGCTATTTACGTTCACTCTTGTGAACCAGGGCGTTATTTACGGTCGCTCTTGCGCACCAGATAGTCGCCCAGACTCTGAAAACCCTGCACCATGACCACCAGCACCACTACCGTGATCAGCATGATGGTGGGGTTGAAGCGATTGTAGCCGTAGCGAATGCCCAAATCTCCCAGCCCGCCGCCGCCGACCGCGCCAGCCATGGCGGAGTAGCTCACCAGCGTCACCACGGTAATGGTGAGGCCAGTGATGATGCCGCCGCGCGCCTCGGGGATCAGCACCTTGCAGATGATCTGCCAGGGTGTGGCGCCCATCGCCTGGGCAGATTCGACCAGCCCGGGTGAGATTTCGTTGAGTGCGCCTTCGATCAGGCGTGCCACGAACGGGATCGCCGCGATGGTCAGCGGCACCGAGGCGGCGTTGATGCCGATCGAAGTGCCCACCAGCATCCGCGTGAAAGGAATGATGGCGACCATCAAAATGATGAAAGGAATCGAGCGGCCGATGTTGGTGACAAGGCTCAACACTTGGTTGAGTACCGGCATTGCCAGTATCTGGCGCGGGCGGGTCACGTAGAGCAGCACGCCCAGCGGCAGGCCTAAAAGCGTGGCGATGACCCCGGAGACCGCGACCATATAGAGCGTATCGAGGGTGGCCTGCAGAACAAGATCAAACATCGCGCTGGACATAGCCTAGTACCTCTACCTGTAGTTGATGCGCCTGAAGATACGCCATGGCTTGCTGGGTCTGCTCGGGGCTTCCTAAAAGCTCGGCGATCATCAGCCCTAGCGTGCGCTCCTGAATGGATTCGACCTTGGCCTGCAGAATACTGACGTCGACGCTGCACTCGCGGGCGAGGCGTGAAATGAGCGGCGTGGAAACCGCATCACCCGAGAATGTCAGGCGCACGACCGGATGGCTCTGAGGCCCCTGGGTGTCGGAGAGCCTGGCGATCAGCTCCTTGGGTGGGCTGAGTTGCAAGAAGTCGTTGAGAAACTCGCGCCCGAGCTGGGTAGTTGGGGCGGTGAAGAAGTCGCCGACGTCGGCGTCCTCGACGAGCTCGCCGCCGGAAATCAGGCTGACCCGGTGGCAGATCGACTTCACCACCTCCATCTCGTGGGTGATCAGCAAAATCGTGATGCCAAGCGTTTGGTTGATGTCGCGCAGAAGCTCGAGAATCGAGCTGGTGGTTTGCGGGTCGAGCGCCGAGGTCGCCTCGTCGCACAAAAGTACCTGGGGGTTGCTCGCAAGCGCTCGGGCGATCGCCACGCGCTGCTTCTGGCCGCCGGAGAGTTGGGCGGGGTACATGCGAGCCTTATCGGCCAGACCCACCATGTCCAAAAGCGGCGTCACGCGGGCTTTGATATCGGCGCGCTTTTGGCCCATCAGCTCCAGCGGCAGGGCCACGTTGTCGAAGACCGTGCGCGTGGTCAGCAGGTTGAAGTGCTGAAAAATCATGCCGATGCGGTGGCGGGTCCGGTTGAGCTCGCGCCGATTGAGCGTGGTAATCTCGCGGCCATCGAGCGAAACGCGGCCTTCGCTGGGGCGCTCGAGCAGGTTGACGCAGCGAATCAGCGTCGATTTGCCGGCGCCGGAAAGCCCGATCACGCCGTGAATGGCGCCCTTGGGAACGGTGAGATTGACGTTTTTGAGGGCGTGGACCGCGCGGGGTCCGCTGCCAAAGGTTTTACTGACGTTACTAAGTTCGATCATGGCGTCTGCCTTTACGTGAGGCCGAAGACGGGAAGGGGCGGGGCTAAAACAAAAAAGCCACCCCGGACGGGTGGCCATCAACGCTGGACACTCCCTTTTAGCTGCACTTCACCGCCGTTGGCTGGTGGACGCCCGCAATCCGGGTATAAATCGGCGTCTATCGTCGTTGCGGCGAAAGTCTAAATAGGCCCCGACAGGTTGTCAATGTAGACCGGGTGCCGGGCGATGACCGACAAAATCGGTTGCGATCGACGCACAGACAAGCGTTTTGAGTGCCTTTATCGCGCATTATGGAGAAAGGACGCTATCGCCAACAATCGATGCAATCGCACTTTGGCCTTGCCGGCTTAAAAAGCGATAATGACGCTTTGATCCCGACCCTTGATGGTCGGGCGCCAATCAGGGGGGAGTGATGTTTACAGGTATCGTGCAGGGAGTCGCTCGCGTGGTCGAAGTGCGCGAGCTCGAGGAGTTTCGAACCCACGTGGTAACGCTCGAGGCGCCACTCAATGAAGGGCTCGAACTCGGGGCATCGGTATCCCACAACGGCGTGTGTTTGACCGTGACCGCGATCGACGGCGAGCGGGTCAGCTTCGATCTGATGCGCGAGACGCTCAGGCTGACCAATCTTGGTGCGCTGGAGGTGGGCGACTGCGTTAATATAGAGCGCGCCGCGCGCTTTGGTGATGAGATTGGCGGTCATTCGATGTCTGGCCACATCATTAGCATGGCGGGCGTCGTGGCAATTGACGAGGCGCCCAATAACCGCCGACTCTGGTTTTCGCTGCCAGCAGCGCTTGGCCGTTTCGTCTTCGAGAAGGGCTATATCGGCGTCGATGGTATCAGTCTCACCGTGGGCGACGTGCGTCCGGCCGGCGATCGGGTGGAGTTCAGCGTCAACCTGATTCCCGAAACCCTTGAGCGCACGGTATTGGGTGAGCGCCTGCCGGGGTCTTGGGTGAACATCGAAATCGACCCGCAAACCCAAGTGATCGTCGAAACCGTCGAGCGGGTGCTGGCAGCGCGGACGTAATGCCGTAGTGGCTCAGGGCGCGCAATAGAGTGGTCGTATCGAAGGCCGGGTTTGACCGAACGGTTAATGGATGGCCTGAAGCTTGCTAGACAGTGAGTGACAACATAATGGCGGGCTTGCCCGCACTCATGAGCGGCGCACTACCGGCTCGCATCGGTTTGGGGCTTTCGGTAGACTGTGCGGCTTTTCTTGGCAAAGGGCGCAGGGAACATAACGATATGAAGGGTCTGGATAACTATTTCAAGCTCACTGAGCAAAACACCAGTGTCAAAACCGAGGTGATTGCGGGCGTCACCACGTTTTTGACCATGGCCTACATCATCTTCGTCAACCCGAGCATTCTGTCGGAAGCGGGGATGGACTACGGCGCGGTGTTCGTGGCGACCTGTATTGCCGCTGCCATCGGCTGTTTCGTGATGGGGCTCTGGGCCAATTACCCCATTGCGCAAGCGCCGGGCATGGGCCTTAACGCCTTCTTTACCTACGGCGTGGTGCTGGGAATGGGCTACACTTGGGAGGCGGCGCTCGGCGCGGTGTTCCTGTCGGGCTTGACCTTCTTTTTGCTGAGTATTTTCAAAATTCGCGAGTGGATCATCAACTCCATTCCCATGTCGTTGCGCCTGGGCATCGCGGCGGGGATCGGGCTGTTTTTGGCCATGATCGCGCTGAAAAACGCCGGTATCGTCGTGGAGAACCCGGCAACGCTGGTGTCGCTTGGCGATTTGACCCAGCCGTCGGCCATCTACGCGATGGTGGGCTTTTTTGTCATCACCGCACTTGCGTACCGAAACGTCACCGGCGCGGTGATGATCGGTATTCTCGGCGTGACCGTGGTGTCGATGCTGCTGGGCCATAACCAGTACGGTGGGCTGATGTCAATGCCGCCGTCCATCGCGCCAACCTTTATGGCGATGGATCTTGCGGGCGCGCTGGACGTGGCGATGCTCAGCGTCATCTTCGCCTTTTTGTTCGTGGATTTGTTCGACACCTCCGGCACCCTGGTCGGCGTTGCCCACCGCGGCAAGCTGTTGGACAAGGACGGCAAGCTTCCGCGCATTGGACGCGCGATGATGGCGGACAGCACCGCCTCCATGTCCGGCGCTGTGCTCGGCACCTCGACCACCACGAGCTACATCGAATCCACCGCGGGCATCGCCTCCGGCGGGCGCACGGGCCTCACCGCCGTGGTGGTCGGCGTGCTGTTTTTGATCAGCCTGTTCTTCGCCCCGCTTGCTGGCTCCATTCCGGCCTATGCTACCGCTGGCGCGCTTTTGTACGTAGCGGTGCTGATGGCGGGAAGCCTGGCCCACGCCAACTGGGAAGACGCCACCGACGCCGCCCCAGTGCTGATCGCCGCGCTCGCCATGCCGCTGACGTTCTCCATCGCCGACGGGATCGCCCTTGGGTTCATCAGCTTCGTTGGCATCAAAACGCTCTCCGGGCGCTTTGCGGATCTCAATCCGGCGGTGGTCGTGCTGGGGCTTCTGTTCGCAGTTAAATTCTTCTTTTTCGGCTAGGCTCGCGCCTGGCCTTTTACCAACCCATGAGAGACGCGATGAGCATCTACGGCGACTACATCAAGTCCGTTATTCGCACGGTTCCCGACTGGCCTGAACAGGGCGTCAATTTTCGCGACATTACCCCTTTGCTGCAAAACAGCTCGGCCTTTCGTAAACTGATCGATAGCTTCGTACACCGCTATCAGGACATGGATCTGGATGCCATCGCGGCGATCGATGCGCGCGGCTTCATCATCGGCGCGCCGCTGGCCTACGAGCTTGGCTGCAGCTTCGTACCGGTGCGCAAGAAGGGCAAACTGCCGTTCAAGACCATTAGTGAAACCTACACGCTGGAGTACGGTCACTCCGAAGTAGAGCTTCACGCCGATGCTTTTGAGCAGCAGGATCGCATTTTGCTGATGGACGATCTGATCGCCACCGGTGGCACCATGCTTGCCGCCGCCAATTTGATCCAAAGAAGCGGCGGTCAGGTCGTTGAAACCTCGACCATCATCGATCTGCCGGAGCTTGGCGGCTCGCAAAAGATTCGCGACGCGGGCTTTAGCGTGTTCGCAGTATGTTCCTTCAACGAAGACGAGTGACGCCCCCATGAGCAGCGAACGCTACCATCAGCATTTTACGGTGTCCTGGGACCAGCTTCACCGCGACGTGCGCGCCCTTTGCCACCAGCTCATCGAGCGCGACTTCAAGGGCATCGTTGCGATTACTCGGGGCGGGTTGATTCCGGCCGCGCTGATCGCCCGCGAGCTCAACATCCGACTGATCGATACGGTCTGCATCAAAAGCTATGACCACATGGATCAGGGCGGACTTGGCGTATTGAAAGGCGTCGATCATGACGGCGACGGCTGGCTTCTGGTCGACGACCTGGTCGATACCGGCAAGACCGCTCGCGCGGTGCGCGAAATGCTCCCCAAGGCGCACTTCGTCACCATTTACGCCAAGCCTGACGGACGCCCGCTGGTCGATCAATACCTGACCGAAGTCGGCCAAAACTGCTGGATCCAGTTTCCCTGGGACATGGGCGTTGCCTATGTCGAGCCGCTCGCCGACCAAATCAAAAAGTGAGATGAGATGACCGACCCTTTACCGAAAGAGTGGAGTCAGTGGCTGGGCCAGGAGTTCCAGGCCGATTACATGGCCTCGCTCAAGGCGTTTCTGGCCGAAGAGAAAGCGGCGAAAAAGGTGATCTACCCGCACTCGTCGAACTGGTTTCGCGCCTTCGAGCTTACGCCGCTTTCTCAGGTAAAGGTCGTCATTTTGGGTCAGGACCCGTATCACGGGCCCAACCAGGCCCACGGGCTCTGCTTTTCGGTCATGCCCGGGGTGCCGGCGCCGCCATCGCTGGTCAATATCTATAAAGAGCTTGAAAGCGATGTCGGCTTCACCCCGGTCAATCACGGGTTTCTCGAGGCCTGGGCCAAACAGGGCGTGCTGCTTTTGAACACTGCGCTGACCGTCGAGCGCGGAAACGCCGCCTCGCACCGCGGTAAGGGGTGGGAAGGCTTTACTGACGCGGCGATCAAAACGGTGAGTGAACACGCCGAGCCTTGCGTTTTCCTGCTGTGGGGTAGCCACGCGCGGCAGAAGAAAGCGCTGATCGATCAGTCGCGGCATTTGATTCTGGAATCGCCGCACCCGTCGCCGCTGTCGGCCCATCGTGGCTTTCTGGGTAATCGGCACTTTTCCCAAGCCAACCGTTTTCTGGAAGAGCAGGGGCGCGCGCCGATCACCTGGCAATTGCCCGCGACCCCTTAACCTTGTTCCCGGTTGCGGGTAGAATAGCGCGCAATTTTGCGCCGGCCGGGCGCTTTTAAACCCTGCAGTGAGGTAGTTCCATGAGTGTTTACGCCATTAATCATCCGCTCGTCCAGCACAAGTTGGGCCTCATGCGGGAAGGGGGTCTGAGCACCAAGAGCTTTCGCGAACTGGCAGGGGAAGTAGCCAAACTGCTGACCTATGAAGCGACCAAGGATCTCGAAATCGAGGATCATGAGATCGAGGGCTGGAACGGCGAGCGCATCAAGACCCAGCGCTTGAAGGGCAAGAAGGTCACCGTGGTGCCGATCCTGCGCGCCGGCCTGGGCATGCTCGAAGGCGTCACCGACCTGATCCCCAGCGCCCGGGTCAGCGTGGTTGGGCTTTATCGCGATGAAGAGACGCTCCAGCCGGTCCCCTATTTTTCCAAGTTCGCCAACGATATCGAAGAGCGCATGGCGATCGTCATCGACCCGATGCTCGCCACCGGCGGCTCGATGATTGCCACGCTCGACATGCTGCGCGAGCGCGGCTGCGAAAGCATGAAAGTGATCGTGCTGGTCGCGGCGCCGGAAGGGATCGAGCGCGTGCGCGAAGCGCACCCGGATATCGATATCTACACCGCCTCCGTCGATGAGCGCCTGGACGAGAACGGCTATATCGTGCCTGGGCTGGGCGACGCCGGCGACAAGATCTTCGGAACGCGCTGATCGCGTTTCATACCATGCCCCTTGCGCTTTGCGCCGGGGGCTTTTTTTTGGGTGGCGACTGCAAGCCGCTCTATACCGCACACGACAACGCCGGTGCCCGTCGGGTGCCATGAGTACGTTAAGGAACGTAATATGAGTACCGTTTCATCCCGTGAGTCCTGGCCCAGAACGCTTCTGACCGGCGCGCAGATGCTCTTCGTGGCCTTTGGCGCGCTGGTGCTGGTGCCGCTTTTGACCGGCCTGGATCCGAGCGTGGCGCTGTTTACCGCTGGCGTCGGCACGCTGGTTTTTCACGGCGTGACCCGTCAAAGCGTGCCGGTGTTTCTGGCGTCATCCTTTGCCTTTATCGCGCCGATTCAGGGCTCGATTGCCCACTTTGGCGTATCGGCGACGATGGGCGGGCTGATTGCTGCGGGCCTAGTTTATACCGTTATCTCTCAAATCGTTCGATTAAAAGGGGTGGGGTGGCTGAATCGACTGTTACCGCCGGTCGTGGTGGGGCCGGTGATCATGGTGATCGGCCTTGCTCTGGCGCCAACGGCGGTCAGTATGGCAGTGGGGGATACCAGCGATAACATTGACTACGGTCAGGCGATCTTTCTCTCCATGGCGAGCCTTTTCGTCACCCTGATGCTGGCGGTGTTCGGCCGCGGGCTTTTGCGCCTGGTGCCGATCATGGGCGGGGTCGTCACCGGCTATACGCTGGCGCTGATCATGGGTGTGGTCGATTTCACGCCCATCCTCGAGGCGGCCTGGCTGTCGGTGCCGGCCTTCACCGCGCCGAGCTTTCACTGGGCAGCGATTCTGTTCATGATTCCTGTCGCGATCGCCCCGGCGGTCGAGCATATCGGCGACATGGTGGCGATCGGCTCGGTCACGCGGCAAAACTATCTGGAAAAGCCCGGCCTGCACCGCACGCTATTGGGTGACGGCCTGGCCACCATGGTAGCAGCGCTGTTTGGTGGCCCGCCCAACACGACCTACTCGGAAGTCACCGGCGCCGTGACGCTCACCCGCGCGTTCAACCCGATCTACATGATCGTCGCCGCGGTGTTGGCGATTGTGCTGGCTTTCATCAGCAAGCTCGGCGCGCTGTTGCTGACCATTCCCGGCCCGGTCATGGGCGGTATCATGACGCTGCTGTTCGGCTCGATCGCGGTGGTGGGCATGAACACCCTGGTGCGCGCCGGGCAGTCGCTGACCGAGCCGCGCAATCTGGTCGTTGTGTCGTTGATCCTGGTCTTCGGCATCGGCGGTATGCAGTTTGGTGGCGGGCAGTTCACCCTTCAGGGCGTTAGCCTGGCCGCGCTGGTCGGCATCGTGCTCAACGCCATTCTTCCCCCGGAAAAAGAGCTCGCCTAGGCGGGCATGGAGAGGCTCTTGCAACCCAACGATGCGCCGTTTCCGGTGTTGGGCGTGGCGGCCTGGAGCGGAACGGGCAAGACGACGCTTCTGACCGAGCTCTTGCCGCGGCTCAAACAGGCCGGTTTGAGCGTGGGCGTGATCAAGCACGCCCATCACGCCTTCGATATCGACAAGCCCGGCAAGGATAGCTACCGGCTTCGCGAAGCCGGCGCCGCGCCGATGCTGGTGGCATCAAACCAGCGCTACGCGCTGATGCAGGAGACGCCGGCGCAGGCGCCAGAAGGGCCGGATCTTGCGCACCTACTGTCACTGATGGCCGCGCACGCCCCCGATTTGGTGATCGTCGAAGGCTTCAAGGCCTGGCCGCTTTCAAAGCTCGTGCTCTACCGCGATGGCATTGGAGAGACATCGATTCTGCAAAGCGATCATGTGGCTGCAGTGGCGCTCAAGGGCGAGGCCGGTGAGGGCCTTGACGCTTCTATCCCGCGGCTAAACCTTGATAATATCGACGAGATCGCGCGCTGGGTGATCGAATGGACCCGCGCGCACCGTGACGAGGGCACCGCAATGACCAAGGGTAACGACATGCAGCTGACGCATCTGAACGCCCAAGGCGAAGCCAATATGGTGGATATCGCCGATAAAGAGGAGTCCCGCCGGCAAGCGGTGGCGTCGGGGCGCATTGTCATGGCGCCGGCTACGCTCAAGCTCTTGAGCGACGGCGAGCTTCCCAAGGGAGATGTGCTGGCCACGGCGCGCATCGCCGGTATTCAGGCGGCCAAGCGCACCGCTGAGCTGATTCCGCTGTGTCACTCGCTTTCGCTTAGCAAGGTGAGCGTCGACTTTTCGCTCGATTTCGAAAACGGCGCGGTCAACGTCGAGGCGCTTTGCCGGCTCAGCGGGCGCACCGGTGTCGAAATGGAGGCGCTGACCGCCGTGTCGGTGGCGTGTCTGACGCTTTACGACATGTGCAAAGCGGTCGACAAGGAGATGCGCATCGAGGCAATCCAGCTCGAGAGCAAGCAGGGTGGGGTGCGCGGCGACTACCGGCGCCAGCAGGGGCCGATCGTCACCGGCGAGGGCAACCCGGGCGAGGTGAGCGTAGGCGAGCGCTGCGCCGTATCGCCCTGCGTGCGGGTCAAGTTTCTGGCCGAGCTGCGCGAGCAGGTCGGCGAGAGCGATTTGTCACTTTCGCTGGCCGAGCTTGATAGCCGCGACGTGGCCGGGCTCAAGGCGTACCTGAAGGCTCGCGATGCGCGCTTTTCCGCACTGGCGGACAAGCGCACGCTCTGCGCTGTCAATCAGGTGATGGCCAACGATAGCGCGCCGATCACCGATAAGGATGAGATCGCCTTTTTCCCGCCGGTCACCGGAGGCTGAATGCAGACGCCATCACGGGATCAAGCGCTAGCGCCAAGCCCAGAGTCACCGCCTGTTCATATTAGTGTACAGCACGAGGCCTTCGCCCTCGATGAGGGTTACGAGGCGCTCATCGAACATCGACAGGATGTGGGGGCGCTGGTGAGCTTCACCGGGCTCGTGCGCGACTTCAACGAAACGCCGGACGTCACGGGGCTGACCCTTGAGCACTATCCGGGCATGACCGAACAAGCGCTTACCGATATCGCGGTGGAGGCCGCTTCGCGCTGGGCGCTCCAGGGCTTGGTAATCGTGCACCGGGTCGGGCACCTGCGCCCGGGGGATCCGATCGTACGGGTGGTGGTCGCAAGTGCCCATCGGCGCGACGCCTTCAGCGCCTGCGACTTCATTATGGATATTCTCAAGACGCGCGCGCCTTTCTGGAAAAAGGAGCATTCGCGCCAGGGCGATTACTGGGTGAAGGAGCGCACAAGCGACGTTGACGACGCCGCGCGCTGGTAGAAGGTGGAAGATGGGCTACCCGGCTCAGGCGCCGGGCGGCTCGGTCGCCATGATCTGAAGGTGCACCTCCGGCAGGTGCTGGCAGTGGTTGCCCAGCCAGTGAACCAGCCCCGGCGTCAGCGCCTCTCTGAGCTCGGAGAGGGTGTCGACTTCGATCTCGTCGAGCCGCTCGTCGAGCCAGTCGCTAAAGCTCTCTTCGTCGATGGGGCTGGCGCCGCTGGCGTCGAGCATCAAACGGCCGATGCGCTGCCAGCCGGTGTCGGTGGCGCACACCGGCAGCGCCAGAAACAGCGTGCCGCGCCGCGCGCCGCTCGAGTGGCCATCTGCAAGGCCTGGGTGGGGCGTGACGCTGTTTTGATCCACCACCTGGGGCAGCTGCGGATGGCGCGCCTCGACGCGTAACCCTTCGTTGTCCAGGCACAGCATATCGCCGTTGACCGGTGCCAGCGGCGCCTTGATACCGAGCTCTTCCGCCAGCGCCTGGTGCGCCTGCTGGTGCACCGTTTCGCCGTGAACTGGCAAGAGTGCGGCGGGCCGGACCCAACGATAAAGCGTTTTGAGCTCCTCCTGGGCGGGGTGGCCGGTGGCGTGAAGCTCCGGGTGGTTGTTCTCGTCGAAAAGCTTCACGCCGAGCTGGGTGAAGCGCTTTTTGAGCGCCGCGATCGGGCGCTCGTTGCCGGGAATCGCCTTGGCGGAGAAAATCACGTTATCTCCGGCTTCCAGGTCCATGAACGGGTGGCGCCCCTGGGCCAGGCGCTGCAGCGCGGCGCGCGGCTCGCCCTGGCTACCGGTGGCGATCACCACGACTTCGTACGGCGGCAGATAGCCCAGATCCTGAGGCGGCACCAGCGGCGGGAAGTCGTCGAGATAGCCAAGGCCGCGGGCCACGCCCACCATGCGCTCCATCGAACGTCCCATCAGGCTCACCCGGCGCCCGCTTTGGGCCGCCGCCTGGCCGATCGCCCACACCCTGGCCAGGTTGCTGGCAAAGCAGGAGACCACCACACGCCCGCGGCACGCCTTGAGCGTTTGCGTCAGCGCGTTGGCCACCGCGCCTTCGCTGCCGGCACTTCCCGGAAGCGGCGCGTTGGTCGAATCACCCACCACCAGATCCAGCGGCGCCAGCGCCTGAAAGTGCGCCGGGTTGACGCTCGGGCCGATCAGCGGCGTCGGGTCGAGCTTCCAGTCGCCGGTGTGCAATACCCGGTAGCCGCCGGCGAGCATCATGATCGCGCAGCTCTCGGGAATCGAGTGGGTCATCAGCAGATAGCGTAGCGTGAACGGGCCTTCTTCTAGGGCATCGTTGGGCTCGATCACGCGAATCGTGGCGCTGGAAAGATTGTGTTCGGCAAACTTGTGGCGCAGTAATCCGGCGGCCAGGGGGGTGGCGTAGATTGGGCACTGCCATTTGGGCCAAAGCCAGGCGACCGCACCGATATGATCCTCGTGGCCGTGCGTGATATAGAGCGCTTTAGGGGTAATCTCGAGTTCGGCCAACGTAGCGGTGCTGGGTACCTGCAGCGGGGCGCTGGGAAGGTCTTGGCGAATCATCATGCCGCAATCAATGGCGATCCAGTGACCATCGAAACCATAAAGCGTCAGGTTCATTCCTATTTCACCGCAGCCGCCAAGCGGCAAGATGCGCAGGGGCGGGCGGCGGCGGGGTCGAAGTTGAACGCGAGATGGATCCATTGATTTTGAACAGCCTGAAAAGTAAGACTTTAACTATACGGTAAGGCGGGGGCGGCTAACAATCCTGACAGTGTTCCCGATCGTCGCTTGCGCTACACTAACGCCCCCAAGGCCTAAACGGCCCTTGACGACCCCGTCGGGTCGCGTCTTCAAAACGCGTATCAAGAGTGTATTCATGTCGCATTATTACCGTTTAGTAGTTTCCTGCCCCGATCAGGTGGGCATCGTGGCGCGCGTATCGAGCTTCATCGCTCAGCACGGCGGCTCCATCACCGAGGCGAGCCAGCACTCGGATCTGCAAACGGGCCGGTTTTTCATGCGCTACGAAATTCTCGCCGATTCCATCGGTATGAGCGCGGTTGAGCTCGAACAGGCGTTTGCGCCCATCGCCAACGCGTTTTCGATGCAGTGGGCACTGGTCGATACCCAAAAGCGACGCCGGGTGGTGATCATGGTATCGAAAGAGTCTCACTGCCTGGTCGATCTGCTTTACCGCTGGCAGGCCGGCGAGCTCGACTGCGACATCGTGGGAATCATCTCCAACCATCCGGACATGCGCGCGCTGAGCGAGTGGTACGGCATCGATTACCATCACATTGCGGTCGACCCCAGCGACAAGCAGCCGGCGTTCGATGCGGTGCAGCGCCAGGTCGAGACGCTGGAAGCGGACTGCATCGTACTGGCGCGCTACATGCAGATTCTGCCGCCGGCGCTATGTAGCCACTACGCTGGGCAGATCATCAACATCCACCACAGCTTTCTACCGTCGTTCGCGGGTGCCAAGCCTTACCATCAGGCGTTCGAGCGCGGCGTGAAGCTGATCGGCGCGACCTGCCACTACGTGACCGAAGAGCTCGACGCCGGCCCGATCATCGAGCAGGATATCCATCGCGTGAGTCACTGCCACACGCCGACGGATCTGGTGCGCTTTGGTCGCGACGTGGAGAAGTCCGTACTTGCCCGCGGGCTCAGGTGGCACCTGGAAGATCGCGTGCTGATCGATGGCAACAAGACGGTCGTCTTCAACTGATACCGAAAAAGAAACGACGAAGGGGTACGCAAAGTGCCCCTTTTTAATACGCGTTTTAGACGGAGGATTCTGGCTGCGTAGCGACGGCTAACACGGTGCTGTGCCGGGCAGCCCTGCGCGAGGGCGCTGTGAATACTTCCCTGTACGCTACTTACGCCATCCTTGGCGTAAGACCCTCGCTCCGGGCTGCCCGGCACGTTAGAGAGGGCAGTCTCTCGCCGTATAATTCAGCTTAACCCAGCGCCTGGCCGCTGCCGCCACGAATCACGCCGACGCCGACGCCTTCGATATCGAGCTGCTGAGTGCGAAGGTCGATTTCGATCGGCGCGAAATCGCTGTTCTCGGCGTGCAGCGTGACCTGGTGGCCGTCGCGGCGAAAGCGCTTGACGGTGACTTCGTCTTCCAAACGCGCTACGACGATCTGGCCGTCGCGCACCCGCTCGGTGCGGTGTACCGCTAGCAGATCGCCTTCGAGAATGCCGATATCCTTCATCGATAGCCCGCGAACCCGCAGCAGGTAATCCGCCTTGGGCGTGAAGTACTCCGCCGGCAGCGGGCAGTAGCGGTCGATATGCTCGGCGGCCAGAATCGGGCTGCCCGCGGCGACTTCACCGATGATCGGAAGGCCCATGGTCGAGGATTCGATGCTTTCGCTGGCATCAGCGGTGGATTCCGGCGCCTCGACGCCTTCCTGATTGGGCAGGCGGATGCCGCGCGAGGTGTGGCGAATGATGCGGATGGCGCCCTTGCGCTCCAGCGCGCGCAGGTGCTCTTCGGCGGCGTTGGGCGAGCGAAAACCCAGCGCCTTGGCGATTTCAGCGCGGGTGGGTGGGTAGCCGTACTCGTTCATGGTCTTCACGATAAAATCGAATACGTGCTGCTGACGTACGGTAAGAGGACGAGGCATGGCTGACTCCGGGGTAAAAGGTAACTATGAAAAATGACTAAAATATATGTGTTTAAGTATACAGTATGTTCCTCTGTCCAGTATATGACTCAAGCCACGGATTATAAAGCCGTTCGCCTTTAAAAGAGGGCATATCAGGGGTTTGGGCGATTGAGCCCGGGGTTTTAATGGCCTACTATTTCGCGATGTTTTAAACACTCGTTTTTCTGGAGGGCGCCATGGCGCAGTCTGATACCGTCACGCGTATTCTGGATACGGCGGAGGTGCTGTTCGCTGAGCGCGGCTTTGCGGAAACCTCTCTACGTAATATCACCAGCAAAGCGCGGGTGAACCTCGCCGCGGTGAACTACCACTTCGGCTCGAAAAAAGCGCTGATCCAAGCGGTATTCGCGCGCTATCTCGACCCCTTCAGCCAACGCTTTCACGAAGCGCTGGACGAGCTACACGCCCGCTACGGCGATGACGAGATTCCCCTCGAAGTGCTGCTCGAAACCATGGCTACAACGGTGTTGACCGTGCCGGCCGAGCGTAATAGCTTGAAAGTGTTCATGCGCTTGTTGGGGCTCGCTTACAGCCAGGCCCAGGGCCATCTTCGCCGCTATATCCAGGAGCAGTACGGCGACGTTTTCACTCGCTTTGTCGAGCTCGTTCGCCGCGCAACGCCAGGTTTGCCCGATGCTGAGCGCTTTTGGCGGCTGCACTTCATGCTCGGCACGGTGATCTTTACGCTCTCCGGGCTCGATGCGCTGCGCGACATCGCCGCCAAGGAGTACAACGAGCAGGTGTCGGTGCGCGATCTGGTGCGCCGGCTGCGCCCGGTGGTCGTTTCCGCCATGAACGCGCCGTTGCCCCCGGCGCTCGAGGAGGCCCATCATGATCACGCCCATTCTGGCTGAGCTGCCGCCCGCAGAGGCGCCATGGCTTGAAATCGACCTCACCGAGCAGTGCCTTCGCGCCTGGCAGGGCACGTGCGTGGTGCACGAGTGCGCGGTGTCGACTGGCGAAAACGGCGTGGGGCAAAACGAGGGCAGCGGCCAAACGCCAAGCGGCTGGCACTACGTGCGCGCCTCGATTGGAGCGGGGCTTGCCGAGAACGCGGTGTTTCGCGGGCGCCGCTTTACCGGTGAAGTCTTCACGCCCGCTTTGGGCGAACAACACCCGGAGCGCGACTGGATTTTGACGCGTATTCTTTGGCTCTGTGGGCTCGAGCGCGGAGTCAACCGTGGCGGATCAGTCGACTCTCAGCGCCGCTATATCTACCTCCACGGCACGCCGCCGGATGAGCCAATGGGCGTTGCGGCGTCCCACGGCTGCGTTCGCCTGAGAAATCGGGACCTGCTTTGGGTGTTTGACGTTGCCGTGCCGGGTACACCGGTTTGGCTCCATAGCTGAGACGCGAGCCGCCAGTTTTGTTTGAGCGCGGCGATCGACTAGAATGACCGCCCGTTTTGCTGGATAGATGCCGATGACGCAACCGCTTGGCCCGGTCATGCTCGACCTCGAAGGGCCCTTTATCACGCGCGCCGAAAAAGCGCTTCTGGCCGATACCGCCGTTGGCGGGGTGATCCTGTTTGCACGCAACGTCGAAAGCGCCGAGCAGGTCCGCGCGTTGTGCCAAGACATCCGCCGCATTCGACCCGACCTGCTGCTGGGTATCGACCAGGAGGGCGGGCGCGTCCAGCGCATCAAAACCGGCGTGACGCGCTTGCCCGCCATGGCGCGCATCGGCGAGCTTTACGCCGAAGACCCGGAGCAGGGTGGGCAGCTGGCAAGCGACACCGGCTGGCTGTTGGGCATGGAGATGGCGGCCTGCGGGCTCGACGTGAGCTTCGCGCCGGTGCTCGATGTCGAAAGCGGAGTGTCGAGCGTGATCGGCGATCGCAGCTTCAGCACTGATCCCGAACACGTCGCCGCGCTTGGCGCCCGCTTCATCCAGGGGCTACACGAGGCGGGTATGGCTGCCATCGGCAAGCACTTTCCAGGCCACGGCGGTATCGAAGCCGACACCCACCTGACGCTTGCCGAAGATGCCCGCCCGCTTGCCGACCTCAAGGCCCGCGATCTGGTGCCGTTTATCCGTCTGGCGTCCCAACTTGATGGCGTCATGCCTGCCCACGTGGTCTATTCGGCGTTCGATTCGCGCCCGGCCGGGTTCTCTCCCGCCTGGCTTGGGATGCTCAGAGAATCGCTCGGTTTCAAGGGCGCAATTTTTTCTGATGATCTCACCATGGCCGGGGCCCACGTAGCGGGCGGCCCCGTTGATCGCGCCCAGGCGGCGCTGGCGGCGGGCTGCGACATGCTGCTCGTATGTAATGATCGCGACGCTGCGCTCAAGGTGGTGGGCCACTGCCAGGCGCTCGAAAACAAGCGCATTGGTAAGCTGCGCTACGCGCGTGCAAGACCGGATCTTCAGGCGCTCTCTGCGCTCAAGCGCTGGCGCCGCACCAATGCAAGGCTTGGCGAGCTCGTCGATTAACGCACTTCGCTCCAGATTCAACTTTTCCATTTAACTCTTGAAGCGCGGATGGCTGATCGCGCTTCGTTTTTTTGATACCAACCGCCGGAGCCCCACGATGGCCAAACTCGATAAAGAAGCCCTCGAATCGCTGGATTCGATGCGCGAACTGATGGATAACGCCGACTGCCTGATCACCCAGGCGCAGGTCGAAGAAGCGCTGGACCGCATGGCAGAGGCCATCACTGCGGATCTGGGCGACAAGCTGCCGGTGTTTTACTGCGTGATGAACGGCGGACTGATCACCACCGGGCATCTGCTGACGCGCCTGGGCTTTCCGCTGGAAGTGGATTACCTGCACGCCACGCGCTATCGCAACGAGCTGCGCGGCGGCGAGCTTTTCTGGCGCGTCTCGCCGGAGGTGCCCATGGCCGGGCGCCACGTGGTGATCATCGACGACATTCTCGATGAAGGCGCCACGCTCGCCGCGATTTTGAAGTATTGCGAAGAGGCCCAGGCGGCCAGCGTCACGACCGCGGTGCTGGTCGACAAGCAGCACGACCGCAAGGCCGCGCCCGGCCTCAAGGCCGACTACTGCGGCCTCGAAGTGGCGGATCGCTACGTGTTCGGCTTCGGCATGGACTACAAGGGCTACTGGCGCAATGCCCCGGGAATCTTTGCGCCCAAGGGGCTGTAGGGCGTTTTCGATCGCGCTGTTTAACGCGGTGAGAAGCGCCGCGCCAGCCCCGTTTCGGCGATCATGCGCGTCGAGATCTCCTCGATCGAGAAGCGCGTGGTGTCGATGAACGGAATGCTCATCGCCCGGTAGAGCGAGGCCGCCTGTTCGACTTCCTGCACACACTGATCGATCGAGCTATAGCGGCTGTTGGGGCGGCGCTCGTTACGAATCGCCGAGAGCCGTCGCGGGTCGATGGTCAGCCCGAACAGCTTGTGGCGGTGCGCGGCGAGTACCTTGGGTAGCTTGAGGCTTCCGTCCTCGTCCAGGTCGTCTTCGGTCAGCGGGTAGTTAGCCGCACGGATGCCGAACTGCAGCGCCAAATAGAGCGACGTGGGGGTCTTGCCGCAGCGCGACACGCCCACAAGAATGACGTCCGCCTGATCATACTGGTGGGTGCGCGCGCCGTCGTCGTTATCGAGGGCAAAGTGCACCGAATGGATGCGATCCATGTAGACGTCGTCGCTGCCGATGGCGTGGGTGCGGCCCACGCTGTAGGAGGAGTGGGTCGCAAGCTCCTGTTCCAGCGGCTCGAGAAAGGTCGAAAAGACATCGACCTTGAAGCCTTCGGCGCGGCGGATCACATCGCGAATGTCCTGGTCGACGATGGTGTCGATGATGATCGGGCGCTGGCCGTCGCGGTTGGCGGTGGCATCGATGATGTCCGCCAGCGCCTGGGCCTTCTCGATCGTATCGATATAGGGCTTGGTCAGCATCGTGATTTCGACGCCGCTGAACTGCGCCAGAAGGCTTCGCCCCAGACTCTCGGCGGTGATGCCCGTCCCGTCGGAAATGAAAAACGCCGTGCGTTTCATGTCGTTCCCCTGCCTATGAAGTTAAACGCTATTCTTACCGCTTCACCGCGCCAGCACAACGTGTCGCAAACGCGAAGCCAAAGGCCGCTCGCAGGCGCTCGACTACAGAAAAGCCCTTTAACGCCGGTATGTTGTAAAAAACCTTCAGTGACTTGTTACTTAGACTAATGGCGAATACGAGGGGCGAGTGATAGGGTGACACGCTCGATGACAGTGACCGACATGGCGGGGTTGCCCCGTCACCTGGTTCAAGGCGCGGTGGACGTTAGCCGTTGACGAAAAAAGGGGTGTTGCGTGCAAGAGTACATTGTGTGGTTCGAGCAGTTGGGCATGAACGACGTCGAGCGCGTAGGCGGCAAGAACGCCTCGCTCGGCGAGATGATCTCCAACCTGGCGGAAGCCGGTGTCACCGTCCCCGGCGGCTTTGCCACCACCGCTCACGCCTATCGCGAATTTCTCGCCCATGAAGGCTTGAACGACCGTATCAACGCGCTGCTGGCGCGTCTGGACGTCGACGACGTCAAGGCGCTTGCCGAGGCGGGTAGCACCATCCGCCAGTGGATCATCGATACACCGTTGCCGCCGAGCTTCGAGGCCGCGCTGCGCGATGCCTACTCGGCACTTCAGGAGCGTCACCCGAATCTCAAGGCCGCGGTGCGAAGCTCTGCCACCGCGGAAGACCTGCCGGACGCCTCTTTCGCTGGCCAGCAGGAGACCTTCCTCAACATCGAAGGGTTTGAGAACGTCAAACGCGCCGTGCACGAAGTGTTCGCCTCATTATTCAACGACCGCGCGATCTCCTACCGCGTACACCGCGGCTACGCCCACGAAAACGTCGCGCTTTCCGCCGGCGTGCAGAAAATGGTGCGCTCGGAAACCGGCGCCTCCGGCGTCATGTTCACCCTCGATACCGAGTCTGGCTACCGCGACGCGGTGTTCGTCACCGCCTCTTGGGGGCTGGGTGAAACCGTGGTGCAGGGCGCGGTCAACCCGGACGAATTCTACGTTCACAAGCCGACGCTCGCGGCCGGCCGCCCGGCGGTACTGCGTCGCACGCTCGGCTCCAAGCTGATCAAGATGGTGTACGGCGAAAGCGCCAGCGCCGGCAAGTCCGTGGCCACCGTCGACGTGCCGCTTGCCGATCGCGGGCGCTTTTGTATCAACGACGAGCAGGTCATGGATCTTGCCCGCCAGGCGATGATCATCGAGAAGCACTACCAGCGGCCGATGGATATCGAGTGGGCGCTGGACGGCGACGACGGCAAGCTCTACATCGTGCAGGCGCGTCCGGAAACCGTGGTTTCCCAGCAGGAAGGCGGCAAGCTCGAGCGCTTCCACCTCAAGGAGAAAGGCCGCAAGTTGATTACTGGGCGCGCTATCGGCCAGCGGATCGGCAGCGGTACGGTCAAGATCGTGATGACGCCGGACGAAATGGACAAGATCCAGGACGGCGACATCCTGGTGACCGATATGACCGACCCGGACTGGGAGCCGATCATGAAGCGCGCCTCGGCGATCGTCACCAATCGCGGCGGGCGCACCTGCCACGCGGCGATCATCGCCCGCGAGCTCGGCATTCCAGCGGTCGTCGGCTGTGGCGATGCCACGACGGCGCTGCGCGAGGGCGTGGATGTCACGGTATCGTGCTCTGAAGGCGATACCGGCAACGTCTACGAAGGGCTGCTGGATTACGAGTGCAAGGTGTCGAGCGTCGACGCCATGCCGGAAATTCCGTTCAAGATCATGATGAACGTCGGTAACCCGGACCGCGCTTTTGGCTTTGCCGGGCTACCGAGCGCCGGTGTGGGCCTTGCGCGTCTCGAGTTCATCATCAATCGCATGATCGGTGTTCACCCCAAGGCACTCTTGGAGTACGACCGTCAGACGCCGGATCTCAAACAGGTGATCGATGCGCGCACCGCCGGCTACGATGACCCGGTCAGCTTCTACGTCGATAAGCTCGTTGAAGGCATTTCGACGCTGGCGGCGGCGTTCTACCCGCAGCGCGTGATCGTGCGCCTGTCGGACTTCAAGTCCAACGAGTACGAGAACCTGATCGGCGGAAAGCTCTATGAGCCTGGCGAAGAGAACCCGATGCTTGGCTTCCGCGGCGCCTCGCGCTACGTGTCCGAGTCGTTTCGGCCCTGCTTCGAGCTCGAGTGCAAAGCGCTCAAGCGGGTGCGCGACGAAATGGGGTTTTCCAACGTCGAAATCATGGTGCCCTTCGTGCGCACACCCGGCGAGGCGAAACAGGTCGTCGATCTGCTCGCTGCTAACGGCCTCGAGCGCAGCGCCGGCGCGGACGGCCTGAAAGTGATCATGATGTGCGAGCTGCCCGCCAACGCGCTGCTGGCTGACGAGTTTCTGGAGTACTTCGACGGCTTCTCGATCGGCTCTAACGATTTGACCCAGCTCACCCTGGGGCTCGATCGCGACTCCGGTATCGTCGCGCACCTGTTCGACGAGCGTAACGAGGCAGTCAAAAAGCTGCTCTCCATGGCGATCCAGGCGTGCAAGGCGAAAGGCAAGTACGTCGGCATCTGCGGCCAGGGGCCCTCGGATCACCCGGAGCTTGCCAAGTGGCTGATGGAGCAGGGCATCGACTCGGTTTCGCTCAACCCGGACGCGGTGCTGGAAACCTGGTTCATGCTGGCCGGTGAAACCATCGCCTAAATCAATACGTTTTTTTAGAGCCTCGATCCGCCCGGCCGTTGTGCCGGGCGGATGCGTTTTATAGGCTATCTTGTTGAGTGAGTGTCGAACCCCGTTTTTTCCGTTCAGATGTGCCGGCGTTTACGCGTTGAGACGTCAAAGGAGTGATCATGCAGTTACTACGGGCAACGCTGCCCCTGACCGGCCTGCTGCTGGTACCGCTTTACAGCTTTGGCTTCACCTACGAAACGCCATCGGTGACGCCAGAGGTAGGGTCGGGCTATGAAGAAAAGCCCGGCTGGGCAAATGAGAAATTTGCCGTGGCCGCCGCCAACCCGCTGGCGACCGACGCGGGCTACCAAATCCTCAAGGCCGGCGGTAACGCCCTGGATGCCGCCATCGCGGTGCAGATGGTGCTAACCCTGGTCGAGCCGCAGTCCAGCGGCATCGGCGGCGGCGCCTTTTTGATGTATTACGACGGCGAAAACGTTAGCGCCTTCGACGGCCGCGAAACCGCACCCCAGGCGGTGGATGAAAACCTCTTCATGGAAGAGGGCGAGCCGATGGCCTTCATGGACGCGGTGGCAAGCGGACGCTCGGTGGGCGTACCCGGCACTCTGCGGATGCTGGAAACCGCCCACGCCGCTCATGGCCAGCTCGACTGGGCCTCGCTGTTCGTGCCGGCGATCACACTGGCCGAAGAGGGCTTCGAAGTCAGCCAGCGCCTGCACACGAGCCTGGCCGATGACCCGGCGCTGCGCGATGATCCGCTGGCGGCGCGCTTTTACTATGACGAGGCGGGCGAGGCGCTCGCGGTCGGCGAGACGCTGACCAACCCGGCGCTCGCCGCAGTGCTGCGCCGTATTGCCGATGAAGGCAGCCGCGCGTTTTACGAAGGCGAGGTCGCCGAGGATCTGGTAACGCGCGTGCAAAACCACCCAGAGCGCCCCGGCGCGATCACGCTCGAGGATCTAAGCGGCTACGAAAGCGTCAACCGGGAGGCGATCTGTACGCCCTGGCAGCAGTGGCGTGTGTGCGGCTTCCCGCCGCCGTCCTCGGGGCATTTAACGGTGATGCAGATTCTCGGCATGCTCGAAAGCCAGCCGATGGTCGAAGCGCCGCTGGACAACGGGGCGGCCAGCAGCGGCTGGCTCCACCAGTTTCTCGAAGCGTCCAGGCTCGCCTTTGCCGACCGTAATCGCTATATCGGCGACCCGGACTTCGTCGAGGCGCCGGGCGGCGACTGGACGTTGATGCTGGCGCCGGCCTATCTGGAAAGCCGCAGCCAGTTGATCGAAGAGTCGAGCATGGGTGAGAACGCCGAGCCCGGGAACCCCGGCGAGTTCGAGGTGAGCTACGCAAGCCAGCCGACCCAGCCTGAGTACGGCACTAGCCACATCAGCATCGTCGATGAAGAGGGTAACGCCCTGGCCATGACCACCACCATCGAGCAGGCGTTTGGCTCGCGCATCATGGCCGACGGCGGCACCGAGCTTGCCGGCGGTTATATGCTCAACAACGAATTGACCGATTTTTCGTTCACGCCCGAGGTCGACGGTGAGCCGGTGGCCAACCGGGTCGAGCCCGGCAAGCGCCCGCGCTCGAGCATGAGCCCGACGCTGGTGTTCGACCAGGAGAGCGGCGATTTCGTGGCGAGCCTGGGCTCCCCCGGCGGCGCCGCGATCATCTCCTACACCGCGCGTACGCTTTTGGCCATGCGCGATTGGGGTCTGAGCGCTCAGGAGGCGCTGAACCTGCCCCACGCGGTGACGCTCGGCGGCGACGTCTGGCTCGAAGAGGGGCGCTTTCCCGAGGCCACCATCGGCTCGCTCATGGAGCGCGGGCACAACGTTAGCGAGCGCGAGCTTACCAGCGGCCTTCAGGCGATTCGCCGGCTGGAAGACGGCACGCTCTTCGGCGGCGCCGATCCCCGTCGTGAAGGCGTCGTGATGGGCGAATAGCCTTTTACAGCTGGCTACTCGCGTAGCCAGTTGCGCAGCTTCACCAGCATCAGACCGCCATCGCTCAAGCGTTGGCGGTCTTTTTTGAGCGCGTTGAGCCGCTCCGGGTAGTCGGTGATGATCGCATCGACCCCCAGGTCGATCAGCGTCGACATCCGAGCGCGGTCGTTCACCGTCCAGGCATGAATTTCGTAGCCGTAGCGCGCGGCGAGCTCGATCTCCTGGTGGGTGATGCGGTTGTGTCGAAGCCCCAGGGCGTCGAACTGGCGCCGGTCAAGGGTGCCCGGCAGGATGAGCTGGGCCAGCAGCGTCACTCTGAGTGACGGCGCCTGCTCCTTGATGAAGCGTGCAATCGCGGGGGTCATGGTCGCCACGCGCATCTCCAAAAGCGCGTTGGGAAAGCCGCATTCACTCATGGCGTTCAGCGCGCTTGGCTGGCTCGCCCAGCAGCGATAGCGAATATCCGACTCCCGATCCAGCGCCGCCAGCACCGCCTCGGCCAGGCGCTGCTGGTTTTCCGGGGCGGCTTTCATATCGATCATCAGCCCCGCCCGCCCGCGCACCGTTTCCAGCGTCTCGTCGAGCCCGGCAATGGTCTCGCCCGCGAAGGCGTCGCCGAACCAGCTGCCCACATCGAAGCCGGAGAGCTCCTCGCGGGTCAGCTCATCGAAGTCTCTCGGGTCGCCGGTCAGGCGCGTAAGGCTTCGGTCGTGGTACACAAGCACCGCGTCGTCGGCGGTGAGGCGCACGTCGAGCTCCACGTAGTCGGCGCGATCCTCCAGCGCCTGGCGCACCGCGGAGAGCGTATTCTCCGGCGCCACCATGGAGCTTCCGCGGTGGGCGATCACCTTGACGTTGTCGCCAAGCTCGAAGCTGTTGAGAATCCACCAGGCCTGCAGTCCGGCAAGTGACAGCACCGCAAGCTCCAGCGCCCAAGTGAAGCGCCCAGAACTCGCGCTGGGCGCAGGCGCCGGTTCGCCCCTGCCAAGCTGCTGGTAAAGGCAGGCCGAGAGCAGCGCATTCAGCGCAATGCCGAGAAACGTGATGGTCAGCGTGATCAGCACAAAGCCGGTGAGGTAGGCGAGCATCGCCGGAATCAGCACCACGCTCCGCTCCGGCAGCCACCAAAGAAGCGGGGTGACGACCAGGTCAAAAAGCCAAGTGACGAGCACCGGCAGCGCCACGATCAGCGCCAGCAGCGTCAGTACCACCATGCCGATCGAGCGGCGCCAGCCTCGCGTGAGCGGTACGCTCTGTTTGAGCGCCGACAAAGGCGAGCAGCGGGTGAGGGCGACCAAAGGGAGCGCCAGCATCCAGCGCAGATAAAGCCAGGCGGCCAGGCTCATCCAGGCAAGTACCAGCGGCAGCGCACAGGCCAGAAAGTACCAGAGCACCGGTGGGCGAATGCGCTGAAGATAGTAAAGGTCGATGCCGCCGAGCAGCGCGTCAAAAAGCCAGGCGAGCGCGACCATGAACGGCGCCAGCAGCAACAGGTGCGACCCCACCTGAATGACGACCAGCCCGGCCAGTGAAGGCAGGCGCCGGGTGCTTTGCCACAGCGCCTCGAAGGCCAGTTGGTAGTGGTTGTTGCGCGCCCGGGTCGCCACGACCAGCATGCCGGCCTGCTGCCAGTAGATCAGCAGAAAGGCGAACCAGAGCCCCACCGACAGCGTCAAAAGCCCGAGCGGGCTAAAAAGCAGCGCGGTCAGCGCCTCGGTGGTGATGACGGTGCGGTTGAGCGTGGCCAAAAGCCTCTGCGACAGCCAGCCGATGGCCGGTAGTAAAAGCGCCGAGGCCAGCAGCGTGTAGAGCAGATGAAAAGCGATCAGCGGTCTCAAGTGATCCTTGAGCGTTCGGTAAAGGGCACGGCCCAGCGGTTTCAGCGGCTGCATGGCAAACACGTTCGAAGTGATGGAGCGCGCGGCGGAGCCGCGCTCGGTCGTCGATCAGTACACCCTCTAATCGAGGGCAAGTTCGGTGTCGGAAACGAGGATGCCGTTGTTATCGGCGTAGAGCCACTGGCCGGATTTGAGAGTCACGCCACCAAAAGAAACAGGAATGTCGCGCTGACCTTCGCCGTTTTTCTCGCTCCTACGCGGATGGCTGCCCAGTGCCATCACCCCGAGCGGCAGCGTGGCCAGAATATCTACGTCGCGCACGCAGCCAAACATGACCACCCCCGCCCAGCCGTTTTCCGCCGCCTTGAGCGCCAGCATGTCGCCAAGCATCGCGCAGCGGTAGGAGCCGCCGGCATCGACCACCAGCACCGCGCCGTTGCCGGGCTCCGCCACCGCTTCCTTGACCCGCGAGTTGTCCTCGAAGCACTTGATCGTGCGCACGGGGCCGAAAAAGGCGTCGATGCCGCCCATATTCACGAACAGCGGGTCGAGCACGGCTACTTCCGGATGCGCATCGCATAAATCCGGGGTTACAAGGCCTGAGGGAGAGGCGGGCAGGGTGGTCATGGGTCAGCACTCCTTGGCAAAAAACGAAACGGGTGAAAGCGGGCGATAAAAAACGCCCCGCCCTCAAAAGAGGAGCGGGGCGTTCGGTCATCGACTCAGAGAGGAAAACGGATAACCCCTCTGCGATGGTGCGAGCATCGGCGATGGGTCGGTTACCAAAAAGCGGTTAAGCTTCCTGAGCAACCGGAATCACGTTCGAGGCGATCTTCTGATACTCCTCGATTTCGTGGAAGTTCATGTAACGATAGATCTCGCCGGCCATGGCGTCAAATTCACCCATGTAGCGCTGATACTCTTCAACGCTTGGCAGGCGGCCTTCGACGGCGGCAACCGCCGCCAGCTCCGCCGAGGCGAGGTACACGTTGGCACCATCACCCAAGCGGTTCGGGAAGTTACGTGTAGACGTAGACACCACGGTGCTTTTCGCTTCGACGCGGGCCTGGTTACCCATACACAGTGAACATCCCGGCATCTCCATCCGCGCACCGGCGCGGCCGTAGATGCCGTAGTACCCTTCTTCGGTCAGCTGATGCTGATCCATCTTGGTCGGCGGGGCCAGCCATAACCGCGTTTTCAGGCTGCCCGCCGGCTGTTTCTCGAGCAGTTTACCCGCCGCACGGAAGTGCCCGATGTTGGTCATGCACGAGCCGATGAAGACTTCATCGATCTTCTCACCGGCAACGTCAGACAGAAGCCGCGCATCGTCCGGGTCGTTCGGTGCACACAGCACCGGCTCCTTGATCTCTTCGAGATCGATTTCAATGATCTCGGCGTACTCCGCGTCCTTGTCCGCGCGCATCAGGCTCGGGTTGGCAAGCCATGCTTCCATCCCTTCGATGCGGCGGCTAATGGTGCGCTCGTCACCGTAGCCGTTGGCGATCATCCACTTCAACAGCGTGATGTTCGACTTCAGGTATTCACTCACGCTCTCGTCGGACAGCGTGATGGTGCAGCCCGCCGCACTACGCTCGGCAGAGGCGTCGGAAAGCTCGAAGGCCTGCTCGACGGTCAAATCCTCGAGACCTTCGATTTCGAGAATACGGCCGGAGAAAGCGTTCTTCTTGCCGGATTTGGCAACGGTCAGAAGGCCCTGCTTGATGCCGTAAAGCGGAATCGCGTGGACCAGATCGCGCAGCGTAACGCCGGGTTGGCGCTTGCCCTTGAAGCGCACCAGCACCGATTCCGGCATGTCCAGCGGCATGACGCCGGTGGCGGCGGCAAACGCGACCAGACCAGAGCCCGCCGGGAAGGAGATGCCCATCGGGAAGCGGGTGTGCGAGTCACCGCCGGTGCCGACGGTATCCGGCAGCAGCATGCGGTTGAGCCAGCTGTGAATGATGCCGTCACCCGGGCGAAGCGAGACGCCACCGCGGTTCATGATGAAGTCGGGCAGAGTGTGGTGCGTGTCCACGTCCACCGGCTTGGGGTAGGCCGCGGTGTGGCAGAACGACTGCATCACCAGATCCGCCTGGAAGCCCAGGCACGCCAGGTCCTTGAGCTCGTCGCGCGTCATCGGGCCGGTGGTGTCTTGAGAGCCGACGGTGGTCATCTTCGGCTCGCAGTACATGCCCGGGCGCACGCCGGGAAGATCGCAGGCCTTGCCGACCATCTTCTGGGCCAGGGTAAAGCCCTTGCCGGTATCTTTAGGCTGCTCGGAGAGACGGAACACGTCGGAGGCTTCAAGGCCGAGGGACTCGCGCGCCTTGCCGGTCAAACCGCGGCCGATGATCAGCGGAATACGGCCACCGGCGCGTACTTCGTCCAGAATCAGCTGGGTCTTTAGCTCAAAAGTGGTAAGGACGTCGTCGGTGCCGTGCTTACACACCTTGCCTTCATACGGGTAGATGTCGATGACGTCGCCCATTTCGAGCTTCTCGACATCCATTTCGACGGGCAGGGCGCCTGAGTCTTCCATGGTGTTAAAGAAGATCGGCGCGATCTTGCCGCCAAAGCAGAAGCCGCCGGCGCGCTTGTTGGGAACGAAGGGAATGTCGTCACCGAAGAACCACAGCACCGAGTTGGTGGCGGACTTGCGCGAGGAGCCGGTACCCACGACGTCGCCCACGTAGGCGACCGGGAAGCCTTTGTCCTTGATCTCGTTGATCTGATCGAGCGGGCCGCGGGTGCCGGGCGCTTCGGGCTTGATGCCTTCGCGCTCGTTTTTGAGCATGGCGTTGGCGTGCAGCGGGATGTCCGGGCGCGACCAGGCGTCAGGGGCCGGGGAGAGGTCATCGGTGTTGGTTTCGCCGGGGACCTTGAACACGGTCAGGGTGATTTTTTCCTCGAGCGCGGGCTTGGAGAGGAACCACTCCGCCTCGGCCCAGGAGGCGATGACGTCTTTTGCCACGGCGTTGCCGTTTTTGGCGCGCTCTTCCACGTCGTGGAAGGCATCGAACATCAGGATGGTGTGCTTGAGCTGCTCACCGGCTTCCTTGGCAAGCTCGTCGCTGTCGAGAAGCTCTACCAGTGAAACGATGTTGTAGCCGCCCTGCATGGTGCCCAGAAGCTTGACCGCATGCGTTTTGTCGACCAGCGGTGACTCGGTTTCGCCCTTGGCAACGGCGGTCAGAAAGCCGGCCTTGACGTAGGCGGCTTCGTCGACGCCCGGCGGGATGCGGTTGGTGAGCAGCTCTAGAACGAACTCCTCTTCTCCGGCCGGCGGATTTTTCAAAAGCTCGATCAAGGCCGCGGTCTGTTCGGCGTTCAGGGGCTTGGGTGGTACGCCCTCGGCGGCGCGTTCCTCGACATGTTGGCGATAAGCTTCAAGCACGTTGGGGCCCTCTCGTTTTCTTGATGGTACCCGGCCCGCCCGCACGGTTTCGGGCATGCCTGGGCACGTGATAGTCGCTTGATAGGCAGCGTCTAATGGATGGCGGCGATTCTACGTGAAACTGTCGACAATGTTAAGCGAGCAACCGTCACTGACCATTTAGCGGGCTATCCAGTGTGCCAAACGCTCGTTTAAGCTGGCTTTTCTCGATACGTGGAGACCTCAACGCTGACGCGCACTCTCGTATCACGTTAAAAGCCGTTTGCAATCACACCGCTATAGACCATTTAATAATGTGAGCGTTAAAGGCGCGGGCCGCTGTCAACGCTTGAGACCTCAGGGCGGCTTTAAACCTTGCGCGAAGCTGAGCCAAAGTTGAGTTAAACACGTGTTATGGTATTGGCGTTAAAGAGCGTATTGCCGTTAAAGGTTGCAAAAGGGCGATGGCCCAAGGACACGGACGCCGCGCCAGGGCGTTGTACCGTATTTCATTAGTAAGGGCGCTTGGTAACCGTATATGTCGATAGAGTTAGCCGAACTGAAGTCGCAGGATCACGCGCTTGGCGCCGAGGACCTGCTGCCGGAAAGCCTTAGCGCCTTTTTGGCATGCCCAACGCCGGATGCGTGGCTGGGCTGGGCGCTGGCCAACCCCGAAACGCTGCTGATCGATCACGCTCAGTGCGAGAAAAAAGCCGCCTCAACGGCGATGCATCTTCTGTATCGCCACGTCGATCAGCCGCTGCTGCTTGCCAAAATGTCGCAGCTCGCCCGCGAGGAGCTTCTCCATTTCGAGCAGGTGGTCGGGTTGATGGAGCGTCGCGGCGTCACCTATACCCACCTGAGCGCGTCGCGCTACGCCGAAGGACTCAGACAGCACCTGCGGCCCAACGAACCCGAGCGGCTGATCGATATCTTGATCATTGGCGCGTTGATCGAGGCGCGCAGCTGCGAGCGTTTCGCGCGGCTGATCCCCTACCTCGATGAAGAGCTTGCCCGGTTTTATCGCACGCTGGTCAAGTCGGAAGGGCGCCACTTCGAGGATTACTTGCTGCTGGCGCGGCAGCAAACGGCGGAGCCGATCGATGATCGCATCGCCTTTTTTGTAGCGCGTGAAGCCGAGCTGATTACTTCGCCCGATACAGCATTTCGTTTTCATAGCGGTGTGCCGGCCTAAGTCGAGCCCCGTCCAGCCAGGATGAGTCTCATGCGCGATGCCAAGCAGATCGACAAGCTGACCCTTTTTGGACACTTCTCTCTAACGCTTGGAGAGGACGTACTGACCCATTTCAGCTACGACAAAGTCAAGGCGCTGCTGATTTATTTGTGTCTGCATCGCCAGCCCGTCAATCGCGCCGCGCTCGCCGAGCTGCTTTGGCCGGATCAGGGACTCTCCTCCGGGCGCACCAACCTGCGCCACGCGCTTCACTGTCTGCGCCAGTCGCTTGGCGACAACGCCGACACGGTGCTCAACGTCTCGCGTCAGACCATCGCCTTCAACCTGCCGGCCCACTGGCAGGTCGATCTACACGAGCTGCAAACGCTTCTCGAAGGCCCGGCGGATCTCGACACGCTCGAGGCGGTGATGGCCTGCTATCAGGGCGATCTGGTCGAGGAACTACAGCTTGCCAACTGCAGCGAGTTCCAGCGCTGGCTGGTGCAGGCGCGCAACGAGTGGCGCCAGCGGGTGATCCGCTTTGCCGAACAGGTGCTCGAGACGCAAAGTGACGTGCCGGACGCGGTGATCGAGGAGCTGGTCAGCTGCTTCTCTGGTTACGGCCCGTTTCACGAGCGGCTGGTGCGCCAGTTGGCTGAAAACAACCACATGGCCGCGGCCCACGAGCAGTACCAAAGCTACCTCCAGCTGCTGGCGCTCTCGGGTCAGCAGCCCGAGCCCGGCTTTCTACAGCTGGCAAGCTACTGGTCCGACGGCCAGGTCGACCCGCAGATCGTTAGCCCCCAGGGCGCCTACTCGCGGGCGCTGGCCGCCGACAGCAAACCGCTACGCGAGGATGAAATCGAGCTGCGCCAGCTCTCGGTCATGGCCATTCGCCTGACGCTCCAGGGCGACTGGCAGGAGCGCGGCGCCATGCGCCACTGCCTGACGCTCCAGCTCGAGCTCTTGCGCTGGCTCGAGCAGCAGTGCCATCACCTGGGCGGCTTTTGGCTGCCTGGCGCGACCGGCGGGGTGGGGCTTGCCTGCTTCGGCACCCACGGACCGGCCCATCAGCTCGCCGAGCTGGTGGCGCTGTTCGAACACTGCCGCCAGGCGCTGCCTCAGGAGATCACGCGGCGCTGGAGTATCGATCAGCAGGCGCCGAGTTTCGAGCTCGCCGCCGGACTCAACAGCGGCCGGGTCGTCTATCTGCCGGAGCGCCAGCTCGCCGATCCGCTGGGCCAAGTGGCTCAGCTGTCGCTATCGCTGATGAGCGCCGCCGAAGGCAGCGAGCTGGTGATCTCGCAAGAGGCGAGCCAGCACATGCCGCCGGCGCTCGATCTGCAGCCCAGGCTTTCGTCGCGGCTGGTAGCAAGCGATGGCCGCGTGCGCCTGCGCGCGCTGGTGCTGGGGCAGAACGAGGGCGGGCGCGATGCCACCCCGCCAAGTCTCATCGGCCGTGAAACCGCGTTGAGAGCGCTGCGCGACGGCCAGGCCCGGGCGAGCATCGGGCTACGCCAGAGCATTCTGGTGCGCGGCGGCACGGGCATGGGTAAGTCCGCGCTGATGGTCGGCTTTCGCCAGCTCGAGCTCAGCCGCGACGCGGCGGTGTGCTGGCTGCCCACCACGCGCCTTTCGGTGCTGGAGCCCTACGGCGTCGCCCGCCAGCTGCTTGCCTGGCACTGCCAAAAATCAGTTGATCTGGAGGCGCTTCACGCGCTGCAGCAAACCCTCGAGATCACGTCTCTTGATGACGGGCGCCAGGAGCTTTTGGAGCAGGCGCTGGGCGCGAGGGAGGTCGAGGATAGCGCCCAGCTCACCCAAAACGGCGACGCCGTAGAGCTGGTCGCGCGGCTTCTACACCGGCTGATCGAGCGCGAGGCGCAAAGCCGCACGCTGCTGCTGATGATCGATGACCTGCAGTGGCTCGATGAACCCTCTTTCAAGGTGCTGACCGGGCTGCAGGCCAGGCTCCCCATCAACACCGCTTTCATGCTGGTGGCCAGCCACCACGGCCGCGAATCGCTTCCGGTCAAGCTGCACTGGGACCAGCAGATATCGCTTGGCAAACTCGACGCTGGCCAGTCAGGGCGGCTTTTGACCCAGCTCGCCAAACGCTACCAGGTCCACCTGAGCCCCAGACTCAAAAATCAGATCGTCGAGCGTTGCGACGGCGTGCCGCTCTACCTGCAAGAGATTTGCCGACGGCTGGATTTGGATCGCCGCGAGGGGCGCAGCGTTCAGTTCAACGAGCTGCCCAAGGGGCTTTTAGGCCTTTTGACTAGCCGAGTCGACCAGCTCGAGCGCGACCGCGACATCGCTCACGTGGCGGCGGTGCTCGGCCGACGTTTTCGCTTGGATATGCTGCTCGCCGCCACTCAGACCGACAAGGGCAGGCTCTTGAAGGCGCTGGAGCACATGCGCCAGCTCGAAATCATCGATGCCTTCGAGCAGCCCGGCATCGAGAGCGAATATCAGTTCAGCCATCAACTGCTGCACGAAGCGGCGTACCTCTCTTGCCCGAAGGACGTGCGCACTGCGCTTCACCAACAGGTCGTCACGCTGATCGAAGAGCGCTTTCCCATGTGGATCAGCCGCCACCCCGGCGACTTTGCCAACCACTTGCGCCGCAGCGGTCACCAAACCCGCGCTGCACGCTACTTCGAGCTCGCCGCCCGCGAGGCGCTCAAGGTCAGCGCTAACCGCACGGCGCTCAAGATGGCGGATTTCGGCTTGGGCTGCCTGGGGGAGGCGGTGGATCACCTCGAGCGCGAAGTGAGTCTTCTCACCGTCAAGGGGCAGGCCGCCTTCGCCCTCGAAGGCCACGGCTCGCCGACCGCCCAAGAGTGTTTCGTCAGCGCCCGGGAGCTTTTGCGCAACGCCGGGGGCGACCCGCTCGAGGACCCGGAGGATCTCGAGCAGATCTTTCTGGTTAAGTGGGGGCTTTGGCTCAGCCGCAGCCAGCGCTACGCCCACGCCGACGCCTTTGCGCTGGCCGCCACGCTTTCCAACATCGCCAAGCGGTTGGACGACCCGCGCTATGGTCGGCTCGCCGACTACGCCGGCGCCCAGTGCGAGTACTGGGCCGGGCGTATCGCCCAGGCGTTCGACCACTTCAATGAGATCGACCCGCTCAACGCGCCGATGATGATCGAGTGGCTGCCGTTCTCGGAGCACCCCCAGGTGAGCGCGGCCTGCTTTCAGGGCTGGACGCTGTGTCTTCGCGGCGATTACCAGCGCGCCGAGCGCCATATCGCCGCGGCGATTCGTCTGGCCGAAAAAATTGGCCACCCGGGGACGCTGGCCATCGCCCTGATGTTCGCCACCGCGCTCTATCGTCAGCTCGGTCACGTTCATTTGGCCGCGCGCCACGCCGAACGCGCCGCGGCGATGACCGCCACGCCGGACCTGCAGCTATGGCAGATCTCCGCCCAAGGCGTGCTTGGCTGGCAGCAGGCGCTCAGCGGTGATCCGGCGGGGCTTTCAAGGCTCAAGGAGAGCCTCGATCAAATGGCGGAGCTTAATGGCCGCGACCGCTTTCAGCGCCCGGTACTTTGGTACGCCGACGCCTGTATCGAGCTTGGGGAGCTCTCTTCCGCCGAGGAGTATCTGGATCAGTGCTTGACCATTGCCCGTGAGCGCAGCAGCCTGTTTTTACCGGAGATCGCCACCCAGCTTGCCAAAGTGCGCCACCTGCTGGGCTATTCGAAAAACGAGGTGACCGCACTGGCTGAACTTGCCATCGACCACGCTCGCGAGCAGGGCAATCGCCACCACGAGCTCGCCGCGCTCGAGTTCTGGCTGACCCATATTGCCCCGGATGATAGAAAGACGCGCGAGCTCTTCCGCGAAAAGCTGGCAAGCGTTAGCCACAGCGATGCGCCGGTGCTGGTGCGCTGGATCAACCTGCTCGAGCGGCGCCTGCCGCAGCCTGCCGGGGTTGAAAGCTAGAAGGAGGGTGAGAGGCGAGTCAGGTGCTCGCCTCGAGCCAGGCCAGGGTGGCCAGCGCCTGGTCGCGGCGCTCGCCACACACGTCGTGATCGAACACGAACCGCGCGCAGACCGCGGGCCGGCGCGGATCACCGAAAAGCCGGCACAGGTTGTCGTCATCGAGCTGCACACAGCGAACGCCGGCGGGCTTGCCGCCGGGCATCCCCGGAATGGCGGAGCTGATCGACGGCGCAATACAGCACGCCCCGCAGCCGGCCCGGCAGCCAGGCTCGATACTCTCTTGCTTGGCAATCAGCGCCGCCATGTTCACACTCCCTCGCTTTCGCCGGTCGCGCCCTTGTTGAAGCCCTCGAAGGCGTGCACCCGTGTCGGCATACCCGTCTCGCGTGCGATCTCTTGGGCGAGCCAGCGGGCGATGTTCTCGACCGTGGTTGGGTAGGGCAGCACCGCGCAGCGCTCCAGCGGCAGGGTGAGCGCGAACTCTCCTTCGCCGGCCACGTAGCGACACGTTAGCTGCGCCTCGCCTTGCGTCTCGATATCGGCGCGCTCGAGCAGGTAACGCTGGTCGAGCCAGCTTGCCCAGCGACGCTCGATCGCCGGCTGGCGCTCGCCGTGCTGATAAATCTCGAGGCGTGAGCGGTGGCCGTGGGCGATACGCTGGCAGTTACCGTCGTGGCGCTTGAGCCCGTGGCTGTAGCCGTAGGCCGCGCCATCGATCGCCTCGTCCAAAAACGCAAGCGTTACCCGCTCGACGTTCTCCGGGCAGGTCCGGGTCAGCGTTTGGCTGATCGAGTCGGCGAGTGCGGCGCGCTCGACGGTGGCCGCCTCGATCAGCGTAAAGGCTTGTTTTGGGCCGCGCACTTCAAACGCGTAGGGCGTGGTGGCGCGCACGCAAAGGCCCTCATCGCAGGGCTCGACGCTCACGCCCGGCGCCTGCATCGGTACCAGCAGGGTGTGGTCGACTCCGGCGTCGAGTGTTTTCTTGATGAAGGGTTTGACGCGGCCGAAATCGAACAGCATGCCGTCCTCGCCCAGCTCGCCTTCAAGCGTGGCGTCTACCCGCCAGCTCACGCCGGTCAGGCCGTTTTGCGGGCACCAGACCGAGACGTCGATATGACTGAGTTCTTTAACGAAAAGGGCCATTAAGCGAATCCTGCGATCTTGTGCGTCTGAAGCGACAGCCGCCAGCGTGGGTGGGCCATACAATACGCGGTGGTGGCCGAGACGCGGGCCTGGTTGTCCGCGGGCGTTCCCTGGTCCATCGGCTGAAGAAAGAAGTGGGTGAAGTCGAGCGCCTCGAAGCGCTCCGGGGCGGCCTCACGCTGCGGGTAGACGAGCTTCAACTCATCGCCTGCCAGCGCCTTGAGCGTAGTAGCCCCCTTGGGGCTGACGCAAAGCCAGTCGATGCCTGCGGGCACGCTGACGGTACCGTTGGTTTCCACTCCGATCTCGAAGCCTTGCGCCTTGATGGCCTCGATCAGCGCGGTATCGAGCTGTAAAAGCGGTTCGCCGCCGGTAAACACCACGTAGGGCACGGCGCCGCTGGCCGCGTCAGGCCACAGCGCCTTGAGATGCTCGGCAAGTGCTGCGGCATCGGTAAAGCGCCCGCCGCCTTCACCGTCCACACCGATAAAGTCGGTATCGCAGAAGGTGCATGCGGCAGTGGCACGGTCTACTTCGCGGCCGGACCACAGATTGCAGCCGGTAAAGCGGCAAAAAACGCTGGCTCGGCCCGCCTGAGCACCTTCGCCCTGCAGGGTGTAGAACGCTTCCTTAACGTGATACATCGCTCGCCTCCGACTCATTGGCGGAGGCGTACTCGAGCGGGTCGGTCACACCGTTTTCGGCAAAGGCGGCCAGGCGCTCACGGCAGCTGCCGCAGCGTCCGCAGGCGAGTTCGCGGCCTTCGTAGCAGGTCCAGGTATCGCGATAGTCGAGCCCCATGACCAGGCCTTCGCGCAAAATCTGCGCCTTGGTGGCGTCGAGATACGGCGCGTGCACGTCGACGGGCTCGAAGTTGGCGATAGCGGCGGCGTGGCGCATCGCGTCGACGAACGCCGGGCGGCAATCCGGGTAGAGCACGTGGTCGCCGCCGTGAGCGCCGTAGTCGACGCGCCCGGCGCCGATGTTCACCGCCTTGGCGATGGCCAGCGACAAAAGGATCATGTTGCGATTGGGCACCACCGTCGCCTGAAGATTCTCTTCGGCGTAGTCGGCATCGGGCATGGTCGCGGCGGCGTCGGTCAGCGCGGAGCTGTCGATCAGCCCGTGGATGGCGCGAATGTCCACCACCTGGTGGGGAATCTCGAGCTTTTCACATACCAGGCGGGCGGTGTCGAGCTCGCGGCGGTGGCGCTGGCCGTAGTCGAAGGAGAGCGCGTGTACGCTAAGCCCTTCTTTTAACGCGCGGTGTAGAACGGTAAAGGAGTCCATGCCGCCGGAGTAGATCACTACAGTGGCGGGGGAGTGTGTACAGGAAGGGGATGACATGCTAATACTCGCTGGCCGGAGAATTTATTGAGCCTTGACGGCAAGAGTCCGGGGTCCGGTCCGGAACGCAGCGCAGTTTACGCACTCAGGGCGCGCTTGGCTAGCGCTTACCCCGCGCCAGCGCTTGGGTACGCTTGCGCCAAGCGGCGCGGGCACCCCCGCACGTTCATTCAGCTTTTCGAGACGCACTCATGGCGACCATAGAACACAGCGAAATCGTCCACGCTCCGCCGGAGCAGGTATTTGAACTGCTTCGGCGCGTCGAGGATTTCGCCGACTACTCCGATATGATCCACTCGATCGACACGCTCGGGGATAACCGTTACCGCTGGCACGTCCGCGCCGTCGGCATGGACTGGGCCTTCGATGTAGAGGTCACCGAGATAGAGCCCCCGCATACGCTTGCCTGGGAGTCGCTTGACGGGGTAAAAAACCAGGGGCGCTACCGGCTCGAGCCGGTCGAGCAGGGCACTCGCGTTTCGCTCACCCTGACCTACGACATTCGCAACCGCTTGATGGAAAAAGCTGTCAACAAGGCCGCCAAACCCATGGTCGGCAAGGTGAGTCGGCAGATCCTCGAGCGGGTCGAAGCCCGACTCAATGGCTAGGCACGGGCACGCCTGCTGGCGCTGGGTGGCACTGTTTGCCCTGCTGGCAATGCTTGGCTACGTCTGGCTCTGGTACTCGCCGAACTTATCGGCCCTCAAGCGCTGGGCTGCCGACACGTCCCATCACCCGGCCATCATCGCAAGCGTCATGCTGATCATGGCGGCCACGCTTGCCGTCGGGCTTCCCGGCAGTATCGGCCTTTGGCTGATCGCGCCGTTCTATCCGCCGCTCGCCGCGACCCTGATGCTCACTTTGAGTAGCGTCGCCGGTGCCTGGGCCGCTTACCTGCTGGCCGCGCGGTTTCGCACTCGAATCAACCCCGGCGGGCTCACCGCGCGCGTAATGCAAACGCTCGAGCGGCGAAGCGATCTGCTGACCCAGTGCGCGCTCAGGATTTTGCCGGGGTTTCCCCATTCGGTGATCAACTACGCCGCCGGGCTTGGCGGTCTTGCGATTAAACCCTACCTCGCCGCGGCGGCGCTGGGTCTTTCGATCAAGTGGGGCGTTTACAGTAGCGCCATTTATAAAACGCTCGAAGCGATCGAGCAGGAGAACGCGCTGCAGTTCGATGTATTGCTGCCGCTTCTGGCGTTAACGCTTCTGCTGCTGGCTGGGGCGTGGTATCGGCGCCGCGGGGACGCGGCGCGCGAGGGTCGTTAAAAACGGGGGTGTTAGTGCGGCTGGTGCATGGCGGCGTCGAGATGGCCTACGACCTCGGCCCAGTCCGCATCATCGGCAATCGCTTCGCGCAGGAACGCGGCCTGAGCATCGTTCCAGCAGCTCGCCTCGGCAATCGGCGTGGACGCCGGAAGCGGCCCGTGCTCTTCGATGAACGCCTCGATTGAGGCCTTGTCCGAGGCAAGCCCCAGCTGTTCGAAAAGATCGCTGAATTCGTGTACGGGTTGATCCATCATTTTCATCCTTTCCTTGGGTTGTCATCGACAAGGCTGAGCCTTGCCTTAAAAAATAGTCTGAATATCGCACGGCGCCAGCCTAGCCCTGGCGCTCGCCAACCAGCGGCGTCAAAAAGCGCCGGCGGCGGTCCGCCTCAGCGATCGGCTGAGCCAACAGGTGGACGAGTTTGGTGAGCGCCGCCTCCGGCGTCATGTCCGCCCCTGAAAGCACGCCGGCATCGAAAAGCCCCGCGCCCGCAGCGTAGGTGCTGAAACGAACGCTTCCCTGGGGGCAGGTGCTCACCGCAGCTAGCAGCTTGCCCTCGCCGCAGGCCTTGGCCAGCACGGCTAAAAGCGCCGGGTCATCGGGCAGGTTGCCCGCTCCCCAAAGCTGGAGCAGCGCGCCTTTCACTCGCGCATCTCCCAGCAGCGCTTCCAACTGCCAGGCGCTGATGCCAGGCCACAGCGCGATGCGCGCCACTTCGCCTTGGGCGAGCGTCGCGTAGCTTGCAAGCTCGAAACGGGGCGCGCCGCGCTGGCTTCTACCGAGCCCGCGGCTTGGGTACTCGATGAAATCCTCGTCGACGCGCTCGCCTAGAAGCGGGTAGTTGGGACTGTCGAACGCTTTGGGGGCTTCGCTGTGCTGTTTGACGCTTCGCACGCCGCGCAGAAGCGTTCCCGCGAAGTAGACCGCCACCTCCTTGAGGGTCGCGCTTGCGGCGTAGCGAAGCGCGCCATAGGCGTTGGCGAGTGCGTCGCTGTTGGGTGCTTCCAGCGGCTGCATGGCGCCGGTCACGACCACGGGCCGGTCGAGCCCCTGTAGCTGGTAGGCAAGGCTCGAGGCGGTGAAGCTCAGCGTATCGGTGCCGTGAAGTACCACGAAACCCCGGTAATCGGCAAACCGCTCGGCGATTAGCGCGCCGATGCGCTGCCAAGTGAGCGGGGTGGCCGCGCTGGAGTCGATCAGCGGCTCGAGGCTTTCGACCTCGAAGGCCGGAAGCTGGCTTTGCTGATTGATCGAGAGCGTTTCAAGCGCCCGTGCCAGACGCGTTTCGAACCCACTGCCGGGCGCCAGGCCAGCGGCACTGGCGTGCATGCCGATCGTGCCGCCGGTGTAGATCACGAGTACGCGCTCGCCGCGGTGGGCGTCGTCACGAAGCCTGGGAGCCCTGTTCATGCCATGTCCTGTCGAGTAACGTAAAGCCTTCCGCCGGCGTCGTCGAGCTGGCGGTTGCGCCCGGCCAAATGGGCGAAAACGAAGCAGACTCCGATCAGCGCCAACAAGAGCCAGGCAATGTGCTCGATACGCGCGCACACCTGAAGCAGCAGGCCCACGCCAAAAGGCCCGGCGGCGGCGATGGTATAGCCGCCGCCCTGAACCAGCCCGGAGAGCTTTCCGGCAAGTCCCGCGTTAGCGGTTCGCAGCACCAAAAGCCCGAGCGCCAGGCTGAAACAGCCGCCCTGGCCCACGCCGAGAGAAAGCGCCCCTAGCCAGCGCCAACCGAGCGGGGCGATCATCAAAAGGAAAAGCCCCAGGGCGGTCGCGGCGAGCATGATGAAAAGCGCCGGGCGCTGGTCACGACCCAGACGCGCAAGCCAGGGCGCGCAGAGCGCCGAGCCAAGCTGACACACGATCGAAATCGCCATGATGAAGCCTGCCTCGCTCTCACCGTAGCCCCGGTAAATCAAAAGCGTCGGCAGCCAGCCAAAAACGATATAGGCCATGGAGGACTGAAGCCCCATGTAGAGCATGATCTGCCAGGTCAACGGCTGGCGCAAAAGCGCGGACAGCGATGCGGTGGCGGTAGCGCTCTGAACGCTCGCGGTCGGTTTGGGCGCAAAGGAGACCCACAGCGTCAGCGAGACAAACGCAAGCAGTCCCCAGCTTGCCAGGCTCAAGGGCCAGCCGCCAAACGCGTTGGCCAGCGGAACGGAGAGCCCGGCCCCCAGCGCGCCGCCAAGGCAGAGCGCCATGGTGTAAAGCCCGGTCAAAAGATCCGCGCTTTGAGGCAATTCGCGTTTGACCAGCCCCGGCAGCAATGTGCCGGCGATGCCGATGGAGGCACCCGCCAGGGCGGTGGCGACGAACAGCACCCCTACAAGTGGCACGGGGCGAAGCAGCAGCGCCGCGGTCAAAAGCGCCAGTGCTGCGCTCAGCGCCCGCTCGGCGCCCAGCCGGCGCGAGAGCAGTGGCGCCAGAGGCGCGGCGAGGCCTAGTGAGAGTACCGGCAGGGTGGTCAGCAGGCCCGCCGCCGCCGGGCTAAGCCCGGCGTTTTCCTGCAGGCGGTTGAGAAGCGGCGCCACCGATGAAAGCGCAGGACGCAGATTCAGTCCCACCACGAACATCAAGACGATAAACGATAGCGTTCGCTTCGAAGCCATGGCTATTTGAGATGTGGTCGCAGGTCGCCCCGAGCGACGTCCATCAGGGTGATGAAGTGATAATCTTCCGGCGTTTCCAGGCAGTCGACGCGAACGTCGGTACGCATACCCTTATTTATGTCGAGCTTCTCGAAAATCTCGAGCGTGACCTTGCGCGCAGGCTTGTCGCCGGGCGAAAGAATTCCATCGTCGAGGGTGAAGGTTTCCAGCAGCGTGGCGCGCACGCGGGTGGTGTTGCCTTCACTGAGTACGCGGCGAATGAACAGCCACCCTTCACACACCAGCGCCGAGGTTTCATCGCTTTCACGCATAAACAGCGTGCGGTAGCAGGCGCCTTCGGTGGCCGCCTTGTCCGCCATGCTGCGGTAGGCCTGAATAACCTGACTGGGCGTTACCTTCGCATCCTCGAGACGCTGAGCAATGCCCTGATGTTCGCGGCTTAGCTGCTCCTGGCGTTGAAAGACCAGCCACTGCCGATAATCATTGATACGTTGAGACGCCATAATCACTCCCTGAACAGGTTCTGCTGGGCGCGAAAGGCGCGCGCCCGAAAACGCACGACTTTCGCATATTCACCGATGCCGCGCTAGCGACGGGCGCGCCGACGCGGCGCCTTGTCCGATTTCTCGCCCTGGCGCTGGTTTTGGCCCGAGCGCTGGCCCTGGCTGCGCCCGCCGCCGCCGGGTTGACGCTGGCCGCGACGGCCGTTTTCGATCGGCTGGGGCTTGGCGTTGGGGTCGGGCTCGAAGCCGGGCTCGATCTTTTTCGGCAGAGTTTGTTTGATCAACTTCTCGATGCCGGCCAGCAGCGCGTGCTCATCGACGCACACCAGCGACACCGCCTCGCCGTTGCTACCGGCGCGGCCGGTACGCCCGATGCGGTGGACGTAATCCTCGGCGACGTTGGGCAAATCGAAATTGACCACGAAGGGCAGCTCGTCGATATCGAGCCCGCGGGCGGCGATATCGGTGGCCACCAGCACCTGCAAATCGCCGCTTTTGAACGCGCCCAGCGCCCGCGTACGCGCGCCCTGGCTCTTGTTGCCGTGGATCGCCATGGCCGGAATTTCCTGCTTGGATAGCTGCTCGGCCAGGCGGTTGGCGCCGTGCTTGGTACGGGTGAAAACCAGTACCTGGAACCAGCCGTGCTGGCTGATCAGGTGCGCCAAAAGCTCACGCTTTTTCTCGCGATCGACGCGATACACGCTCTGCTCGATCTTTTCGGCGGTGGTGTTACGCGGAGCGACTTCGACCAGCGCCGGGTTATCCAGCAGTTGGGTGGCCAGCGTCTGGATCTCGTTGGAGAAGGTAGCGGAGAAGAGCAGGTTTTGCCGCTTGTTCGGCAAAAGCTTCAAAATACGCTTGATGTCGTGAATGAAGCCCATATCGAGCATGCGGTCGGCTTCGTCGAGCACCAGAATTTCGACCTGGGAGAGGTCGACGTGGCCCTGCTGCTGCAGATCCATCAGCCGCCCCGGGGTGGCGATCAGAACGTCGAGGCCGTTCTTGAGCGCCTGGACCTGCGGGTTCTGGCCTACGCCGCCGAAAATGATGTGCGACTTGAGCGACAGATACTTGCCGTAATCGGTCACGCTTTCACCGACCTGAGCGGCCAGCTCGCGCGTTGGCGTCAGCACCAGCGCGCGCACTTGGCGCTTGCCCGGGCGTTTGCCGTTGTTTAAAAGCTGTAGAAGCGGAAGCGTAAACCCGGCGGTCTTGCCCGTGCCGGTCTGGGCGCTGGCCAGCAAATCGCGCCCGGCCAATACCAGCGGAATGGCTTTTTGCTGGATGGGCGTTGGCTGGGTATAGCCCTGGGTGCTAATGGCGCGTAGTAAGTCGTCCTGCAGACCAAGTTCGGTAAAGCTCATGCGTTCTCCGCCATCGCACAGCGAAGGCGCTCGTGCGCGCTTGCTGGGCCAGGTTCGTAATGAATAAAAACGCGCGGGTAGCCCCGCGCGGCAGCGAAGTTTGCCAGATAGCGCGCCTGGCTGCGAGGGGCATTTGAGATCGACGCTTTTTTAGCGCCGCGCAAAGCCCCCGCGCGCGGCGCAAAACACCGAGCGCGAGAGGGGTGTTGTGAGAAGGGTATTAGAAGTAGCCGCCGGTGCGAATTTCCAAAGCGATATCGCTTGCGACCTGATCCAGGCTCTGACCCAGGGCGCGCACCAGCGCCGGGTAGCCGTCCTCTCGAAGCTCGGTTTCGGCGTGGAAGCTCTCGAAAGCCAAAAGTTCGTTGCCCGCGCCTCGAAGCTGCCACTGGCCGCTGGCAACGGCGTTGCCATCGTAGCGTCCCTGGAACTGATCCACTTCGAGGGAGAGCGTCAGCGCCTCGTTTTGGCGGCCCTGGGCACCCACTACCTGCACCAGCGGAAGCTGTTGGGAGAGCCGCGCGCGTAAGCCGCGCTCGAGTTGGCGGCCAAGCTCTTCCGCCCACTGGTGCTCGCGCGCCGCATTGAGCGTAATGTCGTCGAGCTGCATGACGATACCGTCGACGTCCAGGTAGTGCGAAAGCCTGGGCGCGCCCACCTGCAGCGTATGCGCCGTTGCGGTGGCGGGCGTGGCGATCGGCGTGGCGGGCAGCATATAGCGCGCCGGCGGCGTCACGCTCGAGGCGCAGCCGCCGAGAAAAAGGCCAAGCCCCATGATGGCGGCGAATGTCAGCGTTGGGTTGCGCATGGCGTCATCCTTTTATCGCGGGGCGCGCGGAATCGGGTCTTCCGCATCCAGATTATCGAAAAGCAGCGCTCGCGGATTCTCGTTGAGGGTGCGCGTCAGCGGCTGCAGATCGCGCATCAACCGGTCTAGGCGCTCGATGGCCGACGTCAGATCCTGATAGGCCGGCGACGAGGGTGAAAGCCCTTCGATCGTCGTGCGAAGCTCTTCGAGCGTGGCGTTGACGTTGCCGCCAAGTGACCGGGTGTCCGGGGCGCTTAGAATTGCGTTGAGCGACGAGCTCACTTCGCGCACCTCGTCGAGCACGCTTTCCGAGGCCTGCAGGTTGCGATCGAGCCCGGCCAGTAGCGGCTCCACCTCGAGCGCGTTGAGCTTGTCCAGAAGGCTCGTTACCTGGGCCTGAATCTGGGCGAAGCCGCCGGCGACGGTGGGGAAGATGGTGCGCTCGGAGAAGGTCTCGTTAACGTACTCACCGGCCAGGTCGCGCTGGAAATTGAGGTCGACGAACAGCGCCCCGGTCAACAGGCTGCCGTTTTTGAGCGAGGCGCGAAGCCCAAGATCGAACATGCGATTAAAGCGTGCCTCCCATTCGTCGAGGTCGATATCCTCGCTTTCGATGCCCAAACGTTGGGGTTCGATGCGGATCAGCACCGGAATAGCGAACTGTGCCCGGGAGTTGGGTTGCGGTGCGGTGAAGTTCCAGGGCACCGCGGCCACGGTGCCCATGCGCACGCCGCGAAACTCCACCGGCGCGCCGCGGGAAAGCCCGCGCACGGTGTCGTCCACCAGCAGCACGTACTCCAGATAGCGGTTGAAGGTACCTTCCCGGGCGTCGTCCTCGTCGGCGTAGAGCGTAAAGCGGGCGTTGTTGCCCACCGGCCTTCCCATCGGCAGCTCCTCCGGCACGCCGAAGGTGACGCCGCCGCCCAAAAGCGCTTCGAGGGATTCAACGTTCACCCGCACGCCGTCGGCGTCGAGGCGAAAATCGATGCCGCTGGCGCTCCAAAAGCGCGTGCTGTCGGTGACGAGCTGCGCGTAGGGCTCCTCGATAAAGATCTGGTGCTGCATGGTGCGCGACTCCGCATCGAAGCGGTTGTCCTCGACCCGGCCTACGGTATACCCCTGGTAGGATACCGGGTCGCCTACACGTAGGGAGTTGCCGAGCTGGCTGACCAGGCTAATTTGTAGCCCCGCCTGGCCGGCCACCGCCACTGGCGGTACGTCGCTTAGCTCGAATTCGCGGCGCGGCTCTTCGGAGCGGCCGGGCTGAAGCTGGATGTAGGCGCCGGAAAGCACCGTGCCGAGCCCGCTGATGCCTTCACGGCCGATACGCGGCTTGACCACCCAAAAGCGGCTGTCCTCGCGCAGCATCGCCTCGGCTTCGGGCTGGATGCGCGCGCTCATCACCGCGTGGGATAGGTCGTCGGAGAGCCGCACGCTCTGCACGATCCCGATCTCCACGTTGCGGCTTCGAATCAGAGTGCTGCCGGCCTCGATGCCTTCGGCATTGTTGGTGGTCAGGGTAATTAGCGTCCCGCGGCTGGTGTAGTTGTCGTAAACCAGCCAAAGCCCGATCACCAGCGCGACGATCGGCACGATCCAAATGGGCGACAGGCGTGTCTGACGAGATGATTTGGCCCGATGCTGCTCATTCTCTTCGGGTGGGGGTGTATCGAGTTGCGGTGAATCCTCAGCCATCCACTGATTCCTTGGTCGCTAGTTTAAACCGGGTGTTGAGCCTGTGCCTGATAGGGCGCGGGGGTGGGGTGTCCCACAGAAGGCGCGGGTCGAAGGCCATCGCGGCGAGCATGGTTAGCACGACCACCGAGCCAAAGGCAAGCGCGGCGGGGCCTGGGGTGATCGACATCAGCGAGCCCGCGCGAATTAGCGCCACCAAAATGGCGACGACGAAGACGTCGACCATCGACCAGCGGCCGATGAACTCGGTCAGCCGGTAGAGCCGGGTACGGCTTTGCGCCTTGAGCTCGTCACTTCGCTTGGCGATCAGGCAAAGCCAGGCCAGGGCAAACAACTTGCCCACCGGAACGATGACACTGGCAATGAAAATCACCGCCGCCACCGGCCAAGAGCCCATCTGAATGAGCTGCACCACGCCGCCGATAATGGTCGATGGCGAGCTCGAGCCGAGGCTGGTAGTAGTCATGATAGGGTAAAGGTTGGCCGGAATATACATGACCGTGGCGGCGAACAGCAGCGCCCAGGTGCGCTGCAAACTGTGCGGCACGCGCTGGTGAAGCGTCTCGTGACAGCGCTGGCAGCGCACCTTGCCTGTTGCGGGCAGGCGATTGATCAGCCCGCAGGTCGGGCAGCCCGTCACGCCCTGGACGGCGGCGGTCGTGCCGGTCAGCGTGCCTTCCGGGGCCAGCGGCTCGCCTTCCAGTGAAAACCACATCCAGTCGGCATCCAGCGACTGGCTGGTTTTAAGCAAAAGGATGGCGAAGATGCAAAAGGCCCAGAAGGAGATGCCCAAATGAATCTGGGCGAGCCCGGCGACCTTGATCAGGCTCACCAGCGCGCCGATGATGAAGACATCGGCCATCATCCAGGGAAGAAAGTGGGCGAGCGAGCGGGCGATATCGCGGCTATAAGGCATGTGGCGGCCGCGCAGAAGCCCGTACTGCAGCCACATGACGCCAAACAGGTAGAGCGCCGGCAGTACGGCGATGGTCATGATCACCGCGATGGCCACTAATGGCTGGTGAAAGTTGATCAGCGTGGTGGCGGTCTGGGTCAGCTCGATGCGGTTACTCACGCCGCTGACGTTGAAGCTAACGAAGGGAAACGACACCGCCACCAGTAGCGCCACGAACGCCGCGATCGCCAGCGCCATGCTGCGCTGGGCAGGGTAGCGGTGGCGTTTGACTAAAGTGTGCGAGCAGCGCGGGCAGGAGGCTTTTTCACCGGAGCCCAGCGGCGGTAGGGCGCTGACCCAGTCGCATTCGTGGCAGGCGCGCAGGCGCCGGCGCGTCAGCCGCGTCTCCGGCGGCAGCGTATCGACTAGCGGCGGTGAAAGCGCCACGGTAGGCCGTTTCTTGAACTGGTAGTAGCGCAATTCGATTGTCTCGACAATGCTTTGGGTTCGATTAATACGTTGAGCGCTCAGGGCTGTCAAACGCCGCTGAGCGCTTCCCAAACAAAATAGCTCAAACGGTCGATGTGCACTTGACCCGCGGCACTGGCTGAATAACGATGCGGGCGCTTTTGCCTCTTTTATACTCCTGACGAAGGACTTCGTATGCTGCTCGCTGCTTTGGCGGTCGTGATTGGTTTGGTGCTGCTCATTTGGAGCGCGGAAAAATTCATCGAGGGGGCCGCGGCGACCTCGCGCTGGCTCGGGCTTTCGCCGCTGTTGATCGGGATGCTGGTCATCGGCTTCGGCACCTCAGCCCCGGAAATGATGGTGTCGGTGCTGGCGGCGCTTCAGGGCAACCCGGGCCTTGCCGTCGGTAACGCCTACGGCTCCAATATCGCCAACATCGGCCTGGTGCTGGGGTTCATTGCGCTGCTGGCGCCGTTGGCCGTGCATTCGAGCGTGATTCGCAAGGAGATGCCGCTGCTTGTCATCGTCATGGCGCTGACCGGCTACATGCTGTTCGACGGCTGGGTATCGCGGCTCGAGGCGGTGGTGCTGCTCGTGGCTCTGGTACTGTTCATCGGCTACAGCATCTGGCATTCACGCACTCAGCAGCAGGACCCGCTGGTAGAGGAGGTGACCCAAAACCTCGATGCCCAGCCCATGTCCAAAGGCAAGTCGGTGGCCTGGACGCTGATCGGGCTGGTGCTTTTGATCGTGAGCTCGCGGATGCTGGTGTGGGGTGCGGTCGAAATCGCCCAGGCCTTCGGTGTCAGCGATTTGATCATTGGCCTGACCGTGGTAGCGGTGGGCACTTCACTTCCCGAACTCGCCTCGTCGATCAGCGCGCTGCGCCGGCGCGAACACGACATGGTGCTGGGCAACGTCGTGGGCTCGAACCTTTTCAATAGCCTGGCGGTGGTGGGGCTTGCCGGCGTGATCACCCCGATCGAGGCCGGGCGCGAGGTGCTGGTGCGCGACTGGAGTGTGATGACCTGCATGACGCTTTTGATGGTGCTGTTCGCGTTTTCCTGGCGCGGACGCCCGCGGCGAATCAACCGGTTGGAAGGCGGCGCGCTGTTCGCGGCCTTTGTCGGCTACACCGCGTACATGGTCAGCGTAGTGGTCATGAGCTGAGCAATATCACGATAAATTGATGTGCGTCATTGCGACACATCATTGGCACCGAGCAGCCCGTGTAACCCGGGCGTTGACGCAGTAAGATGACAGCGTGAGTAAAAATTAGCCTGGCCAAGGCAACGGTCAACACCTTCCTGACACGACCAGGCTTTTGTTACCCATGGGCGCGCCTTACTTTTCCCCGGTTTCAGGAGAGTGTCATGGAACTCGACCCCTTGATGTTGTCGCGAATACAGTTCGCCTTCGTCGTCTGTTTTCACACGATCTTCCCCGTCTTCACCATAGGGCTTGCGTCCTACATTGCGCTGCTCCACGGACTCTTTTTCAAGACGCAGAATCCGGCCTGGGATCGGCTGGCGCTGTTCTGGACAAGAGTCTTTGCCGTGGTGTTCGCCATGGGTGTGGTGTCGGGCATTGTCATGTCCTTTCAGTTTGGCACCAACTGGAGCAACTTCTCGCTGGCGGCGTCCAACTTCATCGGCCCGGTGCTGAGCTACGAAGTCGTGACCGCCTTCTTTCTCGAAGCGGCTTTTCTCGGCATTTTGCTCTTTGGGCGAGGCAAGGTACCGGAGGGAGTTCACCTATTTGCGGCCACGATGGTCGCGGTGGGCACCTTCATTTCCGCGTTCTGGATTCTCGCCGCCAATAGCTGGATGCACACGCCGGCCGGCGTGGAGTTGATCGATAATCGCTTCCACGTTACCTCCTGGAGCGCAGCGATCTTTAACCCCTCCTTCCCGTACCGCTTCGCCCATATGGCGGTGGCCTCGTTCATTACCGGTGGGTTCGTGGTGGCCGGCGTGAGCGCCTGGTTTCTGCTGCGCGGCCGCGACGTGGCGGCGAACCGCCGGGCGCTTTCCATGTGTTTGTGGCTTTTGATGGTGCTAACGCCGGCTCAGGCGGTAATCGGTGATTACCACGGCCTCAATACCCTCGAGCACCAGCCGACCAAAGTGGCGGCGATGGAAGGGCACTGGGAAACCAGCGGCAACGTACCGCTGTTGCTGTTCGCGATTCCGGATCAGCAGGCCCAGGAAAACCACTTCGAAGTGGGTATTCCCAACCTTGCCAGCATCATCCTGACCCACACCCTGGACGGCGAAATTCCTGGCATCAGCGAAGTGTCGCCGGAGGAGCAGCCGCCGGTGGCGCTGGTGTTCTGGTCGTTTCGCGTGATGGTGGGCATCGGTCTTGTCATGATCGCCGTTGCCTTCGCCGGGCTGCTGCTGCGCCGTCGGGCCCGGGTCTATGAGAGCACGCTTTATTTGAAAGTGCTGGTCGGCATGATCGCCACGCCGTTTCTCGCGGTGCTGGCCGGCTGGATCGTCACTGAATCCGGCCGCGCCCCCTGGCTTGTGTACGGCATGATGACCCACGCCGAGGGCCTGACGCCCTCGCTGACCGGCGGCATGGCGCTGTTCTCGCTCACCGGGTACGTGCTGGTCTACGCCGTGGTGTTCTACGCCGGCATTTATTATCTCACCCGCGTGGTGCGCAATGGCATGCTGCCCCATGAGGCCCGTGCAGAGGTCGACCCGGACGCCGACCGTCCCAAACGCCCGCTTTCTGCCGCGCATACCCCCTTTGACGACGACGTTGAGCCGGTCAGGAGCTAACCATGGAAATGTTCGATTTATCTATCATATGGGCTGTGATCATCGGGTTTGGCGTCATCATGTACGTGCTGATGGACGGCTTCGATCTGGGGATAGGCATTCTCTTTCCCTTCGCCCCGGACGAGGATGCCCGGGACGTCATGATGAACTCCGTCGCCCCGGTGTGGGATGGCAACGAAACCTGGCTGGTGCTGGGCGGGGCGGGGCTTTTAGGCGCCTTTCCGCTGGTCTACTCGGTCTTTTTGCCCGCGCTCTATATCGGCGTGTTCCTGCTGCTGGCGGGGCTGATCTTCCGCGGTATCGCCTTTGAGTTTCGTTTCAAGTCACGGCGCAACCGCCGCTGGTGGAACCGTGCGTTCTGCTGGGGCTCGGCGGTGGCGGCGTTCGCCCAGGGCGCGGTGGTCGGCGCCTATATTCAGGGCTTCTCAGTCGAGAATTTCGTCTACACCGGTGGTGCACTCGACTGGCTGACGCCGTTCTCCGTTCTCACCGGGCTTGGGCTGATGGCAGGCTATGCACTGTTGGGCGCGACCTGGCTGATCATGAAATCCGAAGGTTATATTCAAGAGTGGGCCTACAAGATCACGCCGATGCTGCTGGCGGCGGTTCTGATCGTATTCGCGATCATCAGCCTCTGGACACCGTTCATCGACGAACTCGTGTGGGAGCGCTGGTTCGGCCAACTGCGCTTTATCTGGATCTTCCCGGCGCTGGCGCTGCTGTGCGCGTTCATCGTTTTTCGAAGTGTTCAGCACAAGCGCGAAGGCGTTCCGTTCGTGGCCACCGTAGGAATCTATGTGTTTACCTATCTTGGCCTGATTTTCAGCAAGTGGCCGGTGATCGTGCCGCCGAACTACACGCTGTGGGACGCCGCCTCGGCGCCGGAGTCGCAGCTTTTCTTGCTGATTGGCGTGCTCTTCGTCATTCCTGTCGTGCTGACCTACACCGCCTGGACCTACTGGGTGTTCCGCGGCAAGGTTCGCGTTGGCGAGGGGTATCACTAAACCCATGAGACCGGCACCCCATCCCCCTGCGACCCTGACGCCGCGCCAGTGGCTCAAGCAACTGGCACAGGTAGAGAAAAAAAGGCTTTTGGGCGCTGCGGTGTGCGGGGTGCTGGCCGGGGCCAGCACCACCGGCCTGCTGGTGGGGCTGGCTTGGCTCGTCGATCAGATCCTCGTACACGCCCGGCCGCTCTCAGAGCTTTCGGGCGTGTTTTTAATACTCTTAGCGTTGGTGGGCCTGCGCGCCGCACTCCAGTGGGGCCAGGAAGTACTGGCGTTCGAGGCGAGCCTTCGCATTCGCCAGCGAGTGAGAGTATCGCTTCTGGACAAGCTCGCCACGCTCGGCCCGCAGTGGTTGACACATCATCAAAGCGGGGCGCTGGCTACCCAGCTCGTCGAGCATGTCGACGCGCTGGAAGGCTATTTCGCGCGTTTTCACCCCCAACTTCGTATCGTACTGATACTGCCATTATTGATCGCGGCGGTCGTCGGCACGCTCGATTACGTCGTCGTCATCTTTTTGCTCTTGTCGGCGCCGCTGATTCCGCTGTTTATGGCGCTGGTAGGCATGGGCGCCGAACGGATGAATCGCGAGCAGTTTAGCGCCGTCTCCCGTCTCTCCGCCCACTTCGTCGACCGGGTGCGCGGCATGAGTACGCTGCAGCTGTTCGGGCGCACGGCGAAAGCGCGCCGGGATGTCTGGTACGCCACCGACGAATATCGGCGGCTTTCGATGAAGACCCTGCGCTTGGCATTTCTCTCCTCGGCGGTGCTCGAGTTCTTTGCTTCTGTTGCCATCGCGGTGGTGGCGATGTACGTGGGCTTTGGGCTGCTGGGCTATCTCGATTTCGGCCCAGCGTCGTCGCTTTCGCTCTTTTCCGGGCTTGCCGTACTGCTGCTGGCGCCAGAGTTTTTCCAGCCGCTGCGCACGCTTTCTCAGCACTATCACGACCGGGCAACGGCGCTGGGCGCGGCGGAAAGCCTGGTGTTCATTCTCAACGAGCCTGATTGGATCGCTCACAAGCATTCCTCGCCCGCGCACGACCAGACGCTTTGCGAGTTGAAGGGCGTGTCGATTGGCTACCCCCAGCGCGGAGCTATTCTATCCCACGTCGATCTAACGATTGCGCGAGGCGATATCCTGGCGCTTACCGGCGCCTCCGGCAGCGGCAAGTCATCGCTTTTAGCGCTACTGGCGGGCTTCATGGAACCGCAAAAGGGCGCGCTCTCGCGTCGCTCGGGGCAGATTGCCTGGCTCGATCAAAGCCCTTGCCTGATTCAAGGAAGCCTTGCTGAGAATTTAAGGCTCGCCAACCCCGAGGCGAGTGATGGGATGCTCCATCAAGCGCTCGCTCGGGCAGGCCTTGGTGAACTCCTGACCTCGCTGCCTTACGGGTTAGATACGCCACTTGGCGAGCGCGGCGTGGGGCTTTCCGGCGGGCAGGCGCAGCGGCTGGCGCTGGCACGGGTGTATCTAAGCGATGCGCCGCTGGTGCTGCTCGATGAGCCGACCTCGAATCTCGACGCCGCCACCGAGGCGCTGGTGATCGAGGCGCTCAACGCTTGGGCCAGGGATGGGCGCACGCTGGTAATTGCGACCCACCACCCGCAGGTGCTGACGATCGCCACCCGCCACCTTCACTGTGAAGGCGGCCGCGTTCTGGAGGTCACGCCATGAAAGAGCTCGTTTGTGCTTTCCGCCCCTGGATTTTTCTGCTGACAAGACGTCGGCGCGTGTTTTTGATCGGCGCGGCGCTGGCACTAACCACGATAGTAGCAGGGCTTGCGCTGCTGGGGCTCTCGGGCTGGTTCATCACCGCCTGCGCCTTCGCCGGTATTGCGCTGGCGGCGGGGCTGCCTTCGACGCTGGATATCTACGTGCCCGGTGGCGGCATCCGTTTTTTTGCACTGCTTCGCACCGTTGCGCGCTACGTCGAGCGTCTTTATAACCACAACGCGGTGCTGACGCTGCTGGCGGATCTGCGCTTTAAGGTGTTCGGCTATCTCACCCACCTCGACCCGGCCACCTTGAGCCGGCGCCGGGCAGGCGACTGGCTGACTCGGCTGACCGCCGATATCGACACCCTCGATAACTTCTACCTGCGCCTGCTCATGCCGCCGCTAGTGGCACTATTGGCGATCGGTTTGCTGTCGCTTTTCATCGCGCTTTGGCTGCCGGGGCTTGCGGTGATCGTGGGGATGAGTCTTGGCGCGCTGTGGGCGGTGTTAACGCTTGGCTTCGCCTGGCTTGGATTTCGCCAGAGCTATCAACAGGTGCGCGATCAGAGCGCGCTGCGTAACCGGGTGCTCGACCAGATCCAGGCCAGCGCCGAGCTTGAAAGCTACCAAACCAGGCGTTGGCACCAGGCGCATATCGAGACGCTGGAGGCCCGTGCTGGCGCCAACCAGCGTCGGCTGGCGGCGAAGTCGGCGCTGGGTAACGCGCTGATCCTGCTCGTTACCGGCGTGCTTTTAGTCGGGGTGCTCTGGCTTGTAAGTCAGGCCGCGCTCGTCGGTGACATTACATCGCCGGTGGCAATCATGCTGCTACTGGTCGTGCTCGGCGCCGGTGAGCTTTTCACGGCGCTGCCGTCCGCGTTCATTAAACTCGGGGCGAGCTATGCAAGCGTTCAGCGCCTCAATCAGCTAACGCCGAAGGCCGTTTCTGACGAGCAGCTTTGCGCGGTATTTCCAGAAGGCGCTCCTGGTGTCAGCGTGACGCTGAATGACGCCGGCTATACCTATCCGGCCATGCTGGCGCCGACGCTATCAGGAATTTCACTGGAAGTACCTGCCGGCGCGCGCGTGGCGATTACCGGCGTATCCGGGGCGGGCAAGTCGACGCTCGCTCATCTGATTCTCGGGCGACTGGCGCCGAGTAGCGGGAGTTTGATGGTGGGGGTGCAAGCGCCTTACGCGCTTTCAAACGATGAGCGCGCCAACGGCTTCGCTTTTCTTTCCCAGCAGGTCGATCTTTTTGATGCCACTCTTGCCGATAATCTTCGTCTGGCCAATGAGTCCGCCGACGACGAAGCGCTTTGGCAGGCGCTCGAGCGCGTGGCGTTGGCCGACTGGGTGCGCCGCGAGCCCCAAGGGCTTCAAACGCCGGTAGGGGAGAAGGGGCGTAAGCTCTCCGGTGGGCAGGCCCGGCGCGTTGCGTTGGCACGCCTTTTTCTGCGCAACCCAAGCGTTGTCCTGCTGGATGAGCCTTTTGCCGGCGTGGATAGTGACACCGCGCGCCACCTGGCGGCGTCGCTCGATCAGTGGCTCGTGGGCCGAACGGCGATCTACTTCGTCCACCAGATCGACGATGTATCACTGCTTCCCGGGCTCACGTATAGTCACTCCCTGCGCCACGGCCAACTGGATTTGTCCAGCGTTTGATGCCGTATCTGTTAAAGGGAGAAACCATGCACGACTACCTGCGCCAACTGCCCAAAACCGAGCTTCACCTGCATATCGAGGGGTCGCTCGAGCCGGAGCTGATGTTTCGCCTCGCCCAACGCAACGGTATCGCGCTCGATTACGCGAGCGTCGAGGACGTCAAGGCGGCATACCGGTTCGATAACCTGCAGGGGTTTCTGGATCTCTACTACGAGGGTATGAACGTGCTGCGCACAAGCGAGGATTTTTACGATCTCGCGATCGACTATTTCAAGCGCGCAAGCGACGAAGGCGTGGTACACATCGACATGCACTTTGACCCCCAGGCGCACCTGGTTCGCGGCGTGGCGCTTTCCGAGGTAATGGAGGGACTTTTTCGGGCGAAAGAGGAGGCCGAGACGTCGCTGGATCTTTCAGTCGGCATGATCATGGCGTTTCTGCGCGACCGCTCCGAAGAGGAGGCGCTCGAGGTATTCGAGCAGGCCGCTCCCTACTGGACGCGGCTTGACGCCATTGGCCTCGATAGCGCCGAGCGGAACAACCCGCCGGTCAAGTTCAAGGCGCTGTTCGAGCGTGCCGCTAAAGAAGGGTTGGCGCTGGTCGCCCACGCCGGCGAAGAGGGGCCAGCAGACTACATCCGCCAGGCGCTCGACGAGCTTAAGATAACGCGAGTGGATCATGGTGTGCGCTGCCTGGAAGATAGCGAGCTGGTCGAGCGTCTGCGAAACGATCAAATCGTGCTGACCGTTTGCCCACTTTCGAACGTTTGCCTGAAAGTGATCGACGAGCTTGGGGAGCATCCGCTTCCCGCGCTCATCGAAAAGGGGCTGAAAGTCACCATCAGCTCGGATGACCCGGCCTATTTCGGCGGCGGTTTGCTGGCCAATCACATCGCCTGTCGCGATGCCTTTGGGTGGGATGAAAACGTGTTTACAGTGCTCAACAGTAACGCGTTGGAAGAAGCCTTCATTGCCGAGCCGCGCCGTAAAGAGCTGCTCCAGCGCCTCGATTCAATGGGGAAGTGATAAAAGTTGCGCTATAGGGTTGACGTATAACCATAAGTGGGTAAAATACGCACCACATCGAACGGGCAGCGCCCTTCGGTAA
>NZ_JBIQVY010000004.1:0-415773 GCF_044335525.1 Halomonas sp. HMF6819 | reverse complement strand
TCGTTCACTTCACTGGTTATCACTACTGCTCGAGCGATTAACCCAGCAAGGAAAGCACAGACTGCGGAGTCTGGTTCGCCTGGGCCAGCATGGACGTACCCGCCTGTTGCAGGATGTTGGCACGGGTCATGTTCGACACCTCCTTCGCGTAGTCGGCGTCTTCGATGCGTGAGCGGGCTTCAGACAGGTTGGTGGTCGTGGTCGCCAGGTTATCGATCACTGAATCAAAGCGGTTCAGCGTGGCACCCAAGGTGGCCCGTTGAGTGTCGAGCGTTTTAACTGCGGTATCGACATTGTCGATCAGAGTCTGGAAGTTGGCGTGAGTCGCGCCGGCACCAGAGAGAGCCGCCGCAGAACCACTAACGCCCAGGTTTTTACTGGTCGCATCGAAGGTATCGACAGTGATGGTGTCGTTGCCGCTGGTGTTAGAACCGACCTGGATATTGAGCGCCGTGCTCGAGCCGCTTGCCAAGAGATTGGTGCCGTTGAAGTTGTTGCTGCCCGCTACACGGTCGATCTCGGCGATACGCTCGTTGATCTCGGTGGTGATCGCGGCGCGGTCGTCAGCGGTGTTGGTGTCGTTGGCGCCCTGTACCGCCAGCTCACGAATACGCTGCAGGTTGTCGTTGATCTGATCCAGACCGCCTTCCATGGTCTGAACAAGGGAGATACCGTCGCTGGCGTTACGGCTTGCCTGGTCCATGCCCTTGATTTGAGCGGTCATCTTGTTGGCGATGGCTTGACCGGCGGCGTCGTCGGAAGCGCTGTTGATGCGCAGGCCAGAAGACAAGCGCTCTTGCGCCTGAGCCAGCATGCCCTGAGACTTGCTCAGGTTGTTCTGGCCGATCATGGAAGTGATGTTGGTATTGATAACGGACATGGAGTGATCCTCAGTGCTTAGCGGCCCGGGAAAGGCCTGTAAATCGGCGCTTGCATCGCCGTTGTTATAATTAACGGCGTAGCGAAGCGATCCTTTAGCCCGTTTAACCAATTTTTTTATAAAAACCTGGCCTTAAAACTCGAACGGGGCCTTTCGGCCCCGTTGACAGGATAAATTGCGGTTACTGACGAGAGCGCATTAGCTCGGTTAGATAGCAAAGTTTACTGTTTCTGCATCGAGCTAAGCATATCGAACTGCTGGCCAAGGTAGCTGCTCATGGAGTTCATCTGCGCAATCATGCCATCGAGCTGGGCAAACTGCTTGCGGTAGCGCTCCACGTTGCGCTCGATGCTGGCTTCCATGCGCTCCTTGCGCTTATCGAGACTCTCGATTCGCTGCTCTGCGCTGGTGACCGAGCTTTTAATGAGGCCGTCTTCTGAGGTAATGGTCGTCAATGTAGCGCTCAGGCGCCCTGCAAACCCTGCTTCCTTGCTGTCGCCGGCGAAGAAGGCTGACAGACCTTCAGGGTCGTTGGCAACAGCGGCGTCAAGCTTTTCTTCGTCGACCTCCAAGCGCCCGCGCTCATCGATAGAGATTCCGATTTCCGACAGCCGCGTGATATCGCCGCCCGCCAAGCTGTCGCTAATGTCACGACTCAACCGGTTTTCGATAGTGCGTACCGTACGGTCCCCTATCAGCTCGCCAGAAATCTCGCCTTCCCCGTTGAACTTGGTCATGCGCCCTACGGTCGATTTCATTTCGTTATAGTTGCTAACGAAGTTGTTGATGGCCTCTTTCAGGGAGTCGTTGTCTCGTTCGATGACCAGGGTGGCGGGGGATTCCGACACAGCGGTGACATCAAGCGTTACCCCCTCGATAGCACCTTCGACGCGGTTGGTCTTGCTGGTGATCGCGATACCGTTGACGTTGAGCGCAGCGTCCTGACCTGGGCGTACCGTCGTAGTATCCATGGCAAGCCCATCGATACCGGAAAACCCTATGAGCGAAGCATCCTGGCCGGTTTCCTTCGAGCTGAGCGCCAAGCGATATCCGGTGCCGTCGTTGACAAGCGAGGCAGTAACGCCCGATTCCTTGTCTGCATTGATCTGATCGCGCACCTCGGCCAGCGTGCTGCCCGCCTTGATATCGATTTCGTAGCTACTTTTGGGCGCGGCGCCGCTATCGAACGCACCGTTGGTGTAGGTCGCACCGAAATCCAACTTGAGCTTGGTGTCTGTCGTCGTAAGGGCCTGGTCGAGCGCGACACTTTGTGAGGCGGCGCTTCCGGCGCGAGCCAACTGAGAAACGCTAATTTCAAAACGCCCGGGGTTGGCTTTCTCACCCGCCGTGGCCAAAACGCCACTGCCGGTTACCGTGCTCTTTTGCTGCTTGAAGGTCGATGCGTCGTTCAGCGCCTTGACCGAGGTATTGACCCGGTCCATCGCCGATTCGAGACGCCCATAGGCCGAAATTTTTGTCTTTTGGGCACTTTGCTGCTGTAAAACGGGGGTAAGCTTTTGACTCTCTGCGGCCTTAAGCTGATTCAGCAGACCGTTCAAGTCCAACCCGGAACCTACACCAAGCGCGGAGATTGATGCCATGGGTTAAATCCTCGAGTAATAAGTAGCAAAGAGATTGGGTTGATTACCTTGTCTATCGGCTGGGTGAGAACGAACTTTAGGCATCGTCAGAAGATACCCGCAAAAAAATGCCCAGCGCTATGGCCGGGCATTAAGGGCTTTAATAGTTCGGCTTAGCTCTGGTTGGTTTGGGCCAGCATGCCCAACTGCTGTTCGAGATAGGCACCTGTCTGATTCATTTGTGCCACCATGCTGTCCATTGCCTGAAACTGAGTACGGTAACGCGCCACGGTCTGATCGATACGCTCTTCGGTGCGGGTGTAGCGCTCTTTGAGCGATTCGACTCGGCTTTCAGAGTTGGCTTTCGCCGTATCGAGACGGCCGCCATCTCCCACCAAGCGCTCGAGGGAGGTATTGATCTGCCCTGCCATACCGCTTCCCTCACTGCTGCCTGCAAAAAAGTCAGTCAGCGCATCCGGCTGGGTGGCAATGACGTTATCCAGCTTTTCATCATCGACCTCAAGCGTACCGTCGGTTTGCAATGAAATGCCGATGTCGGACAGTACGTTGAAGCCGTCACCGCCTGTCACACCGCTAATAGCCTGACGGAGCTCGCGCTCGACGGCTCGTGTGGTCGCATCAGCGTTCAAGCCTCCCGACTGCCCCGTTTCTACATCGAAGTTGGTCAAAGTATTCAAGGTGCTTTTGAGCGTGTTGAAGCTTTCCACGAAGGTATCCACGTTCTCACGCAACGCTTCGTTATCCTGTTCGACCATGATAGTGCTCGACGTGCCCGCCTCTGTCAGCGTCAACGTCATGCCTTGAATGGCGCCTTCGACCTGATTGGAAGCGCTCACGATATCGATACCGTTAACGTTGAACGCCGCGTCCTGGCCCCTTTGCACGACCTGAACGTCCGAGGTAGCCACCTCACCCGATAGAATGCTCGAGAAATTAGTGCTTTCGATGCTGGCGTCGGCGCCGGTCTCGCTCGACATGATCGAAAGCCGATACCCCTGCCCGTCGTTGATGATAGAGGCAGTCACCTGACCACCACCCTGGTCGTTGATGGCGTCTCGAATATCTTCAAGCGAACTGCCATCGGCGATCGTGATATCGGACATGCTTCCTTCAGATAGTGCGAAGCTGAGCGTTTGCTCACCGCTGACAACGCTTTCGTCAGCACTATCCAAGCGTTCTGTCACTAGGCTGCCGGCAGTTGCCAACTGATCGACCTCTACGTCGTACCGGCCCGCCTGTGCTTCGCTGGAGGTAATGGCAATGACACCGTCACCCTCAACGTTGGTCGTGAGGCTTTCAAACGATTCCGTATCGTTCAACGCCTGGGTGGCATCCTGGAACGTGGAAACGGCGCTTTTGAGTGTTCCATAGGCAGAGACGGTGGTGTTGGCAGACTGAACCTGCTCGGCAATGGGCTGGAGTTTGGCGCGCTCGGCGGTTTGAAGCTGATCCAATAGCCCATTTAGATCGAGCCCCGAGCCAATGCCCAGTGAAGATATGGAAGCCATCGATTGCTGCCCCTTTAAATATGATCGCCTGCTCTTTAGGCGAGCTGAAATTTGCCTGTGTCAATGCATTGACTATCGGCAAATCGCGCAGTGTCTTTAGCCTTTATCCCACTTTTAACTTAGTAAACGGTTATTTTCTGTAATCTTTACCGCTTTTTAGGTTAAGCGGGCCGCTTGAAAAGAAATGACCCAGTGCGCTATTGCGCTACGAGCCCTTGCCCTCCAAAGCGCGATACGTACCGAACCCAAGCGTTGAACACGCCAATAACTTAGACCTTGGTCTAAATGCGCTAACTCCATTACACTATGGAAACGTTGTTCGTTAATCGATGGAGCATTGAATGCCCTGCGAAGGTGATACCCCCGCCGCCCCTGTTGACGCGTCTCGGCTGCGTCAGTGCCTATTCACACTGGCGGAACTTTTGTACGTCAACGGCCATGTGCTTGAAACCGTGACGCTGCCTGGCTGCGGGTTGGCTCGGCGCGAGGTGGCAGCGCTTGAGGATCAGGATGCCGGCTGGTCGGCGTGTCGTCGGACGCTCGAAGCGGGCGCGGCGGGTACCACCAACGGTGAAGGGCGCTTCGTGCTAACGGCGCTCGGGCGGGACATCATGTTCGATATGTTCGGTCAGGGAGCGGCGGACTGCGCCTGATTTAAGACGCCGCCATTCGGCTTTTGAACGCAAAAACGCCCGCATTTGCGGGCGTTTGTGTTTGGCACAGCGCGTTGATTAACGAAGGCCAAGCATCGAAAGAATGAACAGCACGACGACGACCAGACCCACGATATAGATGATGTTACGCATTGCGGCGCTCCTTGCTTTTTTGCGTTTTAGGAAAATCAAAGGGTTGCTTACCCATCGAGGCAACATCCTCATCCTAGCAGGCTTTTGGGCGCTTTGCGTAATTTACGTGCGTCTGGCGCGCGCACGCTCTACGCTTTTTGAAAGCCTCGCTGGCACTGAAAAAGGAAAGCCTATGCGCGTGCGACTGTTCCCTCAGGCGTTGATGGTCGTGTTGGGGCTAGCGCTCTTAAATGGCGGCGCGCTGGCCCAAACGCCCTCCTCGGCAGCTTTTCGAGCCCTCGATGAGCAGGCCGGCGCGCTCGACCGTCTACATACGGTCGTGGTGGCGGTGGACGGGAATCTGGTGCATGAATTTCACCAGGGCGGGCCGGGGACGAGCACGCCGGTCAACGTGAAGTCGCTTTCCAAAACGGTGCTGGCGGCCATTACCGGGGCGGCGATTAACGATGGGGTAATTGACTCGCTCGACCAGCCGCTGGTCGAACTACTGGGTAGCCGCGTGCCGACGGGGCTGGATCCGCGCGTCAACGACATTACCCTCGAGAACCTGCTGGCCATGCAGGCGGGGCTCGAGCGCACCTCCGGCGAGAACTACAGCGGCTGGGTGGCAAGCGCCAACTGGGTGGAAAACGCCCTTTCTCGCCCCTTCGTGGACGAACCCGGCGGTCGAATGCTCTACTCCACCGGCTCCAGCCACCTGGTCTCCGCCGCGCTTACCTACTCGAGCGGTGAATCCACCTATGAGCTTGCCCAGCGCCTGCTGGCCGAGCCGCTTCACATCATGCTTCCCCGCTGGCTGCAGGATCCGCAGGGTGTTTACTTCGGCGGCAACGACATGCAGCTTTCGCCGCGGGCGCTGGTCGAGATCGGCGAGCTTTACCGTTTGGACGGCGTGGTCGATGGCGAACGGATACTGCCGGAAGGCTACGTGGAGAATTCCTGGACGCCGCGGGGCCGGTCGCCCTGGACGGGGGATGGCTACGGGCTCGGCTGGTTCGTGACCACCTTCGGCGATACGCCGGTCTACTACGGGCGCGGCTATGGCGGCCAGGCGCTGTTCGTGATTCCCGAGCGCGCGATGACGGTGGTGATCACCTCCAACCCCAACCCGCCTTCTCCCGGCGGGCAGTTTCAGCAGCAGTTAAACCGGCTGGTGTTGACTATGCTGATTTACGACGAGTGAGCCGCCGGCTTAAAGCAGATAAACGAGAATCGCGGTGAAGGTGGCGCCGGTGATCAGAAAGCCCAGCGCCAGTACCAGCCCGTCGCGGGCGACCAGCCCCAGCCCGAACAGCGTCAGCGCCAGGCCGGCGCCGTTGGCGGAAAAGGGAACGAACTCCATCGGCGGCATGGCGATTGCGATCAGCACGCAGGCCAGCGCCGTTGCGCGCATGCCCAGATAGCCGCTCATCCACGCCAGCCGCACGCCAATTAGCCCGTCGACCCAGCGCCCGGGCTTGCGCATCCACTTGAGCGCCTTGTCGAACCCCTTGCGCGACACCGAGCGGTTCAAGAGCCAGCGCGGCAGCCAAAAAGACCGGCGCCCGAGCAGCAGCTGGCTCGAGGTCAACAACACCAGCGCCGCCATCAGGGTGGGCACGCCGGGGATATCGCCGACCACCGGCGCCAGCACGATCAGCCCCGCTACCAGCAGCATCGGCCCGAAGGAGCGCCGCCCCACGGCGTCGACGATATCCTCGACGCTAACGCGGCTCTTCTCGTTTTCCATTTGATCCAGCGCGTCCAAAAGCTCGGTCAGGCTGGAGGCATCGTTTTCGTTATTCATGCGGGCGCCAGCGCTCCTCGGCCTGGAGTTTGGCGCGAATGAAATCGCTGTGGCTGACGTACAGAAGATCCGCCAGCCGGCGAATGCGGTGCTCCTCGAGCGGGTCGACGCTGCCGTCCGCCCAGGCAAGCTGCCACATCAGCGCCACCAGCTCGAAACGCTGGGCGTAGTCGTAGTGCTCCTTGACAAGACTGACGAACTGATAGTGATCGACCGCCTCATTGACCTGGGCCTCGGCCAGCGCCATTAGCTCACTCACCTGCGCCTCGTTCAATCGATAGCGCGTCATCAGCATATGCTTGAGCGCCGCTTGCTCCTCCGGAGCTTGCTCGTAGTCGGCGCGCACGATCTCGCACAGAAGCGCCGCCGTGGCGAGCTCCAGCGTCAGGTGATGATTCTCGCGCCGCTCCGGCTCGGCCAGCGCGTCGTGGAAGAAGTCTCGAATTGCCTCCAGCATGGCGGTCTCCTTTAAGCGCTTGCCGCGTCTGTCGTGATCCTTCGCTTTTTCTACTGACCCGCCGCCGCTAACAAAGGTCACTCCTTGCGCTTGGCGAGCTGCTCCTTGAGCTGTTTGGGAACCTGCTTGATGATTAGCCGGTCCTGGCCTTCGTCGTACTCGATGCTCGACCCCAAAAGATGCGAGTCGAAGCTGATCGAAACACCCCCGGCGCGGCCGGTGAAGCGGCGAAACTGGCTCAGCGTCTTCTTGTCCGGCGGAATCTCCGGCGAAAGGCCGTAGTCGGCGTTGCGAATATGCTCATAAAACGCTTTGGGCGCTTGCTCGTCGACCAGCCCCGAGAGTTCCTCGAGCGTCATCGGCTCGCCGCGGCGCATCTGCTCGTGGGCGTAGTCCACCAGCGTATCGGTTTTCTCGCGGCTGGCCTCCTCGTCGAGGTCTTCGCGCTCGACATAGTCGCTGAAGGCCTTGAGCAGCGTGCGGGTTTCCGCCGGCGCGTCGATGCCCTCTTCCATGCCGAGCACCGCCGCCACGCCGTCGGCCAGCTTCTTCGCGCCGCGGTCTTTCAAAAACGAGACGTACTGCTGGCTGCCCGCGCCATCGCCCTGCTGCCACTGGGTCAGATTGACCCGCGCGGCCAGCGTAAGCTGCTGGGTATTGAGCTGCGCGGCGGGCACCGCCTGGTGCGCCTCACCGATGCCGATGCCTTCACGCTGATGCACCAGCGCAAACAAGAGCGTTTCGGTATCGCCCTGGCGCTGGTGGGCGATGACCAGATAGCCGCCCACCGAGAGCGCCTCCTGTAATTCGCGGGCCAACCGCTCGGTCAACTGAGTGCTCAGCGCTTCGAACGCCAGCTCGCCTTTCATATACGCTTCGAGCCATGCGACCAGCGGCCCGGCCTGCTCGCCTTCGCTGGCAAACCGCCCCCAGCCCTTCGCCTTGGTGTTGTAGGTGTCCGCGAGCTTGCTGACCAGCGCGGCCATCGTGTCGTCGTTACTGTCGGCAGCCCCCGGGGCGGCAGTCACGGTCAGGCGTTCGCCGTCCAGCGTAGGGTCCAAACGGTGCACGATGCTTTGCAAAAGCGGCATAGAGAAAAGAGCCTTTTAAGCGGTTGAACGATCGATCGAAAGAGGATCAGGGCTTGAGTCGGTAGCCGGTATGGAAGATCCAGCCCACCATGGCCAGGCTCGCGGCGAGAAAGAGCGCGATCATGACCACACTCGCCGCCAGGCTCACATCGCTGATGCCGTAGAAGCTCCAGCGAAAGCCGCTGACCAGATACACCACCGGGTTGGCCAGCGTCACGGTCTGCCAAAACGGCGGCAGCATGTCGATGGAGTAGAAACTTCCGCCCAGAAACGTCAGCGGCGTGATCACTAGAAGCGGCACCAGTTGAAGCTTGTCGAAGCCGTCGGCCCAGATGCCGATGATGAACCCCAGCAAACTGAAGGTAACGGCGGTGAGCACCAAAAACGTCAGCATCCAGAACGGATGGGCGATTTCCAGCGGCACGAAAAAGCTCGAGGTGCCCAGAATGATCAACCCAAGCAGCATCGACTTCGACGCCGCCGCTCCCACGTAGCCCACCACCACTTCCAGATACGAAATGGGCGCCGAGAGAATTTCGTAGATGCTGCCGGAGAACTTGGGAAAGAAAATCCCGAAGGAGGCGTTCGACACACTCTGGGTCAACAGCATCAGCATGATCAGCCCGGGCACGATGAAAGCGCCGTAGCTCACGCCGTTGATTTCGCTGATACGCGAGCCGATCGCCGCGCCGAACACCACGAAGTAGAGCGAGGTCGAGATCACCGGCGAAACGATACTTTGCAGAAGCGTACGCCGGGTGCGCGCCATCTCCGCCATGTAGATCGAACGGACGGGGTAGAGATTCATGAACGCTCCTTGACCAAATCGACGAAAATATCCTCCAGCGAGCTCTGCCGAGTGTGCAGATCCTTCACCAGGATCTCCTCTTCGTTGAGCACGCTTAAAAGCGCTGACACGCCGCGGCCCTCCTCTTCCTGGTGGCCATCGTAGGTATACACCAGGGAGCGGCCATCGCAACCAAGCGTCAGGGTATCGACCTGCAGGCGCGGCGGCAGCGCCGAAAGCGGGGTATGAAGCTCGAGGGTAAGCTGCTTGCTGCCGAGCTTTTTCATCAGCGCGGCTTTCTCTTCCACCAGCACGACTTCGCCGCCGTTGATCACGCCGATGCGGTCGGCCATCTCTTCGGCCTCTTCGATATAGTGGGTGGTGAGAATGATGGTGACGCCGTCGTCGCGAAGCTTGCGCACCACCTCCCACATATCACGGCGTAGCGCTACGTCTACGCCGGCGGTGGGCTCGTCGAGAAACAGGATGCGCGGCTCGTGGGAGAGCGCTTTGGCGATCAATACACGACGTTTCATGCCGCCGGAGAGCGTGATCAGGCGGTTGTCGCGCTTATCCCACAGCGTCAGCGATTTGAGCACCTTTTCGATATGCGCGGGGTTTGGCGCTTTGCCGAACAGGCCGCGGCTGAAACTCACCGTGTTCCAGACCGTTTCGAACGCTTCGTTGGTCAGCTCCTGGGGCACCAGACCGATACGCTCGCGCGCCTGGCGGTACTGTTTGACGTTATCGAAGCCGTCGACCGTCACGCGGCCTTCAGAAGGATTGACCAGCCCGCACACCAGGCTGATCAGCGTGGTCTTGCCCGCGCCGTTGGGGCCGAGCAGGGCAAAAATTTCGCCACGCTGGATCGTCAGATCCACGTGTTTGAGCGCTTGAAAGCCACCTTCGTAGGTTTTGTTCAAGCCCTCGATCGAGATAATGGGGTCGTTCAAGGCGTGCTCCTCACACCGCAGCGGGCCACGGTGCCTGGCGGCCCAAAGCGGCCGGCGCCAACCGCACGCCGGCCGGCAACAGGCCGATTAACTGCGGCTGGTAACTTCGAGCAGGTGGTAGCCAAACTGGGTCTGGACCGGGCCGTGGACCTGGTTGAGTTCGCCGTTGAAGACGACTTTATCGAACTCCGGCACCATCTGGCCGGGGCCGAAGGTACCCAGCTCGCCGCCCTGACGCCCGGACGGGCATTTCGAGTGCTCTTTTGCCACGTCCGCGAAGTCGCGGCCGTTTTCAATCTCTTGCTTCAGCGCGAGGCACTGCTCTTCGCTGTCTACCAGGATATGACGGGCGCTGGCACTGGCCATGATAAGCCTCCAATGGATTCGTTTAAGGGAGCCATAGTTTAGAAACCTTAGTTTAACACGCACGCCGCCGGCCTGGGGGCTCAGGGTGTGCCTACCGCGCCGGTGATTCTGAGCGCTTCACCCACGCGGGCCAAGGCCTGCTCGTGGGCAGCGCGCGGCGGCCCACCGCGGGTGCAGGCAACGATCACCCAGGGCCCCGCGGTTTGCGCGGCCGCCTCGCTATAGGCAAGCCCCGCATCGCAGCTTCGATGGTGCTGGGTGCCGGTTTTGTGGGCGAAAATGATGTCCTCGCCCAAGCCGCGCTTCAAGCGCGCCTGACCGGAATGGGTGCGCGTCATCACCTCGATCAGCGTTTGGAGCTGGGTGGCGTCGAGATCGTCATGCTCGGCGTGTTCGAGCGAGGCGAGCAGGTCGCCGTAGGCGCGCAGCGTCGCGGTATTTTCGCCGGTGCGCTCGTAGGCATCGAAGGCGCTTTCGTAGTCGGGCTGGCGAAGGCTCTCTCGCGGGACGCCCAGCCGCCGCGCCAGCGCCGCGGGGCGCTGGCTGACGCGGTGCTGGCGAAGCTCGATGAAGTCGATACCGGAAAGCGAGCGCGCCTGGGGGTGCAGCTCGCCGTACACGCCCTGGCGCACGCCCTTGAGCGTCGTGATCGGCCCGACGTCGCTCGGGTCGCCGCCGCTGACAGCCACCATTTGCGCCGCCCGGGCGTTAACGGCGCCGAGCCCGACGCGGTCGATCAGCATGTCGGTGGCAGTGTTATCGCTGACGGTGATCATCTGTTCGAGCAGATACTCGATCGAGATTGGCGTGCCCGGGTCGTGCCAAATCACCGGGCCGGCGCCGTCGACGAAGTCGCTTTGGGCAAGCGTCAGTCGCTCAGCAAGCATTAGCTCGCCCGCCTGGCGCCGGGCCAGCACCTCGGCGGCCACCGGCACCTTGATCAGCGACGCCAAATACCAGGGGATGTCCGCCTGCCAGGAGAACGCTTCGCCGCTTTGTAGATCCTGAACGTAGACGCCCAGCGCCCCGCCAAAAGCGTCTTCGATGGCGGTCAGGCGAGTGCTTAAACTTCCTTGCCAGGCACTTTGTTTATCGACTTCAAAATACCAGTCGGCTTGGGCCGGTAGCGCTAATGAGAGCGTCACCAGCAAAAGCCCGTAGTTGAGCGTGCGTATCAATCCTCGCAAAGCGTTACCTCGGTATTATTGCGTCTGTAGCGTTACGCCTGTGTCGTTCAGGTCGCCCTGGAGCACGCGGCCTTTACCGGCGTGCTGCCATCCAGCGGGTGAGCCAGATCCACAGCGCCGTGCCGAGAATCAAAAGCCCGCCGATGCCCAAGGACTGGGGGTAGGTGATGGTCTCATTCAAGCCCAGCAGAAAGCGCAGCACCAGAAAGATCATCACGATATGAAAAATGAACGCCTTGAGCGCGTCGCTTCCGACAAGGGTCAGCGGTAAAAGTGCCCGGGCGGCGGCGCGACCGCCGGCCAATGCCAGGCCCAGAAGGATGAAGGCTCCGCCGAGGCTAAAGAGCATGAAAGCAAGCCCTGGAGGGTGCTTGCCGACATTGTTGGCCACCGCCGTCATGGCCGCGTACACATCACCCTGGGCCGCCGCAATCGCGTAGAACGCACTGACCATCACCGCGCCGAGCGCGATCAACGCAAGCATCAACCGGCGCTGCGCGCGCTGCTCGCCGTGGCAGCGAAGCGCCGCCTCGCCGATCAAAAGCCCGATGAGGATGAGCGGCGCACGGCTGATTTGCCCCCAGGCGTAGTAGTCGGGATGATCGACCAGTAGTGCTTTCAAAATGGCGTAACCACCGAAATCGAAGCCCTGAAGCCAGGAGGAAAGCGCGGCGAGCCCGATGATCGCCGCCAGCCGCGACCAGAGCGGCGCGCGGGCCCATAGTGGCAGTATCAGCGGCACCCAGACGAGCGCGATGGCGTAGAAGCCGAGGATTTCCACCCAGATGGCGAAGTTGGCGTACAAAAGCGTATTGAGAATGTCGGCGGGTGCGTAGAAGGGCAGCATTTCGACGATGGTCAGCGCCTTGTACCAGAACCAGACCTCGACGGCGCGCAGCCAGAGCTTCAGCCGCCGTTTGGGCCAATCCTCTCTTTGAGTGCGTGGCAGAAACGCCACCGCCAGCGCGATGCCGAACACCGTAATGAACAGCGACGAGGAGAATTTGGTGAGCAGATGCACTGGCACCATGCCCCACTCGGGCACGTTGGCAATTCCCACCAGCCCGCTGACGGTGTGGCTCAAAATCATCAGGCCAATGGCAATACCGCGGGCAAGATCGATCGCTTCGACCCGCCCATCCAGACGTGGCAACACCGGCACTTCGTTAAAACTCGGCACGTAACGTACATCCCTGTCGGCGGCTTAAAGGCGAGCGCCCAAGCCGTAGTGGAGAACGTTAACCTTAGCCCAACGCGCAAATCAGGGGTAGCGAAGCCCTTTAAACGCAAAACGCCCCGCAATCGGCGGGGCGTTTCGTGGCTCGTCCGTGAACCAGAGAGCAGTTACTCCTTGATCAAGAACGGGTTACCAGTTGCTGTCAGACTCCTTTTCGGTATCGGTTCCCCACTCTTCCTGCTCCTCCTCTTCTTCCTCGTAAGTAAACTCCTGCTCTTCCTCTTCGTACTCGGTCGTTACACCCGGCTGCTGATCCGTTTCATAACTTTGGTAGGTGCCCTGACCATCTTGCATGGTGTCTTCGTGCGGCGTTGGTTCCTGCGGGGCGGTAGTGTCTTCTTCCATACCGGCAAAGGCCAGCGGGCTTGCCATCAGCCCGAAAGAGACGCCGAGGATACCCAGCTTTTTCAGAGATTCCTTCTTCATGATCGTACCTCCTGGTCGTTTCGCTTTGCTGCTTTTAAAACGTGGGCGAAAGATGAAATGCCCGGTTAATATGTTTACTGAGTCGAAACGAGAGCGAATCGTCCTCCTGACGTTGCGCTCTCGGCCCACTCACTGCAGCGGGCGTACCAGATTGGCGCCTACTTCTTTAAAACCATTAAATATCATAAACTTAAATAAAAATCCTGTGTGCCAAAACCTGTCTCAAACAAAAAATAATGAGAATAGTTTTGTTTACGGTTGGCACATGGGCCGAGGTGGTCATGTCAATCGGGATTAGCAAAACGCCGGCTTTGGTGCCGGCGTTTTACTTACCTCATTCCAAAAGGTGTTAAGGCCTTTTAGTAGCCCATCACCCCCGGAAGCCAAGTCGCGAGCCCTGGAATGGCGATCAACAGCAAAATCGCGAGTATCACCGGAATCAAAAACGGCAGGACCGCCTTGACCACTTGGCCGTAGCGCAGTCTGGTGATGCTGACCATCATGAACAGCACCGTGCCGAAGGGCGGCGTGATGACGCCGATTGAGAGCGTAATGACCATGACGATGCCGAAGTGTACCGGATCGAGGCCGGCGGTCAGCGCGGCGGGCACCACGATCGGGGTAAAGATCAAAATGCTTTCGATCACCGACATGAAGCAGCCGATGAGCAAAAAGAACAGCGCAAAGCAGATCAGAAGCGCGAAGGTGGGCATGTCGAGACTCGCGACCTGGCCCGCCAGCGCTTGAGGGATGCCCATGCGCACCAGAATCCAGCCATAGAAGCTCGATACGGCAATGATCAAAAGAATCACCGCGCTAAACATCAGCGTGCGGCGAAACGCATCGTACAAACTCTTCAGGCTCAGATCGCGATACACCAGCCCGCCCAACACCAGCGCGTACAGCGAAGCGATGGCGCCGGCCTCGGTCGGCGTGAAAAAGCCGCCCCAAATACCGCCGACGATAATGGCGGGCATCAGCAAGGGCAGCGCCGCCCGCTTACCCGTGCGGCCTACCTCACGGATATCGAAAGGCGTCGGCTCCGGCATTACCACTCGCCCGGTGGCGCCCAGCACCACGGTCATACCCATCAGCAACGCCGCCATCAAAATGCCGGGCAGAAGCCCCGCCATGAACAGCCCGCCGATACTGACGTTGGCAAGCCACCCATACACCACCAAAGCGATGCTCGGCGGCAGGATGGGGCCGACAACGCTCGAGGTCGCGGTGATGCCGGTGGTGTAATCGAGCGCATAGCCGCGCTCTTTCATTGCCTTGATTTCGATACTGCCAAGCCCCGCGGCGTCGGCCACGGCGGTTCCGGACATCGTAGCGAAAATGGAACTCGCCACTACGTTGGCGTGACCCAGCCCACCGCGGGTAAAGCCCACCAGCGCCGTGGCGAAGTCAAAAATACGCGTGGTGGTCGAGCCCAGGTTCATGATGTTGGCCGCCAGAATGAACAGCGGTATGGCCAGCAGCGTGAAGTTGTTGAGCGTTTGCACCATGCGAAGCGATAGAAGCTCCACCGGCAGCCCGCCCGCGCCGGTCACCGTCAGCGCAATAAAGGAGGTAACGCCAATGGCGACCACCACGGGCAGGCCGATCATCATCAGCCCCAGCAGCCCACCCACGAAAATGGCAAGTTCGGTCACGAAAGCGCCTCCTGCTCAGCGGGCTCGATGAGCCAGTCGACCGGGCCTCGCAGCGTTTGCCACAGCGCCAGCACCGCCATGGCGGCAAAACCGGTAAACAGCGCGTAGTAAAGATAGGCAAAGCTGATGCCCAGCGAGACGGTATTGTTGTTAACACTGACGCCGGCCATGATCCAGGCCCCCCAAGCGGCCAGCACGAAAAAGCCGGTAGAGACGCCGGCAATCAGCCGGTACTGCACTTGGCGTCCGATCACACCCAGCCGGTGGCTGAACAGATCCACGACCAGATGATCACTTCGCACCCAGGCCGAAATCGAGCCGAGGCTGACGGCGTAAATTGCCATTAGCGATACCACCTCCTCGGTCCAGGGCATGCCCCAGTTCAGTAAATCCCGGGCCAGAACCGCCAAAACGATCAGTCCTAAAATCCCGACCAAAATCGCGACGCCCAAACCGTCGCATACGCGTGTCACCCAGCGCAGCAGGGTCAAGGCGAAACGATCGATCCCGTGTGCGGGCGCCCGTGCTTCATCCACAGGTGAACTCCTTCATGAAAACGATGAGCGGCGCCTCGAAAAAGGCGCCGTCAAACCTGATGATTACTGAGCAGACCGTTACTGAGCAGAGTTAGCGCTGATCGCGTCTTCGCGCACGCCGTCGGCCATTTCCGACAGTACCTCGTCGATGGCGGGCATCGCCGCCTCGCGGAAGGCCTCCGTATCCGGCTCGATCACCGTCATGCCCTCTTCCTGCAGCGCTTCCAGGTAGTAGTCGTCGAGCTCACGCTCTTGCTCGTTACCGTACTCGCGCGCCACGTCGACGGCCTCCTGAATCAGCGTCTGGTCCTCTTCGGAAAGCCCTTCCCACCAGCGCGAGCTGGCGACCCAGCTCCAAGGGAACTGCACGTGGCTGGTCATGATCAGGTAGTCCTGCACTTCCCACAGACGCCGCGTGTAGGGTGAAGAGAGCGAGTTCTCGTGACCGTCGACCTGACCGGTTTGCATGGCCAGATAGATTTCCGGGGCGGGCACGTTCACTACCTGAGCGCCGATCTCCTCCCATACCCGTAGCCAAATCGGCAGCGACGGCAGGCGTAGACGAAAGCCCTCGAGGTCCTCGGGCGTGTGGATTTCCTTGTTGGCCGTCATGTGGCGCGGTCCGCGGTGCTGAAGCCCTAGAAACTTGAGCCCGCCGCGCTGTTCGGCCTGCTCCACCATGGTTTGGCCCGACGGGCTCTCGAGATAGCCATCCACCTGGTCCCAGGTGGTGAACAGAAACGGCACGGTGATAGCGTCATACTCCGGCGCGTACTGCTGGCGCCAGTTGCCGCCGGTCAGCGAGATTTGAGTTTGGCCCAGGTTGAGAAGCTCGAGCACCGAATCCTCGCCGCCCAGCGACCCTGCCAGGAAGGGGCGCACATCGAAGCGACCCGGCGCCTGCTCTTCCAGGTACTCGGAGAAGCGCTCGACGGCGGCGCTTTCCGAGCCACCTTCGCTCATGGTGTTGTTGACCTGGATTTCGATCGTATCGGCCAGCGCGAAACTCGCAGCCGTGAATATGCCAAAGCCTGCCAGCGTGACCAGTAGTGATTTTTTCATTGTCATCACTCTCTACGGTTGTCGTTATTGAGTATCGAGGGGTAGCAAGTGTGCTGGTTAGATCTTGTGACAAGCAGGGGGGCGGGCTCAAATCGACGTTCGTGAAGGAAGACTTCGTCAAATACGATGGTTGCAAACGCCGATGTGGCGCGGGGTTCTTTCAAAGCCTGCGGGCGCTTAAGACTAAAGAGGGATACCCCGCGCTGCGTTTGAATAGCGTGAGTGATGGCTTTTGCCCGTGGAAGGCCGGGTTTTCAAGCCACGACCCGGACCCGGCTCAGGTAGCGGCGCTTTGGATCAGATGATCGACCAAATGGCGAGCTGTTGCAGGCAGCGTGGCGTAGCGGCGCATACCGATCACCAGCTCGCGGCGCGCCCAGCGCTCCTCGAGCGGAAGGCTCACAAGCTCGAGATCGTTCAAATCGCGGTAGAGCGTTCGTTCGGGCAGTATGCCCACCCCCATGCCGTGATGGATCATGCGACAGATCGCATCGAAACTGCGCACCTGAATCCGCATGCGCAGCGCGCCTCCCGCGCGCTGGGAGTGTTCGGACAGTAGCATCTGAAGCGACGCATCCTGCTGCAGGCCGATGAAGTCGAAATCGAGCGCATCGGCAAAGTTAACGGATGGGCGGTTGGCCAGCGGATGTCGGGCGGGCATCACCAGCATGAGTCGATCCTGGTGGTATGCCAAACACTCCAAATCCGGTGCCTCGACATGGCCAGCGAACACGCCAATATCGGTCAGCCCGTCGCGCACGGCGGCAATAATCTCGCTGCTGACCCGCTCCTGCAGGTCGATCTTGATGTCCGGGTAGCGCTGTGAAAACGTGCTCAAATCCTGGGGAAGAAAGGCGATGATGGCCGAGGTGTTGGAGTGCATGCGTACGTGGCCTTTTACGCCGTCTCCGTACTCGCAAAGCTCCGCCTCGAGGCGCTCGATGTCGTCGAGAATCCGCCGGGCATGGTGCAAAAAGGCCTGCCCCGCCGGGGTCAGCTCCACGCCGCGCGGCTTGCGGTATAAAAGCGTGGTGCCCACCAGCGTTTCAAGGTCGCTGATACGCTTGCTCACCGCCGCCAACGCCATGTGCTCGCGCGCCGCCGCCGCCGTGAGCCGCCCTTCCTCGGCCACGGAAATGAAGAGTTTTAGGGTCGTGAAGTCGAACCGACGCATCGCAAGGGCTCCTGTCGAGCGAGACTGCCATACTAGCGTATACCTTCGCAGGCGACGAACCCCCGCTTATTCATTGCCTAATTGTCGCGCCTGGCGGGCTGTCGCATTCTGGCGCTCGACAATAATAGATCCGCCTGCACGAGGTATCCGCCATGCCCGCCCCTGAACGTGAACTGCCGCTAAAAAGTATCAAGGTACTCGAACTCGGCCAGCTCATCGCCGGCCCCTTCGCCACCAAGCTGCTGGGTGAATTCGGCGCTGATGTGATCAAGATCGAGCCGCCCGGCACCGGCGACCCGCTTCGCAAATGGCGAATACTGGAAGAGGGCACCTCGCTTTGGTGGCACGTTCAGACCCGTAACAAGCGCTCTGTGGCGCTCGATTTGCGCAGCGAAGAGGGCCAGGCGCTGGTACGACAGCTGGCCCGCGAGGCCGACGTGGTCGTCGAAAACTTCCGCCCGGGCACGCTGGAGGGCTGGGGGCTAGATTGGGAGGCGCTTTCCGCGCTCAATCCGGCGCTGATCATGGTGCACATCTCCGGCTACGGCCAGACCGGCCCCTACCGCGACAAGCCCGGCTTCGGCGTCATCGGCGAGGCCATGGGAGGCTTACGCTATCTGACCGGTCAGCCCGGTGAACCCTCGGTACGCGTCGGCGTGAGCATCGGCGATTCGCTCTCGGCACTCTACGCCGTGATCGGCACGCTGCTCGCCCTCCAGGAGCGGCAAAAGAGCGGACTGGGTCAGGAGATCGACGTGGCGCTGTACGAGTCGGTGTTCGCCATGATGGAGAGCCTGCTGCCCGAGTTCGATGCCACGGGCCAGGTACGCGAGCCCGGCGGCAGCGCCCTGCCCGGCATCACGCCCTCTAATGCCTACCGCTGCGAAGGCGGCGATTTCGTGCTGATCGCCGGCAACGGCGACAGCATCTTCAAGCGCCTGATGGGCGTGATCGGCCGTGAGGACCTGGCCGGTGACCCCGCTCTTGCCCATAACGACGGGCGCAGCCTGCACGCCGATATGATCGACGCCGCCATCGAGGCCTGGACGCAGACGCGCACCCGCGAGGTCATTCTGAAGGCGCTGGACGAGGCCCGCGTCCCCGCTGGCTACCCCTATACCGCAAAGGACATCGCGGCTGATCCGCACTATCTTGCCCGCGAGATGATCCAGACCTTCACGCGGGAAAGCGGCGAGCCGCTCAAGGTGCCCGGCGTGCTGCCCAAACTCAGCGCCACCCCCGGGCGGCTGGGCAACGGCGGCCCCAAACTCGGCCAGCACACCGAGGAAGTGCTCGACGAGCTGGAGATCGATCACGCCACCCGCGCCAAACTGCGCCAGGCCGGCATCATTTAAAGGAGCGCACCCATGCTGACGCAATCCCCCTACCCCGCCCGCGTAGAGATCAACGAGGTCGCCCCTCGCGACGGCCTTCAGATCGAATCACGCTTCGTGCCGACTGAGGACAAGATTCGCTGGATCGACGCGCTCTCCTCGACAGGCCTTTCGCGTATCGAAGCCACCTCCTTCACCTCGCCCAGGGCGATTCCCAATTTGGCGGACGCGGCTGACGTGGTCACCGGGATTCAGCGCCGGGAAGGGGTCGACATCACCGTGCTGGTGCCCAACCTCAAGGGCGCCGAGCGCGCGCTCGCCTGCCAGGTGGACGAACTCAACCTGGTGATGTCGGCCAGCGACAGCCACGGCCTGGCCAACCTGCGCATGACGCCGGCGCAGTCCCTCGAGCGCTTTCGTGAGATCGTGGACGTCGCGCGCGAACGCGATGTGTTCATCAACGCCTCGCTCTCCACCACGTTTGGCTGCCCGTTCGATGGCGTCGTAGTGCGAGAGCGCGTGCTGATGCTGATCGAACAGCTGGTGGACATGGGGATCGAAGGCGTGACGCTGTGCGATACCACCGGCATGGCCAACCCGATGCAGGTCAAAACGCTGTGTGAGGCGGTCATCACCCGCTGGCCGTCCACCGCGTTCACACTGCACGTTCACAATACTCGCGGCATGGGGCTGTCCAACGCATTGGCGGCTTGGCAGGCGGGCATCACCCGCTTCGACGCCGCGCTCGGCGGACTGGGCGGCTGCCCCTTCGCCCCGGGCGCAACGGGCAACGTCTGCACCGAGGACCTGGTGCACATGTTCGAAGCCATGGGCGTGGACACCGGCGTGGATCTGGACGCCCTGCTGGAAGTGGCCGCCACGCTGCCCGAGCTAGTTGGTCACGACGTGCCCGGGCAGGTGGTCAAGGCAGGAAAATGGGACCGGCGCTACCCGATGCCGGCGCGTTAAGCCGGCCCCACCACGTGTTTCACCTCCAGATACGCACTTAGCCCCCAGGGGCCGAGTTCACGCCCGATGCCGCTTTGCTTGAAGCCGCCCCAGGCGGTTTCGGGCAGTACCAGCTGCTCAGAGTTGTACCAGATGCTGCCGGCCTTGAGCGCACGGCCGATGCGCTTGGCGCGATCGAAGTCGCCGCTGATCACCGTGGCGGCGAGGCCAAAGTCGCTGTCGTTGGCAAGTTCGATCGCCTCCGCCTCGCTTTGGACGCTGCGCGCACACAGCACAGGGCCGAAGATCTCCTCGCGCCACAAACGGCTTTCTACCGGCACGTCGCGGTAAAGCGTCGGGGCGGCGAAGTAGCCCTGCTCGGGCAAGGTGTAGTGGGTGTGATCGCGCAGCGCGGTCAGCCCTTCCTGTTCGGCGATCTTCAGGTAGCCGTTGACGGCGTCCCGCTGTTTGGCGCTGGTGAGTGGGCCCAAGTCGGTGCCCTCGCTGAGCGGGTCACCCAGAGTGAGCGCATCCATTCGTGTGGCAAGCGCCTCAAAAAGCGCCTCGGCAATATCTTCGTGCACTAAAAGGCGCGAGGTCGCCGAGCAGATCTGGCCGGCGTTGAAGTAGATACCCGCCATGACCCAATCGGCGGCCTGCGAAGGATCCGCGTCCTCCATCACCAGAATCGGCGACTTGCCGCCAAGCTCCAGCGACACCCCGGCGGTGCGGGCGGCGGCGGCCTTCATCACCGCCTCGCCGACGCGGTTGCTGCCGGTAAACGACACCTTGTCCACATTCGGATGGCTTGCCAGCGGCGCGCCGATACCCTCACCGTCGCCGTTCAAGAGGTTCAGCACACCCGCGGGCAGGCCGATGTCGAGTGCGATCTCCGCCAGCGCCTGCTCGGGCAGCGGCACTACCTCGGAAGGCTTCAGCACCACGGTGCAGCCCGCAGCCAGCGCCGGAGCGAGCTTCCAGGCGCTGGTGACCAGCGGGAAGTTCCAGGGCGTGATCAGCGCGACGACCCCGGCAGGGTCGTGATAAACCCGCGCCTCGACGCCTTCCATCTCGACCTCGACCCGCTCGCCCTGGCGGGCGTCCAGCGCCCGCGCCTGGCCGGCGTAGTAGCGATAGCAGGCGATCGCGTCGTCCAGGTCGATACCGGCTTCCATCAGCGGCTTGCCGTTGTTGGTGGCACTCAGCTCGATCAGCGCCTCGCGCCGCGTCGTCAGGGCCTGCGCGAAGCCATCGAGATACTGCGCTCGCGCCTCGCCACCCAGCGCCTGCCAGCCAGGCTGGGCGGCGCGGGCCGCCGTAACGGCGGCGTCGACGTCCTCCGGCGCCCCGGTGGTCACTCGGGCGATCACTTCCTCACGGTAGGGGTTCACAACGTCGAGTGTGCGGGTCGCTTTCGTGGCCACCCAGCGGTTATCGATGAACTGCTGATCGAGGATTTTCATGGCGCATCCTTGTTGGTAACGCCGCGCTGCCAGGCGGAGGCGTCGATTTCAATGAGAAGCGGGCGGGCGTCGTCGCGCTCGGAAAGCGCCGCCGCCAATTGAGAAGGGCTTTCGATATGAACGGTCGGGCAGCCGAAACCGTCGGCAAGGATCAAAAAGTCCGGCGCCTTGAGGTCTACGCCCAGGCGCGCCACGCCGTTATCGTCCATGTAGCGGCGGATCTCCTCGTACCCCGCGTTGTGCCACAGCAAAATGACGACCGGGATCTGCTCCTCGACGGCGGTGGCGATCTCCGAGAGCGTGAACATCACCCCACCGTCGCCCACCAGCGCCACCACCGGAAGCTGCGGCTGAGCGAGCTGGGCGCCGAGCGCGGCGGGCAATCCGTAGCCCAGCGTCCCGTAGCCGGTCGAGGCGTTGAAGTAGCGCCGAGGCGCCGGCTGACTGACCAGATGATTGCCGGCGTAAACCGGTGCGGTGGAGTCGCCCACCAGAATCGCCTCGGGCAGATGCTCGGCAAGCGTCTCGTAAAGCGGCACGAAGGTGGAAAACGCCGGATCGTTTTCCAGATCGAGTTCCGCTAGCGCTTCACTGACCCGCTCGGCGCCGCCCCGGGATAGCAGCTCGGGAAAATACTCGGCCAGAAGCGCCAGCGTTCGCCCGGCATCGCCCACCAGCCCGAGCGTGGTGGCCTGATTGCGCGCCAGCTGCTCGGCGTCGATATCCACGCGAATCAGCGTACCGTTAAGCTTGAAGCCGTCGTCGAACACCACGTCATAATCGGTTTCACCGAGTTCGGTGCCCACGGCGAGAATCACGTCAGCATCAAAAGCCAGCCGGCGCACCGCAGGGAGTGCTGCGTTGGCGCCGAGATCCAGCGGGTGGTCACGCCCCAAAAGCCCCTTGGCGTTGATGGTGGTCACCGTCGGCGCGTCGAGCCGCTCGACCAGCGAGTGAGCAGCCTGGAAGGCGTCCTCGCAGCCGCCGCCCAGGAGCACCAGCGGGCGCTTCGCCTCCTCCAAAAGCCGCGCCGCCTCGCGTAGGCCTTCCGGGTCCGGCGCCGCGCGGTAAAGGCGCGGTGCCTTCCAGGAGCGCGGCGGCGTGACCGGCGCGTCGAACAGGTCGATAGGGATCTCGATATGCACCGGACCCGGGCGCGCCCCATTGAATACCGCAAAGGCGCGGGCCAGCACGTCAGGCAGCGTGTCGGCGTCGAGCAGCGTATGGCTGAAGCGCGCCACGCCGCTGATCACCTGCTGCTGGCTTTGTAGCTCATGAAGTCGGCCCTGGCCGAGCCCCAGGGTATCGCGGCGGTTGACGCTCGAGATCACCAGCATCGGCACCGAGTCCGCCAGCGTCTGGCCCATGGCGGTGGCGATATTGGTCATGCCGGGGCCGGTGATGATCAAACAGACCCCGGGCTTGCCGCTGGCGCGGGCATAGCCGTCGGCCATGAAGCCCGCGCCCTGCTCGTGGCGCGGGGTGACGTGGCGAACGCCCCCGCTTTCAAGGCCACGGTAGAGCTCGACCGTGTGCACGCCGGGGATGCCGAAGAGCGTGTCGACGCCGTAGGTGTCGCGCAGAAGGCGAATCAAAAGCTCAGCGCAGGTCATCGTATCGTGAGCCGTCATGGCATTTCCTTAGAAGAACAGGGTGTGCGCCATCAATGCGATGATCGGCAGCGTAATCACGGTGCGCAGCAGAAACACGACCGCCAGTTCCCAGAGCGCGATGGGAATCTTCGACTTCAGCAGCAGCGCGCCGATTTCGGACATGTACACCAGCTGCGTCATCGACAGGCACGCAATGACGAAGCGAGTGAGCTCGCTGTCGATATTGGTGGCCAGCACCGCGGGCAGGAACATGTCGGCAAAGCCGACCAGTGTGGCGGGCGCGGCGGCCTGGGCTTCGGGAATGCGCAAAAGCTCCAGCACCGGCACCATCGGGTAGGAAAGCCAGGTAAAGAGCGGTGTGAACTCGGCCAGAATCAGCGCGATGGTGCCGATCGCGAACACCAGCGGTAGCAGCGTCAGGAAAATGTCGATGACGTTAATCAGCGCCAGTTTGGCAAGCTGCGCGGGGCCGGGCGCACCGGCGGCGCGGCGCGTGGCCTGCTGCAGGCTGTAGCGGAAAAGCCCAGCGCGGCCGGTGTTCTCTTCACGAATCTGACAGCCCACCGGCTCGTAGTAGTCGTCGGCCTTCAACGACAGCGGCGGAATGCGTGAAACGACGATCGCGGCGATCAGCCCGGACACCACCACGGTGAAGTAGAACGGCACGAACAGGTGGTTCAAATCGACGAAGTTGACCACCAGCAGGCTGAAGGCAATGGACGCCACGGAAAAGTTGGTGGCGATCACCGAGGCTTCGCGGCCGCTATAGAACCCCTGCTCGTACTGCTGCGAGGTAATCAGCACGCCCACGGTGCCCGAGCCCATCCAAGAGGCGGTGGCATCGATGGCGCTGCGCCCCGGCAGGTTGAAGATGAGGCGAAACGGCTTGCGCACCAGGCTTCCAATAAATTCCATGAAGCCGAACTCGACCAGAAACGGCAGCAAAATCGCAGCGAAGAAGAAAAACGTCAGCAGCACCGGCGCCAGGTCATTGAGCATGACACCGCCGGTAAACGAGGCGGTGACGAACTCGGGCCCCACCTGAAAGTAGGTCATCACCACAAAAATGGCACCCAGCACGCGCAGCGCCACCCAGATCATTCCGACCTGGAACATGTCGCCAAAGTGGCCGCCTTGAGCCCAAGTGGGTTTTGCGGCTTTCACGTAGAGCGTGACGACGACCGACACGCACAGCACCACCATGGCGATCAGCGGCAGCGCCTCGCCGAGTAGCGCCTGTAGGCCATCGGCCATCATCCCCATGCCGATGTTGACCGACTCACCGCTTTGAAACGGCACCAGAAACAGCAGCACCCCGATGATCGAGGGAATCAGGAACTTGAGCAGATGGCGGCGCGGGATGGCCTCGTCGGGCGCGCGCTCATCGCGTATCGCTTGAGGGTCGGACATGATGTTCACCTGTTGGAAATGATTATCGAAGGTGGGCTGGCGGCGTTTATACGAAAGGTTCGACCTTCCTTTTTGTAGTATCCGTATCGCGTTCAGACGGGCGCCCGAACGGCGCCCAACGCGATCACTCTCCTTTCTTCACTCCCGGCAGTACGCAGAGCATTTCATACAAAAGCGTGGCGCCCATCAGCGCGGTATTGCCGCTGGTGTCATAGGGCGGAGAAACCTCGACGAGATCGCCCCCGACGATGTTGAGCCCCGCCGCGCCGCGCACGATCTCGAGGCCCTGATGGGAGGTCAGACCGCCCATTTCGACGGTACCGGTGCCCGGCGCCACCGACGGGTCGAGGCCGTCGATGTCGAAGCTGATGTACACCGGTGTATCGCCCATCTGCGCGCGCACCTCCTCCATCAGCGGCGCCAGCGACTGGTACCAGCACGCTTCTGCCTGGACCACGCGAAAGCCCTGGTCGCGGCACCAGTCGAAGTCCTCGGCGGCGTAGCCGGTGCCCCGCAGGCCAATCTGCACCACCTTCTCTTTCGCCAAGAGTCCCTCTTCCTGGGCGCGGCGGAAAGTGGTGCCGTGGGCGATCTCCTCGCCGAACATGTGCTCGTTGACGTCGGCGTGGGCGTCGATATGAATCAAGCCCACCGGGCCGTGCTTTTTGGCCATGGCACGCAGAATCGGCAGCGTCATGGTGTGATCGCCGCCGAGGGTCAACGGCACGCAGTCGTGGCTGAGCACGTCGTCGAAGAACGCGGTGATAATGTCGACGCTCTTGGGCAGATGGAAGGTGTTGATCGGCACGTCGCCGATGTCCGCCACCTGCAGGGACTCAAAGGGCGCGGCGCGGGTGGCCATGTTGTAAGGGCGCAGCATGCGCGACTCGTCGCGAATCTGGCGCGGCCCCATGCGCGTGCCGGGCCGGTTGGAGGTGCCGATATCCATCGGAATGCCGATGAACGCGGCATCGAGCCCCTTCGCGCTCTCTTGAGCGGGCAGGCGCATCATGGTCGCCGGCCCGCCAAAGCGCGGCACGCTGTTGCCGCCCAGCGGCTGATTGAAGTCACTCACTGCGCTTCTCCTTTCCTTGTAGCGATTCTCGAGCCCAGCGTCCTGAACACCGAGCCCGATCATGGGGTTTACTCAGCTACTGCATTTAACGTGCCAGGCGGGCGGCGCCCCGCCAATCGGCCTTCTTGCGCTTCGATTAATGCAAAACCGACTCAAAAAAGCGTAGTATCGAGTCGTTTTTGCATTGACGAGTCACTATCGGTTCGAGGAGAACGGCGTGGACGAGATTGATCGCAGCGTGCTCAAGACTATCGTGGAGACCGCCAACGACCACTTCTTCATCGTCAGTGGTGATGGCGAGATACTGGACATCAGCCCCGGCGTGGAGGCGGTGTATGGGCTCCCGCGCGAGGCGCTTCTGGGCAGCAACGTCAGGGAGCTTGAGCGCGACGGCGTGCTCAAACCCTCCATCAGTATGGAGGTCATGCGCACCCACCGCCCGGCGCAGCTGATGCAGGTCACCGGCACCGGGCGAAGGGTGATCGCCGAAGCCCACCCGGTCTTTGTGAACGGCAGGCTCGAGCGCATCGTCAGCCGCTCGCGGGACATGACCGATTTGCAGCTTCTCCAGGACGAGTACGCGCTGCTGCAAAAGCGCTTCAACGAGCACGTCAAGCGCGGCCAGAGCGTGGCCGACGACCCGGCGCTCGACAGCGCCCTGGAGGAGCTTCAGGTGCGAAGCCACACGATGCGCGAGGTCGCAAGGCTCCTAAAGCGCGTGGCGCCTTCCGGGGCTAGCGTGCTGATGCTGGGGGAGTCCGGCGTGGGCAAAACGGCGTTTGCCCGCCAGCTTCACCGCTGGAGCGAGCGCGCGGCCGGCCCCTTCATCGAGGTCAACTGTGGCGCCATTCCGGAGAACCTGTTCGAGTCCGAGATGTTCGGCTACCAGCCCGGCGCGTTCAGCGGCGCCGCCCGCCAGGGCAAGGCAGGGCTTCTGGAGCAGGCCGAAGGCGGCACGCTGTTTCTCGATGAGATCGGCGAGCTTCCGCTGTTGATGCAGACCAAGCTCTTGAAGGTGATCCAGGACGGCAAGATGACGCGCCTGGGCGACACCCGCCCCCGCCGGGTCGATTTCCGCCTGGTGGTCGCCACCAATCAGGACCTGGCGGCGCGCGTGCAGGAAGGCCTTTTCCGGCTGGATCTTTACTACCGCCTCAACGTGATTCCCGTGACGCTGCCCGCGCTTCGCGAGCGTCGCGAAGACATTCCCGCGCTTGCCGAGGCGTGCCTGGCCCGGCTCAACGCCCACTACGGGCGGCAGAAGTTTCTCGACAACCACGTCTGGTCGACGCTGATGGGAAGCGACTGGCCCGGCAACGTGCGCGAGCTCGAGAACTGGCTGGAGCGCGCCTGGCTCTCGAGCGCGTTCGATCGCATCGAAGGGTTCGAATCCCCTTCTTCGCTCGCTAGCGCCCCTCACACGCCACCGACGCCAAGCGCGCCGCCGCCCCTGGAGGACGAAACCCTGCCCGCCTACCTGGCCCGCCTGGAGCGCGAACTTATTGAGCGTGGCTGTCGCACGCACGCCAGCACCTACGCCCTCGCCGAGCACTTGGGGATCAGCCAGTCAAGCGTGGTACGCAAGCTCAAGCGCCACGGGCTGACGCTTCGCTGACACGCTTTTGCCACACAAGCGTCACACAACGGCAACCTCCTTGACCCACAGTGATTGGCCAAGACCCACCGTTGGTGAACACCATGAGCCAATCGCGCATTCAACTGGCGGGCGTTTCCAAGCAGTGGGGCGCTACCGCCGCCGTCGACGACATCTCGTTTGAGGTGACGCCAGGGCAGTTCGTCATTCTGCTGGGGCCCTCCGGCTGCGGTAAATCGACCACGCTGCGTATGATCGCCGGGCTCGAAGAGGCCACGCGTGGCGCGATTCATATCGGTGAGCGCGACGTCACCCGCGCCCCGCCGGGCGATCGCGGCCTCTCCATGGTGTTTCAGTCCTACGCGCTCTTTCCCCACCTGAGCGTGGCCGAGAACATCGTCTTTGGCCTGAAGAGTCGCCGCGTGCCCAGGCCCGAGCGCGACAAGCGCCTGGCTCACGTGGCGGCGTTGGTCGACCTGTCGCCCTATCTCGACCGCAAGCCGGCGAATCTGTCCGGCGGCCAGCGCCAGCGGGTGGCGCTCGCCCGCGCCATCGTTTCCGAGCATCCGATCTGCCTGATGGACGAGCCGCTCTCGAACCTGGACGCGCGCCTTCGAGCCGACATGCGCCGCGAGATCAAGGCGCTGCAGCGCCGGCTCGACATGACGGTGATCTACGTCACCCACGATCAGGTGGAAGCCATGAGCATGGGCGACCGGGTCATTTTGATGCAGCACGGCCGCATCGTTCAGGACGCCACCCCGAGCGAGCTCTACGACCGCCCGGCGAGCGCCTTCGCCGCCAGTTTCATAGGAAGCCCTGCGATGAATCTACTGCCATTGATAGCCGGTGATGCCGGTGCCGTGATCGACGGCGACACCACGCCCGTCGCGCCGCTGGAAGCCGCCGGCGGAAAGCTCGGCGTTCGCCCCGAGGACATCACGCTTCGCGCTGAAAGCGAGCCTGGCGTGGCCGCGCGCATCAACGGTGAAGAGTACCTGGGCGCCGACACCGTCGTTCACGTGAGCGTGGGCAGCCACTCCCTTCGCGTGCGCGTCAACGGCCGCCCGGCGCTCGAAGGCGCGGCGTGCCGGCTCTACTGGGCGCCGGACAAGGCGCACCTGTTCGCCGCCGACGGCCTGCGCCACGAGCACCTGACGCCCCGCGCCTTCGCCGCCGCGCCGAAAAGCGTTGCCCGTCCGCCGACGGTGGGCTCGTTCCAGCACTGATTCCCCTCTCTCGCCCCCTAAAAGGAGTTCGTCATGTTGTCTCGTCTTCCCTTTGCCCTTACCGCGTTGGCCGCCGGCCTTTTGAGCGCCACCCAGGCCAGCGCCGCGGTCGATCTTACGATGTACTACCCGGTGTCGGTGGGCGGCGCCTTGACCGACGTAATCGACGAACTGGTCGAGGAGTTCGAGGACGAACACCCGGAGATCGACGTCGAAGCCATCTACGCCGGCAACTACGACGACACCCGGGTGCGCGCGATGTCCGCCATTGAGGCCGGCGATACCCCGCAGCTTTCGGTGATGTTTTCCATCGATCTGTTCGAGCTGATCGAACAGGACGCCATCGTCGCCTTCGACGACCTGGTCGAGACCGACGAGGAGCGCGCGTGGCTCGATGGCTTCTACCCCGGACTGATGGAGAACGGCCAGCTCGACGGCAAGACCTACGGCATTCCCTTTCAGCGCTCGACCATCGTGCTGTTCTGGAACAAGGACGCGTTTGAAGCCGCCGGGCTCGACCCGGACACCCCACCCCAGAACTGGGACGAAATGGCCGAAATGGCTCAGACCGTGCGCGAAGCCAGCGGCGATCAGTGGGGCGTCATGGTGCCCTCTACCGGCTACCCGTACTGGATGTTTCAGGCCTTCGCTTACCAGAACGGCCACCGGCTGATGAACGACGCCGGCACCGAGGTCTATTTCGACGACCCGGCCGCCATCGAGGCGCTGGAGTACTGGGTATCGCTGGCCGAAGACGGCGTCATGCCCGGCGGCACCATCGAGTGGGGCACGCTTCGCCAGAACTTCCTTGAGCAGTCCACGGCGATGATGTGGCATACCACCGGCAATCTGAGTGCCGTGAAGAGCGATGCCGACTTCGATTTCGGCGTGGCGATGCTGCCGGCCAAAACCCAGCGCGGTAGCCCCACCGGCGGCGGCAACTTCTACATCTTTGCCGATACCAGTGACGAGGAGCAGCGCGCCGCGATGACCTTCATCCGCTGGATGACCGCTCCGGAACGCGCCGCAGACTGGTCGATCGAAACCGGCTACATGGGCGTGAGTTCCGCCGCCTACGAGACCGAGGCGCTACGCGACTACGTCGAGGCCTTCCCGCCGGCGGCGGTCGCCCGCGATCAGCTGGAATTCGGCACCGCCGAGCTTGCCACCTATGAGGGCGGGCGCATTCGCCGCACGCTCGATAACGCCGTCCAGGCCGCGCTCACCGGTCAGATGACGCCAGAGGAGGCGCTGACCCAGGCGCAAGCCGAGGCCGACCGCATCCTGCGCCGCTACGCCCGCTAAGCCGGCCTGACCTTTCAGGCGCCGGGCCTTGGCCCGGCGCTCACTCACCGGCGAGCCTTCATCATGACGCTGACCGCCCACCGCAAGCTACAGCTCTACGGGGCACTGCTACTACTGCCCGCCGCGCTGCTGCTTGGCCTGTTCGCCTATCTGCCCACGATTACCACGGTGATCCAGAGCCTTTATCTGCCCGGCTTTCGCGGCGCGCCGCCGGCATTCGTCGGTCTCGAGAACTACCGGTACCTGTTCGAGGATCCGAAATTCTGGCAGGTAGCGCGCAACAACCTGATCTATGCGCTCGGCACCATTCCGGTCTCCATCGCGCTGTCGCTTGCCATGGCGCTGCTGGTCAACCGGCGACTTCCTGGCCGCGGGCTTGTGCGCATGGCCTACTTCACGCCGACGATCCTGCCGATGATCGCCGCGGCCAATATCTGGATGTTCTTTTACGCCCCGCAGATCGGGCTGTTCAACACGCTGCTCGCAGCACTCGGCTTTTCCGGAGTGAACTGGCTGGGCGACCCAAGCGTGGCGCTTTATTCGATCATCGTGATGTCGGTGTGGAAGGAAGCCGGCTTTTTCATGATCTTCTATCTGGCGGCGCTGCAGGCGATTCCGCCGGAGCTCAAGGAAGCGGCGGATCTCGAAGGCACGAGCCGCGCGCGCTTTTTCTGGCGGGTGACCTTTCCGCTTTTGATGCCGACCACCCTGTTCGTTTTGATCAACGCGCTAATCAATGCCGTGCGCGTGGTCGATCACCTGTTCATTCTCACCAAGGGCGGGCCGAATAACGCCACCAACCTGCTGCTCTACTACGTCTACGAGAACGCCTTCGCGTTTTTCGACCGCACCACCGCGGCCACCATTACCGTGGTGATCCTGCTGGTGCTCGCCGTGGTGGCCACGCTCAAGTTCACGCTTCTCGATCGCCGAACCCACTACCAATGACGACTTCATGCCCATGAGCACGCTCGCCGCCGCCCTTCCCCGCCGCCTGGTCCCGGCGCTTTCGCTGGAAACTCTGGCCGCCTGGCTTCTGGCCATCGTCTGGATCTTTCCGCTGCTCTACGCGGTATGGGCGGCGTTTCATCCGCCGGCGTTCATGGTGCGCTTCGAGCTCTTCGCGCCATTGAGCCTTGAGAACTTCAAAACCGCCTCGGCCCAGGCGCCGTTCGCGCGCTACTACCTCAACACCTTTTTGCTGGTCACCGGCGTGGTGGCGGCGCAGTTTGTGGTGTGCACGCTGGCGGCCTTTGCGTTTGCACGTTTCCCCGTGCCCGGCAAGAACGCGCTGTTTCTGCTGGTGCTGATCCAGCTGTTCGTATTTCCCGAGGTGCTGATCGTCGAGAACTACCGTATCGCCAGCGGCCTTGGCTTGATCGACACCATCGCCGGTATGGGGCTGCCTTACGTGGCCAGCGCCTTTGGCATCTTTCTGCTGCGCCAGACCTTCAAGACCATCCCCCGCGAGCTCGAGGACGCCGCGCGCATCGAAGGCTGTAGCTGGCTCGGGGTGCTGTGGAAGGTCTACGTGCCGCTGGCCAAGCCGACGTACCTGGCCTACGCGCTGGTCTCGGTCAGCCACCACTGGAACAACTTCCTGTGGCCGCTGGTGGTGACCAACTCGGTCGAGAGCCGTCCCCTCACCGTGGGCCTGGGCGTTTTTTCCGCGCCGGAAACCGGGGTCAACTGGGCCACGGTCAGCGCGGCGACGCTTTTGAGCATCGCGCCGCTTTTAGTGGCCTTTCTGCTGTTTCAGCGCCAGTTCGTGCAGTCGTTTCTGCGCGCGGGCATCCGGTAGCGCTCGCTTTCGTGCGACAATCCCCGCAACGCAAACGAGCGAGGAGAGAGCGAGGATGCACGGCGAACCCCACCCGGCGCTGTCGGTGTTGCAGGAAGTCTTCGGCTTCGATCAGTTTCGCGGCCCGCAGCAGGCGATCATCGAGCACGTGACTCAAGGCGGCGACGCGCTGGTCCTGATGCCCACCGGCGGCGGCAAGTCGCTTTGCTACCAGATTCCGGCGCTTTTGCGCCAGGGCACGGCGATCGTGGTGTCACCCTTGATCGCGCTGATGCAGGATCAGGTGGCGGCACTGGTGCAAAACGGCGTGCGCGCCGCCTACCTGAACTCGAGCCTCGACTTTCAGGACGCGATGGCGGTGGAAAACCAGCTTCGGGCAGGCGACTTGGATCTTCTCTATGTAGCCCCGGAGCGCCTGGCCACCCCGCGCATGCAGGCGCTGCTGGATCAGGCGCCGATTGCGCTCTTTGCTATTGATGAAGCCCACTGCGTCTCCCAGTGGGGGCACGACTTTCGCCCGGAGTACCGCCAGCTCTCCCAGCTCCACGAGCGTTTTCCCAACGTGCCGCGCATTGCGCTCACCGCCACCGCCGACGTGCCGACCCGCGGCGACATCATCGAGCACCTGCAGCTTCAAAACGCCGCGCTCTACAACAATGGTTTCGACCGACCCAATATCCGCTACCACATCGCCGAAAATCAGGGCAACACGCGGGAGGCGCTGCTGCGCTTCATTCGCGAGAACCACGACGGCGAGGCGGGCATCGTCTACTGCCTGTCGCGCAAGAAGGTGGAGGAGACCGCGGCCTGGCTCGAACGCCAAGGGCTTACGGCGCTGCCCTACCACGCCGGGCTGCCCCCGGAGCAGCGCCAGGAGAACCAGAGCCGCTTTCTGCGCGAGGACGGCGTGATCGTAGTGGCGACCATCGCCTTTGGCATGGGCATCGACAAGCCCGACGTGCGCTTCGTGGCGCATTTGAACCTGCCCAAGAGCATCGAGGCCTACTACCAGGAGACCGGCCGTGCCGGGCGCGACGGCCTGGCCGCCGACGCCTGGATGGCCTACGGGCTGCAGGACGTGATCACCCTGCGCCAGATGCAGCAGGACTCGAGCGCCGGGGACCAACAAAAGCGCATCGAGCAGCAGAAACTCGACGCCATGCTGGGGCTTTGTGAGATCATCAGCTGCCGCCGCCAGGCGCTTCTGCACTACTTCGGCGACCATCTGGAGAAGCCCTGCGGCAACTGCGACAACTGCCTGACCCCGCCGGACACTTGGGACGCCACCGTGGCCGCGCAAAAGGCGCTGTCGTGTGTCTTTCGCACCGAGCAGCGCTTCGGCGTGACCTATCTGGTCGACGTGCTGCTGGGCAAATCGAACGAGCGAATCGCGCGCTTTGGCCACGACCGGGTGAGCACCTTCGGTATCGGCGCCGAGCTCTCTGCCAACGAGTGGAAAGCGCTCTACCGCCAGCTGATCGCGAGCGGCTACCTGAGCGTGGACATGGAGGGCCACGGCGGCATTCATCTGACCGCCCAGGCCAAGCCCGTGCTGCGCGGTGAAGAGCCGCTGACCCTGCGCAAGCCGGTCAAGCCCGCTGCCCGGCGCCGCGGCCGAGGCGCACCTGCCGCCCAGGGCCACGGCCCGCTATGGGAGGCGCTTCGCGGCCATCGCAAGGCGCTTGCCGACGAGCAGGGCGTGCCGGCTTACGTGATCTTCAACGACGCCACGCTCAACGAGCTCGTCGAGCGCCGCCCGGAAAGCCTGGACGCCTTGGGTGGCGTCACCGGCATCGGCGCGCGCAAGCTCGAGGATTACGGCGAGGGGATTCTGGCCGTGATCGCGGCGCACAAGGGCAGCGCCCAACCCGCCAGCGTCGGTGACAGCGCTCGGCAGTCCGCCGAGATGTTAAGGGAGGGTCTGACCGTCGAGGACGTCGCGAACCGGCGCGGTTTTACCGTCAATACCATCTACCGCCACTTGGCGGAGGCGATCGAAGGCGGCGCACTCCCCCTCGATGAGGTAATCACCCTGGAACCCGGCGCGCTAGAGCGCATTCAGAGCGCGATCCGTGAGCACGCGGGGGGCGGCATGCGGGCGGTGTTCGACGCCCTCGACGGCCAGGTCGACTACAACGTACTGGCCTGCGTGCGCGCCGCGATGAACGCTCCTGGCTGAGGCGCCATTAGCGCTTGCGGCAGTGCTCGCCGCGGGCAATGGCGCTTTGGTCGAACACGCCAGTATCCAGCACCCAACCGGTCACAAGCTTTGCCGGAGTGACGTCGAACGCCGGGTTCCACACCGGGGCATCCTTGGGTGCCCAGCTCGCCTCGCCGAAGGCACCGGTCACGCCGCGCACCTCTGCACCGTCGCGCTGCTCGATGGGAATCTCGGCGCCGGTGGCGCAGGCCGCATCCACCGTGGTGTAGGGAGCGACGACGTAGAACGGCACCTGGTGGTAGTGCGCCAGTACGGCGAGCATGTAGGTGCCCACCTTGTTGGCGAAGTCGCCATTGGCGCAGATCCGGTCGGCGCCGACCATGATCTTGTCGACCTTGCCCGCCGCCATCAGGCTCGCCGCCATGCTGTCGCAAATGAGCTGGTAGTCGATGCCGAGATCTTCCATTTCCCAAGCGGTGAGCCGCCCGCCCTGCAAAAGCGGTCGGGTCTCATTGACGTAGACGTGAAGCCCAAGCCCCCGGCGGTTGGCCACGGACAACGCGCCAATCGCCGTGCCCACGCCGGCGGTGGCGAGTGCCCCCGTATTGCAGTGAGTGAGCACCCGGTCGCCATCGCTCAACAGGTCCGCGCCGCGCTCGGCCATCGCCTGGCAAAGCGCCCGATCCTCCTCGAACAGCGCCGTGGCGCGCGCCCAAAGCGCCTCGGTGCCGTCATCGAAGCACGCCTCCATCGCGTCCAGGCAGTACATCAGATTCACCGCCGTGGGGCGCGTGGCACGAAGATTGTCGCTCACGCCCTGCCAGTTGCCTTCCGGGTGGCGGGCGGCGTACTGCGCCAGCACGAAGGCTGCGCTCAGCCCGATCAGGGGCGCGCCGCGAATCGCGAGACGCTTGACCGCCGCTTGCCACTGCTCAGGCGTATTGCAGGGCTCCCACTGCTCGGCCTGGGGCAGACGCGTCTGGTCCAGATACTCGAGGGAGTCGACGCTGACGCGCAGGCTACGGGATTGGGCGAGGGACATGGGCAACTCCTAAAGGGCGGCTTATCACGCGCGGAGCATATCATATAGAATGAACCGCTTTGGATAACGACCGGTACCGCGCATGACCTCAAAAGACGACCTGCTGGCGGCCATCGGCTGGGCCGCCAGCAACGGCTGGACCCCGGCCACCGGCGGCAACTTCTCCGTACGCACGGATAATGGTTATCTCGTCACCGCCTCCGGCGTCGACAAGACCCGCGTGCGCGAAGATGACCTGCTCTTGTGCGACGCGCACGGCCGCGTGCTCGAAGGCACGGGTAAACCGAGCGCCGAAAGCGACTTGCACGCCGCACTCTACCGGCTCGACTCGACGATCGGTTGCGTGCTGCACGTTCACACCGTGGCGAGCACCGTGCTCTCGCGCCGCTTCCCCCAAGGCATTGCGCTCGAAGGCTTCGAGATGCAGAAAGCGCTGTCGGGCAACACGACCCATGACGCAGCGATCACGCTGCCGGTCGTTCCCAATTCTCAGGATATGGCCGAGCTTTCGCGTCATGTAGAAGCCGGTTGGCCGATGCCCTGGGGCTTTCTGGTCGAGGGCCACGGCATCTACGCTGTGGGGGCGTCCATCGCCGAGTGCCGACGCCATCTGGAAGCGATCGAATTTCTGCTTGCCTGTGTCCTGGAAGAGAGTCGCTACTCATGAGTAATTCCACTATCCGCGCCGTGGTCATGGATGTCGAAGGCACCACCACCGACATCCGTTTCGTGCACGACGTGCTGTTCCCCTACGCCCACGACCAGTTGCCCGAGTTCGTGCACACCCACAGCGCCCAGCCCGAGGTCGCCGAGCAGATCGACGCCGTGCGCCGCGAGCTTGCAAAACCCGAGGCGAGCCTCGACGAGGTCATCGAGGCGCTGCTCTACTGGATCGAGACCGACCAGAAGGTCACCGCGCTCAAGGCGCTGCAGGGCATGATCTGGGCGGACGGCTACCAGCGGGGCGCCTTCAAGGGCCATCTCTATGACGATGTGGCCCCGCGCCTTCGTCAGTGGAAAGACCAGGGCCTTGCGCTCTACGTCTACTCCTCCGGCTCGGTGCAGGCGCAGACGCTGCTGTTTGGCCACAGCGAGGCCGGTGATCTTACGGCGCTGTTCGACGGCCATTTCGACACCCACATCGGCCACAAGCGTGAGGCGGATGCCTACCGGCGCATCAGTGATGAACTCGCCATCGCCCCGGCGTCGATCCTGTTTCTATCGGACGTGGTCGAAGAGCTCGACGCCGCCGCGCTGGCAGGCTTTAAGACGCTGCAGCTGGTACGCGAAGGCACGCAGGCGGGCACCGAGCACGGCGTCGTGGCAAGCTTCGACGACATTACCCTTTAACCGATAACGCCAATTTCAAAGGAGCGCCCCATGTCACAACTCAAGGTGTTTGCCGATCAGAACCCGCAGGCCGCGCTGATGGATATCCAGGACGGCGCGCAGATCAAGGCCGAACTCGACCGCGTCGGCGTGCGGTTCGAACGCTGGGAAACGCCCGGCGAGATTGCCGATGACGCCACCCAGGAGGAGATTCTGGCGCTGTATGAAGCGGACATCGAACGCCTCAAGGCCGAAGGCGGCTACCAGACGGTGGACGTGCTGCACATGGTGGCCACGCATCCGGAGAAGGACGCGATGCGCCAGAAGTTTCTCAACGAGCATCGTCATCACGAGGACGAAGTGCGCTTTTTCGTCAAGGGTCAGGGGCTTTTCTGCCTGCACCTCGACGACAAGGTATACCAAGTGCTCTGTACCCAGGGGGATCTGATCAGCGTGCCGGCCAACACCCCGCACTGGTTCGACATGGGCCCCGCGCCGGAATTCACCGCGCTGCGTTTCTTCGACAACGTCGAAGGCTGGGTGCCGCACTGGACCGAGAGCGATATCGCCGGACGTTTCGATCGTCTCGACCAGCTTTAAAGCGAACCTCCCGTTCACCGCGCGGCCTGCGCCGCGCGGTTGACTTTGCCCGCCCCTTTCACGATGATTTTTCGCCCTCGACTCGGGCGCGATCCCACGTTCGCGCCTTGAGATTGGCTCGCGCCCGCGCCCAACGACTCGTTCCCCAACCACAAGGAGACGCCCTTTGCCCACCGTACTGGATCTCGAGGGGATTCATAAATCCTTCGGTAGCAACGAGGTGCTGCGCGGCGTGGACCTTTGCCTGGAGGCCGGAGAGGTCACCGTGCTGATGGGCGCCAACGGCGCAGGCAAGTCGACGCTTGTGAAAGTGATCAGCGGCTACCACGCGGCGGACACCGGCCAGATGACTCTGGCCGGCGACGACTACCGCCCCTTGAGTGCCCGCGCGGCGATCCACCGGGGCGTGGTGACCGTTCATCAGTCGATCGACGACGGCGTCATTCCGGATTTGTCCGTGGCCGACAACCTGATGCTCGACCGGCTCGCCGCCCGCGAGTACGGCCTGTGGGTGAGCCGCCGGACGCTCAATGCGCAAGCCGAAGAGATCGCCCGCACCATGGGACTCACTTTTGATCTCAACGCCCGGGTGGCGGACCTCACCGTGGCGGACCGGCAGATGATCGGTATTGCCCGGGCGATGGCCCATACGCCGAAAGTGCTGATTCTCGACGAGCCGACCTCGTCGCTCTCCGCCGGGGAAGCCGAGCGGCTGTTCCAGGTACTCGAGCGCCTGCGCGACCAGGGCGTGGCGATTCTCTATATCTCGCACCGCATGTCCGACATCAAGCGCCTGGCCGACCGCATCATCTGCCTGCGCGACGGCCAAGTATCTGGCGTGTTCGAGCAGGCGCCGCTGGACGTCAGCGGCGCGGTTCACGCGATGCTGGGCCAGACGATGGCCGCCGCCGCCGTCACCCCGGTCACCGCCGGCGCACCGGTGCTGTCGCTAAACGGCGTGCGCCTGGCCCCGGAGGCCGCACCGGTCGATGTCGAAGCCTGCGACGGCGAAGTGGTGGCCTTTACCGGGCTACTGGGCAGCGGTATGGAAGCACTGGCCGAGACCCTGTTTGGCCAGCGCCCGCTACACAGCGGGCAGATGCGCCTGGATGGCCGCGCTTACCGCCCCGCCAGCGTGCGCGAGGCGCTGGCGGCGGGGGTGTTCATGTCGGTCAAGGACCGGGCCAGCAACGCCGTGGTGAAGGATTTCAGCATCACCGACAACCTGACCCTGCCCTTTCTGAAAGCGTTTTCCCACGGGCCGTTTTTGAGCGCCGCCCGCCAAACGCGCGCCACCGCACGGATGGTCGACACGCTCGGTATCAAGTGCCAGTCGCTGGATGAGCCCATCACCACGCTCTCCGGTGGCAATCAGCAGAAGGTGATGATCGGGCGCTGGCTGCAGACGCGCTGCCGGGTGCTGCTGCTCGACGAGCCGTTTCAGGGCGTGGACATCGGCGCGCGTCGGGATATCGGCCGCCATATCCGCGAAAGCGCCCCCGGGCGTGCCACATTAGTGTTCGTTTCCGATATCGACGAGGCGATCGAAATCGCCGATCGCATCATTGTTTTACACGAAGGAGCCATTGCCGGTGAGCAACTCAACCAGAACCTCGACCTCGACACCCTCGTCGCCCAGGCCGCCGGCAACGGCTAGCACGGCCAGCGCCAAGGCTCAGACCCTCGAGTTCGCCATTCGTTACGGCTTTTTGCTGCTGCTGGCGGGGCTGGTGATCTACTTCAGCTTGGCCGCGCCCGGCTTCGCCAACCCGCGCTCGGCGGTGTTCGTGCTGCAGTCCGTGGCCATCACCGGTATTTTGGCCCTGGGCGTGACCACTACGCTCGTGGTCGGCGGGTTCGATCTTTCCATCGGCGCGGTGGCCACCACCTCGCTGATGCTCGCCGCCTACGTCATGGTGGTGCTCGAACAGTCCGCCGTGGTGGCGGTGGCGCTGTGTCTATTGATGGGCGCGCTGGTCGGGCTGATCAACGGGCTTTTGATCGTGAAGTGCCGCATTCCCGACCTGCTCGCCACGCTCGGCATGATGTTTCTTTTGATCGGCCTCCAGCGTATTCCCACCCAAGGGAATTCGATCGCTACCGGCATGACGCTCACCGACGGCTCAACGGCGCAGGGCATCTTCTCAGAAGCGTTTTTGTGGCTGGGCCGCCACCGCTTCGATCTGGTGATCGAGCGGCTGATCCCCGTACCGGTGGTCGTTTTTCTGCTGATCGCGCTGGCGGTGTGGCTCTTTCTAGGCTTCACCCGCCACGGGCGGCTGATGTACGCCATCGGCTCCAATGAGCGCGCCACCGCGCTGGTGGGGGCGCCGGTCGAGCGCTACAAGATCGCGGCTTACATGATCTCCGGCGTCACCGCGGCCATCGGCGGCGTACTGCTCGCCGCGCGCCTGGGCCGAGGCGACATCGCCAGCGGCAACAACCTGCTGCTCGATAGCGTCGCCGCGGCGCTGATCGGTTTCGCGGTGCTGGGCGCGGCGCGGCCCAACGCCTTTGGCACGGCCATGGGCGCCCTCTTCGTGGGCATCCTTTTACAGGGCATGACGATGATGAACGCGCCCTACTACACCCAGGATTTCGTCAAGGGCGCCGTGCTGGTGCTCGCGCTGATGTTCACCTTTTACCTCGCCTCGCGGCGCGGGGCCGTTTCACGCCACTAAGGTTACTCACAGCGCTAAGGCTACTCACAGCACCAAGGCCATTCACAACATCAAGACCACTCACAACACTAACGGGAACACGCCATGCTCAAACGTTTTGCGCTTCACCTCACCGCTGCTGCCACCCTCGCCGCCGGTATCGGCACCGCCTCGGCCGAGCCGCGTCCGGCGCCCTTCGACGCCCCGGAAGACATCGATATCGCACTGATTCGCTATATCTCCACCGGCGACTTTTTCCAGGCCTATCTGTCCGGCGTCGAAGCCCAGGCCGAGGCGCTCGGGGTGAACCTGCGCGTGCTGGATAGCCGCCAGGACGCCGCCCTGCAAGCGGACATGGTCGACCAGGCGATCGCACTCGGCGTGGACGGGATCATCATTCAGCACGGCCTGCCGGAATCCATGCAGGCCGCCGCCGCGCGCGCCGTCGAGGCGGGCATCGACGTGGTCGCCTTTGACGTAGAGGTCGACAACCCGGCCATCCCACAGATCGAGCAATCCGATTACCTGCTCGGCGAACTCGCACTCGACCAGGCCCTCGAGGACAACGGCGACGCCTTCACAGCGGGTTACGTCTACGTGCCGGGCATCGCTCCGCTGGACCGGCGCAACGCGGCCTGGGAAGCGTTCAAGGCCGAACACCCGAGCGTCACCGAGGCCGCCGTTTTCGGCACGCTGGACAACCCTATCGCCAACTCGGTCGCCAACCAGGCCCGCGCGGTGATTCAGGCCAACCCGATGATCGACGTGTTCTTCGCGCCTTACAACGAGTTCGCGGCGGGGGTGAAAATCGCTGTGGACGAAATGGGCCTGGGCGATGATATCTCGATCTACTCGGCGGATATCTCCACTTCGGACATCGCCGCCATGCGTGAGCCGGGCTCGCCCTGGGCGGCAACGGTCGCCACCAATCCAACGGTGGTCGGCGAAGTGTCGCTGCGAACCCTGGCGCTTTTGATGGCCGGCGAAGACCCGGGCCAACAGGTGGTCGTGCCGCCCACGCTGATCACCCGCGAATTTTTGAACGACAACGCGATCACTAATATGGAAACGCTGGCCGAGAAGATGCCGCAGTTCGCCCATGCCGATGTCGCGCTGGCCGACTGGCTGCCACTACCGGGCACCGGCGCGCAGTAACGACCAAAAACGATAACGCGGGCCGAGGCCCGCGTTATCGTTAGTGTCTTCTCCTCTCACCGATGGTAGGCACGCGCCAGCGCCAGCAGCGCGTGGGCCTTGCGGTACGCGCTGGGGTTGACCACCAATTCCTCGCCCATCTTGAGATTACGCGTTTCCAGCCTGGCGCGAAGCACCGTGTCCTCGATTTCTTCGAAATCCGCGTTGTGGGCAAGCGAGAGCACTCGGCGGTGCATCTCGATGCCACAATAGGCCAGCGCGTCGTCGCGAAGCTCCAACAGCAGCGTTTCGCAGGCGGTGTCGCTCTCCTGATTCTGGTCCTCGAACAGCGCGCGGGGGTAGAGAATGCCGCTACGCTCGGTGTGCCAGAGGCGGCGAAACTCGTCATCGAAACGGTTCAAACACTCGCCGATCACCTCGAGAATCCACGCCTGATACGCCTCGAGTGCTTCCGGCGCCCGGTGGGCGGGCTGGCTGAAGTAGGCCATCAGAAAGTTCGCCACCGCCATGCCGAGATCGAAGGCCATCGGCCCGTACTGGGAGAACTCCGGGTCGATCACGCGCACGCTGTCATCGGTCGCCATGATCGAGCCGGAGTGCAGGTCGCCGTGAATCATGGTTTCGGTGTTAGCGGTGAACTTCAAAAGCATCCGCTGGGCCTTCGCCTTGAGCAGGGCGTTACCGCGAAGCGCCGCCACGGTCTCGGCAAGCTCGGGCGTGTGGTGATTCATCTCGGCACCATAATAGGGGTCGGTGAACACCAGTGACTCGGTAATGGCGGGAATCGCTACGTTGCCGGAGAAAAGCCCGACGTCGGCTTTCTTTTCCGGGCTCGAGAGCGAAAGCTCCGAGCCGCGAAAGGCGGTGCGCGCGCAGAACTCGCCCACGACCTTACCAAGCCCCTCGACCCGCTGGCCCTTGATCAGCTTGCGGCGCAGAATGACGTGCGGGTGCAGATACTCCATCACGATCAGCGCCTGGGCCTTGTCGAAGTAGTACACCTCGGGGGCGACGCCAGGGGCGCGCTTGGCCTGACGCACCAGCGCGTAGTACTCGAAGTGCGCCCGGTAAAGCGGCAGCGGCCAGCTCTCGCCGACCATGCGCACGTAGGGCAGCGCCTGCTTGACCACCACGCTGCCCGTCTCGCCGGTGACGATGAACACCAGGTTCAAGTTGCCGTCGCCCACCTCACGCACGTCCCACTGAGCGGGGTCGCCGCCCACGCGTCGCGCAACGTCGCCGACGCCCCCTAACCGTGCGCCCAGCGTCGCCACGTCGAGCGCTTCGTAACCGTCGGATTTACCGCTTTGATCGCCCTGCACAGCCGTCTCCTTCGAAAATAGTCGGCCTATTTGTGCCTGGCGCGAAAGCAAAGTCAAATCGACAGCGTGGCGTTCATGGTGTGTCCAAAAGCCCGCTCGCCTCATTCACTCTATGTTTGGAACTCGCTTCGGCCAGGAAGGTGCGGTTGCGCCCGGCAAGCTTTGCCTGGTAGAGCGCGGCGTCGGCCAGGGTCAGCAGATCGCTTGGCGCCGTCACCTCACTTTGGCTCGATACCGCAACGCCGATGCTGACCGTCACGATCGCTGACTCAGCGACGCCGGGATTGGGAATATGTAGCGCTTCGATACGCCGGCGCACGCGCTCGGCGGTTTGGTACGCCTGGTATGAAGAGATGTTCGCCAGCAGCAGCGCAAACTCCTCGCCGCCGATACGCGCGACCTGGTCGATCTCGCGGCTTTCGGCCTGCAAGGCGGCGGCGATCCGTCGCAGGCACTCATCGCCTTCGGGGTGGCCATAATGGTCGTTGTAGGCTTTGAAGTGATCCACGTCGATGATCAAGAGACTCAGCGGCGCCTGAGAGATGAGCGCCTCTTGCCACCCGGCGTCCAGCGCGGCTTCGAACTGACGTCGATTGCCGATATTGGTCAGGGGGTCGGTCAGCGAAAGTTTCGAGAGTTTTTCGTTATCCTGCCGGTAGTGGCCGGAGCGCATTCTTTCTCGCAGCAGCAGCAAATAGGCGCGCCGTTCGTTGCGCTCCAGCCGATAGCAGGTGACCAGCGTGAAAAGCGCCGTGGAAAAGATTCCCAGGCACGCTAACCACTTGGCCTCTGCCGGCATGGGCTCATACCCGACGAGGGTCGCCAGCATGAACGCGATACATACCGCCGTGGTCACGCAGGCAAACGTGAATCGCAGCGGGAAAAACGTGTTGCCGGCCACCAAAATCAAACCGAAACAGTACACGTCGTAGTACGAAAAGGGAGCCTGTGAGGCACGTAGCACGATACAGGAGGCGACCATGGCGCCCACGACGATATTTGCGACGAGCGTTTCACGCCAAAACGGCGTTACCCCCCGATACAGCATCCAAAAGGCAGGAACCCCGATCAGCAGTACGGCGCCCAGCCGCACCATCAGGACGAAATCAAAAATGCCGGAGCGAAACGTGTAGTCGTTGGCCAGAAACAGAAAATAAATGGGGGTAGCGATCAGCGTCGAAACCAGCAGGCTGCGACGCCGCCGGCTCTGGGTATCGGCTTCGAACTGCGCCTCAAGCGGGGAAGGAAAGCTCAGACGAAACTCGGTTCGCGAAAGTTCCGTGTCCACGGCTTTCGCTAACGTCCTGTCTTCCATACGCTCTCCCATGCCCGCAACGCTTTACCTTTTATTACATTTTACGGCACGTTTTGGACAATGACACGCCGCGTAGCCTAGGTAATAGCATCATGTGACACACGTTCTATCATTAACGTTCGTTTTTAAATGAAGGAGATTTCCATGCAGCGCCAACAACATCCCCAAAGTGGCGACTGGCTTTTTACCATCGGTCAGCGCGAACTCGTCGTTCATCAGCGTTACGAAGCACTCAGCATCGTTAACGATATTCTGATCGGTATCTGGTTCGTGATTGGCAGCGTCTGCTTCTTTTTCGAGGGCAGCGTACAGACCATCGGCGTATGGCTTTTTCTGATTGGCAGCGTGCAGCTTTTGATCCGCCCGCTCATTCGACTTCACCGCTTCATCTACTTCAGGCGGCTGCCGGACACCGACCAGGACGCCTGATCAAGGCTCGGGCGACTCGACGTTGCCAGAGAGCGCCTAGCACTGCTGGCGGTTGACCCCGTGGCGCAGGCGCAAATGCCCGCGTAGGCGCCTGGCCAGCACGTCGACGCCAATGTTGAGCAGCGCGGTGATCAATATCAGCACCATCGCGCGGTCAAAACGAATCTCCTGGATCGCGCTGTCCACGTAGAAACCGAGGGTGGCGATGCCGAGGATGCCCAGAATCGCCGTCTCGCGCATGATGATCTCCCAGCGGTAGAACAAAAGCGCCAGAAAGGGGCCGTAAAGTCGGGGCACCATCTCATAGGCGTAGCGGTCGACGCCCGTCGGGGCATCCTGCCTAAGTGTCACCTCGTTGCTGCGCCGGCCTACCAAGTGCGCGATGATGCCGCCGTTGTGCAGCGCCAGCGCCACCACCGCCGGCAGCATCGACGGCCCCCAGAGCTGCAGCAGGATGAACGCGAGCATGTACTCCGGCGTCGAGCGCATCACCACCAGCACTACGTGGCCTGCCACGCCGCCGAAGCGGCCCGTGAAGTGGCGCGAAATCAGCGGGAAAAGCAGCAGCGCCAGCGCTCCGGTGGCCACTAGCGCGATTTGGGTGAGCAGCAGCGTATTCCAGATGCCCGGCAGCGCTTGGTCGACGAACAGCCGGGTAAACCACTCCCATAGTGCGGGAAGCCCCTCTCCTCGTCTGAGCGGCGCGGGCACGATGTCCTCGGTAAAAAACCGCGTCACGTTCGCCCACATGATGGGAAGCCCGGTGCCCAGCAGGAAAGGTGCGACGAGCAAATACAGCGGCAGGATTTTCGGGCGCACCCACCAGCGCAGCGTGCCGATCAGCGCGTAGAACATCAGCAGCAGCGCCCCGACCGTCGAGTAGTGGCCCTGGGCGAACGCTGCCATCAGGTGATAGCCGATGGTCGGCATGCCGACGAAACCGAGCACCGCGCTGGAGCGCAGCCCGCACTCCAGCCGGTAGGCCGTGTAGCTCACCAAATGAGGCCAGGCCTGGCTGATGCGCGCGTAAACGAGTTTGGAGACCCGATCGGCCCCGCGCGGCAGCACCTCATCGGGCAGCGGATCGGTTTCATCGAGGATTTCCGCGTAGACCTTGGCAAAGATCCCCGCGTAGGGAATGGCAATGGCCAGCACCCCGGTAATCGGGTGCAGGCCGAAGCTTTGCAGAAAGATCAGTGCCCAGAAGAGTTCGTGGATGGCGCGGATGAAGGCGCTGAAGGTGCGCACCCACCAACGGTGAAAAACCAGCGCCAGCAGCATCCCGGCCAGCGCCCCAACCCCGACGCCCACGAAGGCAAACGCCACGGTGCGCAAAAGCGCCTCGCCAAGCGAATCGACGGCGGTGAAATCCGGCTGGATCACGCCTAAAAAGAGCTGGCCAAGCGAGTGCCAGGGGTCATGGGCGCTGATCTCGAAATCGCCAAGCGCCAGGCACACCAGCGCCAGCACAACGAGCCCGAGTGTGACGCGGGTCGTGGCGGAGAGCGGCATCAGTAGAGATCCTGAAGAGAGGCCGCCGTGAGCGTCTCGCTCGGCGCATCCAGCGCGATGGCGCCATCCTTGAGCCCGACGATGCGGGTGCAAAACGCAAGCGCCAGCTCCAGATCGTGCATCGCCAGCACCGTGCGCGGGTAGCCTTGGGTCAGCTTGCCCATGATCACGCTTGCCTGGGGGCCATCGAGCGCTGAGACCGGCTCGTCGGCCAGTAAGAGCGCCCCTTGCTGATAGAGCACCCTGGCCGCCGCCACCCGCTGGCGCTGGCCACCGGAGAGCTCGCCGCAGGGGGTCCAGCGTTTCTCGCCAATACCCACCTCATCGAGCAGCGCGACGATCTCATCGATGTCGCGCTTCCAGGGTTTGGCAAGCGTTGCCAGGTTACGCCACCAGGCGTGGCGGTCGAGCCTTCCCATATAGACGTTGTGAAACACCGACAGCGTATCCACTAGCCCCAACGCCTGGGGCATCAGCGCCACCGGCTGTGTCTGCCAGCGGTCATACATCAACGAGAGCAGCGTGGACTTGCCCGCTCCGCTTTTGCCGACCAGCGCCACGTGCTCGCCCTTGTCGATCGAAAGCGAAAGCGGCCCGAGCACCCGCGTGGCGCCGTAGTGCGCCTCGGCGTCTTGTAAAACGAAGTCGCTCACCCTTACAGCAGATCCAGCGACACGGCGACGTCATGAATCGGCTGGAAATCCTCGTTCGAGGCGGGGATGAAGCCCGAGCGCGGGAAGCTCGCCAGAAGATCCGGGTCGTCCATGTCCAAAAGTGCCTGCTGCAACCGCTCGGTGAACCCTTCGCCGAAGCGCTCGTCGACGTCGCCGCGCACGGTCCAGTGGTAGTCCGGGTAAGTCGGCGACTCCCAAACGATCTGCACCTGCTCCGGGTCGACGTTGCCCTGTTCGACCTCGTTCTCCCAAGCGGTATAGCTCAACACGCCCGCTTGATAAGCGCCGGACTGCACCAGCGACACCGTGCGGCTGTGGTTGCCGCTGTAGCCCACGCGCGAAAAAAGCTCGTCCGGCGAGGCGCCGAGGTCGCGGGTCAAAAAGTACTCCGGCATCAGCCGCCCGGAGGTCGAGCTTTGCGAACCGAAGGTAAAGGTAAGCCCTTCGAGCGCCTCCGGGGCGGTATCGGACTCGACCGGCTCGATGCCGGTGGACGCGTTGGCGATAAAGTAGCTCTTGTAGGCCTGATCCTCGACGCCCTGGGCGATGGCCTGAGAGCCCGGCACCAGCTCGCGCGCCTGTACGCCGGTAAAGCCGCCGAACCAGGCCAGCTGCACCTGGTTGTTGCGAAACGCGGTGACCGAGGCGGCGTAGGAGGTCACAGGGATAAAACGTACATCGACGTCGAGTTCCTCGGCCAGGTAGTCCGCCACGGACTGAAAACGCTCCTGCAGACGCGTTTCATCCTCGTCGGGAATGGCGGTAAACACCAGCGTATCGGCGGCGGCAAGCGGCGACACCAGCGCAAACAGAACGGCCGCGCGGGCCAGTAGCGGTTGGCGAGACATAAGATCGTCCTTTCATGAATGAAGAAATCGGCGCCGAGCACGCCGAAGCAAACCTCGTGACAGCATACCAGCATCGCGGTCGTTGGCAGTTAAAAGGTGCTTAAAAACATCATCCTTTACCGCCAGAGGATTGTCGACGCTCATCGGGCGACGGGCATCTTGCGTGCGAAAATGGGTCCGCACAACGCGCCAGGCTTCAGAGCGTGATTTCGGTGGCAGGAGCGACACCGGGCGCTGACGCGTTTGATAGGCTCTGTATTTGATCAGCCTATATTTGATAGACCCTGTAAAAGCCTCTATAAAAAGCGCTCGATTAAATCAACGCCGCCCTTCTTCTCTCGTTTTTAAGCGGGCGGTATTTGGGTGATGAGTAAAACGGATGGCCATACACGAGATCTTTTTTGCCGGCGGCTGCCTGTGGGGCGTGCAGGAGTTCATGCGCCACCTCCCCGGGGTCGTGAGCACCGAGGCCGGGCGGGCCAACGGCGCGTCTTCGACCACCGCCTCGAACTACGACGGCTACGCCGAGTGCGTGCGCGTCGAGTTCGATACGCGCGAGGTGGGCGTGGCGGCCCTGATGGGATACTTCTTTGAAATCATCGACCCCTACAGCGTTAACCGCCAGGGGGAAGATGTCGGTGAAAAATACCGCACCGGCGTCTACAGCCGACAAGCGGCGCACCTTGAGGCGGCCAGGGCCTATATTCACGCGCGTGACGATAGCGACAGGATCGCGGTAGAAGTGGCGCCGCTTTCCAACTATGTCAAAAGCGACCCGGAACATCAGGATCGCTTGATCCTCAACCCCAACGACTACTGCCACATACCGCTCGATCTGCTGCACAAGTATCGCGTTTGCAAGTGAAGGTGTTCACCCAAGCGGCGCTGTCATGGAAGTGTAAGCCAACGCTCGTAGGCTAGTGGACGCTCACCTTTCTGGAGACGTCCCCATGCTCAAACGCCCGCTTTGCCTTGCCGTTGTGCTCTCGGCCCTTACGCTTGCCGGCGCCAGCGCCGCTGACACGCTCACGCTCTACACCAGCCAGCCCCAAAGCGACGCTCAGCAGACCGTCGATGCGTTCATGGCCGCCCATCCCGACATCGAGGTGGAGTGGGTGCGCGACGGCACCACGCGCTTGATGACGCGGCTGCGCTCGGAGCTTGCCGCCGGCGTGAGCAATCCGGACGTGCTCCTGATCGCCGACAGCATGACCATGGAGTCGCTCAAGCGCGACGGCCACCTGCAGCCCTACCAGAGCCCGGAGCGCGAGGCGTTCGATTCGAGTATTTTCGATCCGGACGGCTACTACTACGGCACCAAGCTGATCACCACCGGCATCGTCTACAACACCGGCGCCGAGCATCGGCCGTCGAGCTGGCAGGACCTGCTCGACCCCGATTACGAAGGCCTGGTGGCCATGCCAAGCCCGCTCTACTCCGGGGCGGCGCTGATCCATATGGCGGCGATCACCGACAACCCCGCGCTGGGTGAGGCGTATTACGAGGGGCTTCGCGATAACCGCGTCGAGGCGCAAAGCGGCAACGGCGGCGTGTTCAACGCCGTCGCTGCGGGCACCAAGGCCTACGGCATCGTGGTGGATTTTCTACCGATTCGCGAAGCGGCCAAGGGCCCGCCGGTCGCGTTCGTATTTCCCGACGAGGGCGTAAGTGCGGTGACCGAGCCGGTGGCGATCATGGCGGATGCCGACAACGTCGACGCCGCCCAGCAGTTCGTCGATTTCGTGCTCTCGCAAGAGGGCCAGCAGCTGGTCAGCGATCAAGGCTACCTGCCCGCCCGCGACGGCGTCGCACCGCCAGACGGCTTCCCCGCGCGGGACACCATCGAGCTGATGCCGGTGGATACCGCCCAGGCCCTCGAGCAGGAAGAGGCGCTGAAGGCGCGCTTTAGCGAGTTGTTCGGCGGCTGATGGCGATCTTCGAGATCGGTGCCGGCGGCCAGCAGCGCCGGCTTTTGACGGCCCTGACGCTCGTCATCGTCACCTTGAGCCTGGCCCCTAGCGCGCGGCTTCTATTCGAGGCGCTGGGGGATTTAAGCTTGGGCAGCGACGCGCCGCTTGTGCGCGTGCTGCAAAGTGGCGCCACCTGGCGGGCGCTCGGGTACAGCGTCTACACCTCGGGGCTGGGGACGCTGATCGCGCTCGTGCTCGGCAGCCTGTTCGCCTTTGTGATCACGCTGACCGACATTCGCGCCAAGGCGGCGCTGGTGTTCTGCTTCATGCTGCCGATGATGATTCCGCCTCAGGTGACGGCCCTTGCCTGGCTGCAGCTCTTCGGCCCGGCGAGCCCGCTACTCAAAAGCTTAGGTATCGCGCCGGCGCTCGGTAGCCCCCAGCCGCTCTACTCCGCCGAGGGCATTGCGCTGCTGCTCGGCATTCAGGCGGCGCCACTGGTGTTTCTGGCGCTGCGCACCTCTCTCTTGGCGCTGCCGCGAGAGCTCATCGAGGCCGCGCGTATCAGCGGCGCTCGCCAGTCCCAGGTATGGGGTCATATCGTGCTGCCGGTCACGCGCGGCGCTCTGGTGGCGGGGGCGGCCATGGCGTTCATCTCGAGTCTTGGTAACTTCGGCATTCCGGCCATGCTTGGCATTCCCGCCGGGATTTACGTGCTGCCCACGCTGATCTATCAGCGCATGGCGAGCTTCGGCACCGGGGTGCTGCCGGAAATGGCGTCGCTGTCGCTGTTGATCGGCATTATCGCCCTGCTCGGGGTGGCGCTTCAGCAGCGCTATCAGCGCCGCAGCCGCTTTGGGCTGACCGGCCACAGCGGCCGCGCACACGACTTTTTACTTGGTCGCCTCAAGCTTCCCGTCACGGCACTGATGGTGGCCGTGCTGCTGGTGATTCTCGTCGCCCCGCTCGCTGCCCTCATGATCAGCTCGCTGGTGCCCGCCATGGGCGTGCCGCTCAACGCGGCCACCGCCACGCTCGCAGCCTATGAAGAGGTACTGAGCCGCCAGGGCGCGACCTGGCGAGCGGTGAGCAACAGCCTGTGGCTTGCCGGCGGCGCAGCGCTTTTGCTGATGGCCGCGAGCCTGCCGCTGGCCTACCGCCTTTACCGACTGCCGCCCAGGCTTCAAGGCCTGGCGCTCGGCGCGGTGGAGCTGCCCTACGCGCTGCCCGGGGTGGTGCTTGCCATCGCCTGCATTCTGCTGTTCGTGCGCCCGCTGCCGATCATCGATATGGCGCTATACGGCACGCTGACGCTGATCTTCATCGCCTACCTGGCGCGCTTTCTGGTGGTGTGTTTGAAACCGGTGGCGGCCAGTCTCGCTCAGCTCGATCCGTCGCTGGAGGAGGCCGCCCAGCTCGCCGGCGCCGGGCCCTGGCGGCGCATGGCCACGATCGTGCTGCCACTGGTGGCGCCGGCGCTGTTCGCCGGCGGGCTGTTGGTGTTTTTGCTCGCGGTGAACGAGCTCACGGTCTCGGCGCTTTTGTGGAGCGCCGGCAACGAAACCCTGGGCGTGCTGATTTTCAATCTGGATGAAGGCGGCGAAAGCGTGCTGGCCTCGGCGGTATCAATACTGGTGGTGATGCTGGTCGCCGCGCTGATGCTGGCCCTGAGTCTGCTGGCGCCTCGCTTGCCCAAGGGAGTCGTGCCATGGCAGCGCTGAGTATCGAAGGCGTCAGCAAGTTCTTTGGCGAGCACGCCGCCGTCGATGAGCTGTCGCTTACCGTCGAGCCTGGCGAGTTCGTCGCCCTGTTAGGCCCTAGCGGCTGCGGCAAGACCACGATGCTGCGCATGCTGGCGGGCTTCGAGCCGGTCTCCCGGGGCGAGATCCGCCTGAATGACACGCTGCTGGCAAGCGCCTCGCACCACGTCGAGCCGGAGCAGCGCCACATGGCGATGGTGTTTCAGTCCTACGCACTGTGGCCGCACATGAGCGTGGCGGACAACGTCGGCTACCCCTTGAAGCTCAAAAAGGTGCGCGGTGCGGCCTACCGCGAACGCGTTCATCGGGCGCTGGCGCTGGTAGAGCTCGAAGGCTATGCCAGCCGCACGCCCCAGGCGCTTTCCGGCGGCCAGCGCCAGCGGGTGGCGCTGGCGCGCTGCCTGGTGGTGGAGCCGGCGGTGGTGCTGCTCGACGAGCCGCTGGCGAACCTGGATCGTCACCTGCGCGCCGCCATGGAGCAGAGCTTTCACGCGTTCCACCGCCGCACCCAGGCCACCATGGTCTACGTGACCCACGACCAGAGCGAGGCGATGGCGCTGGCGGATCGCATCGCAGTAATGCGCGAGGGCCGCCTCGTTCAGTGGGCCACGCCCGAAACGCTCTACCGCGAGCCCAAAAGCCAGTGGGTCGCGGGCTTCATCGGCCAGGGCAGCGAGCTTTACATCGCCAACGGCGCCCCGGGCCAGCGCCTGACTGAGGCCACATTGATGCAGGGCCTAACCACCTCGCTCGCATCACGCACTCAGCCGGTGCTGGTGCGCCCGGAGCACGTTCGCATCAAAGCCGATGCCCCGACCGCCCGGGATCTGAGCGCCCGCGTCGAGCACCAGACGTTTCGCGGCGAGCGCTTCGAGCTGCACCTGCGACTACAAGACGGCACCGCGCTCATGGCCTACCACCCGCGCGCGCTGACGCCCGGCCAATCAGTGGCGCTCACGCTGACCGAGGGCTGGTGTCTGGAGAGGGATTAGTCGCGAAAGGGACTCGCCGGAAAGATATTAGCGCGCGAGCTTTTTGCGCCGCTGCTCGGCGCGCTTGAGCGTTGACATCTTTTCCGGGCGCTTCATGGAGGACCAGCGGCTGATCTCGTCCATGTTGCGCCCGCAGCCGGTGCAGAGCCCGCTCTTGAGCTTGCAGACCCCGATACAGGGGCTTTCGATCGTCTGAGCCATGAGTGGCGCGCACCTTGTCCAAAAGCGTGATCCTACCGATATTTTTGCCACACCAGCAAGGCGATAGGCAAAAGCGACACCGGCAGCAGCCACGCGTTGAGCGCCGCCCAGCCAAGTGTGCTCACCAACGGCCCGGCTAACAGCGCCGACAGCGCCACGGTGCCGAACACCAGAAACTCGTTGGCCGCCTGTACCCGCGCTTTCTCCGCGGGGCGGTAGGCCTGGCCGACGAGCCCGGTGGCCGGCAAAAACGTAAAGTTCCAGCCAAGCCCGAGCAGCACCAGCGCCACGTTAAAGCCGGCAACGGTCAGCGAGAACTGGGCGGCCAGCGTGCTCGCCGCCAACAGCAGGCAGCCTGTGACGATCACCCTGCGAGCGCCCAGCCGGGCGATCAAGGGGCCGGTGAAAAACGATGGCGCGAACATCGCCACCACGTGCCACTGAATGGTCATCGCCACGTGGTCGAAGCCGTGGCCCGCATGCGCCATGGCCAAGGGCGTTGCCGTCATTGCCAGGTTCATCACCGCGTAGCCGACCATCGCCGAGACGACCGCCACAACGAAGGCGGGCTGGCGCAAAATCACGCCAAGCGGGCGCTGACCGCCCGTCGGTGCCTCGCTGAATGCCGGCGGCAGCCGCGTGACGAGCAGCAGACCAAGCGCGAGCACGTAGAGCGCGGCGAGCCCCGAAAAGCTTGCCAGAAACGGTATATCAAAGAGCTCGCGGCTGAACCGGGCAAGCCAGGGGCCGGCGAAGGCGGCGAGCAAGCCGCCGCCCATGACCAGCCCCAGGGCGCGCTCGCGGTGGCGCGCCTCGGCGGCTTCCAGCGCGGCAAAGCGGTAGAGCTGGCCAAAGCCGATGCCCACGCCGATCAGAAAGGTCGCGAGCAAAAAAAGCGGGAAGCGGCCCAGCGTCAGCGCCGCCATGGCCACACCGGTACCCAGAAGCCCGATCAGATTACCCAGCACGAAGCCGCGCTTACGCCCAAGCCTGCCCATGATCAAGGAGGCGGGCACGGTGGCGCACATCAGTCCCAGCCACTGGCTCGCCACCGGCATCGTGGCAAGCGAGGCACTGGGGGCGAGCGCGGCGCCGACCAGCGGCGAAACCGCGATCAACAAAATGTTGCCGCTGACCAGCAGCGCCTGGCAAAGCGATAGCAGGATGACCGTTAGCGGCATGGGGTATCTCCTTGAAGGGGTTCGCTGCGCCCGTGGTGAAAGCGCTGACGGTAAACGGACGGCGACACGCCATAGTGGCGCTGAAAGAGCCTGCGCAGCTGCTCCGCGCCGCCAAGCCCCCAGCGCCCCGCCAGCTGCTCGAGCGAGACGTTCGGGACGTCGAGCAGCGCCGTGCGCGTCTGCTCCAGGCGCAGCCGGGTCAGGTAGGTGCCGGGAGTGACCGCCAAGTGGCGCTTGAACAGTCGCGTGAGGTGGCGCGGCGAAACCGCCATGACCGCCGCCATACTCTCCAGACTATGCGCGCCGCCGGGGTCGGCGTGAAGCACATCCAACAGGCGCTTGAGCGGCCCGGCCCGGCTCTGGCCACGCAGCATTTCGCTGAACTGCGACTGCCCGCCGGGCCGATGCAAGAACATCACCAGCTCCCGGGCGATCTGCCCGGCAAGCGTGGCGCCCTGATCGGCCTCGACCAGCGAAAGCGCCAGGTCGATGCCCGCCGTGACCCCGGCGCTGGTGTAGCGCCCGCGGCTTTCGAGATACAGCGCGTCGGGCTCGACGGCAAGGCGCGGATATTCGCGCGCCAGCTGCTCTGCCCGGCGCCAGTGGGTGGTCACGCGGCAGCCGTCCAGAAGCCCCGCCTCGGCGAGCAGAAACGCCCCGCTGCAGATCGACCCCAGCCGGCGCACCTGGGGTGCCAGCTTGCAAATTGCCGCCGTCAGGGCCGGATCAAAGCGCGCCTGCATCACGCCGCTGCCGCCGACGACGAGCAGCGTATCGAGCGGCTGATGCGAAAGCTCACTCACGGCGCAGTCGGCCTTTACCGCGAGGCCGCCGTTGGTGGTGATCAAGCCCGGGGCGCTCGCCGCGAGGCTCAAGCGATAGCGCGTTTCACCGCTGAGCTTGTTGGCGGTGGCAAAGACCTGCCAGGGCCCGCTGATATCGAGCATCTGGCAGTCGGGGTAGGCGATGAAAGCGATGGGGCGCGTCACGCGGCGTCTCCGAAGCGAAAGGATCAGCCCAGTGTCCGCCGCCGGCGTTATGTCGGCAAGGACCATCACCCCACCGATCCGGACATCCCCTTAGCCAGTCGAGCCTACCTGGGCTTGAAGGCGATGAACGCTGGCGGCGAAATCGCTGAATCGCTCACCCTGGATCAACACGTGTTCGCAAAGCGCCTGCTCGGCCTGGGCGGCGTCGCCCTGAGTGATCGCATCGACGATCGTTTGATGCTCGGCCAAAGAGCCGCGCATGCGCTGGCGGACCTGCAGCTGCAGGCGTCGGTAGGGCTTGAGCCGCTGCTTGAGCTGGCGCGCCTCGAGGGCCAAAAAGGTGTTGTGGCTGGCGGCGTAGATGCACTCGTGGAAGCGCTCGTTTTCGTAGTAGTACTCGTCGGTATCGCCGGCCAGCGCCGCCGCCTCGCAGCGCCGATGGGCAGCCTGCAGGCCGTCGAGCTCCGCCTCGGTGATGCGCCGCGCCGCCAGCCGAGCGCACATGCCTTCGAGCTCCGCCATGACCTCGAACATCTCGATGAGCCGGTCAAGCCCCACGCTTGCCACGAAGGTGCCCTTTTTGGGCGACACGGTGACCAGCCCGCTCGCCACCAAGTGCTGGAAGGCCTCGCGAACCGGCGTGCGCGATACGTTGAACGCGCGGCCAAGCTCTTCCGGGTCGAGCCGCTCGCCGGGTTTTCGTCGGCCGTTGATGATGTCGTCTTCGAGACTGTCGCGTAGTCGCTGAGCGCTGGAGCGCTTGGTGGAAACCATGGCTTTTCCTCGTGCTTATCACTTATTTTTGTTATGCATGCTTCTTGACATTAGCACACTGAAACGCTATTGAAATATACATCAGTCTCACTGATGAACATTAAAAAGCGCTTCCAAACACACAAAAACAAACGTTGGAGATGCCTCATGAAACCCATCGTACTTCCGATGGCGACCGCCCTTGCGCTCTGCGCATCCGCCGCCTCTGCCGATACCGTTCTACGCGCCTCGCACCAGTTTCCCGGTGGCCAGGGCGACATTCGCGATGAAATGGTCCAGATGATGGCCCGCGACGTGGCCGCCGCCGATGTGGGCCTGACCATCGAAGTCTACCCCGGTCAGTCGCTGTTCAAGGCTCGCGAACAGTGGGGCGCCATTACCCGCGGCCGCCTCGATATCACGTCGCTGCCGCTGGATTATGCCAGCGGCCGCCACCCGGAGTTTTCGGCGACACTGATGCCGGGGCTGGTGCGCAACCAGGCTCACGCCCAACGTCTCAACGACTCCGAGTACATGACGATGATCAAGGACGTGATCATCGATGGCGGTGCCCGCGTGCTGGCGGACGCCTGGCTCTCCGGCGGCTTTGCCTCCAGCGAGCAGTGTATTACGTCTCCCGATACGGTCGACGGCCAGATTATCCGCGCGGCGGGCCCGGCGTTTGAAGAGATGCTAGAAGCCGCTGGCGCCTCGATCTCCTCGATGCCCTCCTCCGAGATCTATACCGCCATGCAGACCGGCGTACTCGACGCTGCCAACACCTCCTCGATGTCGTTCATCTCCTACCGGCTTTTTGAGCAGGTCGACTGCATGACCCAGCCTGGCGACTTTGCACTGTGGTTCATGTACGAGCCCATTCTGATCTCCGAGCAGGTCTGGCAGGGCCTCGATGAGGCCCAGCAGAACGCGCTGATGGAGGCCGGCGAAGCCGCCGAGGCGTTCTTCGCCGAAGAGGCCGCGGCGATCGATCAGCAGATGGTCGATGTCTATGAGGAGAACGGGGTCGAGGTAGTCAGCATGAGCGAAGAGGATTACAACGCCTGGCTGGATATTGCCCGCGAGACCTCATACAAAAACTTCGCCGATAACGTTCCCAACGGCCAAGCCATCATCGATGCGGCATTAGCGGTCGAGTAAGCCCTTACTCACGCTCCCCCTTGGCCACTTCGCGCGTCAGTACGCAGGAAGTGGCCAACCAGGGGTATCGCCCGCTTAGCTCGATGAGGCCTTTATGACGACTACAACGACGCAACGCCCCGCCGCGCGCGCCGGGGTCATCGGCGGGTATATCCGCTCCATGGATATGCTCTCGCGCTTTTTTGCTTATCTCGCCTGCGCGCTTTTCATCGCCGGGGTACTGGCGATCTGCCAAATGGTGTTCATCCGCTACGCGCTGGGCATGAGCACCAGTTGGCAAACCGAGTTCACCATCTTCTCCGTGACCGGCGCCATGCTGCTGGGCAGCCCCTACGTGCTGATGACCGGCGGCCACGTCGCCATCACCATTTTGCCCGACGCTCTCGGGGGCGTGATCAAGCGTGCGATGCAGCTGGTCGCCGCGCTCTTCGGGCTGGGCTTTTGTGCCGCACTTGCCTACGGCGCTTGGGTCTACGTGCTGGAGGCGTTTCACGGCGGCTGGACCACCGGCTCGGTCTGGAACCCGACGCTCTGGCCGGCACTTCTACCCATGGCGCTGGGCGCGACGCTGCTGTCGCTTCAGTACGTCGCCGAAATTCTGCGCGGGGAGGGCTAGCCATGGATCCGATTACGCTGGGTATCGTGGTGGCGGTGGGCTTGATTGTGCTGATGGCGATCGGCACGCCGATCGCGTTTGCCCTCGGCGGCGTGTCGCTGCTCGCCCTGCTCTACGATCGCGGGCCGTCAGAGCTTACCTACTTCGGTGAAACCTTCTTCGATCGTATCGCCGAGTTCGGCTTCATCGCCATTCCGATGTTCATTCTGATGGGCGCGGCGGTGGCCTCCTCGCCGACCGGGCGCGATCTTTATCGCTCGCTGGATCTGTGGATGGGCCGGCTGCCCGGTGGGCTTGCCGTGTCCAACATCGGGGCGTGTTCGATCTTTGCTGCGCTTTCCGGCTCGTCGCCGGCGACCTGCGCGGCGATCGGCAAGATGGGCATTCCGGAAATGCGCGTGCGCGGCTACCCCGACGGCGTGGCGGCGGGCTGCATTGCCGCCGGCGGCACGCTGGGAATTCTGATTCCGCCCTCGGTCACCATGATCATTTACGGCATCTCGACGGAGACCTCGATCGGGCGGCTCTTCATTGCCGGCGTCGTACCCGGCTTCATGCTGGCCGGGCTGTTCATGGTGTGGACGATGATCGCCTGCAAGCTGGCCGGTGGGTATAACAACCCCATGGCGGCGTCGGCGGAAAAGCTCACTCAAACGGTCAAAGAGAATGTCGATGCCAACCTGAAAGCACTGGTACGGGTGCTGCCCTTCCTGGCCGTGGTCGCGGGCATTCTATTCGCGCTTTACGGCGGTGTGGCCACGCCGTCGGAGGCCGCTGGCGTCGGTGCGTTTCTCTGTCTGGCCCTGGCGGTGATCATCTACCGCATGTGGCAGGTGGGGCCGATCAAGCTGATCATGCGCGACTCGCTGCGTGAAAGCGTGATGATCATGCTGGTGATCGCCACCGCCGAGGTGTTCGCCTACGCGCTCTCGTCGATGTTCATCACCCAGACCGTGGCCGAGGCGATCGCCAATCTGGAGGTCAATCGCTGGGTGCTGATGGGCGTCATCAACCTGTTTTTGCTGGTCGCCGGCTTCTTTTTGCCGCCGGTGGCGGTGATCGTGATGACCGCGCCGATTTTGCTGCCAATCATTCTGGCCGCCGACTTCGACCCCTACTGGTTCGCGGTCATCCTGACCATCAATCTGGAAATCGGCCTGATCACCCCGCCGGTGGGTCTGAACCTGTTCATCATCAAGGGCATCGCGCCGGATATTTCGCTGCGCGACATTTTGCTGGGAAGCCTGCCCTACGCGCTGTGCATGGTGCTGGGCATCCTGCTTTTGTGCCTCTTCCCCGGTATCGCCCTGTGGCTGCCCAATCTGATCATGGGCTAGAGGAGGCGCATCGTGAACATGACGTTTCTGCAGGAGCTTTTCAACAACATCACCCAGCGTGACGCGCTGTTGCGGCGCAAGCAGCCGGAAGCGGCGACGCCGGATCATCACCAGCTGATCAAGGCATGTAACGCCTTGATGGCAAGCGACGGCGAGGCGTCGAGTATTGCGCTGGCAAGCAGAGCGCTGGCGCTCTACCAGCGCCTCGCTGCCAACGAGAAAACCGCTTTCTTCGAGCGCCTGGCCGCGGATTTCGCCGCCGACCCGGCGCAGATCGACACCGCCTACGCGGCGTACTCGAAAGAGCGCGACAACCTCACGCTTCAGGCGCTGTTCGAGGCCTGCGAGCCCCGGCGTCAGGAGCTTTTTCGGCGTTTGAACCTGGCAAGCGACGGCACTTTCGAGCTGGTCAAGATGCGCGAGGACCTGCTCGGGCTTTTGCGCGAACAGCCAGCGCTTGCGCCCATCGACGAGGACTTCGCCCACCTGTTCGGCTCCTGGTTCAACCGCGGCTTTTTGATGCTCAAGCGCATCGACTGGAACACGCCGGCCTCGATCCTCGAGAAGATTATTCGCTACGAAGCGGTGCACGAGATTCAGGACTGGAACGATCTGCGCCGCCGTCTCGATGCGCGCGACCGGCGCTGCTTCGCCTTCTTTCATCCGGCGATCGGCGACGAACCGCTAATCTTCGTCGAGGTGGCGCTACACAAGGGCCTGCCCAACCGCATCCAGCCGATTCTCAAGGGTGAGGAGAGCGGCCTGAAGGAGCCCGACAACGCCGATACCGCTGCTTTTTTCGGCATCAGCAACTGCCAGACCGGGCTCCGCGGCATCTCGTTTGGCAACTTTTTGATCAAGCAGGTCGTGCAGGAGCTCAAACAGGAGCTGCCCCCGCTCAAGTACTTCGTCACGCTCTCGCCGGTGCCGGGCTTTACCCAGTGGCTTTCAGAGCAACGTCAAAGCCCGCTGTGGTCAGAAGAGGTCCAAGCGGCGCTCAAGACGCTCGACACCCCGGGCTGGCCGGCGGACAGCGAGCGCGAGGAGCGCTTGAAAGAGGTGATCAAGCCGCTGGCGGCCCACTACCTGGTCGATGTCAAACATCCAGGCGGGCTGCCGCTCAACCCGGTGGCGCGCTTTCATCTGGGCAACGGTGCCGAGCTTCACCGCATCAACTGGCTGGGCGACACCTCGACCAAGGGCGTTCAGCAGGCGGCGGGGCTCATGGTCAACTACCTCTACGTGCTGGACGACATCGAGCGCAATCACGAAAACTACACCGCTAAAAAGGCCGTGGCCTGCACCAGCGAGGTCCGCGATCTGGCCCGCCGGGCGCGAAAAACACTGGCCAAGGGAGAGATTTCCAAATGAACCACAACCTGTTCGACACCTTTGCCGCGACGATGAGCGCGCGTGCCGAGGCCGAGTTCATCACTACCCGCGAAGGCCGGCGCTACACCTACCGTGACGCGCATGATAAAAGCGCGCACCTGGCCGGTGCGCTCGTCGCCCTGGGCGTCAAGAAAGGCGACCGCGTGGCCGTGCAGGTCGAGAAAAGCCCCGAGGCGATTCTGCTGTATCTTGCCTGCCTGCGTATCGGCGGCGTCTACCTGCCGCTCAATACCGGCTACACCGGCGATGAAATCGACTATTTCCTGAGCGACGCCGAGCCTGCGCTATTCGTCTGCGCCCCGGCCTCGCTGGAGCAGGCGCGCGAGATCGCCGAGAAAACCGGCTGCCCCGCGGTGGAGACCCTGGGGCAAAGTGCCGACGGCACGCTGTGGGAAAAAGCCATCAAGGCAACGCCGCAGGAGGAGATCGCCGAGCTCTCTTCCCGGGATCTGGCCGCCATTCTCTATACCTCCGGCACCACCGGGCGCTCCAAGGGCGCCATGCTGACCCATCAAAACCTGGCCTCCAACGCCAGAACGCTGGCCAAGGCGTGGCACTTTAGCGCCGAGGACCGGCTGATTCACGCGCTGCCCATCTTTCATACCCACGGCCTGTTCGTCGCCTGCAATGTGGTGCTGATGGCCGGCGCGCGCATGCTCTTTTTGCCCAAATTCGACGCCGACGTGATTTTCGAGGAGCTACCGCAGGGCACCGTGATGATGGGCGTTCCCACCTTTTACACCCGGCTGGTTCAGGATACGCGCCTGACCCCGGAGGCGACGGCCCACATGCGCCTGTTCGTTTCGGGCTCGGCGCCGCTCACGGCGGAAACCCACCAGGCCTTCGAGGAGAAAACCGGCCAGGCGATTCTCGAGCGCTACGGCATGACCGAAACCAACATGAACCTCTCCAACCCCTATGAAGGCGAGCGGCGAGCGGGCACGGTCGGTATGCCGCTGGACGGGGTCGAGATCCGTATCATCGACCGCGAGTCTGGCCGTGATGTCGAGGACGGCGATATCGGCATTCTGCAGGTGCGCGGGCCCAACGTGTTCATCGGCTACTGGCGCATGCCGGAAAAAACCCGCGAGGAGCTACTGGACGACGGCTTTTTCATCACCGGCGACCTGGCCCTGCGCGACACCCAGGGCTACGTGCATATCGTCGGGCGCGACAAGGATTTGGTGATCTCCGGGGGCTACAACGTCTACCCCAAGGAGGTCGAGCAGTTGATCGACGAGCTCGATGCGGTCGACGAATCCGCGGTGATCGGCCTGCCCCACCCGGATTTCGGCGAAGGCGTGACCGCCGTGGTCGTGCTCAAGCCCGCCGCCGAGGCCAACGAGCAAGCGATTCTCGAGCACCTTCAAGGGCGGCTGGCCAAATACAAGCAGCCCAAGCGGGTGTTTTTTGTCGATGAGCTTCCGCGCAACACCATGGGCAAGGTGCAGAAAAACCAGCTGCGCCAGCGCTTCGAGGACACCTACCGGTCATGATGAGCGCGCCTCGAACGCCTGTATCAGCGTCCGGGATTGCTCGCGAATCGCTTCTTGCGCCGCGCGCGCGCTGCCTTTGGCCTGCTCGTCGCCCAGCGCGTCGAGATTGGCGTCGACGTTGAGCAGCACGCTTTGAACCGCGGCGTGAAGCAGATAGGCGCCGGCGGTGGCGTCGCTTTCAAACTGCGACTCGATGTGCGAAAGCGCTTGTTGGCCAAGCGTGAGCGCATCCAGGCAGCGCCGAGCGGTATCCAGCGGCACCTGAACGGCCCGGCTGGCCGCCGCGTGGATGGCCTCGCGCCGGGCGGCTTTCTCATCAAATGAGCGTTTGGGCCGCTGTAGCGCGGCCATCATCGCCTCGAACGCGGCCACGTCCTCGTCGGCCAGCGGCGACAGCGCCTGTTTTAACGCCTCCCCCTCATCGATCAACGCCTGACGGTCATCGCTTTGCGCGTGCTGCTGGCCAAGGTGTAGCCCCTTGAGTATCAGGGCCAGGCCAACGCATGCGCTGACGGCGGCCGCGGCGCCGCAGCCCGGCATGGGTTTTAGGGCCAGGGCATCGCGAAAGTCATCGAGCGGCATCTGCCAAACACCGGTGTGCGCTGTATCATGAGTCATGAACGTTCCTCGAAAGCGGTGGGTGCGAGAACTCGCACGGGCGTGCCGGGTCTTAGAAAGACACGTTTCAGGTTAATTCATTTGTCCCGCGCCGTATCGGAGTGTCAGGGTCTATCCTTGTCTTTCGATCTTCGCTTTTATTCATGGACGCTTTTTTATCAGGGAGTATCACTTGTGACGACGCTTACCGACACACCCGCCGCCTCCGCGGCCGAACTTCACGAGCGCATCGTGGCCAGCGCCGCCCACGACGGCTCCCTCGAGTGGCCCAGAGCCGATATGGAGCTCGACGAGGACAACGACACCCTCATTTTTGCGCTGCACGACTACGGCAACCTGACGCTCACGCTTTCCAAAAGCGACGACGAGTGGGTGGCGATGACCACCATTACGCCGGTCGACAGCGTGCCGGACCAGACCGCGCTAAACGAAGAGCTGCTGCGCCAAGGCGTAATGCTGCCGCTGGCCTCCGTCGGGATCGTCACCCTGGATGGGCGCGACTACTACGTGGCTTACGGCCAGCTTTTCGGCGACTCGCGACTCGCCTCCATCTGTGCTGAGCTTCACGCCACGGCGAGCGCGGCGATGGAAGTGGCGCGCCTTATCCAGTCCGATTTTTCCCATTCGCCGCGTTAACCCCGAGGAATTTTTATGCTCAACAAGATCATGACCGCGCTGCGCGGCAAGGCCAATGAAACCGGCCAGGCCGTCGTCGACTCCCAGGCCCTGCGTATCCTCGACCAAGAGATTCGCGACGCCGAGCAGAACCTGAAAGCTTCGAAAACCGAGCTTGCCCGCCTGATGGGCCAGCGCCAGATCAATAGCGACAAGGCCGCCACCCTCGAAAAGAAGATCGATGAGCTCGAGCACAGCGCCGAAGCGGCGTTGGATCGCGGCGAAGAGCAGCTCGCCGTCGAGGTAGCCGAGCGCATCGTTGCCCTGACCGAGGCGCTCGAGGCCGAGCAGCAGATCGTGGGCGAGTTCGATACCAGCATCGAGAGTTTGCGCAACACCATTCGCAACACCGAAAACCAGCTGCGCCAGCTCAAGCAGCAGGTCAGCGTGGTCAAGGCGACGGAGTCCGCCCAGCGCGCCCAGTCCGCCGTGGCCGCTCGCCACTCCGGCCAAAACAGCGCCATGGGTAGCGCGATGGAGTCGCTCGAGCGTATCCGCGAGCGCCAGGCGCTGGATAGCGCCCAGATGAAGGCCGCCGAGCAGCTCAGCGCCGAAGAGAGCGGAAGCGAACTCGAAAGCCGCCTAAAGGCCGCAGGTATCGGTGCCAACGAGCGCCGCGCGGACGACGTATTGGCCCGCATTCGGGCAAAAAAGACGCCCACCGAGTGAGCCCTTTTAACCCGTAACGCCCACGGCGATGGCCGCCAGGCCGTCGCCGAGCGTCGACCGATCCCTTGGAGAGCCGAATGCTGAAAACTCTGAAAGCGCTGCTTGGCGGGCAACGCGAGCGTTTTGAAGCGCAAGCGCCGTCATCGGATTTCACCGCTGGCCTTCCCATCGGCATGTCGTCGAGCGACTTCGCCGGGCTGCGTCTGGATGGGCGGGTGCGGCTGAAGCTCAACGAGCTCGCCGCCTACCCGGATACGCTGTTTCAGTGGAAAAGCGAGCGTGATTACCACATCGCCGCCGTGGGCCACGTGGAGCTGGGCCAGGGCGCGCACCTGGTGCGCTTTTATCTGGAAAACGATACCTGGCTTCAGGCCAACGTCGAGGGCAAGCAGGTCATCGAGTACAAGGTGTTCGACTTCTACCGGGTGAGCCATCTCTCAAACGACGAGTTCGACGCGCTCTTGAACCCGGATGAGGGCCAGACGAGCACGCTCGGCGTCAAGCGCCTTACCGTGGCCTCGACCGCAGACGAAGGCGAGCGCGTCTTCGACCGCGTATGGGGCGAGCCGGAAAGCGAGTGGTCGCCGCCGGTGCAGTTCGAGGAGCAGGTCATGACTCAGGAAAGCGTCATGACAAGGCAAGTGGTGCACCACGCCATGCTGTACGAGCGCTCCATCGAAGGCGCCGAGCGCATGGAGTACGTGCTTTTGAGCGCCGAGGACGATGGCGAAGGTGGCTTCATGCTGGTAGAGAATCTGGGCGTTGACGTCGCCTCGATAGACATTGATGCTATTTGACCCCCGGCGTCTTATGCTGTCAGACCTCATTCGTCAACACGGAAGACTCGACCATGAACTATTTGCAAGGCCTGCCCCACTTTCTCGGCTATCTAATCGGCGCGCTGATTCTTTTGGGCGCGTTTATGTACTGCTACAGCCGCATCACACCGCACAAGGAGTGGGCGCTGATTCGTCAGGGTAACGCAGCGGCCGCTACCGCCTACGCGGGCTCGATCATCGGCTTTACCCTGCCGCTTTATAGCGCCATGGCGAACTCGATCAACTTCATCGACTTTTTGCTGTGGGGTGTGATCGCCTTCGGCGTACAGCTGGCGACGTTCTTCGGCTTGAAAGTCGTTCTTCAGAATCAGGGCGAAAGCCTTTCGACCCATATCAACGAAGGCCACATGGCCTACGGGATTCTGGTCGGCAGTATTTGCATTGCGGTCGGTTTACTCAACGCCGCCTCGATGACGTGGTAAGGAGTCTTTCATGAACCAGCACGACAATCACCTGCCCTCGCGCAAGCGCAGCGCGCGGCTCTCTTTGGCACTGATGGGCGCCGGCGCCTTCACGCTGACCGGCTGTGGCCAGCCCGAGGAAGTGACCGACGTCCGTTTCGACAGCCCGCGCAGCTACCAGAGTGTCGAGGAGTGCGTCGAGGCGAACGTCTATACCCAAAGCGCCTGCGAGGAGTCTTACGAAGCCTCGATCAAGGAAGTCCCGCGCTTTGACTCGCTCGAGGCCTGCGAAGCCGAACACGGCGAAGGTGCCTGCGTGGCGCCGACCGAGGAGCAGGCCCAGGCCGCGACCGGCGGCGGTGGCGGCGGCTGGTTCATGCCGGCGCTGATGGGCTACATGGTGGGCAACATGATGTCCCGCACCAGCCGTGGCGCGACGAGCCAAGGGCTTTATCAGGAGCCTGTCTATCGCAACCGGCAAAACCAGGGCAACTGGAACGCAGCCACCAACCAGGCCAGCCAGCGCGTCAATCAGCGCCAGCAAACCATGCGCACCTCGGCGATGCAAAACCGCCAAGCGACCCAGCGCAGCGGCTTCGGCTCGCGCTCCTCCGCCCGCGGCGGTTGGGGTTCCTGACCTTCATGCTCAGAGTCGAGATCAAGGAGCGCGCGCAGTGGAAAGCCCTGGCCCAAGAGCTGGGGTTTCATTTTCATACCATCGACGGCGAACCCTACTGGAAAGAGAGTGCTTACTACCAGTTCACTCTCGAACAGGTAGAGCGCGACATCGAGGCCCCGACTGAAGAGCTTCACGAGATGTGCATGGCGCTGGTGGACAAGGTGTGTCACTCCAACGCCCTGATGCAGCGTTTGAGCATTCCGGAGTTCATGTGGGACGCCATTTTCGACTCCTGGCGCGCGGGCCAACCTCATCTTTACGGGCGCATGGATTTCGCCTACTCGGGGGACGGCCCGGCCAAGCTGTTGGAGCTCAACTACGACACACCCACCTCGCTTTATGAAGCCGGCATCTTCCAGTGGGTATGGCTCGAGCAGGCGATCGAGCAGGGGCTGATCCCGCGCCACGCGGATCAGTTCAACTCGATTCAGGAGAAACTTTTAGGGGCGCTGGCGCATATCGGCCAACGCCTGAGTGATAACACGCTCCACTTCTCCTGCATCAAGGACAACGTCGAGGAGCGCGCCACGGTTCACTACCTGCAGGATATCGCCGTGCAGGCGGGCCTCGAGGCACCGTTCATTCATACCGAGGATATTGGCGTTCAGCCCGGCTGCGACTACTTCGTGGATCTGAGTGAGGCGCCGATCAAGGCGCTGTTCAAGCTCTACCCCTGGGAGGAGCTGGCCCAGGAGGAATTCGGCAAACTCATCCCCGAGCTTTCCACCCATTGGTTCGAGCCGCCCTGGAAGGCGGTGCTCTCCAACAAGGGGATTTTGCCGCTTTTATGGGAAGAGTATCCGGATCATCCCAATCTGCTGCCCGCCTACTTCGAAAAACCGGACGAGAAAGCGCTAACGCCTGGCTGGGTGCGCAAGCCGTTTTTCTCCCGCGAGGGGAGTAACGTTCAGCTCAAGACCAACGACGGGGAGTTCGAAGACGTGGCGGGGCCTTACGTGGACAGCCCCTGGATTCGACAGGCTTACCACCCGATGCCGCGTTTCGGGCAGTTTCACGCGCTGGTGGGCAGCTGGGTGGTGGGCGATCGCGCCTGCGGTATGGGCATTCGCGAAGACGTGGGGCGCATTACCAAGGATTCGTCCTGCTTCGTGCCCCACGCGATCATTTAACTTAAGCGAAATCGCTTACGCGGCCGTCGCGTCCTGAAGCGGCCTCGAAATCGCCGACCGGCTTACCCAACGGGAAAGTGTCTGGTGGGTGAGCGGCTCTGACTCGATCGCCTTGAAGTTGCGGGCGCCGGTCCAGGCGACCGGCTCTTCAAGTCTGACTTCCCGCGGCGCGCTGCCTTTGGACAGGCACAGAAGGTAGTCGTCACTTTCGGTCGGATGCCAGTGCGCTAAAAGCTCGAACGCCTCTGTTTGGGAGCGCCGCGCGGCGATCACACCCAGCGCCGGCTCGCTGTATAGCTCGACGATATGCGCTACCCCTTTCTCCTTCAATGCCTGCCAGGTGGCGGCGTCCAGCGGCGAAGTCGCGATCGCGGTAATATCGGCGGGCAGCGACGGCAGGCGCTGAGCGAGCTGGCGCCAGCGCTGGCTGTCGGTGGCCACGACGTCACCGGCATTGAGCTCCCAGAGCGCGCTGGCGCTTTCGAACAGCGAACGTGTTTGCCAGCCGCCCGCTTGGGGCAGCAGCACGCCGAGCATGAAGCCGGACACGGTTTGCAGTGAGAGCCAACTGATCAACGTGCGCTCACTGGAGCCAGACAGCCCCAAAAACGCTTTGAGCGACTGGGCCTCCTGCGCCAGCGCCGTACCCGCGTGGCGGTATGGGCGCTGCAAGCGGTTACAAAACGCGTTGGGCGAGGTATCGAACAGGTTTAAATACTCGATATCCGCGCGCTCGGCGATGGCGCCGGCCCACTCATCAAGCGTGATCGCGGTATCCGCCAGCGTCAGCTTTTGGGTGCCGAACAGATGGGCAACCGCGTGGGCCAGACCGGCGCGTTCCGGCGTGCCGACACAGGGCAGCATGTCCGTATGCTTTACCTTGTGGTGCTGAGCCGCGACCGAGCGAAGAACGCTCAACGTCGACCGGTGAGAGAGTGACAACATGATTGCTTCCTCTGCAAAGATGTCATTTTGACCGCTATAAATTACTGCCTTGTATCACTTTTGTCAAAATAATTACGCTTTGCCCACACCTGTATAAATCCTGCCGAACGCTATTTAATAAGCGATATTTTACTTTAAAAGTCCGGTTCGCTTGTGAATCCGTCCATCCTCTCAACACGGGTACTGTACAATTATTGAATCAGGTTATGACCTTATGTTTTTTTCGGGATTTCACATTAATTCACAAAATTGACCAATTAAAGCGCGCTCAGTAGCTGTAACGCTCAGCGCATTTAGAGGTACTATAGAACTAATCACACGTTATTAATTATCTGGTCACCGCTCGCCGCTAGACCCTTTTGGAGTCCCGCCCGGATGAAGGCACGCTGGAAATCCCTGCCCCTGAGTTTGAGACAGTTTCTCTCTTTTGCGGCGGTGCTGACGCTCACGTTACTGCTGGCGCTCTATCTTCAGGCTCACGCCCAAAGCCAAGCGCGGTTGGAGCGTTTGATCAACGAGGAGCTGCCCGAGCGGGTCGAGGCCCTGGCTACGCGCCTGGTGCTGCGTTTGAGCCCGTCGCTGGCGGTATCGGAGGGCATTGCCAATAGCTACGTGCTGGAACAATGGGTACGCGACGGGCTGCCGGTCGAGGAGCGACTAAACATCGCTCGCTATCTTGCGCGCCCGGTCGAACAACTCGAGGCGGACCTGCTCTTCTTTGCCGTACAGTCGCCGGTAGGTGCCTATTACTTTCAGTACCGCGACGGCGATCTGTTACAGCGTCCGCTTCAGGGCCCCACCAGCGACGACCGCTGGTATTACGAGTTCACCGATAGCGAAGCGCCCTACAACCTCAATCTGGACAGCGACACGTTCACTCCGGGCGACGACTTCGTGTTTCTAAACTTTCGCAGCGAAGCGCTGGCGCCCAACGCCCGCCCGGTGGTAGTGGCCGGCGCGGCACTGAACCTCACCCAGATGGCGCAGCTCATCGAGGATTTTTCACTTGGCGCCACCGGCCATGCGGCGTTACTCAACGCTGCCGGCGAGCTGATGATCAATAGCGATAGCGGCGCACGGGGCGACCCGGCCGTCGGCTCCGCGCCGACGGTACTGCCAAGAAGCGGCACCCACGTCGACGAAGTCCTGCGCGACGACACGCCTTACCTGACGGCGACGCGCTGGGTGCCCGAGCTTGGTCGCTACCTGATGATCGAAGTGGCCAAAAGCGAATATATACGGGCCGCGCAACTACGTTTTCTGGCTTCGACCGGGTGGGGGCTTTTGATTCTGCTGATCGGCCTGGTGGTGCTCTATCCGCTTACCGTAAGCCTCTTGCGCCCGCTGACGCGCTTTCAGCGCCAGCTCAAGGAGATCACGCTGAGCCTTGATCTGACCCGCCGGGTCGCCACCGACGACCGTGCCGAGCTCGGTGACTTGGCCGATCAAACCAACGAGCTGTTGGCGCGCCTAAGCCGCGCCATGACCGCCGTTTCCGACAACGCCTTAGCACTTAATCACGTGGCTGACCGGCTGGCGCAAACCGCAGGGCTATCCGGCGTGACCCGCAGCGATCCCCTATTCGAGACCGACCAGACCATGGCCGCCGCCGTCGAGGAGATGGCCTCGTCAGTGGCGGAAATTACCTCCACGATGGAGGAACTCTCCGCGTCCTCGACGCAGATTGCCGACCACTCCCAATCGGTGGTGGACGTGGCCAACCAGACGCTCGAGCGTAGCCGCAAGGGCTCCGGCGCGATGGAGCATTTACAGTCGCGCATGCAGGCGATCCGCAGCGACAGCGAGCAAAGCCTTGCCGACATCATGGCGCTGGGAGCCAAGTCCAAGCAGATCAGCAAAGTCATGGAGCTGATCAACACCTTGGCCGCGCAAACCAAGCTGATCGCCTTCAACGCCGCGCTCGAGGCGTCGAGCGCTGGCGAATCCGGGCGGCGCTTTTCCGTGGTGGCCAGCGAAATCCGCCGGCTCGCCGATAGTGTCACCGACTCCACTCAGGAAATCGAGGACCATACCGAGGAGATTCAGCGTGCTATCAGCCGCCTGGTCGTGACCTCGGAAAAAGGCGCGGCCTCGATCGAGAAAGGTGTTGAAGTCAGCCTTACGACCGCCCAGGACCTGGAGGCCGTGCTGAAAGCCGCAAGCCAAACCAGCAGCGCCGCGCAGCAGATATCGCTCTCTACCCAGCAGCAGAAAACCGCCAGCAGTCAGGTAGTGACCGCCCTGCGCGACATAGATACCGCCAGCGCCCGCAACGCCCAGTCAGTCCGCCATATCACCGAGATCAGCCAGGAAATGATTCGGATGTCCGCCGAGCTCAATGCGCTGGTCAAGGAGTTCACCTTCGACGTGCCGCCTACGGACGAGCGCTGATGGCAAGGCCCGCGCCATGAGCGTTATACGCGTTTTGATCGCCGACGATAGTCCCGTGGCGCGGGACGTGCTTCGCCATCTTCTCACGCGCGAGGGGGACATTCAGATCGTAGGCGAAGCGCGTAACGGGCATGAAGCCGTCGCGCTTGCCCGCACCCTCGCTCCTCAGCTCATTACCATGGATCTCTCGATGCCGGTCATGGAGGGGCTCGCGGCGATCGAGGAGATCATGCACACCCGGGCGCTACCGATTCTGGTGGTCAGCGATCGCTTCGAGGCGGCCATCGCAGGCCAGGCACTCGCTCTCGGCGCGCTCGAGGTGATGCCCAAACCGGCCTTGGACGACACCGAAAGCTCCTCGCTTTTAGAGCGGGTCAGGCTGCTGGCCGGGGTCGCGGTGATCACTCGCCTGCGTCCACGCGCGCTCAAGACCTACCAGACATTGGCGGCTCCGCCCACGCACCGCTCGCTCGCCCACGTGGTAACCATCGCCTGCTCCACCGGCGGCCCTCAGGCGCTGGCGCGGCTTTTGAGCCGGCTGCCCAGCAACTTCGCGCTGCCCGTGGTCATCGCCCAGCACATGAGCCATGGTTTCATCGAAGGGATGGCCCAGTGGCTCGACTCGCTTTGCCGCTTGCCGGTGCGGGTGGCCAGCCACGGCGAGGTGCTGACGCCCGCAACGGTCTATCTGGCGCCGTCGGAGAGCGATCTCGAGATCACGTTCGATCACCACTTTCGTCTCGTCGAAAGTCCCATTGGGGCGCTATATCACCCGAGCTGCGATGCGCTGTTGACCAGCGCGGCGGCGGTCTATGGCAGAAAAGCCATCGGTGTTATCTTGACCGGTATGGGCAGTGATGGCGTTCAGGGGATGCGAGCAATCTGCGCGGCGGGCGGCATGACGCTCGCCCAGGACGAGGCAAGCTCGGTGATCTACGGCATGAATCGCCAAGCCATCAACGCCGGTGCCGTTCAACGCGTGGCCTCGCTCGACGAGTTGCCCGAACTTCTCATTGCCACCACCCAAGGCAGCTTTCACTGCGGGTCATCACACTCATGAGCGCCTACGCACCGTTCAAGCGGCTGGTCCACGAACGTTACGGCCTTCACCTCGAGGGCCTACACGAGGCGCGATTGGTACAAGCGGTCAAAGCCCTCCGAGACGCCACTGGCGAGACGCAGCCTGATGCCCTCGTCGAACGGCTGCGTCAGAATTCGGCACTGTTCGACGATTTCATCAGTCGGCTGACCGTCAACGAGACCTACTTCTACCGCGAACCCAAGGCGCTTGGCTGGCTGGCCGAGCGCTACCTACCGGCGCGCCTCGGCGACAAGGCACCTCCCTTGCGGATCTTGAGCGCAGGCTGCTCTTCCGGCGAAGAGCCCTATAGCCTGGCCATGTTGCTGACCGAGCGTTTCGGCGATCGTGCGCGCACGCTCTTTCACATTACGGCAGGCGACGTCGATCAGCAGGCACTGACCCGCGCACGGTGCGGGTGCTACAGGGGCATGGCGTTTCGCGCTCTGCCGGAAACACTCAAGGCGCGCTATTTCACTTTCTCGAACGGCCACTACGAGATCGATGCCTCGTTCAAGGAGTGGATCGATTTTCGCGTGCTCAACGTGCTCGATGCCGATGAAAGCGACACCTTCGATGTCATCCTGTTTCGCAACGTCTCCATCTACTTCGACGAGCCAACCCGCGCCGTCATCCAGCGCCGACTCGGCGAGCGTCTGACCCCCGGCGGCATTTTGCTGTGCGGCGTCGCCGAAACCCTCGGCAACGACCTGGGGGTACTCGCGCTCAATGAACGCGACGGCGTGTTTTATTTTCACCACGCCGATCAGCCAATCGCCCCCATCGCGACGGCCCCACGACCTTCCGAGCCGCGGCCGCAGCCTGTCAGGTGCGATAACGTGTCGAGCGCGCGGGCACCGACGAAAGCCGACGTGTCGCCCCCAGCGCCGAGCGCAACGCCCGAGGTGGCGCTTGCGCAGCAACTGCACCAGGCCCACGCGCACTTGGATCACAATCGCTTCGACCAGGCGCAGGTGCTTTTGGACGCGCTGCTCGACGAGCACCCCTGGAACGTCGATGCGCTGCTACTGGCCGGGCTGGTGGCTCGCTGGCAGCAAAAACCCGCCAAGGCTCAGGCGTACTTCAAGCGCGCGCTCTACGTGGCGCCGCAGTGTTGGCCGGCGCATTTTTACCAAGCAGAGCTTTTTCGTGCCGGCGAGCTTTCACACTCACCTGGCCAGCCTCGCCGTGGTTACGAGGCCACGCTGCGCCTGCTGTCGGCGAGCCCGGCCTCCAGAGGCGGGCTCGCCGACATTCGCTCGCCGCTGGCGCCGGGCGACGCGTGCTTTTTAGCCAGGTCCCATCTCGACGAGGTCGTCAGGAGCGCGCGCCGTGGCGATTGACATCACCCGCTTTATCCAGCGCTTCGTCGAAGAGGCGCGCGATCACCAGCCACGCCTGCGCGAGGGCATTACCGCGCTCGCCCAGGGCGCCGAGGCTGGCGAGATCAACGCGCTGTTTCGCGCGGTACATACGCTGAAGGGATCGTCGCGCATGCTCCGCTTAGAGGCCATCAGTGCGCTGACCCACGCGCTGGAGGAGCTTTTGAGTGCGCTGCGTGACGGCACGCGCGCCCCAGACGCCGACGCCCTGGCGCTGCTGGAGCAAGCCGCTGACCTGCTCGATACCCAGATCGACCTGCTGGCCGAGGGACACCCGCCGGAATCACTTCCTACCCCAGATGCGGCGCTTCATCAGGCACTAACTACCGCCGCCAGCCCCGGCGCGCCCATTTCGATGCCTGCGACCGAGCCGATACCTAACGCTCAGGCGCTACCCACCCGGCTTCGCTTGAGCGATACCGTGCGCGTGCGCATGGAGCAGCTGGACGATCTGATTCGCCTGATGGGCGAGGTGCTATCGAACCATCACGAGCAACATGCGCTGGTGGAGCGCGCCCGTACGCTTGGTGCTTCCCTGCCGGCCGAACATCAGCGCCCGCTAACGACATTTCATCGCGCCTTCAAGCAGAGCACCCAAGGCCAGGACAGTCTAATGAGCGAGCTTCACGACCGCGCGCTCAAGCTGCGCATGCTGCCACTGGCAGTGGTGTTCGACCCTCTCGCTAGAATGACCCGCGAACTTGCGCAAACGCTTGGCAAAGAAGCGACTTGCACGCTGTCGGGCAGTGACATCGAGCTCGACCGTCAGATGATCGACCGCCTCTCCGAGCCGCTGATTCATCTTTTGCGCAATGCCCTCGACCACGGGCTGGAATCGCCCGAGGCACGCCGCCGGGCGGGCAAGCCGCCCCAGGGGCGGGTGACGCTCAAGGCGTGGCAGGACGGCAGCGGCGTCGTGATCGAACTTGGCGACGACGGCGCAGGCATCGACCTCGAGGCGGTACGCCAGCAGGCTCTTGCCAAGGGGCTGGCAAGCGCTGAACAGCTCACGCTTGCCAGCGAGCAACAGCTGCTCGAGTTGATCTTCAACCCCGGTTTTTCCACGCGCTCGATGATCACCGATATGTCCGGGCGCGGGGTGGGCATGGACGTCGTCCGGCGCACGGTGGTGGACGAGCTCAGCGGCGATCTTCGCCTGCAGCAGCGCCAGGGCCTGGGCTGCACCTTTACCCTGCGTCTGCCGTTTTCACTCGCGCTGGTGCGCGTGTTGCTCTTTCGCGTGGGCGGGCAGACCCTGGGGGTGACCGCGCCTTACGTGAGCAGCCTGACCGAGGTTCGCCTCGAGCAGTTGATCGATACGGCGGGCCAGCGCACCCTGGTGCACAACGACGAATTCATTCCCGTGGCGTCGCTGGCCACGCTGCTGGAACTCGACGAGACGCCGCCGGGCGAGCGGCTGCTTTTGATGATCGTCTGCCAGGGCACGCAAAAGCTTGCGCTGACCATCGATACGGTGCTCGACGAGCGCGACATGGTCATCAAGCCGCTGCCCGCGCATCTGGGTGAGATACCGCTGGTATCGGGCATGGCGAGCGCCGGCGGCAACGCCCTGGTTAGCCTGCTGCACGTGCCCGCCCTGTTGTCGTGCATCACAAAGGGAGCTGGCCGGGCGCCAGTAGTGAACGCTGCACGCCCGAGCGCGCCTCGCATTCTCATCGTCGATGACTCGCTCAACACGCGCGAAATCGAAAAGGACGTACTCGAAGCCTGGGGCTACCACGTTATACTGGCAGAGAACGGCCAGGACGGGCTCGACAAGGCCTTGGCCGAGCCCTTCGACGCGGTACTCACGGATGTGGAGATGCCGGTGATGGATGGCTTCACACTAACGGCCCGGCTGCGCGATCAAGAGCGCTACCGTCAGGTGCCGATCGTGATCGTCACCTCGCGGGAGAAGGAGGCGGACCGTCAGCGCGGCATGGCCGTCGGCGCCGACGCCTATATCGTCAAGGGCAGCTTCGACCAGAACCACCTGGTGGATACCCTAAAGGCCCTGTTAGGCTGATGGCTCCCGTTCAGGAGGATAAACATGCGTATACTGGTGGTCGATGACGACGCCTTATCCGCTGAGCTGACGGCCGCGATTGTCGCCTCGCGCCAGCACGTGCCGATCATTGCGCACAACGCCATGGAGGCGGTGCTCTCGCTAGAGGCCGAACCGGACATCGCCTTGATCATCAGCGATCTCAACATGCCGCTGGTGAGCGGCCTGGAGCTTTACACGATGCTTTGCGAGCAGGGGGTGACGCTGCCGTTCATTTTGCTGACCGGTGACGATGCGGGCCCCACGCCAGGCAATACGCCAGGGCTTAGAGCGTGCCTGCAAAAGCGGGCGGATCTGGCGTTCACGCTCGGCGAGGCCGTCGATCAGGCCCTGAGTGGATAGTCCCGTGTCACCGCCCGCCGCGGGTCGCTAACGTTACAGGTATTCTCATGACCTCTCCTGCCATGACGCTGCACGACAAGCTCGACGAGCTGCGTCAACGCTTTATCGAGCAGCTCTCCACGCGGCTGGAGCACACCCTTTCCCAATGGCAGCAGAGCCAAAGCTGCCTCGATACCCGGGCACGGCTGGCGCCGGAGCTTCACCGCTTTTTCCATAGCCTGAAAGGCACTGGACGCTCGCTAGGCTTCGAACGGATCGCCGCCCTCGCCCATCAGGGCGAGGAGATGCTCACGACGTCGCCGCCCGAAGAGATCGATCGCACCATCGAGCGGTTACTGATGCGGCTCACTCAGGAGCGGGCACAGTTGCAGCGCCAAGCCGGCAAAGCGCCGCCCCCCGCGTTCAACGTCGTCGATTTCATTGCTGCGCCGCGTCAGGGCGAGTACCGTCGACGGTTGATCTATCTGTGTGACGACGAGCCAGACTCGCTCAGCCAACTGGTGCATCACTTGCGCTGTTTCGGTCACGACGTCGTCTACTTCGACGAACCGCAAGCCTTCTTCAACGCCGTACTGACACGCCGGCCGGACGCCATCATCATGGATGTCCACTTTCCCCAAGGAAAAACCGCCGGCACCGAAACGCTGACCAGCCTAAACAAGCTCACCGGCGAGCGGCTACCGGCGATCGTCCTTTCCGCCTTTGGCGATTTCGATTCCCGGCTGAGCGCCGCTCGGGCCGGATGCAGCGGCTACTTCACCAAACCGGTCAAGCCGTTGGATTTGATGCTGGTGCTGGACGGGCTGACCTCGCCGCCGGACGATGAGCCGCTGCGCGTGCTGGTGGTGGACGATGACCCCGAAGCGGCCGCCTACCACGCCGCGTTACTCGAGCGCGCGGGCATGATCACCCAGCAGGCCCACCACCCGGCGCAGGCGTTCGAGGCGCTCGAACGCTTCAACCCGGACTTGATGCTGGTGGACATGTACATGCCGGTTTGCTCCGGGGAAGAGCTCGCCCTCATCGTTCGCCAGCAGCCAGAGTACGTGGGACTGCCGATCATCTACCTGTCCGGCGAAACCAACAGCCAAAAGCAGTTCACCGCCATGGCCGCTGGGGCCGAAGGCTTTATCACCAAACCGGTCATCCCGGAGGAGTTGGTCTCGGCGGTGCGACTACGCGCTGAGCGGCTGCGCCATTTGCGCACGCTGATGACCCAAGACAGCATGACCGGTCTTTACAATCACAGTACCACCACCGACCTGATCAGCCGTACCCTGGTTCAGGCCTACCGTGACGACGGCCAGCACGCCATGGCGATGATCGACATCGATCATTTCAAGGAGATCAACGACACCTACGGCCACCTGGCCGGCGACCAGGTCATCATTACGCTGGCACGTATGCTCAAGACTCGCCTGCGGGTGTCCGACATCATCGGCCGCTACGGCGGTGAAGAGTTCGTCGTGCTGCTCAGAGACGTCTCTGCCGAAGGTGCCGCCCGCCTTATCGACTCGCTGCGCGAGGATTTCGAACGGGTCGAGTTCTACGCTGGCAGCGCGCGCTTTAGCTGCACCTTTAGCGCCGGCATCAGCGTTTTCCCCGATCAGCCCTCGACCGAGGCCCTACGAGTCAGCGCCGACCGCGCGCTTTACCAGGCCAAGGACCAGGGGCGCAACCGGGTCGCCATCAGCCAGGAGACGGATCGTGACCACGCCGACACCACCGAGCCGTGACGCCGAACACGCGAGCCTTTCCCGTGCGCTGGAAGACAACCGAGTAGATGCTTCGCCGACGGCCCTTGAGGAGCCGACCCGCCAGCTCGTGCTGTTTCGCCTGGCCGGGCAGCGCTTCGCGTTCGACGGCGCCCACGTTCGGGAGATTTTAAGCGGCGAGGCGCCGGTCTACTTCGTACCGGGCGTGGCCAGCAGTGTGGAGGGCGTCATTCATCTGCGCGGGCATATCGAATCCGTCATCGCGCTTCATGCGCTTTTGAGGCTTACACCTGGCGACGGGGTCGGGCGAGTGCTGCTCGTCGAAGCCGCCGGCCTGCGCACCGGCGTGCGCATCGATCAGCTCGACGATGTCTGCGACGTCGCGCTCAGCGCATTGAAAGCGCCGCCAGAGACGCTGGACACGGCGCTCAAGCCCTTCGTCGACGCGCTCATTCACCAGAGCGCCAGCGAAGCGGTCGTCGTCCTCGATGCCAACGCGCTGCTCACCGCCTTTCAGGCCGGTCAGGGCTAACGTGAAACGAGTCGCGCTGGTGGCGTTCGACGCTGGCCCCTACCGCTACGCACTCGAGGCCAGCCGCGTCGAGCGACAGCGCCTTGAGATCGACACCGAGCGCCACATGGCCGCCGCGACCCTGCTCGGCGCCTCTGGACACCACGCGCCCAAGCGCTGGCTGACACTGAATGATCGCGAAGGCGCCTGGCAGCTCGGCGTGGAGGGCCGCGTCGAACTCATCGAGTGGCCGGCCGGCACGCTACATCCGCTGCCGCCGCTGGTACTGGCGCGCAGCACCCTCCCGGCGCTTTGCGGCGTCGCGCTCGATGACCACCGCGTCGCGCTTTGGCTACTCGAGGCCGACAGGCTCTCTCCCTTCGCGCCGCCCAGCCCCGACTAATTCATTCAGACCGATCAAGGTTGAAGCCACAGGCAGGTAATGGCATCGCCCGCCTCAACCCTTGCGTGCGCCTCAACCACGGCGAGCGCGTCGGCAGCCACGCAGGAAGAGAGCACCGAAGAGTCCTGGTCCTCGAAGGCGTGCGCTTCGATACCGCCGGGGGTGAAGGAGAGCCTTACGCGCATGTAGTGCTGGCGCGGGCCGGTGCTGGTGGAAAAGCGCGCTACCGCCGGCAGCCGGGCAAGCGTGGCGAGCGCAGGGCAGCCCAGAAGCGCCCCCATGAGCGGGCGCAGAAACAGCCACGCGCCGACGAAGCCCGACACCGGGTTGCCCGGCAGCCCGACAAAGCGCGCTACGCTTCCATCACCCCGGGGCAATCGCCCCAGCGCCAACGGCTTGCCCGGGCGAATGGCCAAGCGCCAGAGATCGAGCTGGCCAAGCGCCTCCAGCGCCTTTTTTACGTGATCCTCCTCACCCACACTCACCCCGCCGGTGGTGATGACCACATCGGCGCTTTGGGCTACCCGGATCAGGCAGGCGCGGGTCTCATCGAAGCTGTCCGGCACGCTTTCGACATGCACGACCTCGGCGCCGAAGCTCTCCAGCAGCCGCTTGAGCATCGGCCGGTTGCTGTTGTAGAGCTGGCCGGGCGCGAGCGGCGTGCCGGGCTCGATGACCTCGTCACCGGTGGACAAGAGCGCCACCCGCGGGCGGCGGCGCACGCTCACCCGCGCGATGCCCTGCCCCGCCAAATGGCCAAGCGCGGCGGCGTTCAAGCGCGTGCCCGCCTCGAGCAGTACCTCGCCTTGGGCGACGTCCCGGGCGCGGCGGCGTACGCTGTTGCCTACCGCGATGCCGGCGGGAATGTTCGCCCGCTCGCCGTCGAGTTCGACCTCCTCCTGCATCACCACGCAGTCGGCACCTTCGGGCAGCTCGCCGCCGGTGAAGATGCGCGCGCAGGTGCCGGGCGCAAGCGGCGCGGCCGGGTGGCCCGCGGCGATGCGCTGGGACACCGGCAGCCAGCTGCCGGCGTCCGCGGCGCGTAGGGCGTAGCCGTCCATGGCGCTGTTATCGCGGGCGGGCACATCGAGCGCGGCGGTGACGGCGGCGGCCAGCACGCGCTCGGCGGCGTCATCGAGCGCTACGTCCTCAGCGCCAAGCGGGCTCACGTCACTCAGAAGCGCGTCGAGGGCTTGTTCGATCGGGGCGAGCTCAGCCATGCTGCCCCCGGCCGGGGATCACCAGGTTAGCGAAGTTGCAGGGCTTATGGCGGCTGTCGAGCTGCTCGGCCAAAAGGCGGTCCCATCCGGTGCGACACGCGCCAGTCGAGCCTGGCAGGCAGAAGACCACGGTGGCGTTGGCTAACCCCCCAAGGCAGCGGCTCTGGATGGTGGAACTGCCGATCTCGTCGCCGCTAAGCTGGCGAAAGCGCTCGCCAAAACCTTCGATGGCTTTATCGAACAGTACCGATACCGCCTCCGGCGTGGAGTCGCGCCCGGTAAAGCCGGTGCCGCCGGTGGTGATCACCACCTGCACCTCAGGACTGGCGATCCACTCGGCCACCACCGCGCGGATGCGGTACATGTCGTCGGCTACGATGCGCTTTTCCACCAGCTGGTGGCCGGCGCCTTCCAGCCGCTCGACCAGAAGCGCCCCGGAGCGGTCGCTCTCCTCGGTGCGGGTATCGGAGACGGTCAGCACCGCGATGTTCAGTGCCTCCATTGCCTCTGGAGCACTGTTTTGCGTTTCCAAAGCGCTACTCCTCGTGGCTCTTTTTCGCTTGGCGCGCCTCGAGCGCGGCGAGCTGTTCCGGGGTGGCCCTGGCTTGGTGGTGCTCTTTCCACTCGCTGTAGGGCATGCCGTAAACGTGCTGGCGGGCGGCCTCGTAGTCGAGGCGTTCGCCGCGCTCTTCGGCGGCGCTGACTAGCCATTTCGAAAGGCAGTTGCGGCAAAAATCCGCCAGAATCATCAGATCGATGTTCTGAACGTCCTTGTTGGCGTCCAGATGGGTCAAAAGCCGGCGAAAGGCGGCGGCTTCGAGTTCGGTTTGGGTCGTCTGATCCAGATCGTTGAAGGCGTGCATGAAAGCTCTCCGGGGTTGAATGGTGCTCAGCATAGCAAAAGAGTCGCTTTAAAAACGTTTTCGCCGCTGCGAATATGGCACACTCTAAACACGTCGGGACCAGCCGGGGCCTACACTCGAAGGCCACGCTTTTTGGGGTTCGTCGTCGGCTTCACTCACTACGCGCAGGGCACTTTCATGATCGCGTCACAGCAACTGACCGGACTGATTTTGGCCGGCGGCGAAGGTCGCCGCATGGGTGGGCGCGACAAGGGCCTGGAGCCCTTCGAAGGCCTGCCGCTGTTCGCCCACGTCTTGAAACGTCTGGAGGGGCGCGTGAGCGAAACCCTCGTCAGCGCCAACCGTAACCAGGATGCCTATGCGCTTTTAGGCCCGCGCGTGATCGAGGATGCCAAGCCCGGCTTTTTCGGCCCGCTGATGGGCATCTACAGCGGGCTGCTGGCGGCGAAGACGCCGTGGCTGGTCGTGGTGCCCTGCGACACGCCGCTTCTGCCCGCCACACTCGTCGAGCGCCTGACCGACGGGCTCGACGGCGGCCAGGCGGCCATTGCCTTTGACGGCGAGCGCGATCACCCAACGGTGGCGCTGATCGCCACCGCGCTCGCCGACGATCTCGGCGCCTTTCTGGCCAGCGGCGAGCGCAAGCTCGGCCGCTGGTTCGAGCGCCACGCGGCGAAGCGTGTGGATTTCTCGGACGCGAAAGAGGCGTTCGTCAACCTCAACAGCGAAGAAGAGCTTAAGCGTTTGGAGCTTGGCCGCGCGGACGCCCGCCGGGAGCGGCCATGACGCTGGATCGAAGCGACGCGCCGCTGAGCGTCGACCAGGCGCGCCAGGCGCTTGCCGCACTCGCCACCCGGCCGATGGGCACCGAGGAGGTCCGGCTCGACCAGGCGCTCGGGCGCCGGCTGAATGAGTCGATCACCGCACCCACGGACGTGCCCCGCTACACCAACGCGGCGCTGGACGGCGTCGCGCTTGGCTGGCGCGGAGCGCTTGCCGCGCGCTGGCAGTTGGCCGGTAGCGCCTTCGCCGGCCAGCGCTTTGACGGCGCCCTCGCTGAATTCGAGTGCGTGCGCATCACCACCGGCGCGCCGCTGCCGCCAGGCACCGACACGGTCATCGCCAGCGAAGAGCTTGATGAGCGCGACGGCGCCGTGACGCTCAAAGCCCCCGAGCGCGTGGTGAAGGGACAAAACGTTCGCCTGGCCGGCGAGGAGCTGGCCGCCGGCGCTCTAGTGCTGGCGGCGGGCACGCGCCTGAACCCTGCCGCCCTTGGGCTGATCGCCTCCTTGGGGCAAGCCACGGTGCGCGTCGTCAAACGCCCGAGGGTAGCCCTCTTTTCCACCGGCAACGAGGTCACCGAGCCCGGTGAGGCGCTCTCGCCGGCGGGCATTTATGATGCCAACCGCTTCGCGCTGAAGGGGCTTTTGCAGGAGCACGGCGCGCGCGTGATCGATCTTGGCATTCTGCCGGACGACCCGAAAGCGATCGCCTCCGCGCTGGCCCAAACCGCCGAGCAGAGCGATTTGGTGCTCACCAGCGGCGGGGTCTCGGTAGGCACGAAGGATTTCACCCGTGCCGCGCTCGAGCGGCTGGGCACGCTCGGCTTCTGGCGCGTGGCGCTGCGCCCGGGTAAGCCTTTGGCCTGCGGCACGCTTGGCGCGCGCCGAACGCCCTTCGTCGGGCTGCCCGGCAACCCGGTGGCGGCGATGATGACGTTTCACCAGTTCGTCGCGCCGCTACTGGCGCGTCTGGAAGGCCAGCCCGCCGCCGCGCCCGCGCGCCTGACGGCGGTGCTCGACTCGCCGATTGAAGGGCGCAAAGGACGGCTCGATCTGCTTCGCGGAGTGTACCAAAGCGATGAACAGGGCGGTCTGCGAGTACGGGCGCTCAAGGCCCAGGGCTCGGGTATGTTAACCTCGATGGTGGCGGCCAACTGTCTGATCGAGCTTAGTGAGGAGCGCGATGTCGCCGCCGCCGGCGAGGTCGTCGCGATCCAGCCGCTTCGCGCGCCGTCATCGACTACACTGCCCCCATTCACCGGTTCGAGAGATGGCCATGACCGAGCAACTGATTGACAGCGTTGGCCGCCGAGTCAACTACGTACGCATCTCAGTCACTGACCGCTGCGACTTTCGCTGCGTGTACTGCATGAGCGAGGAGATGACCTTTCTCCCGCGTGCGCAGGTGCTCACCCTCGAAGAGATCGCCACCGTGGCGCGGGCCTTCACCGAGCTCGGTGTCGAGAAGATTCGTCTCACCGGCGGCGAACCGCTGGTGCGCGGTAACATTGGCGAGCTGGTCGACGAGATCGGTGCCTTGCCCGGGCTCAGTGACTTCACCATGACCACCAACGGCGCGAGTCTGAGAAAGCACGCCCAACGACTTTTCGACGGCGGGCTCAAGCGGCTCAACGTAAGCCTCGACTCGCTCGACCGCGAGCGCTTCAAGGCGCTGACCCGCACGGGCGATCTGGACAAGGTGATCGATGGCATTCGCGCCGCCAAAGAGGTCGGTTTCGAGCGCATCAAACTCAACGCGGTAATCCTCAAAGGGCGCAACGACGACGAGGTGTTGGATTTGGTCGACTTCGCCCGCCGGGAAGGCCTCGATATCAGTTTCATCGAGGAGATGCCGCTGGGGGACGTGTCGGATCACTCCCGCGCCGAAACCTTCTACTCCAGCGACGACGTCAAGGCGCTGATCGAGGCGCGCTATTCGCTAATGCCGAGCACGGTGACCACACCGGGCCCGTCACGCTACTTCAAGATGAGTGACAGCGACAGCCGCATCGGCTTCATATCGCCGCACAGTCACAACTTCTGCGACAGCTGTAACCGGGTGCGCGTCACCGTCGAAGGGCGGCTTTTGCTGTGTCTCGGCAACGAGCACTCGGTGGATCTGCGCGCGGTGCTTCGACGCTACCCGGGCGACATGGACGCGCTTAAGCGCGCGATCATCAATGCGCTTCCGCTCAAGCCCGAGCGTCACCACTTCACCACCGACGGCGACGTTCAGGTAGTCCGCTTCATGAACATGACCGGCGGTTGATACGTGACGATGACGCGTATTCCCACTCACGTGGTGACCGGCTTTCTTGGCAGCGGAAAGACCACGCTTATCCACAGCCTGATCGAGCAAAAGCCTGTGGATGAGACATGGGCCGTGCTGGTCAACGAGTTCGGCCAGATCGGCATCGACCAAGCGATGTTCGAGCACCGTGACGACGTGGTGGTGAAGGGCTTGCCCGGCGGGTGTCTGTGCTGCCAGCTCGCTTTCGTGCTGCGGGCAGCGCTGGTCGACCTGATCCGCCGCGCCAAGCCCGACCGGGTGATCATCGAGCCCTCGGGCCTTGGCCACCCGGCGGGGCTTCTGGATCTGCTGCGCGGCGAGGCTTTTGAGGGCGTGCTGGAGGTGCGCGACATCATCGCCACCCTCGACCCACGACGGCTCGATGAGCCCCGGGTGCGCGAGCACGAGACTTTCAACGACCAGCTCGCCGTGGCGGACGCTGTGGTGCTCACCCTGACCGACCAAGCGATTGAGTCCCAGAACGCCCGTGGCCGAGCCTTCGTCGAGGCGCTCTGGCCCGCGCCCAAGTGGGTCCACGACAGCGCGGGCGGGGCGCTGCCGCTGTCGCTTCTCACCCAGGGCGGCCAGGCGGGCGCATCCAATGTGGCCATGCCCGACGCGCACCGGGCACTGGTTGCCCCACCCACGTTTGCGGGCCAATTTTTCGACGCCCCGCCCCCGCCGGGCTCTCCGCGTATCGAAACCGCCTCGGCACTGGGCTACGCCAGCAGTGGGCTTCGCTGGCATCCTGACGAGCGCTTCGATCTCGACCGGCTCGCCCACACGCTATCAGAACTGCCCAAAGCAGCGCGGGCCAAGGGCGTGTTTCATACTGACAGTGGCTGGAAGCGGCTCAACCGCGCCGACGGCGTGTTGAGCGTCGAGGCGAGCGCTTGGCGTCAGGACTCGCGCCTGGAGGTCATTCTTCCCGACACGCTTGCGCAACGCGACCCTACGCTTGTGGATCGTCTGGTCGATCTGTCGAGCTCAGCGCAATAGCCTCGAGCGCGGCCACCGGCATGGGACGGCCAAACAGATACCCTTGGAAGGCGTGGCAGCCGTGGGCCAACAGCCACTCGTACTGCTCACGGGTCTCCACACCCTCGGCAATGGCGTCAAGACTCAGGCTCGACGCCAGCGCAATAGTGGTTTCCACGATGGCCGCGTTGGCAGAGCTTTCCGGCACCTGCTGCACGAAGGACTGGTCGATCTTGAGCTGATCCAGCGGCAATTGGGCCAGATACGAAAGCGATGAATAGCCGGTACCGAAATCGTCGAGCGAAAAGCGCACGCCGTGGGCCTTGAGCCGCAGCATAGTATTGCGTACATCCTCCGGCGCCTCAACGAACAGCGACTCGGTTACCTCGAACTTCAAGCGCTCAAGCGGCGCTTGTGTGCGAGCGAACACGCTCTCGGTTCGGGATACGAAGTTGGGCTCGCGAAACTGAAGCGGGCTCAGGTTGATCGAAATCGTAAGCTTGGCAAGCATTGGCTCGCGCGCCCACTCGATGAGCTGCCAGCAGGCCTGCTCCAGAATCCACTCGCCGACTTCGTTGATCAGCCCCGTGGACTCCAGAAGCGGCATGAACTCGCCCGGCGAGATAATCCCACGCTCGGCGTGATCCCAGCGCAGCAGCGCCTCGACCCCTGTCAGGGTGCCCGCGGCGTCGACCTGAGGCTGGTAGAAAATATGCCAATGCTTGAAGATCACCGCCTGGCGTAGATCGGCTTCCAGGCGCACCCGGGCCAACAGCTCAGCTTGCATGTCCGGGGTGAAAAAGCGCAGCGTCCGGCGCCCGCTTGCCTTGGCCTGGGAAAGCGCCATGTCCGCCTGTTGCAGATAGTCATCCATGTTCTGCTGATCGTTTGACATCATGGTCGCCCCGACGCTGGCGGTCACCGTGATCAGGCTGTCGTTGATGCGGATGGGCTCGCTGAGCGTGTCCATGAGCTTGTTCGCGATGCCGCGGGCCAGTTGGTGCGTTTGCGCGAGGCTACTGTCCACGCCCTCGACCAGCACCGCGAACTCGTCACCGCCAAGTCGGGCCAGGGTATCGGTATCGCGCAGCATTCGCGACAGGCGCCGCGACACGCCGCGCAACAGCTGGTCCCCCGCGTGGTACCCCAGGGTATCATTGACCTCCTTGAAGCTATCGATATCGAAGAGCATGACCGCCCCAAAACGCTGATGACGGTTGATCTCTTTCAAGGCGTTTTCGAGCCGATCCATAAACAGGCGCCGATTGCTAAGCCCGGTAAGCGGGTCGTAGAACGCGAGCTGGTGGATCTCCTGCTCGGCGGCCTTGCGCTCGCTGATGTCGCTGATGGTCGCCACGTAATGGCCAAGCGCGCCGGTGTCGTCGTAAGTGGCACTGATGGTGATCCACTGCGGAAAGAGCTCGCCGTTTTTACGCTTGTTCCAGATCTCGCCTTCCCAGTTGCCGCTTTGATGTACGCGCTGCCAGAGCTCGCGGTAGAACGCCGCGCCGTGCTGGCCCGAGCTGAACATCCGCGGCGTTCTACCGATCATCTCCTCTTCGCGGTAGCCGGTGATGCGTTTAAACGTGTCGTTGGTCTTGAGAATATAGCCTTTGCGATCGGTGATCAGAATGCCCAGGTGGGTCTGAAAGGCGGCGGCGGCAATTCCGAGCTCCGCCTGCAGATTCTTGTCCTCGGTGATGTCGCGCACTACCGACAACACGCCCCTGAACTGGCCGCTTACGTCCGTCAGCGGGCTGATAGTGGCGTGAAAATGGCCGAGTTGGCCTTCAAGGGTCAACGGATACTCGTAGGTCTCTGCTCGGCGCAGTCGTTTGACGCGATCGAAAATGATCTGGAAGGCGTCGGCCAGATCCTTAGGCAGTATATCGGCGAAGTGGCGCCCCAGGATGAGCTCCGGCTCGATCAGTAGCCGCTTTTGGTCGATCGCATGGACATAGTTGAACCGCCCCTGCTCATCGAAAACGAAAATCAAATCCTGCAGCGAGTTGACCAGCGCATCGAGGCGCACGTCGCGTTCCCGGGCGTGCGCCCGGGCGAGTTCGCGCTCCTCGACGCGCGTTTGCAAAATCCTCGCCAGCGCCAGTCGGTTGAGATAGTGGCGAAGCCCCCAAGCGCCGAGCAGCGCAATCAACACCACCACGAAGCATAAAAGCGCCACGCGGTCGCGCCACTCGCTCAAAAGATGCTGCCGGTCCACGCCGACGACCGCGTAGATAGGGTAGTCGCCGACGCGCTCCATATGCAGCAGACGCTCGCGATGATCGACGGGCGAGCTCAGGACGAAAGTGCGCGAGTACTCTTCAGGGGCGAGCGGCGTCCACGTGGTGGGCATCTCCAAGCGCTGGCCAATCGAGACGCGCTGCGGCGGCTGGGAATGGCGTGCGATGATCTGACAGTCAGTGTCGACGAGCGCGATGCTCTCGCCTTCGCTGACGCCGACCCGGGAGAGCGCATCGACAAACACTTGCGGACGAATACGTGAAACCACGATACCAGCAAACTCGCCAAGCGGGTTGTCCCGGCGCCGGGCGCTGTAGAGATAGAATTCGTCACTTTCCGGCGAGCGCTGCAGCGTGGTGACATCGCGCACGCGATCACTGTTTTTGAATGCTTCGAAGAACTCGGTATCGCGATAAGAGAGTCCTTCGTAGCGCTGGTCGCTACCAAGAGTCACACGCCCGGTCGCATCGAGCACCCCCATTTCGTCAACGGAGGTAACGTAGCGAGTCAGGTTCTCGACCGCCTGTTTGAGGGCCTCGGGGTCACGGATTTCATCATTTTCAAACGACGACATCAGCTCCGAGAGGCTGAAAAGCGCCTGCTCGCTTTGCCCCATCACACCGCTGGTCCACTGGGCGACGACGCTGGCGCGCGCCTCCATACGCATTTCGGCGGCGCTGATTTCCTGGCGGTACTGCTGGTACATCATCGCGCTGGACACACCGATCATGACGAGCAGCGCCACTACATAACAAAGCACGGCGCGTCGGCCGGTGGTGGTGGGCCCCGGAGGTTCGAGGCCGGCCGAAGGCGCGCTATCCAGTGAGTGAGACATTACGTGGATGCCTTCTTCATGAAATCGGCAGACCGCGTTCGAACGCGCCAGGCAAGAGTATGTTGACGTTCAAGGTGTGTGATCCTGACCCAAAGCGATACGATAGGTTATTTAGACACCGGCGCCATTGTAAACGATCTGCCCGAAAAGATCGTTTCCTGGAACAGGAGAGCCTCATGGTATCGCTTGGGCAGATGAGCGACTACGAAATTCGTTTGATCCGGGTGTTCAATACCGTCGTCGAGTGTGGTGGTTTTACCGCCGCAGAAACGACGCTGGGCATCAGCCGCTCGGCGATCAGCCAACACATGAGCGATTTGGAAAAGCGCGTGGGCCTGTCGCTTTGTCAGCGCGGCCGTGGCGGTTTCAGCCTCACAGAAGAGGGGAAGGAGCTTTATGAAGCGGGGCTTACGCTATTGGCGGCGCTGGAAACCTTCAAAAGCGGCGTAAACGCACTGCACCGCACGCTCAAGGGCGAGCTCAATATCGGCATCACCGACAATCTGGTAACGCTGCCCGCCATGAACGTCACCGATGCGCTTGGCGAGCTCGCCTCGAAAAGCCACGACATCAGCGTCAATATCCAGATGGACCCGTCCGACGCGGTGATTCGCCAGGTCATGGACGGCCATCTACACGTCGGCGTGGTGCCCAACGTCAACCTGCCCGCCAGCCTCGAGACGCTCTGGCTCTACGATGAGCCCTCCTACCTTTACTGCGGCGCCGGCCACCCGCTTTTCGATGCACCAGCCCCTGCCTGGGCGCAGATCAGCCAGGCGCCGGCGGTGGCGCCGCGCTACCCGTTGCCGGTCAAAGCGCGCCAGGCCCATGACGCTCTGACGCTGCGCGCCTCGGCGTCGGACCGCGAAGGGGCCGCGTTTCTCATTCTGACCGGGCGTTACATCGGCTTTTTGCCCGAGCATGTCGCGGCGCAGTGGGTCGAGGCGGGCAAAATGCGCCCGCTACATGCCAAGCGGCGAAGCTATCACATACCGTTTGTGCTCATCACGCGCCGTGACCGGCGCCCCAATCGCGTGGTGGATGCGTTTTTGGCGCTGGTCAGCGGGGCGGGGCCCGGCGAAGGGTTTGATACTGCCGCCGAACCGAATCCATCTTGAGTCACGCAAGCGTCGCGCCACGATGGCGCTTAAGATACATCCGCCGTGGCCGTTCGATGCGACTTTTCGTGCCCCATCAGCGTGCTTGCCACGAAGTAAACGAGCGCTCCGAGGATCGAGCCGGTGAACCAGCCGTAGTCGTAGAACCAGTTCATGGTTCCCGTTAGCAGCGATACCAGCGTCAGCGCCACGGGCACCCCAAAAGCGATGAAGCCGGCGACGTTCACCGCCGGGTAGGTGTGACCGTCCATGTAAAGACTCGGCACGTCCAGCGACTGCTTCTTGATCAGAAAATAATCCACCGCCATAATCCCCGCGATCGGCCCCAACAGGCTCGAATAGCCCAGCAGCCAGTTCGAATACATCTGCTCGAGCGAGACACCCTGGGCGATCAACCCCGCCTTTTGCAGCAGGTCGTAGCCCATCAGCAGCACGCCGACCAGCCCCGTCATCAGCACCCCACGGGTCTGGTTGATCAGTTTCGGGGCGATGTTTTGAAAGTCGTTGGTGGGCGAGACGATGTTCGAAGCAGTGTTGGTGGAAATCGTCGCGACGATGATCAACAGCATCGCCAGAATGACCCAGAACGGGCTGTCGATGAAGCCGATCAGACGCACCGGGTCCGCCACGGTCTGGCCCACCAGGGTTTCCGAGGCCGCCGTCATCACCACGCCAAGCGAGGCAAAGAAGAACATGGTGAGCGGAAGCCCCATGATCTGACCGACGATCTGATCCTTCTGGCTTTTGGCGAAGCGGCTGAAATCGGGAATGTTCAGCGAAAGCGTTGCCCAGAATCCCACCATGGCGGTCAAGCCGGCGAAGAAGTAGCCGTAAACCGGCGCGCCTTCAGGGCGCGAAGGCGGCTGGGCGAGTAGCTCGGTCATCGACATGTGCGGCCAGGCCCAGACCATCAGCCCCACGCCCACTGCCAACAGCAGCGGCGCGGCCAGCGTTTCCATCCACTTGATCGACTCCGCGCCGCGAATCACCACGTAGAGGTTCATGGCGCCGAAGACGAAAAAGCCGATCACTTCACCCACGCCGCCCAACGCCGCCCAGGCGGGAAACAGCGCCGACAGCAGCAGATGGATCGCCAGCCCCCCGAACATGGTCTGGATACCGAACCAGCCGCAGCCCACCAGCGCCCGCACTAAACAAGGCACGTTCGAGCCCAGAATGCCGAAACAGGAGCGCAATACGATAGGAAAGGGAATGCCGAATTTGGTGCCGGGAAAGGCGTTTAGGGTCAGGGGCAGCAGCAGGATGACGTTGGCGATGAGAATGGTGAAAAGCGCCTCGCCCACGCTCAGCCCGAAGTAAGCGGTTAGCACGCCGCCCAGCGTATAGGTGGGCACACAGATCGACATGCCAACCCAGAGCGCGGCGATGTTCCACTTGCTCCAGGTGCGTTCGCTTGCTTGGGTCGGCGCGATGTCCTCGTTGAAGCGAGGGCTTTGGCGAACGTCGTCGTTCACCTCGAGTTCTATCAACCCCTCTCGATCTACCATACGAGATGTTGTAACGGTCATGGAGTTCTCCTCAGCAGAGCCACTGTCGATTATCGTTATTGCGTCAGGCTTTAAATCGAGTCAGCGCTAATCCCAGCAATAAGCATGCCTACACCTGGTTTAAAGCGCATAAACTATTGAATTAAAGCTGACCTTTTCGACATGTAATCTCATACCAGTCTCGGAATTTTTGTTATTGGACAATCGGCTTTTTAAGGCCATTGCCAAAATAGCGCACTTAGCCTTAAAAACGCACCAAAAAGTCTCTTTAAATAAAAACAAAAAAACCAAATAAATAATAAATCATTGATTAAATTAAAAATAAATCTAATTATTATGGTTATCTGGCATTCAAAAAAATAACGAAGGAAAATTAATAAATTACTAAAAAACAATAAAATCATAGCGTTAAGAAGCTCTTTAAAACCACGTCACAAAAACCTTGAAAGCCGCCCGCGTTTCGCACTAATCTCAAAAAAGCTGCCGACACAGACAGCTTTACAACCACTATAAAAAAACTCCTCGCTGCCAAGCGAGTGAATCTTGCAGCACGCCTTGATCATCAATAACGATAACCGTCATCGCGCCCAATAGGGCGACGGTGTGTGCAAGCAAAGAGAGGGCCTCAAGATGCAAAAGATGAAGATCGGCTTGATCCAGATGGGATTGAAGGCCAGTACCGATCAGGACCCCGGGCAGATTCGTGACGTCATGAACGAAGCGCACTTACCGATGATCGAGCAGGCGGCGAGCCAGGGCGTGCAGGTGCTCTGCTTTCAGGAAGTGTTCAACCAGCCGTACTTCTGCCCCAGCCAGGACGAGAAGTGGTACGCCGCGGCCGAAAAGGTTCCCGAAGGCCCCACCTGCCAGATGATGCAGAAGCTCGCCGCCGAGCACCGCATGGTGATCATCGTGCCGGTGTATGAAGAAACCGAGACCGGGATCTACTACAACACCGCGGCGGTGTTCGACGCCGACGGCAGCTATCTTGGCAAGTACCACAAGACCCACATTCCCCAAGTCGCCGGGTTCTGGGAGAAGTTCTTCTTCAAGCCCGGCCAGTCCAACTGGCCGGTGTTCGACACCGCCTATGGCAAGATCGGCGTGTATATCTGCTACGACCGCCACTTCCCCGAAGGCTGGCGGGCGCTGGCACTTAACGGCGCCGACGTGATCTTCAATCCCTCCGCCACCGTTGCCGGGCTTTCGCAGTATCTCTGGGAGCTTGAACAGCCTGCCTCCGCCGCCGCCAATGGCTGCTTCATCGCCGCCATCAACAGGGTCGGCACCGAGGCACCCTGGAACATCGGCGACTTCTACGGCTCAAGCTACATCGTCAACCCGCGCGGCAAGATCGAAGCCCAGGCCAGTGCCACCGAGGACGAGCTGCTGGTGCACGAAATCGACCTCGACGCGGTGCGCGAGGCCCGCAACAACTGGCAGTTCTTCCGCGACCGCCGCCCCGAGACCTATACCCGCCTGACCGACGGCGAATAACCAAGCGACTGGAACAGCAGGAGACACCCCATGAGCCTACTCATCAAGGGCGGCACCGTCGTCACCCACGCCGACACCTACCGCGCCGACGTGCTCTGCGTCGATGGCAAGATCGAAGCCATCGGCATGAATCTGGACACCCCCGAGGGCTGCGAGATCGTCGACGCCACGGATCAGCTCGTCATGCCCGGTGGCATCGACCCCCACACCCACATGCAGATGCCCTTCATGGGCGCGGTGGCCAGCGAAGACTTCTACACCGGCACCGCCGCAGCGATGGCCGGGGGCACCACCACGATCATCGACTTCGTCATCCCGAGCCCGGGTCAGTCGCTGTTGGAGGCCTTCGAGACCTGGCAGGGCTGGGCCGAGAAAGCCGCCACCGACTTCGCCTTTCATGTTGCCATCACCTGGTGGGACGACAGCGTCAAGGAGGAGATGGACACCCTGGTACACGAACACGGCGTCAACAGCTTCAAGCACTTCATGGCCTACAAGGGCGCGATCATGGCCACCGACGACATTCTGGTGGAGAGCTTCTCACGCTGTCTGGAGCTGGGCGCGGTGCCCACCGTGCACGCCGAAAACGGCGAGCTGGTCTACCACATGCAGCAGAAGCTGCTCGCTCAGGGCATCACCGGCCCGGAAGCTCACCCGCTGTCACGCCCGCCCCAGGTGGAAGGGGAAGCCGCCAGCCGCGCCATCCGTATCGCCAGCACCTTGGGCGCGCCGGTGTATCTGGTGCACGTATCCACCAAGGATGCGGTGGACGAGATCGCCTATGCCCGTCAACAGGGCCACGCGGTGTTCGGCGAGGCGCTCGCCGGCCATTTGATGATCGATGACAGCGTCTACCAGAACCCGGACTGGGCCACGGCCGCGGCGCACGTGATGAGCCCGCCCTTTCGCCCGAAAGGCCACCAGGAAGCGCTCTGGCACGCCCTGCAGGCGGGCACCCTGCAGACCACCGCCACCGACCACTGCTGCTTCTGCGAAGAACAGAAGGCCAACGGCCGCGACGACTTCACCAAGATCCCCAACGGTACCGCCGGCGTCGAGGACCGCATGGCCGTGCTGTGGGACGAAGGGGTGAACACCGGCAAGCTCTCGCCGCAGCAGTTCGTCGCCCTGACCTCCACCAACACCGCCGAGATCTTCAACCTCTACCCACGCAAGGGGGCGATTCAGGTCGGTGCCGACGCCGATATCGTCGTCTGGGACCCCAACGGCACGCGCACCATCTCCGCCAAGACCCACCACCAGAACGTCGACTTCAACATCTTCGAAGGCAAAACGGTGCGCGGTATCGCCCGCCACACCATCAGCCAAGGCAAGTGGGTATGGCGCGACGCCAAGGAGCTTCACGCCGAGCGCGGCGCCGGACGCTATCTTGAGCGCCCCGCCTATCCGGCCATCTTCGAGCAGCTCAAAAAGCGCGCCGAGCAAAGCGCCCCCAAGGCGGTAAGTCGCTGAGACAGCGCCCATCGATATAACGACGATCGATATAAAAGCGATTGATAACAACAGCGATACACACGTATCGGGAGAAATGACCGTGACCCATCCACTCGACTACCTGCCCAGCGCGCAAGAGGTCGGCACCTACGACGGCCCGACGCTTAGCGGCAACTTCAGCGACCTTCATCCACCGCTCACCCAGCGCCAGGCGATCATCGAGAGCCAGCGCTGCCTCTACTGCTTCGATGCGCCCTGCGTCGAGGCGTGCCCGTCGGATATCGACGTGCCGAGCTTCATTCGCCAGATCAATGAGGGCAACATCAACGGCGCGGCCACCACGATTCTGGAGGCCAACATCCTGGGCGGCAGCTGCGCCCGGGTGTGCCCCACCGAAATTCTCTGCGAGCAAAGCTGCGTGCGTAATCACGATGCCGAGTGCCAGCCGGTGCTCATCGGCCTCTTGCAGCGCCACGCCACCGATCACATGCAGTTTGACGGCCACCCGTTCAAGCGGGCTGCCAGCACCGGGCGCCATATCGCGGTGGTGGGCGCCGGTCCCGCCGGGCTCTCCTGCGCACACCGGCTCGCGCTGCTGGGCCATCGGGTGACCATTTTCGAGGCCGAACAGAAGGCCGGCGGGCTCAACGAGTACGGCATCGCCCGCTACAAGATGACCGACGACTTCGCCCGTCGTGAGGTGGAGTTTCTGCTCGAGGTTGGCGGCATCGACATCGAGTACGGCCAGCGCCTGGGCGAGAACGTCACGCTTGATGCGCTGAACCAGCGCTTCGACAGCGTGTTTCTGGGCCTGGGCCTCGGCGCCAGCCGGGCGCTGATGCTCAGTGACGAAGACGCCACGGGGTCGCTCGCCGCCGTCGACTACATCAAGCTGCTGCGCCAGACCAACGATCTGGGGCAGCTGCCCGTCGCCCGGCGCTGCATCGTGATCGGTGCCGGCAACACGGCGATCGACATGGCCACCCAAATGGCGCGCTTGGGTGCCACAGAGGTCACGCTGGTCTACCGACGCGGCGTCGAGGCGATGTCCGCTACCCACCACGAGCAGGAGATCGCCAAGGCCAACGGCGTGCGCATGCTGACCTGGGCGCAGCCGGATCAAGTGCTGCTCGACGATCAGGGGCGCGTGTCGGGCATGCGCTTCGCCAGAACCCGCGCCGAGGAAGGCGGCCTGGCGCTGACTGGGGAACACGTCGATATCCCGGCGGACGCCATCTTCAAGGCCATCGGTCAGGGCTTAGAGAGCCAGAGCCTTGCAGACGCCACCGCGTCGGAGCTTGCCCGCGACGGCGAGCGCATCCGCATCGACGACCACTTTCAGACCTCGATGGCCGGCGTCTACGCCGGGGGCGACTGCGTGGTGCCGGGGCAGGATCTGACCGTGCAGGCCGTGCAGCACGGCAAGCTTGCCGCCCACGCCATTCACCAGGCGCTGATCGCGCGTCAGGAGGCCGCATGAACACACTCCCTTTCCCCGATAAAGCCAACAGCGGCGACAGCGTCGTCAATGGCGTCGACCTGTCGGTCAACTTTGCCGGCATCAAGGCGCCCAACCCCTTCTGGCTCGCCTCGGCGCCGCCTACCGACAAGGCCTACAACGTGGTACGCGCGTTTGAAGCCGGCTGGGGCGGCGTGGTCTGGAAGACCCTTGGCGAGGAGCCGCCGGCGGTGAACGTCTCGTCGCGCTACTCCGCCCACTACGGCAAGCACCGCGAGGTCATCGGCTTCAACAACATCGAGCTGATCACCGACCGCTCGCTGGAGGTGAACCTGGCGGAAATCACCCAGGTGAAGAAGGACTGGCCCGACCGGGCGCTGATCGTCTCGATCATGGTGCCCTGCGTGGAAGAATCCTGGGCCTACATTCTGCCGCGGGTCGAGGCCACCGGCGCCGACGGCATCGAGCTGAACCTTGGCTGCCCCCACGGCATGCCGGAGCGCGGCATGGGCGCGGCGGTGGGCCAGAACCCTGAGCTCATCGAGCAGGTTACCGCCTGGTGCAAGAAGTACTACTCCAGGCCCGTGATCGTGAAGCTGACGCCCAACATCACCGATATTCGCGTGGGCGCTCAGGCCGCACTTCGCGGCGGCGCCGATGCGGTGTCGCTGATCAACACCATCAACTCGATCACCAGCATCGATCTGGACAACATGGTCGCCAAGCCCACCGTGGGCCACCAGAGTACCCACGGCGGCTACTGCGGCAGCGCCGTCAAGCCCATCGCCATGAACATGGTGGCCGAGATCGCCCGCGACCCGGCCACCCCGACGCTGCCCATTTCCGGCATCGGCGGTATCTCGAGCTGGCGCGACGCGGCGGAGTTCATCGCGCTGGGCGCGGGCAGCGTTCAGGTCTGCACCGCGGCGATGCTCAACGGCTTTCGCATCGTCGAGGAGATGAAGGACGGGCTGTCGCGCTGGATGGCGGAGAAAGGCCATGCGTCGATCGAGGCGTTCTCGCGCAAGGCGATCCCGCAGACCACCGACTGGAAACACCTGGACATCAACTTCAAGACCATCGCCCATATCGATCAGGACCTGTGCATCGAGTGCGGGCGCTGCTATATCGCCTGCGAGGACACCTCGCACCAGTCGATCGCCAAGCTCAGTGAGGAAGACGGCGGACGGCGCTATGAAGTGATTGACGAGGAGTGCGTGGGCTGCAATCTCTGCCAGATCACCTGCCCGGTGGAGAACTGCATCACCATGGTGCCCCAGGAAACCGGCAAGGACTTTTTGGCCTGGGACAACGATCCGCGCAACCCCTTCAAGGCCGCAGGCTAAACGTGAAACGCTTCAAGCGCCCTGCGGGGCGCTTTTTTTCGGCTCGGCCACCATCACGTAGTCCGCGCCGTGGCTGAGCCCGCCGTCGATCTCGATGTGCGCAAGCGCCCGGCGCTCCAGATCCTCGACGTGCTTGAGCATCGCCTGGGCCAGGTAGCGGTCGGCGATGGTCGCCATGCGCTGGCGGCACATTTTCATCTGGCCCTCGACGAACTTCTTGCCGTAGCGGATCGGGAAGCGCTTGGTCTCGACGACCTCGAAGCCCGCCCGGTCGAGCTGGCGTTCGACCCAGGCGCTCGGGTACTCGCGGTAGGTGCGCTCGCCGGCCATCAGCAGGCAGGCGTCGCGCAGCCGACCGATCTCCACCACCAGTTTGCCCGACGCGGTGGTGGCATCGAACGGCACGTAGGGCTCGAGACCGACCAGGTACAGCCGCTTTTTGGTTAGCGCGCAGAGCCGCGGGAAAAGTTCGTCCTGCCAGTAAGGGGCGAAGCCGTCGATGGCGCCGAGCAGGTAGTCCGCCAGCACGGTGTCGAAGCGCTCATCGGCGAGAAAGCGCGGGTCTTGCCAGTTGCCCAGCACCAGCCGGTCCTGCTCACGCTTTTTGCCCTGAACGGCGCGCTCGACGCTTTGGGCCATGCCGCCGGCGCCGGTCACCGCCGTCCAGCGCGTTGTGTCGAGCCCACTCACCCAGTTGATCGAGTTGACGCCTGTGCCGGCATCCAGAAAGTCGCCCCACTCGCGCTCGCCGTGAAGCGCTTCGATATGTTCGAAAAGTACCGATGCCACCTGGGTTCTCCCTGCTCTGTTGCGGCTGCAGTCGTTATGACGGCAAGCACTGCGTTAAATAAATATAATATAACATATCAATTTTTCTGACGATCGCTGCCGCTCTTTTCGAGAGCCACCGTTTTAAAAAACTCATGTTTTAAAAGCTAATGTTCTAAAAACTCATATTTTAAAAACTGATGTTTTAAAAAAAGTGACAAAGCCTAACTATTACTAATATGATAATAAATCTCATATAAAACATTTTCTCACAAAGGAATGGCATGAAGAAAAACGGTATGAAATCAGTGCTCGTCACTTCCTCACTTCTGGCCTTAAGCGCCGGTGCCCACGCCGAAGAGCGCTTCGCGCTGTTCGATCTGGGAAGCCTGGATACGCTGGTCGCGCTGGGCGCAAGCGATCAGGTGGTCGGCTATCCCAAACAGGCCACGCCCAACTATCTATCGAGCCTGGAAGAGGGCGACTACGCCGATCTCGGCGGTCTGAAAACGCCGGATCTCGACGCGCTGGCCGAGAGCGAGCCAACGCTGATCGTTTATACCGGCCGCCAAAACGAGCACAAGGAAGCGTTAGAGGCGATCGCGCCGCTGTTCGATGCGGGCCTGACCGGCGACGACTACCTCGCGGCGTTTGATGATAACGTGCGCACGTTGGCCGAACATGCAGGCCTTGAGAGCGAGGCCGAAGACGCTCTCGAAACGCTGCACAATGAAATCGAGACCCAGCGCGAAGCGCTCGCGGATGCCCCGCGCACACTGGTCGTGACTCACAACGACGGCAACTACTCGCTCAACGAGCACCCGGTCATTCATGACGTACTGGGCGTCGAGAAGCAGGAAATGCCGGAAAGCGTCGAGACCGAAACCTTCGGCGAGCGCAGCTTCACACGCCTCTCGCCAGAGGCGATCGCCGAGATCGACCCGGAGCGCGTGCTGGTCATCGACCGCAGCGCCGCCATCGGCCAAAAGCCGCTCGACGCCGACGAACTGCGCCAGCAGCTCGAAGAGGCCGGCGCCGCCAATGCCGAGGTCGCCGTGCTTTCGCCGGCGCTTTGGTATCTCTCCGGCGGCGGCCTGCAGAGCCTCTCGCTTCAGATCGACGAAGTGGTGAGCGCGCTGGGCACCGAGCCCGAGGCCTGATAGCCAGGTCTGCCGCAGCGCCTTGAACGACCCCGCCCCCTCCCTGCGAGGGGGCGTTTTTTTGCCCCGCCCCACCCCGTGCGACCGGAACCGGCCATCTTGCGGATTATTAGAAAACGCTCAACTGGCCTGTTTATTGCTTTATTAAAGCGTTTACAGCAACGCGCGCGATGCGCCGTCACGAGGCCTTGAGCATGCAAACGTCCGACTACCCGCTGAGCGAGGTGCCCGCCAGCGCCCGCAAGGGACTCCTCTCTACGTCCGTCGTATTACTGGGGTTCACCTTCTTCACCGCGACCATGTGGGCGGGCGGCTCGCTGGGTCAGGCCTTTCCCATCGGCAAGCTTTTGTGGATCGTGCTGCTGGGCAATCTGCTGCTCGGCGCCTACGCCGCCGCGCTTGGCTACATTGCCTGCAAGAGCGGGCTCAACGCCGTGCTCATGGGGCGCTTCTGCTTCGGCGAAAAGGGTAGCAAGTTGTCGGATTTCATCCTCGGCTTCACTCAGATCGGCTGGTACGCCTGGGGCACCGCCACCATCGCCGTGGTGCTGGTACGCACCACCGGGATGCAAACGTGGATGGAAATCCCCTTAATGGTGCTTTTCGGGTTCGGTTTCTGCATCACCGCGATGATCGGCTATCGCGGCATGGACTGGCTGTCGCGCTTCGCCGTCCCGGCCATGATGCTCTTCATCTTGCTGAGCTTGGTCACGGGGCTGGTCGATGTCGGCGGCACCGCAGGGCTCGCCCGGCTGGCGCCCACCGAGAGCATGAACGTGGCCGCCGCCGTGACGGTCATCATCGGCACCTTCATCAGCGGCGGCACCCAGGCCACCAACTGGAGCCGCTTCGCTAAAAGCCCGCGCATCGCGGTGATTGCGACGCTTGCGGCCTTCATGGTCGGCAACGGATTGATGGTACTGACCGGCGCGCTCGGCGCGATGATCTACCAGCAGGGGGACATCGTCGACGTGCTGATCGCCCAGGGGTTCGTGTCGATTGCGGTGCTGATGCTGTTTCTCAATATCTGGACCACCCAGGACAACACCATTTACAACTTCGCCGTGGCCGGGTGCAATTTGATCCGCACCGACCGGCGGCGCACGGTGACCGTGGCGGGCGCGGCGATTGGCACCGTGCTGGCAGTCGGCGGCATGTACAACTACCTGATTCCGTTTCTGGTGCTGCTGGGCACCTTCATTCCGCCGATGGGCGGGGTGATCATGGCGGATTTCTGGCTCAAACACCGGGGCCGCTACCCGGCCCTGATTGATGCCAACCTGCCCGCTTTCGATCATCGCGGCCTCACTGCTTACGCCATTGGCGCCGCGGCGGCCTACTTCTCGCCGCTGCTGCCACCGCTGGTCGGCGTGCTGGTGGCCGCGCTAAGCTATGCCCTGCTGCTGCGCGTGGGCCAACCGGTACCGGCCGACCGCCTCTCCTCTTCTGCCGAACACTCTGTGAGCCACTGAATGCATATCGTCAACGCCCGCCTGCGCCAACGCCCCGAGCTTTTCGAGCTCAAGATCGACAACGGCGTGTTCACCGCCATCGAGACCCAGACCGGCCCCATTGACGCCTCGGCCGATCAGTTCGACGCCGGTGGCAAGCTTGCCTGCGCGCCGTTCATCGAGCCGCACATCCATTTGGACGCGGCGCTGACCGCCGGCGAACCCGCCTGGAACGAGAGCGGCACGCTGTTCGAGGGCATCGAGCGCTGGGGTGAGCGCAAGCCGATGCTGTCGGAAGCAGACATCCGCGAGCGCGTCATCAAAACGCTCAACCTGCTGATCGGTAACGGCGTGCAGTTCGTGCGCACTCACGCGGACACCAGCGACCCGAGCCTGGTCGGCCTCAAGACGCTGTGCGCGCTGCGCGACGAGTTCAAGGACAAGATCGACATTCAGGTGGTCGCCTTCCCCCAGGACGGCCTGCTCTCCTACCCGGGCGGCGACCGGCTGATGGAAGAGGCGCTGGAGATCGGCGCCGACGCGGTGGGCGGCATCCCCCACTTCGAGTACACCCGCGAGCTTGGCGTGGCCTCGATGAAGCGGGTGATCGAGCTTGCCATGAAGTACGACCGGCTGGTGGACGTGCACTGCGACGAGATCGACGACCCCAACTCGCGCTTTCTCGAAGTGCTGGCCTGCGAGGCGCTGTTCAACGACCTGGGCGCCCGCGTTACCGCCAGCCACACCGTGGCCATGCACTCCTACGACAACGCTTACTGCTCCAAGCTTTTCCGGCTGCTCAAGCAGTCGAACATCAATTTCATTGCCTGCCCCACTGAAAGTATTCACTTGCAGGGGCGCTTCGACACCTATCCCAAGCGCCGTGGCGTCACGCGGGTCAAGGAGCTCGACGCGGCGGGGATCAACGTCTGCTTCGCCGAGGACTCGATCTTCGACCCCTGGTATTCGCTGGGTAACGGCAAGCTTTTGCGCACCCTCGATTTCGGCCTGCACATCTGCCAGATGATGGGCTACAAGGATTTCAGCAAGGCGCTGTCACTGGTGACCGACAACAGCGCCCGCACGCTCAATATCGAAGATCGCTACGGCATCGAGGTGGGCAAACCGGCAAGCTTCAACGTACTGGACGGCGAAGACGACTACAGCGTGCTGCGCAATCAGGGCGACGTGCTGCTCTCGGTGCGCCACGGCGAGATCATCATGCAGCGCGAGCCGGCGAAAATCGTTACCCCGCCCTGGATCGGCTAAAAGACGCAAGCGCTTTGTTAAATGACGCCCCCTCGCGAAAGGGGGCGTCGGCATGAACGGCATCGCAACTGATTAGAGACGCCTAGAACGCTTCCCAACTGGCGTTAGCGCTAGCCGTCACCGGGGCAGGTGTGGCCGGGCGCGCAAGCCTTGGTTGGAACGAAGGCTTCGGCGACTCGAGCAAGGCCGGCTGGGAAAGGCGCTCTCCCTGTGCCAAGCGAAAGACCGAGACGACGCTTTCCAGCCGCGCCGCCTGCTCTTCCAGCGAGCTTGCCGCCGAGGAGGCCTCCTGTACCAGCGCGGCGTTTTGCTGAGTCACTTCATCCATCTGAGCGACCGCCTGGTTGACCTGCTCGATGCCCGCGCTCTGCTCCTGGGAGGCCGCCGAAATTTCGTCCATGATGTCGTTCACGCGACGCACCGAGGCTACCACCTCGCGCATGGTTTCGCCGGCGTTTTCCACCAGTATCGAGCCCTCTTTCACCTGAGCGCTCGAGGCCTCGATCAGCGCCTTGATCTCCTTGGCTGCATCGGCGCTTCGGCTGGCCAGATTGCGCACTTCGCTGGCCACCACCGCAAAGCCGCGCCCCTGCTCGCCAGCGCGCGCCGCTTCCACCGAGGCGTTGAGCGCCAGGATATTGGTCTGAAAGGCGATCGAATCGATAACGGCAATGATGTCCGACACTTTTTGTGAGCTTTGGGAGATCCCCTGCATGGTGGTCGTGACCTGATCGACCACCTCACCGCCGCTACCAGCGATGCGCGAGGCGTCGCTGGCGAGCTTGCTTGCCTGACGAGCGTTATCGGCGTTTTGCTTAACGGTCGCGGTCAACTGCTCCATGCTGGTGGCGGTTTCCTGAAGAGACGATGCCTGCTGCTCGGTACGCGAGGAGAGATCCACGTTGCCGCTGGCAATTTCCCGCGCTCCGGTATGGATCGAACCGCTACTATCGCGAACCGCCGACACCGTTTGGGCCAGGTTACTCTGCATGTGCTGCATGGCGCTAAAGAGCTTGCCGATTTCATTACGGCCGCGGTTATCGACCGTGCCCGAGAGATCGTTCTGCGCGATTCGCTCGAAGTGCCCGACGGCACCATTCAGCGGTTTGACGATGGCGCTCACCATGGCGGTACGTACCAAAAAGACGATGAGCGCGGCCAACGCCAACACGGCGATATAGATATAGCCTTGGCGCTGCATGACGCTTTCAAACTCGGCTACTTCCTGACTATTCCGTTCGGACATGTAGTCGTTGTAGGCAGAGGCCGATTCGATAAAGCGCTGATTCAAATCGCTGCCAGCGGCTCTGGCGTTACGAAATCCCTGCAGATCGCCCGCCGATAGTAACGATTGCTGAGCCGACAACCCCTGCTCGACCAGACTCTGGAAATTGGTCGCTAGCGTGCCCATGAGCGGCGTTTGAATATTCACCGTATCGAAATTCGAAAATATGTTCTGGGACTGGGTTTGCTTCTCCTGCGCTTTCGCCAGGTAATCGCGCGCGACCGAGCCATTGCCCTCGCTCAATGCAACGTAGCTATTCAGGTAGAAAAACTGAGCGTCCGCTACCGCCAATCGCACTAAATTGACCGCCCGCATTTGATCGGCCGAACGGTCGACCATGGCAAGCGACGTTTTACCCTCCTCTCCCGCTCGATACCCCAGAAATGCGATCAGCGCGATCAGCAGCGCAAAGATCGCTAACACTAACGTTAATCCAGTTTTGACGGATAAATTACCAAGTACACGGTTCATGCGTGCGAGCCTCGCTGCAAGAGCATGGATACTCCTGCTTTTCTAATTTAATTAAGGGGGATTATTTCCCTCTCCCCTTGACCACCCCTAATGCTTCCTTTGGGCTTTCTAATATTACAACTCCCATTCAACCCTAAACATTGAGTTCATCTTTTTTAACAATTGGCGCTGTAACCGCGCAGACCGTTAAAGCGACAGGGCATAAAGAAAGAGCATAGAGAAAGAGCATCGAGAAAGAGCGCAGCGACGACGCCGTGAGCCGTGAAACATCGTCATCCCGCCCCGAATTGGCTGAGATCAGAAAAGCGCGTTAATCTGAAGCGGTTCACGACAAGGAGCCGTTTTATGAGCATTGATACCGCGCGCGGGTTTCTGGCCGAGCACGCCCCGGACCTGGAAATCATCGAACTCGAACAGAGCACCGCGACCGTCGAGCTTGCCGCGAAGGCCCACGGCGTCGAGCCTGGCCAGATCGCCAAAACGCTGGCGCTGAAGGTGGGCGAGCAGCCCTTCCTGGTGGTCGCCGCTGGCGACGTGCGCCTGGATAACACAAAGATTCGCGAGCGCTTCGACGGCAAGGCAAAAATGCTCGACGAGGCAACGGTGATGGAACTGACCAGCCACCCGGTAGGCGGCGTCTGCCCCTTTGGTCTGGCCACTGATCTGCCGGTTTACTGCGATGATTCGCTCAAGCGCTTTGATGAGGTGCTGCCGGCGGCGGGCTCGCCGAACAGTGCGGTACGTATCGCCCCGTCACGCCTGGCGGAGCTGGTTCGTGGTGAGTGGGTCAATATCTGCGCCGCCCCTACTGCTTTCTGAACGCTGGCGGTGTTGCCGTCAAAAGGCGACAACACCGTTATAGCCCCCGAGCACGGCGGGTCGAGCATATGCGCTCATCCTTCCTGACAGCACTCGCTGCGAATTGACCCGGTGGCAAGGCGTAAACCGCTTCCCCACCGGCTTTTCTTACGCCAGTACATAAAGCAGTAGTAAAGTGCCCACGCACGCCGCGCCTAGGGCCTCCAAATGCGTCAGAAACGAGGCATCCATGCACGTACTGGCGTCCGTAAACGTCATTGTGGCTTTGCCAAGCCACTGCGCGGCCCCGCCGGCGGCAACACCCGCGAGCGCCAACCACGCTTCCACGTCTCCCAAGGCCAAAAGCCAGGGCAGGGCCAATAAAAATGCGGCCATAACACCGAGAATGCGCCCGCCTGCCGGCCAAAAAGTACCGCTATCGGCACACGGGTAAGCGTTGGATAAAACGTTGGCTTTCATGTTCAGTGCCCTCTCTTTATCTGGTCTCGTCGCATCGTTGCCAGCGGTCACGCCGCCTTGGCGTGCCCTTGGCCCATCGAGGCGTGAATGGCGGTAATGACCTGCAAAACGCTGGGCTGCCACAGCATTATGTCGAAAGGCTCACGCGGCACGAACGCCAGGGAGCAGCGTTGTCGAATTAGCGAAACGGCTGGAATGCCAAGGGCGGCGGCCAGGTGCATGGGCCCGGAATCCGGCGTGACCAGCAGACGGGCACCACTGAGTACCGAGGCAAATTGCCGAACGGGTAGCGGCTGGCAAAGCGCGGCGTAGCGTGATGTCGATAGTTGCTCCTGCAGCGGGCGTGACAGGCGAAACTCCTCCGGCCCCAGGAAAACGACGTGATGAATCTGGCTCGCCTCCAGCGCAGCCAGAAGTTCTTTCCAAAAGGAGAGCGGCCAGCGCTTGTCCGCATGTCCACCGACGAAGATGGCCACAGGGCCCTGCGCGGTTGGGCGTTGCGCCGTCCACATCGCGGCCAGCCTGGCCTCACCCTCTAAACGCTCCCGCGGCGTTAGCTCGAGCAGCGGGCGGTTACGACAGGCCACGCCCAATGGGCGCGTTAGATCGACGATGGCGTCATAGTTGTGCAAGGCGCGTCCTTGCGTTTCCAGGCTGTACCAGCGCGCGTGACGCTTTCGCGCTCCCATCGTGTAGCGCGCCTTGATCAACTGGGTGACCACCAGCCCTGTCGTCGAGCCGCCGCTCACTTGAACGGCGAGGTCGTAGCGTTTTGCGCGCAGGCGCCGCAGCAGAGCAACGGCTTGCCAGGGACGCAGAATCGCCTTTCTTGACAGCATGTAAAAATGATCCGCCGGGCGGTGTTTCAGCAAGGGCAGCGCCGAGTCCGTTGTCAGATAATCGATGGTCGCCTCGGGAAAGCGCTCGCGAAAAGCATCAATGACGGGCGCACTCATGAGCGTATTGCCAAGCCGGAAGTTGGGACGGATCAGCAGGATGGTGTTGATCTCTGCGATATCTTCAATTTTTTCTATCGGCGCGACCCGGATCATTCGCTGTAACGCCAGCAGAAGCAGTTGTTTGAAACGCTTCTCCACTCGACGCGCTTGGGTTTTCAAAAAAGGGTTCGTTCTAATGCGTGATAGCAGCACGTGACAGTCTCCGATGAATAACGACAGCGCGTCAGTGGCAGGTCTTTAAACGCAGGCAACGCTCTACCCTCGCCTGCCTGGCTGAGTCTGCTCCTGCTGACTTAAAAAAGAATGAAGCGCTCGACTCGACGACACGGTGCGAGCACGTCAGCAAAGCGCGCCAATTAAGAAAAGCTTAAGTATTGGTCGTCACACTACGGGCTATTCGTGATTACCCGAGGTTTGCCATGCGCGCGCTGCTGATCGAAGACGACCCGTTGCTGGGGGATGGCATCAAGACGGCTCTCGAACGTGAGGGATATACCGTTGAGTGGTTCCTGAAAGGACGCGAGGCGCTCGCCGCGGCGCATCAGGAGGCCTTTAGCACGGTCATTCTGGATTTGGGATTGCCGGATATGGATGGCATACAGGTGTTACAAATGCTGCGCCAGCGTTCGACGCTGCCGGTTTTGATTCTGACGGCGCGCGACGCCATCGAAGATCGCATTCTGGGTCTGGATGCCGGGGCGGATGACTACGTGCTCAAGCCGTTTGACTTGAAAGAGCTTCTGGCACGACTACGAGTCATCACGCGCCGCTCGGAGGGGCGGGCATCGCAACTTCTTAGCATCGGGGGGCTGTGTCTCGATGAAGCCAATCATCGTCTGCACTGGCAAGGCGAAGAGATCAAGTTGGGCCGCCGCGAATTTGCTCTGCTGCTGGAGCTGGCGCGCCATGCTGACAAGGTCATGTCGCGCCCGCGGTTGGAAAACCTTCTTTACGGCTGGGGCGAAGAGGTCGAATCCAACGCGGTGGAGGTGCATATCTACCATTTGCGCAAGAAGCTTTCCAAACCCCTGATCGTCAACATTCGCGGCATCGGTTACCGCCTCGACAGTAGCGCCGCATGAGATCCATTCGTCGCTATCTCATTCGTACGCTGGCGCTGACGATCATCGCCGCCATCAGTCTCGCCGCCCTAGCGGCTTACCTGATCACCGACCACGAGCTGGAAGAAATCCTGGATACCCAGCTCAGCATTCATAGCCGCCTCGTTGCCGGCCAGCTTTCCCGTCAGCCGACCCAGGATGATCTCTTACAACTGGCCGCGTACATGAGCCTGCCAGGTGACCCTGCGCTGGTCTATCGTAACGGCCAGCCATTGCCCCCCGCCGCCCCCAACAACCGTGACGGCGTTCCCGCCAGGCTCTACCACGAAGAGGAGCGCAAGCTCGTACTAGGCTTTTGGGATCAACAGCGCGCGCCCGTGTTACTGGGCGGCCCCTGGAACAGCTCCGGCCCGTTTCCCGCCCCCCAGCAAGAGGGGTTTCGCTGGGAGACGTTCGATGGCAAACGCTGGCGCGTTTTCAGCATGTTCGATGTTCGAAGCGATCGCTGGATCAGCATGGGGCTACGCAGCCGCTTCCATACCGCGTTAGTCGAGCGCATAACGTGGAATAACCTGATTCCCCTGCTGCTGCTTTTACCGCTGCTGCTCTGGTTGATGGGCCGTATCATACGCCGGGGGCTTGCGCCCATCACCACGCTCTCCGCCCAGGTCAAAAGCCGCGGCGCCAACGATCTGCGCCGACTGGACGGCGCCGTGCCTGATGAACTCGACGAACTCTACCAATCCCTGAACGGCTTTATCGACCGGCTCGAAAAAACGCTTGAGCGCGAACGGCGCTTTACCGCCGACGCCGCCCACGAAATGCGTACGCCCCTGGCCGCCCTGCGAATCCATCTCGATAATGCCCAGGCAGGTGAGACCCTCTCGCTTGGCAAGGCCTACACTGGCGTGGAGCGCCTTCAGCGCGTCGTCGAACAGCTGCTGGTGCTGGCACGTCTGGATCAGTCCTCGTCGACATGCCCTACCACTATCGACGTTTATCCCGTCGTCGCCGAGTTAGTAGCAGAGATGTGGCCACTGGCTCATGCGCGGCATCAAACGCTGACGCTGACAGGCCTGAACCGGCTTGACGTCATGGCCGACGAGATCAATGTCGGCATCCTGTTTCGCAACTTGCTGGATAACGCCATTCGCTACACCCCGGAAGGCGGGCGCATCGATATCGTGCTGGCGCGCAAAGGCACGTCGGCCAAACTGTTCGTGCGCGATACCGGCCCGGGCCTGCCCGAGGCGCTGCTGGGCAAGGTAACCGAACGCTTTCGGCGCGCCGCCGACCAGAGCACGACCGGTAGCGGCCTGGGGTTATCCATCGTCACCGAGTTGGCCAAGCGCCAGCAGGCCACGCTGGTACTGGAAAACCGCTCGCCTCACGGCCTGGAGGCCCAAATCCTGTGGGCGGCCAGCGACACGCCCTCTAGCGGTCTTTCGCCAGGCCACGTAAGATAACCGGGCTGACAGAAGCGTTGCGCTTCGTCAGTCAATGTTCTCAGGGCGGGGTGAAAGTCCCCACCGGCGGTGATGGCCTTTGACGGCACGAGCCCGCGAGCGCTCCAGGTAGCTGGAGGTCAGCAGATTCGGTGAGACTCCGAAGCCGACGGTGATAGTCCGGATGAAAGAGAACGGCCGTGTCGCACGCGCATTGGGCAACCCCGCGCGTGCATGGCGCCGCGCCGCATGCCCTGATTCTGGCACCCATTATCGTGAGAATGACCATGAATCAGACCTTTCCGTTAGAGCTTTCCCGCCATACCACCTCCCAGCGTATCGCCTTCATTCAGGGCCACTGGCACGGCGACATCGTCGGCCAGGCGTACAGCGCCTTCATCGAGGAAGTAGAGAAAAACGGCCTCAGCGCTGACCAGGTCGATGTCTTTACCGTTTCCGGCGCTTATGAAATTCCGCTACAGGCCAAGGTGCTGGCCGAGAGTGGGCGCTTTGGTGCCATCGTTGGCGCGGGTTTTGTGGTCGACGGCGGCATCTACCGCCACGACTTCGTCGCCCACGCGGTGATCGACGGCATGATGCGCGTCCAGCTCGACACCGGCGTGCCGATTTTGTCGGTGGTGCTGACACCGCACCACTTCCATGAGCACACGACCCATCACGACTTCTACTTCGATCACTTCGTGACCAAGGGCCGTGAAGCCGCCAGCGCCTGCCTGAATACGATCGAGAACCTGCACCGCGCGCGCAAGCTAAGCGAGGCTTAAGGCTTAACCTGGCCCTACGATCAAACCCGGCGCGATGCCGGGTTTGATCAAATGGAAGGTGAACTAGCAGCCGCAGAGTGAGCGGGCCTCGCCTGAAAGCGAGCCGCGCTCGTCTCCCGTCTGCACCGGGTGTTCGTCCCGGCGCCAGAAATCCAGCCCGCCCAGCAGCTCCTTCACCTTGAAGCCCGCCTGGGCGAGTTTCCACGCCCCTTTGGTCGAGCCGTTGCAGCCGATGCCGTCGCAGTAGGTGACGTACACCTTTTCGGGGTCCAGGGTGGCAAGCCGCGCGGGCGTCATCTCACGGTGTGGCAGGCTCACCGCGCCGGGTATATGGCCCGTCCGGTAGTGCGCCTGGCTTCGCGTGTCGATCACCACGATCGCCTCCACACCGGCGGCTAGGTCCTGGGCCAAATCCCAGGCGTCGGTGTGATGGCAAAGTTTGTCGTACATCGCTTGCGCCATGGCATCAGGCGCCGCCTGTGGAAACGCGAGAACCGCGGAAGGGGTGGAAGACATCCGGTTGCTCCTTTATTCGATATCTGACGATGCGATATCCGGCCATGTTACATCCGGCCATGTTACATCCAGTCATGCCATATCCAGCTATGCGACATCCAACAAATAACTATAAAACGCGGTGTTGCGCTGCCATCCCAATGACTCGTAGAGCCGCTGAGCGGCGCTGTTCTCTACCTGGGTCATCAGCACCAGCCGTGGCACGCCGTGCTCGCGGGCAAGCGCGCTTGCCGCGTTCATCAGCTCGCGCCCGGCGCCTTGGCCCCGCGCCTGGGGCGCCACGAACAGGTCGTTCAGCGTCCAGCGGCTGTTGAGCCCCACGGTGGAGAGCCCGGGATAAAGCTGCACGAAACCGGTCATGTCGCCTTTATCGTCTTCGCTGACCAGAATAAACGAATCCCCCAGCCCGAAGCGCTGCTCGAGAAAGTGGCGGGCGGCGGCCACATCGCTTTGTTGGCCGTAGAACTGGCGGTAGCCGTCCAGCAGGGCCGTCAGGGTGGGCAGGTCGTTGAGTACGGCGGCTCTCGTGTGCATCGCTGGCTCCATTGAACGCGTTTTGATCTCGTATCGGGCCACTCAGTCTCGCGCTATAGTGGCTCCCACATAAGAGCCACTTTTCACCGTTGCGAGGGAACCAGTGACCCAACGCCCGACTTCGACGGACTGGATCATCGACGCCCTGGCGCTGCGCCTGGCGCCGCGTACCAACACGCCGCTGGCTCGCCAGCTTTACCAGCTGCTTCGCGATTGGATTCAGCGTGGCGAGCTCTCCGCCGGCAGCCGGCTGCCCTCGTCACGACGTTTGGCCGTCGAGCTATCGCTTGGCCGCAACACGGTGCTGGCTGCCACCGAGCGGCTGATCGCCGAAGGGCTGGTGGAACCGAAACAAGGCGCCGGACTTTTCGTTGCCGACCTTTCGCCTTTCAAATCACTGCCCGCCGCGCCGATGGCGGCGCCGGGGCGCGTTTCCGCCCGCGGCGAGGCGCTGCTGGAGCGTTGCGGCACGCTGAGCGAGCGCCACTTGGCGTTCGCCCCCGGCGTGCCGGGGCTGGATCTCTTTCCTCATGCCCAGTGGCAGCGTCTGCTGCGCCGCCACTACCGCCATGCCGAAGAGCAGTGGCTCGCCTACCAGACCCAAGGCGGGCTTTTGGCGCTACGGGAAGCGCTGTGCGATTACCTAACGCTGTCACGGGCAGTGCGTTGCCGCCCGGAGCAGATCGTGATCACCCAGGGCGCGCAGCAGGCCTTCGAGCTGGCCGCACAGCTTCTGACCGACCGCGGTGACAGCGTGTGGATGGAGGAGCCAGGCTACGGCGGCGCCCAGACCAGCTTTCTGGCCGCAGGGCTCGACGTGGTGCCCGTGCCCGTGGACGACGAGGGCATCAATCCGGCACGCCGCCCGGCGCGGAGCGCCTCACCGACGCTGATCTACGTCACCCCGTCGCACCAGTACCCAAGCGGGGTCACCATGCCGGTCCCCAGGCGCCTGGCGCTTTTGGAGCAGGCGGCGGCGCACGGCGCCTGGGTGATCGAGGACGACTACGACAGCGAGTTTCGCTACGACATTCCGCCGGCGCCGTCGCTGCAAGGGCTGGCGGCAGGCCCCGGCAATCAGGCGCGGGTGATCTATATCGGCACCTTCAGCAAGGTGCTCTACCCCGCGCTAAGACTGGGCTATATCGTGCTGCCCGAGGCGCTGGCGCCCTCTTTTCGCCTGGCTCAAGCCAGGCTACACCGCGAAGGCCACTACCCCATTCAGGCGGCGCTAGCGGAGTTCATCCTGCGCGGAGATTTTTCCCGCCATATCGCGCGCATGCGCACCAGCTACCGCCAGCGTCAGGCCTGCCTGCGCCGGGCGCTGGCCCCGGCGGTGGCCGAGGGGCTGACGCTCTCTTCGGGCCACGCAGGCATGCACCTGGTCGCCGAGCTCGAATCCGTTGCCGAGGAGGAGGCGCTGATGGCAAAAGCAAGCCAGGCCGGCGTGACGCTGTCACCGCTTTCGCGCTATTACCTGAAGGCCCCTATGCGCGCCGGATTGGTGCTGGGTTACGCCGGCGCGAACGAAGACGCGATTCTTCGCGCCGGGCGTTGGCTTACGACCGCGTGGCTCGATCTAAAGCATTCAAAAGCCGAAAGGCAGGTCTTGCCAAAGGACCCAAAAGGAGCAGCGGGGCACGCTCACGCCAAAGAGCGCACGCCCGGCTAGCGGATTCGCGCGGGAGCGGCCATGCTGAAAGGAGCTTGGCTGACTGCTTACGCCACGTGACCTGTTATAGTAGTGTAGCGTCTCGCACGCTTGTCTATACACCAATACAGCAAGGGAACCCGGCGTTCCCAATGGGGTTATCGTGGCTCAACCGCTCTCTTCACACCCACCGTCTCACGCTTCACGATACAAGGCCTGGAGTGTGCACGTGCTCACTGCCAGCGGTGTGCTGCTGGGTACCATGGCGCTTTTGGCCCTGATCGACGATAACCCGGTGGCCTGCCTTTTGTGGCTGGGCGCGGCGATGATGATCGACGGCTTCGACGGCACCCTGGCGCGCAAGTACGAGGTCAAAACCATTCTGCCTCACTTCGACGGCTCCACGCTCGATATGGTCATCGACTACCTGACCTGGGCGTTCATCCCGGCGCTGTTCATCTACTACTTCGTCAATTTACCGGCGGGCTTCGAGCTTTTGGCCGTGTTCACCATCCTGCTGTCGTCGATGTTCTGCTTTTGCAACGTCGACATGAAAAGCCAGGACAATTACTTCGTCGGCTTTCCGGCGGCGTGGAACATCGCGGCGGCCTACTTTTTCATCCTCGATTTCACGCCCTGGCTCACCTTTGCGGCCATCATCTTCCTGGCCATTCTCACCGTCACCAAAATGAAGTTCCTCCACCCCTTCCGGGTGCGCCGCTTCATGCCGTTCAATATCGCCGTCACGCTGATGTGGTGCGTGTGTGCCACCTCGCTGATTCTCACAAGCCCCGTGCACGCTGGCTGGGCGCTTTTGGGCCTGGCCGTGGCCTCGATCTACTTCGTGGGCATGTGCGTCTGGCGCACCGCTCAGGAGTGGTTCGTCTGATACGGTTCTGATTCAAGACGCCGTTTGAAAGGAGGCAAGGATGCCGCTGACCGCCAAGCAGCGCGAGCGCTTTAGAGCGCTTGCCGCCGAGATCGATGGAATCGATCTCGATGTGTACGCGCGCTTCGAGCGCGACCCGCTGGAGCCGATCATCGGCCTTGGCAAAGCTAATCTGCGCATCGGCTTTTTCGGCCGCGACCCGGGCCGGGAGGAAGTCCGCTATCAGGCACCCTTCATCGGCGCCGGCGGCCAGCTGGTGAGAAAGGCGCTCTACCGCCACCTTTACGGCGACGAGCTGCCGGATTTCGAGGCCTCGCAAGCGGTGGGCGAGCACTTTTTCTGGATCAACACCGTGCCTTACAAGCCGGTTGGCAACAAGGCGTGGTCGATGAAGGTCAAGCGCCACTTTCATGAGGTGATGAATGAGGTGCTGATCTCGCGCTGGGACGGCCAGCACCTGATCACCCTGGGGCGCGAAGCGTTTTTATGGTTCGGCATCGACCGCCCGAAGGCGGAGCGCGACCGGCTGGAAGCATTCTGGAAAAGCGACGAGCGCTTTACGAGCTCGATCGATGTCACGCTCGAAGATGCGCGGGGCGAGTCGCGCACCTTCACCCTGCACCCGCTGCCCCACCCCTCGCCGCTCAACCAGACCTGGTACACCCGTTTTCCAGGGCTATTGGAACAGCGCCTGGAGCAGCTGAACGTGCGCCCGGATAACCTGACGCTTTAAGCGCCCGGCGGGGCCAGCTCCGTAATTTCGACGATCTCGGTGAGCTTTTCCGCCAGCAGCGCCTGGGTGTGCGGGGCGTCATAGTGAGCATTGAGCCCCGCCTTGCCTTCCCAACACTCCCAGAGCAGAAAATCCCCCGCTCGCGCCGTGTCTTCCAGCACCTGAAACTGATGGCAGGCGGGCTCCGTTTGCGTCACCGCCTCCAGCTGGGAAAGCCTCTCCCGGGTCTCGCTCAACCGCTCGGGGTCGGTCGCCCGAATACGCGCACAAAGATAGTAAGCTGCCATGTCGTTCTCCTTTGGAGTGGAGAGCGCATTCTGGCAATAAAGCCGCCGTGCCTGTAGCGCCAGACGTTCAAAGCCGTTTTTCAGAAATGGAAAAGCAGCGAAAACTTCGAGAGCCTGACGACCTTATTCCCCTTGGACGAGCGGCCCTCAAGCGCCTCTTTAACGCGCTTGGCGCGGGCGGTAAATACGCCCTATAGAAAACTCGACGAGATTTTTGAAATGGTCATTGATTTTGGGGAGTTCTTGGCAAAATGAGGTACATACGGCGATCTCTCCTCCAGGGCATAGGGGCTGTAGTACGCGGCCAGCCCGATACCCGCTACAGGAATCACCGCAAGAAATCTGCCCCAAATGCGACCCAATCGTTTTTCGATGAAGTAGGCCACTACTCCCATCAGCAGGGTCGCGATAAAAACGCACGTAACGAGAGTCAGTAACGCTCCCGTGTCGAATCGCCACCCCAGAAAGCTCGTCCGCGCTAGGCCTTCCGCCGACGGATGATGTTCATGAACGTACAGATACAGCATCCAGCTAAAGAGGATCACTCCACCCCATGCGTAGAGTCGAGTGACGACAGGTAGTTTTTTCAACGTTTCTCCTTGTTAAGCAGATTCTAAAAAACAAGGAGTTTACCGTTTTACGCAAGGGGGTACATCAAGCCCTCCGGCTTGCACCGTGCGGCTTGCACCTTACTCTCATCGACTTACGCTCATCGATAGAACGGTGTTCCTCACTCGGCTTCGAAGATGATGGGAAGTTCGAGGTTCTCTTCGCTGCACGCCTCTGCCGCGCGATACTCGATGAGGCGGAAATCGCCGTTCTCCCACTGCCAGGTGCGCTCGCCGCCACAGCCGCCGGCGCCGCGATCCTTGTACTGGTCGGTCAGCACACCGGTGTGTGGGTCGTAGCTCGGGTTATAAAGCAGATCGGTCCCCGTCCAGCTGCCATTGCGCCACTGGGCGAAAAGCAGCTTGCGCGGCGCGGTATCCTCAGCCTGATAGATCGCTTCATAGCTGGTTTGATAGGCGCCGGCAATGCACACGGCGAGCCATAAATCCCCGCTCGTGTCGCCTTCCACCGCGTAGTGCGCCGGCGAAAGACGACGCCCGTCATCGACCGGCGGCGCGCAGGTATCGCTCACCATGGCCGCGATGTCATCGGGTAACACGTTTGCCTCATCAAGGGGCTCTTGCGCATTGACGGTGCCGACGCCTAAGGCCACAACGACCCACCCGCTTAACGTGCGTAACTTCATGGCTTTCTCCTGTAGCGTGCTAAAAAAGCGCCGGCTATTGCCGACTTCCAATGCGTCAACACATGATGATATCAATCATTCATTTGCATCGCCTAAAGGCTCCCTCAGCCCGGTGGCGCCCGCATCTCGTCCACCATCACCTTCGCCAACGCCCCCACCGTACGCACCGCCGCTTCGATAGCCGGCGTCAGGGTAAAGGCGTAGTTCAGCCGCAAACACTGACGAAACTTGCCGGAGGCGGAAAACAGCGACCCCGGGGCCACGTGCAAATGGTGCTCGACCAGGCACTCGTTGAGGCGCACGCAGTCCACCGCGGCGGGCAGCTCCACCCAGAGCAGAAAGCCGCCTTGGGGGTAGCTGATGCCGGTGCCTGCCGGAAAGTAGCGCTGTACCCAGTCAATCATCACGTCGCGCTGGCGCTGATACTGGCGGATGATCGAGCGCAGGTGGCGATCGAAATGCCCTTTGGCGATAAAGGCCGCCACCGCCAGCTGCGGCAGCGTGGCCGAGGCGCCGGTGGAAACGTACTTCATGTGCAGCGCTTGGTCGCGGTAGCGCCCCGGCGCCAGCCAACCGACTCGGAGCCCGGGACAAAGGGTCTTGGAAAAACCGCTGCACAGCAGCACTCGGCCGTCGGTATCGAAAGACTTCACGGTCGGTGGGCGGGGCTGGGAAAACGCCAGATCGCCGTAGATATCGTCCTCGATGATCGCCACATCGAAGCGCTGAGCAAGCTGTACCAACGCGCGCTTTCGCTCGGCGGGCATGGTGTAGCCCAGCGGGTTGTTGAAGGTGGGAGTGATCTGTATCGCGCGAATCGGCCACTGCTCCAGAGCCAGCTCCAGCGCTTCCAGGCTGATGCCGGTTTGCGGGTCGGTGGGAATCTCGAGCGCTTTCAGGCTGCCGGCCTTAAGAATCTGCATAGTGCCGTAAAAGCTGGGGGAATCCACCGCTACCACGTCGCCGGGCTGGGTCAGGGTGCGAAGCGCGATGGAAAGCGCCTCCTGGCAGCCCGTGGTGATCAAAATATCGTCCGGGTGCAGCAGGCAGTTGGAGGCGACCGCCAGCTTGGCCACCTGCTGGCGAAGCTCCAGACTTCCGATGAGTTTATCGTAGTTGAAACCGCTGAGTTCGGTCGTGCGATGCAGCCCGCCCAGAATTTTCGACAGCGGCTTGAGCGTGGCGTAGTCGAGATTGGGGACACCCCGGCCCAGCAGCAGACAGTCGTCCTCATTTTGAGTGGCCACGAGCTCCAGCACTTGATTCCACTGGGAGACGTCCACCGGCCGCTGGGCCGGGCGCGATACCGAGGGCAGTACCCTGGGGGCGTGCCCCGCCAGTACGAAGTAGCCGGATTTGGGGCGCGACTCGATGAGTGCGGCGTCCATCAGCTGGCGATACGCTTCCTGGGCGGTCGAGATTCCCACCGCCATCTCCTGGCACACGGCGCGAATCGAGGGCAGGCGGTCACCCGGGCCATAAAGACCGTGCTCGATGCGCTCACGCAATACAGCGGCGACTCGTTCATAGCGTGTCACGGCGCTTCCCTCGCTGGCACCTTACAGTTGATCGTCAAAACGACCGTACAGCGCTAAAATAACACCCATCTGTATGGTTGAAACAGTTATTTCTATATCTGTATGGCGGCGACTGCGCTGGGTAATCTGAAGGGGTCATCCACTGGAGAACGCCCATGCCCCGCTTCACGCTTGCTCGCTTTCGCGCCCGCCTGTACCGCTACTTCGAGCGACGGCGCAGCCGCCGCCAGCTGCTGGCCCTCGACGACCGGCTTTTGAAGGATGTCGGCATCAGCCGCGCCCAGGTACATCGGGAGAGCCGCCGGCGCTTCTGACACTATTTTCACCCCACTCGTTTTTCACCCCGCTCGCCAAGGAGTCACCATGAAAACCGCGACCTACCATCTACTCGACGTGTTCACCGATACGCGCTTCGCCGGCAATCAGCTGGCGGTGTTTCTTGAGGCCGACGCGCTCGACACGCGCACCATGCAGGCAATTGCCCACGAGCTGAACCTGGCGGAAACGGTATTTTTGAGTACGGCTACCGCACCCGGGCACTATCCGATGCGTATTTTCACGCCCACCGAGGAGCTGGATTTTGCCGGCCACCCCACCGTGGGCACCGCCCAGCTGCTGGCCGAACTTGGCTTGGTCGAACGTGAGCAGACGCTGGTATTAGCACCGCCAGTAGGCGAGCTGTCAGTGCGCTTTTCAAACAAAAAAGCCACGTTCACTACCGCTCGTGCGGCCTGCGTTACCCCTGGCCCGCTAAGCCGCGCCAGCGCCGCCGCGCTTTTAGGCCTTGAACCAAGCCAGGTGCTGAGCGAGCCGGTTATATCCTCCTGCGGGCTGGCATTTCATCTTGTAGAGCTGGCCGACGTTGACGCCCTGGGCGCCGTCGAGATAGCCGCCGCCGAGTGGAAAGCGATGATTACACCTAGCGGCGCCGAGCAGGTCTATCTGTACGTGCAAGGGTCTTCAGACAACACCGGGGCGACGATTCGCAGCCGCATGTTTTCGATGCACGATAGCCTGTGTGAAGACCCGGCCACGGGGAGTGCGGCGGCAGCGCTCAGCGGCTATTTGGCCACCCTGACCAGTACGCACCGTTGGACGATTCATCAGGGCGTGGAGATGGGCCGGCCCAGCGTGATCGAAACCGCCATGGACGGCGATCTGATTAGAGTCGGCGGCCGCGCGGTGCGGGTGGGTAAAGGCGAGATCCACGTTGAATAAGCCGCTGGCTCCGAGACGCTGCTTTCTTTTTCAGCCAACGTCTCAGGCCGGCTTGCGACGATACAGCAGCGCTAGCGACACGCAGCAAAGCGCCGCCACGGCCAGGTCGAACGTCAGCGCAGTGGTCTTCAGGCTGGCCACGCTGCTCATGAGCCCGATGCCCACCACCGGCAGCGAGATCGCCACGTAAGCGATGACGAAGAAGGTGGAGACCACCGCCGAGCGATCCTTCGAGGTGCTGGCCGCCGAGACTGCGCCGAGCCCGGCGCGAAAGGCGATACCCTGGCCGATGCCGGCGACCACCGCCCCCAGCATGAACCCGGCGAGCTGTTCCTCGACCATGCCCCAGGCCACGATCAGCACGCCGGCCAGCAGCACCGCGCAGCCGCTGGGCAGGCGCGACGTTTCGGGCAGGCGCCCCTGCACCATTTGCCCCACCGTGGAGGCGATGAACACCAGCCCCGCCACGAGACCCACCAATGCCGGATGGGTATAGCCCAGCACCTGGCCGAGAAACGCCGGCGAAGCGGCGGTATAGAAGCCGCACACCATGAAGCCGGCAAAGGCAGCGATGGCCGCCGGAATGAACACCGGACGCACCGCCGCCGGAACGCCGGGCTTTTGCACGCGTAGCCGAGGCCGCGCCGGGCGCTCGGCCGTTTCCGGCGCGCGCCAGATACAGGCAACGGCCACCAGCACCAGCACGAAATGAGCGCCAAACGGCACGACCATTGGCGCGGCGAAAAGGGCGGCCAGCGACCCGGCCATCATGGGCCCGAGCCCCAGCCCGCCCATGTTGGCAGCGGTGGCCACCAGCGTGCCGGCGCGCTGCCAGCCCGGCGGGGCCAGCTCCATCACCGCAAGCGTAGCCGTTGCGGTGAAGATACCCGCCGACAGCCCGGACAACACGCGCCCCGCCAGCAGCGCCCCCACGCCGTCAGCCTGCAAAAAGACCACATCGCTGATCGCCGACAGCGCCAGCCCCGCCAAAAGCATCGGCCGCCGCCCCAACTGATCCGACCAGCGCCCGGCGATCAGCAGCGCCGCGATCACCCCCGCCGCGTAGACGGCGAAAATCACCGTGACCATCAGCTGAGAAAAGCCCATCGTCTGCTGATACATGGGGTAGAGCGGCGTAGGCAGCGTGGTGCCCATCATGGTGGTCAGAAACGCCAGGGCGGCGCCGAGAAAGATAGCGATGCGATGCGGCGCTGCCGCGGAGGAAACACTCATGGACATCCTTGCCAATCAAGCGCCCCGCCGCGTGGCCGGCGGGGCTGAACGCTCTTTAGCGTAGACTAAATGAGTCAGCGCTTCGCGCCACAGACCATGTTGCCAACATCAGGATTTGCTTCGATCAGGAATCAGGCTCGATACACCTCGGGGGATAAACGTACCTTTACCAGCGCTACCCACCGGGCGGCCATTTTCTGCAACTATCTCACCATTAGAAATTACGGTGACGGGATAGCCTTTCAGCTCCATGCCCTCGTAAGGTGTGTAGTCACAGTTATGGTTAAGCATGGATTGCGAGAGCGTGAGGCGCTTCTCAGGATCCCAGAGTGCAATATCAGCGTCCGATCCGATGGCGATGGTGCCCTTGCGGGGATACATTCCATACACCTTGGCATGATTCGTCGCCGACAAGGCAACAAATTGGTTCAGGCTGATACGCCCTTCGCTGACACCTTTGCCAAAGAGTATTGGGAGACGCGTTTCAACGCCGGGAATCCCGTTGGGCACATATTTGAAGCTGGCATCCGAGCCCGCCTTTTTTTTGCCGGTCTCGCTTTCATAGATGAACGGGCAGTGATCTGACGTGAAAGTCGAAAAAACGTCTCTGGATAGCGCATCCCAACAAGCTTTTTGATTAGCCTTGTCTCGGGGCGGCGGGCTGCATACGTACTTGCTCCCTTCCATGTTGGCTTTATCAAGATCGTCTGCGGTTAGCGTGAGATACTGCGGACACGTTTCGGCGTAGATGGGCAGGCCACGACGCTTGGCCCACTCAATCTGCTCGATCACATCCCCACCGGAAACGTGAACGACGAACAGAGGGACATCCACAAGCTCGGCAAAACTGATCGCGCGATGGGTCGCTTCGCGTTCGACCACGATAGGTCGAGATTCGGCATGGCCGCGCGGGCCGTTCTGGCCAGCTTTTTCAAGACGCTCGGTCATCTGTTGGATCGCGTCGAAATTCTCCGCGTGAACCATGGTCAGCGCACCTTCACGCCGCGTTGCCTCCATGACCTTGAATATCTCGGCATCGTTCAACGCCATATCCTGGTAAGTCATGAAAATCTTGACCGACGAGACTCCCTCTTGAACTACTTGGGGTAAATCCTGCTCGAGCGCCTGAACGGTCGGGTCGGTAATGATGGCGTGCAGCGCATAGTCGATATAGCACTTGTCCGCCGCACGCTGATGGTGCGCCTTGACCGACTCAAGCAGTGATGCTCCCCGCTCTTGAAGCGAGAAGGCGATGACCGTCGTATTACCACCACAGGCCGCCGAACGGGTTCCAGACTCGAAATCGTCCGCCATGACGCTGCCATCACTTGTCGGTTGAGCCAGATGAACGTGGCTGTCGATACCGCCTGGCATGACCAGCAAACCGGTCGCATCGATTTCGCGCTCGGCCGAATCCAACGACTCCGCTAAAGCCACTATCTTGCCGTTTCGAATCCCCACATCACAGCGCATGGTATCGCTTGCGGTGACCACGGTTCCGTTACGGATGATCAAATCGAATCCAGTCATGAAAAAGTGCCTTTACTAGTGAAATAAGCGCTTTGAGCCAGTGAGTGTCCTATCGCTACTCGGTCAACGAACCGTTATGCCTTTCGGGCAAGGTACTTCAGCCATCCACCCTCATCGGTAATATCCACCACGCCTTCAGCATCGATTTCCTCAGCTCGCATCTTCATGCTCAACGAACCACTACCGTCTTCCATTTCGATAACTCCCAGCTCCAGTTCGGAGGGTTCGTTAGGGAGTAATGAATCCCGAAGTTGTGCGTAAGTCACTTCGTAAAGCTCCCCCGGAATCGATTGTCCACCTTGCTCGACAGACCATAGGCCCGGAAACTCATCACGTACGGAGTAAAAGCGGTACTTGGCAGCGGTACTGATAGCTCCAAGAAACTTCGCATCCTTTAACGCAAAATTGATGCTGCCACCCGACATTGCCTGTCCATTGACGAACATACGTACTGTTTTGGATTGCTCGCTCATGCAAATTTCCTCTTCGTTTAGTGTCAATGACGCTCGTTGATAATGAGATAACCGCCTGCCAAGGCGACGATCCCCGCCCCGATAAACGTGGCTTTTGTGGGATAGTCGCCGAAAAACCAGTAGCCAATGAAAGTGGCCCATATTAGCTGCGAATATAAAAAGGGAGAGACCAGCGACGCTGACGCCGAGCGCATGGCTTCGATCAACGCAAAATGACTTAATGCCCCTAGCACTCCGATCAGGATGAACAAAGCGATATCCTGATGCTGAATGGGCACCCAAAAAAAAGGCACCGCCAGTGTGCATACGACGCCTCCGGCAGCGGCGGTATAAAGCAGAGAGATCAGTGCTGAATCCTGGGCGGCAAAATACCGTGTCGCCAATTGATAAAGCGCAAAGCAGAAAGCCATGGCTACGGGTAGTAAAAGCTCGCTGCTTGAACCACCCACGTCGGGTTGAACGGCGATCAACACGCCCGAAAATCCGCCCAAAACCGCCAGAATGCGTTTAAAGCCAACGCGTTCGTTCAAAAGCGGTATCGCCAATAGCGTGACGATTAGCGGCGAACTGAAATTGACGACATAGACTTGCGTAAGCGGCAGCACACGAACAGACAGATAGGCAAATATCGTAGCACCGAGCAGCAGTAGTCCTCGCCCTAACTGCCCCCAAGGTGCCTGACTTGCAAGATCGGTACGGTTAAGTCGCCCCATCAAGGCAAGCAACAGCACCAGTACGACCAAATGTACGCTGTAGCGTGACCACGCCAGCTGTACAGGGGAGTAGCGATCACCCAAGTATTTGGCTAACGAGTCCATGGCAACGAACAGTGCCGCGGCCGCCAGCATGCATGCAATGCCACGAAGCGGGCGCTGCGTGGCAGCAGTTACTGCCGTCACGAGATGTTCTTCCCTTCAAAGCGCTCCAAAGAAAAAGGCGCGAGATTCCAATCGCTTTTTCCACGCGTGATCAGATCCGCCGTGATCTGACCCACCAGTGGCCCCAAAGTAAAACCATTGGACGTCACTGCATTGTAAAAACCGGGAAGTTGGGGTGCCTCTCCCAGAATCGGTGCACCATCGATATTGATATTGATCGCCGCCCAGCTACGCAGTACACGCAACTGGCCCAAGGCCGGGAGCACGTGTCGCGCCACCCACAAATTGCCTTCGATACTATCGAGCAACGGACGCTGATATCCAAAAGGAATGCTGAGACCCGCAGGCCAGCCGCCGCCGATAATGACATTGCCGTTCGCCGCCTGCTTGAGCGTTAGGTGTCGGTCGGCGTGTGCAAGAAGCACATCCACGACCGGCTCCGCCGCTTCGGTGACAATCATTTGCAAAGGCGCCGCATGTACCGGAACGTTTATTCCCGCCAACTTGCCTATGTCGCCCGCCCAGGCACCGGCCGCATTGACAACCCGAGAAGCGCGATAGATACGCCCGCTTTGGGTGCCGATCTGCCATTTCCCGTTGGCTCGCTCAATCGTCTGTACCGCCTCACCGGTGTAAAAGTGCGCTCCGGCCAAAGTTGCCGCCCGGACCAGAGCCGGTGTCGCCAACAAAGGATTGATCTTGCCCTCCTCAGCGCACCACGCACCACCGATCACGGCCTCTGAAATAGCGGGCAGTTTGCGCTCGACATCAGCACGCTCAATGATCCGGGTATCGATACCCAGCGAGCGTTCGAGCGCCGCTTTACGTTCCAGAAAACGCAGCTGTGTTTCGTTTTCCGCCACCATGAGGCCGCCGCTGCGTTTGAATTCGATGTCCTCGTCGAGCTCACCGGCCAACGTTTCCCAAAGCGAGGCACTCGCCTGTTGCAGTGGTAGCGTGCTGGCGGCAGGCCCGCCGCCGCCTTCGGCCTTTGTCCCGAAATCGAACGACAGCAATTGAACGTGCAGACTGCCCGCGTTACCGCCCGAGGCTTCGCCATTAGGCAATCCGCGATCCAGCACCGCTACCTCAACGCCCTGACGGGCAAGGGACATCGCGGTTGAACTTCCCGCCACACCAGCACCGATCACCAGTACATCGACCTCGATGGCCGGCTGTGAGGTGTCAATCTCATGATGACCCGATGCACTCGGCGTCTCTACGCGTCGGTGTCCGGCCCACTCGCCCTTCTCGATGGCCAGAGCACCAATGGCAACAGGCTTGATTGGATTCTGCGGAGCCGGCAGGTCGAATTGGCTACCTTGTCTATCGCTGGCGATAAGAAGACTGACCGTCGCGGCGCAGTACCGCCCTTGGCAACGCCCCATGCCGGCTCGAGTCTGGCGCTTGATAGAGGCCACATCACTACAGGCTTCGCGCCCGGCAAAAATATCGCCGGCCGTAATACCTTCGCAGCGACAAACGACCGTCTCGTCGGTAAGCCCCGCCAACGGCTTCAAGGGAGAGGCAAAGGCACTCCAAAGTGCTTTTTGAAAACGTCGATGCTTTCGCTGTTGCGCATGCCAGCTCGCAAGGTCTGCGCTCACCTTATAGCCACAGTGTTTGGCGGCGGCAGCTCCCGCCAGTGCGCCTTGGGCAAGCGCCAACTGAGCACCACCAAAGCCACCCGCCTCACCGGCGATGAAAACGCCGGGTACATTGCAGCTACCGTCTTCCGCCCTATCTGCCGAAAGCACTTTGGTAACAGAGGCCATGGCGGGCGCATAGAAATGCTCGACACCCAGCAGCCGACCAATTTCGGCCTGCGGTTGAAAACCGTATCCAAGACCTATCGCTTTCACCTGAAGGCGTCGGGTCGATTCGCCAAGCTCCCCCGTCGAGGTGACGGGGGCTATAACCACGCTTTCGACCCCGCCATCCCCTTCGATCGCCGCGACCGTGTAGCCGTCGAAGATTGGGACACGGGCTCGTTTGAGCGTCAGCAGGTAGCCAAGCCCAGCACCTATCAACGCGGGCGCGTGACGCGTCGCTTGACCCGTTTGAGCAAGCGCGGTCAGGGAAGTGAGGCTAGCACTTTCCACCACGCCCGCCACCTCGACCCCGGCAGAAACCAACTCTGCAGCGACCTGCAGATTAAGCGGACCGTTACCAGCGATCAGCACGGGCCCCGGGGGCGCCGTTCGGTAGGAACGCAGCAGAGTTTGCAACCCTCCGGTGGTCATGACGCCGGGCAGTGTCCACCCTGGAACAGGATATGGTCGTTCAGTGGCACCGGTCGCTATAACAACGGCCCGGGGCTCGATAATCATAGCGACACCTTCTCGTTCAACGCCGATCTTTATCTGGTCGGGATGCTCTCGAAACGCGCCCCAAACGAGCGTGTTATGCCAAGGCTTTACATCAGCCTTTACTAGCGTCTCTATCAGCGAGCGACCTGCCTGCATTTGTTTATCGGGTGCGATGCCTTTTCCCGTTGTATAGGCCGATGAGAGCTGCTTGAAATACTGGCCGCCAAGGCTTGCGCGCTCATCGATCAAAAGAACATCTGCGCTGGTCTGTCGGGCCGAGAGCGCCGCTTGCAGACCGGCGGGGCCTGCGCCGATGACCAGCACATCGGTCGTCACGCGCTCGTGCGAAGTTTTGAAGGATGTCGGCTCGGCTGGCTCGTAAGCCAAGGGGCTTTTGTAGGGATGATGCTTGACCACCAGCCCTTGCTGAACCGGTGTCATGCACGCACGCACGCCATGACGCCCGTCCACGTTGACCAGGCACTCGAAACACGCCCCCATACCGCAGTAGTGACCGTGCTTACCACCCAAGCGACCCTCGCGCTGAGACAAATGGCCGGTACCCACGAGTGCCGAAGCCAGGCTCTGGCCCTCCAGAGCACTTAGCTGTTCACCTTCGAATGTGAAGGTAACCTCTGGTGCCTTCTTAACGACCTTTCGTCCCAGCGCGTCCATATCAGTCCCTACTTCAGCGAAAGAGTGCTAACGATGCGATCTGCCCACGCCTTGTCTTCGGCGGGCGAAGGAAGCCGTGGCGGGCGAGGGTGACCAACGCTTTTGCCCATCGACTCAAGTAACGCCTTGGTACCCGATACATAGCGATGGCCAAAGACGAAATCGATAATGGGAAGGATACGGTGGTACACCTCCCGGGCGCGATCCAGATCCTTTTCCACGACTGTTGCCGTATAAAGGTCAGCGAATTCGGCAGGCATCACATTGGAGCCCACCGCTACCCAGCCGATCGCGCCTTCCACGTAAGACTCGAAGCCCAGCACGCCGCCGAACACGCCGATCTTGTCACCGCAGAGTCTTAGGATGTCGCGCACTCGAGTTATCTCGAGCGTGGACTCCTTGATATATGACACGTTCTCGATCTCGGCGAGTCGGGCAACCGTTTCAGGCTGCATATCCACATTCGCCGCGTTGGGGTTGTTGTAGATCATGATCGGCAGAGAAACGGCATCCGACACCTGCTTGTAATGATGGTAAAGCTCGTCTTCCGTCGGACAGCTATAGAAAGGCGGGATAATCATCAAGCCATCGGCACCCAGCTCTTCGGCCTCGCGGCTATAACGAACAACATCATTCGTGTTTTCCGCCCCGGTGCCCACCAGTACCGGCACGCGGCCAGCGGTCTGATCGATGACGGTCTTGGCCACCAAGCGGCGCTCTTCGTCCGTCATCGAGAGAAACTCCCCGGTACTACCGAGAGGAATTAAGCCATGGATACCCTGCTCGATTTGCCAATCAATAAACGAGCGTAATCTTTCGACATCTACATTCAAATCGTTATCGAACGGGGTGATAAGCACACTATAAGTACCAGCGAACTGCGACATTTGGATCTCCGGCTCAACGTTAACGGGTTCTAAAGAAATCAGGTAAGGCGGTTACGATATAAGGCACATAGGTCACTAGTAGGAGCACGGCGATCATGAAGCTCAGCGGCAGAATGATCTTTGAAGCCACACGCATGATTGGACGCTGGGCGATACTGCTAGCCACGAATAACGTAATGCCATAGGGCGGCGTGACCATTCCGATAGAAAGGTTGATGATGATGACGATCCCTAAATGCAGTGGGTCGATGCCATAGCTCTGCGCCACCGGCATGAGTACCGGTACCAAAATCAGTATCGCGGCAATACTTTCCATGAACATTCCGATAAAGATCAGACCGACATTGAGCATGGCCAGAAAGATCAGAGGGTTATCAGAGACGGACTGCAGAAACTCTACTAGTAGCTGGGGCACACCCTCCCGAGCCACCAGCCAGGAAAAGATGTTGGCCACGGCGATAATCATCATCACGGACGCAGAGATGCTGGCTGCCCGCAATATCAGTCCGGGCAAATCGCGCAGCTTCAACTCACGATAGATCAGAAGCCCTACCAGCAGCCCCGTTGCCACGGCCACCGAGGCCGCTTCAGTCGGAGTGAAGACGCCACCAATGATCCCGCCGATGATGATCAACGGCATCAGAAACGCCGGAATGGCCTTAAGCGCTGTGCTACCCAGTTCGCGAAGAGAGAAAGGCTGTACTTGGCTATAAACGCCGCCGTGACGACGAGCATGGAAATAGCCCGCCAGCAATAGACCGAGAGCCATTAGAAAGCCAGGTACTACGCCTGCGATGAACATATCGCCTACGGAAACGTTACCCACCGATGCCAGAACGATCATCATGATAGAGGGTGGTATAACCGGTCCGAGAGAGCCCGCCGCCGCCATCAATCCGGCAGCGAAATCGATATCGTAACGGCGTTTTCTCATTTCGGGCAGCATGAGTGACGCAGTCGCGGCCGTATCGGCAGACCCTGATCCCGAGACGGCAGCAAGTCCTGTACCAGAGACGACGGAAACCAGCAGCAGAGAGCCGCGAATCCAGCCCACCAGGGCGGTCGCGAAGTCGATCATACGTTTAGCAATGCCGCCCCGCTCCATCAACAGCCCAGACAGAACGAAAAAGGGAATTGCCATGATGGTAAAACTATCCAGCCCCGCGAACAGGCGCTGAGAAATGATACTGCTGGGAATCCCCTCTCCCATCAACACTAAACTAGCGGATACCCCCATGGTAAAAACAATGGGAGCGCCCAGGATCAAAAGCACCAGGAATAACAAAATGACCGTTATCATGACGTGGCGCCCTCTTTATCTTTCTCAGCATTATCGATTGATGTTTTGAAGAAAATTTTCTTCAAATAGGCGATCAAGAACTCGAGGAAGAAATAGCCAAGCCCTACAGGCAGAGAAAGATAGGGAATCCACATGGGGATCCCTAGCGCCGAAGAAGTTTGCATTTGACCGATTTGCAATAGCCGCTGACTACCTAAAATGGCTAACCACAAGAACCAACTTCCCAGCACCAGTATCAATAGCGCGGTAACGCGCTTGAGAATGTCCGGCAAGGCTTCGTATAAAATATCGACGCCGATGTGAAGCCGTTCACGCATGGCCAGTCCGGCGGCCAAAAAGATGACCCATATCTGAGCGAAAGTAGCCGATTCCGCCGCACCTGCGATGGAAAAGTCGAAAATATATCGGCCCGCTACGAGCGTTAATATCGCAATGACCATATAGGCAAATAAAACGATGACACACGTCGATATCAATAGCCGGACACACTGGAGCAGACGCTCTGCCCATTGCACTATGGGGGTCATAATTCATTCCCGATACGCAGGGCTATTCAAACGAATAATGAATAGCCCTTTATGGGTTAACGTAATTGCTCGATCTCATCCAAGAGTTCTTGTTTTTGGTCCGTATCGACAAACTCGTCATAGACCGCTTGAGATCTCTCGCGGAAAGGTGCCAAGTCGGGCTGAGTGAATTCGACACCCGCGCTCAAAAGCTCCTCGCGAATACGCGCATCCATATCCGCATATACCTGGCGCTCATACTCTGCAGACTCTTGACCAGCTACTAACAAGGCTTGCTGCACGTTTTCAGGCAAACTCTGGAAGCGCTGTTCAGACATCACGAGGTCCGCCACTAGTGTTGTCCAGCTCACTTCAGCAAGATACGGCGCCACTTCATAAAAGCGCTGTGCCTGATAGTTGGTAAAAGCCGCTTCGGCGCCGTCTACTACGCCCGATTCCAGCGCGGCATAGAGTTCGCTGTAGGCCAGTGGTGTCGCATTAGCACCGAACTCGTTGAATGCGGCCACATGCGCCGGAATCTGCATGGTCCGAATGCTCTGGCGGTCCAGATCTTCGATACTGTTGACCGGCGCTTGGGTCACGATATGGCGAACCCCTGCCTCGTAAAAACCCAGTAGACGAAAGCCATTTTCCTGCATTGATGAGGCCAAACGGTTCCCTACTTCACCGTCCAATACCTCGTACATATGCTGACGGTCGTCAAACAGAAACGGTAGATCGAAAAGTGACAGTTCAGAGACAAAGTTGGTCAGTACACCATTTGTAGGTACAGCGATATCAAGCGTGTTCATGAGAACACCTTCAATCATCTCACGCTCATTACCCAACTGGTTATTGGGGAATATTTGCACAGTGACATCACCATTGGTTTCCCGTTCGACAACCTCGGCGAACTTCTCCAACCCTTTCTGATAGGGCTCACTAAGGTTGGCCGAATGACCCGCCGTTAGCGTCAAGGTCTCAGCCCAGGAAAGAGTTGAGCAAGTCACAGTAAACAAAGCAATTCCAAACGCTATAGAGTTTTTCATAATTGTTCCTCTTTGAAGTTATTATTCATTTGTAGACCAGTGGTATACCAGCTGTCAACCATTGATTCTTACAAGAGATATTTACTCCATTGCATCAAAAAGTGGCTTTAAGAATTAATTTGCACAGATCTTGTGCACAAATACGTTTAATTAACGATCAGAAAGTTATTTAGCCTTCCAAGGCTTTGAATTGGGTAGCGCAACGGCCTACTAAACAAAGGTATAACGCACCAAATTTGAGCCTCAAATATAAAGTTAAATTAGATTGCTTCGAATATATTCTTCCTGGTTTCACGTAAATGAAGCTGCATCGCTTGTCGCGCCTTATCAGAATCACCCGTCACGATGGCCTCAATGATCGCCAAGTGAGCATCGTAGCCTGGGAAAGAACGAGCTGGCAGGGTCTGGTTCTCAAAAATCTGAGTCGTTTTCCTGAGTTCCGATATAATTTTGAACAACACTTCATTTCCCGTTGCCTGCGCAATGCCCATATGAAGTGTTTGGTCGAATTCCCATTGCTGCTTGAGTCCGGCCTGTTTCGAATGCCTGATAGCATCGAGCTTTTTTGCCCACTCGGTGATCATCGGTGTACCGAACTTGGTCGCCGCCAAGGAAGCCGCTTCGGGCTCCAATAGCTCTCTAACCTGCAGTGCTGCTACATATTCATTGATCGCGATCTTTTTAACGCCAATCGTGCGCGCATTCAGCCTTATTAGCCACCCTTCCGCTTCCAGTCGTCGCAACGCCTCACGTACAGGTGTGCGTGACATATCCAACTCATCCGCCAAGCGTCTCTCCTGGATAATATCGCCACCCGAGAGCTCGCGCGCGAGAATCATGCGCATGATAGCTTCATAGGCCACGCTGGATAGGCCACCCTTTTCAGTTCGCTCGCCATGCTCGCTATCGTTCAATGCTAGAAACACTCATTATTCCTCTATTCGCAATATCGTCCGCTATCCAATGTATATTTTAGCGAACCCCGGAGAAACCATCACCGATACCATTGTGCTAGTGTTTTATTTTTACCTATAACAATAAACAGCTTACAAGCATTAAAGATAGCGCTTTTCTCAATTATAAGATTCCAGGGTTAGCCTGATGGTCCTCCATAAATGCCATAATTTACTCGTGTATGCCGGTTACCTTCTTTTGCTTCGAATGAATCATGTGGTCAGCCCAATCCCGCGCAAAATCACCGAGGTGACCGTCTGCACCGCCTTTTCGAACTGCAGGTCATCCAGCGGTTGATCGTCGTTGAGCAGGCCGATCTGGTAGTCGAAATCCGCGTAGTGCTGGGTCGAGGCCCAGATCATATAGAGCAGGTGCGACGGCTCCACCGAGGCGATCTGATTCGTCTTTACCCACTCGCGGATCTTGGCCTCTTTCAGCTTGGCCCAGTCGAAAAGGTTCTCTCGCAGGCGCTTGCCGAGTATGGGCGCGCCCTGCATGACTTCCATGGCCCAGATCTTCGAGCCGTGGGCACGGTAGCGCGAGTGGTTCATTTTGGCGCGAATGTAGGTCGAGAGCACCACGCGCGGGTCGTCATAAAGCTCGAAGCAGAGCGCATCCTGTTTCCACAATTCCAGAAGCGACAGCAGCACTTCCTGATAAAGCGCCTTTTTGGTCGAGAAGTAGTAGTGCACGTTGGACTTGGGCAGCCCGGCCAGCGCGGCGATCTCGCCCATCGAGGCTCCCGCATAGCCTTTTTCGGCAAACAGCCGTTCGGCGGCCTGAAGAATGTTTCTGACGTTGGTCTGGCGAATCTCTTCCTGGGTTCTTGGCACGCGTGGCTCTGCCCTCTGACGCGAAACGATAAAAAACGACCGGCCACCAGCGCTCGGTGCGCAAAAGGACGGCCAAAAAAAGCACCGCCCGAAGGCGGTGCTGAAACGATGTCCTGGTTGGGCGAGGACGTCAACTCTGGTTGGCAGGGAAGGGGAACTCGGCGCGGGTCGCCTCGGATACGGAGGGCCAGCGCTGGGAGACCGCCTTGCGACGGGTATAAAAACGCACGGAGTCCGGCCCGTAGGCGTGCAGGTCGCCGAACAGCGAGCGCTTCCAGCCGCCGAAGCTGTGGTAGGCCACCGGTACCGGCAGCGGCACGTTGACGCCGACCATGCCGACCTCGATGCCGTCGGTGAAGCGCCGGGCGGCCTCGCCGTCGCGGGTGAACAGGCACGTGCCGTTGCCGTATTCGTGGTCGTTGATCAGTTGCATGGCATCATCGAGGCTTCCCACGCGCACCACGCACAGCACCGGGCCGAAGATCTCTTCCTGGTAAATGCGCATATTGGCGGTGACGTGATCGAACAGGCAGCCGCCGACGAAGTAGCCGTTTTCATGGCCTTTTACTGATAGCTCGCGACCATCGGCAACCAGTTTGGCGCCGGCGTTTTCACCGTCTGCAATGTAGCTGAGCACCTTGTCGCGGTGCTCAGCGGTGACCAGCGGGCCCATGTCCAGGCCTTTATCGGTGCCGGGGCCGACCTTGAGCTCGGCGATTTTAGGCAGCATCGTCTCGACCAGCCGGTCGGCGGTTTCATCGCCCACGCACACCGCGACCGAGATCGCCATGCAGCGCTCGCCGCAGCTGCCAAACGCCGCGCCCATCAGCGTGTTGGCGGCGTTTTCAAGATCCGCATCCGGCAGCACCACGGCGTGGTTCTTGGCCCCGCCCAAGGCCTGGACGCGCTTGCCGTTCGCCGTGCCACGGCTGTAGATCGCCTCGGCTACCGGGGTCGAGCCGACGAACGAAATCGCCTTGATCGTCTTGGCATCCAGCAGCGTTTCGACCGCCTCGCGCCCGCCGTGCACCACGTTCATCACGCCGTCCGGCAGACCGGCCTCTTTCAGCAGCGCCGCCACGGCGTGCGCCGCGCTCGGGTCCTTTTCCGACGGCTTGAGCACGAAGGTGTTGCCGCAGGCGATCGCCATGGGATACATCCACAGCGGCACCATGGCGGGGAAGTTGAACGGCGTGATGCCCGCTACCACGCCCAGCGGCTGAAAGTTCGACCACGCATCGATCCCTGGGCCGACGTTGTGAGAGTACTCGCCTTTCAAAAGCTCCGGCACGCCGCAGGCATACTCGACGTTTTCAATACCACGCTTGAGCTCGCCCAAGGCGTCTTCCGGCGTCTTGCCGTGCTCTTCGCTGACAAGCCTCACCAGCCGCTCGGCGTTGTCTTCCAAAAGCTGCTTGAAGCGGTACATGACCTGGGCGCGCTTGGCCGGCGGCGTATCGCGCCAGGCGGGAAACGCCGCTTGGGCGGCGGCGATGGCGCGCTCGACGTCCTCGCGGCGACCCTCCGCCACTTGGCGAATCACCTCGCCGGTAGAGGGGTTGGTGACGTCAAACGTCGACGCGCTGTTAACGGATTCGCCGTTGATCAGGTGGGCCACTAAATCCATCGTGTGTTCTCCAATTGGTTAAGCCAAGGCGTCCAAGGTGGTGGCGACGGCGTCAAAAAGCCGCTCGAGTTCGGCCTCGGTGGTGCCGAAAGGCGGGCCGAACTGCAGCGTGTCGCCGCCAAAGCGCACGTAGAAGCCCGCCTCCCACAGCGCCAAATGCGCATCCCTTGGGCGGATGGTCGGGTCGCCATCGCGCGGGGCCAGCTGCAGGGCGCCGGCCAGCCCATAGTTGCGAATGTCCACCACGTGAGGGCGGCCCTTCAGGGCGTGTAGTTTTTCCTCGAAGGCCGGGGCAATGCTGCGCACCTGGGCCGGGAAGTCCTCGCGTTCGAGCATCCCGAGGGACGCCAGCCCCGCCGCGCAGGCCACTGGGTGGGCGCTGTAGGTGTAGCCGTGGGGGAACTCGATGGCATGGGCCGGGCCACCGCCGTGCATGAAGGTATCGAAGATCTCGTGGCTTGCGATCACCGCGCCCATGGGTACGGCGCCGTTGGTCACCTGCTTGGCCACGTTCATGATGTCCGGCGTGACGCCAAACGCCTCGGCGCCGGTACGCGCCCCGCTGCGCCCGAAGGCAGTGATCACTTCATCGAAAATCAGCAGGATGTCGTGCTCGGTACAGATCTTACGCAGCCGATCCAGATACCCTTTCGGCGGCACGATGACGCCGGCGGAGCCGGACATGGGCTCGACGATCACCGCCGCGATGTTCGAGGCGTCGTGCAGGGCGATCTGGTCGAGCAGCGCATCGGCCAGCTCAGCGCCGGTCTCGGCCTGGCCGCGGGTAAACGCGTGCCCTGCCTGCAGCGTGTGGGGCAGATGGGTGACATCCATCAGCTGCCCGTAGTGTTTGCGGTTACCGCCGATGCCGCCCAAGCTCGTGCCGCCGATATTGACGCCGTGATACCCCTTGGCTCGGCCGATCAGCCGCGTCTTCTCAGGTCTCCCCTTCAGGCGCCAGTAGGCCTTGGCCATCTTGATCGAAGTGTCCGCCGCGTCCGACCCGGAGTTGGTGAAAAACACGTGATCGAGCCCTTTGGGCGTGAGGCTTGCGATTTTCTCGGCAAGTTCGAACGCTAGCGGATGGCCGATCTGAAAGCCCGGCGCGAAGTCGAGCGAGCCGAGCTGCTTCGAGACCGCCTGCTGGATTTCCTCGCGGTTGTGCCCGGCCCCGCAGGTCCAGAGCCCGGAGAGCGAATCGAAAAGCTTGCGCCCCTGGTCGTCAATGTAATAGCGCCCCTCGGCGCCGGTAATGACCCGCGGGTTCGCGCGAAAATCGCGGTTGCCGCTATAGGGCATCCAGTAGTGGTGGTTGAGCGGCGTTTCGCTGCCCGCGTCCGTCGAAGAAGATGACGACGATTTATTCTTTAATCCAAACATGGTGCCTGGCTCCACAGCAATGGGACATGATCCGAGCATGCGGTAAGCCAAATGTTTATCAAATCATATTTTTCTTTCGCTCACGTTAACCAATTCATACGTAACAAACGAGGTCTTGCCTCTACGATGAGCAGTAGATCAATAAAAAGATGTGAGCCGCCGCTTCTTCCGCGCACACTGACCCAGGAGCCTTCATGAACTCGTTTACCCAGCCTGATACGTCAATCCGATTACGCACCGACAGCGACCGCCTTTGGGCATCGATGATGGAAATGGCGAAGCTTGGTGCCACGGCCAAGGGTGGCGTCAATCGTCAGGCGTTGACCGACCTGGACCGCCAAGGGCGGGACCTGTTTATCGAGTGGTGCCGGGCCGAAGGCTGCACCATTCGAGTGGATCGCATCGGCAATATCTTCGCCCGCCGGGAAGGCAGCGACCCGGATGCGAAAACGGTGATGGCTGGCAGCCACTTGGATAGCCAACCCACGGGCGGGAAATACGACGGTGCCTTCGGCGTGTTGGCGAGTCTTGAAGTCATCCGCACGCTCAACCAGCACGATATCAAAACCCGCGCGCCGGTAGAGATCGCGGCCTGGACCAACGAAGAGGGCTGCCGCTTTCCGCCCTGCATGATGGGCTCCGGCGTATTTGCCGGGCAACTCGATTTTGAAGAGATGATGGCGCGCCGCGATGGCGATGACGTGTCGGCGAGCGACGCTCTGGATGCGATCGGCTATCGCGGCAGCGACCACGTCTCGACCGATGAGATCGCCGCCTATTTCGAGCCGCATATCGAGCAAGGGCCGATTCTGGAAGATACCGAGACGACGATTGGCGTGGTGATGGGCGGGCTGGGCCAGCAGTGGTTCGACCTGACGCTAACCGGCCTGGAAGCCCATGCAGGCCCCACGCCCATGAACCTGCGCCGCGACGCCATGATGGGCGCCGCCGAAGTGACCCAAGCGCTGAACCGCATTGCCAACGCGCACCAGCCCCACGGCCGTGGCACGGTAGGCTACATGGCGCTTCACCCCGGCTCGCGCAACGTGATTCCCGGCCAGGTCAAAATGACGCTGGACATGCGCCACTGGGAACCGAACGAGCTTAACGCCATGAGCCAAGCCGTGAGCGACGCCATCGCCGAGATTTGCCAGCGCCACGGTCTCGAGTATGAACTCACACCAACCGCCAACTTCGCTCCCGAGCACTTCGATGAAGGCTGCATCGACGCCGTACGCCGCGCCGCTGAGGCGCTGGGTTTGTCTCATCGGGATATCATCAGCGGTGCCGGCCACGACGCGATGTTTATCGGCCGGGTCGCCCCAGCGGCGATGATCTTCATTCCCTGCAAGGACGGCATTAGCCATAACGAGGCGGAAAGCGCTACGCCCGAGCACGTTCACGCCGGCGCCAACGTACTGCTTCACGCGGTGCTGGAGGCGGCAAGTGTAGAAGAGGTTTCTTGAACCACTCGCCAGAAGGCCAGGACCGCTTTACCCTAGCGGCCCTGGCCTGATGACATCTGCTTACCGTACGAAAGAAAACGCCCTTTCGTGAGTTGTCCGTTTAAGCCTTTTCTGGAACGGCTTTCTTCCAAAGTTCGTATGGCTTACCGATTAACAAAAACGCCTTATTTCAGTAGCAGTGTTAACGGGACTGGTATTACTAAAAGCGGCGTAGACTTCTTTGACGGTATCTGTCAGGTCTTAAACTGCAGTACTGGTATGTTCCCAGTACCCACACCTTGTATCAGAAAAAAGCGCTTGTGTTTAAGATATTCTTACAACAATCAATTTATGTAGGTTCCACCATTAACATTCATAATTTCACCCGTTATAAAGTCAGACATGCTTGAGGAAAGAAAAAGCACAGAATCCGCTACATTTTGAGGCGTTCCCAATCTTCCAAGAGGCACCTTAGATAGAACCTGGTCATAATAATCATCCGTCCATTGCTTAATCATATCCGTTTCAATCGGACCTGGGCTCACGCCATTGACGTTAATATTATATTTTGCCATTTCAATAGCAAGGTGCCTTGTCAAATAATCAACACCAGCTTTGGATGCTCCGTACGAAGGAGCGGCGTTTTTATGACCAGACTTAGCGGTACTGGAGCTAACGTTAACAATTTTCCCGTAACTTTTTTCGATCATATAAGGCAGAACCGCTTTACTAAAATAGAAATTACCGTTTAAATTGACATTGATCACATGATGCCAATCCTCTAAAGTAACATCCAGGGTTGCACTACGCATATTAATGCCAGCGTTATTGACCAATACGTCAATTCTCCCATAATGTTCCGCTGTCTTTCTGGCAACCTCCTCTGCAGTTTCAGGCCTTGTAACGTCTCCAGTAAATACAAGGCACTCTCTATCCATTTTCTCTACATTGCTGCTAACTTCATTCAATAGCTCTGAATTTGTACCGACAATAGCTAAAGAAGCTCCATTATTAGCCAGCGTGTGAGCAATACTTTTGCCTATACCTCTGCTCGCTCCCGTTATGATCGCTACCTTATCCGCTAAAATCATCGTCATAAGCCTCAAAATCAACTCAGTATTAATAGTGATTTATTACATCAATAAGTCAGGAAGAAACGTCACAATCTTCGGAAAAACAATAATACTAAGTATTGATATGAGATAGATAACGACAAAAATTACAATATGCTTCATCATTTTTAATACGTTTGTATTAGCTATTTTTGCTGACAATAAAGTCGACAGTCCATAGGGTGGCGTTACCGTACCCAAACGGATAGCCATCACCGTTACAATACCTGCAACGACCGGATCGATGCCTAGTTCGCGTATTACAGGAACAGACATGGGTACAAAAATCAGCATTGCTGAATTTGGCTCCATAAAAGTACCCAGGATAAAATACAGCAGCACCAGCACTAACAAAAAAGTAAAGCCATTAAAATTATTTTCAATAATAAAATTAATCACTGGATCCAGCGCTTGATAATACGACAGTACCCAAGATAAAAAAGAAGCAGCAGCGATCAGTATATAGATAGACGCTGAATCTGTAACAGCCCTATGCGTAACTTCTTTATAGTTTTTAAAACTTCTTTCCTTTTTAACAAAAAAGGCTACAAAAAATACATACACCACGGCAATAGCGGCGGCTTCAGTCGCCGTAAATATGCCTGCCATGATTCCAGCAATGACAATTATAAACAAACTAGCCGGAAAAATACTTTTCTTTAACGCCAATCGCTTAGAAAGTTTATCATCTGCACTCAACCCAAGTAGTTCATTGCTCACAGGTCCAACATTGTTTTTATGGGCATAGTAATAGGCATAAAACATTTGTGTTGCACCAATCAACACACCTGGAATAATCCCTGCTATAAACAAGGCAGCAACTGACGTCTGAGACAACGCGCCGTATACTATCAATAGAATACTAGGTGGTATTATCGACCCAATAGTAGAAGATGCAGCGGTTATAGTTGCTGCAAACTCCTTACTGTAACCTGCTTTCACCATGGCAGGTATTAAAATTCGACCCAGCGATGCGACGTCTGCTACTGAAGAACCGGATATTGCTCCAAAAAACACACTTGTTACAATATTTATATGAGCCAAACTACCTTTCAGATTACCTACAAGGGCCTTGGATATATAGATTAAATCATCAGTTACTTTTGTGAGATTCAGCAGTGCACCGCAAAAAATAAAGAGCGGAATTGCCAGTAATGTAAAGCTTGAAAAAGACTCAATCATGACGGAACTAGCTTGAGTCAAGCTTACGAGCGGCTCGAAGATGATGGGAATAGCTGCGGCAATAACTATACTGAACGCAACAGGAACCCCAATCAATAAGCAAGCAAGGAAAACAGAAATGATGGTTAGTAGAATCATTTACCTTTAACCTCTTTCTTGTGCTTTTTAAAAAATAGCCCCTTGGAATTGAATAGATGAAAGTAAAGCATAAGTGCCGAGCCTACCAAGAATGCTGAATAATAATAAATTAGAGAGGGTGGTGAAGACAGAAATCGAATCGACACGAGTTCCGACCGCATCACACCTGACTTAAAAGCAGCAACGCCAATAAAAACTAGTATTACGATACCCACGAGCGTAAGCAGGTAGACGATGATATTCCTAATCTTCGCTCCTGTTTCGCTTAGATAATCCGAAAGTATATCAATCTCTAAATGAGCCTTTTCCTTTACGGCTATTGCAGAACCCAAAAACACAAGCCACAGCAAAGAAAACTTCCTTAAGACTTCCAACTCCGGGATTGAATAAGAGAATACATATCTTGTGACTACCCCAGTAAACAATGTTACTGAAATGAGCACCAGCATGAACATGCTAACCAAGGATACCGATTTTAGGAGTGTAGAATTAATTTTTTCAGGCCACATATCATAACCCCAAAGAGTTACTGCCCTAAAATCTTAGGGCAGTAAAAGCTCACTATCAGTTAAAGGTTTCGTCAACGACATCTTGCACATCATATTTTTCAGCCAACTCATTTAGCTGAACACGAGATCTTTCAATAAAACCCTCTCGATCCAGGTCAGTGAAACTTACACCGAAGTCATCTTCCAGTATTGCAATATCTTCTTCAGTTTTTTCGAATGCTCGATTGATGTACTCAGGCTGAACAACATCGCGCGCTCTTTCGATTGCCTCTTTATGCTCATCAGACAGTGCGTCGTATCGTTCATTATTCATAACGACAAAACCTAGATCCAAACGGTGCTGTGTTCTGGCGATGTATTTTGCTACTTCACCAAACCGCTGTTCAATCATTGCATCCAGGCTATTTTGCGATCCGTCTGCCACGCCAGTCTGCAGCGCAGAATATACTTCGTTAAAGGCAATGCTAGTGGGGTCAGCGCCCAGATTTCGCCACCACTCAAGCTCGGTTGAGCCTGTGCCACTGCGCATTGTTTGACCTTCAAGGTCTTCAACGGAATTAATGGGGAAGGTGCTAATGATGTTTCTTTCCAGCCCTCCCTCATACATAACGGTTTTCAAGCCAGGATTTTCTATCAGCAAATCTTCAAAATATGAAAGCTTACCTTCTGTATTAACAACAGACTCAAAATGCTCTCTATCTTTAAATAGGTAGTAGGCACCCAGCACTTCAAACACAGGATTTTGTTCAGCGAACCAGCCTGTATCTGAATAGATCATATCAATATCACCAGAGATGACTGACTGATATAAACTAGAAGCGTTACCAAGAGTGCCGTCAGTGTGAACGGTGACCTCAATCTCTCCATTACTCTGACTTTCAATCTCTTCACCAAATGCTGTAAGCGCTTGCGCTAGCAATGAGTTCTTGGATGTAATCGTCGCGGCTACCAACTTTACCGGTTCATCGCTTGCGGAAGCTTGCTCAGAAGTTTCATCCGAGCAACCACTAATGATGGTAAACAAAGCGCCTGACAACAATAAAGCTGTTGCCTTGTGCAACCCGGTCTTTTCTAAAATCATTGTTTGTTCTCCTTTGACACAAACCAAGCGATGAACCCGCTCCAGCAGGATTGTATTAGTGGTCCACAGCAGTGGGCTTCAGAGCGACTTCGTAAAGACGCCGCATACAATATCGAATGCGCAGAGATCCAACCAAAATGAGGCAGTCGCATACAACAGCTATAGAAATTGAGAGCACTGACTCAGTGACCTGCAATTTCTCGACACTGTTGCTCCTGTTCACGCCTGTTGCCCTCAATGTTCCCTCTCTACGGTCAGCATCGCCACACAATGGCTTTAGCCAACAATGTTGTCAATTAAGTAAATTTTAAAAACACTATTTTTCAAAATAACAATAAATAACCTATTGATATAAATGAATTTAAATATCAATTAGCCCTTTAGTCTATATGCCTAAACAAACCATATAACTTGACAACATCTTTTCCAATGATGATGCTCACCGTCACAAAGGCAACGATAAAACACCCATGCCGTTTAGGAGTGAGTACAAAAATGACACCGGATGAAATCGCAGCGAAAATGAGCGGGGCATGCGTCTCGCGCCTTGGCGGTATCGAAGCTATCTTGCCGTCAGCAGCTGTACAGAATCATGCCGCCTTCCTTTCCGCCCTGCCCGGTGGAGCCCTGCTTTGTGCGTGGTTCGGAGGAACACTCGAAGGTAAGTCGGATATATCAATACATGCGTCAGTGCTGTTGCCTAATGCCGATACTTGGGGGCCCGCGCAACGCCTTACAGACGATGCTGCCCGTTCTGAACAAAACCCCATCATCTTCTTATCGCCCGAAGGCGACATCATTCTCTTCAACACGGCTCAACCTTCAGGCAATCAGGATGAAGCCCGAGTGATCATGCGCAGTCTTGAGGTAGAGGGCACGCATGTCACCAGTGGTCCCAGCCGTGATCTGGGTTTGCCGAATGGAACCTTTATCCGCGCGCCCCTCAGCGTCAGGACGAATGGCGATTGGTTGCTGCCACTATTTCGCTGCAATCCTCGTCCAGGCCAGCGCTGGAATGGCAGCTACGACACGGCTGCGGTAGCGATCTCGAAAGACCAAGGCGAAACGTGGGTAATTACAGACGTGCCGGATTCGCCAGGCGCTGTTCACATGTCAACGGTGACGCTCGATAACGATACGTTGGTAGCCTTTTATCGCCGCCGCCAAGCAGATTTCGTGCACCGCTCTGAGAGTCTCGATGGCGGTCAAACCTGGACCCCCCCCACGCCCACCAACGTACCTAACAACAACTCTTCCATTGGTGTGACGCGACTCGACGATGGGCGAATCGCTATGGTCTGCAATCCAGTTTCAGCCGCAATGTCTCAGGACCGCCGCGAGTCTCTCTATGACGAACTCGGTGAAGAGGATGATCGGCCAAATGCGTCCGGCGGCTGTCAGCCCATATGGGGTGTTCCACGTGCCCCCCTGGCGCTATGCCTTTCCGAAGACGGCGGACGCACCTTCTCCCAGCAAGTCGTGATTGAAGAGTCCTCGGGCACATGCCTTTCCAACAACTCGGTGGACGGCCAAAACAAGGAGCTGTCTTACCCTGTCATTTTGCAGCGAAACAACGGGCAGGTAGAAATTGCCTACACCTTATATCGCCGAGCTATCAAGCATGTTCGGCTAAACCTTGATTGGATCAACGGAGCAGCCGTGTGAGCGATGTTATTGGTATTACGATGGGCGATCCCGCTGGAGTCGGCCCCGAAATAACCATCAAGGCGCTGGCCGAGATGACGCCCGAAGAGCGATCGAAAACGCGCGTTTTTGGCAACTTGGCGACGTTAGAGGCAGCCCAAAAGGCAGTGGGTACGTCCCTTGATCTTTTAGGCCTGGTCGAGGATGTAGACATTCCGGGGGCGCCACTGCCCTGGGGCCAACTTAGCCACGCGGCTGGGGACGCCGCTTTTCGCTTTATTGAGACGGCGGTTCGGGCGGCTCAAGACGGCTCAATTGGTTGTATTGTCACCGCGCCGATTAACAAGGAGTCGCTGAACGCAGCCGGCCATCACTATGATGGTCATACAGGCATGTTACGCACTTTAACGGGATCGGATGCTGCCTACATGCTGCTGGCATCCGAGCGGTTGGAAGTGATCCACGTATCGACCCATGTCTCATTAAAAGATGCTATCGAGCACGTCACTCCCGAGCAGGTGCTCGTAACGATTCGCGCCGGCTACGAGCATATGCGCCGTGTAGGTGTTGAGTCTCCCCGCATAGCCGTCGCAGGACTTAACCCTCACTGTGGCGAAAACGGCTTATTCGGCAATGAAGATATCGAGAAGATCAAGCCAGCGGTTGCCATGGCGCGAGAAGAAGGCATGAACGTTGAAGGGCCCATTTCAGCTGACACGGTCTATTATCGCGCCTACCAGGGTGAATTCGACTTGGTGATCGCCCAATACCACGATCAGGGCCATATTCCGATCAAGCTAATCGCCTTCGACTCGACGGTGAATGTATCAGTGGGGCTGCCGATTGATCGCACGTCAGTCGATCACGGCACGGCTTTCGATATCGCCGGCACTGGTAAGGCCAACCATACCAACATGAAAGCTGCCATCGCCTATGCGCGCAAACTGGTAGCAGGCAGGTACCCATCATGACCACCAACGATTTCGGCGGCGTGTACTGTGCTGCCGCCACCCCCTTTTCCCAGGATGGAAGCCCTGATCACACCGCCTTTGCACAGCATTGCCATGCGTTGATCGAAGAAGGCTGCGACGGTATCGCCCTGCTCGGTACAACCGGCGAAGCAAACTCCCTGGGCTTGCAAGAACGCAAAGAGCTTCTGGATCGGGTGATTGAAGCGGGTATCGCGCCATCGAAGCTACTGCCAGGAACAGCACAAACCAGCGTAGCGGACACCGTAGCGCTGACGCGTCACGCCGTCGACGCTGGCGTAAAAGCGGTCGTGCTGCTGCCCCCCTTTTATTACAAGGGCGTCAGTGACGAAGGGCTCTTTCGCGCCTATGCCGACATTATCGACCGGGTCGCCGACGACCGGTTGCGAGTGATCCTCTATCACATTCCGCAGATCTCCGGGGTCGCGATTTCGCAGGCGCTCATTACTCGCTTACAAGCTGCCTACCCAGGCATTGTGATCGGCATCAAAGACAGCTCCGGTGATATTGACAACATGCGTCGCACCATCGCCGAGTGTCCAGACTGCGCGGTGATGGCCGGGGCAGACCCGCTGATGCTGCCGCTGCTGAAATCGGGAGGTGCTGGTTGCATTACGGCCAGCTCTAATTTGGTGGCGGCGGATTTACGCATCGTTTTCGACGGATGGAATGATCCCGCTCAGCAGGCGAAAGTCGAATCGGCACAAGCGCGCATCAATGCCTGGCGCGAACTGACCAACGCCTACGTTCAGCTACCCACCGTCAAGACGATGCTAGCCCGTCGCCGGGGTCTGGATAGCTGGACACGCGTCCGCCCGCCGTTCGTGGAGCTTTCTGATGAGGAGCGCGAGATAGTCGTGGCCCGAATGGAACACCTTGAGCATGAGGACAAAGAATGAGCGCAATCGACAAACCGATCACTATTCATCAGCCCAAGCGGCTAGAGGTGGGAGCCGGAGCCTCTGCTCGTTTAGGTTCATGGGCAGCCGGGGTCGAGCGATCGCTCGTCATCGCCGACCAGCACACGGCAAGTTATACCGAGGCCCTGGAGCTACCGGGTAACGTCACCGTATTCGCTGACGTTACGCCAGAGCCCGACACCAGCGTACTTGAACGAGCACTGGCATTCGCGCGTGACTGCCAGCCGGGACTCGTGGTGGGCCTTGGCGGCGGCTCGGTGATGGATATCGCCAAACTGGTTGCCGCACTATGGGACGGTGAACAAGCGCTCAAGGATGTCGCAGGCCCGAATCGCGTGCAGGGGCGCCGCACTCTCCTTGCCCAGGTGGCCACAACTGCCGGTACCGGGTCCGAGGCGGGTATTCGCGCCCTGGTTACCGATCCGGAGTCGAAGTCGAAAATCGCCGTTGAAAGCCCCTATTTGCTGGCCGATTTCGCCGTACTCGACCCCGTGCTTACGTACTCGGTACCGCCTGCGGTCACTGCGGCAAACGGAATTGACGCCATGGCGCATTGTGTCGAAGCGTTTACTAACATTAACGCGCACGACCTGATCGACGGCTATGCGCGAATGGGAATGACCTTGATCGGCAGATACCTGCCCCGTGCGGTTGCCGATGGTCAGGATACTGAAGCACGCGCCGGGATGATGCTCGCCTCGTATTACGGCGGGATCTGCCTGGGGCCGGTCAATACCGCCGCGGGCCATGCCCTCGCCTATCCATTGGGAACACGCCTGAGCCTTCCCCATGGCCTATCCAATGCGATCATTTTCCCACACGTGCTTGCGTTCAATGAGTCAGTGCGCCCAGAAAAAACGCGCGAAATCGCCGATGCGCTGGGGCTACACTTCGACGGCTCCACTGGATCGCTATTAGACTCCGCTTATGCGTTTTGTCGTGATCTCGGTGTGGAAATGCAGCTTGCCAAGCACGGGGCTCAAGAACAAGATCTGTCGACCTGGGCCGAAGAAGCACACGGTATCCGCCGCTTGATGGACAATAATCCACGCGACATGACCGTGGACGATGTGCTTTCGATATACCGAGCCGCGCTCTAAACCACGCACCTTAATCACCGCTTGGCATAAGTTAAATCGCTTTGAATAGCCCACTCTATCGCCAGGCCTGCCCGTGATGGGTAATAACGGTTCAGCGAACTAAAAAAGAGATTCCCCATGGCGCCCAAGACACAAGCGTTGAGACTCATCATCATTGCTGACGACCTCACCGGCGCACTCGACTCTAGCGCAGCCTTTGCACGGTATGGGTTTCGCACCCATGCCGTAACCTCTCCAGAGGCCATCGCGCGCGTATTGGCCGAACAACGCCCCGAGGTACTGGCCGTCTCGACACACACACGTGACGTTTCTCCAGAGGATGCGAAAGAACGAGTGGCTCAAGTGATGCGGGCGCTGCCTGGCGGCACACTCATTTTCAAGAAGGTGGACTCCCGGCTCAAGGGGCCGATCGCCACTGAGCTGGACGCAATCCCTTACCGTAAGATCGTCGCCATGCCGGCGATTCCGTCATTCAATCGGATCGTGATCAATGGCTGCGTCAGCGGCTTTGGAGTGGACGCGCCGATCTCGGTTAGCGACGCGCTCGGCCACCACGCCAACAGCGCCTGTATACCCGATACACGCCATGACGAAGAAATGGATCAGTGGATCGGCGACCATGCCACCGACACCCTTTTTTTGGGTGCGCGCTCGCTCACAGAGCGCTTGGCCATGCACATGGCCGGCCACGCAAGCCCGCAAGACCTGCCGTTGTCGTTCCCGCCAGCGCTGTGTATCACCGCAGGGTCAAGGGATCCCATTACCTTGGCGCAAATTAACGCGTTACTCTCAGCGAAACGCGATGCCGTCCATATACCGGCACCCAACGGCTGCCTGGATACAGCACCACAGCAAAATGCCCGCATAACCGTGTTACAGGCCACTCCCGGCGCTGAATCATTACCGTCTGAAACGGTTGCAACGAATCTCGCTGCGTCGCTCAAAAAGCTTACTTTCGAGCATGACGTTACCTGGTTTCTCACTGGTGGCGCGACGGCTGAAGCTGTGCTACTGAGTAACGATATAGTGGAAATGCAGATACTTGGAGAAATCCTGCCCGGCCTTCCCGTTTGCCGCACCGAGAATACGGTATTTATCACCAAGTCGGGGGGCTTTGGTGCGGATGATACACTGATAAGAGTCGCCGAAATGATTTGTAAAACTTAACGGAAAACCGCATGAGTGAACAACGTGGCTCCACATCGGGGCGCCGAAGCTTAGGCGAGATGATCTATGAACAGCTGCAGCGGGCGATCAAGTCAGGCTCCTATCAAGCTGACGAACGCTTACCGACCGAGCACGAACTCGCTGCTGAATTTCAGGTATCTCGCCCTATTGTGCGTGACGCGCTGCAGAAGCTGCGCGAGCAAGGACTAATCTATTCACGACGAGGCGCTGGCAGCTTCGTTCGCAGCGTCGGCCTGCGCCAACCACTGGGGTTTGGTCAGATTGAAAATATCGCTGATTTAGAAGATTGCTATGATTTTCGCTTGAGTGTCGAGCCGGAAGCCGCCGCTAGAGCCGCAGAGCGGCACAACGAGGACGACATTAAACGCATTCAATCGGCCTTGAAAGTTCTGCGCGATGCAACCAACCGTCGCAGACACCATGAGGACGCTGACTTTCAGTTTCATTTAGCCATATCTCAAGCGTCAGGAAATCATTATTACGCAACCGCAATGGAAGCACTGGAAGACCACATTGCCGTCGGCATGCAATTTCACGGACTTTCACTCAAGGCAACCCCCGATGGCCTTCAGCATGTGTTTGAGGAGCATAAAGCTATCGTTGAGGCGATCGAGCAACGCCAGCCCAGTGTTGCGCGTGATCTTATGCGCGAGCACTTGACGGGCTCGCGTGACCGATTGTTCGAAGGGAAGCGGCGCGCCTCGACTTCCAGCTCCACATCGAAAGCAGAGTAATGGATATATCCTTGCCCAGGATAAGGTTCCAGTACTAGCGGGTTTGAGGCGTTGCTGACTCGACTGGCTAAACTCCATCGCCGACAACCTTAGAATGCTTGAGCACCGATGGGGAAAAGCGTGGTTCCTTGATGCTGTCGCGGCGCAGGCGTTCATAGTCTTTGGACACTGATACGGCGGCAAAATACCCTTTATTCCCTGCCAAAACGATATCAGCTAGAGCGAAGCTCAAGGCGGCGTGATCATCACGCCGCGACCGTGCTTTAATCCAGATCCCCCAGCGTGACCACAATATCGCGCTGCGAGACATCCACATCCCAGAAGGTGTAGCTGTCCTTGTCTTCATCCACCAGGCGAATATCGAATATGGGGCTGTCGTAGTTGGTTAGCGTTACGCGCTGGGTCTCACCGCTTCTAAATACACTACTGCCCAACACGTCTTCCTCCCAGGTTTCGGCTTTCGCCGGGCTGACGTACATGTACAAAATGGTGTAGCCCGTGTTGTTGGTGATATCGACGTAGTAATCCGACGCGCTTGCAAAGGATGAGCACCCCAGCAGCAGAAGCCCCACGAGCAAGCTTTTAACTAATTTCAAAACCGGTTCCTCTTTCTTTCAATGATTCACACCCAAACGACCCGCGACTGGATGACTCGCGCCACGAGCAGCCCCATGGCCGGGTTAATATACCCCGCCCACTGCACCAAGGGTACCCGGCCAGGTTGGTTGAATGCATCGCCTCGGAATTCGTAGGCACTTCCAGGCTTTACACTAAAGGCGTTCAGGAGACGCCATTAATCGCTCTCGTTACAAAAAGGCAGGTAGTGTTGGCTATCGCCCTGTCGATGCTTGTTAAGCTCAGTTTTTTGCAAACAGCAGTAAACCACCCGCGCCAATCAAACTGCCACCAAAGATCTTACCCAAATTAAGCGGCAACTTTCCTGAAACGCCAAGGGAGGCTTGGCGTGCCAGTATCGAGCAGACACATAAGCAGGAAAATGATAACGCCATAAACGTTCCCAACAATATTGAAAACTGAAAAAGCACGCGTTGGCCCGGCTCGATAAATTGAGGAAAGAGCGCCGTTGTAAACGCGATAGCTTTTGGGTTTGAAAGCGACACCGCGATACCTTGCAGATACAAGAGCCCACCACGCTTATTTGAATCAGCCTCTTCGACCTTAATGGGCGAGACGCCATTGCGCCAAATTTTGATGCCAAGGTAGGCGAGGTAGAGCGCTCCCGCTATCTTAACCGCCAGAAAAGCGCTCGAGGAATACAAAATTAGCGCGCTCAAGCCCGTAACGGAGATGCTCGATAGAATCGCCAAGCCTGTAATATTACCGAGGATCGTTTTTAACGATTGAAGAACTCCGTACTTCAAGCTATGCGTGGCGACCAGAAGCATTGCCGGCCCAGGCACGATAGTCGCTATGGATGCAATGGCAGTAAATGCCAACCAGGCTTCGATGTTCATTGGTTTCTCTATATGGTCTAACGTCCATAGCAGCGGCGCGCGTTAGCACGTCCAGCCCGAAAGGCGATACTGCCTTTGTATGTTATGAGTTTTTCCACTGTTCTATACGTTCTCTTGAAATTTTTACCGCCTGATCACTAAAAAGATCAGTGTGACGAAGCATGACATTTTCAAATGCATAATCTTCAAGACCCATTTCAACTAGAGCGATATAACCTTGTGTTTCTGTAGGTCGATTTACGGCTCTTTCTACCGCACCAATAATTCCATGGCGGGTTATCATTTGCCATGTACGACCGGCACGAGTTTTCCTTCCATTCCTCGCACTCAATACCTCTTCGTATGCGTAAACAGCTTCGAGGGCTTTACGCTCAGCATCAGATTTTGCTCCGTAAGCTTCAGCTCGGAGCTGAACAGCTCGTTCTTTGGCCTCTTTCGCCAAATCTTCATGGCCACGCTCAATGCAGTTCTAGGCGAATATTTCGCACTTCTCTGGTGTATCAATTTTTTTAATTCTATCGTTCATTTCTATACTCGATATTGAATGACTCACAACGCCCGCTTAAGTGATCAACAACACTGGCCACGAAACTCAATCATTACACCGAAAACGCTAAATAAAAACTGCCAAACGTCACGAATCGATATAAAGCGTTTTTATTTATTTCTGTATACATTAAACCTATGATATTTAAGAAATCTCTCGTGCTCAGGTTTCAAGTTAATAAATAAATCAGGATATATTCCAATTAAGTTACAGCCTTTAAACTCTGAAGATATCATAATACAACCTTCTGAATCAAAACTAATAAGCCCTGAATCAAATGCTTTATCTAAGTGTGCAACCAAAAGAAATCCATTATAAGGATTTAATCTATTAGCTTCAGAGACCCTCCATGGAATAATGTGACTCGCTACAAGTAGTTCTTTAACCTCACAACCAGTAACAGCACATCCACCCCACATATTAATTAGTTTTTGACGAAAAGCACCCTGACCTATCCTAGACTTTATTAAACTTTCTTTCTCGGTAACCTCGATCATTGGGTTTGAAAGAATTTCATCTATATCAGACTCTAAAGATGATTTTTCTTCAACACTATTACTGTAAATGAAATCAACTTGAGCAGCTAAACTTTGAGCATTTGAAGATGGAAACTCTTCGCTAGTCACATAAACGGCATGACCTTTTTCTATAGCCGTGTCAAAATCAAATTTTTTCAGAGTTCTTCCTTGAATAAAGTCTCCCTTCGAGAAAGTATGCTCGAACTCTTCATTATTCAAAACCCTAATAACCCGAACAGCGTTGCTCAACTCGAAAAAGTGATATACAGCTCCATCAAACCTATTTTTTCTTTGATATTGATGTGTTCTCATTGTTTCCTCACATACTTAACGCCGCATTAAGCGAAAAATATTGGGTTAAAATATGTAGCGAAGCGAAACTTAATCCACTGTTCTTTGTTCTGCTTGGATGCCTTGCTATGAATTTCTAGATGAGAGTTTTAACTTATTCAAAAACTGACTAATATCTTGATCAAATAGCAATGCAATTCTGATATCAGTTTGAGCAGTAGAGCCTGAGATATCATCAAAAATCTCTTGTATTAATTCAATGATATTTTCTATGTCATTTTTCCTAAATTTCAAATCTAATTTTTTCTTACCCATTAAAGTATTTAAATCATTGTGAGCTAATAATTTGCTACGCCAACTTTTAATACCTGTCAACTCGTAGAGCTTAAGCAACTCTGAATATTTATCATCTAATTCAGGACATTCACATTGAGCTATAATTCTTGCTAATGACAAGTTTTCATTATTCCTTCCTGTCTGGGCAGGATCCAACAAACAAGCAAGACTAAGGCAGAGCTTTTCAATATATGCCTTTTGTATTCTGCCAAAAATTAAAGAATTGAATTCGTTTAACACATCAATCGATTGTTGATCTGTGAAGAGGTCACTATATACAGTTAAATCTAAGCACAAGTTGGTGAAGTATTCTTTTATGACTTTTAGTTCGTCTTGTTTTACTTTTGATCTATTGAATTCCACTCTATGTGGTAAAATCAGTCCCCTTGCCTTACAAAACTCATCATATGTAGCATAAATTTGGGTTTCAGATTTATTGGTACTCATAGAATACTCCATAATGTATAACAGTGATTATTCGCCCATCCACATAACCTCAATAAACGCGCCGGCGTGTTTATTGAGGTTATGCAGCCCGCTTAAAGACCGTCACCTACTGATCACTCTAGCACCGATCAATTTACAGGCAGCCTATCCCTTCTTCGCGTGCCCACTCGTTTTACTCGATTCAATTATACTTTATTTGCAAATTTATCTTAGATCACGCGTAAATTTGACGGCAACCTTCAGCCACAGGTCGTAGGCCTACGCTCGCCGACTTTTAGGCAGCCCCAACACAACACTGCCGCTCGTAAGCGGCAGCATCGAACACGTGGTTTCAAAGCAATGCCTTAAAGCACCACCTCATACCCCTCAAACTTCGGCGGCCCCAGGTAAATCCCCTCCGGCGACTTGGCATTGGCATGCGCCTTGCGAAACGCGTCGGACTGCGTCCAAGCGCGGAAGGCGTCTTCAGATTCCCAAATGCTGTGGGAGATAAACACGGTGTGGTCCTCCTGCTTCTCGCCCCGGAGCATCTTGAACTCCTTGAAGCCTGGCACTTCATTAAGATGCGAGTCGCGGTTGCGCCATACCTCGAGAAAATCCTCTTCCCGGCCCGGGGCGATACGAAAACGGTTCATGGCGATGTACATGGGCTTGCTCCTTGGGGGATTGTGACCAACGCTTGATGGTAACGCTACGACCCGGGCACGGATAGCCCAAGGAGACCCATGGCGACTGCCGGTATTCACGTGGTGTGGTTCAAGCGCGATCTGCGCGTTCATGACCACGCGCCGCTGACTCTGGCCGCCGAGGCGGGGCCGGTGCTGCCGGTGTTCGCCATCGAGCCTGGCCAGTGGCAGGCGCCGGACAGTGCGCTTCGCCACTGGCAGTTTGCCGCCGACTCGCTGGTCGATTTACAGGCAGCGCTGAGCGAGCGTGGGCTGCCGCTGTGTATTTGGGAAGGCGATGTGTTCACGCTGCTCGCCGCGCTGAAGGCGCACTACGGGGCGCTGACGCTCTACTCCCATGAGGAAACCGGCAACGCCTGGAGCTATGCGCGCGACGTGGCGGTGCTCAAGTGGTGCCGCGCTGAAGGAGTGATGTGGCACGAACACCGCCAGGTGGGCGTGGTGCGCGGGCTTAAAAGCCGCGTCGATCAAAGCGCTTGGGAGGAACAGTGGGAAGCGCTGATGCAGGCCCCGACCTTCAAGGCGCCCGCCAATGCCCGCCCGGCCCCCGGCTGGGAGGCGTTTCATCATCGGCCGGTGGACGAACTGCACACGCTCACGCTGGGTGTCGACACCACCCCCTGCCCCGAGCGCCAGCGCGGCGGGCGTTGCGCCGGGCGCGCGCTCTGGTACGGTTTTCTTACCCAACGCGGCGAGCGCTACCGAGGCTCGATCTCCAAGCCCTTGCGGGCCGAGGTACACGGCTCGAGGCTCTCGCCCCACCTGGCCTGGGGCACGCTTTCGATGCGCGAGGTAGTGCGCTCGCTTCGCCACCAGCGCGAAAAGCACGCCGAGAAAACCCGCTGGGCGCATTCGCTGCGAGCGCTCGCCTCGCGGCTGCACTGGCACTGCCACTTCATTCAAAAGCTCGAAAGCGAGCCGAGCATCGAAGATAAAACCCTGCATCCGGCGCTCAGGGGGCTGCGCGAGCGCGACCCACAGCACCCGCGCCTACTGGCATGGAAGCGCGGCCAAACCGGGGTGCCGCTGGTAGATGCCTGCATGCGCTGCCTGATTCACACCGGCTGGATCAACTTTCGCATGCGCGCGATGCTGATCTCGTTTGCCACCTTTGGCCTCGGCCTTCACTGGCGTGAACCCGGGCTTCACCTGGCGCGACTGTTTACCGATTTCGAGCCCGGTATCCACTACCCGCAGATTCAGATGCAGTCTGGCGCCACCGGCTTCAATACGCTGCGCATCTACAACCCGATCAAGCAGGCCGAGGACAACGACCCGAGCGGTGAATTCGTCGCCCGCTGGGTGCCGGAGTTAACCGTGCTGCCCGTCGAGTGGCGGGCCAAACCCTGGGCGCTGCCGGAAAGCCTGCAAACGCGCTACGCGTTCATTCCCGGCGAGCACTACCCGTTACCTCATGATTTCGAGGCCGAAGCGCAGGTGTGGAAAACGCGCATCTTCGAGATGAGCCATACGCCGGAGGCGAAAGATATTAGCCAAACGCTGATGGCTCGGCTTGCCAGCCACCGACGCCCCAGCGCCAAGCGCGGGCGCGCCAGGCCCGTCGATCATCGCCAGTTGGCACTGTTCGAGCAGGTGCCCGAATCCGCGAACGCAGATGCCTCGCCCGATGACGAAACGTCGCTTTGACCCGAAAAGCGGAAGTGATTAGGCTACGGCCTCCCCTCTTATGCCCCGTGCGGGGCAAGCGCCAGGCACCCACCATGCAGCTAACCCGGTTCACCGATTACTCGATTCGCGTGTTGATCTATCTGGCCGTCAAGGGTGAGGCGCGCGCGACGATCGGTGAAATCGCCGAGGCGTTCGACATCTCGCGCAATCACCTGATGAAGGTAGTTCACGAGCTGGCCCAGAAAGGCTACGTCACCGCGATTCGCGGTAAAAACGGCGGCCTGCTGCTGGCCCAGGACCCGGCCACCATCGGGCTGGGTGCGCTGGTGCGCGACACCGAGCAGGACATGGGGCTGGTCGAGTGCTTTCAACAGGACAACGGCTGTACGATCACCCCGGCGTGCCGGCTTAGGCCTATTCTGGGCGAGGCGCTCGCCGCCTTTCTCGCCGTGCTCGACCGCTACACCCTGGCCGACGTGCTGGACGGCCACGTACCGGAGCTCGCCGGGCTCTTACGCATCCCCGCCACCCACGTTTGAACCCACACTTTCGCTAATGCGCCCTCTTTTGATCTGGATCAAGAGACGGCGGGCGTCTTGCGTTGAGCTTTTTTGGCACGCCTTATAAGATATATTTTAAATACATCTTATAAGGAACACGCCATGTTGAGCCACGAGCAGGAAGCGCTGATCGAAGCCACCGCCCCCGTCGTTGCCGAACATCTCAACGCCATCACCAGCCGGTTCTACCCGTTGATGTTCGAGCGCTACCCCGAGGTCAAGGTGCTCTTCAACGAGGTGCATCAGCAAAACGGCAGCCAGCCACGGGCGCTGGCCGGCGCGGTGCTCGCCTACGTTCAGCTTCGAGGCAACCCGGCGAAGGCGCGGGCCGCACTCGATATCGTGGTCAGCAAGCACGTCTCGCTGAACATTTTGCCCGAGCACTACCCGATCGTCGGCGAGTGCCTGATGGCAGCGATCGGCGAAGTGCTGGGAGACGCGCTGACCCCGGAGATCGCCGATGCCTGGGGCGCGCTCTACGGCGAGCTGGCCGCACTGCTGATCGACCTGGAAGATCAGCGCTACCGCGAGTTCGAAAGCCGCCCCGGCGGCTGGCGCGGCGCGCGGCGCTTCAAAATCGCCCGCACCCACCAGGAGAGTTCGGTCATCCGGTCGTTCGTTTTCGAGCCCGAGGATGGCGGCCCCGTGGCAGCGCATGAGCCCGGCCAGTACATTGGCGTGCGCGTGATGATCGACGGCGAGCCGGTTTATCGCCACTACAGCCTGTCCGACCTGCCCAACGGCCGTAGCTACCGGATCTCCATCAAACGTGAGGAGCAGGGCCGCGTCAGCCGCCACTTCCATGATGTGTTAAAGGTAGGCGACACGCTGGAGCTTTTGCCGCCGGCCGGCGACCTGACGCTCGTCGAAGGAAACGAGCCGCTGCTGCTGGCCAGCGGCGGCGTAGGCCAGACGCCGCTTCTCCCCATCGCCCGCCAGGCGCTGTCAGAGGGCCGCCGGGTGGTGTACCTGCACGCCGCGATCGATCGCGACCACCACGCGTTTAGCGACGACGTCAAAGCGCTCAAGCGCGACTACCCGGAGCAGCTGACGGTGGTCAACGTGCTCGAACACGGTGAAGGGGTTGAGCACATCGGCCGTATCGATCGTGACCTGCTGGCGCGCTACCTGCCGGGGCCCAAAGCGCGCTGCTACTTCGTCGGCCCGCAAGGGTTCATGGCCGCCGTGGACACCGCGCTGGCGGGGCTGGGTATTGATGATAGCCACCGCCACTTCGAGCACTTCGGCCCGGCCAGGCCGTTGGTGGCCGCCTAGGGCGGGCGGGTAACCAGCCTTTATCCATAAAGGGAGGCAACATGGCAAGGATCGCATTGAAACGCGCGTTCGACGCGCCGGCGAAAGAGGATGGCTACCGCGTGCTGGTGGACGGCCTCTGGCCACGCGGCGTCAAAAAGGAGCACGCCCACATCGACGAATGGCAAAAGGAGATCGCCCCCAGCCGTGAATTGCGCGAGGCGTTTCACGACGGCTCGCTCGGTTGGGGGGAGTTTCGAAAGCGCTATCTAAAGGAGCTGACCGAGCATCGGGAAACGCTCAGACCGCTTTCCCAGCGCGCAAAGCGGGAAACGGTGACGCTGGTGTTCGCCTCGAAAGAGACGCGCACCAACAACGCCGTGGTGGTGCGCCAGTACCTGAACATGCTGGGCTAGCGGCGAATCAGTTCGCGTCGGTGATATCGGTGATCCAGGTCAGTGCCGCGACGGCGGCGGGAAAGCCGATGGTAGGCACCGCCAGCATCGCCACCTGCTTGAGTTCCTCGGCGCTGATGCCCTCCTCGAGCCCACGGCGCACGTGGGAGTGCACCGCGCCTTCGGAGCGGTTACCGACGGCCAGCGCCAGCTTGACCAGCCGGCGCTGACGGGCCTCCAAAGGCCCCGCCTGCGAACACGCCTTGCCGAGTGCGGCGTAGGCGCTCCACACCTCGGGGTATTCGCCGGCCACGTCACCGGCGCCGGAGGGCAGTTTTTCTGGTTTCATGGCGCGCATCCTCGAAAGTGGGTATGCGCTCAGTATAGGAGCCCGGCCCATTGATGCCAGCAGGCCGATGCTCGATGTCTCGTGCTTACTGCGTAGGCAGGCCAAGCGCCTCCATGTCAGGTGCGCTGTCACACTGCAGTGGTCGCTTGAGTGTCTTTTGGCGTGGCGACAGCACAACACGGTTACGCCCCTGCTTCTTTGCCTGGTAAAGCGCCTTGTCGGCCGCTTCGGCAAAGGCTGGCATGCGGTCATCGATATGGGCCAGCCCCGTGGCCACACCAATGCTAACCGTTAACTGAATCTCTTCTCTAGCCGTTGCAACGGTCAAATCCGCGATAGCCGTTCGAATCCGTTCAGCCATTGCCTCGGCCTTGGCGATAGAAAGGTCGTCAAAAACGATGGCGAACTCTTCCCCGCCCAGGCGCCCGGCAAACGTAGCGTCGCCCTGGCAGTAGCTTCCAAGCGTTTTACCTACCCGCGCCAGGCACTCGTCGCCGACGTTATGGCCATGGGTATCGTTGATCGCTTTGAAGTGATCGATATCGATCATCACAAACGCCAGCGGAGCGCTCTTTTCGAGGCTGCGCTGAAGCGCTCCAATAAATTTTTCTTCAAAGCCGCGACGATTGTCGAGTTGGGTGAGCGGGTCGGTACTGCTCAACTTCAACAGTTCCCGATTGGCTTTCTCCAGTTGGCGAGTGCGCAGAGCAACCTGCTTTTCAAGCACCTTATTGTTTTGCTCTTGCACCGCTAAAAGTGCATTTTGAGCCTCCAGTCGGGACGCTTTTTCGCGACTGATACGCTCTGCCAAGGCAATCGATAGCAGCAGAAACTCCAGTATAAAACCAAGCAGTTGGGCAGAGCGTATGGAAGTATTCATGGGGATCACTCCCCCCGTCGCTAGAACCAGAAAAAACGTGGAGGTCATCAAACACGTCCACGCTATAAAATAGTAGCCGGCAGAGACATTGCCCCGTTGCCATACGATGAACGCAACGGCCAACGCCACGACACATGAAAGGGCTCCCGCCTCCTCTATGAAGAGCTCATGGACGTGATTAGGAAACAGCAATGCCGCCAGAACGACGCAGAACCAATACAAAATAAGTAGATTGGCAGCACCCAGCAGCCAAGCCCCTTCACGCTTTATATTCAGAAATTGTCGTTCAAAAAGACCGGCCGCTAAAAACGTTAAACCAACTGACAAAAAACCTACTCGTGCATTAAGCCACTTCCACTCGAACCAGAAAAAGTAGGAACCATAGTTGTAAGTACTGCCCACGTAGAGGGTCGCCGCCGCCAGGTAACAGCAATAATAGATATAGGAACTATCGCGGATGAAGACGAACAATGAGGCGCTATAAAGCATCATTACCAGCATGGCTCCGAAAAAAGCCCCCATGCTCAGGTAGTCATAAAGCGCTTCACGGTTGAACGTTTTTAGATCAACCATCCGAAGGGGCAGAATCAAGGGCAGCTGGGTTTCCAGGCGCAAGTAAACGTCGGCCTGGCCCGAAGGCAATGTGATGGGTAAGGCCAGCAGGGGGCTTGCAACGTCTCGACGAGCAGGCTCGACGAAATTGCCTGTGCGAACGGAAGGCGACCACTGACCACTTGTTCGATCGAGCACCCACGCTTCGACCAGGTTGTAGTTCCAGCCAATCAAGAGCAGGCGCTGTAAGGGTGCCGATGTGGTGTTATCCACTCGAAAGCGCACCCAAGCGCCATTAGGCTCACTCCCAAGGTTAAGCGTCGGTTTTTGATTACGGTGCCATGTAGCGGCCCGGGCGGCGTCTGCTGCATCAAAAAAGCGATGCGCGTCGGTATCTACTCGATACTCCAGCTCATCTGTCAGGGTGCCCATCAGGGTTTGGGGATCGAACCCTTTATTGGTCGCATGGATAGAATAAAGACTGACATAGCCAATCAACACGACGGCCAGCGCCAACACAAGCCCGATGAGTAATCGCTGCATTCGCCAGCCCTATCGATAGAAGTTAATTACCTATCGGCGGATCGACGTCTGCCTTGAGGCTTGCAAGGCGCCGGGTATGAGAGTCAGACGTTATAGAGGCTCCTTATCTCGACCCCGGTTGGATGGGTTCACCCGCGGCTGCTCCAGCGGATCACTTTGCCCATGGTCAGCCCCTGCACCACGATCGAGAACACCACCACGCAGTAGGTGAGCGTCAGCACCAGGTTTCTCAGATCGCCTTCGGGTAGCGACAGCGCCATGGCCACCGAGATGCCGCCGCGCAGCCCGCCCCAGGTGAGAATCCGGATCGTCCCCGGCGACTGCTCTCTAACCCGCTTGAGCACGCCCATGATCAAGGAGACGCAGAACCCGCGCGCGCCGACCACGACAGGAATCATCAGTGCGCCGGCCAAAAGCCAGGCGCGCTCGATGGGCAGAATCAAAAGCTCCAGGCCGATCAAAAAGAACAGCACCACATTGAGAATCTCGTCGATCAGCTCCCAGAAGGTATCGACGTTTTCGCGGGTTTTGTCCGACATCGCGAACTGCCGCCCGTGGTTGCCCACGAACAGCCCCGCGATCACGACGGCAATGGGCGCGGACAGGTGCAGCGCATCCGCCAGGGCGTAAAGCCCCATGGCGATGGCCAGGGTCATCAGCACCTCGACTTGGTAATTGTCGACGCGCTTGAGCATCTGGTGGGTGGTATAGCCCACGGCGCACGCCAGTAGCAGCGCCCCGCCGACCTCCTTGAGCAGCAGCAGGCCAACGGCCGCCGCGTCGATGGAAGCGCCTAAGTTCGAGCCGTGCTCCGCCCCGTCGAGCCCAGCGAGCTGCAACAGCACCATGAACACCACCACGCCCAGGCCGTCGTTGAACAGCGACTCTCCGCTGATCTGGCTTTCGAGCTGCTGCGAGACACCAACGGATTTCATGATCGCGACCACCGCGATGGGGTCGGTCGGCGAGATCAGCGCGCCGAACAGCAGCGCATGCATGAAGGGAATACCGAGCCCCATCCAGCCGAGTATCCACCAGGCAAGCGTTCCCACGATGAACGTGGACATCAAGGTGCCCACGACCGCGAGCAGTCCGATCGGCAGCCACTCCCGGCCCAGGTGGTCGAACTTGACGTGAATAGCGGCGGCGAACAGCAAAAACGCGAGCAGCCCGTGCAGTACCACCTGGTCGAAGTCGATGCGCGCCACCAGAGCGGTGGCCTCATCGCGCAGGCCGTCGTTATAAGGGCTAATCAGAATCAGCGCGAGCGAGCCAAGTAGCGCGACCAGCATGACGCCAATCGTCGTCGGCAGCTTGATATAGCGATAGTTGAAGTAGCTCGATACGGCGGCGAGCGTGATCAGCACGCTCACCAGAGAAAACAGGCTCATCGGTGCTCCAGGGGATTTAAAACGGTGACGATCCCATAAAATGACGCCCGGCCGGGCGTCATTTTTAGGAGCACTAATATAACCTTAAAAAGCGAGGCCCGCCCCCCACCGCAAGCAAACGCTTACGATGAGGGCGGGCTATCGATACCGCCACGATGGGCTCAAGCCCACCTTTCACAAAGACGTTACGAGCGATGTGCCCACTTGCAGGGGTCCAAACGGCCTTCGTACATTGGCAGTTCGAGCACCGGATCATCATCTCGGAATTGAGACCACATACGGTTCAAGCCCGCTGTTCCGAAGGTTCGCACTCGGTCGACCTCGTCCAGATTGAGCACGTCGGTCAACGTTCCCGCCGTGGCGCCGGGCATGCGTGCTCGAATACGGCCTTCCGGATCCACGACCAGGCTTTGCCCTTCACCGGAAGGCGTCGCGGCATTGACGCTCACCATGTAAACCTGGTTGAAGATGGCGTTGGCCTGCACGAGGATCTGCTCCTGAGCCCGGTCGCAGGTGGTCGTGGCGACCTGGTTGATGATGACGTCGGCCCCCTCCCATGCAAGCTGGCGTACCGTTTCGGGAAACCAGATATCGTAACAGATGGCCAGCCCCACACGGCCGATGCCCGGCACGTCGAACACCTCCAGGCGATCCCCGGGCCGGTAGGGCTCGTAAGGGCGCCAGGGAAAGCACTTGCGATAGGCGGCAACGCGCTCGCCTTCGGGCGAGTAGACCGGCGCCGTGTTGTAGAGGTAACCGTCGCTGCCGCGCTCACACACCGTGCCGGGCAACAGCCAGATACCCAGATGGCGCGCGATGCGAGACAGATGCCGATTGCGGGGGCCATCGATCGGCTCAGCCGCGGCCTCCAGCTGCCTCTTGCGCTGCTCGGGCGTGCCCGAGGCGCTGCACAGGTGCATTTCGGGATAAACGACCATTCTGGGCTGTTCGAAGTCCGCGCCGAAATCGCTGAGCTGCGCGGCGATTTCGGCTTCGAACGCCTGTAGCTCGGCGTCACTGCCGTGCAGGCGAGCGACCTCCTGCATCATCAGTATCGGCAAGTATCGGGCCATGGGGTGCCTCCTTAGCGAGCGTTTGATGTCTCGGTGTGTGACGAGTCATCCGAATCATCGAAGTCTACCTCGGGAGGCGGCTGTCGAAAGCCTCGGGTCAGATAGATCAACTGAACCAACCCGATGGCCAACCAGATGGCGCCCAACACGAAGGCATTGCTGTCCAGCTGGCTCATTAGCCACAGGTTGACCCCGGCACCCACCAGAGGGATCAGCATGCCCTTGACGACACCGTAGCGGCGCTTGGCGTCAGCGTCCCGGTTCACCATGAAGATCACCGACAGATTGACCATGATGAAGGCGATGAACGCGCCGAAATTGATAAAGGAAGCGGCCGAGAGTACGTCGAGAAACAGCGCAACGACACCGATGGCGCCTGTTAGCACGATATTGAACACCGGCGTACGAAAGCGCGCATGAAGCGCACCGAACAGTCGGCGAGGCAAAACGGTATCGCGGCCCATGGCATACAAAAGCCGCGAAGCGCTGGCCTGAGCGGCAAGGCCCGAGGTGAACTGGGCCACGACCAGCCCGGCCAAAAACACGGCCCCGAACAGATCTGCCCCGATCATCGTGGCGATCTCGAAAGCAGCGGAATCGGCATTGATGAACTCACTACCGGGGTGTACGAGCTGGGTGGTATAGCCCACCAGCACGTAGATACCGCCGCCGATCAGCGCCGTTAGCATGATGGCGAGTGGAATGTTGCGCTTGGGCTCGATGGTCTCCTCGGTGAGCGTCGTGACGGCATCGAAGCCTAAAAAGGAGTAGGCCGCCACGGCAGCGCCGGCGGCGATCGCCGTAAAGCCGGCGTTGTCGCCCAAAAAAGGCCCCATACTGAGCAGCGAACTCGTACCGCCGGAAGAGACGACGTGGCGCACCGATAGCAGCACGAAGAAGACGATCACCAATATTTGAAAGACCATCAACAGCGAGTTCACCCGGGCCGCCATTTTAATCCCGTAAACGTTCAGGCTCGTGGTGATTCCAATGAAGCCCAGCAAAAAGAGCCAGCTGGGGACCTCGGGAAAGCGCGCATTGAGATAGGCCGCACCGATCAGCCAGATCACCATGGGCAAAAAGAAATAATCCAGCAGTACGCTCCAGCCCACCATGAAACCGACACGGGAATCGATGGCTTTGCGTGTATAGGTATAGGCCGACCCGGATATCGGATAGGCGCGCGCCATGATGCCGTAACTGTAGGCAGTGAACAGCATGGCAACGGTGGTGATCAAATAAGCGGTGGGCACCGCCCCCTGACTGGTACTGGCAATGACACCGAACGTACCCAGCACGATCAGGGGCGTCATGTAAGCAAGCCCAAATAGCACCACCGCCTTGAGCGATAACGTTCTTTCCAGCTTGATATTATTATCTATCATGATGTGTCTCCTAAAGGCATCGTTCACCGCACCGGCGCGTCTTGCGACCGGTCGTCACGACGTTGTTGCCAGGTCATCCGCTTTGGCTTGCCTGACTTGGTATCATTAGGGGCATGGCACTCAATGACCGTCTGCTTGGCTCCCCTGCCAAACGAATCGGCCTCGCACCCCACCCGATAAAGAAGGTAGGGACAGCGCACCGCCACGTATATAACCCTAGGGTGGTATGGGAACAGGGGTATGGGAGAAGAGTTATGAGAACAGTGGCATGGAAACAGTGATGGGGAGCGAGTGACGCAGAGCAAACGCGACAAGCAACTGGCCGATACGATCATGGCGCTGTCCGCGCCGGATTTTCCGAACCACTTTTCTGGCTGGGTCAAACAGTTGGCGGCGTTCGATAACCTGATCATTATCGCCTACCAGGGAGAGCGGCGCCCCGAGGTGCTGTATCGGGAGTGCGTCGATCCGGTGGTCTATCAACAGATGGACAGTCACTACCTGGAAGGCGCTTACCTGCTGGATCCGTTCTACCGCGAGCATCTCAAAGGCGGCGTACAGGGTATACGCCGCCTGGCCGACGTAGCGCCGGATCGTTTCTGGCGCACGCATTATTACAAGCACTACTACCGCCAAACGACGCTACTCGATGAAATCGCGATTTTCGCGCGGCTTGAAAATGGCGTGACGCTAAACGCCTGCTTTGGAAAGGATCGCTCGAGCAATCAGCCGTTTAGCCAGGCAGAACTGACCGCCCTCGGCCGTCACGAACTCACTCTGGCCGGGCTTCTCAGCCGCCATTGGCAGCACTATCGACCGGAAAGCGCTCCAAACGCCCGCCCCTTGACGCTCGAAAAACGCCTTCGAGAAGCGCTTGACCAGCAGCGCGGCATCCAGTTGAGCCCTCGCCAAGCGGAAGTGGCACTTTTCATTCTGCGCGGCCACTCCTCACTTTCCATCAGCCTGCATCTCGATGTCAGCCTGCAAACGGTCAAGGTGTTTCGCCGTCAGCTCTATGCCAAGTGCCGCATTTCCTCCCAGGCAGAGCTGTTTGCGCTGTTAATGCCGTTCTTCGCTCAGCTGACGTCATCGATTTCAACACGATAAAAAAGCCCGCCCTCGCCCCAGGCGAGTGCCTGTAGCGAGGGCGGGCTCAGTTGAAACGCTCGTGGCTTAGCCCAGCGTCTCCAGCGAGGCCTCGATGATGGAGAGCCCCTCTTCCAGCACCTCACTCGATACCGTTAGCGGCACCAGGATGCGGATGCTGTTGCCGTAGAAACCGCAGGAGAGCAGGATCAGACCCTGCTCGCGCGCCTTGGCGCAGAGCGTGGCGGTGGCGGCCGGGTCGGGCTTGCCGTCGGCGCCCACCAGCTCGAACGCGGCCATCGCGCCGAGCTGGCGGCCGTGGGCCACGTGCTCGAAGCGCGCTTCCCACACCGCAAAGCGCTCGGCGAGCATGCGGCCCATCTGCTCGCTGCGCGCGAGGATGTTCTCTTCCTCGATCGTCTCGATCACCGCCAGCGCCGCCGCGCAGGCCAGCGGGTTGCCGCTGTAGGTACCGCCGAGCGAATTGGGGCCAGAGGCGTCCATGACGTCCGCCGAACCCACGACCGCGGAGAGCGGCATGCCGTTGGCCAGGCTCTTGGCGGTGGTCAGAAGGTCCGCCTCGACACCGCTGTGTTCGAGTGCAAACAGCTTGCCGGTACGCGCAAAGCCGGACTGCACTTCGTCGGCGATCAACAAAATGCCGTGCTCGTCGCACAGCGCGCGAAGCGCTTGCAGGTACTCAGGGGAGGCGATGTAGAAACCACCTTCGCCCTGCACCGGCTCGATCACGATAGCCGCGGTGCGGTGCGGTGCAATATCGGTCTTGAACAGCGTGCGAAGCGCTTCCAGGGAGGCCTCTTCGCTGATGCCGTGGATCGGGTTCGGGAACGGCGCGCGGAAGACATCGCCCGGCATCGGGCCGAAGTCGTTCTTGTAGGGCAGCACCTTGCCGGTCATGGCCAGCGTCATCATGGTGCGCCCGTGAAAGGCGCCGTCAAAGGTGATGATGCCGGTGCGGCCGGTGGCGGCGCGAGCGATCTTCACCGCGTTTTCCAGCGCCTCGGCGCCGGTGTTGACCAGCATCGCCTTGCGCTCAGGGCCGCGTACCGGGGTCAGCTCGCAAAGCTTCTGGCACAGCTGTACGTATGGCGCGTAGGAGATCACCGCGGCGCTGGTGTGCATCACCTTCTTGAGCTGCGCTTCCACTGCGGCGACGATTTTCGGGTGGCGGTGGCCCAGGTTCAGCACGCCGATGCCGCCAGCGAAGTCGATCCAGCGCTGGCCGTCGGCGTCCCAGATTTCCGCGTTTTCGGCGCGCTCGGCGAACTGAGCGGTCGGGGTCGCGGCGCCCTTGGCGACAAAACGGTTTTTCAGCTCGTTCAACTCGTGGTTCGTCATTTCAACTCCTCTTATAGACCGCCGACACAGACGTATTTCAGTTCGGTAAATTCATCGAGCCCGTGGTGCGAGCCTTCACGCCCCAGCCCCGACTCTTTCACGCCGCCAAAGGGCGCAAGCTCGGTGGAAATGAGGCCTTCGTTGACGCCGACCATGCCGTATTCGAGCGCCTCGGTGACGTGCCAGACGCGGCGGTAATCGGTGGCGTAGAAGTAGGCAGCCAAGCCAAACGGCGTGTCGTTGGCCATCTGGATCGCCTCGTCATCGCGCTTAAAGCGGAATACCGGCGCGACCGGGCCGAAGGTCTCCTCAAACGCCACGGCCATCTCGGTGGTTACGTCCGCCAGCACCGTGGGCGTGTAGAAACGCTCGCCGGCGTCACTGACGCTTCCGCCGCACACCACGCGGGCACCCTTTTGCTGGGCGTCGCTGACGTGGCGCTGCACCTTGTCGACCGCCGCCTGGTTGATCAGCGGGCCGATAGTGCTTCCCTCCTTCAGGCCATCGCCGACCTTCAGCGCCTGAACGCGCGCGGCGAGCTTTTCGACGAAGGCATCGTAGACGCCGTCCTGGACCAGAAAGCGGTTGGTGCACACACAGGTCTGGCCGGCGTTGCGGAATTTCGAGGCGATTGCGCCGTCGACCGCATCGTCGAGATCCGCGTCATCGAAGACGATGAACGGCGCGTTGCCACCCAGCTCCATGGCGGTTTTCTTCACCGTGCTGGCACACTGGGCAAGCAAACGCTTGCCGACCGGCGTGGAGCCGGTGAACGAGACCTTGCGCACGCGGGAATCGGTGGTCAGTACTTCGCCTACCTCGGCGGGTTTGGAGGCAGTGACCACGTTGATGGTGCCTTCCGGCAGGCCCGCCTCGCGGCCGAGATACGCCGCCGCCAGTGCCGTCAGCGGCGTGGCTTCGGCGGGCTTGATCACCACGGTGCAGCCGGCGGCCAGCGCCGGGGCGCACTTGCGGGTGATCATCGCCAGCGGGAAGTTCCAGGGCGTGATGGCGGCCACCACGCCGACCGGCTCGCGCAGCACCATCAGGCGCTTGTCGGCACCGTGGCTGGGCAGGGTTTCGCCGGCCATGCGCTTGGCTTCCTCGGCGAAGAACTCGATGAACGAGGCGCCGTAACCCACTTCGCCTTTAGCCTCGGCCAGCGGCTTGCCCTGTTCCAGGGTCATCAGCCGGGCCAGGTCGTCGGTGTGTTCGATGATCAGCTCGAACCAGCGACGCAGGATTTTCGCGCGCTCCTTGACCGGGGTTGTGCGCCAGGCGGGGCCGGCCTCATACGCTGCCGCGACGGCCTCTTCGGTGTCGCTACCGCCAAGCTCGGCGACACGGGCGATGGTCTCACCGGTGGCCGGGTTGTCGACGGCGAACGTCGTTTGACCCTTGCGCCACTGCCCGCCGATGAGCGCCGGTACGCTGTCGTTCAGCCATTGATCGATAAAGCTCATAAAGTGCTCCTGAATGAATGAAACGTTACAAGTCGTCCAGCATGTGGCGGTCGCTGTAGGCGCGCCCATAGGTGCGCAGCGAATAGACGTAAAGAACCAGTCCTATCAGCGACCAGCCAGCGAAAATGATCCACTCGGCGCCGGTGAGCGCGGCGGGGCTGCCCGGCAGGTAGAGAAACGCCATACCGAGCGACATCAGCACCGCCGCCACGCCGCAGGGCATGCCAAAGCTCACGCGAAACGGGCGCGGCATGTCCGGCTCGCGCACGCGCAGCACGATGAAGGAGACCGCGACGAACAAGTACGCGATGACGATGCCTAGGCCACCGGCGTCGACGATCCACACCAGCGCCGGGCGGCCGAAAAACGGCGCGATGCAGGAGAGAAAGCCCATCAGGAACACGGCGTTGGTCGGCGTTTTGTAGCGCGGGTGCAGCTTGGCAAAGGTTTGCGGCAGCATGCCGGCGGAGGCCAACGCGTAGATCGCCCGCGAGCCGCCGATATAAAAGGCGTTCCAGCTGGTGATGATGCCCGCGATACCGGCCAGCACCATCAGGTTGCTCGCCCAGTCAGCGTTGAACAGCACGCCCATGGCTTCCGGCACGGTCAAACTCGCCGCTTCAAGTGCGGCGCTATCGAGCATCAGGCTGGTGCCCAGAATGATCAGCGAGTACCAGGCCACCGCCAGGATGACCGAGAGCATCAGCACCTTGCCGATCGCCTTGTAGGGCAGGTTGATCTCTTCGGCGGCCTGAGGGATGACGTCGAAGCCGACGAACAGAAACGGCACCATGACCAGTACGGCCATCATGCCCGCGGCCATGCCCGCCTCGCCGGAGGCGAAAAGCGGCGTCATGTTCGTGGTGTTGCCCTCGAACAAGGCCCCTGTGATGAACATCACGCCCACCACCAGAATCAGCCCGGTGACGACTTTCTGCAAAAGCGCAGCGGTGGTGACACCGAAGTAGTTGACCATCATCATGATCAGCGAGCCGCCCACGCCGACCGCCACCCAGGTCGCCTTCACTTCCCAACCGGCAATGGTCCAAAGATGCCCGACCGCGTAGTTCGGCGCGATGTACTCGACCACCGTCGGCAGCGCCACGGCTTCGAACGCCACCACGCTCAAATAGCCCAGAATGATCGCCCAGGTACATAGAAACGAGGCGCCGTGGCCCAGTGCCCGGTAGCTGTAAACGTGTTCGCCGCCGACTTTCGGCATCGCCGAGGCGAGCTCGGCATAGGTTAGCCCCACCAGCAGAATCGCAATGCCGCCCACGATGAAAGCCAGAATGGCGCCGAGACTACCGGCGGATTGAATGGCGGTGCCGGTCAGTACGATCCAGCCCCACCCGATCATGGCCCCGAAGGCCAGCGCCAGCACGTCCCCACGTGCCAACACGCGAACAAGCTTTGCCTGTTCAGGAGTCGATGTCGTCATGATGGTATCTTCCCAAGAGTGATTGGTTGTTGTGTAAGCGTGGCGCATTGTTATGGCAGGGCGCTCGCCCCTTCGGCGATAGAGCGCTCTTTAGTACACGCTAGCAGGCAAAACCACCCAAGCGAATGGACCATTGTGTGGTTTGACTAGACCACTTTTAGCGAACGTATGGTAACGTTCTGATTTATGAGTGAGATAACGCGCTGGATAAAAGCGTTGAAGGAACGTCAATGAGCGTAAGCGAGATGCTCGAACAGTTTTCCGAGCTCTATCAGGCCCAGCCCGGGCGGCTCAATAAGCAGGTGCGTATCGAGCAGGCGCTGCGTTTGGCCATTACCCAGCGCTGGAGCCAGGGCAGCCGCTTGCCCTCGCACCGAGCGCTGGCTGAGGCCGCCGGCTGCGCGCGCCAAACCATGGCCCAAGCGATGGAGACGCTGCGCGGCGAAGCGTTATTGAAGACCGCCCACGGCCAGGGCACCTGGGTGCGCAAGCCGCCATCGGCGCCGGCCTTAAACCCGCTGTCCGCGCCGCTCTCCCGACGCGCCCGCCAGGTGCTCGGCGCGCCGGGGTCGAGCCGCATTCAAAGCGGCGCCTTCATGCCCGGCATTCCCGACATCGCCCGCTTTCCCATGCGCCGCTGGCGCCAGCTCTATACCAGCGTCACGGTGGCGCAAAACGCGCTGCTGCTCTCCTACTCCACCGGCGGGTATGGGCCGCTCAAACGCGCCATTCGCGATTTTCTCGCGCGCTGGCGCAACATCGACTGCGACGTGGACCAGATCATCATCACCGACGGCACCCACAACGGCATCGAGCTTTGCGCCATGGCGCTGACCGACGTGGGCGACACCGTCGCGATGGAGTCACCCTGCTACTGGGGCGCGCGCAATATTTTCACCGCCGCCGGGCTTACCGTCGACATGCGCGCCTGGCACCCAAACGACGGCTATCGTTTACAGCCGCCGGGCGAGCCGGTGGCTCTGGCGTACCTGACCGGCTCGCACCACTACCCGCTGAGCATGCCCGCCAGCGCCCGGCACAAGCGCGCGTTTTGCCAAGCGCTTAAGCCCGCCTACGTGGTGGAGGACGACTACGAGTTCACCAAAGATGATCACACCGAGCTTCTGTTCGAACCCGGCTCGTCGCGCCATTTGCTGGTAGGCTCGTTTTCCAAGATGATGTTTCCCGGCCTGCGCTTGGGCTATCTGGTGGTGCCGCATCACTTGGCAGAGCCAATGAACCGGCTGAGAAGCGAGCTTTTTCGCGAAGGCCGCATGCTCGACCAGGCGGTGCTCGCCCAGTTCATGTTCGACGGCGATTTGGACAGCTGGTGCCGGCGCATTCAGCGCGACTACCTGGGCCGCCAACAGGTGCTGCACGACCAGCTTAAGCGGCTACCGCGGGTCAAGCGCGTTTCACCGCCAAGCAGCACCATCAGCCTGTGCGTGGAGTTCGAGCCTGGGGTGGACGACGTAGCCATCGCCCAGGCGCTTTTGAAAGAGCACCTCATCGTGCGCCCGCTTAGCCCGGTGTGTGCGCCACAAGATGACCGCTCGGGGCTGGTGATGGGGGTGGGCATGCTCTCCGGCGATACGCTGAGCCGCGAAGTGCAGCGCCTGCGCCACCACCTGGCCGCGCTGCTGCGCCAGGCCAACGCGCCAGAGAAACGATAACACCAGGGATCGAACAGGAGACGCCATGCGTCATTTACGCGGATCGACCGCTGCTTACGCACGCCACCTTTGGGCGCTGTGTGCGCTGCTTACGCTGTCAGGCTGTGCGGCGTTCGCCCCAAGCCCCCCGCAGGATCAAAGCAACGTATGCGAGATTTTCCGCGAGCAGCCAAGCTGGTACGACTACGCCCGCGACTCGGAAAATCAGTGGGGCACGCCAATCGCCACGCAAATGTCCTTCATTCAGCAGGAGTCCTCGTTTCGAAGCCACGTGCGCCCGGACCGCAAGTACTATCTCGGCTTCATTCCCGGCCCCCGACCCTCGTCGGCCAAAGGCTACGCCCAGGCCCAGGACCCGGTGTGGGGCGAGTACCGCGATCAGGCGGGCAGCCTCTTTGCCCGGCGTACCCACATGAAGCATGCCACCGATTTCATCGGCTGGTACAACGCGCGCACTCGCGCGCAGACCGGCATCTCGCTGCAAAACCCGGAGCATCTTTACTACGCCTACCACGAAGGCGCCGGCGGCTATCAGCGCGGCACCTATCGCAACAAACCCCACGTGCTGCGCGCCGGGCGCCAGGTCGCGAGCCGCGCGGGGCGCTATCAATCCCAGCTCAACGCCTGCGAGGCGGAGTTTCAGTGCCGCAAGTTCTACCAGGTATGGCCTTTTTGCCGCTAAGGAGTCTGCATGGCCGTTTTGATCGGCGCCCTCTTCGTCGGCGTGGTCTTTTTTACCTCGCTGCTGTCCGGCATCTTCGGCATGGCCGGCGGGCTGGTACTGCTCTGGTTTTTGCTGCTGATCTTTCCCGCGGCCTCCGCCATGGCGGTGCACGGGGTGATTCAGCTCACCGCCAACGCCTCGCGCGCGTGGCTTTCCCGGCGCTTCATTAGCTGGCGAGTAGTGGCGCTGATGGCCGGCGGCGTGGCCGGCGCGGCGGGGCTGCTGCTTTTATTCGACTACAGCCCCGACGCCGCCACGGTGTCGATTTTAATCGGGCTTTTACCGATTCTGGTCTGGCTACCCAAGCGCTGGTTCGCGCTCAACGCCAACCGCGCAAGCCACGCGCTCGCGTGCGGGCTGGCCTCCGGCGGGCTCACCATCGCCGCCGGCGTTTCCGGGCCCTTGATCGACATTTTCTTCGTGCGCTCGAACATGGACCGCCGCCAGGTGGTCGCCACCAAGGCGATGATTCAGGTCGTCGCGCACAGCATCAAGATTCTGTTTTACCTCGGCTCGGCGCTCGCCCTCGGCGCCGGCGATTGGGCCATGGTGGCGCTGGCCGCCCCCTTTGCGCTTTTAGGCACCCAAACCGGCACGCGCATTCTGCACCGTTTGACCGACGCCAACTTCCGCGCCTGGACGCGCTGGATCGTGACCGCCATCGGCGCGTTCTATTTAATTCAGGGCATCTATCTGCTGACGGCTTGAAGCAGAGCATGACTCGCCCGCCCCGTGATTGACACGGCGGCAGGCGCACGCTATCTTCGCGAACAAATACAAATGAGAAACATTTTTAATTAAATAAACCTCTCTTAGGAGATCCCGCATGAAACGGTGGAGTGTACCCAAGGATCAGCGCCAGCTTCGCCAGAGCGTGCTGTTTTTGCGCACTTCTTTTGAAGCGATGCAGCACTCGATCGCCCCGCGCCTTGAGGACCCGCTGCCTTGCTGGCTCGATACCGGCACGCTTTCGATGCTCGCCGGTGAGCTTGCCCGCGTGAGCGAAGAGGCCACCTCCGTTTTGCCTTTTGATGCTCACGCGAAACTCTGCCTTGCCTCCAACCAGTGCGAGCTGCTGCTCAAACAGTGCCCCGGCGTCTTGAGCAGCGCGTTTTGTCATCGCCAGCTCGGCGCCATCGTCCTCACCCTTAACGCGGCGCTTTTGAGCGCGGCGGCGCTGGCGCCTAAAAAGCGCTGGTTCTGGTCGTCTTGATTCCACGCTAGCGGCCACTGGTAAGATACGCCTTCTTCGCCCGGCGCCCGAGTCGATCGGCCGCCTTACACGACACCCGCGAAAAGGCCCCTCATGACGCCCGCTCCCACTTCTGATACGCCAACCCGCTGGTACCGCACGGTGCCGGATCCCATGGTCCTGATCTTCATGATTCTGGTCGCGACCTACCTGTTGACCTTCATCATTCCCGCTGGGGTGTTCGAACGCGTAACCGAGGCCGGGCGTACCCTGGTGGTGCCGGAATCTTTTCGTTATTTGGACGATGTCGCCGCGATCGCCCCTTTCGATATCTTCGTAGCGATTCCTCAAGGGCTGATCAACGCCTCGCAGTACCTGTTCATCGTGTTCATCGCCGGCGGGCTCTTTCACATCCTGCAAAAGACCGGGGCGCTGGAAAACGCTATCGGCGTGGCGGTGAACAAGGTCGGCGTTCACCGGCGCAACCTGATCATTACCGTGGGCACCTTCATCTACGGCTTTTTCGGCGTCGCCGTGGGCTATGAAAACAATATTGCCCTGGTGCCGATTGCGGTGCTGATCGCCAGCGCCATCGGCTGTTCGAGCCTGGTCGGCACCACCATGGCGGTGGGCGGTATCGGCGTAGGGTTTGCGCTGTCACCGATCAACCCCTATACCGTGGGCGTGGCTCAGGGCATCGCCGAGCTTCCCACCTTTTCCGGCGCTTGGCTTCGCACGCTTTTGCTGCTGTGCTCGCTCAGCCTGCTGGCGCTCTATATCTGCAAGCGCGTGGTGCCCATGCCGTTCAAGGAGTCGCCGGACGCCGCGGGCATGAGCCGCCCCTTGAACGAGTACACGCTGAGCCGGCGCAACCTGGCGACGCTTGCGGCTTTCGTCGGTGGGCTTGCGGTCATGCTTCACGGCGTGTTCACCCGCGGCTGGTACATCAACGAAATCGCCGCCATGTTTCTGTTGATGGCGATCGTGATCGGTGCGCTGAACGGGCTCTCGCCCAACGGCATCGTTGCGCGCTTGATCGAAGGCGCCTCGAGCGTCACCGCTGGGGCGATGGTCATTGGCCTCGCGGCGTCGATTCAGGTCATCCTCAACGAGGCGGCGATCATCGACACCATCGTCTATGGGCTGAGCGGGCTTCTGAGCGGCGTACCCGCCGCACTCACGGCTATCCTTGCAAGCGTCCTCCAGGGCGTGATCAACCTGTTCGTGCCCTCGGGCTCCGGCCAAGCGCTGGTGACCATGCCGATTCTCATTCCGCTGGCGGATCTGGTCGGCATCAGCCGCCAGCTCATGATCACCGCCTTTCAGGTCGGCGACGGGCTGACCAACCTGATCATTCCCACCTCCGGCGGGATGCTGGCGATGATCGCGCTGGGGCGTGTCAGCTACGAGCAGTGGCTCAAGGCCATCCTCCCCTTCATGGCGATGGTCTATCTTCTAAGTTTCGCGGGGTTGGTGTTGGGCCACGTTGTAGGCTATTGAGTGATGTCGGCGGGCCGATTTTTCGGTCCGCTGGCGAACAATAGTAAACTGGTCTATTGTTGATGATCTGACTTATTTATCCGCAAGAAGGAGTTTGCTCATGGCGTTCGAAACGCTTCTCGCCCCGACCCAGCTTGGCAGCCTGACGCTTCCCAACCGGGTGATCATGGCGCCGCTGACCCGCGCGCGCACTCCGGACAGCGTGCCCGGCGAATTGCAGCGCGCCTACTATGGCCAGCGCGCCGGCGCTGGTCTGATCATCTCAGAGGCGACCAACATCTCGCCGACCGCTCGCGGCTACGTGTATACCCCGGGCATCTGGACCGACGAGCAGCAGGCCGGCTGGAAGAGCGTGGTCGACGCCGTGCATGCCAAGGGCGGGCGCATCGCGCTGCAGCTCTGGCACGTTGGGCGCGTTTCCCACGAAATGGTTCAGCCTGACGGCCAGAAGCCGGTCGCCCCGAGCGCCCTCAAGGGCGAAGGCGCCCAGGCCTTTGTCGAATTCGAAGACGGTAGCGCCGGTCAGCACCCGGCCAGCACGCCGCGGGCGCTGGAAACCGACGAGATCCCGGGCATCGTCAAGGATTACCGCCAGGCAGCCCAGCGCGCCAAAAACGCTGGTTTCGATATGGTGGAAGTCCACGCGGCCAACGCCTACCTGCTCAACCAGTTTTTGGCCACCGGCACCAATAAACGTTCTGATCGCTACGGCGGCTCGATCGAGAACCGCGCGCGCTTCCCGCTCGAAGTGGTTGATGCAGTGATCGAGGTGTACGGCGCCGACCGAGTGGGCATTCGCCTGACGCCCTTCATCGAGATTTTCGGCTTGACCGACGATGAGCCCGAAGAGATGGCGCTGTATCTCGCCGACGAGCTTGCCAAGCGCGAGATCGCCTACATCCACCTCAACGAGCCGAACTGGGCCGGCGGCGACAACACCTTCCCGGACGGTTTCCGCGAACGGATGCGCGAGCGCTTCAACGGCAGCATCATCTATTGCGGCCACTACGATGCCGAAAAAGGCGAGGCGATGGTTAAAAGCGGTAACAGCGACTTCATCGCGTACGGCCGCCCCTATATCGCCAACCCGGATCTGGTTGAGCGCTTCCGTCAGAACGCCGCGCTCAACGAGCCGGATCACGACACTTTCTACGGCGGCGATGAAAAAGGCTATACCGACTATCCGTTTTTGGATAACGGTTTTGATCGTCTCGCTTCTTCCTGATATCTACCCGTTAAAAATACACAATGCTCAACCCCCATGGGTTGGGCATTTTTTATATGTAAATGCCTGAGCAGACACAAGCCGACTCCGCTTATAATTATTCAATAGCCGATACGCATCAAGCATACTGAAGCCGATGCATCTACCGGCCAAATAAATTAAAACTCGGCGCTTACGCGAGTATTATCAATGTAATTAGAGAAGTATCATGAGCAATATTCGTGAAAAGCATCCATCGCCAATTGATCTAAACGTTTTCCTGATGGTGATTCGTAAATCCAGTTTTGCCGGCGCCGCTGAAGAGCTTGGCGTTTCCGCCGCTTATATCAGCAAGCGTATTCGTATACTGGAGGAAAATTTCGATACCTGTCTGCTTCATCGCTCTACACGACGCATCACGCTTTCCGAGGATGGCAAACTGGTTTACCAGTGGGCGACACGCATTCTAAGCGATTTTGACAACCTCTACAGTGAGCTATCCGCCAGCCGTGACCTGATCCATGGAAGCCTTAAAATTTGCAGTTCCTTCGGTTTTGGCCAAGCCCATATAGGGCCGGCGCTTTCCACGTTCAATCACCAGCATCCGGAACTGAATATTCGACTGGACCTGATCGACCGCGTCGTCGATTTGGTCGGGGAAGGCTTCGATATAGAAATTCGTATTGGTAATGATCTGTCCGACAACCTGATAGCCCGAAAGCTTGCGGACAATAGCCGCATACTCTGTGCGACACCGCAGTACCTTGCGCAAAACGGTACGCCTACATCGCTTCACGAACTGATTAACCATGAGTGCCTGATTCTGAAAGAGCGTAACAACTCCTTCGGCCAATGGACGCTTTATCGTGACAAGGAGCCACAGACGGTCAATGTCAACGGCACTCTGTCGACAAATAGCGGGGCTATTGTTATGCAGTGGGCGCTAGAAAACCACGGTATCGTGCTACGATCTCAGTGGGAGGTAAAACCGCTGATCGAGCAGGGCAAGCTGGTGCAAATTTTACCGGAGTATGACCAGCCCGCCAATATCTGGGCGGTTTATCAAACACGTCTTTATCAGTCGGCAAAAATGAAAGCATGTATCGAATTTCTGGAAGATTACTTTAGTCGCTATGTCTTCATATTCAAATGAAACAGCTCATATCAACTTCACTATCAACTCATTATTCTTTACCTTTCTCTCAAAGCAAGACCAAAGATCAATTGACAAAAAGCGTCCTTAAAAAATATTCACTCCATGAACACTGACATTACACTTCGTATATTGAAGCATTGAAGAGTCGCTCACAAGATAACGCTGCAATAGTAGCATCGACGTTAACACTATTAATCGGTGCTCATAACTATAACGCCAGCCCTCAAAAAACGTGAGAATCTTCATGTCAAACGCCTCCGAACCCGTGCTAACGACTCACCCACCTATGTGGGAAAGAATATATGGTATTCCCTGGCCCTTCTTTCTGGCCATCACCGCCATACTGATTGCCGCCATGGCTGTGGGTACGCTACCCGCAGGCTTAACGGGCAGTCTTATGACGATGATCGTCGCGGGCGGGATACTGGGCTTTATCGGTGACCGTGTACCTCTCATCCGAAGTTACTTCGGGGGTGGGGTTATCGTGTCTATCTTTGGCGCCGCCGCGCTTGTGTATTTTAATATACTGCCTGATGAGGTGGTCGACGATATCACTACCTTCATGAAAGCTGGCCAGTTTCTCAACTTTTATATCGTCGCCTTGATTGCAGGCAGTATTCTGGGCATGGACTCGGGAGCACTTAAAAAGATTGGCGTGCGCTTTTTCTTGCCGATTCTGGGCGCCACGTTCGGCGCTATCATGCTCACTGCGCTTGTCGGTCAACTGCTCGGCTACACCATTCAGGATGCGGTTCTCGTTATCGCCATGCCTATTATGGGAGGTGGCATGGGTGCTGGCGCGATTCCCCTTAGCCAAATCTATGAGGAACTGCTAGGTCAGCCAGCCAGCTACTACATTTCCCTGCTCGTGCCGGCATTGGCCTTGGGCAATGTTTTTTCCATCATCATTGCTAGTATTCTGACCGCGATTTCAAGTCGCGTGCCGGGTCTCAGCGGTGATGGGCAACTGATGCACGGTATCTCCATTCAGGAAAAGGTACAGACCCTGAGCCTGCGTATGATGGGTATCGGCCTTTTGGCTTCTATCAGTTTTTACGTGGCCGGTGAAGTACTTGGCGCTTTTTTACCGCTGCACCCCTATGCCATCATGATTATACTGGTGGCAACGTGCAAGATCTTCCAACTGATCCCCAGCGTTATTAACGATGCCTGCGCGCAGTGGTTCAGCTTCATTGCCGCTAATCTGACGCTTGCCCAGCTATTCGGCATCGGGATCGCTTATACCGATCTTGATACAGTTCTTCAGGCACTGAGCATTAATTATGTGCTTATCACGCTTGCCGTTGTGGCAGGTGCCGCCTTCGGGGCCGGTATTGTGGGCAAACTGGTTGGTTTTTATCCACTCGAATCCTCGGTAACGGCCGGCCTTTGCATGGCCAACATGGGCGGTACCGGTGATGTGGCTGTTTTGTCGGCGGCTAAACGGATGCAGTTGATGCCTTTCGCACAGATCAGCTCACGACTCGGCGGCGCCTTCATTCTGCTTATTACGGGTATTATGGTCGCACTACTGGCTTGAACTACGCGCCCCACTGCGCACGATGCAATAATGGCCGGACCGCAAGGTCCGGCCATTTGTTTTTATGAACATTACACTGATGCATGCTCTTATCTGTCGTACTCCTAAGTGTCGCGTTTTCAAGAGATGTTCTAAAAATATACTTTCTTGTTGAAGAGGCTCTCGACTCGATACGCTTTTTTATTCAAAAAAAATCCCGGACGCTGTCTTTAATACAACGACCGGGACGCATTCTTGAATCAGTACGTTAGGCGCCAAGCTAGCGCCAAATGAATACTTTCTGGTTACGCAAGCCAAGGGTTGGCGGCGAGATGGCGCTCCTGAAAAGCCTTGATCTGACTTTCTTTCTCAAGCGTACTGCCGATGGCATCCAGGCCTCGCATCAAGGCACTGCGCCTTAGTTCATCAACCTGAAAAGACAAGCTCGTACCACCGCCAAGCGTAATTTTTTGTGCCTCCAGGTCAACGGTAATAACGTTTTCTTCGGCCTTGCTGACAGTATCGGCAAGCAGCTTGTGCACTTCCGGCGCAAGCGTGATGGTCAAAATACCGTTGCGCTGGCAGTTGTCGTAGAAGATACCTGCAAACGATGTGCCGATGAGCGCACGAATACCCAGCTGCTGTAAGCCCCATACCGCATGTTCGCGGCTGGAGCCGCAGCCGAAATTGGGCCCGGTCACTAGAAAGCTGCTTTGCTGCCAGCCGGGCTGATTCAGGATGAACTCCGGATTTGGTGATCCATCGGTTAAAAAGCGGATGTCATGAAAGAGCCCACGGTCGAGCCCTTGCCGATCAATTCCCTTGAGAAATTTCTTGGGCATAATGACATCGGTGTCGATATTAGCCGCAAGCATGGGGGCCGCCTGGCCGGTAACGCAAGTAAAGGGTTCCATTTTAGGCCTCCTGGGATAGTTGACGAATATCGGTAAGCGTGCCCTTGATGGCAGCTGCTGCCACCATGACCGGACTCATCAAGTGCGTACGCGCACCGACGCCTTGACGGCCTTCAAAGTTACGATTAGTACTCGAGGCACAGCGGTCTCCCGGCTCCAGAACATCGTCGTTCATCGCCAAACACATAGAGCACCCCGACTGGCGCCACTCGAATCCAGCCTCTAAAAAGATTCCGGCCAGCCCCTCTGCTTCCGCCTGATCACGCACGGCGGTCGAACCTGGCACGATGATGGCGCGTACGTGCTCGGCGACCTTCCTGTCTTTCACCACCGCGGCGGCGGCACGTAAATCCTCGATCCGGGCGTTTGTACATGAGCCGATGAAAGCATGGCTGATACGGATATCGGTCAAAAGCTCACCAGGCGTCAGACCCATATATTCCAGTGCCCGCTGCATATCGCGCCGCTGATTGGGGTCGTCTTCAAGCGCGGGGTCGGGCACACGCTGATCGATAAACGCGGCCTGATCGGGGCTGGTGCCCCAGGTTACCATCGGCGAAAGTTCACTGCTATCCAGGGTAATATCGATATCAAAAACGGCGTCTTCATCACTGCAAAGCGTTTGCCACTTCGCCAGCGCCTGTTCGAACAGTTCACCGGTGGGCGCTCGATCGCGCCCCTTCAAATACTCGAACACCTTCTCGTCAGGTGCCATGAACGCTCCGCGGGCACCGGCCTCGACCGCCATGTTACAAATGGTCATACGCGCCTCGACGCTGAGCGCTGCGATACCCGGGCCGGCAAACTCGATGGCATAGCCCGTAGCACCGGAAGCACCAATACGCCGGATCAGAGCCATTATAATGTCTTTCGAAGCCAGCCCTTCGGTCAGCGTGCCTTCTACGGTAACGCGCATGGTTTTAAGGCGCTTGTAAACCAGTGTTTGAGTGGCGAGCAGGTGCTCAATCTCGGAGGTTCCGATACCGAACCCGAACGCCCCTAGAGCGCCATAGGTCGTTGTGTGGCTGTCGCCCGCCGCGACGACCATACCCGGCAAAATGAACCCTAGCTCAGGGGCAACCACGTGTTCAATACCCTGGCGCCGGTCCATGACGTCAAATAGTTCGATGCCAAAGTCCCGACAGTTTTCACCAAAGTAGCTCACCTGGCGAGCACCGCCTTCATCGTTAATAATAGCAATACGATTGGGCGCGGTAGGATTAACATGATCCACCACGCCAAGCGATGTGGAAGGACGCCAAACCTTGCGCTGTTTTTCGCGCAAACCACTAAAAGCCTGTGGGCTGGTATATTCGTTGATCACCTGTCGGTCGATATAAAGCAGCACATGCCCATCATCATCCAGCGTACATACGGTATGAGAGTCTATATGCTTATCATAAAGTGTTTTGCCAGTTGCCATTTTTATGCTCGTCGATAGTGCGGAAAGTGGCAGCGCCTACTGCAAATATGCTCGGTAGCGCTGGTATAACTTTTCTCGACAAGCTTAACGATGCATAGACCATCATCAATGGTCTAAATGTGAGGACTTAATACATGAACTGTGTTCGGCTAACATTCCTTATGGAGACTGCAACCCGATCATTAAAACCGCGATCAAGTTTGCTATACGAAGGCATTTATGATCGGTATGCCGTGGCTGCTAATTGAAAAACATATGCCATAATGTTTTCTTCATGAGGCTTGGGGTAACAATATGGATACTATTTCCCTTCCTATAGGGTTGGCGCTTTTTTCTCTATTTGTCGGCCTAGTTGCTATCGCGATTTACGTGTATCTTTCGCGGGCCAAAATACGCCCGATCAAAGGACCCTCCGTCGCTCCTCCAGCGCGCCCTGCGCGCACACAAACGTCGCAAAGTGCGGTGCCTTCGGTACCAGCAGCGGCGGGTAAAAAGAGGCAGCACTCGCTGTTCGTCATTTTCGCCCGGCCGGACGTCACCACCGACGAGCGTCTGACCGAGTGGCTGCGCGGCAAAAACGCTCGCTTTGACTCGCTTAAACGGGTGTTTTTGATTGACGGTCACAAGCGCACCAACCCGATCATCATCGCCAACGCTTTCCCGCCCGGGGAAATGCCGGATCTTTTACGCGGTGAGAGCCACGACACAATTCGCGGAGTCAGCCTGCTGGTCAAACCGCCCATCCATCGGCGACGTAACCAGCAGATGCACGTCTACGTTGCGCTCGCTAAGGAGATGAACGACACCTTCAGGGGCGATATTCTCGACAGCGAGCAAAACCCGGTCTCGGAAGTGACCTACCAGCAAATACTTGGCGAGACCTCGCCGACCTAGACCAGGCCCTGGCTTCGCAGGTAGTCGTCGTAGCTGCCGCTGAAATCGACGATGCCGTCCGGCTGCATGTCGATGATGCGCGTGGCAAGGCTTGAGACGAACTCGCGGTCGTGGCTGACGAATATGAGCGTGCCCGGGTAGTTCTCGAGCGCCAGGTTGAGCGCCTCGATCGATTCCATATCGAGGTGGTTGGTGGGCTCGTCCATCAGCAGCACGTTGGGGTTGGTTAGCGTTAACTTACCAAACAGCATCCGGCCCTGCTCGCCACCGGAGATCACCTTCACTGATTTATTGATATCGTCGCTTGAAAACAGCATCCGCCCGAGCGCGCCGCGTACGACCTGCTCCCCGCCTTGCGTCCACTGCCCCATCCACTCGAACAGCGTGGCATCTTCGGCGAAGTCCGCCGCATGATCCTGAGCGAACACGCCAAGCTCGGCGGCATCGGTCCACTTCACTTCGCCGCTGTCTGGCGCGAAATCGCCGGCCAGCGTCCTCAACAGCGTCGTTTTGCCGATGCCGTTAGGGCCGATGATCGCGATCCGCTCACCGGCTTCCACCCCCATCGAGAAGCGCTCGAACAGCGGCTTGTTGCCTTCATAGCCCTTGGTGATCGCCTCGACGGCGAGCGCGTTACGGTGAATCTTCTTGTTCTGATCGAAGCGGATGAACGGGCTGACCCGGCTCGAGGGCTTGATATCCTCGAGCTTGATCTTGTCGATCTGGCGCGCACGGGACGTCGCCTGCTTCGCCTTGGAGGCGTTCGCGGAGAAGCGGCTGACGAACTGCTGAAGCTCAGCGATTTGCGCCTTCTTCTTGGCGTTGTCCGCGTGCTGGCGCTCACGCGCCGCGGTGGCGGCGGTCATGTAGTCGTCGTAGTTACCAGGGAACAGCGTGATCTCGCCGTAATCGAGATCCGCCATGTGGGTGCAGACGCTGTTCAAAAAGTGGCGGTCGTGAGAGATGATCACCATGGTGCTGCTGCGCGCTTTCAGAATGTCCTCGAGCCAGCGAATGGTGTTGATGTCCAGGTGGTTGGTCGGCTCGTCGAGCAAGAGCACGTCCGGGTCGGAAAACAGCGCCTGGGCGAGCAGCACGCGCAGTTTCCAACCCGGCGCGACCTCACTCATCGGGCCAAAATGCTGCTCCAGCGGAATCCCCAGGCCCAGCAGCAGCTCGCCGGCGCGCGCTTCGGCGGTGTAGCCGTCGAGCTCGGCGAAGCGTACCTCGAGATCCGCCACGGCCATGCCGTCCTCTTCGCTCATCTCGGCCATCGAGTAAATGCGCTCACGCTCGGCGGCGACTTTCCAAAGCTCGGCGTTGCCCATGACGACGGTGTCGATCACGCGCTCGTTTTCAAACGCAAACTGGTCCTGACGCAGCTTACCCAAGCGCGTGGTGCGCTCGAGCATCACCTGGCCGGCCGAGGGCTCCAGCTCACCGCCAAGAATCTTCATGAAGGTCGACTTGCCGCAGCCGTTAGCGCCGATCAAGCCGTAGCGGTTGCCGTTGTTGAATTTGACCGAGACGTTCTCGAACAGGGGCTTGGCCCCGAACTGCATGGTGATATTGGCGGTGGCGATCAAAAGGGGCCCCTGGCTGACGATGAATGCGTGGCGATGAGTGCGGGCACGTGCCCGTGAAAGGCCCGCGATTCTACTCGCTATTGGGCCATCTGGCACCTGGTGGCTCGACTCAATCGCCGCCGCGCGGGGCAAGCTCCAGCAGAACCCGACCGTGATCAATCACTTGCTGAACCCGCGTGCGCAGAATATCGACGATGCCGTCGTGCTCGCCGACAAGCCGGGTGAACGTTACTTGAAGGCCCGGGTGGCGTGTCTGGGCCTCACGGCAAATCTCGGCGATATCGCCGCCTTCGCCGGCGTGACGCCCCGGCGACAGAAACAGCAGCGCCACCACTAACGGGCCGTCGCTGAAGTCCGGGCGATCCAGCAGCCGCTCTAAAAGCGGCTCGTTGAAGCGGTACTCGTCGCCGTCGCGGCGCTCCATGGAGGCGGGCGCCACGCAGGCGGCGTGCTCATCCAGAAGCGCGCTTAGCTGACCCGCCAAACGGTTGCGCACCGCGGTAACCTCAAAGATCGGGCTGCCGTGATCCACCAGCGCCACCCGCGGCGGCGCGCCTTCCGGCATCACCTCCATGACGTTGTCGGCCAGAAGGCGAGCCAGGCGCAGGTCGTTGTCGCCGTACTCGTCGACCAGCGGCATCGCCACGCGCACGCGTACCTCGGGAAAGCGCTCTTGAAGCTCGCGCATGCGCCTGGGCAGGTAGTCGGTTAGCGCGCGGCTTTCGCCGAAGAAAAACGGGATGACGATGATCTCGAGCGCGCCTTCACCGGCGCGGTGCTCGGCGGCGGGGCCCAGGGTGCGGGCGGGCTCGCCGCCAAGCTGCTCGGCGGGAATCTTGTTCGAGTGCAATAGCGATGCAGGCGCGACCGGCTCGCCCAACGCGTCGCTCAGCGCCGCCGCGACGCGGCGAAGATTGAACACGGCGGCGGGTTTGAGCGAGCCGTTATCGACCAGAAAAATCGCGCGCATGAAAGCCTCCCAAAGAGCGTTTGTCGCCATGTTACCATGGCCTTTTAACCACTTTTTGGCGACTACATGTTGATCGATACTACCGCCATAAATCAAAGCCGCCGCCCGTTCGATGATAACGGCGATATCTGGCTGTTCGGCTACGGCTCGCTGATCTGGAAGGCAGATTTTCCCTTTCTGGAGCGGCAAAGCGCTTATATCACCGGCTGGGAGCGGCGCTTCTGGCAAGGCTCTCACGACCACCGCGGCACCCCAGAGGCGCCAGGGCGGGTCGCCACGCTGATCCCCGTGGAAAAAGCGGTGTGTCACGGCATGGCGTATCGCATCAGCGAGGAAACGCTCGCCCCGCTGGATCATCGCGAGAAAAACGGCTACCTGCGCGAGATCACCCCGCTCCATCTCAGCGATGGCCGTCAGGTACAGGGTCTGGTCTACATGGCGACCGAGGATAATCCGGCATTTTTAGGCCCCGCACCGCTCGAGACCATGGCGCGCCATATTCACGAAGCCGTGGGCCCGAGCGGGCCCAACCGTGACTACCTGATGAACCTGGCCCAGGCGCTTCGCGAGTTAGAGGTGGACGATGCGCACATTTTCGCGCTACAAGCAGAGCTCGAGCGCCTCTGACCTTACCAGTAGCGCGGGTAGCGGCGGTGGCGCGCCAGGTTGTTGACCAGCACCGCCACTACCAGCATGACCACACAGCCCATGCCGATCGGCGCGAGCGGATACCACCAGCCAAGCGCGTGAACGCTCGCCCCCCCGCCGACGGCGATCAGCGCCGCCGCCGCACCCGGCGGATGCACCGTATGAGTGAGCTGCATGACCAGAATGGAGAGCGACACCGCCAGCGCCATGGAAAACGGCGTGGCGCCCAAGAGCTGATAGCAGGCTACGCCCACCGCAGCGGACAAAACGCTTCCGAACAGCACGTGGCTGGGCTGGGCGAACGGGCTTTCCGGGGCGGCGTAGATCAGGACCGAGGTGGCGCCGAAGGAGCCGACGATGAGCAGCTGTTGGCCAAGCCAGTGGGCGCTAAGCCAGCAGATCAGCGCCATACCGGAAAACGCGCCGACCCAGGACCAGAGCGCATCCTGCCAGCCAACCCGCGCGCGCTTGAAGGGCTCACCGCGCATTTTGCCAAGATAGGTTTTCATCGCACTCACTCAGGCACCAAATGAGTGCAAATGATCTCAAAACGCACCAAATAAGCAAATGGTAATGCGTCATGCGCCGATGAATTTCATTCAACCGCTCGGCGTTACATCATCAGCCAGGAAAGAATGAACAGCGCGATGAAGGTCTGAATGATCCCACCGATGATCGACCCGCGCAGAAACGACTTGATACCGCCCCACAGAATCAACAGCCCAATGATCAGCACGGCAATGCTGAAAAAGGAGTCGTTAATGCCCAGCGAGCGCGTCAGGCCGTCGATGAAATCGCCGAATGCGCCAAAGAAGTTGCCAAAAATACCCAGCAAAAACTCCACCACCACGCGAATCGCCTCGCCGATGGTTTCCCCTACCTCATCGAAAAATCCGTTTGCTTGCATGCGTCCTGTCCATTATCAAAGGAAGTAACGCATTGTCGATGAAAAGGCGCCAGGGGGCAAAGCGTTCATGGGTGCCAATTCGCTTGCTCCAAAGGTGGCTCGGCGAGCGTTAGTCAACTGGACAGACACCCTACGCTTAGAAGATAAAGCTGTGTGGTCCTCGCCCCTCCAGTTTCAAATCATTAATGATGACCATGCGTACTCATTAAAAAATGAAAGTGATTTGTTTGCCTAACCCATTAAGGCAGAACGCCCTTGTCTCTTAGCGCTTTAATCTGATTCTGGGTCAGGCCGACCTCCTTGAGAATGGCATCGGTATGCTCGCCGAATCTCGGCGGCGGTGTATCGTAGCGTGAAGGGGTGCGCGCCAGTTTGATGGGCGAGCCGGTGCCCTTGTAGGCGCCAATCTCGATCACCATGTCACGGTGGCGAGTATGCGGATGCGCGAGCGCCTCGGAAGTAGTTAGTACGGGCCCGCAGGGCACGCCCTCGTGCATCAGTTGCTCGGCGAGTTCCGTTCCGTCTCGGTCGGCCATGGCGGCTTCCAGCGCCTCGCGAAGCGCTTCGCGATGGCCAAGACGCGCGCCATTGCTGGCGAAGCGCTCGTCTTCCAGCAGCCGAGAGCAGCCGAGCTTGTGACACAGGCGCGCGAACTGCGCGTTGTTGCCCACCGCGAGAAAGACGGATTGCGTAGCGGTACGGTAGACCTCGTAAGGCGCGATATTGGGATGCTCGTTGCCGGTGCGCCGCGGCTGAGGCCCGCCGTAGAATACGTTCGGGAAGTGGGGATGCATCAAGGAGAGGCCGGAGTCATAAAGCGCCGCTTCAACGAACTGCCCTTTGCCGCTGCGCGTTCGCTCGTGCAGCGCAAGTGCGATACCGATCACGGCATTGAGCCCGGTAACGATATCCACCACCGGCAGCCCAACCCTCAGCGGCTCGCCCCCCTTTTCACCATTGACGCTCATCAGTCCGGCCATGGCCTGGATGATAGCGTCGTATCCCGGCAGACTGCCCATCGGGCCATCCGCGCCGAAACCACTGATGCGGCAATGGATCAGCCGGGGGAACCGCTCGCTCAACGTTGCGTAATCCAGCCCCCACTTCTCGAGCGTGCCAGGCTTGAAATTCTCGACCAGCACATCGGCATTTTCCAGCAATTGCAGTAGTAAGGTCTGGCCCTCGGGCTGGCGAAGATCCAGCGCCATACCGCGCTTGCTGCGATTAAGGCCATGAAAGTAGGACGCTGCATCTCCTTCGAAAGGAGGGCCCCAACCGCGCGTCTCGTCGCCGCTGGGAGGTTCGATCTTGATTACGTCGGCACCGTAATCTCCCAGTACCTGGGTGCAGTAAGGACCGCCGAGCACGCGGCTCAGGTCGATCACCTTGATGTCGCCGAGGGCGCCCATCAGCTCAGCCATGGGTTACCTCCCTCTGCCGTATTGGCTCGTTTAATGTCGCGCGGTTGATTACCTGTTCGTTGCTTATCGCGACGCTTCGAAAAGCGCCACCAAAGCATCAGAGGTTTCGGAGTGGTGCGCCAACGGCTGGAAGACAGATAGATGTTTAAAAGCCAAGTAAGCGCGGGATCATTGCGGTAGAGATTCTGCCCCCAGGCATCGGGGATATTGCGATGAATCAGCGTACTCAAACCATATACCTCTTGGACTTATTATATAATTTATCGTCACACTAAGCGGGCCACTTGCCCTTTTCCAATACAGTTTTAGGATTTATCGATACACTTTTTTGTATGGTCATATCCGAAAAAAACCTTTGGAGCTTTTACGATGGCACTCACCTTTCGCCAGCTGCGCTACTTTCTCGTGCTCTCGGAAGAGCTGCACTTCGGCCGGGCGGCACAGCGTCTGCACATCTCCCAGCCGCCGCTGAGTGCCAGCCTGCGTCAGCTCGAAGCCGAGCTCGATGTACGGCTTCTTGAGCGCAACAGCAAGCGGGTGTCGCTCACGCCGGCAGGCGAGGCGTTTCAGCATCAGGCGCGGCGTATCCTGAGCCAGCTCAAGGAGTCCCAGACGCTCGTTCAGCGTATTGCGGTAAGCGCCTCGGGGCTTGTGCGAGTAGGATTCACCCCGACCATGCTGTTTCGCGGCGTTCCCGAGCTCACCAGAGCGCTCAAGGCCCGCTATCCAGGCATCGAAATTCAACTGATCGAGCGCAATTCGGCCGAGCAGGTCGAGGCCGTCGCTCAAGAGAAGCTCGACCTGGGCTTCATCCATTCGATGCCCCTGCCCGAGGAAATCGACTCCATGGGGCTCTCCGGCGAGTCGTTCATCTGCTGCCTGCCAACCAATCATCCGCTGGCAGTGCGCAGTTTCATTTCCATCAAGGAGCTGGCCAACGAGGAAGTGGTATTGTTTGGCCGGTCGCTGGCGCCGCACTATTACGACCGCATCATCAGCCTGTTTCACCATGAGGATGTTGAGCCGGATATCTGCCACGAGGCGGCTCACTGGTTGACGGTACTGGCGCTGGTGGCCAACGAAATGGGCGTTTCCCTGGTGCCCACCTCGCTGGCCAAGGCGGGCTTTTCCAACGTTCGTTTCGTTCCTCTGGTCGATTCCCCGCGGCGCCATCAATCCCACTGCATTTGGAGAGGCGATACCCCACATCAGAGCCGCGATTTGCTGCTGGAGTGCCTGCGAGAGCAGTTGCAAAACGACGTTGCAGAGTCCTTGTAATCAACCTCCCAATTTAAATCTTTTAGGTATCCTTTAGCTGGATAAAACACTCTTTGGAACTAGGTCTCGCTCATAGCTTTACCAATCTGCCGAGCGAGTGGTGGCACTTCGACCTAGGCGACCAGCTTTGGGGGCACTACAGCGGCCAACGCACAGTGCCGTACGGCCCCGCGGCGCTGGATACCATCAAGAATCGATGGCGGCTTAAGTTGAGTTAAACCTTCACAAGCGCGCGCGAAACCGGCTACATTAAAGCGCTATCACGTTCATATCCTGAAGGAGAGTCTTTGATGCCTAGCGTATTAATCACCGGCGCCACGTCCGGATTCGGCCGCGCTGCCGCCTACCGTTTTGCCAAAGCCGGCTGGTCGTTGATTTTGACCGGGCGTCGCGAAGAGCGCCTGCAAGCGCTCGAGCGCGAGCTTTCCGATCAGGTCGAGGTGCTGACGCTAACGCTGGACGTGCGCGATAGCGACGCGGTGACCAGGGCGCTGAGCGAGCTGCCACAGGCGTTTTTACCGCTGACCTGCCTGATCAACAATGCCGGTTTGGCGCTGGCGCCGGAGCCGGCGCAGAAAGTCGATCTCAAGGATTGGCACACCATGATCGATACCAACATCACCGGGCTTGTGAACGTTACCCACGCTGCTCTGCCGCTTTTGATTGAGCATGGCGCGGGCGCGAGTATTTTGAATCTGGGATCGGTGGCCGGCCAGTGGCCGTATCCGGGTGGGCACGTTTACGGGGCGTCAAAGGCGTTCGTGCAGCAGTTCGGCTATAACCTGCGCTGCGACCTGCAGGGCACTGGCGTGCGCGTAACCGATCTTGCGCCGGGCATGGCGGAAACCGAGTTCACGCTGGTGCGTACCAAGGGCGACCAAGCCGCCTCCGATGCCCTTTACCGCGGCACCACGCCGCTGCAGGCCGAAGACATCGCCGAGCAGCTCTTTTATCTGGCCACGCTCCCGGCGCATATCAATATCAACCGCTTGGAGATCATGCCGGTGCGTCAGGCCTGGTCGCCCTTCAACGTGGACCGCGACCCGGCCTGAAGCCGTCGCCTAGTAGCTGACGCGATCGCGCCCCTGCTCCTTGGCGGTGTAGAGGGCGTCATCGACGCGCTTCATCACGCTCTTTTGCGTCTCGTTCAGCCGCGCTTCGACCACGCCGAGGCTAACGGTCACCTGCCCCGCCTCGGGGAAGCGCGTCTGGCTCACGCAGCAGCGTATTTTCTCGGCCAGCTGGACCGCCTGTTCAAGCGAAGTCTCCGGCGCCAGAATCATGAACTCCTCGCCGCCCCAGCGGGCGCAGTAATCGACCTTACGCAGGTTCTGTATCAGCAGCTGACCAAGCTTTGCCAGCACCTGATCACCCACGTCGTGGCCGTGGCTGTCGTTGATCTTCTTAAAGAAATCGATATCCAGCATGATCAGCGAAAAGGGCCGCACATAGCGGTGGCGCCGGCGAAGCTCGGTTCTGAGAAGTCGATCGAAGCGCGCGCGGTTATAGAGCCCGGTCAGCATATCGGTGGTGGCCAAGCGCTCGAGTTCGGCTTCTTTCTCGACCCGTTTGGAGATGTCGCGCTGCACCAGCACCAGTACGCGTTGGGCGTAGCCGGGCATGGTCATCGCCGTTACACGCCATTCGATGAGCATGGGCGCTTGATGTGCACTGAGCGGCCAGCTGCTTTTATCGAGCCCGTAAAGCGAGTAACCGTCGCTCATCTCGCCCTTGACCAGCGCTCGGCAGAGTTTGCGCATAAGTTTTCGATTCTCGATATCGCAGCCCACGAGTTTGGGCGACGCCCCCAGCCACTGGTCGCGCTCGCCTCCCCAAAAGTGTAAGTACTCGTCGCTGGCGTTCAAAACGGTAAGCGCTGAACCATCAGCACTGAATCCAAGTACCGCAACGGCTTGAAGGCTGCACTCTTTTACAGGAGGCACTGGCATTACCAGAGGTTCCGACATCGTGTTCTCGTCCGGTCGATCATCGATCAGGTTAGGCAGCGCCCTTTACGCTCGCTTGCTCGTTTTGAGCAAGGGGTCGTGGTTTCAGGCCATCATTACAGCCCGTTTCGTTTACATTATGATACACTTTTTTACCAATAACATGGATATACTGCATTAACAAACGCATTCCATTACATGCAAAAAAGTTTATTGAACTCGGCATTCAAGACAAACATTTGATAAATTAAGTATTTTTTGTCGCATACTGGCTAAACGCACGAATCAGACACCCCTAACGCTTAAGGGTTGCCCAATCGCCATAAAAACGCCCCCGGTCCAAGGACCGGGGGCGTGGTGATAAAACGAATGGAGTGCGGTGTGATCAGTGCGCCAGCATCTCTTCCACGATACCGTCGCTATTGAGTTCGCTCGGATAGTAAGTCGGCCAGTTGGTGACCTCTTCCAGCAGCGCTTCGCGATCGTCGCCCCAGTACAGGTGAAAATGGTGCGCGTCGGTCGGGTAGATGTCGTGATCCGAGAACTGGATGTAGTGCGGCATGTCGGTATCGCTCTCTTCGGTTTCGAAGATGAAACGAACGCCGCGGTTGCCGGCTTCGTAATCGAGGATTTCGTAGCCATCGTACTCATACTCGGCGCTACGCTCTTCTCCGTCCTCGTAAAATGTTACGCGGTTGCCATCGATCACGATGCGATCGACGTGGGTTTCGTAGCCCACCTCGTAGTACTCGGCATACTCCTCGGCACTCTTGCCACCGTTCTCCGCTTTCTTCTCGAAGACCGGCTCAAGCGAGCCATCCTGCAGATAGGGATAAACGGACTGCCAATCGCCTTCCCAATCGCTTAGCGGGCGATCTTCGATCTGGTCGTCGTCGAAGTAGCCGGCGTAAATATCGCTGTCATGGTTATGGGAATGATCATGAGAGTGGTCGTGGGAATCGTCGTGACCGTGATCATGGGCGTGCTCGTGGCCATTGTCGTGCTCATGCTCATGAGAATGATCGTGCGAGTGTCCGTCGTGGGCGTGGTCGTCCTGCTGGGCGTAAACGCTTTGCAGGCCGCTGATCATCAGCGAACCAACGGCCAAGGCGCCGAGCGCCTTGCGGGTTGAAAGAGTCATGTACTCTCCTTGTTTGAACGGGTTTATACAGCGGGTTGAAGCGGCTTTCCATAAAAAATATGATATAACATATCAATTAATTGAAAAGCTCGCCAGCCATGACCGGGCGTTTTTTTAGCCGTCGTACTAAAGCTCCCCTTTTAATCGTGGAACGACAGCGCCTTGCAGACTAGGTTAAGCATAACGACGGACCCTGACGCCCGAAAAGGGAGTGAGCATGCTGTACTTATTGAGCCTCCTGGGAGGCATCGCGCTGTTAACGTTGGGCGGCGAAGCGTTGGTGCGAAGCGCGGTGGCAGGTGCCGAGCGCTTGGGGGTATCGGCGCTGTTCACCGGGCTTGTCATTGTTGGCTTTGGCACCTCGGCGCCGGAGCTGGTGGTGTCGATCAACGCCGCTCTCGATCAAAAGCCGGATATCGCCATCGGCAACGTGGTGGGCAGCAATATCGGTAATATCCTGCTGATCCTCGGGCTCTGCGCGCTGATCTACCCGCTGACTACCCGGCGAGAGGCGCTCAAACGCGACGGGATGGTCATGCTGGCGGCAACGGTGCTTTTCATTGTGCTGGGCGCTAGCGGCGAACTCGGCCGAGCCGACGCGGGGCTTTTATTGGCGGGGCTTTTGGGCTATCTCACTTGGGCGTACCTGAGCGAGCGCCGGGCGGTCGAGGCGCCAGAGCCCGCCAACGTGCTGGTGGAGGCACCGGCCAGGCGTCCGACCGCCACCCTTTGGATTGTGGTTGGGCTTCTGGGTGGACTGGCGCTGTTGATTGGTGGCTCGCAGCTGCTGCTCTATGGTGCGGTCGGGATCGCCCAGGCAATGGGGCTTTCCGAGGCGGTGATCGGGCTGACCATCGTGGCGGTCGGTACGTCGCTGCCGGAGCTTGCGGTGTCGCTGGTGGCCGCTCTTCGCCGCCACGCCGACGTAGCGGTCGGCAACATTCTGGGCAGCAATATCTTCAACCTGCTGGGCATTCTCGGCGTCTCCGCCTTTCTTCAGCCGCTGGTGCTGGTCGAGCGCATGGCGCTTTTCGATCAATGGGTAATGCTTGCCTCGGCCATCGTGCTGCTCGGCTTTCTCTATACCGGTCTTCGCCTTTCGCGCGGTGAAGGCGCCCTGCTGCTTACTGGGTACGCGGCGTTCATTGCGGCAAGCTTCACCCTGTTTGCCTAGAACAGGATCTGGCCCGGCACGTTAGCGCAGCGTATCGTCGATTTCGATACCGGCCTCGTCGTAGTAGCGCAGCGCGCCGGGGTGTAGCGGCGCGGCCAGGCCCTGCAGCTGATCCGGGGTGACGGCACCCCACCAGACGGCGCGCTGGATCAGGGCTTCGCGACTTTCCCAGAACGCCCTGGTGAGGCGATAGGCGGTATCGTCATCCATCTGTGTCGTGGTGTAGGCCAGCACCGGAAGCGACGTGGTATGAACGTCCTCATCGACGCCCGGATAAGTGCCGCCGGGAATCACCTGGGCAAGCTCGCCGGTTTGCGCGATCTGCTCCTCGGTCAACGACAACAGCGTGATCGGCACGCTGGTGGCCACTTCGGTCACGTTCGGTGTTGGAAAGGTGCTGGCGGTGACGAAGGCGTCGATCTTGCCGTCCATCAATGCCTGCGGGCCGTTGTCCAGCGCGGCGTCCGCCAGGCGAATATCGCCGGTGAGCCCGAACAGCTCGAAATAGCGCTGCGCCTCTCGGGCGCTAAAGGTGCCGCTTCCAACCAGCACGTACTTGCCGGCGAGCGACTCGATGGCCGTGGGAGCATGATCTCCCGCCAGCACGAAGTGCATGGTCATCGGCGGAATCGGGAATAGCCCGCGAATGTCGTCAAAGCGCGGGCTTTGCTGCTGGGCGAAAGGGCCTTCACCGGCAAGCGCCTGCTCGATGACGCCCGGAGGCGTAGTGAGAACGTAGTTCCCCTGGCGCGCCGCGACTTCCATGACGTTTTCGACCGACCCGCGGCTCTCCTCGAGGCTTAACACGAAATCCTCTTCGGTGGCGGCGCTAATCACCTCGGAAAGCTCGATCCCCATCTGATAATAAGCGGTGCCCACTGACGAGGATTTAAAGGTGATGAGCGTTTGCGCGTAGGCGCCAGACGATAGAGCAGTCGCTACCAGCAACGCAGCAAAGCGGTTCAACTTACGGCGATCGGGGTGTAAAGCGGAATCCTTCATGGCGTCGGCACTCGGTCAAATGCGTTATCGGCCAATCCGTGGCCGTGGCGCCATCAACATAGCACGTCCTAGGGCTTACGGCAGCCAGCCGCGTCATGGCGCCGCTCAAGGCGCCGCAGCGCGGTGATCGACGGCTCGATCTCGGAATTGGCTCATCCAGTCGATATGCCATGAGCATTGCTTTATGGCTATTAGCGAAACGGTTAATTTGCGAAAAAAAGACGTATCGAATCAAACAGGCCATCGCTTCGTTCGGTTTTATTCCGTATTGGGGAAAAACCCGAATTGCTAAACTCGATGAGCTTATTCCTATTTCAATAACGCCTATTCCAATAAATTAAAGGGAAACGCCTATGCTTACGCTGACTCGGCACGACTGCCAGCCGCGAACCTCGCGCCGCTGGCTTTTTTTGTGGGTAGCCATTGCTGCCTGCTTTGCTACGCCGGCGCTGGCCGTCACCGGCGAGCTCGATTTGACTACTACCGGGGTCGGCTTGTTGGCGCTTGGCGTGTTCGTGCTGGCCTACGCGCTGGTCATGGCCGAAGAAAAAATTCACATGCGCAAGTCCAAACCGGTGCTGGTAGCGGCGGGCATAATCTGGGGACTCATCGGCTGGGTGTACGTTCAAAACGGGCTCTCGGAGACTTCCGAATACGCGTTTCGGATGACGCTTTTGGAGTTCACCGAACTGATGCTGTTTTTGCTTGTGGCGATGACCTATATCAACGCCATGGAAGAGCGCAGAGTGTTCGATGCGCTGCGAAGCTGGATGCTGCGCAAGGGCTTCAACTATCGCACGCTGTTTTGGCTGACCGGCGGACTCGCCTTCATCCTCTCGCCAATCGCCGACAACCTGACCACGGCGCTTTTGATGTGCGCGGTGATCACCAAGGTCGCCGAAGGCGATAAGCGTTTCATCAATCTGGCGTGTATCAATATCGTGATCGCCGCCAACGCCGGCGGGGCGTTCAGCCCCTTTGGCGACATCACCACGCTCATGGTGTGGCAGGCGGGCATCATACCGTTTCAGGAGTTCTTCATCCTGTTCGTGCCGGCGCTGGTCAACTTCTTACTGCCGGCGACGATCATGAGTCTTGTCATCAAGGATCAAAAGCCCGCCAGCGTCTACGAAGAGGTCATCATGAAGCGCGGCGCGCGGCGCATCATCGCGCTGTTTCTGCTGACGATCACCACCGCGGTGTTGTGCCATACGCTGCTGGATCTGCCGCCGGTGCTGGGCATGATGACCGGGCTTGGCTATCTGCAGTTTTTCGGCTTCTACCTGCGCAAGAGTCTGCCCAAGTCGCTTGCACGCAAGCGCGAAATCTATAGCCGCGAAGGCGACAATAAAAAGCTCGCGCAGCTGGGTAGCGTGGTGCCCTTCGATGTTTTCAACCGCGTAGCGCGCGCCGAGTGGGACACGCTGCTGTTTTTCTATGGGGTGGTGATGTGCGTCGGCGGGCTTGGGTTCATGGGGTACCTGGGGCTGCTATCCGAGGCGCTCTATAGCGGCTGGAACCCGACCTGGGCCAACGTAGTGCTCGGCGTGGTGTCCGCGGTGGTGGATAACATTCCAGTGATGTTCGCCGTACTGACCATGCATCCGGCGATGTCCGACGGGCAGTGGCTTTTGATCACGCTTACCGCGGGCGTCGGTGGGAGTCTTCTATCGATTGGCTCGGCGGCGGGGGTGGCCGTCATGGGTCAAGCGCGCGGCTCTTATACCTTCATGGGTCACCTTCGCTGGACCCCGGTGATCCTGCTTGGCTACGTGGCCAGCATCCTGGTGCATCTGTGGCTCAACGCGGCAAGCTTTGGCTAGCGGTTTGCCCGGCGCGGGGCGCGCCGGGCATCTTCTTTAGCGCTCGAGGATATCCAGCGGCCCGGCGCGCTCGATCACCCGCTGCCAGGCAGGGTCGCTCTCCAAACGCTGGGTGAACCCCGCGATGGCCGGATAATTGCCAAGCGAGCGGGTGCCCTTGAGCGCCAGCATCGGAAAGCTCATCTGCACGTCCGCCCCGCTTGGCCAGGCGCCGCCGAAGTTCTCCTTCGCTCGCAGGTGCGCTTCGATGAACGCCATGTGTTGATCGAGCTGCGGGTCAAGAAAGCGCTCACGGACCGTTGAGCTGATCCCCTTGGCCACGGGGCGCACCAGCGCCGGCGACTGCTTGGGAATATGGCTAAAGACCAAGCTCATGAGCAGAAGCGGCATCAGCGAGCCTTCGGCGTAGTGTAGCCAGTAGCGGTAGTCGACCCACGCCTCGACATTCTCGGGCTCGGGCTTGAAGCGCCCCTGCCCGTAGCGCTCGACGAGGTAATCGATGATCGCGCCGGACTCAGCGATGGTCAGCTCGCCGTCGACGATCACCGGCGACTTGCCCAGCGGATGCACCTCCTTGAGCGCTTTCGGCGCCTGCATGGTCTTGTCGTTACGTTTGTAAACGTGGATCTCGTACTCGAGCTCCAGAAGCTCCAGCAGCCAAATAACCCGGTGCGAGCGTGATTTCTCGAGATGGTGTACGTGAATCATGGCCCTTCCCTGGTGGTAGTGGATGTAGCGCTCTTACAGCCTGGCCTGGGAGCGGTGGCTTTGCCACCAGCGGCTCAGCTGTTCACGCGGCGACCACCGGCCCTGAAGCCAGGGCGCCAGTAGCCGGGTCGACAGCGGAATGAAGATGAACACCATGATCGGCGTGAGCGCCAGCGTGCTCACCAGCACGCGCGGCACAAGCGCCCAGTCGGCTAACAGCGCGCCAAAGAGCCACTGAAACATGAGGGAAATGGGAAAAAACGCCAGCCATACCGCCACCGCCTGCTTCCAGCGCGGGGTCGGCTCGACACCGTCCATGTGAAACCAGGCCCCCAGGCCCGTGGCGCGCTGCTCGATCGGGGAGTCGAAAAGGCCCTGGCCCCGCTTGAGCCAGCCTTCGCGGGACGCGGAGTGCTGCCAGGCGTTGAGCATCTGCTGATCGCCAAAGCGAAACACGATCTGATACTCGTCGTCTCCATGAGGCGGTGCCAGCACGCCGGAGCCCAGGTAGCCGGGGAAATCCGCCGCCAGGTCGCGGCCTTCGTTGAGCCAGCGCTGAAAATCCTGATAGCGGCCGTTGGCCACGCGGCGGGCCACCATCATCGTCACGGGTAAGGTCGACATGGGTCATCTCCAAAGTGAGTCACAGCGAAGCCGGGTAGGCCGCTGTCGCTCGCCGGGGCGGGTAAGCCTTGGGCGAGCCCTGCATTATAGACGCAATATCGGTGCCAAAAACGGCCATTCAGAGGAAATTAACGAGGCGTGGGCGTGGCGCGCTCGCCGCGCTGGAAGGCGCGCACGTGATCGTAAATGGCGATAGCGCCCTGGATGACGGCCTCCTCGCCGGGTTTGAGCGAAAGCGGCGGCGAGCGGTGGTTTTCATTGTCGATCAGCGCGTTGACGTCGTCGCGATAGCGCTCCAGCACTCCCTCCAGTCCCAAGCGCAGCCGGTATATCTCGAGAGTGAACTGCTGTTTTTGCTCCTTGCGCCGAAGCACCTCGAGCGGGTCGCTAGCGCTTTCGATCAGGCTGTCGAGCGTATTGAGCACCAGGGTTTCGGCCTGGTTGAGGTTAGGAATAATGCGTAGCACCAGCTCGCTCAGGCTCGGTGCGGGGTTGAAGGCGGACATGGCGGATTATCCTTGGACGAAATCGATGCGGCTAAAGCGGCCCTCACCGGTAAACGTGAGTCGAAACACGCCGTGAACGCCGTCCTGATCAACCACCCGGCGAAGCGCCTCGGCGGGAAAGACGACCCAGCGGCCGTCGACGCTCCGGGCGCGCACGTTGCGATAGCGCCCTTCGTAGTACGCCAGGCACTCGCGCGAGGTCAAACTCAAAACGACGTCGATGGAAGGCATGATAGCAGTACGAAAAACATTCAAGCGGCCAAGAGGATGAATGGATCAAGATGAACAAGCGCTGAACTTACAAAAGCCCTTTCGAAAGCGGCTTAATGGATTGCCACTCGAGCCGCTCGGGCCAGCGCTCGATCCAGTCGAGCACCTGCTCGGCGGGCATGGGGCGCGCAATGCCATAGCCTTGAGCCAGATAGCAGCCAAGCGCCACTAGTGCGCTCGCGTGGGCCAACGTTTCCACGCCTTCGGCCAGCATCGGCTTTTTGAACCGGTTGGCCATGTAGATCACGCTCTCGACGATCGCCATATCGTCGTGGTCGACCAGCATGTCGCGAACGAAGCTCTGATCGATCTTGATCAAATTCACCGGTAGCTGGCGCAGGTGGGTCAGCGATGAAAAGCCGGTGCCGAAATCGTCGATGGCAAAGCCCACGCCTAGGGTTTGACAGCACGCCATATTGACCAGCGCCGACTGGATATCGTGAATGGCGGCGCTTTCGAGCACTTCGAGTTTCAAAAGCGAGGGGCTTACGCTTGAGTAGCGCGCTAAATGCTCGCCAAGGCGATGACTGAAATCCTTGACCAGAAGGTGGGCGGGGCTGATGTTTACACTGACCGTAAGCGCAGCGTCCTGAGCCTGCCAGTCCGTGAGCTGGCGCAGCGCTTTGTTGATCACCCACTCGCCAAGCTCGATCTCGAGCGGAGTTCCTTCGATGACCGGTAAAAACGCCGCCGGAGCCAGCAGCCCTTCATCCGGATGCTGCCAGCGAATCAGCGCCTCGAGCCCGACGACCTCGCCGGTGCGCATGTCGATTTGAGGCTGATAGAAAAGGCGCAACTCGTCATCGCTGAGTGCATCGGAAAAGCGCTGTCGTTTTTCCTGGCGCAGGCGCAGTTGACGGTCCTGATCCGAGTCGAAGAAATGATAGGTATCTCGGCCGCGCTGCTTTGCGCGATACATCGCCTGGTTGGCGTGGCGCAGCAGCATGTCCCCCTGAGCATAATCTTTGGGATAGAGCGTCACGCCCAGACTCACCGTGAGGTAGATACTCTGGCCGTCGAGCATCAGCGGTTGGCGAATCGAGTCCAGCAGCGCTTCAAAGTACGCCTCGTCCACCCCATGGTGTAAGAGCAGCACGAATTCGTCGCCGCCGACCCGGGCGAGCACGTCATCCCCGACCAGCAGGTGGCTCACTCGCTGGGAAAACGCCGCCAGAATGGTATCACCGCGTTTGGGGCCCAGCCGCTCGTTGAGGGTCTGAAAATAGTCGATATCGAGCGAGCACACCGCCAGCGGCAGGCCCCTGGCGTCAGCGTGCTGTATGGACTCCTGAATGAGCTGGGTCAAAAGGTGTAGATTGGGTAAGCCGGTGAGCGAGTCGAAGCTGATTTCGCGGTCGAGATGGCGCGCGTGGGCGGGAATGGCCGACAGATCCGACAGCACGATGACGTGATAGGCCACCCCACCCTGCTCATTGCGTACCCGGTTGGTCGACATCATCGCCGGATAAGGCTTGCCGTCGTGGCCCCGGTAGCTCACCTGGCTCTTGCCGCGGTCACGAAACAGCACTTCGTCGTGCAGCAACCGCGAGGCCCGGCTGTCCTCCAGCGCCAGAATGCTGAACGACTGGGGTGATTTACCGGCCACCTGGTCCAGGCCAAGCCCGGTCAGCTCGCAAAAGGCCGGGTTGACGTCGACGACGAGGTTCTCAGCATCGGTGACAATAATCGCTTCATTGGCACAATAGAACGCCGCTTCGCAGAGCGAATACGAGGCGCTGGAGGGCACGACCGAGAGCGGCGCGTTACCTCGCAACGACAGCGCGGCATCAAATTGTTGCTGAGCCAATGACTGCTCCTTAAGCAGATCGGGGAGTGAGTCATGCATCGCGGGCAAGCCTGCCAATTCAGCGGTTTAACCAGCGAGGCACTCGTTACGCGGATGGATAAGGCGCTCGCGGATGACTACATTCATCACGCTTAACAGGCTACCATTATTAACACTTAATGGGCGTACTTAAACGAAACTTCTCATCTTTTTTCATACGCGCTCATGGCGCCAACGACGCCGCGCCCAGGTAGCGCTGCTCCCAGTAGTCGATGTCCAGCGGTACGCTGACCACTTGGCGGCCGCTGCCCGGCGCGTGAATCATCTGGCGGTTGCCGCGGTAGATACCCACGTGGGTGGCCTTAGTGCCGCTGCCGAAAAAGAGCAGGTCCCCCGGGCGCGGCTCAGGGGTGCCGGGCAGCGCCCGGTACTGCTGATCGGCGGTGCGCGGCACCTTGAAGCCGGCGGCGCGGTAGGTCATCTCGACCAGCCCCGAGCAGTCGAGCCCCTTGGTCGTATTACCGCCGAAGCGATACGGCGTACCGATCGCCTGCTGGGCGTGGGAAAGAATCAGCGCGCGCTCCATCGATATGCCCGCTGTGGTCGGCGTCGGGGCGGTGGCAATCTCCTTGCTGGCGCAGCCCGCGAGCAGAAAAAGCGCCAGCAGCGCTCCCAGTCGCCGGCAGGCGCGAGGCAAAACAAAATCAAAAGACGAACGAGAAGAGGGACAAAAAAACGGTGTCGACATGGTGCGCTCAGCCGGTGGCGTCAATGAGGTTTTATCATGGCTCAAGGCTCGCCCGGTTGCCACATCTACCTGGTGAGCCTCAGATCATGGCGTGGCGCACACGCGCCGAGATCCACTCGGAGATCAATACGGTTGCGAAAATCATCGCGAAGATGACGCTGACCTGACTCCAAGCGAGGCTGTTGATCGAGGCGTTGAGCTGTAGCCCGATGCCGCCGGCGCCGACCAGCCCCAGCACCGTCGACTCGCGGATATTGATGTCCCAGCGGTAGACGCTGATCCCGGCAAACGCCGGCAGGATTTGCGGCAACACGCCGTAATTCATCACCTGCAGGCGGCTCGCGCCGGTGGCGCTGATCGCCTCGACCGGCGTTGGGTGAATCTCCTCGATCGCTTCATATAAAAGCTTGCCGACGAAGCCGATCGAGCGCAGCGCGATGGCGATGATACCGGCGAGCACGCAGGGGCCGACGATGGTGACCAGCAGCATCGCCCAGATCAGCGAGTTGATCGAGCGCGACGAGACGATGACGGTCAGCGCCAGGCTTCGCACCAGCGGGTGCGGCGTGGTGTTGCGCGCGGCAAGAAATGCCACGGGAAAGGCCATCAGGATGCCCAGCGCCGTGCCCAGGGTGGCAATGTTGAGCGTGTCCCACATCGGCTGCCACAGGTTGGACGCGTATTCCCAGCGCGGCGGCAGCATCCGGCTTATGAGGTCACTTCCCTGGCGCCCGGCGTCCAGGGCGAACACCCACATGGTGTTGTCCGAGATCACTTTCCAACACAGCAGAAACAGGCACGTGCCCGCGAGCCAGCCGCCAAAGCGCAGCCACTGGGCGCGGCTGGTGCGCCGCTGCCACAGCGGCAAACCATCAATCGAGGTCGAAACGGGCATCAGGGATTCCTGCCTATTGGGTGAAGCGGCGTACGTGGCTGGAGGCGTATTCGCTGGCCAGCACGATCGCGATGATGATCAACAAAATCGCCGCCGAGGTGCTGTACTCGTAGCGGCTGAGCGAGGTGTTCAGCGTAGCGCCGATGCCGCCGGCGCCGACGATGCCGATCACCGACGACTCACGAAAGTTGATGTCGAGGCGGTACATGGAGAGCCCGATCAGCCGCGGCATCACTTGGGGCTGGACGGCGTGGTTCATCACCTGCCACCAGCCGGCGCCAGTGGCGCGCACCGCCTCGACTTGGCGCGCGTCCAGATCCTCGATGTCCTCGGCCAAAAGCTTGGCCATGAAGCCGACGGTGGCGAAGGCCAGGGTGAGCATGCCGGCCAGCGGCCCGAAGCCAAACATCACCACGAACAAAATCGCGATGATGATTTCCTGAAAGGTACGCGACACCGCGATGATCGCTCGGCACAGCGCGTAGACCGGCAGCGGCGCCACGTTGCGCGCCGCCCCGAGCCCTACGGGAATGGCGAGCAGCACGCCGATCACCGTGGAGGTGAGCGTCATGGTCAAACTTTCCAAAAGACCGGCGAGGATGTCGCCCTGGCGGCTTACAAAATCCGGGTGAGTAAAGGCCGCCAAAAAGTTGAGCCCGCGCCCGGCCCCTTCGGCGACCCGCGCCCAGTTCACCTCTACGGAGCCGAGCGCCAGCGCGAGATACGCTAGCGCGCCGACGCCAAGCGCCACGCGAAGCCATTGACGCTCGATGAAGACGGGTTTTCGCCACTGCCCGCGCCGCGCCGCGCTCAGCCGCGCCTGGTTATTCGCCCTCATGAGGTAGCCACGCGCAGGGTCGGCGCCTCAGCCCGCGGCGCGGTGCCTGGCTCGTCATACTCATCCGGTTCACCGTCACGGGTATCCCACTCCTCCTCGCCGTAGATGGTGGTGAGCGTCTCGGCGGTGAGCTCCCCCGGGGCACCATCGAAGACAATGCGCCCGGCGTTGAGCCCGACGATGCGGTCGGCGAACTGCTGAGCCAGTGCCACATCGTGAATATTGATGATCGCGGCCAGCTCGCGCTCGGCGCAGAGCTCGCGAATCAGGCGCATGATCTGGCGCGAAGTTTTCGGGTCGAGGCTCGCCGTGGGCTCGTCGACCAGTAAAAGCCTTGGGCTCTGCAGCAGCGCCCGGGCGATGCCCACCCGCTGGCGCTGGCCACCGGAAAGCGCATCGGCGCGCTTGTCGATGGCATGCGCGAGTCCCACCCGCTCGAGCAGGCGAAACGCTTCACGTACCGCATCCGTAGGGTAGCGGCGCAGAAAGCTTCGCCAGAAGCCGACGTAACCCAGCCGCCCGGAGAGCACGTTCTCCATTACCGTGAGCCGGTCGACCAGCGCGTACTCCTGAAAGATCATGCCCATCGAGCGCCGCGCCCGCCTGAGCCCGGCGCCGGAAAGCGTGGTCAGTTCCTGATCCCCCAATCGGATACTGCCCTGAGTCGGCTCCACTAGCCGGTTCACGCAGCGAATCAGCGTGCTCTTGCCCGCGCCCGACGGGCCGATCAGCGCCAGCACCTGCCCTTTGGGAAGGGTCAGCTCGATATCGCTTAGCGCGCGATCGCCGGTGGGGTAGCGTTTGCCAACGCCTGCGAGTGTGAGCATGGAAGTACCTCGTCAATACGGCGGTCGGCCGGAAGCGCTGCTTCCGGCCGAAAAGTCTCGAAAAACGCGGGGGTCAGTCGCAGTCGTAGGTGACGTCGTTGGCGTCAGCGATGGTGCGAATCACCGACCAGTGATCGGCGTAGGTGATGGGGATGAACTGCGCCTCGCCGGAGTTTTCGAACTCCGCCGCAAGCGGCGTGCCTTCCCAGTCATAGCTGAAAAAGGCGTCCTCAATCTGCTGGGCAAGCTCGGGTTTCAGGTTGTGCGCCAGGCCATAGCCGGTGGTCGGGAAGGTTTGCGAGGTATAGATGACGTCGAAATCGCCTTCGTTGACCACGCCCCGGGCGATCATGCGCGTAGCCACCGAGTTGGCGATCGCCGCGGCGTCGTAATCCTGGTTGACCACGCCCAGAATCGAGTTGTCGTGGGAGCCGGAGAAGGCGGTTTCGAAGTCCTCGCCCGCCTCCATCCCGTACTCGGAGCGCAGAAGCGCCAAGGGTGCGCGGAAACCGGAGTTGGAGGTTTCCGAAGTGAACGCCAGCTGGCGCCCTTCCAAATCCTCGACGGAGTCGATGCCGCTGCCCGGGTAGGTGATGATCTCCATCTCGTAGCCGAAGCTGCCGTCGTCGGCGGCCATCATGGCGAACGGACGGAACCCGCCGCAGTTCACCGCCACCGGCACGCCGCCGGTGTTGAAGCCGGCGATATGCAAACGCCCGGCGCGCAGCGCCTCCTGCTGGGCGGCGTTGGACTGCACCGGGAAGAACTGCACCTGCTTACCAGTGGCCTCGCTCAAGTGCTCGAGAAAGTCCGCCCACACCTCGGCGTACACCGCCGGGTCTTCCACCGGCGTATAGGCGAAGACCAGCGTGTCCGGATCCACCCACTGGGACTCGTCGCTTGGCACGTCAGCGACCATGTCGCCATCGTCATCAGTGTAGCGCGAGGAGAGATCGGCGGCGGCGCCAAGCGTGGTCAGCGCGAAAGCACCCGTGATAGCGGCGCTGAGAAGCGTGCGGGTAAAAGAGAGCGTCATCGTGAACCCCTAAGCGTTATTCGAAGTGCCGTTATCATGGCAGCGCCGGATGACAGCCCCGCGACACTGACATGACACCAAAATGACACTTAGCCGTGGGTCTCACGGCGTTCGACGAACAGGCTGTTACCGGGAATCTTCTTCGCCTGATGCTTGAGCTCGGAAAGCCTGGCTGCGACCTCGAGCGCCTTATAGCGCGTCGACTCCAGCACCGGCTGAACGGCGATCGACACGCTCACGCAGGGAAAAAAATCCGCCTCCCCCCGCCGGTTTTCGACCCGCACCCCGCCCTGCTGTCGATCGCTCTCGGTATAGAACTGCGGCGCCATCACGCCAAAGGAGTCGAGAATCTGGCGGCACACGCTCTCCCAGTGCTCGATGGGCAGCAGCATCATGAAGTCATCGCCACCGATATGGCCGATGAAGCCGCCGGCGCTGTCCACCTGCGCCTGCAAAAGCCGGGACAGCGCAATTATCACCTGATCGCCCCGGGCGTAGCCGTAGGCGTCGTTGAATGCCTTGAAGTTGTCCAGATCAACGTAGGCGGCGGCGAAGGGCGTTTGCGCCTCGAGCGCCTGACTCAACGTCTCGTTGATCAGAATGTTGCCGGGGAGCCCGGTGAGCGGGTTGGCGTGGCGCGCCTGGCGCACCTGGATGGCGGTGATCTCGCGCAGCAGATCGACGATGCTGCCCATGCCCAGATAGCGTCCCTGGTCGACGATCACGAAATCTTCCTGGTCGATGTCGTGACGGTCGGTCAGCGCCTGGCTCAGCGTCTCAAGCGGCGTATCCGCCTCGCTGATCAGCGCACGGGTATCGGCCACGTCCATCACCCGGCGCTTGGCGTAGAGCGCGTGGCTGTACGGGTTGGTAAACAGGGTCAAAAAGGCGCTTCGCCGCACCACCGCCACCGGTCGGTCACCGTCGATCACCGCCACGCAGCGAAGCGTGGGAACGTTACGAAAACGCTCGGCCAGCGCCAGCACCGAATCCTGCGGCGCGACGGTATCGATCGGGCGCGAAATGGCGCGAGCGGTACGCCCGGCGCTACTGGCCTGCCCGGCAGCGGGTAGCTGCATATGAAGGGAAAGCGGCGGCGTGGCGCTGGGTCGTGCAAAGTAAAATCCCTGCAAGAGCGAGAGCCCGCGGTCGAGCTCCCAAAGACACAGATGCTCGGCGGCGGTTTCGATACCCTCGGCGATCAGCTTGCAGTCGAGGCTTCGCGCCACGTCCAGAATCGAGCGCAGAAACTCGCGCTTGGCCGGCTCCTGGTCGATTCCGGCGATGAAGTGGCGGTCGAGCTTGACAAAATCCGGGCGCAGCTCCGCCCAGTGGCGAAGGCTCGAGTGCCCGGCGCCCAGGTCGTCGAGGGCCACCTGAAAGCCCATGTCGCGGTAGTGATCCACCGCCTGGCGCATCAGCTCGTAGTCGTGAATCGGCACGTGCTCGGTGAGCTCGATCACCACCCGCTCCGGCGGCAGCGCGCTTTCGCGCACGAACCCAAGGGTCAGCCCCTCCTGGAAGTCACGCTCGACGATGGTCAGCGGCATGACGTTGAGAAACAGAAAGCCTGGAAGTTCGAGCTCGGCAAAGCGGGTAATCGCCAAACGTCGGCACAAGAGATCGAGTTCGACCAGAAGCCCGGCCTGGGTCGCCACGTCGAACAGGCGCAGCGGCGAGTGCAGCGGCGACGCTTCTGGCCCGCGCACCAGCGCCTCATAGCCAAAGATCGCCTGCTGGCTCGCGTCCATGATGGGTTGAAAAAGAACGCTCAGGTCTTCGCGTTCGAGAATGAGATGTAGCCACTGAGCGTCTTGCGCGGTCATGCCAAAGGCCTTATGAACGGGATGTACGGATAAACCTCATTGAGCCCTGGTCCTTTTGGATGAGATTCGATCCGCGAAATCCTGCGTCATGGCGGTGACATTTTTATGACAACCCGGTGGTCAGGTCGGCTTTTTGGGCGGCGGAAAGCGGACTTCCCCACCGCGGGCGTCGAGCTGGCGAATATCCATCGGCCGGCCCTGGCGGTCCAGCGTCACCAGCCCCAGCCCGCTGGCGTTGTAGAGACGCTCGCCGGCACTGGCGCCGACCGGGTCACGCGGAACGACGTCGAACTTGCGCCGTTTGGTGAACCAGTTCAGCGGCGACCAAGGCGCGTAGAGCCAGCGATTGAGCCGATCGAACACGTTCAAAAGCTGTTTGGGGAAGGTGTTCTTGATGCCGCTGGAAGTGATTTGCCACAGGTGCGGAGGGCGCTCGCGGCGGCGCACGAAAACGTCATAGGCGAAAGAATAGTGCACGTCGCCGGACAAAATCACGTAGTTGCCCGGCGTTTTCGAGTGGCGCCAGATCTGCAGCAGCACGTTGGCCGCCCCGCGGTGGGCCATCCAGTTTTCGGCGTCAACCACCAGCGGCTTGCCTGCCAGGGTGAAAAGCTTCTGCACGCCTTCGATCAGCTTGACCCCGAACATCGGCGCGGGCGAGACGATCACTGCGCTTTGGCACTCGAGAAGCTGCTGCTGCATCTCCATCAGCGCCTCCCAGTCCATCAGCCCGGAGGGGCGCCTGGGGCTTAACTCGCTGCGCCAGCGCCGGGTGCGGGTATCGAGCACGACCAGCGCAGGCTTACCGGGTACGTGAAACTCCCAGCCCTGAAAGCGCAAAAGCGTGGCAATGAAGCGATCCTGACGCGGCGCCTTGAGCGTGTCATCGGCGGATGCCAGCAGCGCGCCGGCCTCACTGATCAGCGGGGCGAGCTTGTCCGGGTCGTTCCCCCACCCCTGACAAATCAGGTAGGCGATCAGGGCGTTGCCGATGATGCGCTTCGAGAACGGGTGCCCGTAGGCGCAGCGCTCCCAGTCCGCCGTTAGATTCCAGTCGTCGGTCACGTCATGATCATCGAAAATCATCAGGCTCGGCAGGTGCGCCAACAGCCGCGCACACTGCGGTAGGCCTTCGACGAAGGCCGTCATCGTCGCCTGCTCCTGACGGTAGGCGGCCTGATCCTTCGGCTCGAGGGCGGGCTCGGTCGGGTCGATCAGCGTCCAAGGGGTCGGCGACCACGCCAGGCAGTACATGGCGAGCATTTCGGCCAGCGTCATCAGGTGGTTCGAGGCGTTCGCCGAGGTGAACACCGGCTTTTTCACCCCGCCGAAAAAGCGCTCGCGAAGCGCGGCGTTGCTGGTCACGTCCGGCAGCAACTGATCGCGCTGGTAGTAGGTTTGCGGTGCGGCGTAGAGCGCTTGGCTATCCTCGACCGTGGCCCCCTCGAGGCGCTCGTCGAAAAGCCCGAGCCGGTCGATCAGCGCGTGAATAGCGCGCAGCGTCGGCCCCGCCACGTCGTCGACGTACACCTGGTCGCCGGTCATCAAAAGCCACGCCGGCCACTCTTCGGCCTCGCCCTGGCGCTTGGCAAGCCAGACGTCGCCGCGCACCAGCCCATCCGGGCTTTCGTGGTGAGGCTTGCGGCACGAGCCGTGCATCAAGCGGTGGTGGCGTGAGGCGAGTACAAAGGCGGGAAACGCCTGGCCGTCATGGCAAAGCCAGGGCGCCCACTCGGCAATGCCGCGCTCCGTACCATTCGGCGTTTTCACGCGAAGGTCGTAGTCGATGCGCTCGTCACACGGCAGCGGCGCCTCAAGCGTTACATCGATCAGGCAGATGTGCGCGTGGCGGCCGATTTGCAGGCGCGTGTGCGCCGCGCTCACATCCAAAGCGCGCTCGCGCGGCTGGTTGGGAAAGAGTATCAGGGTCATCTCGAGCGGGCGCGAGCTCACCAGCCACAGCGTTAGCCGCGTGGGGCTCAGCCGGCGCAGCAGCGGGCCGACCAGCACGCCAGAAATATCGTGCTCGGTACGCTCAGCCACGGGCCACCACCGGCAGCGTAACAGCCACGTGCAGCCCGCCGGCCTGGGCGCGGGTGAGCGTCAGCGTGCCCTGATAGAGCGCCACCAGATCCGCCACGATGGAGAGCCCGAGGCCGCTGTTCGAGCGCTGCTCGTCGAGGCGCTTGCCGCGCTCGAGCGCCGCCTGGCACTGCGCCTCGTCCATGCCCGGGCCGTCGTCTGCCACGCTCAGATGAAGGGTCTCGCCCTGGCTCTGAACACACAGCGTCACGCGGCTTTCGGCCCAGCGCAGGGCGTTATCGAGCAGGTTACCCACCACTTCCTGCACGTCCTGACGATCCATGCGCACATGAGGGCGCACCTGCCAGCGGGTTTCCAGCGCGACCTGACGCCGCCCCGCCAGCCGGCCCAGCCCCTCGATCAGCCCGGCCAGCGCCTCTTCCAGCGCGATCGGCGCCAGATGCAGGCCGTCGCCGGCGGCGCTCGCCCGGGCCAGGTGGTGGCGCACGGCGCTGTCGATGCGTGAAAGCTCGACGTCGAAGCGCTCACGCTGCGCCTCGGGCAGCTGGCTAAGCTGAAGGCGCATGACGCTCAGCGGCGTTTTCAGCGCGTGGGCGAGATTGCCGGCGGTGTGGCGGCCGCGCTCGATCAGGCGCTGGTCGCGGGCAAGCACCGCGTTCATCGACGTGGCCAGCGTGGCAAGCTCCTCGGGCAGGCGGGTATTCATGCGGCTCGCCGCGCCCTTTTCGACCTCGCGCAGGTTGGCGTTCATACGCCGAAGCGGCGCCAGCCCGAAGCGCACCTGCAGTGCCAGCACGCCCAGCAGCAGCACCGACAGCGCCAGCGTGCCCAGCCAAAGAAGCCGCTGAAAACCAAGAATCTCCGCCTGAAGAGCGCTTTCATCGGCGGCGACGCTGACGTGCAGCGGCGTCTCGAGCGGGGCGAGGTAGATGTCGCGCTCGACCACGCGAAGCGGCTGGCCGCGCGGGCCTTTCAGGCTGCGCGCGCTGGCCCGCCGACTATCGGTGACCGGCAGGCGCTGATCCCACAGCGAGCGCGAAGCGAGGCGGTGCTCGCTCTGGTCGGTGATCTGCCAGTACCAGCCGGAAAAGACCTGATCGAAGCGCGCATCGCCCAGCGCGCTGGGGTAATCAAGCGTATTGGCGACGGCGTCGAAGGTGACGCCGGCTATCACCACGTTCAGCGTTGCCTCCAGCCGCTCATCAAAGGCGTCGACCGCGGCGCGTTTGTAGTAGTGCGCAAGCCAGGCCCCGGCCAGCGGCAGCGCCAGGCCCACGAGCAAGAGTGCGGCGAGCAGCAGCCGGGTGGCGATCGAGCGGCGCGCCCAGCGCTGGCTTAGCCTGGCGCGAAGGCGCGCGCGGCGGCTAGGCATCCGGCGCCTCGGCCAGCAGGCGATAGCCCTGGCCTCTCAGGGTGACGAAGCGCCAGGCGCCGAGCTTGCGACGCAGCCGGCTGATCTGCACGTCGATCACGTTGGAGTCCGGCTCCTGGTCGCGATCGTACACGTGCTCGGCGAGCTCGGCGCGGCTGACCACGCGCGGGGCGGCGTGCATCAAATAGCTTAGAAGCCGCGTCTCCTGAGCGGTGAGGCTGACCGGGCGCCCGGCGAGGCTCACGTGCTGGGTGTGCGTGTCCAGACTCAGCTCGCCCAGGCGAATCACCGGGTGGGCGTGGCCGTGGGTGCGGCGCAAGATCGCGCGCAGGCGAAAGAGCACCTCGGCAGACTCAAAAGGCTTGGTGACGTAATCATCGGCGCCGGCGGAAAAGCCTGCGGCCTTGTCCGCCCAGCGCTCGCGGGCGGTAAGGATCAACACCGGCAGGTCGATGCCGTCGTCGCGCCAGGCGCCTAGCCAGCGCGTGCCGTCGCCGTCGGGCAGGCCGACATCGAGAATCAGCGCGTCATAAGCTTCGGTGCGCACCAGGAAATCTGCCTGTTGGCCGGTATCGGCGACTTCCACCAGCCAATCGCCATCCTTGAGCGCCTGGGCCAACTCGCTGGCCAGCGCCTGGTCGTCTTCCACGAGTAAACATTTCATCGCAGGTCATCCTTGACGTCGTCGCGGCGCATCTCGTTGATCCGCACGCCTTCGATTTTCATTAGCTGGCCGCTTCTGCCGTCGAACTCGAACTCAACCACCTGGCCCTGGGGGCCGAGCATCTTGATTTCGTACTCGATCTCGCCGTCGTCGCGCTCCATTTCGATTTCGATCACCTCGCCTTCGAAGCGCGCCTCCAGCCAGTCCAGAAGCGACTCCAGCCCCACCGTTTCACCGCGCTGTACCTGGCCGTGAAGCGCTCGCCATTGCGGCTCGGCGTCGGACGCGCTCGCCCACGCAAACGTCGCCACGACCAGCAGCGCGGCGCAGAAAGAGGCTGGATAGAACCACGAAAATCGTTTCATGGGCTCAGGATGCCAAACTCGAGATGAACGCTTCATGAACGCCGCCTTCAGGTTAGCGAAAGAGCGCCGCTGCTATAAAGGGCATGACTCACCTCGCAAGGCTTGGCGAGAACGCTCAATGCTCGTCCCGCGAGGTTTCTAGCCTGCGAGGTTTTTATACTGGAAAGGGAGTGTGACATGACACCGATGAAAAAAGCAGTGCTATTGCCAGCCTCTGCCCTGCTGCTCGTTGCCACCACCGCCGCCCAGGCCGACCGCCTGCCACTTGAGCGGCTGGACGAGGTGCTGAATTATACCGCCAACTACGGCTTCACCCATCTCGAAGAGCTCAGCGTCGATGACGGCCGCCGTATCGAAGCCGAAGGCTGGCTCGACGAGGAGTGGTTCGCCGACGTCGAGTTCTCGCTCGATAGCGGCGAAAGCCTGAGTGAAGAGCGCGAACGGCTGGTCAGCGGCGCTTGGGGCATGAGCGAGGACGATATCCGCCAGGCGTTCGAGATGGCCCGCCAGGAAGGCATGACCGCGTTCGAGGAAATCGATATCAGCCGCAGCGGCATCATCGATATCGAAGGCGAGTCCGACGACGGCCGCGACATCGAGATCAGCGTGCGTCAGGGCTCTTTTGATGTGGTCGAGATCGACCGCGACTAATAACTAACACCTGCCAGGGGCAAGCAAACGCCCGCCCCTGACGCAGGTTAGCGGCAGTCCTGGCAGTTGCCGCGCGCCATGATCGCCTCGGCGATGCGCTCGACGCCCTGACGATACGCGGCCTGACGGTAGGTGATCTTTTCGTCGCGGGCGCGCTCGAGTACCCGATTGGCCTGATCGTCGAGGATCTCGTCCAACCGCTGGTTGACCTCCTTTTCGCTCCAGGCCTGGCCCGCGCGATTTTGTAGCCACTCGAAGTAGCTCACGATCACCCCGCCGGTGTTGGCCAGCACGTCCGGCAGCACGTCGATTCCGCGGCTTTCCAGCGCGCGGTCGGCGTCACTGGTGACCGGGCCGTTGGCGATCTCGAGGATCATCCCGGCGCGAATCTCGCCGACGTTATCGCCAGTGACCTGGTTTTCCATGGCGGCCAGCGCCAGCACGTCGACCTCGAGCGCCAACAGCTCCTCACCCTTGAGGCTCTCGCCCTGGCGACACTTGGCGAGCTCGCCATGCTTCTCCTTGGCCTTTTTGGCCGCGTCGATATCGAGCCCCTTGGGTTTGTAGATGCCGCCGCTGGAGTCGGACGCCGCTACCACCTGATAGCCGCGCTCGCTGGCCAAGCGGGCGAAGTGGTACGCCGCGTTGCCAAAGCCTTGCACCGCCACGGTGGTTTCCTCGGGCTTGCGCGATGCTTGCTGCGCCCAGAGATCCAGCACCTTCAGCGCGCCGCGGCCGGTGGCCTCGACCCGGCCCGGCGAGCCACCAAGCGACAGCGGCTTGCCCGTGATCGCCGCCGGTGCCCGTCGGCGCACGATGTTCTCGTACTCGTCGATCATCCAGCCCATCACTTCGGCGTCGGTGTTCATGTCCGGCGCGGGAATGTCGCGATCCGGCCCCACCACATCGGCGATGGCGCGAATGTAGCCTCGCGCCAGGCGCTCGCGCTCAAGCGATGAAAGCGCCTTGGCATCGACCTGAACGCCGCCCTTGCCGCCGCCAAACGGCAGCCCTGCCACCGCGCACTTCACCGCCATCCAGAAGCTGAGCGTGGTGACCTCGTGCTGGTTGGCCTTTGGGTGAAAGCGCACCCCGCCCTTGGCCGGCCCCAGGGAGATATCGTACTGCACGCGCCAGGCGGGAAACGCCTGCAGGCGGCCGTCGTCCATGCGCACCGGAATGCTGACCTGCAGCGACATCGCCGGCTGCATCAGCCGTGCGCGGGCGTCGTGGTGAATATCCAGCGCCTCGAACACCTCTTCCAGGCGCGAGCGGGCGTCGTCGAAAAGCGCCGCGCCGGTTTGCGGCGTCAGCGCTTGGGCTTCAACATCGGAGTGGGAAGAGGCCGCGTTTTTGGACTCGGCACTTTTCGAAGGCGCCTGCTTTTTACCCTTGGTGCTACGCTTGGCGCTGCTTTTGCCGCTATTTTTCGAATGAGCCATAAATACACTCCTTTGCATCGATGGACCGTTGAGATCGTTAACCGCCCTTAAGCGTAGCAGCCGTTTTTCGATTTCACCGCTAACGTGCAGACGCCGCCGGAACGCCGATATGCCGCCACAAAGCCCTCTCGATGCGCTCAGTGCCCCGCTCGAAGACGCCATTGCGCGCGATCTGGCGTGGCTTCTGGACGCCCCGGACATCGTCGAGCTCAAGGGCTACCCGGGCCGGCCGAGCCGCACGGCGCTGGGGCTTACGCACGGCGAGCAGGGCTGGCTTTTGCGCCAAAAGCCGGCGATTCAGGCGCTGTCGAAAAAGCGGGTGACGCGGATGGGCCACTACCACGAGGCGCTGTGGCATCTGCTGCTCGGCCAAAGCCCCAATACCCGGCTTTTGGCGCACAATATTGCGATTCGCGAGCGCCGCCAGACCCTGGGCGAGCTGGATATGCTCTACCGCACGCAAGCCAACCCCGCCCCCATACACTTGGAAGTGGCGATCAAGTTCTATCTAGGGCTTGATGAAGGCCCGGACGCGCCGGACAGTCCTAACCGCTGGATCGGCACAGGCGGGCTCGACAGCCTGGCGCGCAAGTGCGCGCACCTGCACGCCCATCAGCTGCCGCTTTCCGCCACCCCGCTTGCGCGCAATACGCTGCGCCATTGGCTCACCCCGCGCGACTGCCCGGGCGAGATCGGCGAGATCACTCATCAGGTGGCCATGCCCGGGGTGCTGTTCTACCCGTTTCACGGGGCGCTTCCCCCGCCACGAGGCGCCACCGCACAGCACGAGCGTGGGCGGTGGTGTCATCGAAAGGAGTGGGCGGCGCTTTTGGAGAGCGCGGGAGAAGTGCGGCTGGCCTGGCTTTCCAAGCCGTTCTGGATGGCGCCGCCGGTCGAGACGGCGTTTCACCCGCCGGCGGCGCTGTGGCCGCAGATCGAGGCGTGTATCGAGCGCTTCGGCCCCCAGCAGGTGATGCTGAAAGCCGACGACGGCGCGAGCGAGCGCGTGTTCATCGTGCCCGACGCCTGGCCGCGGGAGGTGCCGCTACCGGTCGAAACGCGCGCTTGAGGCTAAACGATGACCAGGTTATCGCGGTGAATCAGCTCATGCGCCTCGACGAAGCCGAGGATCGCCTCGATCTGGTGGCTCGGCTTGCCGGCCAGCCGGCGCGCTTCGTCGGCGCCGTAGTTGATCAGGCCCTTGGCGACGCGCTCGCCCTGCTCGTCCACGCAGAGCACCATATCGCCGCGCTTGAAGCTGCCCTGCACCTGGCGCACGCCTACCGGCAGAAGGCTCGAGCCCTTCTCGCGCAGCACGTTCACCGCGCCGGCATCGAGGGTGAGCGTGCCACGCACCTGGAGCTGGCCGGCGAGCCAGCGCTTGCGCGCCGCCATCGGTGCCTGGTCGGGTTTGAGCAGCGTGCCCAGCGCTTCGCCGGCCATGATGCGCGTGATCACCTCAGGCTGGCGGCCGCTGGCGATGATCGTCAGCGCCCCAGAGCGCGCGGCGAGCTTGGCAGCGCGTACCTTGGTGCTCATGCCGCCCCGCCCAAGCGCCCCGCCGCTGCCCGCCACGGCGGCAAGCTTCGGATCGTCGGCCCGGCCTTCGCTGATCAGGGTGGCACCAGGGTCGTGGCGCGGATCCGCGTCGAACAGCCCCTCCTGGTCGGTGAGCAGCACCAGCGCGTCGGCTTCCAGCAGGTTTGTCACTAAAGCGCCCAAGGTGTCGTTGTCGCCAAAGCGGATCTCGTCGGTGACCACGGTGTCGTTTTCGTTGACCACCGGCACCACGCGCATCTCCACCAGCGTGCGCAGCGCCGACAGCGCATTGAGATAGCGCTTGCGATCGGAGAGATCGTCGTGGGTCAGCAGAATCTGGGCGGTGAGCATGGCGTGGCGGGCGAAGTGCTGCTCGTAGCACTGGGTCAGGCCGTTCTGGCCCACGGCGGCGGCGGCCTGGAGTTCGTGTACCGCGCTCGGCCGGGCCTGCCAGCCAAGGCGCACCATGCCCGCCGCCACCGCGCCGGAAGAGACCAGCACGACCTCGATGCCGCGAGCGTGGAGCGCGGCGATCTGATCGACCCAAGCGCCGATGGCCACGTCATCGAGGCCCCGCCCGTCGTCGGTGATCAGAGCGCTGCCGATTTTCACCACCACGCGGCGCGCGCCCGTCAGTACCTCCCGGCCCGGCCACTGCTCACGATGTTCCATGCCGCCTCTCTCCTGCCCGCCACTTTATAAGCTCAATAATCTCAATGCCGATAACGCGTTCAACGCCGATGCCAACACCGCGGGCTGCTCCGAGCCCGCGGGCGCTATTCGCTTTTCCGGTTCAGGGCGCGTACTCGACGTCGACATCGTAATCATCGTCGTCGAAGTCGTCGTCATCGTCGGCGTCGCGCTTCTTGCGGTTATGGGTCAGGCGCGCCTCGGTGCGTGCGACGGACTCTTCCTCCATGCGCCGGCGCATCTCCTGCTCGCGCTCGAAGGCTTCTTCGTCCTCGTTCTCCAGACGCTGCTGGTCAGTGAGCCAGCGGTGCGCCGCCTGCACCAGCTTCTCGGTGCCTTCACTCGAAATCGCCGAGATCTGAAACACCGGGCCGTCCCAGTCGAGCGCCTCGATCACGGCCTGGGCGCGCGCTTCGCGCTCCTCTTCGGGCAGCAGATCGAACTTGTTGAGCACCAGCCAGCGCGGGCGCTCGGAGAGCGCCGGCGAAAACTCGCCAAGCTCGCGCACGATCGCCTTCGCCGCATCGACCGGGTCGGACTCATCAAACGGCGCGATATCCACGACGTGGAACAAGAGCCGGGTCCGGGTCAGGTGCTTCAAAAAGCGCAGCCCAAGTCCAGCGCCGTCGGAGGCGCCTTCGATCAGCCCGGGCACGTCCGCCATGACGAAGTGCTCGTGCATCCCGAGCTTCACCACGCCCAGGTTCGGCACCAGGGTGGTGAAGGGATAGTTCGCCACCTTCGGCTTGGCCGCCGACACCGAACGGATCAGCGTGGATTTACCCGCGTTGGGCATGCCGAGCAGACCTACGTCCGCCATCACCTTCATTTCCAGGCGCAGGTTGCGCCGGTCGCCTTCGGTGCCCGGGGTGGTGCGCCGCGGCGCGCGGTTGGTCGAGGATTTGAAGTGGATATTACCCAGCCCCCGGCGCCCGCCTTCGGCGACCAGCACGACTTCGCCGATCTCGGTGACGTCGGCGATCACCTCGAGGGTGTCCTCGTCGATCACCGTGGTGCCGACCGGCACCTTGACGTGCAGATCTTCACCGGCCTTGCCGCTCATCTGGCGGCCCATGCCGCCCTGGCCGTTTTCGGCCTTGTAAAAGCGCTGATACTTGAAGTCGATCAAGGTGTTCAGGGCATCGTCACCGATCAGGTAGACGCTACCGCCGTGGCCGCCGTCGCCGCCGTCGGGGCCGCCCTTGGGCACGTATTTTTCGCGGCGAAAGCTCAGACAGCCGTTGCCGCCCTTGCCTGCCTCGACAATGATCGAGGCCTCATCGACGAACTGCATTGAATTCTCCCGGCCGCTTTCGCCGCCCTTTTCTCCCCCGCCCGCAGGCCTGGGGGTTAACAGACAAAAAAGCCCCGCCAATGCGGGGCTTTTCTTTCGTTCACTCGTCCAAGCGGCTAAGCGCTTACTCGGAAACGATGCTCACGAATTTACGGTTGTGCGGGCCCTTGGTCTGGAACTGCACTTTGCCGTCGTTCAGAGCGAACAGCGTGTGGTCACGACCGATGCCAACGCCGGTGCCGGCGTGAAAGCGGGTGCCGCGCTGGCGAACGATGATGTTACCCGCGGTTGCCGCTTGGCCACCGAAGAGTTTTACACCAAGGCGTTTGGATTCGGAATCGCGACCGTTACGCGTGGAGCCGGCTGCCTTTTTATGTGCCATCGAAATAGCCTCCTAATTAGGGGAATAAACCGTGTTAAACGGAGATTCCGGTAATTTTGACTTCAGTGAACCACTGACGGTGGCCCTGACGCTTCATGCTGTGTTTACGGCGACGGAACTTGATGATGTTCACTTTTTCGCCACGGCCGTGGGAAACGATTTCAGCGGAGACTTTCGCGCCGCTGATCATCGGTGCACCGATGTTGAAATCGTCGCCGTCTGCAACCATCAGCACTTCTTCGAAATCGATGGATTCGCCGGTGGCGACTTCGATTTTCTCGAGTTTGAGGGTCTGGCCTTCCTGAACGCGGTACTGCTTGCCACCGCTTTTGATAATTGCGTACATGTCGCTCTCCGGACTCGTCGTTGAAGCTGGCACCTTTAAGCCAGCGCTCATCACCTACGCGCTTTCGCGTCGTGCTCTTAAGACCTGCGGCGAGTGGCGCCCCTTTCGGCAGCCATCTGACAGGGAGCATGATGAGTGGGTCGCGGATTATAGCGATGATCTAGCTTTACCACAAGCCCCCGGGGGCGTGTCAATTGGCACGGTGCGGCTGGCCAGCGGCTCGCCAGCGGCTTCGCCTTGACGCCTTACAGGCGGCCCCATAGCATAATCCCCACTCAGGGCGGTAATAGCCGCTTTTCACCTGCCGCGATGACCCTAATTTCATGACTAACGTCTCTCCCCAAACGCCTGTCAGCCCCACGCCTTCACCGCTGCACGCCGTGGTGGCGGGCGATTTCGAGGCCGTTAACCGAACCATTGTCGAGCAGCTCAACTCCAACGTCCCACTGGTCGAAACCATCGGCCAGTACATCATCGAAAGCGGCGGCAAGCGCATGCGCCCATTACTGGTGCTGCTGGCCGCCCGCGCGCTGGGCTATGAAGGCGACAAGCACGTAACGCTCGCCACCCTGATCGAGTTCATGCACACCTCGACCCTGCTGCACGACGATGTGGTCGACGACTCGCACCTGCGCCGCGGCAAGAAAACCGCCAACGACGCCTGGGGCAACGCGCCGTCGGTATTGGTGGGAGACTTTCTCTACTCGCGCTCGTTTCAGATGATGGTCAGCGTCGGCTCAATGCGCATCATGGCGATCCTGTCGAGCGCAACCTGCATCATTGCCGAAGGCGAAGTATTGCAGCTCACCAACATCGGCAATCCGAGCCTGTCCGAGGAGGCCTACTTCGAAACCATCCAGGGCAAGACCGCGATGCTGTTCGAGGCGGCCTCCCACAGCGGTGCGGTGCTCGCCGAGGCCACCCCGGAGCAGGAGCGCGCGCTCCAGCACTACGGCCGCTACCTGGGGCTCGCCTTCCAGTTGATCGACGACCTGCTCGACTACCAAGGCGATGCCGATGAAATGGGTAAAAACGTCGGCGACGACCTGGCCGAAGGCAAGCCGACGCTGCCGCTGATCAACGCCATGGAGCGCGGCACGCCCGAGGAGGCCAAGCTGATTCGTCAGGCGATCCGCAAGGGGGGGCTCGAGCAGCTCGACGACGTGCTGGCGATCGTGCACCGCACCGGCGCGCTCGAGTACACTCGTGAACGCGCGGTGGAAATGGTCGAGCGCGCGCTCGCCGAGCTCGAAAAACTGCCCGAAAGCGCGTACCGCGACAGCATGGCCAAGCTCGCCCGCATGGCGATCGAGCGCCAGTCCTGATTCGCGCCGGCCAGTAAGGACTATTTTTGAATTACCTCTTGAAAAACCCGGGGCGCAGGCGTAAGATTCATCCCCGTTATTGAGCGCCGGAATATAGCTCAGCTTGGTAGAGCGCTGCCTTCGGGAGGCAGAGGTCGTAGGTTCGAATCCTGCTATTCCGACCAGAAATTGTTAAAAAAATGGCCACATAGCTTTAAAAGCATGTGGCCATTTTTTTGCCTGCCTGTCACGCGACTGACTTTCAAATACTGTACGATTACTCTTCGCTGGGGACACCCCATACGCCGCCACGCCCTGTTCGAGCACGCGATGTTATTAAAACTTCTTCTCTGGACCGTTCGCTTACTGACCCTTGCCCTGATAGTGGTCAGTCTGCTTCCCGAAATTCCAAGCGGCCACTGGGCTATCCGGCTGTGGGAGTTTCCCCGGCTGCAGTTGAGTTTGGTCATCGCGGTCACGCTTTTGCTGTTGACGCTGCACGCCTGGATCGGCCGAGCGCGAAAAGAGCACGCGCTACTGCTGGTGGCGCTGCTGGCAACGGGGGCGTGGCAGGGCTCCCATATTCTGCCCTTTACGCCGGTGTGGCCTGATGAGGTGGCCGAGGCCGATGCGCAAACGCTGGCGAATCAATCCACGCTCAAAATCATGACCGCCAACCTCGACTTCACCAATGACCGTTACGCCGAGGCGGTGGAGGTGATAAAGCGCGAGGACCCGGACGTCGTGCTGCTCATCGAAGTCGATAGCGGCTGGGAGGCGGGCCTGGCGCCGCTGGATGAGCTTTACGCGTACCGAGAAGGAGACGTGCGCGGGGAGGGGCTCGGCATCGTAGTCTGGTCGCGCATCCCGCTGCAGGACGCCCGGGTCGAGCATTTGGTGTCCGAGCGCCGTGCGTCGATCTTTGCCACGCTTGCGGTGCCGGGCATCGGGCCCGTGCGCTACGCGGGCATTCACCCGGTGCCGCCGGGGCTCAAAGAGCGCACCCCCAACGACGGCGGTGACACTGAGCGCCGGGACAGTCGGGAGCGCGATGCCGAGCTGATGCTGGTGGCCGAACGCGTGGCCGAGGACGCGGACAACCGCTGGATCGTCACCGGAGACTTCAACGATGCCGCCTGGTCCAATACGACGAAGCTGTTCAAGAGCCTGAGTGAACTCGAGGATCCGCGCCGGGGAAGAGGGCTTTTGAGCACGTACCACACCGAGTACCCGCTGTGGCGCTACCCGATCGATCACATGTTCGTCTCCGACGGCTTTGAACTCGTCGAGCTCGATCGCGTCACCATCGAAGGGTCGGATCACTTCGCCATCACGACGACATTAACCGCCGCCGCCAAGGATCAGGCACCGCCAGATGCCCCACAAGAGGCTCAAGAGGACGCCGACGAGCTGATCGAGGAAGGCGCCGACGATGCCAGCGAGCAGGGCGTGAGCAGCTAAGAAGCAGCGCTCACCGACAAGGGCCACCCGGCATCAAGGCGGGTGGCCCTTTTTGATGGGCGGCGTTTGGCTATCAACCATCTTCCAGCGCGTGCATCGACGCCACCAGATCGTTGAAGCGCTCGCCCTGCACCATAACGTGCTCGCGCAGGAGCTGCTCGGTGCGCTCGCCATCCCCGGCCTCGATGGCGGCGACGATCGCTTCGTGCTCGGCCAGCGAGCTTTCGACGCGCATTCGTACCTGAAGCTGCAGCCGCCGGTAAGGCTGCAGCAGCGCGTGCAAGCGAGCGGCTTCCTGGGCGAGGAAGTGGTTATGGCTCGCCGCGTAAATGCAGTGGTGAAAGACGCTGTTGTCGTAGTAGTAGCCGTTGGCGTCGTGCTCATCGGCGCGGGCGCGGCACGCCTTGAGCGCTTCGCTCAGGGCGGCGCGTTCTTCGTCGGTGATGCGCCGGGCGGCCAGGCGCCCGCAAAGCCCCTCCAGCTCCGCCATTACCTCGAAGCGCTCGACCAGATCGGAAATGCCCAACCGCGTCACGAAGGTGCCGCGCTTGGGCACTACCTGCACCATGCCGGACATCGCAAGCTGCTGGATCGCCTCGCGGATTGGCGTGCGCGAGCACGCGTACTCCAGCGCCAACGCGTCCGGGTCGAGCCGCTCACCCGGAGTAAAGCGCCCGGCGATGATCGCGTCCTCGAGAAGGTCACGCAGCCGCTGCGCCTGGGATACCTTCGCCATAAGTCTACCCCCCGCTTCCTTGACTCATAAATTCTTTACCTATATTTGTTATATACAACATGACGCGCTGTTTAATACTTACCACGCTAAGAGACAATGATAAAGCGTTGGCATCGTCACCGGCAGACTGCCCACCCGACAAACTCAAAGGCTGATGCGCATGAACATGAATATGACGTTTCTTCAGGGGCTGCTAACCAATATCAGCTCGCGTACCCGGCAGCTCAGTAGCGCTCTGGGCACCGACAAGGACAGTGAAAATCACTTCACTGCCCTGAAAGCGGCCTGCAAGGGTCTAATGGGTCGCACCGGTGAAGCCTCGCAAATTCTGATGGCCCAGCAGGCGCTGGCCCACTATCGCGCGCTCGACGAAGAGGAGAAGCTGGCATTTTTCCAGCTTCTGGCCAACGACTACGCCGCCGAGCCCGCCGATATTCATACGGCTTACGCGGTGTACCGCGAGCGCGAAGATAACGCCTCGCTCGAGAAGCTGTTCAACGCCTGCGAACCCCGCCGCCAAACGCTGTTGCGCCGCTTGAATCTGTGCCCCGGTGGCACATTCGATCTGGTCAACATGCGCGCGGATCTGCTCAAGTTCCTGCGCCAATCGCCGGAACTCTCGGCACTCGATAGCGACTTCGCGCACCTGTTCAACTCCTGGTTCAACCGCGGCTTTTTGATGCTCGAAAGCATCGACTGGAATACCCCGGCGGCGGTGCTGGAGAAGATCATCCGCTACGAAGCGGTGCACGAAATAGGCGATTGGCACGACCTGCGCCGCCGGCTCGACCCGGACGATCGCCGCTGCTACGCCTTTTTCCACCCGGCCACCGGCGATGAGCCGCTGATCTTCGTGGAAGTGGCACTTTGCGACGGCATTCCCGGCAACGTCCAGCGCATTCTCGAGCACGGCGAGGAGCTACCGCTGGAAGACGCCGACACCGCGGTGTTCTACAGCATCAGCAACTGCCAGGCTGGCCTCAAGGGCGTGTCCTTCGGCAACTTCCTGATCAAGCAGGTGGTTCAGGAGCTGAGCCGCGAGCTTCCGCAGATCAAGAACTTCGTCACCCTCTCGCCGGTGCCGGGTTTCGCCGACTGGCTCGACGAGGCGCGCAAGGAAGCGGCGCTGTCCGAGGAGCTCACCGCCTACCTCGACACGCACGAAAGCGAGGAGCTCTCCTCCGCCGCCCACAAGGAGTTCATGCGTCTGGCCTCGCACTACCTGGTCGACGTGAAGCACAAAAGCGGCCAGCCGCTGAACCCGGTGGCGCGCTTTCACCTGGGCAATGGCGCAAGCCTGCATCGGCTGAACTGGCGGGCGGATACGTCATCAAAAGGCCTCAAGCAGGCCCACGGTTTGATGGTGAACTACCTCTACCAGCTCAACCGTATCGAACAGAACCACGAGGCGTACAGCGTCAACCACACGGTGGTGTGCGCCAGCGACATTCGCCGTCAGGCCAATCAGGCGAGCCAGTATTTCGAAACGAAAACACCGGCCAAGGCGTAACGCCCCCGATCACGGCTGACGACAAAAACATGGAGTCTTTTATGAATCACAATCTTTATCTGCACTTTTACCCGCACTTCGAGCGCGCCCCGGACAAGGTGCTGATGGACACGCTCGACGGCCAGCGCTACCACTACAAGGACGTTCTGAGCCTGAGCCGGCGCTTGGCGAGCGTGCTGTTGGAGCTCGGCGTCGAGCCCGGCGACCGGGTCGCCGTTCAGGTCGACAAGAGCCCGGAAATCGTCATGCTCTATCTCGCCTGCCTGCAGGTCGGCGCGGTCTATCTGCCGCTCAACGTGGCCTACACCGACAGCGAGATCGACTACTTTTTGGGTGACGCCGAGCCGCGCCTGTTCGTCTGCCGCCCCGAGGTGTTGGAAAACGCCCGCGAGATCGCCGAAAAAGCCGGCGTGGCCCGCGTCGAGAGCTTGGGTACCAAAGCCGACGGCACGCTGATGGACCAGGCCGCCAATGCGGGAGAAACCACCACGGTCAGCGAAGTCGGCGCCGATGATCTGGCGGCGATTCTCTACACCTCCGGCACCACCGGGCGCTCCAAGGGCGCGATGCTGAGCCACCAGAACCTGGCTTCCAACAGTCAGGCGCTGACGAAGGCCTGGCACTACAGCGAAAACGATCACCTGATCCACGCGCTGCCGATTTTTCACACCCACGGGCTGTTCGTGGCCTGCAACGTGACGCTGATCAACGGCGCCTCAATGACGTTTTTGCCCAAGCTCGATGTCGACGAACTGCTCGATTTGATGCCGGACTCGACGGTCCTGATGGGCGTACCGACCTTCTACACGCGCCTACTGGCGAGCCCGCGTTTGAATCGCGACGTGGTCGCCAACATGCGCCTGTTCATCTCGGGCTCGGCGCCGCTTTTGGCCGAAACCCATGAGGATTTCAGCGCGCGCACCGGCCACGCCATTCTCGAGCGCTACGGCATGACCGAAACCAACATGAACACCTCCAACCCGTACGACGGCGAGCGCCGTCCGGGCACGGTGGGTATGCCGCTGCCCGGCGTCACCGTGCGCATCACCGACCGCGAAACCGGCGCCGAGCTTGCCCAGGGCGAGACCGGTCTGGTCGAACTGACCGGGCCCAACGTGTTCCAGGGCTACTGGCGCATGCCGGAGAAGACCAAGGCAGAGTTTCGTGAAGACGGCTACTTCATCACCGGCGATCTGGGCCTGATCGACGACAAGGGCTATCTCAACATCGTCGGCCGCGACAAGGATCTGGTGATCTCCGGCGGCTACAACGTCTACCCCAAGGAGATCGAACAGATCATCGACGATATGGAAGGCGTCGAGGAGTCCGCCGTGATCGGCGTGCACCATGCGGATCTGGGCGAAGGCGTGGTGGCCGTGGTGGTACCGAAATCACCCGACGCGGTGAGCGAGGAGCAGGTGCTCGAGGCGCTCAAGGGCGAGCTCGCCCGCTACAAGCAGCCCAAGCGGGTCTTCTTCGCGGAGGCACTCCCGCGCAACGTAATGGGCAAGGTTCAGAAAAACCAGCTGCGGGACGCCCATGCCGATACCTTCAGCGCCGGACGCACCGCCACCAGCGCCTGATTCCATTCATCCCTAACTAAATCCATCGACGGGGCGTCCACCACCTACTCAACGCGCCCCTCAAACAACAACGACAATTAAAAGGACATCGCCATGGTCATTTACGGAGTCGCCTTGCTTGCCGGCTGCATGCTGTTCGGCCTGTGGGCGGGTGACGTGCTGGGCATGCTGCTCGGCGTGGAATCCAACGTGGGCGGCGTGGGTATCGCCATGCTGCTGCTGATCTTTCTGGGCGGCTATCTGATCGACAAGAAGAAGATGCCTCCCAGCACCGAAAGCGGCATCACCTTCTGGAACGGGATGTACATTCCCATCGTGGTCGCGATGGCGGCCAGCCAAAACGTGGCCGCGGCCATCGACGGCGGCCTGATTGCCTTGCTGGCAGCCCTTGTGGCGGTGGGTGCAAGCTTTGCGCTGGTCCCGGCGCTGACGCGTCTGGGCCAGCCAAAACCGAGCCCCGAGGCCCCGGTCGACGAGACGCCGGTCAATCAGGTCGCCTCGCGCGCCACTGACGACGCGCGCTCGAAAACCACCTCGCGCCCCCACCACGCCCGCTAGGGAGTTGCCCTCATGCTCGATTCACTACTCACGCAGCTCGAAAAGCAGCACCTGATCGCCGCCTTTGCCCTGGTAGGCGCGGCCATGTACGTGTCGTACCTGGTGAGCGACAAGCTGACCAAAGGCCGGGTTCACGGCTCCGCCATCGCGATCATGGTGGGCCTGGCGCTCGCCTACGTCGGCGGCGTTTACACCGGCGGCAGCAAGGGCCTGGCGGATATCAGCCTGTTCGCCGGTCTTGGCCTGATGGGCGGCGGCATGCTGCGCGATCTGGCGATCATCGCCACCGCCTACGGCGTGCGCTTTCAGGAGATTCGCCAGGCCGGCATTAGCGGCATTCTGGCGCTCTTTCTCGGCGTGATCGTGTCGTTCATCGCCGGGGTGGCCATCGCCTACGCCTTTGGCTACCGCGACCCGGCCAACCTGACCACCATCGGCGCCGGCACGGTGACCTACATCGTCGGCCCGATCGCCGGAGCTTCCATTGGCGCTTCGTCGGAAGTCATCGCGCTCTCCATCGCCGCGGGCCTGTTCAAGTCGATTCTGGTGATGGTGCTCACGCCGATCGCCGCGCGCCATATCGGCCTTGATAACCCGCGCTCGGCGATGATCTTTGGCGGGCTGATGGGCACTACCAGCGGCGTGGCCGCGGGCCTGGCCGCCACCGACCCGAAACTGGTGCCCTATGGGGCGATGACCGCGACCTTCTACACCGGCCTTGGCGCCCTGCTCGCCCCGTCGCTACTCTACTTCTGCGTACGCGCGCTGTTCTGATCCAGCCGGTATCGGCTGTAAAGCAAAGCGCCGTGGCGATCGCCACGGCGCTTTTTTTATTGCGTTAATCGTGCCGATCACTCAACCCGCTTCGACCGCCGCGCGCCCCTTGATCAGCGAGCGGGCGAGCATCGCGTAGGCCACCGCGCCGCAGCCGGCCATGGCGAGCACTACCGCCCCCAGTGTGTGGGGCAACACCGTCGACAGCCCGCTCAAAATACCGGCGATGCCGAACTGGGCCGCGCCCAAAAGCGCGGCGGCGGTGCCGCCGCTGGTGGGGAAAAACTCCAGATAGCAGGCCTGAATGTTCGGCGAGATCGCGCCTACGGCGCCGATGGTCAGCATCATCGCCGGCACGAAGGCGTAAATCGGCGCACCCAGAAACGTCACCACCAGCAGCGCCACCATGCCCACCGCCTGGCAGGTGGTGGCCAGCTGCAGAATGCGCAGCGATGGCAGGCGCGACAAGAGCACCCGGTTGAGCACGTTGAACACGAACATGGCGACGATATTGGCACCGAACAGCAGCGAGAACGTCGAGGCATCGAGCTCGAAATAGCCCTGATAGATGTAGGAGGCGTAGGTGATGAACATCATCATCACCGAGAACGAGCCGGCCTGCCAGGCGATGAACGGCAGCGCAGGTTTAGTCGACAGCACCAGCTTGTAGCGCGTCAGCAGGCTCATTTCGGCGCCTTTCATTCGCGACACCTTGCCGGTGCCGGTGAACAGCACCTTGATCAACAGCGGCACCAGCGCCACCGCATAGAGCGCAAGGGCGAAAAAGATGTAGTGCCAGGAGCCGAGCGCCAGGATCGCGCTGCCCACGCTCGGCGCGATGCCCGGCGCCAGCACGATGATGAAGCCCATCATCGAAAAAAGCTTGGCGGCGTCGCGCCCGGCCACCCGGTCGCGCACCAGCGCCGGCACCGAGACCAGCGTCCAGCCGGCACCAAAAGCCTGCACGGCCCGCCCGCCCAGCAGCACGTCGAGCGATTCAGCGGTGCCGATGACCACGCTCGCCACGGCAAAGATCGCCAGCCCGCTCATCAGCACCCGCTGACGCCCGAAGCGATCCGACAGCGCCCCGCCGATCAGTTGACCTACCGCCATCATGAACACGTACACCGAAACGCTTAGCGACACCGCCTGCTGGGAGACGCCGAGCGACTCGCCGATCGCCGGAAACGCCGGCAGGTAGGTATCCATGGAAAACGGGGCCAGCATGATCGTCATGGCCAGGCTCAGTACCACGATAAAGGGCGTTTTGGAGGGGGTCATGGGCACTCGCAGTCAAAGGATCGGTCAGCGTTCAAACGCTTATGATAAGACCCGCGGCCCGGCTCGGCCAGTCAACGCCTGGACCAACCCCGTCACGCGCCCGCCGGCGCCACCAGCCAGCCGCCCGCACGCTGGCGAAGATGGCGCGTCAGATCACCAAGAAGCTCACCGCCCTGGCGCCAGTAGTGCCAGTAAAGCGCTACGTCGACCGGGTGCGCGGCGGCAAGCTCCAAAAGCGTGCCCTGCTCGAGTTCGGCCTCGACCTGAAGGCGCGGCACGAGCCCCCAGCCAAGCCCGCTTTCGAGCAGTTTCACGAAGCCCTCCGCCGAAGGGCACAGATGATGGATGAGCGGGTCGCGAGCGCCCAACTGCTGAGCGAAGCGGTGCTGCAGGCGGTCGTCTGTGCCGAACACGATGGCGGGGGCTTGGCTTAGCCGCTTGCCGTCGAAACCATCGGCGAAGTGGCGCTCGATAAACGAGGGTGCTGCCACGCCGCAGTAGCGCATCGCCCCGAGGGCGATACTTTTCGCGCCGGCGACCGGGCGCTCGGCGGCGCACACGCAGCCCGCCACCTCGCCATCACGCATGCGCTTGAGGCCCACGTCCTGGTCCTCAATGATCAGCTCCATCAGCACCTCGCGGCGGATGAAGAAGTCGCCGGCCGCCGCGGCCCACCAGGTCGCCAAGCTATCGGCGTTGAGCGCGATGCGAAGCCGCTGGGGCGCGCCGTCATGAACGGCGGGTACGCGGGTCTGCAGGTCGCGCTCGAGCAGGCGCACCTGCTGCACGTGGTTGAGAAGCCGCCGGCCCGTTGCCGTCGGCATCGGCGGCGTTACGCGCATCAATACCGGTTGGCCCAGGCGCGCCTCCATCAGCTTGATGCGCTGTGACACTGCCGACTGGGTCAGCCCAAGTGCCCGGGCGCCGCGCTCGAAGCCGCCCTGCTCCACCACCGCGGCGAGCGCGGCCAACAGCTTGTAGTCGAGCAATCAGTTCTCCTAATGCGTCATTACCATTATGCGTTTTATTTATACCCGAAGTCGCCGCACACTGCTTTCACCTTTCTCTCGCCTGAACATGGCGCGGTAACTTCAATAGCCTACGAGGATAGTCATCATGGGGCAGAGCTATGCCAACGGCGTATTGATCGGGCTGGGGCTGATCGTGGCCATCGGCTCGCAAAACGCGTTCGTGCTGTCGCAAAGCCTGCGCCGCGAACATCACCTGAGCGTGGCGCTGGTATGCATCCTGTGCGATGCACTGTTGATCGCGGCGGGGGTGTTCGGCCTGAGCGCGCTGCTGTCCCAAAGCCCGCTGCTGTTGACGATCGCGCGCTGGGGCGGGGCGGCGTTTTTGCTCGGCTACGCTCTGCTTGCGCTCAAACGCGCCGCCGGTAAGGACGCGCTGCGACTCGAGCGCGGCGCCCGGCGCTCCCAGGCTCAGGTGCTGGCGATGACGCTTGCGATCACGCTGCTCAACCCACACGTCTATCTCGATACCGTCGTGCTGCTGGGCTCGCTCGGCGCGCAGCAGAGCGCGCCCGGCGCCTTTGCGCTGGGGGCGATGTGCGCCTCGACGCTCTGGTTCGCCGCGCTGGCGCTGGCGGGCGCCAAACTCGCGCCCTGGCTCAGCCGTCCCTTCGTGTGGCAGCTGATCGATGTAGGGGTCGCGCTGATGATGATCACGGTCGCCCTTCAGTTAATTCTCGGGGCGAGGTTTTGAACGATGCGAGTTTTTGAAAGGTGCTGCGTTTTAGAAGAGCCACGCTGTAAAAATAGCCTGCTAACAGATGTGCTACTCTAGTCGATCGCTATCGATCGAAACCGGAGAGCCATCATTCACCACGCGACACATACCAAGGCGGTACTACTGTTCGCCAGCACCATGACCGTGATGTCCGGCGCGATCATCTCGCCGGCGCTGCCCGGCATCGGCCGCTTCTACGCCGACGCCCCCCAGGTACTGATCCAGCTGATTTTGACGCTGCCGGCACTGATGATCACCCTGTTCAGCCCGCTGATGGGCTATCTGGCCGACCGCTTCGGGCGTAAGCCGCTGCTCATACTGATGCTCTCGATTTACGGGCTGGCCGGCGCCTCGGGCTTTTTGATCGATAGCGTGAATCTTCTGCTGGCATCTAGAGCGCTGATGGGCGTGGCGGTGGCGGGTATTTTGAGCATCAGCACGACGCTGGTGGGCGATTACTTCAGCGGCGCCGAGCGGGTGCGCTTTCTCGGGCTTCAAAGTAGCTCCATGGCGTTGGGCGGGGTGATCTTCATCAACCTGGGCGGGCTATTGTCGGACTGGAGCTGGCGAGGGCCGTTTCTGTTGTATCTCACCGGCGTGCTCTTGCTGCCCTACGCGCTGATGGTACTGCGCGAGCCGCACCGGACGACGAGCGACAGCGCCGCCTCTCAGGCGCCGGCGGTACGGCTGGATCTCTGGCGCACGGGGCTTGCCTACCTGATCGCCATGATCAGCATGATGATGTTCTACATGTTCCCCGCGCAGCTGCCGTTTCTGCTCACAAGCCAGGGCATCGACAGCGGCCTGGCCATCGGCGCGGCGCTCTCCATGGCGGCGCTGAGCGCGAGCCTGGTGAGCTTTTACTACGGCCGCGTGAAGATGTTTTTCTCGGTGATGACGATCTACGTGCTGGGCTTTTTCATCGCCGCGCTCGGGCTTTTCATCACCGGTATCGCCCAGGGCTACGCCATGGCGGTAGTCGGCGCGGCGGTGGCGGGGCTCGGCCTTGGCTTGTTCATGCCCAACACCACGACCTGGCTGATGCGCATTGCGCCGGAGCGGGTGCGCGCTCGCGTGTTCGGCGGGTTCACCTCGGCGTTCTTCTTTGGCCAGTTCATCTCGCCCATCGTGGTCTCCTGGGTGCTGCAGGGGCTCGAGTCGCTGCGCGACGTGTATATCGCGATGGGGCTTTTATGCCTGAGCCTGGCCCTCATTGTGGCGGTGCTGGGCAGAACGCTTTTGAAAGCCGACGCCTCTCTCTAGCTTCAGCGCTAGCGCGCCAGCAGCCGCTCATAAAGCGCGACGTAGTCGCGCGCCATGCGCTCGGCGGTGAAGCGCGCCAGAAAGCGCTCGCGGATGCGGGCGCGATCGAGCTCGACCAGCCGCGCCACTGCGGCCACCGCCTCATCGATTGTCTCCACGATAAAGCCGGTCACGCCGTGCTCGATGACCTCCTCCACACTGCCGTTGCGCCAGGCGATGACCGGGGTGCCGCAGGCCATCGCTTCGATCATCACCAGCCCAAAAGGCTCCGGCCAGTCGATGGGAAATAGTAGCGCCGCCGCGCCGCCCAAAAGCGCCTGCTTTTGCGTATCGTCGACCGTGCCCACGTGAACGATGGATTCATCGAGCTCGCCCGCCACGTGGGCGTCGAACCAGCCCGGGTTGCCCACGTCCACGCCGCCGGCAAGCTTCAAGGGGTAGCCGGTTTTGCGCGCCACCTCGATGGCGCGGTCCGGGCGTTTCTGGTCGGTCATGCGGCCGATGAACGCCAGATACCCGCCGTCGCCCGCCCCCAGCGTGAAGCGCCCGGCGTTCAAGCCGTGATGAACGACGCCGGCCAGGTTCGCCGCTGGAATAGCGCGCGCCTGCGCGTGGGAGATCGCCGCCACCGGCAGATCCGGAAAGCCCTCGAAGAACAGCTGCCGGTCGAGCTCGTCCACCCGCCAGTGCACGGTGGTCACGCTATGGGCGCGGCGGACACCCAAAAGCGCGGCGTGGGCAAACTCGCCGTGGCAGTGGATCACGTCGAACTCATCGAGATGCGCGCGCAGCGCTTCCAACACCCGCGCCTCGAGCGCGCCGGGCACCCCCGGCGGCACCTGGCCGTGCTCACGCTCGAGGGCGTAAAGACTCGGCGCAGTGGCCAGGTGGCGCGCCAGGGTTTGGCAGTCCGACGGGCCAATTAACGTGACATCGTAACCAAGGTTAAAGAGCGCCTCGGTCAAGTCCGCCACAATGCGTTCAGTCCCGCCGCTGCCCGGGGGCGGTGAGGGAAAGATCACTGGAGCGACCTGGGCAATGCGTATACGCTTTTCAATGGTCATGGCGCGGTGAGGCCTTGAGTGAAAGGGAATTCACGACATGCATATCGTACATATTGCCTTGCAGGGCTGCCTTCGCGGCCACGATGTCGAATACGGCATTACCGCGGACACCGGTGGCCACATTCGCTACCTGCTGGAACTGGTCGAAGCCTCGGCGCTGGATCCGGCCGTTACGCGACTAACGTTAGTCACCCGCGCCTTTACCTGCCAGTTTAGCGACATCGATTACGGCCCCGGCGCGGAGCAGGTCGGCCCCAACATCGAGCTGATTCGCCTGCCAAGTGAACGCCCCGACTATCTTTCCAAGGAGGCGCTCTGGCAGGAGCTGCCCTCCTTTACCGACGCCTTCGTTACCTGGCTCGATGCGCTGCCCCAAAAGCCCGCGATCCTTCACGCCCACTACGCCGACGCCGGCGAGGTCGCCGCCGAGGTGCAAACCCGCCGCGGCATCCCGTTTGTGTTCACCGCTCACTCGCTTGGGCGCAGCAAGCGAAAGTGCCTGGAGTACGAAGGCGAGACGCTTGACGATGAGACCCTGCAAGCGCTTTCGCGGCGTATCGCTTTTGAGGAGCGCGCGATTCGCGAGGCGACGCTGATTGTTGCAAGCTCTCGCGATGAGGCCGAAAACCAGTACGCCGACTACGACGGCTACGCGCCGGGCAACATCCGCGTGATCGCCCCGGGCAGCCACCTAGGCGATTTCGAAAGCGCCCGCTCGACCCCGGCGGTGGAGGCGATGCTCGCGCCCTTTCTGATCGACCCGAACAAGCCGGCGCTGATCGCCATCGCCCGGCCGGTCACGCGCAAGAATCTTGCCACCCTGGTGCGCGCCTTCGGCGACAACGCCGCGCTCAGGGAAAAGGCGAATTTGGTGATCGTCGCCGGCGTGCGCGATCATATCGACACCCTGGAGCCGGAGATCGCCGGCAACCTGCACGATCTGTTGACGCTGATCGACGATTTCGACCTGTACGGCCACGTCGCCTACCCCAAGCACCACGCCCCGGACGACATCAAGGCGCTCTACGCCTGGGCCCGCGAGCGCGGCGGCATTTTCGTCAACCCGGCGCTCAACGAGCCCTTCGGGCTTACCCTGCTGGAAGCCGCCGCCGCGGGACTTCCGCTGATCGCCACCGACAGCGGCGGGCCCAACGACATCATCGAGCAGTGCGGCAACGGCGTGCTGGTCAACCCGCGCCGGGCCGAGGATATCGGCCGCGAGGCGCTGGCGCTGTTCAACGACCCGGCGCGCTGGCGCCAAATGGCGGACAACGGCCGCCAGGCGGTCAAGGCCTTCGACTGGCAGCGCCACACCGAGCGCTACCACGACCTGTTGACGCGCCTGACCGCCCCAGCCGCGCGCCCGGCGCTCGACGCCATCGACGCGCTTTTGATCTGCGATATCGACAACACCCTGACCGGCTCGATCGCCGGCGTGAGCGCCTTCAACCGCTGGTTCGCAGGCCAGCCAACGCTCGGCTTTGGCGTTGCCACCGGGCGAAGCTTTCACAGCGCGCTCATGATTCTTGCCCAAGCGGGCATTCCCTACCCGCAGCTGATCATCTCCTCGGTGGGCACCGAGATCCACTACCTGGAAGCCAACGGCGTCACCTACCGGGAAGACACGACCTGGCGCGAGGCGATCGACTGCCACTGGCAGCGCAAGGCGCTGATCAAAGCACTCGAGGACGTCAAAGACCTCACGCCCCAGGGCCCGCTCGAGCAGCGCCGCCACAAGCTAAGCTTTTTAAGCGACGATAGCGCCGACATCGCCGACATCGCCCAGCGTCTGACCCAACATCTGCAGCAGCAAGGGCTTCGCTGCACCGTGATCCACAGCCACGGCCGCTACGTCGACATTCTGCCCGAGGCCGCCTCGAAAGGGCGGGCGGTCGCCCACGTGCGCGCGCACCTGGGCGTCGACGAGGCGGCGCTTTATGTCGCCGGCGACTCCGGCAACGACCTGGACATGCTGCGCGCCTCCCCCTGTTCGATCCTGGTGGCCAACTACAGCGACGGCCTCGCCCAGGCGCCGGGCATGGGCCACGTTTACATCGCCCGCGCGCCCCACGCCCAGGGCGTGATCGAAGGCATAAAACACTTTCAAAGCCGCCCGCGGCTCAGGCCGCTCAGCGGTATCGCTTCATGAACGTTAGCCTCTTTATCACTCGCGTCATGAACACTCACGTTCTGAAAATCAGCGCCCTGACCCTGGTGCGCGGGCGCCGCGAGCACCTGATCAACCTGATGCTAAGCCTTGACGCCCAGACCCGCCCGCCGGACGAACTGGTCATCGCCTGGATGCAGCCAGAGGCGCACGCGTCCCTGCCCGACGTCGGCTTTCCCGTGCGCCACGTGTTCGTCGACGGCGAGGCGCTGTTGCTTGCCCGCGCCCGCAACGCCGCGGTCGAGGCGGCATCCCATGACGGCCTGGTGTTTCTCGACGTGGACTGTATCGCCTCGCCCACGCTCGTCGCGCGCTATCGCCAGGCGTTGGTGGAGCGCGCCGCGCTCTATATCGGCGAGGTGCACTATTTGGCCGCCGGCGCGGTAGTGCGCCGCCCAAACGGCGCGCTCGATTTTACGGCGCTTGCCGCCCGGGGCGAGCGCCACCCGGCGCGGCCAACGATCGACGAGCACGAGATACGCCCGGAGCCAGATCACGGCCATTTATGGGGGCTCTCGTTTGCACTGATGAAGGCGGATCACCTGCGCGCCGGCGGCATGGACGAAGGGTATGTGGGCTACGGCGGCGAGGAGACCGACTACGCCTGGCGGCTCGAAAGCGCCGGCGTGGCGCTTTACTGGGTGGGCGGGGCGATGGCCTGGCACCAGCACCACGCCGTATACGCGCCGCCCTGGCCGCACTTCGAGGCGATCATCGACAACGCCCGGCGCTTTCACGCCCGCTGGGGGCGCTGGTGCATGGAGTACTGGCTGAACCAGTTTCGTGAGGCCGGCGCGATTCGCTGGTCGCCCGGCGCTTCTGACATCGACGTGGTGCGCTACCCAAGCGTCGATGACATCGAGCGCGCGCGCCTGCCCGAGAGCGCGCGCTTTGGCTAGCGCGGGCTAAACGCGCGTCAGGCGCGAACCCGTTCGAGCGTCGGCACCGTCGGTGCGCCTTCCCAGAGCCGGTCGACGCACGCCTCCAGCCACTCGGCGGCGCGGCGGGCGGCGGTTTCGTCAAACAGCGGAGCAAGGCGCTCGACATCCAGGCCCCGCGCCTTTGCGAGCACCGCCTGCCAGCCGGCGAAATCGCCGGGCCATACCGGCATGTTCACCGCCGCGCCCAGCGCCGCCAGCCGCTCGGCCTTGCGTACCTGCTCGCCGAAGTAGCGCCACTCCGGGGCCACTATGTAAGGCCGCCTGAGCATCGCGATTTCATGCACCGTGTTGTCGCCGGCGGAGGCGAGCACGATGTCGCTGGCGGCGAGATACTCCACCACGTTCTCTACCCAGCCGACGTTGATCAAATTGGCGAAGTCGGTTTCATGCCCTTCCAGGTGCAGCGGGCCGATGGTGATAAAGAGCGTGTCCGGCGCGGCGCGCGCGGCCACGGTGAGCGGCGCGTAGGGCGTGCCCGCCCCGCCGCCGCCGGTCAACGCCACGACGATCTCGCGCGTGGGGTCGAGTTTCAGCCGCGCGCGGGCCTCTTCGCGGCTGGGTACGCGGGCGGTGGTGGTACAGAGCCCGCCGCTGTAAAAGGTTTTCGCGCGCAGGTGCGCCGGGTAATCCGCCTGTTCCAGGCGCTCATCGAACGGCGCGAGCATGGCCACGCTCGCCTCGTAAGCGCCCAGATGGCCCGGGTCGTTGCGGTCGCCGTGCATACGAATACTCACCGCCGGGACGCTGGCAATGCGCGATAAAAGCGCCAGTTCGGCGGAGACGTCGATGACGAACAGCCCCGCATTGATGTCATCGAGATGATCGAGCACGGCCCGCATGGTCTGGCGCATTTCGACCACGCCCATGGGCACGCAGTGCATCACCGACGGCGTCGGCTGCTCGTAAAGCGCTTGGGTCGGCACCGCGGCGCCGATCATGTCCGGCAGCCCCACCACGTCGATATCGCGCTCGAAGCCGTCGAACAGGCTGGGATCGGCGGTCAGGACGCTGACCGGGCGATCAAGCGCGAAGTGGCGGATGATCGCCATAGCGCGGCGGGCGTGACCGCGCCCCTGATGGTGCACGAAAAAGCTGATCGGTTTCTTCGATGTCGGCATGGGAAAACACGTTCCGTTGTGTTGAAAGAGTGCTTGGGAGTGCCGCTTGGGGGCCGTTTCCTAGTAGGCTTGAATTCAGCATAGCCGCCGCCGGGGAAAAAGGACCCGGCGGCGGCGCTCTTTAACGTTTGTTCGATGAGGGAAGCCGACGAATGGCGGATCTTTTGTGGTACCAGTACGCGCTCATTGGGCTGATTTTTGCCTGGAGCGGCTTCGTGCGTACGAGCCTGGGCTTTGGCGGCGCGGTGTTGGCCCTGCCGTTTCTGCTGCTGGTGCACAACGACCCGCTGGTGTTTCTGCCGATCATCGCCATTCATCTTTTGATCTTTTCGAGCTGGATCGCCTGGCAAGGCAATCGCCAGATCAAGGCGGACACAAAGAGCGCCGTTCAAAGCAACATCGACTGGCGCTATCTCAAAAAGGCGCTGAAGATCATGATCGTGCCGAAGCTGGTCGGCGTGGTCGGGCTTTTGACGCTGCCCCCCATGATCATGACCAATATCATCTTCGCCATCGTGCTCGTCTACGCCCTGGGCTACGTGCTGAACAAGCCGTTCAAGAGCCAGCACCGCTACGTCGACGTCGTGCTGCTGGGATTGGGCGGCTACGTCAGCGGCACCTCGCTGATCGGGGCGCCCTTGATCGTGGCCGTGTTCGCCGCCCACGTGGCGAAGGAGCAACTGCGCGATACCATGTTCGTGCTCTGGTTCATCCTCGTGGTGATCAAGATGGTGTCGTTCATCGTCGCCGGCGTCGATCTTCAGCTCGTTCACCAGCTCTGGCTTCTGCCCTGCGCGTTTGCCGGCCACCTGCTCGGCCAGCGCGCCCACCGCTACCTGCAAAAGGCCAACACGGTGCTCTTCTTTCGCGTGCTGGGGGTGGTGCTGATCGCGGTCAGCGTGATGGGGCTGGCGTTCTCGGCGCTGGCAACGTGAGCTTTGTGCGCCTCGACGAGGGTCTATTTGAAAAAGTCGGTGAGCGAAGACAAGACAAGGCAAAAATTGGCGAAGAAACGGAGTTTACACCGTGTAAATGAGTATTCTGAGCCAATTTTTAACGCCGTATTGTCGAGCGCAGGCACTTTTTCAGATAGAGCCTAAAGCGCCCACCAGCTCGGTAGCAGCCCGCGCACGGCGCTCTGGTCGAAGCGGTCGTCCATCAGCACCACCACGCCTTCGTCCTCGGGGCCGCGGATCACTCGGCCGGCGGCCTGCACCACCTTGATCATGCCGGGAATACGGTAGGTGTAGGCCTCGCCTTCGCCGAAGCGTTCGTGCAGGCGCGCCTTCAGCGCCTCGTTGTAAGCATTGAACGGGGGCAGGCCTAGCGTTGCGATAAACGCGCCGATCAGCCGGTCGCCGGGCAGATCCACGCCTTCGCCAAAGGCGCCGCCCAGCACCGCGAAGCCCACGCCGCGCCCGCCGGGAGTGAAGCGGGCCAGAAACGCCTCGCGCGCGTCTTCCGCCATGCCCCGGGTCTGGGCAAAGGCGGGAATTTCCGACCAGTCTCGGGTAAAGCGCTCGAACACCGCGTCGAGATAGGCGAAGCTGCTGAAAAACGCCAGATAGTGGCCGGGCATCTCCCGATACTGCTCGGCGATGGTGGCAACGATGGGCGCAACGGAGGCTTCCCGGTCGCGGTAGCGCGTCGAGATGTGGCGCGTGAGCCTGACGCTGAGCTGGTGCACGGCGAAAGGCGAGTCGATTTCGCGCCAGACGCTGTTCAAAGGCAGGCCCAGCAGGTCGCGGTAGTAGCGCGGCGGCGTGAGCGTCGCGGAAAAGAGCACCAGGCTCTGGGCGCGCTCGATGCGCGGGGCGAGAAAGTCTGCCGGAATGACGTTGCGAATGCCGAGCACCGCGCGCCCGCGCCCCAGACGGGTGACGTCGCAAAGCGAGTGCTTGCCAAAGGACTCCGCCAGCCGGCAAAACCCCAGCGCCTCGAACAGAAGCTCCTGAAGCGCGAGACTTAAAGCCTCCGGGTGCTCGCCCAGATACTCGGTGATGGCGCTTGCCACCTTGTAGAGCGCGCCGACGAGCTTGCCGGGCAGCTCCTCCAGCAGCCGATAGCGGTTGGAGCCGGCCTCACCGCCGTCTAACAGCGCCTTCCACTGGCGACCCAGCTGGTCCAGCGGCTTTTTCAGCGCCGCCGGAGCGCCCTTTTTCGCCTGGTTGAAGCGCTGCTGCGATACCTCGGCGCTGTACATGCCCCGGGCGCGCTCGACCAGATTGTGCGCTTCGTCGACCAGTACCCCCACCCGCCAGTCGCCCGCCGCCGCCAGGCCGTGGAGCAGCGCGTGGGTGTCGAACCAGTGGTTCACATCCCCAACCACCACGTCGGCCCAGCGCGCCATCTCCTGGCCCAGATAATAGGGGCAGACGTCGTGCGCAAGCGCGACCTCTCTCAGCCCTTCGCGGTCGAGAAAGCCGCGCTCGACGCAGGCCGCGCGCGCCTCTGGTAAGCGATCATAAAAACCCGCCGCCAGCGGGCACGCTTCGCCGTGGCAAGCGCGCTCCGGGAACTCGCAGGCCTTGGTGCGCGCGACCAGTTCGACCACGCGAAGCGGCGTTGCGACGGCGCCCTGTAGGGTCTGGAGGGCGTCCAGCGCCAGCCGCCGGCCAGGGGTTTTCATGGTCAGAAACGCCACTCGGTCCAGGCGCTTTCGCGGCATGGCAGTGAGCATGGGAAAGAGCGTGGCCAGCGTCTTGCCGATGCCGGTGGGCGCCTGGGCGAGCAGGCAGCGCTCGGTGCTCACCGCCTTGAACACGTTTTCGGCCAGCGCGCGCTGGCCCGGGCGGAAATTCGCGTGGGGAAAGGCAAGCGCGCCCAGGCGCTCGTCTCGAACCTCGACGTGGGCGGCTTCCTGCCTGGCCCAGGCGAGAAAGCGCCGGCACTGATCACGAAAGAATGCCTGGAGCTCAAAGGCGTCGAATTCCTGGCTCAGCCGGGTCTCGCGCTGGCTACTGATCTCGAAATACACCAGCGCCAGCGTCACCCGGGGAAGCTCACGCTCGGCGCATAAGAGCGCCCCGTACACCTTCACCTGAGCCCAGTGCAGCGCGCGCTGGTTGTCCGCCATGCGCGAAAGATCGCCGCGGTGGGTCTTCACCTCTTCCAGGCAGTTGGCGTTCGGGTCATAGCCGTCTGCCCGGCCGGAGACGCGCAAGCCTTCGACGGTGGCGGCAAGTGGAAGCTCGGCGATGTAGCCCTCGCCGCGGCGGCTGGCGACCAGCGTATGGCCAGCGATGCCCTCCTGAGCGCTGGGCGCCGGGGTGAAGCGGTAGTCGAGATCGCCCCGGCGCGCGGTGAATTCACAAAGCGCGCGCACCGCGACCCGGTACTCGCTCAAGAGGTGGCCTGCCAGCGCACGTGGCACACCTCGACGGGGATACCGTGGCGCTCGAAATGGGCGAGCCAGCGGCGCTGGTTATCCTGCAGCCGGTCGCCGGGGCCTTTCACCTCGATCATGCGATAGCGCACGTCGCCTTCGGCCTCGGGGAAGAACTGGATCAAATCGGGGAAGCCCGCCCGATTGTGTTTGAGATCTTCCAGCAGCCGCTCGAACAGCGCGCGCAGATGGTGGCCGGGAATACACGCCAGCGCCGTTTCCAGCAGCGTTTCGTCGAGCGCAGGCCAGTGGATGAACGCCGAGGCGGTGCCGTGCTTGTCGGCGAAAACGTCGCGAATGCCTTGAACGTGGCGGCCATCGTCCAGGCGCGCCAGGCAGGCGTCGATCTCCTCGCGGCGCGCCTCGACGAAGTCCTCGCGGTAAAGATCCGCTGGGGCGCTGTGAAACGGGTGGAAGAAGGCGCCGGGCAGTGGCTTGAACAGCGCTGGCCACAGCAGCAGACCAAAAAGCCCGGTGATCAGGCTGTTCTCGACATAAAACACCGGCGCCTTGGGCGTGGCCAGATGCTCGGCCACGGCGCGCTCGACGGGCCGCGGCCCCAAAAGCGTCAGGGTCTTCATGGCCACCGAGGCATCCTGCCCGCGCTTGACCGGCGGGCCGCCCAAGCGTCTTTCCAGCCGCGGAATCAGGCGCTCCAGCGCCTGGCGCTCGCTTTCGCGCGGGCCGTCTTCGAGCGCGGCGCGGGCGAGCTCCAACGCGCGGCGGTCTTCGCCGCGCCGCTCCAGCAGGCGAAGCTGTCGAATGCGGGCGTCGCTGCCGGTGGCCGCCTGATAAAGCGTGAGCGAAAGCGCCTCGTCGCCGCCGCGCTCGGCCTCGCGACCCATGCTCACCAGCAGCCGGCTTCGCCGGGCGCCAAGCCAGCGGCTTTCGCCGGCCTCCGGTACCTCTTCGAAAAGCGCGGCCGGCGGCTCGCCGTCACTCAGGCGCTCACGTAGCCGGTGAAGGTGTAGATAGGTGGTGACCTCGTCGCGGTGGGCAAACGCGCGGGCGTCGGGCGAGAGCGCCACCGGCTCGAAGCGCTGCCGGCCAAGCTCGGTGAGCACGAACTCTGCCCAGTCCTGGCGCAAGTTGCCAAAGAACATCAGCCGTAGCCGGTCGCAGGTTTCCATGACGCTTAGACGCACCAGCGTATCCGGTGCGTGCGGCCACCACTCGCTCAAGGGCTTGACCGCCGAAAGCGTTGGCACGAGGTGCTCCAGCAGCGCTTTTTTGGCCGGCGAGGCGCCCAGGCCCGCGGCGCGGATATCAACCGCCAGGGCCTTTTTGAGCTCGGCCAAACGCAGGTGATGACCAAGCTCGGCGGCGGTGAGCGCCGGATCAAACTCGACCAGCCCGGCCTCCACCAGCGGCGCCAGCGCCTGAGGGGTATCGCCGATTTCATCGTAGACGAGCTTGCCGGTTCTAAAGAGTTCGCCCTTGCGCATCACCATGCGCGCCAGCAGCGCCTGGGAGGGTTGCGGCAGCGTCTCGAAAGCGCTCAGAAATACGCGTTCGGGTTCGCCCAGCAGATCGTGGTGGCGATCGTTCACCCACGCGAGCACATAACGAAAGTTCGTCAGGTAGTAGAGGGGATCATCCAGGGAGGCCGTGGCGGGCACGGAGAGGGCACTGTTCATTCATCCATTGTAGCAGCGCGCCGGCGGCGTCGTTAAGCGCTCGCTTAGCCGACCTTGTGCTGCAGTAGCGCCTCGATGGCCTCGGCGGAGGCGCTTTCGCCTTGAGCCGGTGCGGCGGGGGCCGGGGCAGCCGCGCGGGGCTTTTTTCCGCTGACCAGCACGTACCACTCGGTTTCGGTCAGATAGTGCTGGCACCAGCGGCTGAGGCTATCGGCGACGGCGTCGCTCGAGCCCTGTTCTCCGCGAAAGGTTTGAGCCAGGCACAGCAGGTCCTGCCGGGCGGTACGAGCCCGCGCCGTGCCGCCGTGCACTTTGGAAAGCGGGCAGCGCCGGTCGAAGGCAGCGTTGACCAGGGCGTTGAGCCAGCGCTCCACCTCGTGTGCCTGAATGCCGCCATACACTGCCACGCGTTAACTCCTTGCCACCAAACGGGCTGAAAAAGGCGCTAGACTGCCCGAATTGGCGCGCGCTGTCATCCGTCGCGCCGCGTTTCGAGGCTTATGACTCGAAACCCTGCAGTACGCTTACCACATTGGCTCCGATGTCGTCCACCGCGTAGCCCCCTTCCATCAATAAAACGCAGGGCAGCCCGGCCTGGGCCAGCCGCTTACCAAGCGCCGCGAAATCGTCGCGCTTGAAAGTGAAGGTGCTGATGGGATCGTTTTCGAAGATATCCACCCCGAGGGAGACGATCAACAGCTCGCACTCGGCGCGGATAATCTTCGCAAGCGCCTCGTCGAGCGCCGTCATCCAGGTGCTGACCGTCGTGCCCGGCGCCATGGGGTAGTTGGCGGTAGAGCCTTCACCCTCGCCCTCGCCGGTTTCGTCCGCGTAGCCCGAGTAGTAGGGAAAGGTGACGTCCGGGTCGCCGTGCAGCGAGGCGAAAAAGACGTCCGAGCGGCGATAGAAGATCTGTTGAGTACCGTTGCCGTGGTGGAAGTCGACGTCGAGCACTGCCACGCGCTGATGGCCGCTATCCAGCGCACGCTGAGCGGCGATGGCGGCGTTGTTGAAAAAGCAGTAGCCGCCGAACTGATCCGTCGCCGCGTGGTGGCCCGGCGGGCGGCACAGGCCAAAGCTCGGCTCACCGGTTTCAAGGGTGGATTCGAGAGCCGCGAGCGCCGTGTCCTTGCTGGCAAGCGCGGCCTCGAAAGTGCCCTCGCACAGCGAGGTTTCCGCGGCCAGGGCGTAGTAGCCAAGCTGGCCCTCCAGCGAGCGGGGGATACGGTCGGCGCGCAGCGTGCGCGCCGGCCAGATGCTCGGGATCGCCTCGCCCGGGTGACCTTCGGCCTGCCAGCGCGGCCAGAAGTGGGCGATGAAGTCGATATAGCCCGCGTCGTGTACCGCTTCCACCGGCGCCAGGCCGTACTCGCCGGGTGTATGCACCTCGAGCCCGGCGCGCGCGAGCGCCTCGAGTACGATCTCCATGCGCCGGGGCGTCTCGTAGGGCGCTACCAGCGTGCTGCCGTGAAGCTCGGTGGCCGCCTGGCGGCGAAAGCTCTGATCGGAGAAAAACGTCTTCATGGCGGTGGCTCCTTGAAAGTCATGGGCAGTCGTCGGGCGCGCAGCAGGGCCAGCGGGCCGCCCAGCGGCGCTTCTCGGTGGGCGTTTGCTGCTTCAGGCGGTACTCGGCGCGGCTGGCCTCGGCGCGGCTGTCGAACGGCTGAGCGCCCAGCAGCGCCTGGGGCGGGTTGGCGCGGGTATAGCGCGCCCCCTTGCCCTGGCAGTGGGCCCGGTAGCGTTTTGTCAGGTCGTTGGTGATGCCGGCGTAGGTGCCGCGCCGGCACTCCAGCAGGTAAAGATACCACGGCGCCCGTGCGCCTTCGCCGTTAGCCACCGCAGCACGCCTTGAGTTTGCGCCCGCTCCCACACGGGCAACGCTCGTTGCGCCCGGGCTTGAGTTTTTCAAGGTGAGGGTCGCCGTCGACGTAGTACCAGCGCCCGGCCTCGAATACGAAGCGCGAGACCTCCTCCAGCACGTGCCAGCCGCCTTCCCAAAAGAACGCCTTGAAGTGAACGGTGCCCTGCTCGCCTTCAGGTGTGGGCGCGCACTCGATAGAAAGGCGCTTCCACTGCGTGGCCGGGTCCGGCGCAAGCGTTTTAGGCCGGGTGCTGGAGTGCCAGGTGGCTTTCAGATAATCGACAAGATCGAGTGCGAAGGCGCTATAGCGCGAGCGCATCAGCGCTTCGGGCGTGGGGGCGGCCACGCCCTGGTGGTAGACGCCGCAGCACGTTTGGTACACAGCGCCACTGCCACAGGGGCAGCGTGTCATCAAACTGGAAGTCATAACGGTGGCCCCATTAACGCAGGTGCATCGGGCCTTTTTCCTGTATCGGTCGCGGTCAATGTGGGTATAGTAGCAGAGTCACATTGCCAAAAAGACGGAGTACGACACACGACCCAACTATCTTTCCAGACGCAGCGGAGGTTCGCATGAAGGTATACAGACCGGAATGGCAGTGCACGTTTAGCGTAAACGAGGGCGCGGTAGACGCGGCCCGATGGAAAGAACGACTTGCCTGGCGACTGCGGCGCTTCGCTGATCGCCTTCAGGGCGGCGGCCGTACGGTCAGAATCGACTGTCACGTAACGCCGGCCATTAGTCTCGCCGAGGTGGATACCTGCCTGATGAAAGGCTTCGAAGTCACCCAGGGTCTGATTACCCAGCTTGCCCATCAGCAGGCCTGCGAGGAGGTCATGCGCGACGCCAAGGCGGAGCTTTTCGAAGAGCACTCCTCGCCCTGACAGAAACGTTTGGCGATACCCAAAACACCCGCTCATGGCGGGTGTTTTCGTTGGTGGCCTTTTACCGTGTCGGGTAGCCCTACGCGAGGGCGCTGTGAATACCTCCCTGTACGCTACTTTCGCCCTCCCTGGCGAAAGACCCTCGCTACGGGCTACCCGACACTACCGACAGTTGCCTCGAACAGCTCAGCGATCACCCCTCGAATGGTGCTTCCAGGGCCCGGCCCATCCGGTTCATGAATTCGACGCACGCCTCAAGCTCGCTTTTCTCGATGTACTCGTCCGGCTGGTGGGCCTGGGCGATGCTGCCGGGGCCGAGGATGATCGTTTGAAGCCCCTGGCCCTGGAACTGGCCGGCCTCGGTGGCGTAGGCCACCGCGTGGTTGCAGCACTCATTGGGCAGATGATCCTTTGCCAGGCGCAGCACGGCGGCGTTGTCGCGATCGGCCAGGCCCGGCACGGTGACGTTGAGCGCCTCGGTGTCGATCACAACCTGCTTGCCGCGCGCCGCAAGCTCTGCCTTGAGCGAATCGGCGTACTGCGTGAAACGGGCAAACACCTCGTCGAACGTCTCGGTCGGCAGGTGGCGGATCTCCCACTCGAAGGTGCATTCGCGAGCCATGATGTTGATCGCCGTGCCGCCCTTTATTCTGCCCACGTGCAGGCTGGTGTGGGGCACGTTGAAGGCGTCGTCCACCCGGCCCTCTTCCACCAGCGCCGCCATGGTGTCCTCGATGAAACTCACCAGCCGCGCGGCCACGTGGATCGCCGAGGTGCCCTGATTGACCTGACTGCTGTGCGCCTCGACCCCGGTAACGGTGGTACGCAGGTTGGTCGCGCCTTTTTGTGCCACCACCGGCTGCATCAGTGTCGGCTCGCCGACGATGACGTGGGCGGTGGTGGAGTAGTGCTCGTAAAAGCGCTTGATCAGGTCCGGCGCGCCGACACAGCCGATCTCCTCGTCATAAGAGAAGCCAAAGTAGATGGGCTGAGCAAGCGGTGCTTTTACCCACTCGGGCACCATGGCCAGCGCGCAGGCGATAAAGCCCTTCATGTCACAGCTTCCACGACCGTAAAGCCGGCCGTCGCCGCCGTCGTGAAGCGTGAACGGGTCCGTCGACCAGGGCTGGCCCTCGACCGGCACCACGTCGGTATGGCCCGACAGCATCACCCCACCCGGCGCGTCCGGGCCGATGCGCGCGATCAGATTCGCCTTGGTATGACAGGGGCTCATCACCCGCTCGGAGGCGACGCCGTACTCGGCCAGATAACCTTCGACGAATTCGATCAGCGCCAGATTGGAGCCGCGGGAGGTGGTATCAAAGGCGATGAGTTGGGAAAGAAGCGATTCTGCATTCGTCATGACGTGTCTCGGGTTAAGCGCGTTGCCCCACCCTAGCACTGCCCACCGCGCTCGCCTACTGCCAAAGTGGCATGAGCCTTGAACCTTTGTCCGGTTATCGTTCATCAATTTGTCATATAGACTCACTACTGTTCAGTGCACCCCACAAGCTCAATAAACGTACTGCGCCGCCCGGCCCTGCCCGGGCCTACAAGGAGTGATGTATGTCTCGTTTCACGTTACGCGCGTTATCCGTCGGTATCGCCGCGGCCACCCTGAGCATGTCCGCCCAGGCCACCACCGAGATCACCTGGTGGCACTCCATGGGCGGCGAGCTCGGCGAGCGCCTAAGCGCGCTGGCCGAGGACTTCAACGCCACACAGGATGAGTACCAGGTCACGCCCTCCTACCGGGGCGAGTACGAAGCGACCATGGTCAACACCATCGCCGCCTTCCGCGCCGGCGAACAGCCGCACCTGGTACAGATCTATGAAGTCGGCACCGGCACCATGATGGCCGCCCAGGGCGCCATCTACCCCGTCTTCGAGCTGATGGAAGCGCACGGCAACGAATTCGATGCGGACAACTATCTGCCCGTAGTGACTGGCTACTACACCGACACCGACGGCAACATGCTTTCGATGCCGTTCAACTCCTCGACGCCGATCCTCTACTACAACAAGGACGCCTTCGAGGCCGCCGGACTCGATCCGGAAACCCCGCCGACCACCTGGGCGGAAATGGGCGAGATGGGTCAACAGATCGTCGACGAAGGCGCGGCGTCGTGTGGTTTCACCATGGCCTACGCGGCCAACTGGATCGGCCTCGAGAACTTCTCGGCGCTGCACAACCAGCCGATCGGCACTAAAGAGAACGGCTTTGGCGGCATGGACACCGAGTTCGTCTTCAACGGCGAGGTGCAGGCGCGCTTCTGGGATCAGTTGAAGGAGTGGAGCGACAGCGGCGTCTACAGCTACGCCGGCCCCGCCAACGGCCCGGACGCTGCGCCCTCGTTCTACGCCGGCGACTGCGCGATGTACATGAACTCCTCGGCCTCGCGCGCCGACGTGCTGGCCAACTCCGATTTCGAAGTCGGTTTCGGCATGCTGCCCTACTACGATGACGTCGAGGGCGCCCCGCAGAACTCGATCATCGGCGGCGCGACCCTGTGGGTGCTCTCCGGTCATGAAGACGACGAGTACGCCGGCGTCGCAGAGTTTTTGGAGTACCTGTCGCTTCCTGAAGTACAGGCCGAGTGGCACCAGGGCACCGGCTATCTGCCGATCACCACCGCCGCGTATGAGCTGAGCCAGGAGCAGGGCTACTACGAGGAGAACCCGGGCGCGGATCTCGCCATCGAGCAGATCAACCTGAACGAGCCCACCGAGAACTCCAAGGGCCTGCGCTTTGGCAACTACCCGCAGGTACGCATGGTGCTCGACGAAGAGTTCCAGGCGGTGCTGGCGGGCGACAAGACTGGCCAGGAAGCGCTGGATGACGCGGTAGAGCGCGGCAACCAGATCCTGCGCGATTTCGAGTCGGCCAATAACTAACGCTTGATCGTCTCACGAACCCCGGCCCTTACGCCGGGGTTCGTCGTGAGAGCCTTCCCCTGGGCCTGCCTTTCACTTTCAAGGTGGGGCCCACGGGACGGCTTTTCCGGGCGCTCGTAATACAGGATTCATCATGCAGACCAAACGCTCCACCTATCAGAACCGGTGGCTTCCCTACTGCCTGTTGGCGCCGCAGCTCATTATCACGCTGGTGTTCTTCATCTGGCCGGCGAGCCAAGCGGTGAAGTCGAGCTTCGAGCGCACCGGCGCCTTCGGCTTCAAGACCACCTTCGTGGGCCTTTCGAACTACGCACGCATTCTGAGTGATCCAAGCTACTTGAACGCTCTGGGGCGCACGGCGATCTTTGCCGTCTCGGTCACGGTGCTCTCCATGGGGTTGGCGCTGTTGCTGGCGGTGTGCGTCAACCGGGTGCTGAGAAGCGCGAAGTTCTACACCACGCTGCTGGTCTGGCCCTACGCGGTGGCGCCGGTGGTGGCCGGGGTGCTGTGGTGGTTTCTGTTCAACCCGACCATCGGGCTTTTGCCCCACGTGCTCGACTGGTTCGACATTAACTGGAATCACCGGGTCTCCGGCAACCAGGCGATGATACTGATCACCATCGCGGCGGCCTGGAAGCAGATCTCCTACAACTTCCTGTTCTTTCTGGCCGGGCTTCAGTCGGTGCCCAAATCGCTGATCGAGGCTGCCGCCATCGACGGCGCCACGCCCTTCAAGCGCTTTTGGAGCATCGTCTTTCCGCTGCTGTCGCCGACCACCTTCTTTTTGCTGATCATCAACATCAACTACGTGATGTTCGACACCTTCGGGGTGATCGACGCCACCACCGGCGGCGGGCCGGGCCAGGCGACCATGACGCTGGTCTACAAGGTCTATACCGACGGCGTGGCGGGGCTCAACATTGGCTCGTCGTCGGCCCAGTCGGTGCTGTTGATGGGCATCGTGATTCTTCTGACCTTCATCCAGTTCCGTTACGTGGAACGCCGGGTCAACTACTAGCGCAAAGGTCTTAACAATGGTCGAAAACAGACCCTTCCTGAATATTCTGACCCACGCGGTGTTGATTCTCGGCGTGCTGGTCGTGGCATTTCCGGTGTACGTGGCGTTCATTGCCTCGACCCACGAACCCGGCGCCTTCGTGCGCGGGGTGCTGCCGCTCACCCCCGGCGACAACCTGTGGGACACCTACTCACAGATGCTCGGCTCGGGCTGGCAGGTCGCTGGCGCCCCGCCGCTTTGGCTGATGCTGGGCAACTCGACGATCATGGCGCTCACCATTGCCATCGGCAAGATCGCGATCTCGATTCTCTCGGCCTTCGCCATCGTCTACTTTCGCTTTCGCTTTCGCCTGCTGGCGTTCTGGATCATCTTCATCACGCTGATGCTGCCGGTGGAGGTGCGCATCATCCCCACCTACGCGGTGGTCGCGAATCTTGGCATGCTCAACTCCTACGCCGGGCTGACGCTGCCGCTGATCGCTTCGGCCACGGCGACGTTTCTGTTTCGCCAGTTTTTCATGACCGTGCCCGAGGAGCTGATGGAGGCGAGCCGTGTCGACGGCGCCGGGCCGATGAAGTTCTTCAAGGACATCCTGCTGCCGGTATCGATCACCAATATCGCCGCGCTGTTCGTGATCATGTTCATCTACGGCTGGGTGCAGTACCTGTGGCCGCTGCTGGTCACCACCGACGAGGATTTCTATACCGTCGTGCTGGGGATCAAGCGCCTGATGGCCTCGTCCGATCGGGTACCGGCGTGGAATTTGATCATGGCCACCGTGATGCTGGCCATGGTGCCGCCGGTGATGGTGGTGCTGTTGATGCAGAAACTGTTCGTGAAAGGCCTGACCGAGACGGAGAAATAGCATGGCCAGTATCACCCTGGAAGGAATCAAGAAGACCTACGCCGGCGGCGTGCAGGCCGTCAAAGGCATCGACCTTGCCATCGAAGACGGCGAGTTCGTGGTGCTGGTGGGTCCGTCGGGCTGCGGTAAATCCACGCTTTTACGCATGGTAGCGGGGCTCGAGACGATTTCTGAAGGCACGCTCAAGATCGGTGACCGGGTGGTCAACACGTTAGAGCCTGCCGAACGCGACATCGCCATGGTGTTTCAAAACTACGCGCTCTACCCACACATGACGGTGTATAACAACCTCGCCTACGGGCTGAAAAACCGCGGCTTCAAAAAGCCCGCGATCGAGGAGCGTGTGCGCAAGGCCGCGAAGATGCTCGAGATCGAGGAGTACCTTCAGCGCAAACCGCGCAACCTCTCCGGCGGCCAGCGCCAGCGGGTGGCCATGGGCCGGGCACTGGTGCGCGAGCCAGCGGCGTTTTTGTTCGACGAGCCGCTATCGAATCTGGACGCCAAGCTGCGCGTACAGATGCGCGTCGAGATCAAACAGTTACAGCGCCGACTCAAGACCACCAGCCTCTACGTCACCCACGACCAGTTGGAAGCCATGACCCTGGGCGACCGGCTGGTCGTGCTCAACGCCGGAAAGATCGAACAGGTGGGCACGCCAATGGAGATCTTCAACAGCCCGGCGAGCATGTTCGTAGCCGGCTTCATCGGCTCGCCGGCGATGAACATGCTGCCCGTCGAGTATCTGGCCACGCGAAGCGCCGACAACCTGCTCGACGACCTGCCCGCCGGCACCGATATCGTCGGCATCCGCCCGGACGATATGCATCTTAGTGCCCCCAGCGCCCCGCACCTGGTCATCGACGCCACCCTCGAGCTTTTCGAAGCCGCCGGTGCTGAAAGCCATCTGTACGTGCGTCTGGCGGGCAGCGAGCAGCCCACGGTGATCCGCACCGGCGGCGGCGAGCCCCCGGTGAACGAGGGCGAGACGCTGCGCTTTTATATCGCCCGCAGCGCTCTACACCCGTTCAACCGTGAAAGCGGTCAGCGCACCGGCTGACGAGCAAGTAAGCGCTTACTCGCTCACTCACTCTCACTCCCCTGCCACATCGACGATGCGCCCTTCCACTCGGGGCGCGATCTCGCCCTGCTCCACCAGGTAGTCGCGCAGCATTTCCCAGTCGGTATTGCCGACGATGTGGCTACGATCATCCTCATGCGCGCCTTCAAGCGCGGTGTGGCTATCGCCACCGGCGGCGGTGAAGTTGTTGGTGGCGACCACGTAGGTGCGCGCCGGGTCGATATCGGTGAGCGCGCCGTTCTCGGTCACCTTCAGGCTCACCACGCGCTCGCCAGCAGGCTCGGAGCTGTCATACACCACCTCGGTGCCCTGGGAGATTTGCAAAAACGCGCCGCTCTCCTCCGGAGCGCCGGCCAGCGCGATCTCGAAAGTGTCCAAAAGCTCGGCGCCGGTCAGGTCCATCAGCGTCAGGCGATTGCCGAAGGGCTGCACGGCGATCAGCTCACCCACAGTCACGGGGCCTTGTGGAATCGGCTCGCGCACGCCGCCGCCGTTTTGCAGCGCCAGCACGGTCTCCGGGTTCACCCGGCGCGCGGCGGCAAGCTGGCCATCCGCGATTAGGTTACCCAGCGCGGTTTCATTGGCACGCACGCTCTGTTCGTCGCCGTTTCCGTGGCGTGGGTTGGGCAAGGTCTCGTCGAGCGTGACGCCCACCTCGGCGTCGCGCAGCTCCTCGATTTGAGCGGTATAAGGCGCGAGCATCGCGTCGGCATCCGGGTCCGGCTCGAAGTCCTCTGCCGCCAGCAGCTCGCCGCTTGAATCCGTCACTACGCCGTCGTCATCGAAGGTAACCTGCATCACGCCTAGGTACTGGCCGTACTCGTTCGCCTGACCGATGACCGTGGGCGCCTTCGCCTCGCCACGGTCGTTCTCGGCCACGGTCACGGGCGGCTCGAGCCGGGTGTGGCTGTGCCCGCCGATGATCACGTCGATCCCCTCGACGTGCTGGGCGAGCAGCCGGTCGTTGCCTACTGCCGGGTCGCTGTCGAAGCCCAGATGCGTTAGCGCGACGACCTTGTTCACGCCCTGGGTTTCGAACGCCTCGACCATCGCCTCGGCCGCCGCGCGGTAGTCGCCAATAGTGACGTTACCCGGGCTCGAGACGCTCTCGCTCGACTGAGTGCTCAGCCCGAACACGCCAATGCGCTCACCGCCCTGCTCGAGGATCACGCCGTCATAAAGATGCCCCGGCTGCGGCTCGGCGCTGATCGATTCACCCAGCAGCTCGCTAAACTCCGGCGCGCCGGTGAAGTCCAGATTGGCGCCCAGAATGGGAAACTCCGCGGCCTCGAACAGCGCCGCCAGCGCCTGGTGGCCGTTTTCCGGGGCGTTCAGGTCGAACTCGTGGTTGCCGGGAACGAAGGCGTCCACTCCCATCGCATTCATGAACTCGACGGCGTCCAGCCCCTTGAACGCGTTGAAGTAGAGCGTGCCGGAGAAAATATCGCCGGCGTCGAGCAACAGCCCTTCGCCGTACTCGCTGCGCGCCTGCTCGAGGGCGCTGACAAGCTGCGGGTACTGGTCGGTGCGCCCGTGCAGGTCGTTGGTGTGGTAGATCGTCAGCGTAAAGGGGGCGGCCAGGGCAGCGGGCGCCAGCGCAAGCAGGACGACGCCAGCGGGTAACGCAGTGCGGGAAACGAGCATGCCAACTCCTTGTAAGGTTGTAGGTGTTTTCATTGGAAGCGTTTATCGATGTTGTCTTGAAGTCGCCTTGACCAGTAATAACACTTTTATGAGCCCTCTTGTCGACACGCTGTCGAGCGTTTATCGAGCGATGCTCTGGCCGCCAACGCGGTCATCGAACCAGGCATCACCTTGACAACGCCCGCGCATCTCCCAAGCTTACGGCTTGGCCTCACGGTAGAGGCTCACACTTTCGTTCAACAAGGATGCTGCGAAATGAAATATCGCCCGTTGGGAAACTCCGGCCTGCTGGTGTCGGAAATCGTGCTTGGTACCGTGCCCTTTGGCGGCAGCGGCGGCTTCGAGAAGGCGGCGAGCGTCGATGTCGCCGGCGCCAAACGTCAGATCGACCTGGCCCTCGATGCCGGTGTGAACATGATCGATACCGCCGATCTCTACTCAATGGGCGAGACCGAGGAGATCGTCGGCAAGGCGCTGGGCGACAAGCGCCAGGACGTTATCCTCGCCTCCAAGGCGCGAAGCCCGCTAGGGGATAACCCCAATCACAGCGGCTTTTCGCGCTATCACCTGATTCAGGCCTGCGAGGCGAGTTTGAAGCGCCTGGGGACTGACCACATCGACCTTTACCAGATCCACAACTGGGACGGCGTAACGCCGGTCGAGGAGATGCTCTACGCGCTGGATCATCTGATTCAGAGCGGCAAGATCCGCTACCACGGCACCTCGAACTTCACCGGCTGGCAGATGATGAAGACCCTCGGTAAGGCCGAGCTCAACCGCGTGCCCGGCCCAATCAGCCAGCAGATCTACTACACCCCGGAATCCCGCGAGGCGGAGTATGAGCTGATGCCGCTGGCCATCGACCAGAACGTCGGCACGCTGGTGTGGGGGCCGCTGGGCGAGGGGCTGTTCAACGGCAAGGTGCGCCGCGGCCAGAAGGCACCGGAGGGCACCCGCCAGGGCAACGGCTGGCCGGAGCCCTACGTCCACGACATGGAGCGCGCCTACGACATCATCGAGCTGCTCGCCGAGATCGGCCAGGCCCACAACGCCTCGATTCCGCGCACGTGCCTGGCCTGGCTGAAGGACCGCCCCGGCGTGACCTCCTTGATCGTCGGCGCGCGCAGCGAAGAGCACCTGAAGGACGACCTGGCCGCTGCCGAAATGACGCTTACACCAGAGGAGGTCGAGCGCATCGAGGCGGCGACGCGCCCGGCGCCACAGTACCCCTACTGGCACCGCGTGGTCGCCAACATGGATAGAATCGACAAGGCCGAACGGCCGTTCATCGACGGCTATCGAAAGACCATCGATCAGCGCGACGACGAGCGCTAGGGTCTGTCTGAAAAGCCGTTGAGCGAAGATAAGACAAGGCAAAAATTGGCGAAGAAACGGAGTTTACACCGTGTAAATGAGTATTCTGAGCCAATTTTTAACGCCGTATTGTCGAGCGCAGACACTTTTCAGACAGAGCCTAAGCCAAAAAGGCCGGTACGAACGTCTTGTACCGGCCAAAAGGATCGATCAACGCAGTGCCAGCATGATCGGCACGCTACCTCGCGCGAAAACGCCCGGCGGGCGACGCACTACGGGTCAGAGCCGGCGCTTGTTGACGCCGTCGTTAAAAGAGCCGTCTCTGGTTTAAACGCAGGTTAGAAGTAGTAGCGGGCGCCCAGGGCGTAGTAGAGGTCCTCGTCGTCGACATTGCCGAGCGAATCGCGGTCGCCGTCGTAGAGCTCGGCGAAGAGGTCGAAATTGTCGGTCAGGTTGTGCAGCGTGCCCAGCGCCCAGGCATTGCGCGTGTCGTCGACATCGTCGGAATCGATATGGTAGACATCGCCGTAGAAGGCGGTCGCACCGACGGCGTAGGTGGCCCCGAGGCCGTAGCGGTCGAACCCACCGCCGTAAACATCGCTATCGTCGCGGGTTTCGAAGCCTGCGCGCAGCTGGAACTCTTCAGTCGCATCGAACGCCGCCGTGGCGCCGAAACGCATCTGGTTGTTGCCGCCACCGCGAACGTCGTCATCCACGAAGCCCAACGCTAGGCCCAGGGGGCCTGCCTGATAGCCGATGCCGCCTTGAGACGAGAAGCCGCTGCCTTCATCGGTTTGCTCGTCGACGGTCAGGCCGCGCTCAGAAAAGTGCTTGACCGCGAGTACGGCCTGGAAGCCGTTGATATCCGGCGACTGGTAGCCGATGGAGTCGCCGCGGGCTTGCAGGCCGCCGCCAGCGAACTCATAGCCTTCGGCGACGTAAACATCGAAGACGCCCATGACGAAGTTGTCGTAGAAGCTGTCGAAGTTACCCGCGGTAAACGTACCGAAGGTGTCGCTCTCGATACCGATGTAGCTCTTGCGTACTTCCTTGAAGCCGGGGCGGCTGCGCTCGTCACCGTTGAAGCGCCACTCCAGGCGGCCAAAGGCGGTCAAGTCGCGGGTGATTTGCTGGCTCAGCTTGAAGCCAAGGCGCGAGCTGTAATCACGAAACTCCGCGCCGTTGTCCACGCCGTCTCCTACACCACCGCCTTCGAACCCCATGGCGATGCGGCCGTACAGATTGACCTTCGTTCCGTCTTCGTCGTAAACCGTGGCGGCCTGGGCGGTGGCGCCTGCGAACAAACCACCCAGCGTCAGGGCCAGTAGCGTTTTCTTAAACATGAAGGTTCCCATTGCAGTGAGCAGCCGTCGTGCTGCCTGATCTTTTAAAAATAAGCGCGTGGCCGGCGCAGTGAATCCGCCACTCGATCAACGGCCTGTCCCTTGGCGATGGAAACCCTAACCAGGTTTTATGACATAAATCTTAACGTTTCATGGATGAGAGAATAAAAATAAAGATTATCTAATATGTTATTTTTTTTAATACGAATTAAATATTTAACGCGTAAGGAGTGTCTTGCACGCTGTTGCGTGTCGGCCATGTTCAGTACATGACCTTGAGCGGGCCGGCTTCCTTGAAGCACTCCAGCGCCACCTGAGTGGCCACGTCGCGCACCCCCGGAATCGGGCTCACCACCGACGACAGAAAGTGGGACAACTCGGCGAGATCCGCCACCTTCACCTTGAGGATGAAATCATGGCTTCCGGTGGTCGAGTGGCAATCGATCACTTCGTCGCAGGCGAGCAGCGAGGCGATCGTCTCACGCGGCGCTTCCAGCCGTGACTTCTCCATCGATACCGTGATGAACGCCGTCACCATGAGCCCCAGCGCCTGTGGCGCCAGCCGCAAGGCGTGGCCCTGAATGATCCCATTTTCCTCGAGCCGGGTAATGCGTCGCGAGCACTGGCTGGGGGAGAGGTTGACGCGCTCGGCAAGCTCCGTCAGCGTCTGGCGGGGCACACGCTGCAGGGTGTGCAGCAAACGGCGATCAAAGGCGTCCGGTGCATACATTTTGCATATCTCCACGTTAAAGCTCGTTTACCTATCACTATTTGCCAATATTACGCAAAACAACGCAAATCCGCAGCGCTCCGACCGTCTTACACTAGGGGTGAATCTTCGACACGACAGGATATGCCGATGCGCCCTACGCTCACCGACGCCCAAAAGCTGGACGAACAGGACACGCTCGCCAACTTCAAGGCCCACTTCGCTTTGCCCGAGGGCATGCTCTATCTCGACGGCAACTCGCTGGGAGCGCAGCCGCAAGCTGCCCGCCAGGCACTCGACAAGGCGCGGGACCAGTGGCGCGACTCGCTGGTCGGTGGCTGGAACGAGGGCTGGTTCGATGCCCCCGAGCGCCTGGGCGATCTGCTGGCACCGCTGATCGGCGCCGGCAAGGGTGAGGTGCTGGTCAGCGATACCATCACCCTCAACCTGTTCAAGCTGCTTGGCTACATCACCGAACGCCAGGGGCGCGCTCGGCCGGTCATCCTCAGCGAAGGCGGCAACTTTCCCGCCGATGGCTACATCGCCGAGGGATTCTGCCGCAGCGCCGGCTTCGAGCATGGCGTGCTGCCCGAAGGCGCGCCGCTTGAGGAGCACCTGAACGATCAGGTGGCAGTGGTGGTGCTGAGCCAGGTCAACTACCGCACCGGCCAACTGCGCGACATGGCGGATGTCACTCGTCGCGTTCACGCAAAGGGTGCCGAGGTGATCTGGGACCTGGCCCACTCGGCGGGCGCTTTAGCGGTCGACCTCGCCGGCAGCGGCGCTCGTTACGCCGTCGGCTGCACCTACAAGTACCTCAACGGCGGCCCGGGCGCACCGGGGTTTCTCTATGTGCGCAGCGATTGCCAGCAGGCCGGATGGCAGCCGCTGTCGGGCTGGCACGGCCATGCCAAGCCCTTCGCGTTTGAGGCCGACTACGCGCCCGCCTCGGGAATGACGCGTTTTCGTACCGGTACTCATTCGGCACTGGCCTACGCCCCGCTCGAAGCCTCGCTGACGCTATGGCAAGGCGTGGACATGACGGCGCTGCGCGCCAAGAGTCTGGCGCTGACCGACCTCTTCCGCGCCTGCCTCGCCGATCTTTTTGATGCCCACGGCATCGAGGACATCACGCCCGCCCCGGAACAGCGCGGCAGCCAGGTGGGCCTGGTGCAGCGTGAGCACGGCTACGCCGTCGTGCAGGCCTTGATCAAACGCGGCGTGATCGGCGACTACCGCGAGCCTGGGTTGATGCGTTTCGGTTTCACGCCGCTCTATCTCAGCCATGCCGATGTCTGGCACGCGGCCGAGCAGTTCCGCGAGGTCGTCGAGGGCGGCGAGTATCGCGACCCGCGCTTTCAGACCCGCACGGAGGTGACCTGATGCCGGACGGGCAGGGTTTCGACGGGCAGGGCCTTGAAGGACAGGCTCTTGAAGGGCAGGATCTCGACGCCCGCGAACATGCCCACTCGCCCAGCCAGTGGGCGCGCGATGCCGATGCGAGCCTGGCGCACCAGGCCGAACAGGGCCGAGCGCTTCGCGAGATGCGCCCACCGCTGCGCCTGGCCTATGGCGACGCTGACCACGCCTGGCTGCACTTGCATCGGCCAACGGGCGACGGGCCCTGGCCGCTGATGATCTTTCTCCACGGCGGCTACTGGCAGGCGCTCGACGCCACCGCCACCGATTTCATGGCAAAGCGCTGGCTGGCGCGCGGCTGGGCCTTTGCCTCACTGAACTACCCGCTGGCGCCAAACGCCTCCCTGGAGACGCAGATCGAAGAGTGCATCAACGGGGTGCGCTACCTGCTCGACCAGCGCGAGACGCTCGATCTGGGCGACCGGGCACGCCTGGGCGGCCATAGCGCCGGCGCGCATCTGGCGCTGATGAGCTGCCGTGCGCCGGAATGCCGCCGGTCGGTCGAAGGCTTGTGGCTGATCAGCGGCGTCTACGACCTGCGCCCGCTGCTCGGCACCTCGATCGCCCACCCGCTCGACCTGGACGACACCCGCGCGACTCGACTGAGCCCCTTGTGCCAGCCGCTGACCGGGCTACCGGCGCTGGAGCTGATCCACGGCGAGCAGGACCCGCCGGTGTTTCAGCAGCAGGGCGAAGCGCTGGCGACAAAGGCCCGCCACGATGGCGTACCGGCCACGGTCACCCTATTGGCGCAGCGCGATCATTTCGACATTCTCGAGCACGCCGAGGCGACGCTCGATCAAGACACGGGAGATACCCCCCATGCATGACGACACTCCGACCCCTTCTGATCGCGGCGCCGTCGATCTGGACAACGAGCAGCAGGTGCATTGGGACCAGCCCATGAGCTACGGCGAATACCTGGATCTGGCACCGCTGCTCACCTGTCAGAACCCGATCAGCGATCAGCACGACGAGATGCTGTTCGTGATCATTCACCAGGTCTCGGAGCTGTGGCTGAAGCAGTGCCTGCACGAGGCCCACGCGGCGGCCCGGGCGATCGAGACCGATGAGCTGCGCCCGGCGTTCAAGATGCTCACCCGGGTAGCGCGTATCCAGGCGCAGATGATCAACGCCTGGGAAGTGCTCGCCACCATGACGCCTTCGGACTATCTCGCCTTTCGCGATAGCCTCGGTCAGAGTTCGGGATTTCAGTCGTACCAGTACCGCGAGCTCGAGTTTCTGCTCGGCAACAAGCACCCCCGTTTGGCCGAGGCGCACCGCCGCCACCCTACCCACTACCAGCGCCTGCAAGACGTGCTGGCGGCTCCCAGCCTCTATGATGTCTGCCTGCAGCTGCTGGCGCGGCGCGGCTTCGAGCTGCCGGCGGCGACGCTTGCGCGCGACTGGTCGACGCCTTATGTCGCCTCGCCCGAAGTCGAGGCCGCCTGGTCAACCATCTACCGCCACTCGGAGCGTCACTGGGATCTTTACGAACTCGCCGAGAAGCTGATCGATACCGAATACAATTTCCACAAGTGGCGCTTCAGCCACATGAAAACGGTGGAGCGCATCATCGGCCAGCGCACCGGCACCGGCGGCACCTCGGGCGTGGGCTATCTCAAGAAAGCGCTGGAGCTGCAGTTCTTCCCGGAGCTGTGGTCGGTGAGAGCCGATCTCTAACCACTTTCATCGCCATAGACAACGCCTTGGCGCTCGATGACGCTTGTACTCGATGACATTAGTACTCGATGACACCAGGGCGGCAATCCAACGGGCTTGTCGTGTCCCCGACGCACCGGGGGGCTCGTCGGCCCTCTTAAGGACGACTCCAATGACAAAAAAGCCTACCCTGCTGGGCGGCATTAGCATCATCGCCGGTGTCTGTGTTGGCGCGGGCATACTGGGGCTTCCAACCGCAGGCGCCGGTGGCTGGCTGCTCTGGTCCACGCTGGCCCTGCTGCTGACCATGCTGGTCATGACGATCTCCGGCTGGCTGCTGTTGGAAGTGCTCAAACACTACGATATTGATGCCTCCTTCAGCACCATCACCCGGGACCTTCTGGGAAAACACGTCAATGGCATCAATAACCTGGCCGTTTACTTCGTGGGCGCGATCCTTCTTTACGCCTACATCACCAGTGCCGGTCTGATTCTTGCCGGGATCACGCCCATTGGCCGTCACTCGGCCTCGATCGCGTTCGTGGCGATTTTCGCCTACGCCGTCTTCCACTCCACGCGGGCCGTCGACCGGATCTCGGTCGTGCTGGTCGTCTTCATGATCGCGAGCTTCGCGGGCGGCATTTTCAGCCTTTTCTCGCATATCGACCTGTCGCTGGCCTTCGTGGATATCGACCGCCAGCTCGGCTGGTTTCCCTACGCCCTCGCCCTGCTGCCGGTGGCGCTGACCTCCTTCGGCTACCACATGTCGGTCTTCTCGCTGCGCAAATACTACGGCGGCGAGACCCAGGCCCAGAAGGCAATTCTCGGCGGCACGCTGGTCGCGCTGGTGTTCTATCTGATCTGGATGTCCAGCGTCTTCGGCAACGTTCCCCGCCCGGCGTTCGCCCCGGTGCTGGCCGAAGGCGGCAATGTGGATGTGCTGCTCGCCACCCTCGCCGACATCGGCACGACGCCTTTAGCGCTGAAGATGCTCAGCGTCTTCTCGGCGGCGGCCATCTTCTCCTCCTTCATCGGGGTCGGGCTGGGGCTTTTCGATTTCATGGCCGATCTGCTCGGCTTCTCCGATGATCGACCCGGCCGCGCCAAGACCTCGATCGCGACCTTTGTGCCGCCACTGCTCGCCTCGCTGTTCGTGCCCTTCGGCTTCGTGCTGGCGATCGGCTATGCCGGCGCTGCCGCCGCCTTCTGGACGTGCATCATCCCGGCCCTGCTGATCTGGAAATCGCGCCAGCGCCCTGACGCCAGGGCAGGGTTTATCGCCCCGGGGGGCGTCGCCGGGGTCTGGCTGGTCGGGGTCTTCGGCGTCGTCATCACCGTGCTTCACTTCATGACCGTTTTCGGCGCCGCACCAACACCCGCGCTTTGATAGCGCTTTAGGCACGCAGCGCCTGTCTGTCACGAGTTGTTCACTCGATTGTCCTGCCGCTGTCATCGTCTCTTGCCACACTTGGCTCACACCTTGGGCAAGGGACGACAGCGATGCGGCTTTGTATAGTGAGTGAAACCTGGGCACCGGATATCAACGGCGTGGCCCATACGCTCAACCGCTTGGCCTGCGAACTCGACCGTTTGGACGTTCAGGTCGATGTCGTGCGCCCCGCCCCGCGCTCCAACAAGCCGCGCTCGACGCCGGGCGAAGAGCTTCAGGTCTACCGGCTGCCGCTACCCGGCTACGCCGAGGTTCAGGTGGGCCTGGCAACGCCTGGGATGCTCACGCGTTTTTGGCAAACGCATCCGCCGGATGCCGTCTACCTTGCGACCCAGGGCCCGCTGGGGCTGGCCGCGCGCCGGGCGGCACGCAAGCTCGGCATCGTGTGCGTGGCGGGCTGGCACACCAACTTCGACCACTACTGCCACGACTACGGTATCGGCTGGCTGAGCGCGGCGACCCTTCGCTATTTGCGCCACTTCCACAACGGCTGCGCGCTGACGCTGGTGCCCACCCACGCCCAGGCCAGCACCCTGCGCGGGGCGGGCATTCGCGATGTCAGCGTGCTCTCCCGCGGGATCGACGGCGAGCACTTCTCGCCGGCCCACCACGACGACGCCCTGCGCGATCAGTGGGGCGTAACCGAGCACCAGAGCGTGGCGCTCTACGCCGGGCGGCTGGCGGCAGAGAAAAACCTGACGCTGCTGGTCGAGACGTTCCAGGCCATGCGCGAGGTGCGCCCGGACATGGCGCAGGTGATCGTCGGCGACGGCCCGGCGCGGGCGCAGCTGCAAAAAGCGCTGCCCCAGGCCCACTTCACCGGCTTTCTGGATCAGCCGAGCCTCGCCCGCCACTACGCCAGCGCCGATATCTTCGTGTTTCCTTCGCTATCCGAAACCTGGGGCAACGTCATCACCGAGGCCATGGCCAGCGGTTTGGCGGTGGTGGCCTTCGATCACGCCGCCAGCGCCGAGCTGATTCAGCACGGCCATAACGGCCTGAGTATCGCCCCCGACGACCCCAGGGGGTTTCATCAGGCCGCCGCCAAACTCTGCCAGCATCCGGCGGACTACGCGCGCCTTGGCCGAGCGGCCCGGCTCAGCGTACTGGAGCACGGCTGGAGCGGCATCGCCGAACAGTTCAAGCGTTACTTGCATACCGCCCAGGAGGCCCATCATGCGCTCTCGCCCGCTTGTCGCATTCGATCGTCTTGATACGTGGGAGTGGCGCTTTTGCCAGCGCGTCACCCGGCTTTCGCTGAATCCGGTGTGGCGGCGCGTACTGCAAACCGCCAGCCGGCTGGGCGATTGGCCGGTATGGGTGGCGCTCATTGCGGCCCAGCCTTGGCTTACCCCGAACGGCAGCCGGCGGATGCTGCAGTACAGCGCCATCGCGCTGCTGGCGCTGACGGTCTACCGGCTGATCAAGACCCGGCTTTGCCGCGAGCGCCCGTTCATTACCTATCTGGGCGGCGTTCACTGCGGCGAGCCTGCCCGCGACCGCTACAGTTTTCCAAGCGGGCACACCATGCACGCGGTGATGTTCAGCGTGATGGTGGCCGCCCACACGCCCTGGCTTTTGGTCGTCGTGCTGCCGCTTAGCGCGCTGATCGCGATTTCGCGGGTAGGGCTTGGGCTTCACTACGCAAGCGATGTGCTGGCGGGGGCGCTTATCGGCTACGGCTTTGCGCTGCTCAGCCTTTATCTGGTGCCCTGATAGCGCTTTGATTAAAAAACCACTACGGTTAACTCACTCGGGGTGCCTACGTATTCTTTAGCGACGTCGGCGCCTATCCTGCTCATCAGGGAGTGATGACATGACCATGACCGTCGGTGACCTCTTCGTTGCGCTGGTCCTCATTGGCCTGGCCCTTCTACTCAGCAATGCCCTTCGCCTGAAAATCGGCTGGCTCAGACGCCTGTTCCTGCCAAGTTCTGTCATCGCTGGCCTGCTGCTACTGCTGATGGGCCCGGACGTGCTCGGCCGCTTCATGCCCGAAGTGTTCGAAGAGAGCGCGGGGCTTTTTCCGGCTTACGTGCAGGAGAGTTGGGCATCGCTGCCCGGGCTTTTGATCAACGTGGTGTTCGCGGCGCTATTCATCGGCAAGACCATTCCCGGCATTAAAACGATCTGGATGCGCGCCGGCCCGCAGGTCGTGGTGGGCCAGACCATGGCCTGGGGTCAGTACGTGGTGGGGCTGTCGCTTGCGCTTTTGGTGCTGGCGCCGGTGTTTGGCATGAACCCCATGGCCGGGGCGCTGATCGAAATCGGCTTCGAGGGCGGCCACGGCACCGCTGCCGGTATGGGCAACACCTTCGCGGAGCTGGGTTTCGAAGAGGGCGCGGATCTCGCGCTCGGGCTTGCCACGGTCGGGATCGTCTCCGGCGTGCTGATCGGCACGCTCATGATCAATATCGCCGCGCGCCGAGGAGTCGTGACGCCGGAAAAACAGCAAGAGGAGGGAGCGCCGGACGAAACCCTGCGCGACGAGGAGCGCCCGTCGGCCGGTGAGTTCAGCGAATTCAAAAAGGACCTGACTCAGGAAGCCGGCACCACCGACCCGCTCAGCCTGCATATCGGACTGGTCGGAGTGGCGATCGTGATCGGCTGGCTGCTGCTGTCCGGGCTTCAATGGATCGAGCAGGTGACCTGGGCGCGAAACGGCGGGCTCGAAATTCTCGCCCACGTACCGCTGTTTCCCATCGCCATGATCGGCGGGGTGATCGTACAGCTGATCGTCATGCGCTTTAATCTGGAGCGCCATGTTTCCACCCGCACCATGTCGCGCATCGCGGGTACCGCGCTTGATTTCACCATCGTGGCCGCGCTCGCCACGCTTTCGCTGACCACGCTCAGCGAGTACCTGATTCCCTTTTTGCTGCTGGCCTTTGCCGGCATCGCCTGGGGGCTTTTCGTGCTGATCGTACTGGCGCCGCGCATCATTCCCCACCACTGGTTCGAGCGTGGCATCGGCGACTTCGGCCAGTCCATGGGGGTCACGGTGACGGGGCTTCTGCTCATGCGTATGGCCGACCCGAAAAACGAGTCCGGCGCCTTCGAAAGCTTTGGCTACAAGCAGCTGATGTTCGAGCCGATCGTCGGTGGGGGGCTTTTCACCGCCGCCGCCCTGCCGTTGATCGCCGAGTTTGGCGCGCTCGCCGTTTTGATTTTCACTACCGTGCTAACGCTTGGCTGGCTGGCGTTTGGGCTCTTGTACTTCGGGCGCATGGTGCCCAATCGCGGCAAAGGCCGCTGGCAAGGCGATCAGCGCTGAAAAGCGCTCAGCGAAACGACCGGCGCCCGCAAAAGCGGGCGCCGGTCGTTGAAAGCGGGTAGTTAAGAATAAAAGAGAATGCAGGCTTACTTGAGATCTGGCGGAAGGTCGTCGAGCTTTTCCTGGGCCGTTCTAGACGAGGTCTTGACCATGACGTAAACACCCACTCCGGAAAACCCTAAAAACAATATAAACATGACGAACATGAGAGCCATTGCCATGACGCTTGTCCCTGAGTAGGCAGCTGAACGTTGACGTTTTCTAGCCGCTAGGTTGGTTTATCCCTGAGGATAGACCAAAACGGGATACGCATCCGTATAAAATTTTATACAGAGGCTTCCCTACCGCCACTCAATGAACAAATACGTCTAAATATCAGGTCATTAGCACTTTCCCATGAACGCAAAAAAGCCATCTCGTAAAAACGAAATGGCCAGTTTGCATCGCCGCCGCTCCCTGGCCGTGATGTCGGCGCCACCTTGCGCCGATAAGAGTGAGCAGGCTAGTGTCCGTAAAAATCCATATCCCTTTGGCTCCATGCCATCCTGTCTCTTCTGTAGCCTGCTCAAACCGATTAAGCTTCACGAACTCATTGCGGTGGCTCTTCCCCTAATACTGCAGGGAGCGGGCCAACACTGCCTATAATTAAATAAAATACTTATATATCAAATACTTGAAATATATACCGACATTTCATTGTCCGATTCGATGGTGTCTATTACGGCCTTTAATCTGTGTCGATGTGGCACATGCGACAATAACGACGATTTGATACGACAAGTTGGCTCAGTGCCACGCGGCCCTTTTCACTTTATTCGGGGTCAGTACAATTTATTCGGGTTCCATCGTGATCTTAACGTCGCCAGTACGCTCACGAGTCATCCAGACATCCCTAGCTTCGCTGGCGAGACTCGAAAAGCACCGCTTTTAACGGCGCTTTTCGAGGCATTGACGCGGCAAATTTTGCTTACCAAAGCGCGCGTTGCTGGCTAAAGTTAGCCAAGGCAGTCCCACCATGAGACTGCCTTTGCCCTGCGTTTAGCGCCAGCCAATAAGGGCTTCTTACTCAACGACGGTTTTTCACTCAACGATGATTTCTCACCACGGGTACACGCCAATGAAACGCCCTATCGCTTCGGGTCTTGCGCTGTTGATGACGCTTCTGATGGTAAGCGGCTGCAATACGTTCCAGGGAATGGGCCGCGATATCGAGCAGGGAGGCAAGGTCGTTCAGGACGCGGCGGAAGAGTGATGCTGACCCACGTGTATTTATCCCACGGGCTCGAAAGCGGGCCCGAGGCGCTGAAGGTACAGGCGCTCAAGGGCGTGGTGGAAGCCTTTGAGGATTGCGAGGCGGTCGTGATGGACTACCGCGACCAGCCAAACCATCAGGCGCGCTTCGCTCATCTGCTGGCAACCCTTGAAAACCGCGGCGACGACCCGGCTCACTGCATCATGGCCGGGTCGAGTCTGGGCGGGTTTTTGAGCGCCGCCGTTAGCCAGCGCCATCCGGTGCTTGGGTGCTTTTTACTGGCGCCGGCGCTCGGCATGCCGGACTACCCAGAAACCACGCTAACGCTTGGCGCCCGCCACACCCACATCATTCACGGCTGGCGCGACAACGTGGTGCCTTGCGAGCCGGTCATCGAGCACGCACGCCGCCAGCGGCTGTCGCTGCGCATGGTGGACGACGACCACCGCCTGCACGCGAGCCTTCCGCTGATTCTGCGCGATTTCGAGCAGTTTTTGGCGCTTTGCCAAACAGCGTAAGCCCGCCCCGTCGCACTCGTTGCCTGGCCTGACGGCGTGCCCAATGGCTCGCTTCAGGCCTCGTCGGCCAGCGCCGGCAGCAGCGTTTTCAGCTTGCGAGTAAGCGTATTGCGCCCCCACCCCAAAAGCTCGGCGGCTTCGCCCTTGCGCCCGCCGGTATGCTTGAGCGCGGTTTCGATCAGGATCCGCTCGAAATCCGGCACCGCCTCCTCCAGCAGGTGCGTATGACCTTGGGCCAGCGCGTGATCCGCCCAGCCGCGAAACGCGCTGCGCCAGTCGCCCTGCGCACCGGCCGATGACGCGCCCACGGTGCGAAGTTCCGGCGGTAAATCCTCGATCAGAATTTCACGGCCCGAGGCCATGACCGTTAGCCACCGGCAGATATTCTCGAGCTGGCGCACGTTACCCGGCCAATCCAGTTTGGTCAGGTGCGTTTCGGCGTCCGTGGTCAGAACCTTGATATCCGTGGAGAGTTCCTTGGCAGCCTCGGCGAGAAAGTGCCGCGTAAGCCTGGGGATGTCTTCGCGGCGCTCGGCGAGCCTTGGCAGGTGCACACGGATGACGTTCAGGCGGTGAAACAGATCCTCGCGAAAGCGCCCTTCGTCGACCAGCGACTCCAGGTTCTGGTGCGTCGCGGCGATGATGCGCACATCCACCTTCACCGAGGTGTGACCGCCTACGCGGTAGAACTCGCCGTCGGCCAGCACACGCAGAAGCCGCGTCTGGGTTTCCGCGGGCATGTCGCCGATCTCGTCGAGAAACAGCGTGCCGCCATTGGCCTGCTCGAAGCGCCCCTGGCGCTGGGCGCCGGCGCCAGTAAAGGCGCCCTTTTCGTGACCGAACAGCTCGGATTCGATCAGGTCCTTGGGAATCGCCGCCATGTTCAGCGCGATGAACGGCTTGCCGGCGCGCGGGCTGTGCTGGTGAAGCGCCTGGGCGACCCGCTCCTTGCCGGTGCCGGATTCGCCGTTGATAAGCACGGTAATATGCGAGTGCGATAGCCGGCCGATGGCGCGAAACACCTCCTGCATGGCGGGCGCTTCGCCGATGATCTCGGCGTTGAGGCCTTCCGGCACGCTCACCGGGCGCTGGCGCTCACGAGCGTGGGCCACGGCGCGGCGCACCAGCGCCAGCGCCTCGTCCACATCGAAAGGCTTGGGCAGGTACTCGAACGCCCCGCCCTGGTAGGAGGCCACGGCGCTATCGAGATCCGAGTGGGCGGTCATGACGATGACCGGCAAATCCGGATGGGCCTCACGTACGCGCGACATCAAATCCAGCCCGTCGATGCCCGGCATGCGGATATCGGTGACCAGCACGTCCGGCGGGTCGCTTAAAAGCCGCTCGAGGGCGGTGTCGGCGCGTTCGATACACTCAACGTCCAGGTCCGGCTGCGCTAGGGCGCGCTCCAGCACCCAGCGAATGGCGCGGTCGTCGTCGACGATGATGACCCGTGAAACATCGGCGTGTGTCGTCTCAGTCATGACGCGTCTCCGGTAAGATGATTAACCAGCGGAATTAAAAGACGAAATTCAGTCCGTCCCGGGTGTGAGTCGCATTCGATCAATCCGTGATGCTGATGCAGAATCGACTGAGCGATCGAGAGGCCCAGGCCGCTGCCTTCGGCGCGCCCGGAGACCATGGGGTAGAACAGCGTGGCGCGCAGGGCGTCGGGGATGCCGGGGCCGTTGTCGATCAGGCCGACCTCGCTGACCAGCCGGTGGCGCTCAGCGCCCAGAGTGAACTGGCGCTTGGCGCGGGTGCGCAGCACCAGCTCCGGCGCCTCGACCTGGGCTTCGGTCATCGCCTGCACGGCGTTGCGCGCCACGTTCAGCACCGCCTGAATCATCTGCGACTCGTCGCCGGAAAGCTCAGGCAGGCTCGGGTCGTAGTCGCGGGTAATGGTAATCGTGGGGTGTTCGGCCAGCAGCAACGCCCGCACGCGCTCCAGAATCTTGTGGATATTGACCGGCTCGTGGCGAGGCATACGGTTCGGGCCGAGCATCGAATCCACCAGGTCTTTTAGGCGGTCGACCTCTTCGACGATGATACGGGTGTACTCACGAAGCGCCGGATCATCCAGGTCGCGCTCCAGCAACTGGGCGGCGCCGCGAATCCCGCCCAGCGGGTTTTTCACCTCGTGGGCCAGGCCGCGTGCCAGCACCTTGATGGTCTCTTGGCGGGTGGTCAGCGCCTCCTCGCGGGAAATCTGCATCAGGCGATCGCGGGGTTCGACTTCCAGCAGTAGCTCATCCGCCGAAAGCGGCGTGACCGTATAGTCCACCGTGAGCGGCTCGCCGTTGAGCGGCGTAATGCGCGCCTCGCGCTGGGTATAGGGATGAAAGGCATCGCGCGCCTTGGCCAGCACGCTATCGACGCTTTCACCGCAGCCTAAAAGGGTATCCAGACTCATGCCCTTCACGCGGCTGATACTCACGGCCAGAAGCGCTTCGGCGGCGGGATTCATCCAGCCAACGCGCAGTTCACCATCCAGCAGCAGCACGGCGGTGGTGAGATGTTCGAGTAAACGCTGATACATGGCGTGTCCTGAAGGGCCTTGGGTAAGTCGCGTGACGCTGCGAGGTTCGATCGTTGGGTCGCAAGCGCATGCAGAGAAACTGCAAAAAGCGCGCCAATCGCACATTGAGCGCGCCCCTAACGGGTTTATCGCATCAAGGCGGCGCAAAACCATGCGCCATTGCAACGCGGTGCGAAATGCGTACGCCGACGATGCACTATTTTAGTGCATATTATCGCGGAGCAACCAGGATACTCACCGCTTCGGTGCGGTGCTGTACCCGCCCTTGGCTGTCGAGCAGCTCGGCTTCCAGCCGATGCGAGCCCTGAGTGAGCCCAGTCAGCCAGAAGGCATCGCTGTGCAGCGCCGACTGGCTGATCTCGCCGTTCACCAGCAGCCGGATCTGGTGATCCTCGCGCAGCGGCGGCTGAACGCGCACGTCTACCGGCGTCATCGTGTCATCGAGGCGTGTACCGGGCGCCGGGCTTTCGATCGCGAACCGATCGTAAGGCATGAAGGGCTGGCCGGGCCGCGCCTGACTGCGTGGCGCTGTGGGCGGCGGCGCGGCTTGCACGCTCGGCAGCGGCGCCAGCGTCACGGCTTCGCCGCCGCTGTCCGGGTTGTCGGTGTAGGTCACCCGGCCGCTCTCGTCGACCACGCGGTACACCGTTTGCGCCTGGGCCGGGCTTTGCACCAGCCACAGCGCCAGGCTCCCAGCAAGGGCGCAGAGCATCAGCGCGTTGGTCCGGCGCGCCCACCGATTGATTGTCGCTTGCATGGCGATTCCCCATAAAAAAACCCCGCCGAGGCGGGGTTTGGAGCCAATACACCTCGAAGGTGAGGTAGGCTGCTGCTTAGCAGCTGTAGTACATGTCGAACTCGATCGGGTGTGTCGCCATGCGCATGCGCGTGACTTCTTCCATCTTGAGCTCGATGTAGGCATCGATCATGTCGTCGGTGAACACGCCACCTTCGGTCAGGAACGCGCGGTCGGCGTCGAGCGCTTCCAGCGCCTGATCCAGGCTAGTGGCAACGGTCGGTACGGACTTGCCTTCTTCCGGCGGCAGGTCGTACAGGTTCTTGTCCATCGCATCGCCCGGGTGGATCTTGTTCTTGATGCCGTCGATACCGGCCATCAAAAGCGCCGCGAACGACAGGTACGGGTTGGCGGTCGGGTCGGGGAAGCGGGTTTCGACACGCTTGCCTTTCGGGCTCGCGGTGTACGGAATACGGATGGACGCCGAGCGGTTACGCGCGCTGTAGGCGAGCATGACCGGCGCTTCGAAACCCGGTACCAGACGCTTGTAGGAGTTGGTCGAGGCGTTGGTGAACGCGTTCAGGGCGCGAGCGTGCTTGATCACACCGCCGATGTAGTAAAGCGCCATTTCGGAAAGGCCCGCGTACTCGTCGCCGGCGAACTGGTTTTCACCATCCTTCCAGAACGACTGGTGCACGTGCATGCCCGAGCCGTTATCGCCCACCAGCGGCTTCGGCATGAAGGTGGCGGTTTTGCCGTAGGCGTGCGCCACGTTGTGGATCACGTACTTCATTTCCTGAACTTCGTCAGCCTTCTTCACCAGCGTATTGAACTTCACGCCGATTTCGTTTTGGCCGGCGTTCGCTACTTCGTGGTGATGCACTTCGACGGACTGGCCGATCGCTTCCAGGGTGTTACACATCGCGCCACGAATGTCGTGGAAGCTGTCGACCGGGGGCACCGGGAAGTAGCCGCCTTTAACGCGCGGACGGTGGCCAAGGTTGCCGCCTTCGACGTCGCTATCGGTCGCCCAAGCACCCTCTTCAGAGCTGATCTTGAACATGGAGCCCTGGATATCGGTTTTCCAGTGCACCTGATCGAAGATGAAGAACTCGGGTTCCGGGCCGAAGAAGGCGGTGTCGCCAAGGCCAGTGGACTCGAGGTAGGCTTCAGCGCGCTTGGCGATGGAGCGCGGGTCGCGATCGTAGCCCTGCATGGTGGCCGGCTCGATGATGTCGCAACGCAGGATGATAGTCGCGTCTTCGGTGAAGGGGTCGAGGAAGGCGGTGCCGTCTTCGGGACGCAGAATCATGTCGGATTCGTTGATGCCCTTCCAGCCTTCGATGGAGGAGCCATCGAACATTTGGCCGTTTTCGAAAAACTCTTCGTCGACGTCCCGTGCCGGTACGGTGACGTGCTGCTCTTTACCGCGCGTATCGGTGAAACGCAGGTCTACCCACTTGACTTCATTTTCTTCGATTAGCGCGAGCGTCTTGGCTGACATACTGTTCTCCGTCTCCGGTATGAGCGTGGCTTAAAGCGTGTACTGTAAGCGATCGATTAAACGTATTGTTGAACAAAGCCGTCGTACGCAACGTGCGTAAGCCACGCCTTCGTTGTTTGTTCGCATGAAGAGCGTTGACTCCCGCCCTGTCACCAGCGATTCAAGGTAAACCGGCTCTCGTTGTAGCACGCCCTAAAGCGTTTGCCTACGACGCCAGCCGTTGCCATTTACTAAGCATGTAGTGTGCCAACTTTGCACCAATATGGCATACCCTTTAACAAGACACTGTTTTGAAAAGTATTTTCAATTCTTTTGCCGCGCACTTACCACGCATAGCGCATTTTGATCGTTTCGAACCTGCGCCCACACCATGAAAAACGCACCACAAAAGATCAATCGGCTAAAAACTGAACCAAAATGGTGCGCTGGCATTGCAACAATAGCCAGATTGGAACCATCAAAAGCTTTGACGCTTAAAAATGATGCGTTCCGCCATCTTTGGATACCGCGATTCCACCCGGCCTCTCATGAAAAAGGTCGCGGGTGGCCGATTGCCGACATTACAAACTACACTAAGCTCATCATTCACTCGGCAAAAGGACACGCAGAATGCATCAACACATCGAATGGGACGATCCCGGCCGCGCCAGCGTATCGGAGTACTTCAAGAACGACCCGGACCATGACGCCCCCCGCCGCGGCGACATCCTCTCTGCCCGCTATCAAAACCGCATAGTGCGGGTGAAAGTGGAAACCTACCGGGAAGACGAAGGGGTCAGCGTTGGCAGTGTCGCCGCCATCCTCGACGCCCACGGCCACCGCACCAAAGCCCACGGCAAACTCAACATCGACGACATCGTCCGCCTGCCGGATGACAAGCGCGCAATGGAGCACTGGGACGAAGACGAGAAATAGAATCACTGCGTCACTAAACGATTGATACGCTCCATCGCCTTGGACCCATGCGCCAAGCGATGGAGCGATCGCCCACCGGCCTTCCCTTCTCTTTCACATCCATTGTGCAACTTCGAGTCTCCCCATCTGCTTCGCTTCATGGTTTGAAGCTGCCTGGGCGGCAACGAACGATCCGTATGAGTTCAAAGCATCGTTTTTGCCTTTCTGAGCTGCCTAGGCGGCAGCGAACAATCAGGAACAGCCAATTCTCGACTACCTCGCTTTCTGAGCTGCTTGGGCGGCAGCGAACTCGATCGGTTCGAAATGAAGCGCGTGCATCGTTTTCTGAGCTGTCTGGGCGGCAGCGAACGCTCAGCCCTGTTTTCTTCAACCAGTCGTAGTTTTCTGAGCTGCCAAGGCGGCAGCGAACCGCCCGCCGGCTTATTGATACGCGTACTGATCTTTCTGAGCTGCCTGGGCGGCAGCGAACAGCTCCTTGAGCTGGCCTTGGGTTTCGCGCATTTTCTGAGCTGCCTGGGCGGCAGCGAACGTGGCATGACCTTGATCGCCGTTGTTGCTCTATTTCTGAGCTGCCCGGGCGGCAGCGAACGTTAAACGCGCCGCACGAGGTGGGCATCTATGTTTCTGAGCTGCCTGGGCGGCAGCGAACGGCGGCGTTAAAGAGGTCGAGCACGCATTCCTTTTCTGAGCTGCCTGGGCGGCAGCGAACCCGTTGCGGATCTCGTAACTGCCTCCGGCATTTTTCTGAGCTGCCTAGGCGGCAGCGAACATACTCGATTGAAGTATCGAATACCTCAATTATTTCTGAGCTGCCTGGGCGGCAGCGAACATCTACCCCTGCACCCTCGATGAAGGCCCCCGTTTCTGAGCTGCCTGGGCGGCAGCGAACCTGACCGTGGCTTACGATGACGGCACCAAGTCTTTCTGAGCTGCCTGTGGGCGGCAGCGAACCGCAGCATCGCGCACGACGACTTGGTGGTGGTTTTCTGAGCTGCCTGGGCGGCAGCGAACCTACCGGCCAGGACCTGCTCACACAAGCGCTGTTTCTGAGCTGCCTGGGCGGCAGCGAACGCCAGGCGGTCAATCACGCCATACCAGCGCGTTTTCTGAGCTGCCTGGGCGGCAGCGAACCAATGACTTATTGGCACCTGAAAGGTGCGTATTTTCTGAGCTGCCTGGGCGGCAGCGAACGCTGCCGAGGCCGCCGCCTACGCTGCCCAGCATTTCTGAGCTGCCTGGGCGGCAGCGAACGGTCGTTACGCGCTGATCGTCCGATTCTTTTTTTTCTGAGCTGCCTGGGCGGCAGCGAACGTTTAGGACTTTTTCGATTGTCGTGTTTAGCTTTTCTGAGCTGCCTGGGCGGCAGCGAACGGGTGACACCATCCAGACCTTAACATCTTCAATTTCTGAGCTGCCTGGGCGGCAGCGAACTCGATCCTATATAATGAAAGGCTACTTACTATTTTCTGAGCTGCCTGGGCGGCAGCGAACCATACTCCTCCGGTTCTGATATTTGCGATATATTTCTGAGCTGCCTGGGCGGCAGCGAACGGTAGAGCAGCGGGCAGAGGAATCAGTAAAGCTTTCTGAGCTGCCTGGGCGGCAGCGAACGCACTGAACGGGGATGCGCCTACGCATTATGTTTTCTGAGCTGCCTGGGCGGCAGCGAACGCGCGTCGTGTGTAGCGTCGTGGCAACAGGATTTTCTGAGCTGCCTGGGCGGCAGCGAACGCCATAAAGGTAAGGCTGGAAAAAGAGATTATTTTCTGAGCTGCCTGGGCGGCAGCGAACCTCCATTGGTAGCGGTTCCTGAGCTGCCCAATTTTCTGAGCTGCCTGGGCGGCAGCGAACTTTGATAACCCCTGCGACGATCTTGATCTGTCTTTCTGAGCTGCCTGGGCGGCAGCGAACTACTGGACCAGCATCTTAATTCCCTTCCTTTTTTTCTGAGCTGCCTGGGCGGCAGCGAACTCGATACCTCTGGTATGCCTGGTGGTCCCGGTTTTCTGAGCTGCCTGGGCGGCAGCGAACTAGAGATTATCAAAAATAATGGTCTGATTGTTAAAGAGCTTTAGCCAAAAAAGCGGTATCACCCTTTTTTAAAGTGATACCGCTAAGTGATTGATTAATGGCTCTCCTTTTTCATACGCAGAAAAAGGGTCAAAACCAGGGCACAGTGGCGGTAGGGCTCAAACCGTAATGGTTGAACGCTCCGGCGATCGGTACTGCCTGAGGCTTCCCGTGTTCAATGAACAGAGCGAAGCGCTGCTGCGTCGAGCGGCTAGTGATTTGCACGAACGGTAGCTCGATGCGCTTTGTTGCCACTTCAGCGTATATCTCACGCGCCTCGCTTTCTGAAACATCATGCCGTTTGGCATAGCGCTTCGCGCGGCTAGGGCTGCCGGTATTGAATTGCCTGCGCGTCACCATGAGATGCGTCGCGTCGGCAGGCACCTCGCAAACGTCGCTAACGCTTACATGATCGCGCATGCCGGTCAGCCAGCCCAAGGCCATCAGCCGCTCGAGCCGCTCCTGGCCACCGTGCAGGCGAAGGTGGTCGCCCAATGTGCGCGCTTTCACGCCCACCTTGTATTGGGGAAAGCTCACGCCGATATCGTTGGCGTCCAGGTCGCAAAGCGCCCGGTGCAGCTTGCTGTAAAGCGCGCCCATCAGCATCGGCTCGGGAAAGTCCGGGTCCGGCCTTAGCCGGAGGTCGATGTAGTGGTCCATGGCTTACCCCGCATCGCCGAAGACGCCGCCGCGGATCAGGGTGGCCATCACGAAGTGTTGATTTTCGACGCTCGGCACCTGGTCTTTCAGCAGCCAGTTATCCAGCAGGTTGTAGAAATCCACTTTCTGTTTGGGCTGGCGATAGGCCGTGCCTTGGGTGGTAACCGAGCCGTAAGGTTCGACGGCGATGGGGCCAAGGTCACTACCGTTCTCCGGCGCCGGGTACCAGGTATCGATGGTACGCAGGGCGTTACCCAGCTTTTGTGAGTGGATCGCCGCCTGCTTTTTGACGTCATTTTTTTTGTCGTTAATCTCGACGCTATAAAGCGTCTTGCTCTTGTCGCCGCGGGCGCGATCCAGAATCAGCTCCTGCGAGGGGAACACCTCTTGCCCGGCGCCAATGCGCGCAAAAGCGACCACATCGAGCAGCAGATACTGCTCGCCGGCCAGCGCCTGGGCAATGGCTGTGCCCAGCTCTTTTGTCTGGGCGTCGCCTTGGAAATCGCGGGTGGGCTGGGCAAGCGCATCGAACGTCCAGCTCTTGTCCGGCTGCCCGGCTTTCATCTGGCTGACGACCACCTCGACCGTTTCGGCACCCATGCGGTTGCGCCACAAAAAGCGACCGTTGGCCAGGTTGCAGGCGTAGCGGTGGGCCAGCTCATGAAAGCCGTGCTCGCTAACGTAGCCCTGGACCGTCTGCTTGAGCTTTTGCTGGTACTCGGCGTTGTTGCAGGCCGAGGGCACACCGGCGCCCGCCAGCACGCGTAGCGTGAAGCGCACGGCGAGCGTATCGGTATCATGGGGCAGCGCGGCTACATCGACGGTCTGTAGGTTGGGGTTCTCGATGGCGGCATCGAGCTTGAGTGGATCCTGATCCTTGGCTTTAAGGCGGTTGGAGATGGTGCCGCGCACCGATTTTTCGCGAACGGGGACCGCCGCCCATTGTGCGCTATCGCTGCGCGCGTCCCAGCTTCCGGCGCTGAATAGCGCGTCGGACGGGTCGAGTTTGCGCTCGAAGGCGAGGACGGAAGCGGTTTTGAGAGTATCGTTCTTGGCCATGTCATTTCCCCTTGAATTAGTCTTGTAGCAGCGTCTTGGCGTAGTCGTTTTGAAGGCGGTAAATCCCGCAACCCAGATCGTTTTCCACGAACCACATCAGATCGTCGGGCGTTTGGAAGCGGTGCGGGCTGACCCACTCGCCGAGCGAATAGAGGCTTTCCACGAACTGAAACGGCACCTCGGGATCGCGGGCGTTGGCGACCTCGCCGGGCGAATACAGCTCGGAGATGGCGCCATAACCGACCGGAATCGGCACCAGCCAGCCGGGATAAGGGCGGCGCACGTGCCAGTGGGCGACCTCTTTGATCGTGCCGCTCTGTTCATCCTCTACCTGCTCGACGTGGCAGGCGTGATTGAGCCGGGAAAAATCGAGCCAAGCGTCCAGCGCGGTGGCGTGCTCGTTCTGCGCCTTGAGGGTGGCGGTATGCGCGGTGAGCAGGTCGTCGCGCAACACCAACGCAAAGCCCGGGAGCAGGCGGCGTTTGAGGCGTCGCCACTGCCCGGCGCGCTTGTCTTCGTTGGCATCGAAGCTGATCAGCTCGGGACGGCCCCGCGTGTGCGTGTCGAGCGAAGGCATAACGCTACCGCCGGCAATTCGCATGCCCTGCACCTGCTCGAACAAACGGTCGGCGATTTCCCGGCGGCGCTCGGGGCTGCCCAGCTCCTCGCCATCCGATTCGACGCCAATCAGCAGGCTGATCTCCAGATGCGCTCGGCCTTCCTCGACGATGGCGGCGGTGTTGCCGCTCTTGTCCACCGGGTTACGTGTCAGATGAAACGCCTTGATGAAGCCGCCCTCGGTCACCTGCGGCTCGATGTGATGGCACACCACGCCGATCTCATTGAACACCAGCTTGATGTCGTCGGGCAGGTTGCGTTCGAGCACCTGCTGCACGCCCACAAAGGCGCTCATGGCGGGAAAGCCCCAAGTCATCGGGCTGGAAATGGCGTTGGCGTTCTGGATGCGCAGCCGGGGAAGCAAAAGAAGGTGATCGATCATGCGGGTTCTCCTTCCAACTGCTCATCGTCGCGCAGGGCGTCTTGCAGGTCATCCATTTGGCGCTTGAATGCCTGAACGACCTTGCCGATCTGCTGTTCCCAGTAGGCGTGCTCGGGGTCGCCCATGCTCAGCGAGCTTTTATAACTCAGCTCACGGTTGAGCCAGCCCGCCGCGCGATCCGCGATGACCTCATGCCAGTCCGAGTGCCGCCGCGCCTGATCGAAGTCGGCGTCTCGGTGGGCTCGCCCAGGGTCGAGCCAGAACTGCTCCTCTACCACCAGCTCGCACTTTTCATCGGCCGTCCAGCCGGGGGCAAGCGTATACATGTCGAAGGAGAACAGCATCAGCTCATCGACCAGCATGGCGGTGAAGTCGTCACGCAGGTCACGGGTGTGCATGTTTCGGTCGGGATCGGTTTCCAGAAAACGCTTTAACTCGGCAAGCGTTTTCCACACCTCGGGGCGACGTTTGAAGGTGCGAAATGCCTCACGCATGGGTGGATAGATTTCACGCGACTGCCAGTGTGGCGGCAGCGAGGCCAGCAGATAATTCTGCCCGCCGCGTTCACTATTGAGCTGGGAAATATTCTGCGGTTTGGTGCCGCCAAGCTTTTGTACGGCCAGATTGAGATAATCACTGTACTCGCCGTCAAACGCCGCACCGTCCCGGCGCGCCTTGCGGCCGGCCTTGGCGTGCTCGCCAAAGCGCGCCTCACTAAGCCGGGCATGAAGCGGATGCGTCAGGGCGGTAGCGTAAAGCGGCGCCAGCAATCGATAACTATCGTTGCTGGTCGGCTCATCACCGGTCAGCCAGTACACCTGCTTGCCGCGCGCGTGGGAACTGGGCTCACCTTTTGGCTCGACGATCTGCGCAAAGGCGCTGACCCACGCTACTGCCTCATTGCGATCCTTGCTGAGCGCTTCGATCAACTCATCATCGTTTGCCAGCGCCCGTTCCAGAAGTGAACGCCCTCGCCATTCGAGCTTCAGGAACTTGTAAACATCGAGAGCGGCGGCATTGCCGACCACATCGCCCTGAAAATCGTTCGGCAGGCAGTGGCTGCCCACCAGGGTTCCGCGATCAAGCTGACCGGGGTCGACGTAGAGATTGGTGCCTTTGGCATCCGGGTGGACCGCCTTGAGCGAGTGGGTGACGACTTGCAACTGACTGACGCGCCGCGCGGCATCGGCCAGCCACGTTGGCGGGTCGAACTGCGCCTGCAACTTGAGGTAGGCGGGATCGTCCTCCGCCAGCTTTTCGGTTTTGGTGGCAAAGCGGTTGTGGATAAATTCATGAATCAGACCGCTGAGTGACAACGGCGGATTAGGTGGTTCAGTCATAGCGCTCCCTTTTTATTGCCTGTGATGTCGCCTTCAGTTATTTCTTCCTCACAAACCCCAACGCCGGATGAAAATGCCAGCCGTACGGGGCGTAGTCGGTCTTGAGTCGGATGCGGCCGAAGCGGCGTGCGCAGCGTTCCAGGCTCATGTCCATGGCGTCGGCCTGCTCGCCAAGCGCGGCCATGTAGTCGGGTTCGTTCCAGGGCGTGATGCGCGGGTTGGCAAGCAGCGCATCCGGCAGCCGATCCAGCTCGCGCTCCACCGCGACCCAGCGCTCTTCACGCCGCTCCCTTTCCACGCGGTAAAAGCAGTAATCCTCTTCGGCCTCGTCCGGCATCAGCACAAATTCGCTTTCCTGCGCGTTGTCCTCGCGAAACGGTGCGTACTGCAGGGCAACGGCGGCTAGCGTCAGCGTCGCGGGCCGGTAGAACAGGTAAGCGCCCAGGTCGCGCTTTGGCGCCTCGCCTCGGCGCCTGCGCCTTCTTGCGGGTATGGGTGGCTCGCTACCCTCGACCATCAACGAGGCCAGCCGCGCGTGTTCCAGATCGACCAGCCTGGCGTTTGGCGCAAGCGGTTCAACGGGCGTCAGGCGTGGGCGGGAGTCAATGGGATTGAGATCGTCGTCGCGCAGGAGTGTCGTGAGTCGGTGCGTCGTCAACGGCCAGAACTGTTCGGTTTCAAAACCAGGGTGACTGAACGCGGACCGTTTGCCTTCCAGGTGTTTTACGTTGGTATCGAGCAGCGCGATATTGGGAGCGCTGACGGGCGCGTCGCGGTGGCGGCGCACTCGCCCGGCAAGCTGGATGATCGAGCGCATGGAGGAAGGTTCCACAATTGCCCAGTCGTAATCGTGATCGCGCCCCACTTCGGTCACCGGCGAGCCGAGCACGATAAACAGATGATCCTTCGCCTCATTCTTCAAGCGCGCGCGGATATCCGGCAGATCGAACACGGCAAATTCCTCGCGGCGGTCAAGCGTTTGGTCGAGCCGCGCCTCCAGCCGCGAGCGCAGAATCAAGGGAAACTGGGAGTGGTAGACGCACAGATGCACATGCGTGCCGTCAGGCACATCAGCGCGGTAAAGCGCCTGCGCCACGGCCACCAAGGGCGCAATGTTGGCCATGCGCACCAGCCCAAAGCTCACCCGCTTGCCGCTTTGCGGGTCTTTGGTGTGATGCGTGTCGTGCAGCGCACGTGCCTGTTCGAGAATCGTCTGCGCCAGCGTCTCGCTGATTGCCTCAAGCGTTGAAGGCGCAGTGAACGGCACGATATAGCCGCGCCGCAGCGGTTCGAGGGTGGCGAGCTTGGCCGCACGCTTGTGGGCGAAGGCGGCGTGCGCGGCGTCGAAGCGCTCACCGTCGGCGCAGTTTGCGTGGGTGCAGCCGTGCTCGTCGAACCAGGCGCACACCGGCTCGATGGGCGCGCCGGGCACGCCGCGGTGGCGCTGATACTCGGCACGGCCTTGCCGGTAGGCGTCGAACAGGCCGCGCACCAGCGCGGGCGGCAAGGTGGCGGAGGAGAGCAGCACCCGCGGGCCCAGCAGGCCCGCCCAGTACACCAGCCGGGTGAGCGCGGGCAGGTCATCGATATCGAAGTCGTCGGGCTCGTCGAGCACCAGATCGCTGCTCATCAGGCGCAGCATGGGCGCGATCTGATGGCCGCCGCGCAGGCTCTCGGTGGCGGGCATCAGGTGGTCGATGGTGGTAACGAGAATCGGCGCACCGATCAGGGCGCGAGCGCGCGGGTCGGTGATGACGCGGGACAGCACCGGGTGGTCGTCGAGGCTGCCCTCGAAATGAACATGGCTCTGCTCGTCGAGCAGTTCGGCGCGCGAATCCGAGCCACCCTGCGCCTGCTGATGCTCGTAAAGCTCACTGCTGGCCGCTCCGCCCACGCGCACGGCAAGGTCGTCGCTACCCAGGCCCAGCCGTTCACGGTAGGCCTGCCCGGTCTGCAGCGTCAGGGTGCGCAACCCCAGCGCAATCGAAAAGCGCGCGCCCTTTTCCGGTTCGCTCAGCCCGTAGCAGATGCGTCCGTTGGCAATCGTCTTGCCGCAGCCGGTGGAGGCCATGTTGATGCCGAAAAACCCCTGGGCGCGGCTTTTGTCGCGCAGGCCGACCGCCAGGTCATACGCCTTGTCCTGCCAACGAAAACGCGGGTGTTTGCTGCGCGCCTTGAAGCCCTTGTGGTGGGTGATACCGCCCATCGCCCCAAGCATGTCCGGCAGGCGGTGAGTAATCTCGCCGGTGGCCCGTGTCACGCCCAGCAGGTGCTCGACCAGCGGCTGGCTCATCTGCCGCTTGCCGTTGAGTTTGGCGGTGTTGGCGTAGAGCGTCTTGCTCCATGCCCCGTCCAGCCGCCCGGGGCCGGTCAGGCTGGAGTAGTGGTGATCCGCCAGCATCAGCGAAAGCCGTGCCAGATGCATCACGTAGGGCGATTCGCCGGGCGGCCAGTCGATGCGCACCTCTCCCAGCTGGCGCGCCAGTCGCTGAGCCCGCTCGCGCCAGGCTTTTTCCGTCACTGGCAGTCCATGGGGAAAGTGCCAGTAAGGCGCAATGTCTTTTTCCTCGGCTGGCTCGACGCGTTCGTTCCAGGCGGCGGTGATGGCGTGAGGCAACACAGGCACGGTGTCGGCGTTGAGGTGCGCCCTGGCACCGAGCCATTTCTGTTGGCCACTGTCATCGAACGCGGGCAAGGCAGGCAAGCGGTGATGGCTGACGATTAGCCAGCCGATGGCGGCCGCCAACGGCGGCAAGTGATCGAAGGGCCGCGCCCGCGCGGCGTCATCCAGACCATCGCGTTTGAGCCTGTCGAGCCAAGCGGCGTGATCGCACTCCTCCAGGTTTGCAAGCCGCGCGAGCCAGCCCGCGTCGCTATCCTCGCCCACGAAGGCTTCGAATAAACGCAGCGATACCCACTCATGACGGTAGCGATTACGCCCTTCGAGGGTGCCCTGCAGGCGGCGCTGAAACGCGTCGCTGGCCTTGCCCAGGTCATGCATAAGGGCAGCCATGGAAGCGAGCAGATGAATCAGCCGCCCGCTGTGCCAGTCGTTCTCGTCCTCACGACGCAGAATATTGCGCCGGGTGGTATTGGTCGGCGTGGCGCCCTTCATGTTGAACTGCGAAGCGTCGCCAACGATCCACACAAGCTCGCTGTGGTCGTGGCCACGTATCCAGTGGCAGGCCACGGCGGTGTTTTTACGGGCGGTTTTGCGCAGCAATTTGCGCAAGGTATCAAGCCCGGCCTGGGTGATCGGGGTTTGCCAAGTGCGGTTCCCTCGGCGCTCGGCAAACTGATCGAGAATCCGCCGGGTTTCTTTCAGCGCATTCTTGTTGCACTGAGAGATCAGCAGCACGTTCATGGCTCGCCGCTCCCCAGCATCTGGGCGACGTCCTTGAGCGTATCAATCATAAAATCGAGGGATTCGGTGCGCGTTAATCGTTCGATACACGCTTGGCGAAACTCCTGCTCTTCGTCGCCGCGCATGGCGGAAATAAACGCCTGGGGTAGAATCACAGCGTCCTTGACCAGATCCGCCACGTCGAACACCAGACCGCCGCGGCGCGTCTTGCCGTGCAGCACGGCCAACCCGTGCGGAATACCCAGCACCCACGTGGCGGTAGCCCCCAGCCCGTAGGCCAGGTAGTTGCCGTGGTCGAGAAAGCGGTTGGCGGGATCAGCGCCTGCGCCGCGTTTGGCGCGGGTAAACTCGCCATAGCCGGTGGCCTCCACGGCCAGCTTGAAGAGTGTTTTGGTGAGCCGCGCTTCCAAAGTCAGCAGCTCGACGGTGCTGGGCGCGTGACGAATCGCTTCAACATGATGAGTCAGAGCGCCTTGCAAGCGCGCCTTGTCGATGTCGAAACCGGCCTCTCGCATCGCTCGGCTGGTCCAGAGCACGTCGATGCGCGCAAGCCTTGCGAGTTGAAAGGCGCGAGCCGCCTCGAGGCGCCTGGCATCGTCGAACCAAAAGCGCACCCAGTACTGCAGGTACTCGGTGGGTCGATATTCGCTTTGTGGGGTGAGCCAGGCGACGTCGACATCGACCTCATTGGCGGCGAACAAGGGCGTGCCGCCCCCGCCGCAGAACCCCACCAGCACGCCGGCCTTGGCCAGCTCGCGCATTGCCGCTTGGGTGATCGAGGTGCCCGTACCTAGCAAAAGCGAGGTGGTATTGGCGATGGGAATGTTCCAGTAGCGCGACCTGGTACCTTCATCGGTGACGTATTCGACCCGGCCGCCGTTGACTAGTACGCGGCAGTGCTGCAGGTAGTAAAGATTAGCCCGCTTCGAGTGCAGGATGGTCTTTAGGTCACTCGACGAAACGTCATCCATGGGGCGCCCCCTAAGTCTTTTTGATCATCTAACCATCCGCGATGCGTGAACGCCATCAATCCTCGTCATACTTAAGCCTGGAAAAGAAGCGTTTCAACCTTCGCGCTGGGTAGGGCGTGCTACGCTTAGCGTGACTTTTCCTTCCTAAAGGTTTTCGATCATGCGGCTACGTCTCTGGCTCTGCGCGTTTGCGTGCGCGTTCACTCTTCCCGCTTTTGCGCAGTCTTCCGGTGACTGGGCGGCCTATGACGACGTGTTCGAAAACGGCGCGCGCCAGGCCAACCTGTGGCAGTGGGGGTGGAGCGGCATCTACGCCACGAGCCTGGCGGTGAACGTCTACCAGTCGAGCGAGGCGAGCGATTCCGACGACCGGTTCGATGCGCGGGTGGGGGCGGTGAAATCCGCGCTGGCGCTGGGCGGCATGTTCACCGACCGCCAGCCGCACCCGGCGGCGCTGGCGCGCTACGAGCGCTTGAAGGCGAGCGGTGACTTGAGCGGCGTGCAGGCGTTGGGCCTCGAGCTTGCGCAGGCCGAGCGCGAGCGGCGTGGCTGGGGGGCACGGGTAGGGTCGCTGGTGGTCAACGGGATAGCGGCCGGGGTCATTGCCGCCGATGGGCGCGGTGACGATGCGGCGCTCAACTTTGCCACCGGCATGCTGGTCAACGAGCTGCAGATCTGGACCCAGCCGAACCAGGCGTCTTCCGCCATCAACCGCTTTCAGCCGGCGCGGGTGTCGATGGGCCCGGTCACGTTGGAAGGCGAGTACGCCATTACGCTGGCGCCGAATCAGGTCGGCGCGACCTGGCGCTACTAGATGTTCGAGCGCCTGGATAAACGGCGTCGCCCCACCTCATCCACTGTCGCCTCGCTTGAAGGGGACGCCCAGGATCTGCACTTGTTGCTATTAGCGCAGCGCCACTGCCTGTAAAGCGTCTGTGGCGCAGTGCCGATCGGCTTTTCGATGGTGAGGGTCCTAAAGCGCTATTGTCTCGTTCGTCTGACGCGCCCCCGCTAGCCCCCATCTGTGAGGTTTATAACGCACCGTCGCTCGACTATCGTTTGAAGCACGCAGTGATTGCCACGCCCCGGCAAGCGAGTAAAATACTCGGCAATTTTTTGGCATTTTTTAATGTTATGTTATAACCTAATTGGTCGCCGAGGAGAGAGACGTTGAGCCACCATCCGCACCGCCACAATCGCGAAGGGCCCTGCCACTTCTCACTGATGTCGTTATCCGCCACTAAACGCCTGCTGCTGGTCGCCGTACCGCTGTTGGCGCTGTGGCTGCTGGTTTTCTGGGCCGGCGGGTGGGCGCAATGAGCCATCGCGATCACACGCGGTTAAAGCTTGACGACCTGCACCTGGCCCAGGGCCGGCGCATGGTGCTCGAGAATTTACACGGCGATTTTCTGCCCGGCGCGATCACCGCGCTGGTCGGCGCTAACGGGGCGGGCAAGAGCACGCTGATTCAGGCCATCATGGGCGAGCTGCGCCCGGTGTCCGGCCACGTGCAGTGCGATATCGCTCCCGAGCGGCGCGCCTGGCTCCCTCAGCAGCTGGCGCTGGACTTGACCTTTCCGATGAGCGTCGAGGAGCTGGTGATGACCGGCACCTGGCCGAGCCACGGTGCGCTCAAGGGCTACTGCGCGGCCCACTACCGCAAGGGGCGCGACATCATGAGGCGGCTCGGTATTTCACACCTGGCTCACCGGCCGCTTGGCGAGCTTTCCGGCGGCCAGCGCCAGCGCGCGTTGATCGGCCGCACGCTGATGCAGGAAGCGGAGCTTTTGCTGCTTGACGAGCCGTTTGCCAACGTGGACCGCGAAACGGTCGATATTCTGATCACGATTTTTCGTCAGATGGCAGAAAGCGGCGTGACGCTGATCGTTGTGCTGCACGATATGGATCACCTCAAGCGCCTGGCCGATGAAGTGCTGATCATAAGCCAGGGGCATGGCCGCTGGGTGGCGCCGGAAGCGCTTGCCGAGCCGCCCCTGCCCGCTCATATCGTGCCCTTCGTTGCAGGAGGTCAGCATGCTGGAACTGCTTAATGCCTGGCTGATCGCCCCGTTCGACTACGGTTTCATGCGCCGCGCGGTGGTGGGCGGGCTGGCACTTTCGATCGCCGCGCCGCCGCTGGGGGTCTTTCTGGTGCTGCGCGGCATGAGCCTGATCGGCGACGCCATGGCCCACGCCATCCTGCCGGGCGTGGCGCTCGGCTTTCTGCTGGCCGGTTTTTCGCTGCCGGTGATGAGTATCGGCGGCGTGCTGTTCGGGCTGATGGTGGCGCTGTTGGCCGGGGCGGTATCGAAGATGGGCGGCCAGCGCGAAGACGCCGCCATGGCGAGCTTCTTCATCATTTCACTGGCCGCCGGGGTCATGCTGATCTCGATTGGCGGCAGCAGCGTGGATCTCACCCACGTGCTGTTCGGCTCGATTCTGGCGATCAACTCGACGGCCCTTCTGCTGATCGCCGGCATCAGCACGCTGATCGTTGTAACGCTTGCCTGGATTTTCCGCGCGCTGGTGGTCGAGTGCCTGGACCCGCTCTTTCTGCGCGGCCAAAGCCGGCGAAACGGCTGGGTGCACAGCGTGTTTCTGGGGCTTTTGGTGCTCAACCTCACCGCCGGTTTCCAAACATTGGGCACGCTGATGGCGGTAGGCCTGATGATGCTGCCCGCCACCGCCGCACGCTTTTGGAGTAAGCGCCTGGAAGGGCTGATGGGTATCGCGGTGGTGCTGGCCATGCTCGCCAGTACCGGCGGGCTTTTGCTCTCCTATCACCTGGATATTCCATCGGGGCCGAGCATCATTTTGCTGGCAGGCTCAGCGTACTTTTTCTCGGCGCTGTTTGGCCGCTACCACAGCCTGGCCGCTAGGCTACGGCGTAAAACGGCGCCGCTCGAGGCGGCGTCCGAGCTGCCTTAGCCGGGATTCGTCACTCATCAACCACGCATCTGGAGTCGTCATGTCACTACGTTTCACCCCGCTACTGGTCGGCGTATCCACGCTGCTGGCACTGCCCGCCGCCATGGCCGCCGAGCGCGTTCAGGTGGTCACGAGCTTCTCCATTCTGGCCGACATGGTCGAAAACGTCGGCGGCGAGCACGTCGAGGTGAACTCGCTGGTCGGCCCCGACGGCGACACCCACGTTTACTCGCCGCGCCCGGGCGACGCTCGCGCGCTGGCCGAGGCGGATCTGGTCGTGTTCAACGGCCTGCTGCTCGAAGGCTGGATGGATCGCCTGCTGGACGCCAGCGACTACCAGGGCCAACTGGTCACCGCCACCGACGGTATCGAAGCGCTGGATTACCACCCGCACGATCATAGCGGCGAGCACGCTCACGACAGCGACGAGGCTCACGATCACAGCCACGAACACGCTCACGGCAGCGACGAGGCCCACGATCACAGCCACGAGCACGCCCACGACAGCGGCGAAGCTCACGATCATAGCCACGAACACGCCCACGATAGCGACAGCGACGAGGCCCATGAGCATGACCACGTACACGGCGACCAGGACCCGCACGCATGGCAGGACATGGCCCAGGCCGAAGTCTATATAACCAACATTCGTGATGGCCTGATCGACGCCGACGAAGCGAACGCCGATGACTACCGCGCCAACGCCGAGCGCTACCTGGCAGAGATGGCCGAGCTCGACGGTGAGCTTCGTACGCTGCTCGAGGACGTGCCGGCCTCAGCCACCGTGATCACTGGCCACGACTCCTTTGGCTACTTCGCCAACGCCTACGGCGTGCGCTTTTTGTCACCCTATGGGCTGTCGACGGAAGTCGAACCGAGCGGCGCCAGCATGGCGTCACTGGTCGACGTGATCAACGACGAAAACGTGCAGGCGCTGTTTCACGAGAACATGACCAACCCCTCGGTCATCGAGCAGCTCGCCGAAGAGACTGGCCTTGAGATCAAGGGCACGCTTTACGCCGATGCTCTCGCAAGCGAGGGCCCCGCCAGCACCTACCTTGGCATGATGCGCCACAACGCCGAGCTGCTGCACGACGCTTTGGCTCAAGCGGGCGATGCCGAGCTGGCCCATGATCACAGCCACGACCATGCTCATGAGCACGAGCACGAGCACGAGCACGAGCACAGCCACTAAAAACGAATGCCGCTGACCATACCCGTGTTTTGAAAACGCAAACCGGCGAGCCATTAAGCTCGCCGGTTAAACCAACGGCACTGGCTTAAGCCCGATTCGAAAATACCCTCATGACCTTTACCGCCAGGTGATGAGGGTATCGCTTTTTTCTGACGCCTCTACACAGCTGCTTCATACAAGAGTCGATGGTTGCGAGCTCGTGAGATACATGAAACGGATGTGTTTTCTACCGCGTCTTGTAACGTTTACACCCCCGGATCGATACGCCGACATTCCCAGTCTTGTTGTTCTCACGCCTAAAAATAAAAAAGCCTTGTTAATGAACAAGGCAATGATCGAGTTTCATCAGGTCATGTTTATCAGGCTGTTAAGACCTTGTCGTAATAGGCGTGACTATGAATCAAAAGCTATATTTGACCATGCCCTGAAGGCGTAACGCGTCTCCCTTATTGCCATCCACCTGCTCACGCTGGTGCCAACCGGCTTCGACACCGTATTGAATACGCCCAGCCGGCGCCCAAATATAGTTGAGCCAAGCCTCGGTCGTATTTTCGTTGGTTACGACATAGTCCGGGTTGTCTTCGAAGTCGTTTTCCACGCGCGAATAGGCCGCATTGATGGCGCCCGGGCCGACTGTCAGACTCGCCCCAAGGCTTGCGCCTACCGTGCGAACCGTCTGGAGAGAGCCATTTTCGTCGACATAGCCGGGGATAGGCGAGGTGTTTCCACTGGTATAACCACCGATACCATCGCCATAGGTGACACCCGCCCTGACCGTCAAATCTGGCGTAAAATTCACGGCCGTTTCAAAGGTGGTTCCCCAGCCAAAAGCACTGTCGCTTGAAGCAGGCGTTGTTAAACCAGCGTTATCGTACTCGAGGTAACGTCCAACGGCCGCCAATGAATAGTTGAAGAACTCCGAGCGATCTGTATATCGAACGATCATGTCAGGGAGGCTGCTTTTTGCTCCAGCGTCATCTACCACTCCCCCCTTGTCATCAGGGTCTTCGATGGAAAAGGAAAAATTATCCTGCGTATATCTCAACTGAGGCTGGCGGTGTGTAAGCGCACGGCCCGAGGTACCTGCAAAATCGATAAGAGGAGTGGCCGATAATCCACTACCAAAGTTCGTCCAGGTTTGGCCTGCCAGAATATCGTTCCATTCACCGTAAGCGTGCCGGAGCCTGAACCCTCCATTACCATTGTCCCCATAAAAATCGCCTTCAACCACCGTAATCAAATCGCTGCCTTGTACCGGAGACGACGTCTTGAAACCGATCCGGCTTTCGATAGCCTGCATGGAGAAATGGCCGTCCGAGCCTTCATCCTTGTCGATATCCAGGCGCGCGGCTTTGCCTCTTAAAGAGGTAAGCCCCAACTCATCGTCTACGTCATAGATGATATCCAGCTTGGCATAACCATATATGCTGGCTGTCGTTTCACCCACTTCGAATTCATACGCGTAAGTCTGACTGGCGGAATAAGAGGAGAGAGCCGTCGCTGAAACCAGCACTGCAGTTTTAAGACTATTTTTCATTGTCGTTTTTATGCTCCGAAGTAGCACCCTTGTTTAATGCACGGTTGACCTATAGCCCGGACGTTAAAAGCTCGTCTTGACTCATGCCGTTTGCATTAGATCTACATTCGCCACTAATGAGTGGCACTCATTTCCAGCGTGCGCTGAAACTTGCAGGACACATTGGTCCGTTGTTATTAGGCAGTTGAATTTATTGCAGGCGCCAACAGGCCCTGATTCTAACCAGAACGTTCAAACAAATATTTGATTAAGGAATATCTTTATACTTAAAGTTATGAACCAAGATATTTAGATTGCCACCGTGCAGCAATATGATGTCTTTTAACGAACTCATATCTTGAAAACTCAAACCAGGCATTCAAGAATCGTTCTACACATTCATTCGCAGCGATCTTCATATGCTTTATAAAGACACTATTATTTAATGAGATGTAATTAAGCATACGTTGCTTATGAGCCTTTTTTTTTATTTAACGTAAATCCAAAACGGTGTGCGCGTCATGGTAGCGTCATGGTGACTTGTCAATGACAGCGCACCTACCTCTCGTTATTTATCATCAACGCGAACGTTGGCATGAGCCCGGTGAGCTGGAGGATGATCCTGTCCAGCTCACGGTTAAAACCCATAACACGGCGGCCAAAATCCAGATACTTTATGGCAGGACCAAAGAACAAGGCCGCGATTGTTCAAACATCGCGTCTACAGCACCGCATACGTATCAACTACGTGCCTTGCCTGTTGCCGCTTTGAAGAACCCTTTTCTCTTTGCGCTGAGATAGGCAAGCTTCAGGGCTGCCCCGACCAGCAGTAGCATCAAAATGGCCATTAAGGAGGCTGATACTGGACGGTTGATAAACGTCGAGAAATCGCCCTGGGTTATCACCATCGCGCGCCGGAAGTGCTCTTCCATCATCGGCCCCAGAATGAAGCCCAGCAGCAGCGGTGCACTGTCGAACTTCAGCGACTTCAGGATGATGCCCAGCGCACCGAAGCCCATCAGGACATAAATATCGAACACCGAGTTCTGGACCGAGTACACACCGATGCATACGCAAGCCACCATAACGGGAAAGAGCAAGTGGTACGGTATACGCAGCAGCCGAACCCACAGCCCGACCAGCGGGATATTGAGGATCACCAGCAGGATATTACCCACGATGAACGAGGCCACCAGCCCCCAGAAGATGTCGGGGTGATCGTTGATCACGCCAGGCCCTGGAATGATGCCGTGCACCATCAGTACCCCCAGCATCAGCGCCATCACCGCATCCCCCGGAATGCCTAAGCTCATGGTGGGAATGAAGGCGGTCTGGATCGCCGCGTTGTTAGCGCTTTCCGGCGCGGCAACGCCCGCGATCGCCCCTTTTCCGAACTTCTCCGGCGTTTTGGAAAGGCGCTTTTCGAGCGCGTAAGAGAGGAAGGTGGCAATGGTGCCGCCGGTGCCGGGAAGCGCGCCGAAAAAGGCGCCGACCCCGGTCCCCCTAAGCGAGGGGAAGGTCGCTTCCTTGAGCTCCGAACGCGTCGGCATCATCGCCTTGAACGAGACATCGTTGTCACGCATGTTGCCCAGTGGCCCGCGTTTTGCGGTAGCGATGATCTCCGGCAAACCGAACAGCCCCAGCGCTACGGCCACTAGAGAAAGGCCGTCGTAAAGCTCCGGCATACCAAACGTGAACCTGGCCGCCCCACTATTCAAATCCAACCCGACCAGACCAAACGCCACGCCGAGCGTTACGGTGATCAACGACTTGACGGGACGCCCGGTCGAGAACAGGGACGCGGCGATCAGACCGAATACCATAAGCATGAAATACTCTTGCGGGCCGAAACTCTTCGCCACCGCCGCCAGCGGAATGGTAAACAGCGCCAGCAGCAAGGCGCCGATCATGGAGCCCATGAAGGAGGCGATCGCGGTGATGAACAGCGCCAGCCCCGCCTTGCCGTTCTGCGCCATGGGGAAGCCGTCGAGCCCGGTCACCACGCTCGTGACGGTACCCGGCAGATTCATGAGAATCGACGCGGTCGAGCCGCCATAGGCGGCGCCGTAGTAGATGCCCGCGAGCATGATGATGGAGTAGGAGGGCTCGATATGAAACGTGATCGGCATCAGCACGGCGAGCGTCGCCATGGTACCCAAGCCCGGAAGCACGCCTACGATCGTGCCAAGCAGCACACCGGCCGCACAGTAGAAAATTCCCTCTACGGAGAGGGCAACAGAAAACCCCAGCAGAATGTTATCCAGTTGTGACGTATTCATAGTGCTAACACCTCAACGGGCAGCCCCAGCAGATAAACAAAGACCACTACACAGGCGAGCGTGGTCAGTAACGCCAGCAGCAGCGAACGAAGAATATTGATGTTCGTCGAGGCGAAGGTCGAGATGAAGACCGATGCAAAAATGGCCGGCCCCATGCCTGCCGCTTCGATCAAAAGCCCGAAGGATAGAATCGAGGCGCCGATGACCAAAACGGGGATGACGTCAGGAAGATGAAGCCTGGACTCCGAAGGTTTACTTATAAAGGTGATGACGAACAGGAAGACACCCATCGCCACCAGTAGCCACGCGAGAATCTGGGGAAAGTAGCCAGGCCCCATGCTGCTGAGACTGCCAAATCGATAGCTCGATGATTCGGACAGCACAAAGACACCCACGGCGATCGTGAACAAGGCGCCTATCATGTCGGGGACGTTTTTGGTTAAAGCTCTTGATAGCATTTTACACCTCATCAAGTGGCGTGCGTTCGATTGTTCTTGTCGGCACCAAGGCACTTCACCCCTAGTGCTGTTCCATGGACGGACAGGTGAGACCCGAGCTGGATAGCTTGGGCGATTTCATCGGCCGTGGCGTCGGCCCTCACTGCCGCGCGGATGGAGCGCCGCAATGCCTTTTCGTCGAAGCCCGTGAAACTCGAGTGCAAGGCGGCCTCGACAAGACGCTTTTCTTTTTCAACCAGCCGGCTGCCTGGCGCGCTAACATCCATGAACGCCATTACCTGGCGCAAGTACTCGGCATCGAAGCGCGCCAGCGCGCCAAGCTCCTCGGCACTCCCGGGAAAATGCCGTTCCACTTCACGTCTCAATGCCTCGGGCAATTCGGCATCACGGCTCGTCGCGCCGCGCTCAAACGATGCCCCTTGACCGAGTTCGCTTTCCAGAATCGCGATGGCTTCATAGACGCGGTTCACGCCTTGAAGTGCCACCAGATGCAGCACATCCAGAACGTCGCCGGTAGTGGCACCAGCTTGGCGAGCCAGTTCGAGGTGCGTCTGGACGCCAGCTTCGAACAGATGGGTCGCCGAGGCGTCCAGCGCGACGTAGATCAGCTCGACCATGCGCGCGTCGAGCGGGCCAGCACTGGCGGGATAGCTTGCATAGCGTGCATAGGCCTCCAGAAACGCTGGATGCTCTTCCAGCAGGGTCTGGGTCCAGGGGCGCCAGTAGCCACGTCGCTGGATAAACATCGCCTTGATGTCAGCGGGGGCCTTATTGTCGTTGTATGAAGTCATTTTGGATCTAGTATCGGTTCGTGAAGCGCAGGGTCTGGCCGGCGAGAAACCGTCCTGTGGGGCCCGAGACATAGCGCAAGATCTGACAAAGAGCGTCCGGGGCCATATCCGGTGCCCATGCCACGGCATTGACCCGATAGCCGACAGGCCCCAGCTCGCAGGCGAGCGTGGCAACGAGCATCGATGCCGCCGCCGCGAAGGCCTGCTCGGGGGCGGAGCGCTCGGCGTCGACGAACGGCAGGACCACCGTGAGGCTGGCAGGCGCCGTGTGCGCGGCGGTGAACGCCCGCGCAATGCGGTGAAGGCTTTCCAGCAGGTGCTCTGCAGCAACGTGCCGGGCGGTGAAGTCGATCACCGCGGTGTAGCCCACCGGCGCCAACGGGGTGGGCCCGAGCGCCCCCGTCGCCTCGAGGCTCGTCTCGCTCTCGCCGACGAGCCGAAAATCGCACTCGGCATCCATGTCCACCGGCGTGGCCGCCGTGTCGTTGAGGCGTTGGCCGCCACCAAACACCGACGAGCCTCCGTCGATCACCAGCGCCGGCGCTTCCAGACGAGCTTTCGTCAGCGTGGCCAGAAAAAACAGCCCCTGTGCGATATCTTCGGGGCGCCCCATGTAAGCCATGGGGATTTTGCCGATGGCGTCCTCAAGCTTGAGACGTCCCTGCTCGAGCAGCCCCTCTACCAGTGCCGTACGCACGAAGCCGGGGCACAGCGCGTAGGTTGACCGTCCTGGCGCCTCGTGTGCCTGAGCGTTGGCTAGCGCAATGACGCCCGCCTTGCTGGCGCTGTAGAGGCCACGCTGGGGCAGCGCCCGAAGCCCGGCCCCCGAGGCGATGTGAATAACGCGGGCATCGGCGGCCAGCGAGGCATCCAGCGCCTCGACGACGCTCATCGGAGCGAGCAGGTTCAACTCCTCGACTGGGCGCAGCGCCTCCCACGGCTGGTGGACCAGGGCATCTGGTCGGTCGCTTGATATCCCAGCGTTGTTGATGACCACGTCGAGAGTAAGATCGAGGCCGGCCAGACGCCCGATGTCGGCCTTATCGGTGAGATCGATGACGAGGGCCTGGTGCGCACCCGTGCTGCCTGCAGGCAGCTCACGGATTAGTTGCTCGAGCCGATCACACGCCCGATCGACCAGCAAGCAGCGCCAGCCCTTCGCCGCGAAAAGGCGGGCAGTCGCTTCACCGATACCCGCCGCGGCGCCTGTGATCAAGACAGTCGTCATCGAAGTCCCCGTAGACGTCAAAGGTTGGTGAAGGTCACGCCGCCGTCCACAACCAGCGCCTGTGCGGACATGAAGCCCGCCCGGTCGCTGGCCAGAAAGCAGATCGTGTTGGCGATGTCGGTCACCGTCCCTAGCCGGCCGAGAGGGGTTTTAGCGGCACGCGCGGCATCGCGCTCGGCATTGCGGTTGCGCTGAGTACCTTCCGTGGGCACCGCCGAGGGGCAGACGGCATTAACGCGAATGTTCTGACTGCCGAGCTCCGCTGCGGCCGCGCGCGTGATACCGAGCACCCCCGATTTGATGCCCGAGTAAACCACCGAGTTGAGGGTCGAGCGCAGCGCCGCAGTGGAGGCGACGTTGATGATGGCACCGCCTCGTTCAGTGTCCATGGCCTCGGAGGCGGCCTGGATGCCCCAAATCACCCCCTTGAAACCCACATCGACCATGCGATCGACGGTGTCCGGGCGAATGTCGGGAATGGCCTGATAGCGCACCCACGCGGCGTTATTGACCAGCACGTCGAAGCGCCCGCAATGCGCCTTGACCCGCTGCACGGCGGCTTGGATACCCTCCTGGGTCGAAACGTTCTCGACAACGCCAAAGGCGCGACCGCCGGCCTCGGTGATCGCTTTGACGGTGGCTTCGACAAACTCTTCCTTCAGGTCGTTAACACCTACGACCGCCCCCAGCGCCGCCATCTGCAGCGCGGTTTCGCGACCGATACCGTTGCCGGCGCCGGTTACCAGCACTGCGCGGTTATCCATGTTCATGTCCATGTTGTTCTCCTTCAAGCGGCGTCGATGAAATTCTGGCCGATCGCATTGATGGTGGCGCTACCTTGCAACGCCGCCTCGATGCGCCGCGCGTCACGCAGGGCATAATGCAGCGGCACCTCCCAAGTGAAGCCCATGCCGCCGTTGAGATGAATCGCCTTTTCGATGACGAACAGGGCATTGGTAAGCGCCCCGGCCCAGGCCGTCTTGTAGCTGCGAGTCGCGTCGAACTCATCGGTCTCGACCGTTCGGGCAATGGCGCACAGCGAGACTTCGTTGAGCAGCTTCATCCGCGCCAGATGGTGGCGTACCGCCTGTTTCGCGGTCAGCGGTCGGCCGAACTGGACCCGCCCGGCCAGGTAGTCGGCGGTATACTCGAGCGCCCCTTGGGCGGCGCCGTTGAGATAAGCGCCGGTCAGCAGATAAGCCTCTTCGCGAAGCGCCTGATAGCGCTGCACCGAGATGCGCTGGAGAATCGGTGCGCTCTCGAGCGACACGCTGTAATAGGGCGATTCCGGGTCGAGTTCGGCGTGCGGTGTCAGCGTTACCGCGTCACACGCCACCAGGGCCGCGCCGTCGCCATCCGGCACCAGGATCCAATCACAGTCTGCCGCGTAAGGCGCGTGACCAGCCGTGCCCTGGTGCTCCGCGTGCCACGCGATGGTGGCCGTGCGCTCGCCATTGATCAGCTCTGCCGCCTGCGGGGTGCCGGCCAGTGCCTTGGCCACCAGCGCCTGCTCGACGACGGGAAAGCGCAGGCGCAAACGGCCCGCGACCTGGCAGATGGGCACAGCGAAGGCGATGGGCAGCCCCATGCCGCCATCCTCTTCAGCGGCGCAAACGCCCAGCAAACCCGCCCCACCAAGCGTGCTGGCCACCTCGGCAAACTCGCGGCCGATAACATCGCCCACGGCGGCAGAAGCCGCTTCAGCAAACTCTTCCGGGCGTAGATCCTCGTCCATACTCATGACTGGGACTCCTTGGGCAAGTTCATGATTCGCTGCGCGATGATGTCCAACTGCACTTCGGTAACGCCGGCGTAGAGTGTTTCCGCCCGGGCGAAGAGATAAGCGTTGGTGAAATGTGCCTTGGCTCTTTTTGCAAGCTCGCTGGATCCTTCGTGCACGTGGGAGACCATCTCCATCGCCAGGCCGGCGAATGCCTGGTGGCATTCCGACCAGTACAGTTTATTAAGCGACCCTTGCGCCCCGATGGTCTCGCCGGCCATCAGTTGATCGACGACTTTTTCAATAAGTCCTTTTAAACCATCAACTTCGCAGGCGATTTGGCCAATCCGCCTTTGGTAGTAGCTCTCCTGGAGAAGCTTCGAAAGTTCGGGATCCGACTTGCAGGCGCGAACCAGTTGCTTGAGCTCGCCTTCGAAACGCCAGGGCCGGTACATGCGGTTGGTGGCCCGCTCGATGGAGAGCACGCGGATCGCCGCGTTCCAGCCTTCATTCGGCGCTCCGAGCCGGGCGGTGTCGGGCACGGTGACGTTGTCGAAAAACACTTCGGCAAAGGATTCCTTACCGTCGATCGACTTGATCGGCACGACCCGGATTCCCGGCGTATCCATCGGTACGGCAAACATCAACAGACCGCGATGCCGATCGGCGACGGTGCCGGTACGCGTCAGCAGCAGGCAGTAGCGTGCCTTGGCGGCGCCGCTGGTCCATATCTTCTGACCGTTGATGACCCAGCGATCGCCCTCCTGAACCGCGCGGGTACGAAGGCTGGCAAGGTCCGATCCCGCTTCAGGCTCCGAGAACCCTTGGCACCAGTGTTCACGCATGGAGAGTATTGCCGGCAAAAACTCGCGCTTCTGCTCTTCGGTGCCTACCGCCATGATGATCGGGCCGGCCAGTTCCTTGCCGATCGACCCAACGCTTTCGGGCATGGGCAGCGCCCCGATCTCCTTGTTGACGGCTAGATGCTCGCGCAGGCTCAAGCCGTAGCCACCGTATTCCTTGGGCCAGGTCATGCCTGCAAGCCCTGCCTTGTAGAGCGCGGTTTCCCAATCGACACTTTCCTGAAGGGTCGGCGTGCGATAGTTCAGGCTATCGCTGCGCATGTGATCGGGCAGGTTCGCCTGCAACCATTCGCGGGCGTGCTGGCGATAGACTCCCTGCCCGGTAGCGGGGTCGGGAATGACCACATCCGTATTGAAACTCATCACTGACTCCAGATGGCTAACGTTGTGATTGTGCCGGTACCATCAGCGTATCCAGCGCGATGATGCCGGCGCCCTGGGGATACACGAGGACAGGATTGATATCGATTTCGGCAACCGTTTCTTCGTGCCGGCAGGCAAACTCCGACAACACCACAAGCGCTTGGGCGACAGCATCGACATCGGCCTTGGGCTTGCCGCGCGCTCCATCCAGGATGGGATAGAGCTTGAGAGAGCGAATCATGCTCCGGGCCTCATCGAACGAGACCGGGGCCACCTGAACCGCGACATCCTGGAGGATTTCAGCGAACACGCCGCCGGTTCCGACCATCACCACCGGGCCGAAGACTGGGTCCTTCGATACGCCCATGATCAACTCCGTGCCCGGTTTGGCCATGGGTGTCACCAGCACGCCGTCGATCTGCGCGGAAGGGGCGTAAGCGCGCGCGCTCTCGAGCATCTGGGCATACGCATCGCGTACCGCCTGCTCGGAGGCAAGATCGAGCGCCACGCCGCCTGCCTCGGTCTTGTGGGTAATGTCCGGCGATATGATCTTGAGCACCACGGGCAGGCCCATACCCCGGGCAAGCTCCACCGCTTGCTCGCTGGAGTTCGCTATCTTCTCCTCGAGCACCGGGATACCCAGCTGGCTCAGCGCTTTCTTCGCTTCTGCCTCGTTTCTGAACACGGCCGGATCGACAGGCTCGATGGGACCGTCATAGACCGGCGGCGCCGACAGTTCGGCCACCCGAGCCAAGCGCACCAGGCCGTCGATGCCGCTTGCCGCCGCATCGATCGTGCCAAAGACCGGAATGCCCAGCGCGTTGACCTCGGCCACCGCGTCGCTCGGACCTTCACTTACCACCATCAGCAGCTTGTCGGGGTGGGCCTCGCGGATCTGCTTGAGCGCGTCCATGTAGATGCCACGTAGCCGGCTGTTATAGAGCGACAGCGATAAAAACAGCAGCGTGGCGTCGGTATTGGGTTCTTCCAGCAGCGCTGAGAGCATCTTGAAGAGAATGGCGGGGTCGCTCGACATCTGGGCCGAAGCATCCACGGGGTTATGGGTGCCGGCCATGGGTACGGCCTCCTGAATGCGCGCCCGAGTGGTCTCGCTCAGCGCTGGCAAGACCAAGCCCGCCTTCGTCGCCGCATCCGCCATCATGATGCCAAAGCCGCCCGAGGCAGCGACCAGCGTTACTCTCGGCCCCTTGGGCAAGCGCGCGGTACCCAGCAGCGACGCCGATTGGCCCATGTCGAGCAGCGCCTCGATCGAGTGCACCCGGACGACGCCGTGACGGCGAAAAACGGCGTCGATGACGCTGTCCGAGCCGGCCAGCGCTCCGGTATGCGAGGCGGCGGCGGCTTGGCCGACATCGGTCGAGCCGATCTTCAAGACGATGACGGGCTTGCCTTGACGGCGAGCCATGTCCAGCGCCTCGGTTAGCCGGCCGGCATCGCGGCAGGTCTCCATGCAGCAGAGGATGATCTGAGTGACGTCGTCCTGGGCAAGCGCCGCGATGCCGTCGGCTACATCCACGTCCGCTTCGTTACCGGTGGCCATGAAGCGGCTGATGCCCAACCCCCGGCGCGACACGTTCTGCATGAGAAAGCTGCCGACATTTCCGGATTGGGAAACGATGCCCACATTGCCCGGCAGCGGCATGTTCTCTTCCAGTACGATGGTGAACGAGCCGATGACCCGGTCGACCACGTTGACCACCCCCAGACAGTTAGGCCCCAGCAAACGGATGCCGTTTTCACGAGCAAGGGTAGTGAGCCTTTCCTGCAGCGCCGCCCCTGCGTCGTCCTTTTCCGCGAACCCCGCGGACAGCACCACGACGGCGCGCACGCCGACAGCGGCACACTCCTCGAGCGCCGCCAGCGTGTGCTCCGAGGAAACGGCGAGCACGGCAAGCTCCGGCACACCGGGCAGTTCTTTTAAAGAGGGATAGGCGGGCAGCCCCTGAACCTGGCTGCGCCCGGGGTTGACCGGGTAAATAGCCCCGTCATAGCCGTACTTGCTGAGCAGATGGACGGGGCGCCCGCCGATCTTGTTGATATCGTTGCTGGCACCGACGATGGCGATGCCGCGCGCGTTGAAAAACGATTCGATGCCCATGCCGGGCGTTTGCATGGAAGTATTCGACATGGCGATCAGCGTCCTTTGAAGACGGGTTCACGCTTTTCCAGAAAGGCCATGCGCGCTTCACGGGCATCGTCGGTCCTGGCCAGCGCCATGGTGAAGTCCTGCTCGAAGCGATACGCATCCCGTTGCGGCATGAGCTCCACCATATTGGCGGCGCGCTTGGCGTAGATAGTGGCCAGCGGCGCCTTGGAGGCGATCTCTTTGGCAAGTTCCATGACCACTGGTAACAGCTCTTCGGCGGGCAGAGCGTCTTCGATGACACCCTTACGCAGCAGCTCTTGAGCGGTCAGTCGCTGGCCGGTAAAGAACATACGTCGCATGGTCGAGCGTCCGAACAGCGTGCGCAGCATGGCCGCGCCGCCGGCAAGCCCAACGTTGATCTCGGGCATACCGAAGGTGGCGTTATCGGAGGCGTAAAGGATATCGCAGGCCGCCATCAACCCCATGCCAGCACCCAAGGCGGTGCCGTTGACGGCAGCAACGACGGGCTTTGAGCATTCGCGGATGGCATTGGTCGTTTCGCGAGTGATGCGGTTGTGCTCGAGAAAGTCGCCGGGAATGTCCTGGTCCGGACGCTCCTTGAGGTCGGCGCCGGCACAGAATACGCGGCCGGCGCCGGTGAGAACCGCACACCGAATGTCGTCACGAGCCGATATTTCATCGAAGGTGGCAACGATCTGTCGGCGCATTTCGCGGCTGAGGGCATTGACCGGTTGACGGTCCATCGTCACCACTGCGACGCGATCAACCACCTGTAATTTAACTACTTCTTCCACCATGGCATTTCCTCCTGATGACACTGGCCACCTGAGGTCAAAGCGCTGGATAAACCGCGGGTCAGATATCGCATCGTGACGGTAAGGGCTACACAGCTTTGACAGAGGCCAGCTTTTTATATTTGTCGGATAGAGGCTGCTTACCCGTCTCTAATAGCTCCGGATACTAGTACGTTTCTTTGGTACCGGTACAACCGCACCAGCAGCGTGCACGACCGTCGTGGAAGTGATCGATTTTTCGAAAAGTGCGCGAGTTAAAATTAAGTTACAAATATCAAGATGTTGATATTAAAATTATTTTTTAAATATTGGCTGGGCATCAAAATAGTGCACTAAGCGCCTGATAGTGAACGATTTGGTTAATACAGTTCTGCATGCGGCGCCAGCAATCCAGCTCGATTCAGTACGTTACACTGCAAACGTCACCGCCTCGACCGGGCGCGGTGGCCCCCTTTTCCAAAAAAAACAAGACGCCAATGCCAGGAGAATTTTCATGATAAAAACCATCGGCAAAACGTTTTTGGGTAGCATCGCCGCCACGATGACGATCGCCACACTGCCAGCCCTATTCGTATCTACCGCTCACGCCGACGACGACTCCATTCGCATCATCGTGCCCTACACAGCCGGCGGATCTTATGATGCGTACGCCCGCACACTGGCCACCGGGATGTCCGAAAGCCTTGATCGCCAAGTGCTCGTCGAGAACAAGCCCGGTGGCAACGGCATCATTGCCGCCACTTACGTCGCCAACGCCGACCCTGACGGCACCACCCTACTGATGGGCGGCACGGGCCCGATATCGCTCAACATCATGCTGCGCCCTGCGCTGCCCTACAGCTTCGATAGTTTCGAACCCGTATCGCTGCTCTTCAGTGGCCCCATGAGTATCACGGTGCCGACCGTTGCGGGTATCGAGAGCATTGATGAGCTAGTGGAGTTCGCCAATGCATCAAATTCGCCCATTCGCTACGGCACGATGGGGCCGGGTAGTGCGACCGACCTGTACGGGCGCCTGCTGATGGAAGAACTCGGTATCGAAGGAGTAGGAGTGGCCTATAACGGTATGCCTGCTTCGATCATCGATCTGATCGCAGGCCAGGCCGAGCTGACGTTCTCGGCGCCTCAAGGTATTCAGGAGTACGAAAAGAGCGGTGAGGTGAAAATGTTGGCGTTGAGCACCAGCGAGCGCGACGAGCGTTTTCCGGATACGCCAAGCGTTGTGGAGCTTGGCTATCCTGAGCTAGTGCTCTCTTACTGGGGCGGCTTTTTAGCACCCAGCGGCACGCCGCAGGATGTCGTCGACGAGCTGGCCGAGGCGGCCGTCGAGGCGGCCCATTCCGAAGAGTTCGCAACGCTCATCGAAAACCAGGGCAATAACCTTAGCGCCGAGGGCTCGGAAGGCATGGCGAATCAGCTGGAAACGGATCGTCAGACCTGGGGCAGCATCATCGAAACGAACAACATCGTTCTCAATTAAGCCAAGCGATCGGGGGTGTGGCGCCACGACTCAGAGGGGCGCCACTTTATTGCCAGATGAACAACATGACCCACACGCTTGAGATTAAAGCTTTCGAATGTGTATCGGCGGATCTGGGCGAATGCCCAATCTGGGACGCCCGATCGCAGCATCTGTGGATGATGGACTGCCGAAAGGGGCGCATCTTCGAAATCGACACATGCGCGGACACGTGCATGTCCTGGTCGGTTCCCGCACCCGCGGGCGCCTTCGCGATCAATGAAGACGGCAAGCTTCTGGTGGCGCTGAAGGAGCAACTTGTGCTTCTCGAACGAACGTCGGGTGGTTTGAAAACGTTGGCAAAGCTACCCGAAAGCCATAAACACCTGCGGTTCAACGATGGCGTTGCCTTGGACGACGGCGGTTTTCTGGTGGGCACGATGCACATTCATCGTAAAGAACACGAACCTCCCAAAGGCGGGATCTTCCGTCTTGACTGCGATGGCACGTTCTCGAAGGTCGGTCCCGCCTGTGGCGTTGCCAACGGCCCGAACCTTGGCCCGTTCGATCAGCGTCTTTACATCGCTGACAGCGCCTGTCGACGCATCGATAGCTTTGCCGTCAGCGACCGGTTTGAATTGACTGATCAGCGCCTGTTCGTTGACACCGATACGCTGGGCTCAGCGCCCGACGGCTGCTGCTTCGACAGCCAAGGCGGGCTCTGGAGCGCCCTAGTACGTGCCGGGGCGGTCGTGCGCTTCGATCAAAGAGGCGACGTCAGCCACCGAATCGACCTGCCCGTATCACACCCCTCTTCACTCTGTTTCGGCGGGCCCGATGGCGATGATCTGTTCGTGACCTCCATCCGTAACAGCGAACGTATAACGGGCGATGGCCCGTTGGATGGCAAGGTACTGCAGATAAAAGGAGTAGGTTTTACCGGCCTTCCCCGCCCGAGGTGTCGCATCGATATTTGATGCGCTACTGCTTCTCGCGGCGGATCAGCGAAAAGCGGCCATCCTTGGTGGAAACCTTCGAAGCGACGAAATCGAGAAACAAACGTGTTTTCTTGGGAATGACCGGCGTATCCAGAATCGTGGCATAGATGCCCTTGTCGAAATCCGTGTTCGTGACCTGATAATCGGGCAGCAGGCGCACGAGCCTGCCGCTCTCGATATCGTTATAAACCGTATAGTCCTCGAGTAGCGCCACCCCCTCTCCTCTCACCGCCAGCTCGCGCAGGGCGATACCGTTGTTGATCAGGTAGCGCGGCGATATCTCGATCTCTTCGTTGTAATCGCCTTTTTTGAAGTGCCAAGTGTGGCGATGCCCAGGCAAACGATAGACCAGACACTGATGGTCCGTTATCTGCTCGGGCCTTTCCAGAGGCGCCTTGTGGTCGAGATGGCGGCTTTCGAGATAGGCGGGTGAGGCCACCAGATGCTGCTGACTGATGAACAGGATTCGCCGCTTGACGCTGGCCTCCGCTGGCGGCGAGACCCGAAAATCGATATCGATCTGCTGCTCGCGAAGATCGATTTTAGCCTCGCCCAACGTCAGCTCGACCGTGATGTCCGGGTATTCACTTCGAAACCTGGCGATCAATGGCGTCAGTACGCCGATGCCGAACATCGTGCGGGAATGCACCTTCAGTACCCCGCGAGGTGACGAGCTGATGGCGGTGATACTGTTTTGCGCCTCCTCCAGCATCCAGAGCAGTCCGTCGAGCTGCTGAGCGTACTCCTTGCCGGCTTCCGTCAGCACGACTTGCCGAGTAGAGCGCTGCAGAAGCGTCACGCCCAGACTGCTCTCGAAATTGGTGATCATGCGCGAGACCGAGGTGGCCGACACCCCGAAAAGACGGGCAGTTTCTGTGAAGCTGTGCGTTCGAGAAATTGAAAGGAAAAGCTCCATCGCTCGCAAACGATCCATGATTACTCCAAAAAACGCAAAACAGAAACAATCTTTATCGATATTCTAAAGTACCGGCGAGAGCCCTTACGATTCCAGGTTCATGCATATAACAAATAGGTTAACACACCATGGAATTTGGCGTTTTTCTACTCGCACAACAGCGTGGCTATCACCAGACCTCCCATGAGGTGATTCAGAACTCCGTTGAGCAGACGGTCGCCGCGGAACAGGCCGGCTTCAACACGGCCTGGTATGCAGAGCACCATTTCAACAACTACTCACTTTCACCCTCGCCGCTGATGACTATCGCCCACTGCGCGGCGAAGACCGAGCGGATTCGGCTGGGCTCTGCCGTCTGCATCCTGCCGCTTTATCATCCGTCGCGCTTTCTGGCCGAGGTAGGCTTCGTTGACTCGGTTTCCAACGGCCGGCTGGAACTGGGCATCGGCTCCGGGTATCAGCAGTTCGAGTTCGAGCGTTTCGATGTCGAGCTCGAGGATGCCGGCAAGATCTACAACGAATTCCTGGACATCATTCCCAAGGGTCTGACGCAGGATATCTTCGAGTACGAAGGCGAATTTTTAAAGATTCCGCCGAGCTCGATTGCAGTACGCTGTAAGCAGGATCCGATGCCGCCGCTTTGGATCACCTCGGGCAACCCCAACACCCTGGGCCGCGCGGTACGAGAAGGTCATAACCTGTTCACGACGTCGCTGCTCAACGGCACCGACGCCATCCAGGGATTGCGCAGCAAGCTCGAGGGCATCGCCGAAAAAGAGAACAAGGATCTGGACGACGACGTCAAGTTCGGCTTTCTGCGCTGCGGCTTCGCCTCCGACAACAACGCCGACATCGAGGCCTACCTGAGCAACGCGCGTTTCCAGCGCCGTATTTCCGAGAGCCTGAAATACCGCCGCGCCCAATCCGATGACGGCTACATGATCAAGGAAGTACCGTCGGAAACCGATCTGAGCTTCGATCAGATGCGCAAAAACCTGCCCGTCGGCTCGGTCAATCAGGTCATCGACAAACTGCTCGAAGAAGTGACCATCCTCAAGCCCAAGCACTTCGCGCTGCAGACCCAGCTGGGTGACTGCGATCAGAAGACCATGCTCAAGCAGATCGAGGTGTGGGGCGAGCACATCATTCCCGCAGTGCGTAAAGAGCTGGAACGAAACGAACAGACAACCGTCGCTTAAGCATCCTTGCGGAGGGCTAGATCATGCGTATTCACCTGACCAATCTCGGTGCCGTTACCCTGCTGGAGCCTAATAATTTTCGCCAGCTCGACGTGCTCATCGACCCGCAGCCAGAAGAGCAGCTCCATCAGGCGGTGGCTCGAATCGGCACTTGGGGGGAAGACGATCACATCTGGCTCTCCCCTTCCGTCATGCGGTTTATGTCCGACCACGGGGGCGAACCCGCTTGGGAAGCCGGCTTTGCTAAAATGCTGGCCTACGCCGACGAGCACGACTGGGTCAACGCGGAAGGCAACGTCCGCGCCCACCTGGTTTACAGCGACTCTGACGAGGTCGTGACCCAGGACGAGTTCAAGGCGGCCATGCGTGCGCTGCCGGCCGGCGTTAGCGCCATCTCGACCGGCCGTGGTGACGACGTAGCAGGCATGATCGTCTCGAGTCTGACGTCGATCTCTGCCGAGCCCCCGCTGATCGGTTTCTTCGTCCACGAGAACTCCTCGATGATGGAGCACCTGCTGGCCAACGGCACCTTCGTTGCTAATGTATTGGGGTCTTGTCACACCTCATTGATGGCCTCCTTCCTGTCCGAACAGCAGGGTCCGGCGCGCTTTAAACACGGCGACTGGCAGTTGGGAAGCGAACGCCCGCCGGTGCTGACCGACGCCCTGGCCAGTATCGAGTGCGACATCGTCAACACAACGATTTTGGGCACCCATCGCCTATTCGTTGGCAAGATTCGCAAATCGACCGTGAAGGAAAAAGAGCCGATGGTGCACTTCAATGCATGCACCTACCGTTTGCAAAACCATGAAGAAAAAGCCATCGCTTAATCTCTCGCGCCAGTTGCCCCCTTTCGACCGCCTTATGGCGGTCTTTTCGTGATCCCCTCCCAGCAACCGGATTGTCGCCCCCTGCACGCTCGTCCATGCGCTGGGGCGTTGCATTTTGGCCGGGGTATGAGGAGACTGACGCCTCCTGCCCCTGTAAAGAGTTTTTCCATGCGTCTGAACGCCGATTTCTCTCAATTTGCCTGTGTGACACCTACGGCGTATGCCTGGGTCGACTCCCCCAGCGCCGGGGTACAGCGCATGATGCTGGATCGTATCGGTGACGAGGTCGCCCGGGCCACGAGCCTGGTGCGCTACGCGCCTCATAGCCAGTTCGAGCGCCACGTGCACGGCGGCGGTGAGGAGATTCTGGTGCTGGAGGGGGTATTTGGCGACGAACACGGCCGCTACCCGGCGGGCAGCTATCTGCGCAACCCGATCGGTACCGACCACGCGCCGCAAATCGGCGAAGAGGGCGCGCTGATTCTGGTCAAGCTCCACCAGTTCGAGCATACCGATACGCTCAAGATCGCGGTGCCCGCTCACCGCCTGCCTTGGCAGCCGGACCAGCGCGAAGGCGTGGTCTACAAGATGCTGCACACCCACGGCCAGGAGCGGGTGAGCCTGGAGAAGTGGGACGCGGGCGTCGTCTCCCGCTACCCGCAGCTCAGCAAGGGGCTGGAGATTTTCGTGCTGGAAGGCTCGCTGTGGGAAGGCGACACCGAGTACCCGACGGGGAGCTGGTGTCGCTATCCTTATGGCGCCCTGCCCACGCTCGAAGCCGGCGCCAGCGGCGTTCGGCTCTATCTCAAGCGCGGGCATCTCTCGGCGGCGTAGCGCTCAAGGCGCGCCAAGCCCTGCAAACGGCAGCAGGGTCAGCAGCGCAATCAGCAGCACTGCGACGATAGTCAGCACCACCTGAATCGGGTGGGCCAGAAAGCGCCGCCAGAGCGTGGGCGCCTCGCCCCGGGCTTTGGCACTCTCGAACGCCGCGCGTTCGCGCTGCTGGCGCCGTTGCTGATACTCGGCCAGTGTCGCCTCGGCGGCCTCGCGCTGGCTCGCATCGCGCAGCCAGATCGCATCGACCCCAAGACGGAAAAAGCCGGCATTGGTCTCGTAAACGTCGAAGCCGTGCTCTTGTAGCAGCTCTCGCACCTCCAGCGCCTCTTCATCGGTGACGTGGCGCAGGCGAAACAGCAGGTGCGCCACCCTAGTCGCCCATACCGGCCAACAGATCGGCCTGCACCACCTCGATCCAGTAGCCGTCCGGGTCCTTGACGAAGATGACGTCCTTCATTTTGCCCTGATCGGCGCGCTTGACGAAGGTGACCTCGCACACATCAAACCAGGCTTGGGCGGCGTTGAGATCCGGCACGCTAAAGCAGATATGCCCGAACCCCTGGGGCTCGGCGTTGCCGTCGTGGTAGGCGAAATCCGCCTGCTCTTCTGTGCCCCAGTTGTGGGTCAGCTCCAACAGCCCTTTCTGAGCGAAGGTCCAGGCGGTGCGCTCGCGGGTATCCTCCGGGACTTGCTCGCCCTGCTCGACGTTGGCGAGAAAGTAGAGCGAAAACTGCATCTCCTCGAAATCGAGCCGGCGCAGCACGCGCATGCCGAACACGCGTGAGTAGAACGCCAGCGCCGTTTCCGGGTCCTTAACGCGCAGCATGGTGTGGTTCAAACGAAACCCTTGGGTGTTGGCCGGGGGGGCGACTACGCCGGGATGCTGCTCACCTTTAAAACTCATGAAATGCTCCTTTAGGGCCGATAAACTTTGACGAAACCGATGCCGTGTACAAGTATGTACTCTACTTGATACAGGTATGACGCGCATTTACCCCTATCAACCACATCCATACTTAACAATGAGGTCGGTGGTTTGATAATTCCAGCCCCGGCTTCCGGAGGCATCATGTCTCGTGACCGTAACGTTTTAGGTGAGCCCTTGACGCCCTGCTGCCACAGCCCTAAAACCGGTTTCTATCGCGACGGTTTTTGCCGTGTCGGCCCTGACGATGCCAGTGTGCACTCCGTGTGCGCCATCGTCACCGAAGAGTTTCTCGCTTTCTCCCAGGCCCAGGGTAACGACCTGGTGACGCCGCGCCCGGAGTTCGGCTTTCCAGGACTCGCTCCCGGTGATCGCTGGTGTTTGTGCGCCAAGCGCTGGCTGGAGGCATCAGAAGTGGGCCTGGCGCCGCCGGTGATACTTTCCGGCACCAACCAGAAAACGCTCGATATCATTCCGCTGGTCACACTCCAGCAGCACGCCATGGACGCGGTCCACTAACCGATTCGATCAGGCTCGGCGGCTTTACAAGCCGCCGCCGTATCCGGATAGTAACACTTACGACAGGGGCGCCCGATTGGGCTGAGATGCACCCTTTGAACCTGAACCGGATAGTACCGGCGTAGGGAGTCGTGGTGCCCGCACCACCTCTCTCGCCGGGAGGATGTGATGACCCTACCCCCTCTTGGTAACTACCTTGGCGCGCTGCGCGAAAGTACCCCGCTCGTTCACTGCATGACCAACTTTGTCGCCATGAACTCCAGCGCGAACCTGGTACTGGCCGTTGGCGCGTCGCCGGCGATGATTCACGCGATCGAAGAGGCGCCGGCGTTCACCGAACTTGCCGGGGCACTGTCGATCAACATCGGCACCATTTCACCGAGCTGGGCCGAGGCGATGCTGGCCTGCGCCGACGTAGCGAAACGCCGTTCGATCCCTTGGGTGCTGGACCCGGTGGCGGTGGGCGCGACCGCCTACCGCCGCGCGCTTTGCGAACAGCTGCTGGCGCTCGAGCCCACGGTGATTCGTGCCAACGCCTCGGAAGTACTGGCGCTTGCCGGGCTTGAAAGCCAAGGGCGCGGCGTGGACGCCGCCGTCACTGCTCACGACGCTGAGGCGGCTGCCGTGGCGCTCGCCCAACGCCAGCGCTGCGTGGTGGCGATGACCGGCGAGCGCGATGTCGTCACCGACGGGACGCGCCTGCTCCATATCGATGGCGGCCACGCCCTGATGCCGCGCGTTACCACCCTGGGCTGCGGGCTTAGCGCCATCGTGGCAGGCTTCCTCGCGACCAGCCCAAACGCCGCGCTTGAGGCGAGCACGGCAGCCCTTGCCGCCTTCGCCGAGGCCGGGCGGGAGGCCGGCGAGCGGGCTCGAGGCCCGGGCAGCTTTCAGGTTGAGCTGATCGACGCGCTCTACCGGCTCACGCCAGAGGCGCTCTCCCGGGCGGCATCGACGTGCGTGACGCTCAAGGGCAGCGAAGGAGGCCAACCGTGACGCTCGATCTTTCGCTTTATCTGGTGACCGACGCCGTGCTTTGTCGTGACTACGGGCTCGAGCGTACCGTCGAGGCCGCGGTGCGCGGCGGGGTGAGCGTGGTGCAGCTTCGCGACAAGCACGCCAGTGACGCCGCCATGATCGACGAAGCCAAGCGCCTGAAGGCGCTGCTGGCCGGCACCGGCGTGCCGCTGATCATCAACGACCGACTTACCGTAGCGCTCGAAAGCGGTGCCGACGGCCTGCACGTGGGCCAAAGCGACGCCGCCGCGCTAGAGGCCCGCCAGATGCTGGGCCCTGAGGCGATCATCGGGCTTTCGATCAATACCCTCACGGAGCTCGAGCGCGCGCCGCTCGAAGCGCTAAGCTACTTCGGCCTCGGCCCGGTGTTTGCCACCGCCAGCAAGAGCGATCACGCCGCCCCGTTGGGCTGGAATGGGCTGGCAGAACTTGCCCGCGCCAGCCGCCTGCCGACGGTGGCGATCGGCGGGCTCAAGGCGGAACACGTTGACGACGTGCTCGCCGCCGGCGCCAACGGATTGGCGGTGATATCCGCGATTTGCGGCACGCCGGACCCTTGCCTTGCCGCGAAGGTGTTCAAGCGGTGAAGCATCAGCTCGAGCATATCAGCGCCTTTGTGAAGGTGGCGGAGCTTGGCAGCTACACCCGCGCCGCCGAGGCGCTGGATCTCTCCCGTACCCGGCTCTCGCGTCAGGTGATGGCGCTGGAAGAGACGCTCGGCGTACGGCTTCTACAGCGCACCACCCGCCGCATTCACCTGACGCCGGAAGGCGAGCGCTACCTGGCCCACGCCCAATCGATACTGCGCGCGCTGGATGATGCGGCAAGCGACGTGGGCAGCACCACCCAAGCAGTGCGCGGTGAAATGCGCATCAACGCGCCGATGAGCTTCGGCGTGCGCTATCTGGCGCCGCTGGTGGCGAACTTCATGACCGAGCATCCCGAGCTCGAGGTGCGTCTGGATCTCAACGACCGCCGGGTGGATCTCATCGAAGAGGGGTACGACGTGGCGATCCGCATCGGCCAGCTGGCGGATTCGAACCTGATCGCGCGGCGCCTCACTCGGTGTCGGATGCTGTTTTGCGCCTCGCCGGACTATCTCGAGCGCTGGGGCACGCCTGAAAGCCTGGCAGACCTGGCAAATCATCACTGCCTTCGCTATCGAAGCGGCCAGGCCAGCGCCGACTGGGTGCTGGGTAACGCGACCACGCTGACCCCACAGGGCCCGCTTGAAAGCAACAACGGCGACGTCCTGACCCACATGGCAGAGGCCGGGCTCGGTATCGCCCAGCAGCCAAGCTTTCTGGTCACCGAGAGCATTCTGGCGGGCCGGCTGGTGCCGCTTCTGACCGACCAGCCGCCGGTCACGCTCGATATTCACGCCCTTTATATGGCAAGGCGCTATCTTCCGGCCAAGGTCGAGCGCTTCGTCGCCCGGCTGCAGCAGGCCTGGGGCGACCCGCCCTGCTGGGAAGAGGCCATGGGATTGTCGCGAGTGACGCAACAGTGAAGTGAAAAACGCGCAGATTATCTTCTATTTCGACCGCGCTAAAGTATCTCCATCGGCAACTTCCTGCCCCTTTGGAGAGACACTCATGAACACCGCTCAACCGACAGCCACCAATACCTTCCAACCCCACGCCACAACGCTGCTGCGCGTATCGCTCGGCGTCATGGCGCTGGCCCACGGCCTTTTGAAAGTGCTGGTATTCACCCTTCCCGGCACGGTGGCCTACTTCGAATCGCTGGGGCTGCCCGGCTTTCTGGCCTACCTCACCATCGCCGGTGAAATCGGCGGCGGCCTGGCGCTGATCCTGGGCGCTTATACCCGCTGGGTGAGCCTGGCAATGATTCCGCTGCTGCTGGGAGCGGCCTCGGTTCACCTGGGTAACGGCTGGATGTTCTCCAACGCTGGCGGCGGCTGGGAATTCCCGGTCTTCTGGGCCGTCGCGCTGCTGGTACAGGCAGGGCTGGGCGGCGGACGTTTCAGCCTGACCGAACGCACTCGCTGATTACGTCACGACATCCATTTCATTTCACAGCGTTCCTGCCGGCCCCTCATTGGTGGGGCCTTTGAAAGGAGATCGACCATGCTACCTAGCCTGTTTATTTCCCACGGCTCTCCGATGCTTGCGCTTAACGCCACGCCCGCGCACCGCTTTCTGCGCGGGCTCGGGCAAACGCTGACGCCCAAAGCGGTCATCGTCATCTCCGCCCACTGGGAGAGTCTAACGCTCAAGGTCAGCCAGAGTGCCTGGCCGGAAACCATTCACGACTTCGGCGGCTTTCCCCGCGAGCTGTTCGATTGCCAGTATCCTGCCCCAGGCGAGCCGGCACTGGCCAAGCGGCTGGGTGCCCTACTGGGTGCGGATATCGTCGATCGGGGCTTGGATCACGGCGCTTGGGTGCCGCTGTCACTGATGTTCCCAAACGCCGACGTTCCGGTCGTCTCGATGTCGCTGCCGCTTCGCTGGTCGAGCGAAAAGCTGACAGCGCTGGGTGAACAGCTCGCCCCGCTGCGCGAAGAGGGCGTATTGATCGTGGGCTCGGGCAGTCTGACTCACAATCTTTACGAAACCCTGCCGATGGGCAGCAAAATGCCGCCTTGGGTTGGCGAGTTTTCCGACTGGGTGAACACCCAGTTCGAAGCGAACAATCGCGACGCGCTGCTGGCGTGGCAAAGCGCCCCGCAAGCGCAGCGCAATCACCCTACACCGGAACATTTCCTTCCCCTGCTGGTGGCCATGGGGGCCGGCGGCGATGCCAAGCAGCTTCACCACAGCGTGGAGCACGGCGTGCTGGCGATGGACGTTTACGCCTTCGACTAAACGCTCGCCCCAATCGCCGTCAGGTTTTGAGCAAACCTTCTTCGTCCCATTTCATGATAGGGCTCACGCCGTCGGACGGCGCTTAAGCGTCGTGCGGCGGTCGTGATAAGCGATCCAGAGCCCGCTCGCCATGATCAGCGCGCTGCCGATCCATACCCAGCGATCCGGAAGCTCGCCCCAGAACCACCACCCCAACAGCACCGCCCACAAAAGCGCCGTATAGTCGAAGGGGGCGGCAATCGCCGCCGGGGCACTTCGAAACGCCAGCGTAATGAACGCGGTCGCCGCGACCCCCAGCACGCCGGAGGCCAAAAAGCCCAGCCAGTGAAGCGGCTCTGGCGTCGTCCACACAAAGGGCACCGTGGCGCCGGTGAGCACCATCGGTACCAGCGTCATGTAGAACACCAGCGCCCAAAAGGACTCCCGCGAGCCATAGCGCCGCGCGGTGATCATCGTCAGAGCGTAGAACAGCGCGGCACCGATCAATACCAACGCGCCGAGGTGGAAGGCATCGCCGCCAGGACGCACCACGACCAGCACGCCGGCAAAGCCCAGTAGCGATGCGGCGAGCACCGGGCGGTCGATGCGCTCGCCCAACAGTGGCACCGACAAGAGCGTGACGAACAGCGGCGCGATAAAAGCAATCGCCGTGGCTTCCGCCAATGGCATGAGAATCAGGCCGATGATGAAACAGGTCATGGTGGCGGTGTGGAACAGCCCGCGCAGCAGATGCACCCCCGGGCGACGCGTGGCGAGCTTTCTCAGCCCGCCGGCGAAATGGGCGAGCAGCGCGATGAGCGGCAGTGACACCAGCGTGCGAAAAAAGATGATCTGAAACGGTGAGTGGGTTTCGCCCAGCCATTTGGAGACGGCGTCGCCGAGTGCCAGAAATAGCACCCCGATACACATGCTCAATATCCCTTTCAGCGACGTCGACACGGCAATTTGCCCTCCCACGCGGTTCTGGCCGCGCAAACAAAAAAGGCCCCGCCGACCGACGTCAGCGGGGCCACTTTTCTAACCGTTCTAAAGGCTCGCGTTGACCACCATGCAGTCCATGCCGCGGGCATGGAGCGTCTGACAGGCAGCGATGGCGCGCGCTTCGTCGAGCGCGACCACGCGGGCGCGAAACACTGGCGTTTGGCCGTCGATGGTATCCACCGCAACGCGACCGCCGACGTTATTGGGCAGATGCTGGGCGGCCTGACGGGCAAGCTGCTCGGCATGGCTTGCCTGGCTGAACGCGCCGACCTGGATACCCCAGCCGCCGCTTCCTGCCACGGCCAGTGCCGGGGCGCTAATGCCTTGTTGCTCGTTGATCAGCGCGCGTAGCGGGTCGCGCGGTGCGGCTTCCGGCGAGGGACGGGCGGGTTGGGCAACCGGTGCCGCGGTAGGCGCCCTGTTGGCCCCAGCGGTAGCCGAAGGTGACATCGTGGTGGTATCGATATTGGCCAGAATCGGCGAAGGCGGCGTGCTCGGCGGCGGGGAACTCAAGGGCACCGGCGCCTGGCCAAAGGTCATGAACTCGCGAGAGAAGTTGGTATCAGCCATCCAGCTGGTATTGTCGCGCAGCCGGGCGCGGGCGAAGCTGCGATCAAGCAGATCCGCCATGTGCTCATCGCGAGACGAGGAGCTGAAACCGCCCATCACTACGGCGATCATCCGACGGCCGTCGTGCACCGCGGTGGTCGCTACGTTAAAGCCGGAAGCGCGAATGAAGCCGGTTTTCAGACCGTCGGCGCCGGGGTAGTCGCGCACCAGTCGGTTATGGCTGGTATGGCGTGTCCCCTTGTAGCTGAACTCCTGTAGGCCGAAATAGTGATAGTACTGGGGAAAATCCTGCATCACGCGGGTCGACAGGATCAACATGTCGCGGGCGGTCGTGATCTGGCCGCTGTCCGGCAGGCCCGAGGCGTTGCGAAAGGTGGTGTTGTTCATGCCCAGCTCGCGCGCCTTGGCCGTCATCAGGCTGGCAAAGCGCTGCTCGCTGCCGCCGAGCGCTTCGGCCACCACCACGGCCACGTCGTTAGCCGAACGCACGGTCAATGCACGAATGGCCGTATCCAGGTCGATGGTGCTACCTGCCGAGAGCCAAAGCTTGGTGGCGGGCATGGCGGAGGCCTGGGCGGAAACCGCCAGCGGCTGGTTGAAGCTCAGCTCACCGCGCTCGACCGCTTCCAGCGCGAGGTAAATGGTCATCATCTTGGTGAGTGAGGCGGGATAGCGCGGGGCATCGGCATTTTCCGAGTAAAGCACTTCGCCGTTTTCCAGGTCGACCACGATGCCCGCGTAGCGGGGATTGCCGTCGGCCTGTGCACTGCTTCCCAGTACCAGCACCATGATGGTCACGGCGCACACAAGCCACCACCGCAGGGCGGTGTGTGAAGTCACGTCCCTCGCTGCCATACTTGCCCCTTTCAATCGCCTTGAGTTGTCCAGAAACCACCTTACGCGGCCTTCGCCCCAAGCGCTCAGGTTAGCACGTCGAGGGCCGCAGTAAACGACTTCTAAAACCGGAAAAACGCGTTTTCCCAGGTTCAAATATAAAAAAACCGACCCCGGAGGGTCGGTTTTCGCTGTGTCTTGAGAGCCAGTGCGCCAAGGATTGCCTTGACGTCTGGCTTTCAAACGCGGCGTAGCCTGTATGGGCGTCTTACTCTTCCGCGGCGGCGTCTTCGATCGCCGGGCGGTCGACCAGCTCAACGTACGCCATGGGCGCGTTGTCACCGGGACGGAAGCCACACTTGAGAATACGGATGTAGCCACCCGGACGCTCGGCGTAACGCGGACCCAGTTCGTTGAACAGTTTGCCGACCGCGTCTTTGGAACGGGTGCGGGCAAACGCCAGACGACGGTTCGCGACGCTGTCCTGCTTGGCCAGAGTGATCAGCGGCTCGATGACGCGACGCAGCTCTTTGGCTTTGGGCAGGGTTGTCTTGATTACTTCGTGCTCGACCAGCGACACGGACATGTTCTTGAACATGGCATGGCGGTGCGAGCTATTGCGGTTTAATTGACGACCACTCTTACGATGACGCATGGTTGTGATTCCTTACCAAACTGGGACTCAAGTCGACGCTTACGCGGAGGCCTTGTCGTCCTTCAGGCTCGCGGGTGGCCAGTTCTCCAGCCGCATGCCAAGGGAAAGACCGCGCGCTGCCAAAACATCCTTGATTTCATTCAAGGACTTTTTACCGAGGTTCGGGGTCTTCAACAGCTCCACTTCCGTGCGCTGGATCAGATCACCGATATAGTAAATATTCTCGGCTTTCAGGCAGTTCGCGCTGCGAACGGTCAACTCAAGATCGTCTACGGGGCGCAACAGGATCGGATCGATATGATCCTCTTCCTCTTCGACTTCCTGTTCCTTATCGGCTTCCAGGTCGACGAAGGCGGCCAGCTGCTCTTGCAGGATGGTCGCACTGCGGCGGATAGCCTCTTCCGGATCCAGAGTACCGTCGGTTTCCAGATCGATAATCAGCTTATCGAGGTCGGTGCGCTGCTCGACACGAGCGGCTTCGACCGAGTAGGAAACGCGGCGGACAGGGCTGAAGGTGGCATCCAGCTGCAGGCGACCGATCGCGCGGGTCTCTTCATCGGAGCCACGAGCGTCAGCCGGTTCGTAACCACGACCCAGCGCCACCTTGAGCTGAATTTTCAGCTCGGCACCTTCATTGACGTGAGCAATGACGTGATCCGGGTTGACGATTTCGACGCTATGATCAAGCGCAATGTCGCCAGCGGTGACGACGGCCGGGCCCTGCTTGTTCAGCGAGAGCACCGCCTCATCGCGGCTGTGCATCTTGATCGCAACATCTTTCAAGTTCAGGAGGATCTCAATGACATCTTCCTGCACCCCTTCGAGGGCACTGTATTCGTGCTCGACACCTGCGATCTCGGCCTCTACCACGGCGGCGCCGGGCATGGACGAAAGCAGAATGCGACGCAGTGCATTCCCCAGGGTGTGGCCAAAGCCGCGCTCGAACGGTTCGAGAACGATTCTGGCATGATGTGCGCTGATTTCTTCGACCTTGATGTCGCGCGGGCGAAGAAACTCTGTCACTGAACGCTGCATATGAACACCTTTCAGGCTGCCAAACGGATACTGAGTACTCTAGAGCGTGTACTCAAGAGCATCCGGGCGAAGCGGATGACCGCCCGCCCGGGCTTCAAGAAGCAGATTTGCCAAGCAAACGGCTTACTTGGAGTACAGCTCGACGATCAGGTTTTCGTTGATGTCGGCAGTCAGGTCACCGCGTTCAGGCAGAGCCTTGAAAGTGCCTTCCATCTTCTTGGCGTCGATATCGATCCAGGCGATGTCGCCACGGTTGGCCGCAATGGTCAACGAGTGTTGAATACGCGCCTGGTTCTTCGCCTTTTCACGGACGGTGATGACGTCACCCGGCTTCACTTTATAGGAAGCCACGTTGACGCTACGACCGTTAACGGCGATCGCCTTGTGGCTCACCAGCTGACGCGCTTCAGAGCGAGTCGAGCCAAAGCCCATGCGGTAGACGACGTTGTCCAGTCGGGATTCGAGCAACTGCAGAAGGACTTCGCCGGTCGCGCCTTTCAGGCGAGCGGCTTCCTTGTAGTAGTTGCGGAACTGCTTTTCGAGTACGCCATACATACGGCGTACTTTCTGCTTCTCGCGAAGCTGCAAGCCGTAGTCGGAAAGACGCTGACGACGCTGGCCGTGTACACCCGGGATCTGCTCGGATTTACACTTTTTCTCGAAGGGGGTAACGCCGCTCTTCAAAAAGAGGTCGGTACCTTCACGACGAGAAAGTTTGCACTTCGGTCCAATATAACGAGCCATGAATCTTTCTCCTTAAACGCGGCGTTTCTTAGGCGGACGGCAGCCATTATGGGGAATGGGCGTCGCGTCTACGATGCTTTGCACGCGGAAGCCGGCGGCGTTGAGTGCACGCACGGCGGATTCACGGCCGGGACCGGGGCCCTTGACCAGCACGTCTACGTTTTTCACACCATACTCGGCTGCAGCAGTTGCTGCACGTTCACTTGCCACTTGAGCAGCGAACGGGGTGCTCTTGCGAGAACCACGAAAACCCGAACCACCGGCAGTTGCCCAGGAAAGAGCATTGCCCTGGCGGTCTGTGATCGTCACGATCGTGTTGTTAAAAGAAGCGTGGATATGCGCAACGGCGTCCACTACCTGCTTTTTAACCTTTTTACGGTTACTACGCGGGTTAGCCATGTTGATGTCTATTCCTGTCTTAACGCTGACTCTCTATCTATAAGAGAGCCTGCGTGTTATTTGCGGATCGGCTTACGCGGGCCCTTACGGGTACGCGCATTAGTCTTGGTCCGCTGACCACGCAGCGGAAGACTACGACGATGACGCAGACCACGGTAGCAACCCAAGTCCATGAGACGCTTAATGTTAAGCGTGACATCACGACGAAGGTCGCCTTCTACGGTGTATTTGCCAACTTCAGAACGCAGGGTGTCGACTTCTTCAGCAGACAGGTCCTGGATCTTGGCATTATGGGCGATGCCGGCAGCGTCACAGATGTGAGCGGCGCGGGTACGGCCAATCCCGAAGATATAGGTCAGCGAGATCGCCGCATGCTTGTTGTCCGGGATATTGACGCCTGCAATACGGGCCATCAGCTTACTCCGAAATTTGAGCGGCTTGCTCGTTTGTTCATCTTTAAAAGGCGCAACAGCATACCCCTTTCATTGCCCGAAGACAAGGGGTATGCCGGCGCCCGCTTTAATACAGCGCGGGGTATTAGCCCTGACGCTGCTTGTGCCGCGGTTCGGTGCAAATAACGCGCACGGCGCCATTGCGACGAATGATTTTGCAGTTACGGCACATCTTCTTTACGGAAGCTCGAACTTTCATCGTTCTTTCTCCAAAAACGGCTCGCGGCACGCCCGGCGCCTGGCACACACGTGTTGGCCAGACATTTGGGAGGCAGCGCTTAACGCGCTATACCGCCGCTACCGTAGCCTTTCAGGTTGGACTTCTTCATCACCGAGTCATATTGATGCGACATGAGATGCGACTGCACCTGGGCCATGAAGTCCATGATGACCACTACCACGATCAGAAGGGACGTGCCGCCAAAGAAGAACGGAACGTTCCATGCAACGATCAGGAACTGGGGCATCAGGGAAACTGCAGTGATATACAGGGCACCGAACAACGTGAGACGTGTCATCACCTTGTCGATATAGCGAGCGGTCTGCTCGCCGGGGCGAATACCCGGCAAAAACGCGCCTGACTTTTTCAGATTGTCAGCCACATCCTTGGGGTTGAAGACCAGCGCTGTGTAAAAGAAGCAGAAGAATACCACTGCCGCCGCAAAAAGCAAGATGTAGAGCGGCTGGCCGGGGCCGAGCGCCTGCGAGGCTCGCTGCAGCCACTCCATCCCTTCTCCGGCACCCACCCACTGACCGATCGACGCCGGAAAGAGGAGGATACTGGAGGCGAAGATCGCCGGGATGACCCCGGCCATATTCACCTTCAGGGGCAGATAGCTGCTTTGACCCGCATACATCTTGTTACCAACCTGACGCCGCGGGTAGTTCACCTTGAGGCGGCGTTGGCCGCGCTCGATGAACACCACGAACGCCACGGTGGCGATCCCTAGCACTGACAGCGCTAACAGCGGAAGAACATTCCAGGCCCCTTCGTTGCGGGCAAGCTCGAAAGCCTGACCCACGGCGCTGGGTAGCCCGGCGACGATCCCGGCGAAGATCAGCAGCGAAATACCGTTGCCGATCCCCTTCTCGGTGATCTGCTCACCTAGCCACATCATAAACACCGCACCGGAGACGAAGGTCACCACGGCGGTGAAGTAGAAGCTAAAGTCAGCGCTGTAAGCGATGCCTTGGCTAGCCAGGCCCACGGACATACCGGTGGCCTGGACAAACGCCAGTATCACCGTGCCGTAGCGGGTGTACTGACTGATCTTTCGGCGGCCGGACTCGCCCTCTTTCTTGAGCTGCTCAAGCTGAGGGGAGACCGCGGTCATGAGCTGCATGATGATCGACGCCGAGATGTAGGGCATGATGCCCAAGGCGAGAACACTCATGCGCTCCAGCGCACCACCCGAGAACATGTTGAACATGCCCAGGATGGTGCCCTGCTGCTCCCTAAACAAGGCAGCAAGCTGGTCAGGATTGATACCGGGAACGGGGATATGGGCACCGATACGGTACACCACGATGGCGAGGAGCACGAAGCGCAAACGCGCCCACAGTTCACTCAGACCGCTGCCCGTCGCCGGCATGTTTCCTGACTTGGCCATTTAGTCCTCTACCTTGCCGCCAGCGGCTGCGATCGCGTCACGGGCACCCTTGGTGACCTTGAGACCGCGAACGGTAACCGCCTTGTTCAAATCGCCGGAAAGGATGATCTTCGCAAACTGCGTCGAGTCCTTCAGCACGTTGGCCTGCTTCAAGGTCTCGAGAGTGACTTCGTCACCCGCGACCTTGGCAAGCTCGGCCAGGCGTACTTCTTCAGAGACCAGCGACTTCGCCGACGTGAAGCCGAACTTCGGCAGACGGCGTTGCAGCGGCATCTGACCGCCTTCGAAACCGGGCTTGACGCTGCCGCCACTGCGCGATTTCTGACCTTTGTGGCCACGGCCACCGGTCTTACCCAGACCGGAACCGATACCACGACCCACGCGCTTTTCAGCGTGTTTTGAGCCCGGAGCCGGGCTTAAGGTATTAAGTTTCATGGATTACTCTCCCTCAACGCGCACAAGGTAGGTCACCTTGTGGATCATGCCGCGTACGGCCGGGGTGTCTTCCAGTTCAACCGTATGACCGATGCGACGCAGGCCCAGACCTTTCATGGTCGCCTTATGCTTGGGCAAAACGCCGATGGTGCTGCGGACCTGGGTAACCTTGATCAAAGCTGCCATGGTGTCTTACCCCGTAATCGCTTCGACAGACAGACCGCGCTTGGCGGCCACGTCGTCCGGTGATTGCATGGAGGCGAGACCGTTAACGGTCGCACGCACCACGTTTACCGGGTTGGTGGAACCGTAGCACTTGGCCAGTACGTCGTGGACACCGGCAAGCTCCAGTACGGAGCGCATGGCGCCACCGGCGATGATGCCGGTACCTTCGGAAGCCGGCTGCATGTACACCTTGGAGGCACCGTGACGGGCCTTGACCGGGTACTGCAGCGTTTGGCCTGCCAGGTTGACCTTGACCATGTTGCGACGCGCCTGATCCATCGCCTTCTGGATCGCGACCGGCACTTCACGCGCCTTGCCACGACCGAAACCGACACGACCTTTACCATCACCAACGACGGTCAGCGCGGTGAAGCCGAAAATACGACCACCCTTGACCACCTTGGCGACGCGGTTGACCTGCACCAATTTCTCTTGCAGATCACCGCTTTGCTGTTCGTTCTTCGCCATCGTAAAAACCCTTTAGAATTCCAGGCCGCCTTCACGAGCGGCGTCGGCCAGAGCCTTGACGCGACCGTGATATTTAAAGCCAGCACGATCGAAGGCCACCTGGGTGATGCCTGCTTCTTTAGCGCGTTCGGCGATCAGAGCGCCCACCTTGGAGGCGGCGTCCGAGTTACCGGTCGCACCCTCGCGCAGTGCCTTGTCCAGCGTGGAAGCGCTGGCCAACACTTTGCCACCATCCGGCGAGATAATCTGCGCATAGATGTGACGCGGGGTACGGTTGACGCACAGGCGATACACGCCCAGCTCGCGGATCTTGGCGCGAGCGCGGCGGGCACGACGGAGACGAGATTCTTTCTTCGCGTTCATAACCCTGCCTTACTTCTTCTTGGCTTCTTTACGGCGGACCTGCTCGTCGCCATAACGAACACCCTTGCCTTTGTACGGCTCGGGCGGACGGAAGGCGCGGATTTCCGCGGCGCACTGACCGAGCTTCTGCTTGTCCGCGCTTTTCAGCACGATAGTGGTGTTTTTCGGCGTTTCCGCTGTAACACCTTCAGGCAGTTCGTAGTCGACCGGGTGCGAGAAGCCCAGTGAAAGATTGAGCGTCTGGCCTTTCGCTTGCGCGCGATAACCGACGCCAACAATTTCGAGAGTTCGTGTAAAACCCTCGGATACGCCCGTGACCAGGTTCTGAACCAGGGCGCGGGTAGTACCGGCCATTGCCCAGCTCTTGGCAGATTCGCTCGGGGCGAAGGTCAGCTGGCCGTCTTCCTGACCGACCACCACGTCCTGGTGAATCGGCATGGACAGCGTGCCCAAACCACCTTTGGCGGTCAGCTGATCGTCGTTGATTTTAACGTCAACGCCGGCAGGCACTTTAACCGGATATTTCGCTATGCGGGACATTCCAGCCTCCTAGAATACGGTGCAGATGACTTCGCCACCGACGCCAGCCTGGCGCGCGGCACGATCGGTCATGACACCATTAGAGGTGGTGACAATCGCGATACCCAGACCATCGGCGACCTTGGGCAGATTGCTCTTGCCCTTGTATTGACGCAGAGACGGCTTGGAAACCCGCTGAATGTGCTCGATGACCGGCTTACCCTCGAAGTATTTCAGGGTAACGGTGAGCTCGGGCTTGACGCCTTCAGCAACCGTGAAGTCGGCGATATAGCCTTCTTCTTTTAGCACGCGGGCCACTTCCACTTTCAACTTGGAAGACGGCATGACTGCCGTCTCCTTGGTGGCCATCTGCGCATTACGGATACGGGTAAACATATCCGCCAGAGTATCTTGCATGCTCATTTAATGTGCGCTCCTGATGAATCTACGTGGCGTTACCAGCTGGACTTTTTGAGCCCAGGGACGTCGCCACGCATGGCGGCTTCACGCAGCTTGTTACGGCCAAGGCCGAACTTGTTGTAAAAACCGTGCGGACGGCCAGTGATGCGGCAGCGGTTAGTCCGACGCACCGGGCTCGAGTCACGCGGCAGTTGCTGCAGTTTCAGCGTCGCCTCGAAGCGGTCTTCATCGGTCGTGTTCACGTCCGAGATGATCTTCTTGAGCTCAGCGCGCTTGGCCGCGTACTTCTCGACCAGCTCTGCACGCTTTTGTTCACGCTCTACCATGCTTTTCTTAGCCATGATCCAACCCTTATTTCTTGAACGGGAAGTTCAGTGCAGCTAGCAGCGCACGACCTTCCTCGTCGGTGTTGGCGGTAGTGGTGATGGTGACGTCCAACCCGCGGATACGATCGATTTTATCATACTCGATCTCCGGGAAGATGATCTGCTCACGCACACCCATGGAGTAGTTGCCACGACCGTCGAAGGACTTCGGGTTGAGACCACGGAAGTCACGCACGCGAGGAATCGCGATGTTCACCAGACGGTCCAAAAAGTCCCACATGCGCTCAGCGCGCAGCGTTACCTTGATACCGATTGGCCAGCCTTCGCGCACCTTGAAGCCCGCGATGGACTTACGTGCCTTGGTCACCAGCGGCTTTTGACCGGAAAGCTTCTCCAGGTCGCCGACGGCATTGTCGATCAGCTTTTTATCGCTGACCGCTTCGCCGATACCCATGTTCAGAGTCACTTTCGTGATCCGGGGTACCTGCATTACGTTGGCGTAGCTAAACTGCTCTTTGAGTTGAGCCACCACCTCGTTTTGATAACGTTCTTTCAAGTTCGCCATTGTGCTACCCGACTCGCGTTAGGCGTCGATCTGCGTCTGCGTCGACTTGTAGATACGTACCTTGGTACCGTCTTCCTTCACCTGGAAGCCGACGCGATCCGCCTTACCGGTCTCCGAATTGAAGATGGCTACGTTGGACGCGTGAATCGGAGCCTCACGCTCGACGATACCGCCCTGATTTCCCGCCATGGGATTGGCTTTGGTGTGACGCTTGATCATGTTCACACCGGACACCACGAAGCGGTTTTCCATTACCCGCTTAACAGTGCCGCGCTTGCCTTTATCCTTCCCGGCGATGACGATGACTTCATCGTCACGTTTGATCTTTTGCATATTCGCCTCGCTCCTTACAGCACTTCAGGCGCTAAGGAAATGATCTTCATGAACCGCTCATTACGCAGTTCACGAGTGACCGGACCGAAAATACGGGTGCCGATCGGCTGTTCGTTGGTGTTGTTCAACAAAACCGCCGCATTTCCATCGAAACGAATAAGCGACCCGTCGTTACGACGGACACCGCTACGGGTGCGAACGACCACCGCTTTCAGGACCTGGCCTTTTTTGACCTTGCCCCGCGGAATGGCTTCTTTCACCGTTACCTTGATGACATCACCTACGCGAGCGTAGCGACGGTGTGAACCGCCTAGCACCTTGATGCACTGCACCCGGCGCGCTCCGCTGTTGTCGGCGACATCCAGCATTGTCTGAGTCTGAATCATCGGTTTTCTCCAAACCTAATCTGACTGCACTGGTTGGAAGACCGAGGGAATTAACCCTTGGCCTGCTCGACCACCTCGACCAGCGTCCAGGCTTTCTTCTTGGAAAGCGGACGGCACTCCTGAATGGAAACCGTGTCGCCTGCCTTCGCCTGGTTCGCCTCATCATGGGCGTGCAGCTTGGTGGAGCGCTTAACGTATTTTCCGTAGATCGGGTGACGCTCACGACGCTCGATCATGACGACGATGGATTTCTCCATCTTGTCGCTCACCACCTTACCGGTGAGCGTACGGGCTTTTTTCTCTTCGGCCATCTCAATCACCTGCCTTCTCGTTGAGCAAAGTCTTCACGCGGGCGATATCCCGACGGACCTGCTTGAGCAGATGAGTCTGGCTCAGTTGGCCGGAGGCCTTCTGCATGCGCAGGTTAAACTGCTCGCGGAGGAGCTCGAGGAGCTGCTCTTGGAGCTCTCCTGCGGACTTTTCACGAATTTCTTGGGCTTTCATCACATCACCGTCCGTTTTGCAAAGGTGGTGGACAAGGGCATCTTCTGTGCGGCCAGGTCAAACGCTTCACGGGCCAGCTCTTCAGATACGCCTTCAATTTCATACAGGACCCGACCCGGCTGGATCTGGGCTACCCAGTACTCAACGGAACCCTTACCTTTACCCATACGAACTTCGAGTGGTTTCTTGGAGATCGGCTTGTCCGGGAATACGCGGATCCAGATCTTACCGCCACGCTTGACGTGACGTGTGATCGCACGACGGCCAGCTTCGATCTGACGGGCCGTGATGCGGCCGCGACCGGTAGCTTTCAGGCCGTACTCCCCGAAGCTGATCTTGCTTCCGCGATGCGCCAGACCACGGTTGCGGCCTTTCTGCATCTTGCGGAATTTCATACGCTTGGGCTGTAACATCGACTCGCTCTCCCCTTACCTGGAACCTTTCTTCTTGGGCGCGTTGCCGGAAGGCTGTTGCTGCTTCGCCTTGGCACGTACTTCCTCGATACCGCCGAGGATTTCGCCCTTGAAGATCCACACTTTGACGCCGATGACGCCGTAGGTGGTGTGAGCTTCGAAGGTGGCGTAGTCAATGTCCGCACGCAGGGTATGCAGCGGAACGCGACCTTCACGGTACCATTCGGTACGGGCGATTTCGGCGCCACCCAGACGACCGGACAGCTGGATCTTGATACCGCCAGCGCCCAAACGCATTGCGTTTTGTACCGCGCGCTTCATCGCACGACGGAACATCACGCGACGCTCCAGCTGACCCGCAACGTTCGCGGCGACGAGCTTGGCGTCGAGTTCCGGCTTGCGAACTTCTTCGATGTTCACGTGAACCGGAACGCCCATCATCTCGGTGAGGTCGCGACGCAGGCGGTCGACGTCTTCACCTTTCTTGCCAATCACGATACCCGGACGGGCAGTGTGAATGGTGATGCGGGCATTGTTCGCAGGGCGCTCGATGTGAATATGGCTCACGGAGGCGTTTTTCAGGCGCTCTTCCAGGAAGCTGCGCACTGCGAGATCGTTGTTGAGCTTATCGGCGTAAGCGCCGCGCTCGGCATACCAGACAGAAGCATGGTCTTTGACAATGCCCAGTCGAATGCCTATTGGATTGACTTTCTGACCCATCTGGTCGACTCCTACTTCTCGGCTACCTTGACGGTGATGTGGCAGGTGCGCTTCAAGATACGATCTGCGCGGCCTTTGGCGCGCGGCTTGATACGCTTGAGCGTCATGCCCTCATCGACGCAGATGGTCGAGACACGCAGCTCGTCGATGTCCATGCCGTTATTTTCTTCCGCATTCGCGATGGCGGACTGAAGCGTTTTCTTGACCAGTTTGGCAGCCTTCTTCGGTGAGAAGGTCAGCAGGTCAATAGCTTCGGCGACCGGTTTACCGCGCACCTGGTCAGCCACCAAACGGGCCTTCTGGGCGGATAAACGAGCGCCACGCAGCTTAGCTGTGACTTCCATCTCTCAATCCTCTCTGGCTTACCGTTTGGCTTTCTTGTCCGCCACATGCCCGCGATACGTGCGAGTGGCAGCGAATTCGCCCAGTTTATGACCCACCATTTCCTCGGAGACGTGCACCGGGACATGCTGGCGTCCGTTATGGACTGCGATGGTGAGACCTACCATGTTGGGCAGAATCATCGAACGACGCGACCAGGTCTTGATCGGTTTGCGGTCGTTCTTTTCCACTGCAGCCTCAACCTTCTTCAAAAGATGAAGGTCAATGAAGGGACCTTTCTTTAGTGAACGTGGCACAGCCGTTACCTCTTAATGTCTTGGCAATTTCGATCAACGCGTCTTGTTACGACGACGGATGATCAGCTTGTCGGTGCGCTTGTTCTTACGCGTCTTATGACCCTTGGTCGGCATACCCCACGGGGATACCGGATGACGGCCACCGCTGGTGCGGCCTTCACCACCACCGTGCGGGTGATCCACCGGGTTCATCGCGACACCGCGAACAGTCGGGCGCACGCCTCTCCAGCGCTTCGCACCGGCCTTGCCAAGTTGACGCAGGCTGTGCTCGGAGTTGCTCACTTCGCCCAGAGTCGCGCGGCACTCGGCCAGGATCTTGCGCATTTCGCCAGAGCGAAGACGCAAGGTGGCGTAGTTGCCTTCACGCGCAACCAGCTGTGCGCTAGTACCGGCACTGCGAGCAATCTGCGCGCCTTTACCCGGCTTCAGCTCGATCGCGTGAACGGTCGAACCCAGCGGGATGTTGCGCAGCGGCAAGGCATTGCCTTTCTTGATGGCGGCGTTGACACCGGATTCCAGCACGTCACCCGCGCTGACACCTTTCGGTGCGATGATGTAACGACGTTCGCCATCGGCGTACTTCAGCAGCGCAATGTGCGCGCTGCGGTTCGGATCGTGCTCGAGGCGCTCAACGGTGGCCGGAATGCCATCCTTGGTGCGCTTGAAGTCGATCAGACGGTAGTGCTGACGGTGACCACCGCCCACGTGGCGGGTGGTGATGCGACCGTAGTTGTTACGGCCACCGGACTTGGACTGTTTTTCCAAAAGCGGCGCGTAAGCACGGCCCTTGTACAGTTCCTCACCAACGATCTTGACGACGTGGCGACGACCGGCGGATGTGGGTTTGGTCTTGACGATTGCCATTATCCGTACTCCTGCCCTTATTCGGCGCCAGAGAAGTCTTCGAGCGTTTCACCCGCAGCCAGGGTCACATACGCTTTGCGGTAACCCTTACGCAGGCCAACGCCATGAGCAGTACGCTTGGTCTTGCCCTTGACGTTCAGTGTCTGAACGCTGCCGACCTTCTTGCCGAACAGTGCTTCGACGGCTTTCTTGATCTCGGGCTTGGTAGCGTCACTCGCTACCTTGAAGACGTACTGGTTGCGCTCGGCGGCCATCGCGGCCTTTTCGGTCACGTGCGGTCCAAGCAGAACCTTAAATACGCGTTCCTGGTTCATGCCAGCTTCTCCTCGAATTTACGCAGGGCGGAGACGGTGATCAGGACCTTATCGAAGGCCACCAGGCTCACCGGATCGGCTGCCGTGACATCCACCACGTTGACGTGGGGAAGGTTGCGAGCGGCTAGATAGAGCGTCTCGTCGATCTCTTCGGTGACGATCAACACTTTCTCAAGGTTGAGCTCTTTCAGCTTGGCAGCGACCTGCTTGGTCTTGGGCGCGTCCACGGTGAACTCTTCAACCGCCACCAGACGTTCCTGGCGAACGAGCTCGGACAGAATGGAGCGCATCGCCGCACGGTACATCTTGCGGTTAACCTTCTGGGAGTGATCCTGCGGGCGAGCCGCGAAGGTTACGCCGCCGCTGCGCCATAGCGGCGAGCGGATGGTGCCGGCACGTGCGCGACCAGTGCCCTTCTGACGCCACGGCTTCTTACCACCACCGCGAACTTCAGAACGGTTCTTTTGAGCGCGAGTACCCTGACGCGCACCGGCCAAATAGGCGGTGACGACCTGGTGAACGAGCGCTTCGTTGAATTCTTTGCCAAAAGTGGCGTCGGCTACTTCAACGGTACCCGTGCCTGCAGCAAGATTCAGATTCATTGGTAATTATCCCCTTCAGCCAGCTTTCACGGCGCTGCGAACGATGACGTCGCTACCGGTTGCACCCGGAACAGCACCCTTGATTAGCAGCAGGTTACGCTCGGCATCGACACGGACGATTTCAAGGCTTTGCACGGTGCAGCGGACGTTGCCCATCTGACCGGCCATTTTCTTGCCTTTGAATACGCGACCCGGGGTCTGACACATGCCGATAGAACCCGGCGCGCGGTGCGACAGGGAGTTACCATGGCTGTTGTCTTGGGTACGGAAGTTCCAGCGCTTAACAGCACCCTGGAAGCCTTTACCCTTGGAGGTGCCGGTCACGTCGATCATTTGACCAGCTTCGAAGAGGGATACGGTGAGTTCGCCACCCACTTCAGGAGCTTCTTCGCCTTCTGCAAGACGGAATTCCATCAGTGAACGACCAGCCTCAACACCCGCCTTGGCAAACTGTCCAGCTTGCGCTTTGGTGAGGTGCTTGGCTTTGCGAGAGCCTGTGGTGACCTGTACCGCTGCGTAGCCGTCGGATTCGACGGTTTTAACGCGCGTGACACGGTTAGGATCCACTTCAATAACGGTTACGGGAACGGACGAGCCGTCTTCGGTAAAGACACGGGTCATCCCGGCCTTTTTACCGACTAAACCGATAGTCATACTCAGTCTCCTATAGTGTACGGGGCTATCACCCGCTATGGCTGCCCTTTCCAGAGCATTCCACTAGCACATTGTGTGGCGTCTCACGACGCGGCGGCTGCTGATCAAAAAACGTTAATGAACGCTGGGCCGCAAGTGTCTAGTGTGATTAGTCGAGCTTGATTTGCACGTCTACGCCAGCGGCGAGGTCGAGCTTCATCAGCGCATCAACGGTTTTCTCGGTCGGCTCGACGATATCGAGCACACGCTTGTGCGTACGAATCTCATACTGATCGCGCGCGTCCTTATTGACGTGCGGAGAAATCAGGATGGTGTAGCGCTCGCGGTTGGTCGGCAGCGGGATCGGTCCACGAACCTGAGCACCAGTACGCTTAGCGGTTTCAACGATTTCCGCTGTGGACTGATCGATCAGGCGATGGTCGAACGCTTTCAACCGAATGCGAATCTTTTGGTTCTGCATTTGCCCTAAACTCCAATGGATGTCGACGGCGCGAGCCGTCTACCCACGCATTCAAAGGATGCGCATTATATGCACGTCAAAAGCACGTGTCAAACATTTGCTCATGATGCGCAGAAAAGGGGGCTCCTTGGAGCCCCCTTCGTCATTCAGCGACTAACTTACTGAACGATTTTGGCTACGACGCCAGCACCAACGGTACGGCCGCCTTCGCGAATCGCGAAGCGTAGGCCGTCTTCCATGGCGATCGGCGCGATCAGGGTAACAACCATTTGGATGTTGTCGCCCGGCATAACCATTTCAACGCCTTCCGGCAGTTCACAAGTACCGGTTACGTCGGTGGTACGGAAGTAGAACTGCGGACGGTAGCCCTTGAAGAACGGCGTGTGACGACCACCCTCTTCCTTGGACAGAACGTAGACTTCGGCTTCGAAGACAGTGTGCGGCTTGATGGTACCCGGCTTGGCCAGAACCTGACCACGCTCGACGTCATCACGCTTGGTACCACGCAGAAGGGCACCAACGTTCTCACCGGCACGACCTTCGTCGAGCAGCTTACGGAACATTTCGACACCGGTAACGGTGGTCTTGGTGGTGTCCTTCATACCGACGATTTCAACTTCTTCGCCAGCTTTAACGATACCGCGCTCTACACGACCGGTAACAACAGTACCGCGGCCAGAGATAGAGAATACGTCTTCGATCGGCATCAGGAACGGCTGGTCGATCGCACGCTCCGGCTCAGGGATGTAGTCATCCAGCGCCTTGATCAGGTTGGCAACGGCGGTAGTACCCATGCCGTTGTCGTCCTTGCCTTCCAGCGCCATCAGAGCGGAGCCAGTGATGATCGGTGTGTCGTCGCCCGGGAAGTCGTACTGAGACAGAAGTTCACGAACTTCCATTTCGACCAGCTCGAGGAGCTCTTCGTCATCGACCATGTCCGCCTTGTTCAGGAAGACAACGATGAACGGTACGCCAACCTGACGAGACAGCAGGATGTGCTCGCGGGTCTGCGGCATCGGGCCGTCAGCGGCAGAACATACCAGGATCGCGCCGTCCATCTGCGCAGCACCGGTGATCATGTTCTTGACGTAGTCAGCGTGTCCCGGGCAGTCAACGTGTGCGTAGTGACGCACTTCAGACTGGTACTCAACGTGAGACGTTGCGATGGTGATACCGCGCTCGCGCTCTTCCGGAGCGTTATCGATGGTATCGAATTCACGCCAGTCGCCACCGAATACTTCGGCAGACACGCGAGTCAGGGCCGCAGTCAGAGTCGTTTTACCGTGGTCGACGTGACCGATGGTGCCGACGTTGATATGCGGTTTGGAACGTTCGAATTTTTCCTTAGCCACTGCTATAACCTCTTTACGTTAGCTAACGGTTAACCGTTTTGGTTGATGACGGCTTCAACGACGCTGGAGGGCGCCTCATCGTACTTCGCGAACTCCATGGAGTAGCTCGCACGGCCCTGGGTCTGAGAGCGTAGATCGGTTGCATAACCGAACATCTCACCCAGCGGCACCGTTGCACGGATGACCTTACCTGCAGAGGAGTCATCCATGCCCTGCACCAAGCCGCGACGACGGTTCAGGTCGCCCATGACGTCACCCATAAAGTCTTCGGGAGTCACGACCTCGACCTTCATCACCGGCTCCAGCAGCACGGCCTTGGCCTTCCTGGCACCTTCTTTCACGGCCATGGAAGAAGCAATCTTGAACGCGGTCTCGTTCGAGTCCACGTCGTGGTAGGAACCATCGTACAGCGTTACTTTAACGTCGATCATCGGGTAACCCGCGATGACACCGTTTTTCAGCTGCTCGTAAGCACCCTTTTCTACCGCCGGCACGTATTCCTTCGGAACCACGCCGCCCACGATTTCAGAGTTGAACTTGAAGAAGATTTCGTCTTCGCCTTCACCCTTCTCTTCAGCGGTCAGCGGCTCGATACGCAGGTAAACGTGACCGAACTGACCACGACCACCGGACTGACGTACGAACTTGCCTTCCTGCTCGACGCTGCCGCGAATGGTTTCGCGGTAGGCGACCTGCGGCTTACCGATATTGGCATCAACCTTGAACTCGCGACGCATGCGGTCAACGATGATGTCCAGGTGAAGCTCACCCATACCGGAAATGATGGTCTGGCCGGTCTCTTCGTCGGTTTTCACTTGGAAAGAGGGATCTTCCTGGGCCAGTTTGCCCAGTGCCACGCCCATTTTTTCCTGGTCGGCTTTCGACTTCGGCTCGACCGCGACCGAGATAACCGGATCCGGGAACTCCATGCGCTCAAGGATAATCTTGTTATCGATGTCGCACAGGGTGTCACCGGTGGTGACGTCCTTCAGACCGATACAGGCGGCGATATCGCCGGCCAGGATTTCTTTGATCTCTTCACGCGAGTTGGAGTGCATCTGTACGATACGACCCACACGCTCTTTCTTGCCCTTGACGGAGTTGTACACACCGTCGCCAGACTTCAGAACGCCCGAGTAGACGCGGATGAAGGTCAGGGTACCGACGAAGGGGTCGGTCGCGATCTTGAACGCCAGCGCCGCGAAGGGCTGGTTGTCGTCGGCTTCGCGGGTGGCGATGGTACCGTCTTTATCGTCCAGCTCACCTTCGATCGCTTTAACTTCGGTCGGAGACGGCATGTACTCGATAACGCCGTCGAGAACCGCCTGTACGCCCTTGTTCTTGAACGCGGAGCCACAGGTGACCAGGACGACTTCGTTGGCGAGGGTACGCGCACGAAGGCCGGCCTTGATCTCTTCGATGGTCAAGTCACCCTCTTCGAGGTACTTGTCCATCAGCTCTTCAGACGCTTCCGCAGCACACTCGACCATCTCTTCGCGGTACTTCTCGGCGGTCTCTTTGAGCTCGTCCGGAATGTCCACGAGGTCGTAGTTCATGCCAAGGCTCGCCTCGTCCCACAGAATCGCTTTCATCTGCAGCAGGTCGATAACGCCCTTGAAGTCTTCCTCGGTGCCCCAGTTGATCTGGATCGGCACGGCGTTGGCGCCTAGACGATCTTTCAGCTGGTCGACGACCATGAAGAAGTCAGCGCCGGTACGGTCCATCTTGTTGACGAACACCATGCGCGGAACTTCGTACTTGTTGGCCTGACGCCATACGGTTTCGGTCTGCGGCTGAACACCGGAGGAGCCACACAGAACGACGACCGCACCATCGAGAACACGCAGAGAACGCTCGACTTCGATGGTGAAGTCAACGTGTCCGGGGGTATCGATGATGTTAATGCGGTGCTCGTCGAACTGCTTGTTCATGCCCTGCCAGAAACAGGTGGTCGCAGCTGAGGTGATAGTGATACCACGCTCCTGCTCCTGCTCCATCCAGTCCATGGTCGCCGCACCGTCGTGCACTTCGCCCACTTTGTGGGAAAGGCCGGTGTAAAACAGTACGCGCTCAGTTGTCGTGGTTTTACCCGCGTCAACGTGAGCGACGATGCCGATATTGCGATAACGCTTTAGTGGAGTCTTGCGTGCCACGGTGAAACTCCCGTTAGTTGGCGATGCTATTGGATCCTGCGACTTCTTTTATGCCACCGCCGCCATCAGCGGATAGCGGCGGTGGGTTGCGGCGAGGCTCGAGCGCGACGCACGCAACGGGTTAAAAGAAACCCACTCAGCAACGCCGAGCTTAGAAACGATAGTGAGAGAAGGCCTTGTTGGCTTCAGCCATACGATGCACGTCTTCACGCTTCTTGACAGCGGAGCCCTTGCCTTCGGCGGCGTCCAGCATTTCGCCTGCAAGGCGCTGAACCATCGTTTTTTCACCGCGGCGACGCGCAGCGTCTACCAGCCAGCGCATAGCCAGCGCCTGGCGGCGAGACGGACGAACTTCAACCGGCACCTGATAGGTCGCACCGCCAACGCGGCGCGATTTCACTTCGACCATCGGCTGAATGGTTTCCAGCGCTTTGTCGAAGATTTCCAGCGGCTCTTCATTACTACGCTCGGCAACCCTGTCCAACGCACCGTATACGATGCGCTCAGCTACGGACTTTTTGCCGCTGACCATCAGGTGGTTCATGAACTTCGCCAGGCGGTCACTTCCGAACTTCGGATCCGGCAGGATTTCGCGTTTGGCTACAACTCTTCTTCTAGGCATGATAAGCCCTCAATTAAGGATCCTTCAGGTAAACCCGGGGCTTACGGTCGCCTTATGGCGTTGCCCGACCTTACTCTTATCAGACCAGCAAATTCGTATTAAAGAGACCGCGAGTCTTAGGACTTCGGCTTCTTGGTACCGTACTTGGAACGACCCTGACGACGGTTCTGTACGCCGGAGGTGTCGAGCGCGCCGCGAACGGTGTGATAACGCACACCGGGCAAGTCTTTTACACGACCGCCACGGATCAGAACAACGGAGTGTTCCTGCAGGTTGTGACCTTCACCACCGATGTAGGAAGAGACTTCGAACCCGTTGGTCAGGCGCACACGGCAAACCTTACGCAGGGCCGAGTTCGGCTTCTTCGGGGTGGTGGTGTAAACGCGGGTACAAACGCCGCGCTTTTGCGGGCAGGCCTGAAGCGCGGGCACGTCACTTTTCGTGACGGGGCGCTTGCGCGGCTTGCGCACTAGCTGATTAATCGTTGCCATGGTGTTTAGCTGACTCCAATGGTTGCCTTGGCCTTTTTAGCGGTGCGGGCGCACCCACCCCACTGTTAAAGGCTGCGCATTCTAATGGCTCACCCCGGGTTTCGTCAAGCCCCGCCGGCGTTTTGCCGGCGGAACCGCGCCCCTGGGGCCAGCCGCCTGGTGAATCACTCGACCGCGTGACTCGACACCTTCGAGCTGATTACAGCTCGTCGTCGGTGTCGAGAGCGGTGAGCTGAGCACCCAGCTCCTGTTCGACCTCGGTCGCCGAGGGATTGAACAGACGCTCGACGTCTTCGCGCTTGCGACGACGCTCGGCGTGGTGAGTCAAACCGGTACCAGCCGGAATAAGACGTCCCACCACGACGTTTTCTTTCAAACCGCGCAAGTAGTCACGCTTGCCGGTGACTGCCGCTTCGGTCAGTACCCGCGTGGTCTCCTGGAACGAGGCCGCCGAAATGAACGACTCGGTCGCCAGGCTCGCCTTGGTGATACCCAACAGCAGACGCGTGTACTTGGCCGGGAACTTGCCTTCTTTCTCGAGACGCTCGTTCTGCTCGAGTACGCGCACAAGCTCTGCCTGGTCACCGGTGATGAAGTCGGAGTCACCGGAATCGGTGATTTCGACCTTGCGCAGCATCTGACGCACGATGACTTCGATGTGCTTGTCGTTGATGCCTACGCCCTGCAGACGGTAAACGTCCTGCACCTCGGCGGTGATGTACTTGGCCAGCTCCGCCACGCCCAGAAGACGCAGAATGTCGTGCGGGTTGCTCGGGCCATCGGAGATGACCTCACCCTTCTCGACGGTCTCGCCTTCGAACACGGCGATCTGGCGCCACTTGGGAATCAGCGCCTCGAAGGGATCGCCGGATTCCGGGGTGATCGTCAGACGACGCTTGCCCTTGGTCTCCTTACCGAAGCTCACCACGCCGCTGATCTCGGCAAGAATCGACGATTCCTTGGGCTTGCGCGCCTCGAACAGATCCGCCACGCGCGGCAGACCACCGGTGATGTCCTTGTTACCGGACGCCTCGACCGGAATACGGGCGACGACTTCACCCACGCCGATGGCGGTACCATCGTCGACGGAGATGATCGAGTTACCCGGCAGCAGGTACTGTACCGGCGTGTTGGAACCGGAGACCGACACGTACTCGCCGGCAGCGTCCTGCAGCATGACCATCGGGCGCTTGTCGCGGCCAGCCATCGGGCGCGCCGCGGACTCGATTACCTCGATGGAAGAGAGGCCGGTCATCTCATCGACGGAGCGGTGCATGGTGACACCCTCGTCAAGGTCGATGAACTGCGCTTTACCTTCCACCTCGGCCACGATCGGATGCGTGTGCGGGTCCCACTTGGCCACGGTCGCACCGGCATCGACGACGTCGCCGTCGCGTACCGACAGTTCGGCACCGTAGGGCAGCTTGTAGTACTCGCGCTCACGGCCGTGGTCGTCGGCGACGGCCAGGGCGCTGGAGCGTGACACCACGACCAGTTTGCCGTCGGCGCGCTCGACGTGCTTGATGTTGTGCAGGCGGACCTTACCGCCGTGCTTGACCTGCACGCTGTCCACCGCCGAAGAACGCGAGGCCGCGCCGCCGATGTGGAACGTACGCATGGTCAGCTGGGTACCCGGCTCACCGATGGACTGCGCGGCGATGACGCCCACGGACTCACCGATGTTGACCTGGTGACCGCGGGCCAGATCGCGCCCGTAGCAGGACGAGCACACACCGTGCGGCGTGTCACAGGTAATGGTCGAGCGCACCACGATTTCGTCGACACCCATGGTGTCGAGGGCGGCGCACCACTTCTCGTCGAGCAGCGTGTTGCGCGCGATCAGCACTTCCTCGGTGCTCGGGTCGATGACGTCGAGCGCCACGACGCGGCCGAGTACACGCTGGGACAGCGGTACGATGATGTCGCCACCCTCGATGATCGGGTGCAGCGTCAAGCCGTTTTCGGTGCCGCAATCGGTCTCGGTGATGACCAGATCCTGGGCCACGTCGACCAAACGACGCGTCAGGTAACCGGAGTTGGCCGTTTTCAGGGCCGTATCCGCCAGACCTTTACGCGCACCGTGCGTCGAGATGAAGTACTGCAGTACGTTCAGGCCTTCACGGAAGTTGGCGACGATCGGCGTTTCGATGATCGAGCCATCCGGCTTGGCCATCAGACCACGCATACCGGCCAGCTGACGGATCTGAGCCGCGCTACCCCGGGCGCCGGAGTCGGCCATGATGAAGACGCTGTTGAACGAGTCCTGCTCGACTTCGTTGCCATCACGGTCGATCACGGTCTCTTTCGAGATACCGGTCATCATCGCCTTGGCCACTTTATCGTTGGCCTTGGACCAGATGTCGATGACCTTGTTGTACTTCTCACCCGCGGTCACAAGACCGGAGGAGAACTGGTCTTCGATCTCTTTGACTTCGGCTTCCGCCGCGTCGACGATCTCGGTCTTGGCGTCCGGAATGACGAAGTCGTTGACGCCGATGGACGCACCCGACCAGGTCGCCAGGCGGAAACCGGTGTACATCAGCTGGTCAGCGAAGATGACCGTGGGCTTGAGCCCGGAGCGGCGGTACACCTCGTTGATCAGCCCGGAGATCGCCTTCTTCTTCATCGGCTTGTCGATGAGCTCGAAGGGCACGCCTTCCGGCAGAATGCGGAACAGCAGCGCACGACCGACGGTGGTGTCGTAAATGGAGCGCTTGTCGCTACGCTCGCCGGTCTCTTCGTCGATCACGACTTCGTCAAGGCGTACCTTGATGCGGGCGTGCAGCGAGACGGTTTGCGTACCGAAGGCGCGCTCGACCTCGTTCAGGCCAGAGAACACCATGCCCTCGCCCTTGGCGTTGATCTTCTCGCGGGTCATGTAGTAAAGACCCAGTACCACGTCCTGAGACGGTACGATGATCGGCTCGCCGTTGGCCGGTGACAGCACGTTGTTGGTAGCCATCATCAGCGCACGGGCTTCGAGCTGGGCTTCCAGGGTCAGCGGTACGTGGACCGCCATCTGGTCGCCGTCGAAGTCGGCGTTGTAGGCCGCACACACCAGCGGGTGCAGCTGGATCGCCTTACCTTCGATCAGAAGCGGCTCGAACGCCTGGATACCGAGACGGTGCAGGGTCGGTGCGCGGTTCAAGAGTACCGGGTGCTCGCGGATGACGTCAGCGAGGATATCCCATACTTCCGGCAGCTCGCGCTCGACCATCTTCTTCGCGGCCTTGATCGTGGAGGCGTGCCCCAGCGACTGAAGCTTGGAGTAGATGAACGGCTTGAACAGTTCGAGCGCCATTTTCTTCGGCAGACCGCACTGGTGCAGACGCAGGGTCGGGCCGACGGTGATGACCGAACGACCGGAGTAGTCGACGCGTTTGCCCAGCAGGTTCTGACGGAAACGACCCTGCTTACCCTTGATCATGTCGGCCAGGGATTTCAGCGGGCGCTTGTTGGAGCCGGTGATCGCACGGCCGCGGCGGCCGTTATCCAGCAGCGCGTCGACCGCCTCCTGAAGCATACGCTTTTCGTTGCGCACGATGATGTCCGGCGCGTTCAGATCGAGCAGACGCTTCAGACGGTTGTTGCGGTTGATCACGCGGCGATACAGGTCGTTCAAATCCGACGTCGCGAAGCGGCCGCCGTCCAGCGGGACGAGCGGGCGCAGATCCGGCGGCAGCACCGGCAGCACTTCCATAACCATCCACGCCGGCGCGTTGCCGGAGTGGTAGAACGCTTCCAGAAGCTTCAAGCGCTTGGAGAGCTTCTTGATCTTGGTTTCGGAGTTGGTCTGCGGAATCTCTTCGCGCAGCGTGTTGATCTCTTCTTCCAGATCAATGTCTTTCAGAAGCTCCTGCACCGCTTCGGCGCCCATACGGGCATCGAAGTCGTCGCCGAACTCTTCGAGGGCCTCAAAGTACTGCTCGTCGTTCAACAGCTGACCACGCTCGAGCGTGGTCATGCCCGGGTCGATCACCACAAACGATTCGAAGTAGAGCACGCGCTCGATGTCACGCAGGGTCATGTCCAGGAACATGCCGATGCGCGAGGGCAGCGACTTCAAGAACCAGATGTGGGCAACCGGGCTCGCAAGCTCGATGTGGCCCATGCGCTCGCGGCGCACGGCGGCCTTGGTCACTTCGACGCCGCACTTCTCACAGATGATGCCGCGGTGCTTCATGCGCTTGTACTTGCCGCACAGGCACTCGTAGTCCTTCACTGGGCCAAAGATCTTGGCGCAGAACAGACCATCACGCTCGGGCTTGAACGTCCGGTAGTTGATGGTCTCGGGCTTTTTCACCTCGCCAAACGACCAGGAGCGAATCATGTCCGGCGACGCAAGGGTAATCTTGATCGCATCAAACTCTTCGGACTGAGACTGCGATTTGAGTACTTTCACCAAATCTTTCATTGGACAGCTCCTAGCTCTCTAACTCGATATCGATGCCCAGCGAGCGGATTTCCTTCACCAGTACGTTGAAGGACTCCGGCATGCCTGCCTGCATGGTGTGGTCGCCATCCACGATGTTCTTGTACATCTTGGTGCGGCCTTCGACGTCGTCCGACTTGACGGTGAGCATCTCTTGTAGCGTGTACGCCGCGCCGTAGGCTTCCAGCGCCCACACTTCCATTTCACCGAAGCGCTGGCCACCGAACTGCGCTTTACCGCCCAGCGGCTGCTGGGTCACCAGCGAGTACGAGCCGGTAGAACGGGCGTGCATCTTGTCGTCGACCAGGTGGTTGAGCTTCAGCATGTACATGTAGCCAACGGTCACCGGGCGATCGAACATGTCGCCGGTACGCCCGTCGTACAGCTTCATCTGGCCGGACTCGGGAATGTCCGCAAGCTTCAGCAGGTGCTTGATCTCGTGCTCCTTGGCACCGTCGAACACCGGCGTTGCCATCGGCACACCGCCCTTGAGGTTCTTCGCCAGCGCAATGACTTCGTCGTCACTGAGCGAATCGATGTCTTCAAGGCGCGTACCCGGGGTGTTGTATACCTGACCGAGGAAGTCGCGGATTTCCGCCAGCTGCTGGCCACGGGCGTCGCGCAGCATGGCATCGATCTTCACGCCCAAACCACGAGCGGCCATGCCCAGGTGGGTTTCGAGAATCTGACCCACGTTCATACGCGACGGAACACCCAAGGGGTTCAGCACCACGTCGACCGGCTCGCCCTTATCGTCGAACGGCATGTCCTCGATCGGCATGATCGCCGAGATGACACCCTTGTTACCGTGACGGCCGGCCATCTTGTCGCCCGGCTGGATGCGACGCTTGACCGCCATGTAGACCTTGACGATCTTAAGCACGCCCGGTGCGAGGTCGTCGCCCTGGGTGAGCTTGCGCTTCTTGTCTTCGAAACGCTCGTCCATCTCTTTACGACGGTTTTCGAGCTGTTCGTCGGCCTGGGCGAGGAGTTCGTTGAACGACTCGTCCTGCATGCGCAGCTTGAACCACTGCTGACGCGGAAGTTCTTCCAGGTAGGCTTCGTCGAGCACATCGCCCTTCTTGAGCTGCGGGCCGCCGTTGACCGCCTGACCGTCCAGGGTACGCTTGAGACGCTCGAACGTGGCGTCTTCGGCGATCCGGTAGGTCTCCTGAAGATCCTTGCGAACTTCGTCGAGCTGCATCTGCTCGATGGAGAGCGCGCGGGAGTCCTTCTCGACGCCGTCGCGGGTGAAGACCTGCACGTCGATGACGGTGCCCTTCATGCCGGTCGGCGCACGCAGCGACGTATCTTTAACGTCGCTTGCCTTCTCACCGAAGATGGCACGCAGCAGCTTTTCTTCCGGCGTCAGCTGGGTTTCGCCCTTCGGCGTGACCTTACCGACCAGAATGTCGCCGGGGCCGACTTCGGCACCGATGTAGACGACACCCGCCTCGTCCAGCTTGCCCAGCGCCGACTCGCCAACGTTGGGAATGTCCGAGGTGATCTCTTCCGGGCCGAGCTTGGTGTCGCGGGACACGCAGGTCAGCTCCTGGATGTGGATCGTAGTGAAACGGTCTTCCTGGACCGCCCGCTCGGAGAGCAGGATGGAGTCCTCGAAGTTGTAACCGTTCCAGGGCATGAACGCGATGCGCATGTTCTGACCGAGTGCCAGATCACCCATGTCGACGGACGGGCCATCGGCGAGGATGTCGCCGCGGGCGACGTTGTCGCCGGGGCGCACGATCGGGCGCTGGTTCATGCAGGTGTTCTGGTTCGAACGGGTGTACTTGGTCAGGTTGTAGATGTCGACCCCGGCTTCACCGCCGATGATCTCATCTTCGTTGACCCGTACTACCACGCGACGCGCGTCGACGGAGTCGATTACGCCGCCGCGGCGCGCCACGGCGCACACGCCGGAGTCGCGCGCCACGAAGCGCTCCATACCGGTACCCACGAGCGGCTTGTCGGCGCGCAGCGTCGGCACCGCCTGACGCTGCATGTTCGCGCCCATCAATGCGCGGTTGGCGTCATCGTGCTCGAGGAACGGAATCAGCGCCGCAGCCACGGAGACGACCTGACGCGGCGACACGTCCATCAGCGTGACCTGCTCGGGACGCATGAACGTGGTCTCGCCACGGTGACGCACCTGCACCAGATCATCAGAGAGCTGGCCGGCTTCGTTGACCGCCGCCGAGGCCTGAGCGATGACGAAGTCACCCTCTTCGATCGCCGAGAGGTGAACGATATCGTCGGTGACCTGACCCGCGTTCACCTTGCGGTACGGCGTCTCGAGGAAACCGTAGCTGTTGGTATGGCTGTAGGTCGCCAGCGAGTTGATCAGACCGATGTTCGGGCCTTCCGGCGTTTCGATCGGGCACAGACGGCCGTAGTGCGTGGCGTGTACGTCGCGCACCTCGAAGCCGGCGCGCTCGCGGGTCAGACCGCCCGGGCCGAGCGCGGAGACACGACGCTTGTGCGTGACCTCGGACAGCGGGTTGTTCTGGTCCATGAACTGGGAAAGCTGGCTGGAACCGAAGAACTCTTTCACCGCCGCCGCGACCGGCTTGGCGTTGATGAGATCCTGCGGCATCAGGCCTTCGCTTTCGGCCATGGACAGACGCTCTTTCACCGCGCGCTCGACGCGCACCAGGCCTACACGGAACTGGTTCTCGGCCATTTCGCCGACGCAGCGAATACGGCGGTTACCCAAGTGATCGATGTCATCGACGTCGCCGAAGCCGTTACGGATGTTGATCAGCTCGCGCAGCACGTCGAGGATGTCGGTGCGATCCAGCACGCCGGAGCCGGTGTCGGATTCACGACGCAGGCGACGGTTGAACTTCATTCGGCCCACACCGGACAGATCGTAGCGATCTTCGGTGAAGAACAGGTTGTGGAACAGCGTCTCGGCGGCTTCCTTGGTGGGCGGCTCGCCGGGGCGCATCATACGATAGATCTCGACGAGCGCCTCGAGCTGCGACCCGGTGGTGTCGAGCTTTAGGGTGTCGGAGATGAACGAACCGCAGTCGAGATCGTTGGTGTAAAGCGTCTCGATTTGCGTGATGCCGCCCTGGGCCATGCGCTCGAGCACTTCCGGGGTGATCTCGGTGTTGCAGTTGACGATCAGCTCGCCGGTCTTGGCGTCGATCTGATCCTTGGCCAGAGTCTTGCCGTAGAGGTACTCCATCGGCACTTCCAGACGCTCGAGTCCGGCCTTTTCCAGCTGGCGGATGTGCTTCTGGGTGATACGACGGCCTTCCTCGACGATCAGCTCGCCGTTACCATCCTTGATATCGAAGGTGGCGGTGTCACCGCGCAGGCGCGACGGCACGAGCTCCACAGAGAAGCCGGACTTCTCGATGTGGAACTTGCTGGTCTCGAAGAATTCGTCGAGGATCTCTTCGGTGCTCATACCCAGCGCACGCATCAGTACCGAGGCCGGCAGTTTGCGGCGACGGTCGATACGCACGAACACGTTGTCTTTCGGGTCGAATTCGAAGTCGAGCCAGGAGCCGCGGTAAGGAATCACGCGAGCAGAGTACAAAAGCTTGCCGGACGAGTGGCTCTTGCCCTTGTCGTGATCGAAGAACACACCGGGTGAGCGGTGGAGCTGGGAAACGATTACCCGCTCGGTACCGTTGATGACGAAGGTACCGTTCTCGGTCATCAGGGGGATTTCCCCCATGTAGACTTCTTGCTCTTTGATATCTTTAATGGCTTTATTGGAAGAGTCGCGATCATAAATGATCAAGCGAACCTTCACGCGCAGCGGTGCCGAGTAGGTGACACCGCGCAGCTGGCACTCTTTTACGTCGAACGCCGGCGTGCCGAAGCGGTAGCTGACATACTCGAGCGCGGCGTTGCCGGAAAAGCTCTCGATCGGAAAGACGGACTTAAACGCCGCATGCAGACCGACCTCGTGACGCTCGTCAGGCGAACGGTCCTGCTGGAGAAAGTCGTAGTAGGAATCAAGCTGGATCGCCAGCAAGTAAGGCACATCCATCACTTGGGGCAGTTTGCCGAAATCCTTGCGGATGCGTTTTTTCTCAGTATATGAGTAAGCCATCTGTATTCCCCAGCTTGTTCACCATGGGTGGCCGATGCGTGGTCATCTGCCCCGCGGGCGTTTCAGACGCAGACAGCAAGCTCCTAAATCGGTAGCTCGCCGTCAAAAATCTTGATAGATAACAGTGTTATCCGACGCTCATTCGGGTATAAAACCCTTTAACGACGATACCAAACACCGGTCTTACTGTGTGGCTGCCCTATTGGCAGCCTTTCTGCATAACACGGCAGCGCGTTTGATGCCAGCTACAACAGAAAAAGGCCGGCAGCGGGAGGGCCCGCCGCCAGCCGTGGAAGCTTACGCCGCGCGTAAAGCCACCGGCACAAGAATTACTTGAGCTCGACGGATGCGCCTGCTTCTTCCAGCTTGGTCTTCGCAGCTTCTGCGTCGTCCTTGGACATGCCTTCTTTCAGCGTCGCCGGCGCGCCGTCGACGGCACCCTTGGCTTCTTTCAGGCCAAGACCGGTGATTTCGCGAACGGCCTTGATGACGTTGACTTTCTTGTCGCCAGCAGAGGTCAGAACCAGGTCGAACTCGGTCTGCTCTTCAGCGGCAGCGGCGTCGCCACCAGCGCCCGGGCCAGCGACAACAGCGGCGGCTGCAGATACGCCGAATTTCTCTTCCATTGCTTCGATCAGCTCGACAACTTCCATTACGGACATGTCGGCTACAGCATTGATGATATCGTCTTTGGACAGTGCCATTGTTTCATTCCTAACTTTGCGGGAGTCTTACGACTCGGGATTCGTTGCTCGGTTCAGGCAGCGTTTTCACGCCGCCAGCAGGGGAAGCGGTTTACGCCGCTTCGGCTTCCTGCTTCTGGTCGCGCAGGGCGGCCAGGGTACGAACCAGCTTGCCAGCGGAGGCTTCTTTCATGACCGACATCAACTTGGCGATAGCCTCGTCGTAAGTCGGCAGGGTTGCCAGACGGTCGATGTCGGCAGCCGGAATCAGCTCACCTTCGTAGGCCAGCGCTTTTACTTCGAAGTTCTGCTCGGTCTTGGCGAACTCCTTGAACAAACGAGCGGCAGCGCCCGGATGATCGGTGGAGAAGGCCAACAGAGTCGGGCCAACGAAGCTCTCGGTCAGACACTCCCACTGAGTGCCCTCGAGGGCGCGGCGTGCCAGGGTGTTGCGGACAACACGAATCTGGACGCCATTCTCGCGCGCTTGCTTGCGCAGGTCGGTCATTTTGCCAACCGTCACGCCGCGAGAATCGGCAACTACGACGGAGAGTGCGTCCTTGGCCGCTTCACTCACCTCGGCAACAATCGCTTTCTTGCCTTCAAGTGCTAGTGGCACAGTGATCACTCCTTCGTGCCGGACCTTCAAGGCCCGGTGGTTACCATCTCTTTCGGAGCCAACCGCTCCCCGAAAGCCGTAGGGATGGTGCTCACCAGACAAGCGCTGCTTAAAAGCATCAACCAACTGGCGGCCACACCATCTGCGCAGGCGCTTTGAGCGATTAAGCCATCGAGACGTTGCCTCGGCTGGCACCTGCGGTCTTTGACGGCGCTCCACGCATGCGTGGAGGACCGCAAAGTTCTTGCCTTACTTCTGTCAGGCGCGCCGGGCAGTGCCCGGCGCGCCTCCATCGAGTTCCGACGACGTTTAGACGTAAGCGGAGTGGTCGATGGTGATACCCGGGCCCATGGTAGTGGACAGGGTCATTTTCTTAAAGTAGATACCCTTGGACGTGCTCGGCTTGAGACGCTTCAGGTCAGCGACCAGCGCTTCCAGGTTGCCGGCAACGGCGCTCGCTTCAAAATCGATTTTACCCAGCGTGGTGTGGATAATACCGTTTTTGTCGGTGCGGAAACGTACCTGACCGGCCTTGGCGTTTTTCACCGCGGTGGCGACGTCCGGCGTCACGGTACCAACTTTCGGGTTCGGCATCAGGCCGCGCGGGCCGAGGATCTGACCCAGCTGGCCCACAACGCGCATGGCGTCCGGCGAGGCGATGACGACGTCAAAGTCCATCACGCCCTTTTTGACCTGCTCGGCCAGCTCGTCCATGCCCACGATATCGGCGCCGGCTTCTTTAGCGGCGTCGGCGTTGGCACCCTGGGTGAACACGGCAACGCGTACGTCCTTGCCAGTACCGTTAGGCATGACGGTAGCGCCACGAACGACCTGGTCGGATTTACGCGGATCAACGCCCAGGTTGATCGCCACGTCCACGGACTCCTTGAACTTCACGGTGGAGAGCTCGGAGAGCAGGTTGACCGCTTCTTCCAGAGAGTACGCTTTCTTGGTGTCTACTTTGGCGCGAATGTTCTGCGCGCGCTTGGACAGTTTAGCCATGATCAGAGACCCTCCACGTTTAGGCCCATGCTACGAGCGCTACCAGCGATCGTGCGTACGGCGGCGTCAAGATCGGCGGCCGTCATGTCCGGCTCTTTAGTGCGGGCGATCTCTTCGAGCTGCTCGCGGGTCACGGTACCGACTTTTTGCTTGTTCGGTACGCCAGAACCGGACTTGATGCCAGCGGCTTTTTTCAGCAGCACGGCAGCAGGCGCGGTTTTGGTGACGAACGTGAAGCTACGGTCGGAATAAACGGTGATCACGACAGGCGTCGGCAGACCGGCTTCAATATCCTGGGTTGCAGCGTTGAACGCCTTGCAGAACTCCATGATGTTGACGCCGTGCTGACCCAGCGCGGGGCCGACGGGCGGACTCGGATTGGCTTTACCTGCAGCGACCTGCAGTTTGATATAAGCCTGTACTTTCTTGGCCATGGTGATTACTCCAGTTGGGTGATAACGCCTGACGGCTCCCCGGTGTACGTAAAACGGCCAGTGCCGCTTTACATGAAAATCGTTTTATTGCGCGGTCTCGTTCGACCGGCCTATCCTGCCCTGCTCTTTTCCGGCTCGCTCTTTCTCGACCTAGTCCTTCTCGACCTGGGAGAACTCGAGCTCTACCGGCGTGGCGCGACCAAAGATCAGCACGCTGACCTGCAGACGGCTCTTTTCGTAGTTCACTTCTTCGACGACACCGTTGAAGTCGGCGAACGGCCCGTCGGTGACGCGCACTGACTGGCCCGGCTCGAACATGGTCTTCGGCCGCGGCTTGTCGGTGCCATCCTTGACGCGATGAAGAATAGCGTCCGCTTCGCGGGTAGTGATCGGCGCCGGCTTCTCCTTGGTGCCACCGATGAATCCCATTACGCGGGGCGTCTCGTTGACCAGGTGCCAGGTTTCGTCGACCATTTCCATCTCGACCAGCACGTAGCCCGGATAGAATTTGCGCTCACTCTTGCGGCGCTTGCCGTCGCGCATTTCGACCACCTCTTCCGTTGGCACTAAAATTTCGCCGAAGCGGTCTTCCATGCCATACATCTTTACCCGCTCGATGAGCGAGCGCATCACGTGCTTTTCAAAGCCGGAATAGGCGTGGACGACATACCAACGTTTGGACATGAAAACTCCTAACCAATGACGCCGGACATTGCCCAGCCAAGAAGCGTGTCGATCAACCAGAGCATCAGGCCGACCACCATGACGGCCACCAGCACGATGGCGGTGGTCTGAATGGTTTCGGCGCGCGTGGGCCAAACGACCCGTTGAATCTCTTTCTTGGCGCTAACCGCAAGCTCGACCAGAGCGCGACCCTTGGTCGTGGTCAGCGCAATGAGACCGGCACCGACACACAAAAGCACAACGCCTAACACCCGGTAGAGCAAGGCGACATCGGCAAAATACGTGTTACCCACAACGGCAACGACAAGCAGCGCCGCGACGGCTACCCACTTGAGGCCATCGTGACGTGATTGTTGCACCTCGGCGCCAGGTTTTACGGAACTAGGCTTCATGAAAACGAGACTCCTCAGGGTGCAGCAAGCGACTTGGAATTCTTGAAAAAGACATACCAACCTGGGGAAGGTTGGCAGGCCAGGAGGGACTCGAACCCCCAACCTGCGGTTTTGGAGACCGCTGCTCTGCCAATTGAGCCACTGGCCTGTATCATCGTGTGCGTTTGCACACCTGCGCTACAGCGGGCGACATGATAGCGAAGAACCGCCATCTTGACAACCCTTACACATCGTCTACCGCATCGCGCGGCGACAAGACAAAAAAAGCGAGCAATGCCCGCTTTTTTCGAAATATGGAGCTCATGGACGGAATTGAACCGTCGACCTCACCCTTACCAAGGGTGTGCTCTACCCCTGAGCTACATGAGCTTAACTTACGCTACAAATCGACAAACGCTTGACTGGAGCGGGCGGCGGGAATCGAACCCGCACCATCAGCTTGGAAGGCTGAGGTTCTACCATTGAACTACGCCCGCTTGATCAAACATGAATCAAAAACCGGCAAGCTCAACCGAAAAACACGCCTTGCGGCTTTCAACTCCAGCAGCAAAAACCAACGCTGCCGTAAAACTGGTGGAGAGGGAAGGATTCGAACCTTCGAAGCTTTCGCGGCAGATTTACAGTCTGCTCCCTTTGGCCACTCGGGAACCTCTCCAGCTGTGGCGGCACATTATGCCAGCCTCCAAAACAGTGTCAAGCCAGATAGCTACTTAATTTATCAAAGCTTTTGACTCAGCGCACACCGCTTTCACGGGCCGCACTGCCTTGGAACGCGCTGCATTCTGTCAAAGCAGCATGGAAAAAGCAAGCGCTGCGCGAATTTTTTCCAGCGCCACCGGCTCGGGCACTCGCGGGGCGCCTGCCATGCGCCCGGCGCGCTCGGCGAAGGTGAGCGGAAAACTCGCCTCCAGCCCGCCATACACCATATCCGGCCACACCGCGTGGGGTACACGCACTCCGCGGGAGATTACCCGCGCGTCGCCACCGGTCAACAGCATCGGCAGCGTGACGCCCTGCTGGTCGCACACCTCGCTGTACACCCGATTGATCGCGCTGACCGCCGCCATATAGATGCCGTGATTGACCGCGTCCACCGTGCGCCGACCAGGCTCCAGCAGCGCCTCGGCTTCGCTGTCCGGGTCGATCGCCACGTTGCGCGTGCCAAGCTGCAGGCTCTCCTTCATCAGCCTGAGCCCGGGAATGATGAAGCCACCCAGGTGTGTGCCGCCGGGAAGCACGAAGTCGACGGTGATGGCGCTACCGCAGTCCACCGCGCAGCAGCCGCCGGCGAGTTGGTAGCCCGCCAGCGCCCCCATCCAGCGATCCACCCCGAGCTTGCCCGGCTCGTCGTAGCCGTTGATCACCCCAAGCGATTCGGGCAGCGATTTGGCGACGAAGACGTGGCGCACCTGGCGGCGCAACAGCTTGACCGTGTCGTCGAGCACCGCGGCGCGGGCGACGCTTGAAATACGCACCGCCTCGACCACGTCGAGATCCGGGATGTCAGCGCCAGGGCGCCACTCTTCCCGCGTCCATACCGCCCCGCGCGAGCGAATCTCGCTGCTCGCGGCGTCCTTCAGGCGCCACTTGGAAAGCGTATTACCGATATCAAGATCCAGAATCATAAGCGCCTGCGTACGCTGATCTCACCGCCGGACAAACGTCGCGTCTGGCCGTTTTCGCTCACCCAGAGATTGCCGCTGTCGTTGACGTCGCCGGCGACTGCTTCGCTTTCCCGGGCGCCCTGAATGACGCGCACATTGAGCCCCTTGTAGGCGTGGCGCGCGTTCCACTCGTCGCGCCAGACGCCAAAGCCGCGCTCCTCGAAGCCGGCGAGCATGGCCAGAAGCTCTGCGATCACCTCGGCGGCGAGCTGATTGCGCGAAAGCGCCGGCACCTCATCGAAAAGGGCGGCCACCGGCTGGTCGATCGTCTCACGCAGGCTCTGGGGCAAAAAGAGATTCATGCCCATACCGATCACTGCCTCGCAGGGGCCGGCGGCGTCGCCGGTCACCTCGATCAGGATACCGGCGAGCTTACCGAGCTCGCCGTTCTTGTCAGAAAGCAACACGTCGTTGGGCCACTTAAGCTTTGGCGCCACCCCGTGGCGCTCAAGCACCTGAGCCACCACCACGCCCACCGCCAGACTCAGCCCTTCAAGCGAGGCCACCCCGGCCTCGAAGCGCCAGCCGAGCGAGAGCATCAGGCTCTGCCCCCAGGGCGTGGACCACACCCGCCCACGCCGCCCGCGCCCGGCGGTTTGCAGCTCGACCAGGCACACTTCGCCGTGGCCGGCGCCCTGATCGAAGCGCGCGCGCAGATACTCGTTGCTCGAGGGGAGCTGGTCCTCCACGAACAGCCGCGTCAGCAGATGGCGCGCCTCGGCGGGAAGCTCCGATACGACCCGCTTGCCGTCCAGCGGCTCAAGCGGCTGGGCCAGGCGGTACCCGCGGCCTTTCACCGCGACCAGCTCCACACCCATGGCATCGAGCTTCTTGAGCTGTTTCCACACCGCGGCGCGGGAAACGCCCAGCGCCTGGCCGAGCGCCTCGCCGGAATGGACGTCGCCATCGCTTAACAAACGCATCAGGTTGCCGATGGTCATGTCCTTGCCCCAGTTGGGAAAACGCCTATCTTACCGGATGCGCCCAAGCGGCGAAAACTGCCGCCATTGGGTTATTGACTTGCCTCTTTATTTAAGACAGCGCTGGTAGTCGCCCCACCCCAGACCCTATAATGCCGCCCTATTTTTCCAGCAGGATCGCGTCGTGATCGAGAATCTTCGTAACATTGCCATTATCGCCCACGTTGACCACGGTAAGACTACCCTGGTCGACAAGCTGTTGAGTCAATCCGGTACGCTTGATCGTAAGGCCGAAGGCCAGGAGCGCATCATGGATTCGAACGACCAGGAGAAGGAGCGCGGTATCACCATCCTGGCCAAGAACACCGCTATCAAGTGGCAGGATGACAAGGGTACGGACTACCACATCAACATCGTCGACACCCCCGGGCACGCCGACTTCGGTGGCGAAGTCGAGCGCGTCATGTCGATGGTGGACTCGGTCCTGCTGCTGGTCGACGCCGTCGACGGCCCGATGCCGCAAACCCGCTTCGTCACCCAGAAGGCGTTCGCCCAGGGCCTGAAGCCGATCGTCGTGGTCAACAAGATCGACCGCCCCGGCGCGCGCCCGGACTGGGTCATCGACCAGATCTTCGATCTGTTCGACAACCTCGGCGCTTCTGACGAGCAGCTCGACTTCCCGATCATCTACTGCTCGGCGCTCAACGGCATCGCTGGCATGGAACCGGACGCGCTCGAAGAGAGCATGGACCCGATGTTCAAGTCGATCGTCAACATCGTCGAGCCGCCCAAAGTCGAAATCGACGGTCCGTTCCAGATGCAGATCTCCGCGCTCGACTACAACAGCTACGTCGGCGTCATCGGTCTTGGCCGCATCAAGCGTGGTAGCGTCAAGCCCGGCCAGCAGATCAGCGTGATCACCAAGGAAGGCAATACCCGTAAGGGCAAGATCGGCCAGGTGATGACCCACATGGGTCTCGAGCGTGTGCAGACCGACGAAGCCACCGCCGGCGACATCGTTTGTGTCACCGGTATCGAAAATCTGGCGATCTCCGATACGCTGTGCGACGTCAACACTGTCGAAGCGCTGCCGCCGCTGACCGTCGACGAGCCGACCGTTTCCATGACCTTCCAGGTCAACGACTCGCCGTTTGCGGGTAAAGATGGCAAGTACGTTACCAGCCGCAACATTCGTGACCGCCTCGAGCAGGAGCTGATCCACAACGTGGCGCTGCGTGTCGAGCAGGGCGAAACCCCGGAGAAGTTCAAGGTCTCCGGTCGTGGTGAGCTGCACCTGTCGGTACTGATCGAGTCCATGCGCCGTGAAGGCTTCGAGCTTGCCGTTGGCCGCCCCGAGGTCATCATCAAGGAGATCGACGGCGAGAAGCAGGAGCCCTACGAAGAAGTCATCATCGACTGCGAAGAGCAGCACCAGGGCGCGATCATGGAAGAGCTCGGCTACCGCAAGGGCGAGCTCTCCAACATGAACCCGGATGGCAAGGGCCGCGTGCGCCTGGACTTCATCATCCCGGCGCGCGGCTTGATCGGTTTCCGTGGTCAGTTCCTCACGCTGACTTCCGGCACCGGCATCCTGACCAGCCGCTTCGATCACTACGGCCCGCTCAAGCCCGACGCCTCTATCGAGCGTCGCAACGGCGTGCTGGTCTCCATGGTCGGCGGTAAGGCGCTCTCCTACGCGCTTTACACCCTGCAGGAGCGCGGCAAGTTGATCATCGATCACGCCACCGAAGTGTACGAAGGCATGCTGATCGGTATCAACAACCGTGCCAACGACATGGTCGTGAACCCGACCAAGGGTAAGAAGCTCGACAACATGCGCTCCACCGGTAACGATGAAAACATCGTGCTGACGCCGCCGATCAAGTTCACTCTGGAGCAGGCGATCGAGTTCCTCGACTCCGACGAGCTGGTGGAAGTGACCCCGTCGCACATCCGTCTGCGCAAGAAGCACCTGACCGAAAACGAGCGTAAGCGCGCCGGCAAGAAATAAGCCCGCCGCTCGCCCCGAAAGCCCGCCACCGCGCGGGCTTTTTTGTGCCCGGCGTTTAGGCTCGCGCGCATTTAACGCGCTGGTTAACGCAGCCTAAACGCAAGGGGGCTGGAAAGCGGCTCCGTTCTGTCGCAAAGTAGATCTCGAACCGCGCCCAAGAACGCGGCTATCCTACAATTCATACAGGTGTTTGGATCGCGATCCGAGCCGACACCCACAGGGACGCTCCCGCACATGAGCCGTGTCGCCGCGCCGGCGCCGCCCTTTTAAGGGCCAGGCGATGGCCGGGCAGCTGCCTTCCCTGGCAAGAGGACACCATGACCCCGATTATCGAAGTACAACACGTCAACAAGGCCTTCGGCGGGCTACACGTCATTAACGACTGTTCGATCAAGGTCGAGAAAGGCTCCATCACCGGCATGATCGGCCCCAACGGGGCAGGCAAATCGACGCTTTTCAACCTGATCGCCGGCTCTCTCGTCCCGGACAGCGGCCATATCCTGCTCGACGGCGAAGAGATCACCCGGCTTCCCGCCGACGCCCGCTTTCACAAGGGATTACTGCGCACCTTCCAGATCGCCCACGAGTTCAGCCAGATGAGCGCGCTCGAGAACCTGATGATGGTGCCACCGCACCAGGCCGGCGAGCGCCTGTTCAATACCTGGTTCAAGCCGGGGCTCGTACGCCGCGAGGAGGACGAGGTGCGCCGCCGGGCGCTGGAGGTGATCGAGTTCGTGGGCCTGCACCACGTGCGAAACGAGCTGGCGGGCAACCTTTCCGGCGGGCAGAAGAAGCTTTTAGAGCTTGGTCGCACCATGATGACCGACGCGAAAGTGGTGCTGCTCGACGAAATCGCCGCCGGGGTCAACCGCACGCTGCTGGGCGATCTGATGGGCAATATCGAGCGGCTGAATCGCGAAATGGGCTACACCTTTTTGGTCATCGAGCACGACATGGAAATGATCAGCCGCCTGTGCGACCCGGTCATCGTGCTGGCCCAGGGCAGCGTCATGGTCGAGGGGTCGATCGAGGAGATCCAGCAAAACCCCGAGGTGATCGAGGCCTATTTCGGCAGCGATGCCGCTTAGCGCGGTGCCAACAACAACACACTCTTTCGAGACTTTTCGATCATGTCCAACGATGCGTCACCCCCCTCGCCGGCCGTCAGCGCCGCGCCGCTTCTGGACGCGCGCGACGTGCACGGCGGCTACGGCAGCATGAACATTTTGAACGGGGTCGACATGACCCTCTACGCCGATGAGGTCGGCGTGATCGTCGGCCCCAACGGCGCCGGCAAGTCCACCATGTTGAAGGCGGTGTTCGGCCTTTTGAACGTCAATCAGGGCGAGATCTTGCTCGACGGCGAGCCGATTCAGAACCTTGCACCGAACCAGCTGGTCAAGCGCGGCATGGGCTTCGTCCCCCAGGAGAAGAACGTCTTCCCGAGCCTCTCGGTGCAGGAGAACCTGGAGATGGGCGCGTATTTGAAGCCGCACAACGTCAAGCGCATGCTCGAGCAGGTGTATGAGTTCTTTCCGCCGCTCAAGGAGAAGCGCCGCCAGAGTGCCGGCGAGCTCTCCGGCGGTCAGCGCCAGATGGTCGCCATGGGCCGCGCGCTGATGGCCGAGCCGACGCTTTTGCTGCTCGATGAACCCACCGCCGGGCTCTCGCCGCTTTACATGAACGAGATCTTCGACCGGGTGAAGAAGATCAACGCCGCCGGCGTCGGCATTTTGATGGTCGAGCAGAACGCCAAGCAGGCGCTAGCCATCGCCGACAAGGGCTTCGTGCTGGCCGCCGGCCAGAACCGCTTTACCGATACGGGAGCGGCGCTGCTCGCCGACCCGGATGTCGCCAAGAGCTTTTTGGGCGGCTAGCCCGGGGGAGATACTCGTGAACGAACTGGTCTTTTTCATCAATAACGTCCTGATCGCCGGCAGCGTTACCGGCTCGATCTACGCCATCGGGGCGATCGGCGTGACGCTGATTTTCAGCATCATGCGCTTCGCCCATTTCGCCCACGCCGACATGATGACCTTCGGCGCCTTCATGGTGCTGCTGCTCGCGTCGGCCTTTCCCGCCGCGGGCGCCAGCATCGGCGTGCCTACCGCGCTGATCATGCTGCCGCTGGCCATGGCGTTGACCGCCCTGCTCGCCGTCGGTATCGACAAGGCGTTCTACAAGCCGCTGCGCGCTCACGGGGTCAAGCCCATCGTCATGGTGATCGGCTCACTCGGGGTGACGCTGATGCTGCAAGGGTTGATTCGCCTGTTCGCCGGCACCGGCGGCCAGAGTCTCTACGTCGATGACCGCAAGGAGATCTTCCGCCTGGGGCTACCTTTCGAGGGCGCCCGAGCGCCAATCGTGGTGACCGAGCCGCAGCTCTACCTGTTCGTGATTACGGTGGTGGCGGTCGTGGCGCTGGCGGTGTTCCTGAACCGCTCGCGGCTGGGCAAGGCGATGCGCGCCATGTCGGACAACCCGGAGCTCGCCCAGGCCTCGGGCATCAACACCAACACCATCGTCGCCGTCACCTGGGTGATCGCCGGCGGGCTCGCCGCCATTGCCGGCACGCTGTTGTCGCTTGACGTCACCTTCAAGCCGGATCTGAGCTTCTTTCTGCTGCTGCCGATCTTTGCCGCGGCCATCGTCGGCGGCGTCGGCCACCCCTACGGGGCGATCGCCGGTGGCTTCGTGGTGGGCTTTGCCGAGACCCTGGCAGTGTTCAACTGGAACGTGCTGCTGCGCCCGTTCCAGGAGCGCTTGCCCGAGTGGCTCGAGCTTCCGTCGAATCTGGCCTTCGTGGGTACCGAATACAAGATCGTGGTGCCGTTTTTCATTCTCGTGGCAATTCTGATCTGGCGCCCCACGGGGCTCTTCAAGGGCAAGGTGATCTAATGAACGATAAAACCTCATCCTATACGCCCCGCGATGCCACCGTCACGCGGCGCTTCCCGCTGCGCGAGATGGTGCTGTTCGCCGCGCTTTTGATTGCGGTGCTCGGCGTCTACGCGCTGATGGGCGCGGCCTACAGCACGCGCATGCTGGTCGAGGCGGCCTGCTACGCCATTCTGGCTCTCGGCCTGACCATTCAGTGGGGCTACGCCGGGCAGTTCAACGCCGGCGTCATGGGCTTCGTGGCCCTTGGCGGCTTTAGCGCCATGCTCTTTAGCGTGCCAGTCAACGACGCCTTCTGGGGCACAGAGCTTCCCTTCGAGCTCGGCCGCGTGCTGCTTTATGGCATCGCCGCGGTGCTGGTGGTGGTCGGCGTGAGCCGGCTCGACCGCTTGGGCATGCCCAAACGGCTGCGCACCGTGGTCACCGTGGTGCTGGCGGTGGTGCTCTATCTCACCGTGATTAGCCTGCTTCGCGAGGTGACCGGCGAGATTCAAAGCCGCGCGGGCTTCGTCGGCGGCTTTGGGCTGCCGCCCTGGGTCGGCTGGATCGTCGGCGGGGCGCTGGCCGGCGGCGTGGGCTACTTCATCGGCCATATTTGCTTGGGGCTTCGAAGCGACTACCTGGCGATCGCCACCCTCGGTATCGCCGAGATCATCAAGGCGTTTCTGAAAAACTCCGACTGGCTGACCCGCGGTACCGCCACGGTGTCGCCGCTGCCCTGGCCGACGCCCGGGCCTGCCGAGCTCGGCTTTACGCTGTCGCGGGCGATCTACCTGTCGCTGACCGCGGTAATCATCGCGGCGATCTTCTTTTTGCTGCACCGCGCCTACCACGCCCCTTGGGGGCGGATGATCCGCGCCATTCGCGACAACGAAGTCTCGGCGGCGGCCATGGGCAAGGACATCAACCGGCGACGCCTCGAGATTTTCGTGCTGGGCTGCATTTTGATGGGCCTGGGCGGCGGCGTGCTGGGCACCTTCAACAGTCTCTTCGACCCCCAGGGGTATCTGCCGCTCAATCACACCTTTCTGGTGCTGGTGATGGTGATTCTCGGCGGGCCCGGCAACAACCTGGGCACGATCTTCGGCGCCGTGGCGGTGTACATTATCTGGATCATGTCCGAGCCACTGGCGCTTTACGTCATGGATCTGGTGACGAGCATCGGCGAAGGCGCCGGCTGGGAGATGCCCAACAACCTGGACAGCCGCGCGCTGCAGGCCCGTGTACTGGTGATCGGCATGCTGATTACGATCGTGCTGCGCTTCGCGCCCAAGGGGCTGTTGCCGGAGAACATCAAGACCCACGGCTAAACGCCGGTCGCTACGAAAAACGCCCCGGGCTTTCGGCCCGGGGCGTTTTTTTACGCGGGTTCTACGCTTTACGGCTTACAAATCGAGCTGGCCCTTGGTTACGAAGCTGCCGTCTTCCACCGCCATCTCGACGACCACGCCGGGCACGTCGCCGTTGTCGTCGAACTCATGCGAGCCGGAGGCGCCTTCGTAGTTGATCTCGGTGCCCTCGGCAATCAGCCCCACGGCCTTTTCCCACTCGCCGGGCAGAATCACCTCGCCGGGCTCGCTCGACACGCTGCGCAGCGCCTCAGCCAGGCCTTCGCGCTCGGCACTGCCGTTTTGCTCGATGGCCAGCGCCAGCAGGAAGGCGGCGTCATAGGCTTGAGCGGCAAACACGGCGCTGGGGTCGAAGCCGGCATCATTCGCGGCGCTTTCGAAAATGTCGGTGCCGGGGAGATCCGGGCTTCCCGGGCGGGTGGCGATCATGCCGTCGAGCACGTCGGCGCCGATCGCCTCGACCAGGCTATCGCCGACCATGCCGTCGGCGCCCACGTACTGGGTGAACATGCCGCTCTCGTAAGCCTGACGCAGCACGGTTTGCCCCGAGGTGTCGGCGTAGGCCAGCACCACCAGCGTATCGGCGCCGCCGGCGGAGAGTGAACCGAGTTCCGAGCGGTAGTCGGCGCGGTTGTCCTCGTGGGCGAGGTTGTCGGTGATCTCGCCGCCGCCGGCTTCGAACGCCGCGCTGAAAGCGTCGGACAGTCCCTGGCCGTAGTCGTTGTTGACGAAGGTGACCGCCACGACGTCGATGCCCTTGTCGAGCAGCAGCTTGGCGAGCATTTCGCCCTGGAAGGCGTCCGAGGGCACGGTGCGGAAGACCAGGTCGTTGTCGTCGAGCTCGGTGACCGCCGGCGCGGTGGAGGCCGGTGACACCATCACCACGCCGCCGGGAATCGCGGCGTTGTTGGCCGCGGCAATGGTCGCGCCGGTGCAAAGCGCGCCGACGATCGCCGTGACGTTTTCGGAGTTGACCATGCGGTCGGCGGCGTTGGAGGCCGCCGAGGCGTCAGAACAGGTGGTGTCGCCAGACGGCATGGAGAGCGTTTCACCGTCCAGAATGCCGCCCTGCTCGTTGATCTGGGCCACGGCCAGCTGTGCGCCTTCGAAGATCGGCGGCGTCAGGCTTTCGATACCGCCGGTAAAGCCCCCCAGAAAGCCGATTTTAACTTCAGCCTGGGCGGTGGCGGTCAAGGCAAGAGAGGAAGCCGCGATGGCGGCCACGAGTGTGCGTTTTTTGATCATGTTATTCGTCGCTCCCGGTATTTGAGTCGCGCAGGCTGTCGCTAGCGCTGGTATCAATTTGAAACTGCCGGGACGAAAATACAAGCCTCTTTTCTAACGCTTCTTAACGCAGCGCGCGCTACAGCAAGGGTTCCAGATGAACGGTTTGGCTAAACCAGGCGTTGACATGACGCCACCAGCTGCCGGGCTCCTCGACCACGCGCCGGCGTTCGCTTTCGTGCTCGTACTCCCACCCCAGCACGCCGTCTTCGAGGGTAACGTGGTAGCTGATCGTTGGCCGCTGGCCGACTTCGACCAGCGCCTCAAACGCCTCGCGTAGCCCGTCGCTTTCGACCAGCACGCCCACCTCGGTATTCCAGAACACCGAGCGCGGGTCGACGTTGAACGAGCCGATGAACACCTGATCATCGAAGCCCAGCGCCTTGATGTGCAGCGCCGAGGTGGAGGCGCCGGGTACGCGCATCTCCTCGATGGCGTCGTCATCGCTCGCCTCCTGCTCCGGGCGCAGCTCATAAAGGCGCACGCCACTCTCGATGAGCCGCGCCCGCCAAGGCATATAGGCGCCGTGCACCACCGCCGCGTCGGTGGATTCGAGCGAGTTGGTGATGATGTCGATGGCCACGCCCTGGGCTGCCAGCGCCTCCAGCCGCTCGACGCCGGCTTGAGTGGGGACGAAGTAGGCCGAGATCATCACCAGCCGCTCTCGGCTCTCGGCGTTGCGTAAAAGCTCGCCTAGAAGCGTGGCCTGCCAGTGGGGTGCGCCGTCGGAGTGGATCTTGTCCGGACTGTCCCAGAACGTTTGGGCGCTGCCCCAGAAAAGCGTACGCCAGGGCGGCGCCTCGGAGGGCGACTCGCGCAGCCGAACGAGGTAGTCGGCCTCGGCGTTATCGTCGAGCCAGCAGTCGAGCTCATCGGCGAAGGGCTGCCAGGCGCTCGCCTCGACCGAATGGTAGCGGGCGATCGGCTGGGCGAGATCGTGATTCCAGTAGTCGTCGAAGCTTTGCGAAAGCTCGGGCACGACCTCACCGATCGTGACCAGGTCCAGGTCGGCGAAATTGAGCGACTCGTTGGCATCGAAGTATTCATCGCCCAGGTTGCGCCCGCCGACGATGCCAACGGTGTTGTCGGCGATCCAGAGCTTGTTGTGCATGCGCCGGTGCTGGGTTTTGGGCGCGGTGAACGAGGCCAGCACGCGGGTGGCGAGATGGCCGCGGCCGAAGGCCACCGGGTTGAATACCCGCACCTCGATACCAGGGTGGCTCGACAGCGCCGCCAGCCGCTCGCCCTGGCCGATGGCGCCCATGTCGTCGAGCAGCAGGCGCACCCGCACGCCGCGCTCGGCGGCCTCGATCAACTCCTCCATGACCAGCCGCGTGGTCTGGCCGTCGCCGAACAGGTAGGTCTGGATATCCAGCGAGCGCTCGGCGCGGTGGATGAGTTCCACCCGGGTCTCGAACGCCTGCTGGCCGTTGGCCAAAAGCGCAAAGCCGTCCGGCGCGCTCTGCCTCTCCAGCGCGCGGGCGACCCGCTCACCAAGCCAGGTATCCTCGGCCTGGGCGCGGTCGATCGCCACCTGCGCCTCGCGGGGAGCGTCCTCGTCGACGCAGCCGGCAAGCGCCAGCGCCGCCACCAACAGCGCGGCCAGCCACGGCCGGCGGCTAGCCATCGTCGGCGCCCGTCTTTAGGTGCGCGCGGCGCGCATCCGCCTCCTTGCGCTGGCGGTTGCGCCGGTAGAGCCTGGCCAGCGCGATCAGCAGCGCGGTGACGAGCATGATGGCGAGCACCACGCCCTGCCAAGGACGGGCGGCGTTGCCCATCACGGTTTCCAGCGCGATGATCAGCGCAAGCCCCAGCGCCTGGGAGCCGATCGCCAGCGCTCGCAGTACGTCGATGCCGGACGAGGTCATGGAGTTCTCCGTAAACAGTGGCGTGCATGATATGGTGCCCCAGTGTAACTGCTCAACGGAAAAACCATGAACGCGATTGCCCTAGGCCCGCTCCTTCTTTCGCTGCCTCGCCTGTTCGCCCTGGGCGCCGCGCTTCTGCTGCTGCTAACGAGCCACTACTGCCTGCCGCTTAATGCGCGGCAAAAAAGCCGCTGGTTCAGCGGGCTAATCCTTTGCTGGCTGGTAGGCGCGCGGGTGGGCTACGTGCTGCTCAATATGGGAAGCTTCGCCGATGCCCCACTCGAAGCGCTGAAGCTCTGGCAGCCGGGCTATCATCCGCTGGGCGGTTTGATGGCGGGGCTTTTGTGGTGCGCCTGGTCGCTGCGTAAAAACCTGAAGGCGCTAGGCATCGCCGTTATCCTGCTGATTCTCAGCTCGGCGCTTTGGCTGGTCGCAGTCATGGTGAGCGTGGACGAGCAGCGCTTTGCGGTGAGCGCGCTGCCGGAGGTGACGCTTGAAAACCTCGACGGCGAACCGGTTTACCTGCCGGACCTGGCCGCGCGCGGCGACCGGCTGATCGTCAACCTGTGGGCGACCTGGTGCCCGCCGTGCCGGCGCGAAATGCCGCTACTCGAGCAGGCCGACGGCCTGGAGGGAGTGAGCGTCGTCATCGTCAATCAGGGCGAGGACCTGCTGCCGGTGGTGCGCTATCTCGATGATCAGGCGCTCTCCTTCGAGGTGGCGCTGCGCGACCCGAGCCAGACCCTGATGGCGCGTTTTGACGCCCCGGGCCTACCCACCACCGTGCTGTTCGACGCCGATGGCCGCACTCAGGAAGTCCACGTCGGCGAGCTGACCCGCTCGCAGCTCGACCGCTGGCTCGATAATTAAGCGACTCGGCGCTTAATACCGCCCCGCCTTTGCGTTAGAATCCCCCGCCCTATCGCCGCCTGAACGCAGGCGGCTCGCCCCGTTTTGAACTTCCTTGAGGCATCATGAGCGATTTTACCCCCGGCCAGCGCTTTATCAGCGACGGTGAGGCCGAGCTTGGGCTGGGCACCGTACTCAACTGCGACGCCCGCAGCGTGACCATCTTGTTCAGTGCCAGTCAGGAAACCCGCACCTACAACACCCGTCAGGCGCCGCTGACCCGCGTGGTGTTCGGCAGCGGTGACCGGGTGATCGCCGCCGACGGCTGGCAGATCACCGTCAGCGAAAGCAGCGAGCGTCAGGGGTTGATCATCTACCAAGGCCTGGACGACGACGGCGTCGCCCGCGAGCTTCCCGAAACGCGCCTGGCCGACACCATGCAGTTCAACCAGGCCCGCGACCGTCTTTTGACCGGCCAGGTGGATCGCAACGACTGGTTCGACCTGCGCTTTCGCACGCTGCACCACCACCAGCGCATCGAGCAGCACGAAGCGCTCGGCTTTAGCGGCCCGCGCATCGACCTGATCCCTCACCAGCTCTATATCGCCGACGAAGTCGCGCGCCGCCACGCCCCGCGGGTACTGCTCGCCGACGAGGTGGGCCTTGGCAAGACCATCGAGGCCGGGTTGATTCTGCACCGACTACTATTGGCCGGGCGCGTTTCCCGCGCACTGGTGCTGGTGCCCGATAGCCTCACCCACCAGTGGCTGGTGGAGCTTCTGCGCCGCTTCTCGTTAAGCGTCACGCTGCTCGACGAAACCCAAAGCCAGGCCCAGGCCGGCGCCAACCCGTTCGAGAGCGCCCAGTTGATTCTGGCAAGTCAGGGGTGGCTATTCGCCAACGAAGCGCGCCAGGCCCAGGCGCTTGAGAGCGACTTCGATCTGTTGATCGTCGACGAAGCGCACCACCTGGATTGGCACGCCGACGGTGAAAGCGGCCCGGGTTATCGCTGCGTCGAGCAACTCGCCGGCCAAATCCCCGGCCTTCTACTGTTGACCGCAACGCCCGAGCAGATGGGTCTGGAGAGCCACTTCGCCCGCCTGCGCCTGTTGGACCCGGAGCGCTATCATGATATCGCGCGCTTCAAGCAGGAGGAGGCGCACTACGTCGAGGTGGCCTGTGCCATCGAAGCGCTCGACGCGCTGCCGTCTGATCGCGAGCGGGTGGCGGCGGTGGTCGATGACGCCGACGGCCAAGCGCTGCTGGACACGCTGTGCAGCGAAAGCGCCAGCGACGACGATAAGGCGAAGGCCAAAACTCGGCTTCGCGACGCGCTACTCGATCGTCACGGCACCGGCCGGGTGATGTTTCGCAACAGCCGCCGCCACGTGGGCGGCTTTCCCGAGCGGCGCCTGCACCAGAGCACGCTGGAGCTGCCCTCAGCCTATCGACGCGTGCTGCGCCGGGTCGAGCGCGACGAGGACTACTTCGACGAGCTTTTGATCGAAACCGGCATGGATCACCCGGACGTGCTGATCTACCCGGACGCCACCTACCGCGCGCTCTCGGATGACCCGCTCAACGGCGAGCCCTGGTGGCAGATCGACCCGCGGGTGAACTGGCTACTCGAGAAGCTCGCCGATACCAGCGAGGAAGGCCTTGCCGGCGACAAGGTGCTGGTGATCGCGCACCACCGCGAAACCGCCGAAGGCCTTTCCGAGGCGCTGCGCGTGCTTGGCGGCTACCAGGCCCCAGTGTTCCACGAGGATCTCTCGCTGATCGAGCGCGACCGCGCCGCAGCGGCCTTCGCCGATGAAGAAGAGGGCTGCCAGGTGCTGGTGTGCTCGGAGATCGGCTCCGAGGGGCGCAACTTCCAGTTCTGCCGGCATCTGGTGATGTTCGACATGCCCCAGCACCCGGACCAGCTCGAACAGCGTATCGGGCGCCTCGACCGGATCGGCCAGCGCCACGCCATCGAGCTGCACGTACCCGCCTTTAGCGCCTCGCCCGGCGAGCGGCTTTTGCGCTGGTACCACGAAGGCATGAGCGCCTTCGCTGCCCCCCACGGCGTCGGAAGCGAGCTGTTCGAGACCTTCGGCGACGCGCTGGCCGACGCGCTTTTGGACGACGAAGCGCTCGACGAGATCATCGCTGACACGCGCGCCTTCTTCACCGAGAAAATGGCCGAGCGCGAAGCCGGGCGTAACCGCTTGCTGGAGCTCAACGCCTGCCGGAGTGAGCGCGCCGAGCAGGTGGTCGAGGCGGTGCGCGAGCTCGACGAGGATACCGCCCTGCCGCGCTATGTCGAGCGGGCGCTGGACGTGTTCGGTGTCGACAGCCAGGAGGTCGGTAACGACCTGATCTATCTCGCGCCGGGTTCACACATGCTCGACGGCCTGCCGGGGCTGGTGAAAGGCGAAGAGGGCTTTACCGCCACCTACCGCCGCGACGTGGCGCTGGCCCGCGACGACGTGCACCGGCTTGGCTGGGAGCACCCGCTGGTGCGCGAAATGATGGGCCGGGTGATCGACGGCACCATGGGCAACACCGCGCTTGCGCTGCTGCGCCACCCGTCTATTCCGAGCGGGCGGCTGATGGCGGAGCTGGTGTTCTGCACCCACTGCCCGGCGCCTAAAGCGCTGCACCTCAACCGCTTTTTGCCGCCCACGGCGGTGCGCGTGCTGATGGACGAATCCGGCGCCAATCTGACCGCCAACATCTCCTTCACCGGGCTCTCAAAAAACGTCCAGAAGGTCAACAAGTCGATGGCCCGCGACCTGATCAAGAGCCGGGTGAGCGAGCTGCGCACGCTGTTGAGTCAAGGCGAGGAGGAAGCGGAAAAAGCGTTACCGGGGCTACTAGAGCAGGCGCGCGAGAAGATGCGCGCTCAGCTCGACGGTGAGCTCGACCGACTGCGCTCGCTTGCAAAGCACAACCCGGCGGTGCGCGACGAGGAGCTAGCGGCGCTCGAACGCGAGCGCGGCGCGCTGCTGGAGGCGATCAACGCCACTCGCCTGCGTCTGGACGCGGTGCGGGTGGTGATTACCGTCGACCCCAACGCCTGACGCTTATGCCGGCGCCAGGGTAAGGCGTGAAAGATGAAGGTGAGGTGGGTCAGTCGTCGCCGAGAATGTCGTCAAGCGCCTTGTCGAGGGTCGGGTAGCCGAAGTTGAAGCCCGCCGCGTGCAGGCGCTCCGGGCGCATGTCGGCCCCGGTCAGCAAGAGCCGCGACATCTCGCCGAGCCCCGCTTTCAGCACGAAGGCGGGCACCGGGAAGATCGCCGGGCGGTTGAGGTGGCGCGCCAAGGTTTGGGTGAACTCCCTATTGGTGACCGGGTGTGGGGCGCCAGCGTTGAACGGCCCTTCGAGCCCGGACTTGTTGATCAGGTACAGAATCGCCTCGACGAGGTCTTCCCGGTGCACCCAGGGCATGAACTGGCGCCCGTCGCCAAAGCGCCCGCCCAGACCCAGCTTGAACGGCGGCAGCATTTTAGCGAGCGTACCGCCGCCTTCACCGAGCACCAAACCGATTCGCACAATCGCCAGCCGCACGCCGAGCGCCTTGATGGGCTCGGCGGCGGCCTCCCACTGGGCGCACAGTCGATGGGCGAACTCGGGGTGAGGCGGGGTCTCTTCGTCTACCTTTTTATGGCCCTGATCGCCGTAATACCCCATGGCCGAGCCGCTGACCATCACCGCGGGCAGCGGCTTGCCGGCTTTTTTCAGCGCCTTGCAGAACTCGACCAGCGCCGTAGTGGCCTCGACCCGCGAGCTGATCAGGCGTTTTTTCTGCGCATCGCTCCAGCGCTTACCGGCAATCGGCTCGCCGGCCAGATTGACGATGGCGTCCGGCGGGGTGTCGATGAACGCCATGGCGCTCTTTCCAGTGTTGCACGCCCGGGGCAGCCCGCGAGCCGCCTGGGAGGGCGAGCGTGAAACGACGTCGACCTGGTGGCCACCGTCGATCAGCTTTTCACACAGACGCTTGCCGACAAAGCCCGTGCCGCCGGTTACGAGTATTCGCATCGAGAACCTCCTTCAGCCCGCAGGCGATTAGTTGCACAAATGCTGTACTAAAATGGTACGATAAGTATATTGAGTGTCATCCATTCACGCGAGGACTTATGCCCGAAAAAGCGCGCCGAGCTGCTCGCCCTGAACGCGTTGCCGTAATCGGCGCCGGCATGTCAGGCCTAGCCTGCGCTCAAACGCTGGCCGAACAGGGTATTCACGTGACCCTGTTCGATAAGGCACGCGGCCCGGGCGGGCGCATGGCTAGCAAACGCCGCCCCACCGCCACGCTGGATCTCGGCGCTCAGAGCTTCACCGTGCGCGACGCGCGGTTTTCGCAGTTGATCGAATCACTCGAAAACCAGGGCGTGGTCGCCTGCTGGCCCGGCGCCAGTTTCGAGGTCAGCGACGCCGGCTGGGCGAAGCTCGATGACGACCAGCGCCGCTACGCAGGCGCCCCCCGCATGAGCGCGATCACCCGCGAACTCGCCAATCGCCTTACTCGCTTTGACCACGTAAAGACCCACTTCGACACCCGCGTTCAGACGCTGACAAAGCTAACCGGCGGCGAGCGCGACTGGGCGCTTTGCGGCGATCAACATCAGCCGCTTGGCGCCTTCGATACGGTCGTGATCACCGCCCCGCCGCCCCAGGCCGAGGCGCTGATGGGCGAGTGGGATTTGACGCTTGCCAGGGCGTGCAGCGCGCGCGCCCAGCGAAGCTGCTGGGCCGGTTACGTGGTATTTGAAACGCCGCTGCCGCCAATCGAAAACGTTACCCGCTGGGACACGCTGCACGCGCGCCATCCGGCGCTTCGGCTGGTATCGCGCAATCACACCAAGCCCGGCCGCGGGCACCAGCCGGAAAGCCTTAGCCTGCTCGCCCAGCTCGACTGGAGCGAGCAGATGCTCGAGCGCCCGGCGGACGAAGTCGCCTGTGCGCTTTACGCCGCCTTTCGTTCGCTGCTGCCGCGTAATGTCGTGCTGCCCGACATAGTCGAGCTAGGCGCCCACCGCTGGCGCTACGCCCAGGCAAGCGCACCCGGCAGCGAGTCATACTTGTACAGCGAACAGGGCCTTGCCCTGTGTGGCGAAAGCTTTCGCGGCAGCCGCGTCGAGGATGCCTGGCTCTCCGGGCGGGAGCTTGGAAATGCATTGTTAGAGCTACCAGAGAGTTACCAAAATCAAACGGCCGTATAACGTTAGCCTGCGCAAGGTTGTACCCAACGTCAAAAAGTTGTACAAAGTACGCTACCAAAAAAAGGCTTTGAACGTTATACCAGACGGCGAGCAGCGTAATGATGGCTGCGCGCCGCCGCCATTCATGAAAGATCCCTGGGGCACTGGCCCGAGGCAACCAAGAGGCAATGGCGCCCATGAGCAAGAAGGCGACCCACCCACCCGATACGCCACTTTACCCGATTCGGGAAGTTTCCCGATTGACGGGGGTGAACTCGGTCACCCTGCGCGCCTGGGAGCGCCGCTACGGGCTGATCTGCCCGCAGCGCACGCCCAAGGGCCACAGGCTTTACGCCCAGGATGACATCATCCGCATCGAGCGGATCTTGCAGTGGCTCAATCGCGGGGTGCCGGTCAGCCAAGTGGCGGATCTGCTCGACCAGCCGGAAACCGTCGAGGCCCCGGCGCCGGACGCCGGCGACTGGGCGAGTCAACGTCAGCAGCTTCTGGCCACCATTGAGGCGATTGACCTGACCAAGCTCGAGTCGCTCTATCAGCAAAGCCTGGCGCTCTATCCGCTGAGCACCGCGGTCAACGAGCTGTGGCAGCCGGTGATCTCGACGCTGGAAGCGAAGTGGGCAATCGAACCCGATGATCTGGTGCGCCGCTCGCTGGAGGCGTTTTTGCGCAGCCAGGTTGGCATTCGCCTGCACTACGCCAACCAGGCCACCCGCGGCCCGCTGATTCTGCTCAACGCCATGCCCGACGACCCGGGCCCGCTGTGGGTGCTGATGACGGCCCTGATGGCGAGCGAACAGGGCTACCGTGTCCAGCTTCTCGACCACTCGCTTGCGCTCGAGGACCTGCCCCAGGCAGTGGCACGGTTGCACTGTTCGATGGTGCTTCTGACCAGCGGCCAGCGCGAAAGCGATGACTTCATTCGCCAGGCACTGCCGCGCGCCGCGACGGCGCTTGGCGTGCCGATCGGCGTGTGCGGCGAAGTCGCCCGCCAGCGCGATGCCGATCTGCGCGACAGCGATGTCCACATGCTCGGTGACGACCTGCCCCAGGCGATCGCCAGGCTGCGCCCGTTGCTGCGCGAATCCGGCATCCTGTAACGCGCCGGCGCCGGATTCACTCATTTAAGGGGTTCACTACTCTACCGACGCCGGCTTCTTATCGCCGGCGTTTTTGACACTCCAGGGAGGGAGTCATGGCGCTTCAGCTAGTCTGGTTTCGAACCGACCTTCGCACCTTCGATCACTCGGCACTAGCGGCCGCCGCCGAAAAGGGCCCGGTGGTGGCCGTGTTTTTGCGCAGCGTCGAGCAGTGGCGTGAACACGGCCACGGCGCCAACAAGATCGACTTTTGGCACAGAAGCGTTCGCGCGCTGAAAGAGAGCCTGAACGCACTCAACATTCCGCTTCTGCACCGCGATATCGGCCGCTACGACCAGGCGGCCGAGGCGCTTTTGGAGATCGCGCGCGAGCACGGTATCGAGCGGCTGCACTTCAATCGCCAGTACCCGCTCAACGAGCATCGCCGCGACGCCCAAGTGCTCGAGGCGTTCAAGCACGAAGGCATTCCCGCTCACGGCTATCACGACGCCGTCGCGTTTGCGCCGGGCACGCTGTTGACCGGCAAGAACGAGTACTACAGCGTGTTCACACCGTTCTCGAAGGCCTGGCACAAGAATTTAAAGGATTCGCAGCTGCACGTGCTGGACGCGCCGAAAAAGCAGGCCGAACTTTCGATTGGCAACAACTCCATTGCGGCGCTGCCCGAGCTCGACCAAACGCCGGTGAACCAGAAGGCGTGGCCTGCCGGCGAGGACGCGGCGAGCGACGCGCTCGCGCGCTTTTTGCAAAAGCGCGCCAAGCGCTACAACGAGCAGCGCGACTTCCCCGCCGTCGCCGGCACCAGCGAGCTCTCGCCCTACCTCGCCCTCGGTGTGCTGTCGTACCGCCAGTGCATGCAGGCGGTCATGAGCCACAACAGCGGCCACCTCGCCGACGGCGACAAGGGCCTGACCACTTGGGTCAACGAGCTGGTGTGGCGCGAGTTCTACCAGCACGTGGTCTTCGGCTTCCCCCGGGTGTCGCGCCACGAGCCGTTTCAGGAACACACCAAAGCACTTGAGTGGCGTGACGATGACGAGGGCTTCAAGGCCTGGTGTGAAGGGCGCACCGGCTACCCGATCGTCGATGCCGCCATGCGCCAACTGGTCAATACCGGCTGGATGCACAACCGCCTGCGCATGGTCACCGCGATGTTTCTGAGCAAGCATCTATTGATTGACTGGCGCCGGGGCGAGCGGTTTTTCCTCGAACACCTGGTGGATGGCGAGTTCTGCTCCAACAACGGCGGCTGGCAGTGGGCGGCCTCCACCGGCACCGACGCCGCGCCCTACTTTCGTATCTTCAACCCCACCACCCAATCCACACGCTTCGACCCGGACGGCGAGTTCATCGCCGAGTGGCTACCGGAACTTTCCGAGCTGCCCGCCAAGGCGCGTCACGCCCCGCCAAACGACATGCTGACGAAGCTCGACTACCCCGAGCCGATCGTCGATCACAAGGCGGCGCGCCAGCGGGCACTGGAGGCGTTCAAGGCGCTTTGAGCGCGCACTAACCCCGCGCCAACTCAACGATAGATCGACGATGGCGTGCATTCAGCGGTTTCCGGAAGTAGACTAGGCGTGGCCTTGCCCGCCGTTCGTGGCGACCCCGGCGCGTAACGCCGGTGCGACGGACGGCCAACGTCCACCTTGAACCTCGGAACGATTCAGTGACCAAGCAACATTCCTTTGATCGCGAAGAACTGCTGGCGTGCTCGCGCGGCGAGCTGTTCGGCCCCGGCAATGCGCAGCTGCCGGCACCCAACATGCTGATGCTCGACCGCATCACGCACATTCACGAAGAAGGCGGTGAGCATGGCAAGGGCGAGCTGATCGCCGAGCTCGACATCACCCCGGATCTCTGGTTTTTCGACTGCCACTTCCCGGGTGATCCGGTCATGCCGGGCTGTCTGGGGCTCGACGCCATGTGGCAGCTGGTCGGCTTTCATCTGGGCTGGCTGGGTCATCCCGGGCGCGGTCGGGCGCTGGGCTGCGGCGAAGTGAAGTTCAGCGGGCAGATCCTGCCCGATGCGAAACTGGTCACGTACCGTATCAATATCAAGCGGGTCATCACGCGCCGGCTGATTCTCGGCATCGCCGATGGCACGGTGTCCGTGGACGGACGCGACATCTATCAGGCGAACGACTTGCGCGTTGGCCTATTCACCTCCACTGCGAATTTTTAACAGGAGGCTCCCATGCGACGAGTGGTAGTCACCGGCCTGGGCATCGTATCTTGTTTGGGCAATGACCAGCACCAGGTTCTGGACGCGCTAAAAAACGGGCGCAGCGGCATTCGCTTTAAAGAGGAGTATGCCGAGCGCGGTTTTCGTAGCCACGTGGCCGGAAGCGTACATATCGATCTCGAAGCGCTGATCGACCGTAAGCTTCTACGCTTCATGGGCGATGCCGCGGCCTACGCCTACGTGTCGATGGCGCAGGCCATCGAGGACGCGGGGCTCACGCCGGAGCAGGTCTCCAACGAGCGTACCGGGCTGATCGCCGGCTCCGGCGGCGCCTCCAGCGCTAACCAGGTCGAAGCCGCCGATGTACTGCGCGACAAGGGGCTGCGCCGCGTCGGGCCGTACCGCGTCACCCGCACCATGGGCAGCACCGTCTCCGCGTGCCTGGCCACGCCCTTTCAAATCAAGGGCGTGAACTACTCGATCTCCTCGGCCTGCGCGACCTCGGCGCACTGCATCGGCAGCGCCATGGAGCAGATCCAGTTGGGCAAGCAGGATGTCGTGTTCGCCGGCGGTGGTGAAGAGGAGCACTGGACGCTCTCGTGCCTGTTCGACGCCATGGGAGCGCTCTCGACCCACTACAACGACACCCCGGAAACCGCCTCGCGGCCTTATGACCAGACCCGCGACGGTTTCGTCATCGCCGGCGGCGGCGGCATGGTGGTGCTCGAGGAGCTTGAGCACGCCAAGGCGCGCGGTGCGAAGATCTACGGGGAAGTCGTGGGCTACGGCGCCACGTCCGATGGCGTCGACATGGTCGCGCCCTCCGGCGAAGGCGCCACGCGCTGCATGCGCCAGGCGATGGCCACGGTGGATGGTGACATCGACTACATCAATACCCACGGCACCTCGACGCCGGTCGGCGATGTGGCCGAGCTGAAAGCGATTCGCGAAGTTTTCGGCGACTCGACGCCGGCGATGAGCTCGACCAAGTCGCTGACCGGTCATTCCCTGGGCGCGACCGGCGTGCAGGAAGCGATCTATTCGCTTTTGATGATGCAGCACGGCTTCGTCGCCGCCTCGGCCAACGTCACCAAGCTCGACGAGCAGGCCGACGGCTTCGACATCGTCACCGAGCGGCGCGATAACGTCGCCATCGAGCGGGCGCTCTCCAACAGCTTCGGCTTTGGCGGCACCAACGCCTGCTTGGTGTTCCAGCGCTACGCCGACTAGTGATACGCAGTAATGAAAAAACGGCGCCTTCGGGCGCCGTTTTTGTTGGTCTGTTCTGTGGGATGCCGGGCAACCCTACGCGAGGGCGCTGTGAATACCTCCCTGTACGCTACTTTCGCCCTCCCTGGCGAAAGATCCTCGCTACGGGTTACCCGGCAGCGCCAGCCTCAGCCGCCGCTCACTTAAAGCGCCCCAGGGCCGCGCAAAAGCTCGGCTCGAGTGTATTACCGAGCCCGAGGCGCGACGCTCATGGCCACGGGTTCGCCGCGGGGCACGTCAGAAATTTCCTCGAGGGTGGACTCGATCCAGCGCTCCACCTCGACGAGCACCTCGTCCGGGGTGCGGCCAGCGGTTTCGATCGGCTCGCCGATGCGTACCCGCAGCTCGCCGGGCTGTTTGACCCAGTGCCGCCCGGGCCAGCGCTCGCCGGCGTTGTGCGCCACCGGCAGCACCGGCACGCCGGCCCGACACGCCACCACCGTGCCGCTTTTGTTATAGCGCTTGCGCCGTCCCGGGTCGACTCGGGTGCCCTCGGGGAAGATCAATACCGACAGCCCGCCTTGCAGCCGCGCCACGCCCTGGGTCAGCACCTGCTTCATCGCCCGCGCGGGTTTGGAGCGGTCGAGCCCGATCGGGCGTAACAGGCGCAGCGCCCAGCCAAACACCGGAATGCGCAAAAGCTCCTGCTTGAGCACGGTGCAGACCGGCGGCTTCATCACCTGCAGAAACACGGTTTCCCATTCGCTCTGGTGGTTGGCCTGAATGACGCAGGGCCCGTCGGGAATATTTTGGCGCCCCTGGATGTCGTAGCGCACATCGCACACAAACTGGAACCAGAAGATGACGAAGTAGTTGTACAGATTGAGCAGCCGGTAGCGCCAGGCCAGCGGTAGAAACGGCGTGAGCGGTAAAAACAGCACGCCGCAGGCGAGCATCACCGTAAAGTAGCCCAGATAAAAGACCAGGCTGCGCAACACGTTGGTCAAGCCGACTCTCCTTGTTCGGGGCCTTGTTCAGCGCCCTGCTCCGGGCGGCTCTGGTCTCGGGTTAGACACCAGGCGTCCAGCATTCGACCGACTTCCAGCCGCCAGGGCTTTTGATGAACGCCGAACACGTCCAGCACCCGACGGCAGTTCAACACCCTTCTGAGCTTGGCGTCGTGGTGATGATTCAGCGCCGTGACCTCGCCCAACGCCACCGCCTCGCCGCGCCCTTCCAGGTGCGTGACGAGTTGCGTGCGCACCATCGAGGTAAAGGTGAACGCGCTGACCGGCTCGATTCCCGCCAGGTGGTACGCCCCCCAGGCCTCGGCGCCGCAGCCCTGCTGAGCGAGCATGCCGATTAGCGCCATGGCGACGGAGTCCGCCGAGGTCGGGCAGCAAATCACGTCTTCGGCGGCGCGCACGCTTTGGCCCGCCACCAGGCTATCGATGATGTCGCCAAGCCAAGCGTGGCTGCCGTCGAGCGCGAACAGCGGCCCCAGCCGCACGATCAAGTGGCGGTGGTACTCGGCGCGAATCCGATTGCCGGTGGCGACCAGCCGACGCAGACTTTCGTCGCGTGGCGCGGGCACCACGTGCTCGTCGATCGGAATCTCGAAGCCCTCGTCGTAGAGCTGATCCGAGACGCACCAGACCAGCGCCACGCCGTGCGCCTTGCACGCCTCCATACACGCATCGACCGCATCGGCGTAGGCCTTCACATCGGCCGGTGGCATGGTGTGAGGCTCGGCCAGCGGCGGAATGATCACCGCATGGGGCGCAATCGCCCCAAGCTCCTGGGCGTCGACGCCCATGCCCTGCTCGATGACCAGCTCGGTATCCGCCCGGCGGCTGGCCTCACGGGCCAGCGCCAAGCTCAAGCAGTGCCCGGCATCCAGTATCAAAAGCTTCAAGGCAGACGCTCTCCTCTCTCACTGCGCCAAACGCGGATCATCCGATCGCCGGGGTTCAGAACGGGATTTCGTCGTCGAAATCGTCGAAGTTACCCGGGTCCGGCGCGCCGAAACGGCCGTTTTGATCGTTCGGCGCGCTTTGGCCGCCGCGATTCGGGGCGCCCTGCCCACCCTGCTGGGGAGCACTCTGCTGACCGCCGCCATACTGGTTGCCCTGGGGCGGCGCGCTCTGATGGCTGGGCTGGTTGTTGGGCTGATTGCCGGGATAGTTCTGGCCACCCTGCGGGGCGCTATTTTGATAGTTCTGCTGCGGCGCACCGCCGCCTTGGAAATCGCCGCCGCGGCTATCGAGCATCTGCATGTCGTTGGCCACGATCTCGGTGCTGTAGCGGTCCTGGCCGTTCTGGTCCTGCCACTTGCGGGTTTGCAGGCGCCCTTCGACGTAGACCTTGGAGCCTTTTTTCAGGTACTGCTGAGCGATCTCGGCGGTCTTGTTGAACAGCACGATGCGGTGCCATTCGGTGCGCTCCTGGCGCTGGCCGCTTTGACGGTCGGTCCAGGTGTCCGAGGTCGCCAGATTCAGGTTCGCCACCGCCGTGCCCGACGGCGTGAAACGTACTTCCGGGTCCTGACCCAGGTTACCGATCAAAATGACTTTGTTAATCCCGCGCGCCATGGCTCGCTCCTATCTAATAAGTTCGTACTGATAAGTTCGTACTGACAAGTCCGTACTGGTAAGTCGATTCTCGTATCCGTCGACCGCCCATCGGCGATCGCGCGTTGTACTCGCAGGCGTTAAGGGTATCACCAATCCCGCCGCGACGATGTCACTGTTTGTGCGTGCCGATCAGGGTTTGTCCGTGGGAATCAGCTTGTCCAGCGCCCCGCGATCGAGCGCCTTGCGGTTGACCTTGAGATACATCAATCGCTCCTCCGGTACCACCATCACGTCCTCTACGCCGACCACATCGGCGAGGCGCTGCATCAAAAGCTCCAGCGTGTCCGGATGGGTGTCGCCCAGCGCCACCACTTCGCTTGAAAGCGGCGGCGGCGAGGGCAGGCGCCACATGAACAGCCACCAGCCAAGCGCCAGCACCGCGCAGCCAACGAACACCGCGTCCAGACCAAAGGCGCTGGAGAGCGCCCCGCCTAGGGTGCCGCCCAAAAAGGCGCCGAGAAACTGGCTGGTGGAGTACACGCCCATGGCGGTGCCCTTGGCGCCGGCCGGGGCGAGCTTGCTTAACATCGACGGCAGCGTTGCCTCGAGCAAATTGAAGCCAGTGAAATAGACGAAAAGCCCGGCGAACAGCGCGTGACCGTGGGAGACCGGTAGCGCAAGTGCCACTAGGCTCAGTCCGATCGCGCCGATCGCCACCAGGCACACCGCTTTGATCTGCTGGCGCTTCTCGGCCAGGATCATCAGCGGCACCATGGCCACGAACGACAGCGCCATGATCGACAGGTAAGCCAGCCCGTGGTACTCGATGGCCACGCCCGCCTCGACGAGGCGAAACGGGACCGCGACGAAAATTGCCATCAGGATCAGGTGCAGCGAGAAGATCGACGCGTTCAAGCGCCACAGATCCCACCGGGTCGCCACGCTCTTGAACTGGGCGCGGTCCATGCCCACGTCCTTGTGGCGCAGCCGGCGCGGCGCCGGCGGCACCCAGCGCCATAGCACGAATAGCCCGAGCAGCGTCAGCGCCGCCGTGACCCAGAACACCCCGGCAAGCCCGGCCTGGCTTGCAAGCCAAGGGCCGAGCACCATGGCGATGGCAAACGACACCCCGATCGACAGCCCGATCGTGGCCATGGCGGCGGTGCGCACCTGCTCGCGGGTTTGATCCGCCAACAGCGCCATGATTGCCGCCGCCACGGCGCCGGCACCCTGCAGCGCCCGGCCGGCAATGATGCCACCAATGGAGTCGGCACTGGCCGCCACCATACTGCCGAGTGCGAAAATCAAAAGCCCGAGGGCGATGATACGCTTGCGCCCGAAGCGGTCCGACAGCAGGCCGAAGGGGATTTGCAGCGTGGCCTGGGTGAGCCCGTAGACCCCCAGCGCCACGCCGACCAGAAACGGCGTGGCGCCGGACAGCGTGTCGGCGTAGAGCGCCAGCACCGGCAGCACCATGAAAAGCCCGAGCATACGGGACGCATAGAGCCCGGCCAGCCCACTGATTGCGCGGCGCTCGGAAGCCAGCAGCAGTGTGGAGAGGTTGCGCATAGTGCCCTTTGAAGTAGTACCAGGTGAACGAGGCGTGCCCGGCGAGGCGCCTTGAAAGCGCGCGCCTTCGAGACGACCGGCGGCGAAATGCCGGTTTTGAAAAGCCCTCCATTCTAGCGCTTCGCGCCGGCGCTGGAAACGCTCGCCTTGCGACAAACCGCCTCGCCCGCTTTGCTGTAATGGGCCAGGCAAACGTATAATTACGCTTTTGCCACGCGATTCGAGGTGTTGATGGACAGCATTCTGGTCAGAGGTGCACGCACTCACAACCTCAAGCAGATCGATGTGGAGCTGCCGCGCGACAAGCTGATCGTGATTACCGGCCTTTCCGGCTCGGGAAAATCCTCGCTTGCATTCGATACGCTGTACGCCGAAGGGCAGCGCCGCTACGTGGAGTCGCTCTCCACCTACGCGCGCCAGTTTCTTTCCATGATGGAAAAGCCCGATGTCGACCACATCGAGGGGCTCTCTCCGGCCATTTCCATCGAGCAGAAGTCGACCTCTCACAACCCGCGCTCCACCGTCGGCACGATCACCGAGATCTACGACTATCTGCGCCTGCTGTTCGCCCGCGCTGGCACGCCGCGCTGCCCGGAGCACGGCGAAGACCTGGAAGCGCAGACCATCTCGCAGATGGTCGACCAGGTGATGAACCTGGAGGAAGGCACCAAACTGATGCTGCTCGCGCCGGTGGTGAAGGGCCGCAAGGGCGAGCATCTGCAGCTTCTGGCCGAGCTTCGCGCCCAGGGCTTCGTACGCGTGCAGATCGACGGCCAGATTCTCGAGCTCGACGACATCGCACCGCTCGACAAGCGCAAAAAACACGATATCAGCGTGGTCGTGGACCGCTTCAAGGTGCGCGACGATATCGCCCAGCGCCTGGCCGAGTCCTTCGAGACCGCGCTGAACCTGGCCGACGGCACGGCGATGATCCACTTCATGGACGGCGACCGGGAAGACCTGGCGTTCTCCTCGCGCTTCGCCTGCCCGGTGTGCGGCTACTCGCTCTCCGAGCTCGAGCCACGCATGTTCTCCTTCAACAACCCCGCCGGCGCCTGCCCCACCTGCGACGGTCTCGGCATTCAGCAGTACTTCGACCCGGAGAAGCTGATCAGCCACGACGAGCTCTCCTTGGCCGAAGGCGTGATCAAGGGCTGGGACCGGCGCAATATCTACTATTTCACCCAGCTTCAGGCGCTGGCTAGCCACTTCGATTTCGCCCTCGAAACGCCCTGGAATGAACTCTCCAAACATCAGCGCGACGTCATTCTCAACGGCAGCGGAAGCGAACCGGTACCGTTTAGCTACGTCAGCGACCGCGGCCGCAAGGTGACCCGCGAGCACGCGTTTGAGGGCGTGTTGCCCAATATGCAGCGCCGCTACCGCGAAACCGAATCGAACATGGTGCGCGACGACTTGGCCAAGTACATCGCCATGAAGCCCTGCACCTCGTGTAACGGCACGCGCCTGCGTAAGGAGTCGCGCCACGTGTTCGTCGACGATCGCAATATCGCCGATATCGTGCGCACGCCAATCGGCGAGGCCTGGGACTACTTTGCCAAGCTGGCGCTGCCCGGGCGCAAGGGCGAGATCGCCGACAAGATCGTCAACGAAATCCACTCGCGCCTGGAGTTTCTAGTCAATGTCGGGCTCGACTACCTCAATCTGGAGCGCAGCGCCGATACGCTCTCCGGCGGCGAGGCCCAGCGTATCCGTTTGGCGAGCCAGATCGGTGCCGGGCTGGTCGGGGTGATGTACATTCTCGACGAGCCCTCGATCGGCCTGCACCAGCGCGACAACGACCGGCTTTTGAAGACGCTGGAGCGGCTGCGCGACCTGGGCAATACCGTGATCGTCGTCGAGCACGACGAGGATGCGATCCGCGCCGCCGACCACGTGCTCGATATCGGCCCCGGCGCCGGTGTTCACGGCGGCGAAATCGTCGCCCAAGGCACCCCACAGGACATCATGGACAACCCGGACTCTCTGACCGGGCAGTACCTGTGCGGCACTCGCGAAATCGCCGTGCCGCCGTATCGCATCCCCGGCAACCCGGAGAAGGAACTGGTGGTGCGCGGAGCGACGGGCAATAACCTGCAAAACGTCACGCTCAAACTGCCGCTGGGGCTGTTCATCGCCATCACCGGCGTATCCGGCTCGGGCAAGTCGACGCTGATCAACGGCACTTTGATGCCGATCGCCGCGCGCGATCTCAACCGGGCCACCACCATGACCCCGGCGCCTTACAGCGCCATCGAAGGCCTCGATCAGCTCGACAAGGTCATCGACATCGACCAGAGCCCGATCGGGCGCACGCCGCGCTCGAACCCGGCGACCTACACCGGCATTTTCACCCCGATTCGCGAGCTGTTCGCCGGCACCCAGGAGGCGCGCTCGCGCGGCTATAAGCCCGGCCGATTCAGCTTCAACGTCAAGGGCGGGCGCTGCGAAGCGTGCCAGGGCGAGGGCATGATCAAGGTAGAGATGCACTTTCTGCCGGACATCTACGTACCCTGCGACGTCTGCAAGGGCAAGCGCTACAACCGCGAAACCCTGGACATCCACTACAAGGGCAAGAACATCCACGACGTGCTGGAAATGACCGTCGAAGAGGGCCTTGAGTTCTTCAGCCCGGTGCCGGCCATCGCGCGGCGCCTTCAAACGCTTTTGGACGTCGGGCTCTCCTACATTCGCCTGGGCCAGAGCGCGACCACGCTCTCCGGCGGCGAGGCGCAGCGGGTCAAGCTCGCCCGGGAGCTGGCCAAGCGCGACACCGGCCAGACGCTCTACATTCTGGACGAGCCGACCACGGGCCTGCACTTCGAGGACATCCGCCAGCTTCTGACGGTGCTCCACCGCCTGCGCGATCACGGCAACACGATCGTGGTGATCGAGCACAACCTCGACGTGATCAAGACCGCGGACTGGATCGTCGACCTGGGCCCGGAAGGCGGCTCCGGCGGCGGTCGGATCATCGCCGAGGGCACCCCGGAGCAGTTGGTGAAGAAAAAAGGCTCCCACACTGGGCAATTTTTGGCGCCGCTGTTGCAAAAAAAGAAGTGAAAAAATAAAAAAAACGATAAGGCAATGAAGGACCAACCGCCGTATCGTCACTTTTGAGCCGGCGGCGATATGGCGAGCGCCGGCTCGCGCACGCGATTCTAGAGAAGGAGACACCGAGCATGAGTCAGGAAAAGAGCTGTATTGTTCGCCACTTCAACCATTATTACTCGTTGTCGAAAGACGAAGAGCAGCTGCTTGATTCGCTCGAAGAGAGCCCGCTCGATCAAAAAGCGGGGTCGCTTCTATGGGAGATGAAGGATCCCGCCCAGGAGTTTTGTACGCTGCGAAGCGGCTGGGCCTACTCCTACCGCCATTTGGAAAACGGCGACCGTCACATCATGGAGGTCTACCTTCCCGGCGACATCATCGGCCTGCGCGAATTTGCCTTCTCCCAACGGCTGGAAAACGTGCGCTTCATCACCGATAGCGTCGTATGCCGCTTCCCGCACAAGCGCATGATCGATTTGTTCAGCGCGTCGCTGCCGCTGACCTCGGTCATGTTCGCCATCAGCAGCCGCCAGCAGTCGCTTCTGACCGAGCGGCTGGTGAACCTGGCCAGGCGCACCGCCCGCCAGAAAATGGCTCACTTCATCCACGAGATGTACGTGCGCCTGAGCCAGACCAACCCGGATTTGACCGGCCAGTTTCGCCTGCCGCTCTCGCAAGAGCAGCTTGCCGACGTGCTGGGACTGAGCCCGGTGCACGTCAGCCGCACCTTCACCGCGCTTAGCGAGGCGGGGCTCATTTATCGCGACCGCCATCACATTAATATTCCGGACCTGGCGGCACTTGCCGCCGAAGGCGAGTTCGACGACTGCTACTTAAGCGACAACGTGCGGCCGCTGCTCGGCCAGACGGAGTAATGCGTATCTTTTCTCGACATCACTACTCGGCGCACCGTCCCATGACGCGTCTCCCTTTTTCCGCGGCCGCGCTCAGCGCCGCCGGGCTCTTAACGCTTGCCACTGCCGCCCAGGCGGCGCGCTACCCGGTCAGCGACGAAACGGCCTTCGGCGGCTGGCACGCTGTGACCACCACCGATGCCGGCCAGCGCCACTTTCGCGCGCTGGAGGCCGAAAGCTATTCGGACGCCATTTTGAGCGTGAACGCCACCGAAGGTGTGTGCCATCTGCCCTGGCTCGAACTGCGCGTGACTTTGGATGAGGCGCAGCCCGAGAGCCTCGCGGTGAACCTGGTCCCGGCGCGGCTGCGCGTCGACCAGACGCCGATCATGGAAACCATGGCGGAGTTCATCGTCGAACAGGGGGACGACGGCTTCTACAGCCACTTCTATCTTGGCGAGCTCGACGCGCTGCTGGCGCGCATGAGCGAAGGCGAGCAGCTCTTCATCGGCTTCGAGCAGGGCAACGCCGCGCCCTGGACCATGACGTTTGATCTCGACGGCGCCGGGCAAGCCATTCAGGAAATGCAGCGGCGCTGCGCCGGGGCTTAAAGCGTCAGCGCCACCGATTCCGGGGCGGGCGTTCGCAGCACGAACTCGACGCGGCGGTTGGCGGCGCGACCCTCGAGCGTGTCGTTGCCGGTGAGCGGGCGCGTGTCGGCGTAACCCACGGCGCGTAGCCGCTGTCGTGCCACGCCCTCCTGCTCGAGATGGCGCACCACCGCGATCGCCCGCCCGGTCGAAAGCTCCCAGTTGGAGGCGAACGCTGCGGTCGATATCGGCACGTTATCGGTGTGCCCTTCCACCGACACCTCGCCATCGAAGGTATCGATCACCTCGCTCAATCGCTCGAGTACGGCTTCACCCTGGGCGGTCAACTCGGCGGCGCCGCTGTCGAACAGCAGGCTGTCATCGATGCGCAGGGTCACGCCTTCGCGCCCCTGGCTCACGCTCACGCCCTGGATGTCGAGCGCCGCCATTGCCGGCGACAGACCGCTGTCGCGCGGCAGGATGCCGGAGGAGAGCGGTGTGAGCCCGTGGCCTTCGTCCGTCGCCTCGCCGCCGCTGCCCGCCGGTGTCAGCGCCAGCAGCAGCACGAACAACGTGATCAGAAGTGTTAGCACGTCGAGGTAGCTGGTCAGCCACCCCTCCTCACCGTCGCCACCGGTGAAGGGCGATTCCAACGCGTGGCGGGCGTCGCGGTTCAGCATGACGCTACCCTTTCGCCGCGACGCCGCTGCCCGGGCGCGGCTTCACGTGCGGGTCGTTGATCTCGTCGTGATAGTTGGCCACGAACGAGTTCAGCGTCTCTTCGATGAACGACGGCAGCCGGCGCTTGGTGATCAGCGAAATGCCTTCGAGTACCATGTTCATGGTGATCAAACGCTCCTCGGTGCGCCGCTCGAGCTTCACCGCCACCGGCTTGAACACCAGATTGGCCAGCAGGATGCCGTAGAAGGTGGTCAAGAGCGCCACCGCCATGCGTGGCCCAATCACCTCGAGATCCCCCGCGTCCATCACTTCGAGCATGTTGACCAGCCCGACGAGCGTTCCGATCATGCCAAACGCCGGGGCGTAGGTCGCCATGGTGCGAAAGATCTGCGCCTCGGCGTGCTCGCGTGCCTTGAGCCTGGCGATGCGCCAGCGCAGCATGTCGAAGATCTCGTCTTCCTTGGTGTTGGCGATGACGAGCTGGATGCCGGTACGCAGAAACGGGTTGCGGGTGTGCTCGAGCTCGCGCTCGACCGCGCGCACGTCGCCCTTGAACCAGAGCCTGGCCATCGAGACCAGCTCGTCGATGTCGTCGCGAACGAAGGTATTCTCACGGCGAAATACCAGCCCCACCAGACGCACCACGCGCACCACTTCCTTGAGCGGATAGCTGATGAACGTCGCCGCCAGCGTGCCGGTGATGACGATGGCAAGCCCGGGCAGGTTGATGAAGCTTTCCGGGGACTCCGCGGTAAAGAACAGCACGCTCACCAGCAAGAGGATGCTGGCGCCTATTCCGATCAGGGTAGAGGGGTTCATCGACGGCTCCTCGCCGGTTGGTTGTAAGGGTGAAAGTGTCTCAGTCTGGCTCGTGCAGGCGCGCCCGCAATCGGCTAATGGCTTGGCTGTGCAGCTGCGATACCCGCGACTCGGTGACGCCCAGCACGGCCCCTACCTCCTTGAGGTTGAGCTCTTCCTGGTAGTAGAGCGCCATCAACAGCTTTTCGCGCTCCGGCAGCGCTTCGATCGCGGCGATCAGGGTTTCGCGCTGTTGGCCGTCCAGAAGTTCCTCGAAAGGCGCGTTCAGCGACTCCTGAACCGGCTCGCCGCCCTCCTCCAGAAGCTCCTCGAAGGGCAGCAGGTGGCCGCTGTTGGTATCCGCGAGAAGCTGCTGGTACTCGTCGAGCGGGATATCCAGATCGCGGGCGATCTCGCTCTCTTCCGGAGCGCGGCCAAGGCTTTGCTCCAGCCGGCGCACGGACTCGTCCATGGCCCGGGCGGAGCGGCGCACACTGCGCGGTAGCCAGTCCCGGGTACGCAGCTCGTCGACCATTGCGCCGCGAATTCGTTGGCTGGCGAAGGTGGCGAAGCTCGCCCCCTGGGCGGCATCAAAACGCCCGAGCGCCTCCAGTAGCCCCACCATGCCGGCCTGGATCAGATCGTCGAGCTCGATGCTGGCCGGCAAACGAACTTGCAACGCCAGCGCCTGGCGACGCACCAGCGGCATGTGCTGGTTGACCATCTCGCTGTGTTGGATTCTTCCCTTTGCTGTATACATCGGCGTGCCCCTGGCTAATCGCTGGTCACTGATAGTTCACAATCACTTGAAGCCCTTTCACCCTCACCGGCGGCTGACCGCGCCCCAAGGCGAAACGAAACGCGAGCGGCGCGCCGGCGCCGAGCCCGGCAAGGCCGGTGGAGCTGCCGCGCTGGCCGTCGAGGGCGACGCAGCGCTCCGGGTGGCAAAGCCAGGCGAGAATATCGGCCCCGGGCGGCGCTTCAAAGCGCCAGTTGACGCGCTCAATGCGCCCCTGACGAATCTCGGCGCTGGGCGGCGGCGCGAGCGCCTGGCTAACGCTTGCCCGGTCGCTCATGGCGACCATCAGCCCGGTCGCGTCGATGCTCCAACTGCCTCCCCCTGCCAGAGCCGACAGCGAAATCCCGCCGGCGACCACCCCACTCAGTGCTGCGAGAATGACGTTTCTCATTAGCATAACCTAACTATAGTGGCTCAATCAGTATGGCCTACCTGGCTAAAAGCAGCAGTTCGATTCCCAAATACGTCGCCGCCGCGGCGTGCAGGTTCTCGAGCAGCCCGGCGCGGGGCAGGTTTGGCTCGTGCAGCGCCAACAGTCGCTTGGGCCCCTGGTGCTCGCTGACCAGCCGCAGCGTGCGGTACATGGCGGCGAACGCCTCGGCGTCGCTTCGCACCCACAGCGCCCAGCGTGAGTAGCGCGCGCAGAGCGCCTGGAGCGGCGCATCGGCGTCCACCGGCACGACCTCCCAGCTCTCTGACGTCGCTGCCCAGCGCCGGCCGAGCCGCGCCCACTCGTCGAGGCGCGCGATCACCGGCTCGCGCTGCTTCGATCCAAGCCCGACGACGACGAGTGGGATTTTGGCGGCATGCGCGTTGGCGACGTGCGCGTTGGCGACATGCGCGTTTGCGACGTGTGCGTCCGCGACGGGCGCATCAACAGCGTGCGCGTCATCCGCGTGCGCTTCCAACGTATGCACTTGCTGCGCGTTGTCGTCTTGCGAGCCTACCGACTGGCCGGTGCGCAAATTCGCCCACTGGCGCAGCCCCGCGGCCTGGTCCTGGCCGCTCATGCAAAGGCCTCGCGGCTGACGCTACCAAACTGGCGGATTGCGTCGCGAGTCATCAGAAGGTGCATCAGCGCGTCCGCCAGCGCGCTATCGCGGCGCTTACGCGGGCTACCCAGAAGGCGAAGCAAATCCTGCTGCAACACTCGGGCCTCTTCGTCGTCGGCGCTGTCCAGGTGAGCGGCTACGCACGCCACGCCGCTGGCCATCAAGAGCCGTAACTCGGCGCTGACCTCGCCGCCGTCCGACTCCTTGAGCGCGCGCCAAACGCGCTTGGTCAGCGCTATCGTGCCTTCACCTTGCAGCTGGGTGATCAAAAGTGACAGCGCCTCGCTACCCAGCCGCGCCGGCGTGAGCCAGTAGCGTTTGGCGACCCGCCGGGAGGTTTCCGGGTCGCGCAACTCGCCGCTCCAGGCGAGCAGCGTCCGGCCCGCGGCGTCGGTGACCTCGGCGTGGGCGCTGTAGAGCGCGAGCGACTGGCCGCGAAAGCGTACGGGCACGTGGTGGCCCAGGGTCGCCTCGTCGAACAGTGCGGTCATGGCGTAGCGCTCGCCTTGCCAGTATACCCGCTGACTGGCGCTGACCCGGCTGACCCAGGTCAAGCGCTCGGCTTCCAGCGCGTCCAGCGTGTCGCCCTCAACCAAAGTGGGCAGCAGATGCACCGCTGCCTGGCGCTGAGCGTCGATGCGCGCCGGCCATCCGGCGCTCTGGCGGTGCTGCAAAAGCGTCAGCGCGCAGAGGCGGCCGTCAGCATCGAGATTCAGATCAGGCATCGACCACTCCATGCCGCGCTCGGCACGCCGCGGCGACCACACCACCCCCAGCGCGCGCTGCTCTTGGCTGCGGTCGGCAAGCGCCGCCAGACGCTGGTCGTGGAGTACGCCGGGCAGCGCGGCGATATCCCAGCTCGCCTCCAGTAGCGAAAAGCCGGCCACGCGCTCGCGAAGGCTCGCCATCAGCAAGCTCAGGCGCCGCCCTTGGCCCAGCACCTCCCGCGACCAGCGCGGCGCCAGCGCCTCGCTCGACCAGGCCGGGCGGGCGGGCTCGCTTGTATGCGCGTCGGTCATGGCGTGGGTCAGCGCCTGGTCCACCAGCGCCGTTGGCTCGGCGAGCTGCATGTCCTCCGGCACGCGCTGGCCGTTGGAGCAGAACAGCACGCGCAGGCCAAAGCGCATGACGATATCCAGAAGCGGCGCCAGCCGGCCCGCCTCGTCCTGTTTGGTAATGATGCAGTCGTCGAGCTCCGCGCCCGCCGCTCGTGCCGCCTGGCGGTAGCGCAGCACCACCTCTTCCAGGGTTTCCGGCTGGCTGGCGGCGTTAAGCACCAGCACCAGGCGCACCTTCGAGCCGCCGCCCTGAAGCTGGTCGATCTGGGTGATGACGCGCTGGTCGCGCTGGCTCATGCCGACGGTGTCGATAATCACCCACTGCTTGCCGCCAAGGCGCCCGAGCAGGTCGTCGATCGGCTGTTCGTGGTCGAGGGCGTACATGGGCGTGTCGAGCAGGCGGGCGTAGATACGCAGCTGCTCGTGGGCGCCGATACGAAAGCTGTCGGTGGTGACCAACGCCACCGGCCGCGTGCCGTGGCGCATGACGAAGCGCGCGGCGAGCTTGGCGGTGGTGGTGGTCTTACCCACGCCGGTCGGGCCGACCAGCGCCACGATGCCGGTCTGGTCGAAAAACGCCTCTTCGCTTTTTTGCACCTTGAGCCGCGCGATGAGCTGGCGATGCAGCCACTCGAGGACTCGTTCGTCCTGGGGCGACAGCGCGCTGAGGGAGTCGGGCAGCGCCGCGCTGACTTCTTCGCAAAGCTCGTTGCCAAAGCCTACCCGGGCGAGCAGGGTGTTGAGCGTTTGCGCGGTCGACGGCGCCGGCGCGCTCGCCACGTGGGTGCGGGCGAGCAGCGCGCGCATGTCCTGCATTTCCTGCAAAAGACGCTCGCTGACCGCTTCGAAAGGCTGGCTCGCGCTTGCCGGCGCGGCGGGAGGCGACGCCTCGAGCGCCGCGGCAACGCGCGCGTAGGGGCGGTCGACGTCGGCGGGGTTTTCCTTATATGGCTCGACGGCCGGTTGAGGCATCGTCGGTACGGCGTGATCCAGCGCGGCGTCCTCGGCCATGGCCAGAATTTCCACGCCGGTATCCGTGCGCCGGTTGGCGACGATCAGCGCCTCGTCGCCCAGCGCCGCGCGTACCTGGCGCATGACATCGCGGCTGTTGGCACCGATAAAGCGTCTTACGCTCATGGGTCTCCCCCTTCGTTAGTCAAAGCGCGCCCGTCTCGTCTCATCGCGCCCCGCCTACCAGCGTGGTGATTCTCAGCGTGCGGTCGTCGGGAATTTCGGCTTGGGACATGACCACCAGGTGGCGTAACCGACGGCGCAAAAAGCGCGCAACGATCGGACGCAGCGAGTGCTGAACCACCAGCACCGGCGGCTCGCCGCTGGCTTCCTGGCGCTCCAGCGCCTGCTGGGTCTGGTTCATCAGCGTATCGGCAAGCCCCGGTTCCATGGCGCCGTTGCCGTTCATGGCCTGTATTAAGACCTGCTCGAGCTGGGCGTCCAGGCCGATCACGTGAAGCGCCTCCTGTCCTGCGAACCACTGCTGGGTAATCGAGCGGCCCAGGCTAATGCGCACCTGAGCGGTCAGCTCGCCCACGTCCTTCTGCTGACCGGCGACGTCGGCCAAGGTATCCAGAATCGTGCGCATATCGCGAATCGAGACGTCCTCTTCGAGCAGGTTCTGCAAAATGCGCTGGAGCGCGGTGAGCGAGATCGCCTTCGGCACGACCTCCTCGACCAGGGATTTCTGCTCGTCGCCGAGCTTGTCGAGCAGCTTCTGCACCTCCTGACGGCCGAGCATTTCCGGCGAGTGGCGGTGTAAAAGATGGTTCAAGTGCGTGGCGATCACGGTGCTGGCGTCGACCACCGTATAGCCGAATACCTGGGCGTGTTCGCGCTGGCTGGCATCGATCCACACCGCCGGCAGGCCAAAGGCCGGATCCTCGGTAGGGGTGCCGGCGAGCTCGCCAGAGACTTGGCCTGGGTTGATCGCCAGCCACTTGCCCGGCTGCGCCTCGGCGCGGCCGATCTCGGCGCCCTTGAGCGACAGCACATAGGCATTCGACGAAAGCTCGAGGTTGTCGCGAATGTGCACCACCGGCGGCAGAAAACCGACCTCCTGGGCAAACTTCTTGCGCACGCTCTTGATGCGCGCCAAAAGCTCGCCCTTCTGGCGCGAGTCGACCAGCGGAATCAAGCGGTGACCAACCTCGAGACCCAGAGTATCGACCAACTGCACGTCCTCCCAGCTCGCCTCCGGGGTTTCCTGCACCGACACCGGCACATCAACCATATCTTCGCGCACCAGTACCTTCTCCTGATGACGCTTGAGATACCAGGCGAGCCCACCGAGCAGCGCGGTGAAGATCAAGAACACCAGGTTGGGCATACCCGGTACCATGCCCAGAAGTCCCATCACCGCGGCGGCGAGAATCATCACCTGTGGATTGACGAAGAGCTGACTGAGCATCTGCTGGCCCACGTCCTGCTCGGTGTTGACCCGCGAGACCGTCACACCGGCGGCAGTGGAGATCACCAGTGCTGGAATCTGTGCGACCAAACCGTCGCCGATGGTCAAAAGCGTATAGGTACGCCCGGCGTCGGCGAAGCCCATGCCGTGCTGCATCATGCCGATGACCAGCCCGCCGATGATGTTGACTACCATGATGACCAGCCCCGCCATGGCGTCGCCGCGCACGAATTTACTGGCACCATCCATGGAACCGTAGAAGTCGGCTTCCTGGGCGACTTCAGCGCGACGCTTCTTGGCGTCCTCCTCGCCGATCAAGCCCGCGTTCAGGTCGGCATCGATCGCCATCTGTTTGCCGGGCATGGCGTCCAGGGTGAAGCGCGCGCCAACCTCGGCGATGCGCCCAGCACCCTTGGTGATGACCATGAAGTTGATGATGACCAGAATCAGAAATACTACCAGGCCCACGGCGAAGTTGCCGCCGACCAAAAACGTGCCGAAGGCTTCGATCACCTTGCCTGCCGAGGCGCCGCCCTGATGGCCCTCCATCAACACCACGCGGGTCGAGGCGACATTCAGCGATAGCCGAAGCAGCGTGGTGAACAAAAGCACCGCTGGAAACGCGGCGAAGTCGAGCGGCTTTTCGGCAAACATGCTCACCAACAGCACCATGATGGCCAGCGCAATGTTGAAGGTGAACAGCAGATCCAGCGCGAAAGGCGGCAGCGGCACGATCATCATGCCAAGGATCATGAGGATCAGCAGCGGGCCGGCCAACAGCTTGATCGGCACATCGCCAAAGGGATTGCGTCGACTGATCAACTGGCTAAAAGCCTTCATGAACGTGCCTCAAAAGCACCGGGACCGCGGGCGGGATAGGTCATCTCGTCGGGAACCGGTAAGTTATCGGGGGTCGGCGGCGTTTCGCCACCGTCTTGCGCTACGCTCTTCAAGCGGTACGCCCAGGCCATGACCTCGGCCACGGCGGTGTAAAGTTCCGCCGGCACTTCGGCGTCGAGGTCGACGTGGTGATAGAGCGCCCGTGCCAGCGGCGCTGCCTCCAGCCGTGGCACGTTAGCCTCTTGGGCAATATCGCGAATACGCGCGGCTACTGCGTCGGCGCCCTTGGCCACCACACGCGGCGCGCCCATTTGCCCTTCCTGATAGGAGAGCGCAACGGCGTAGTGCGTGGGGTTAGTGATGATAACGTCGGCCTCGGGCACCTTGCTCATCATGCGCCCGCGCGCCATGGCCTGCTGCTGCTGGCGAATGCGCCCTTTGACGTGCGGGTCGCCCTCGGACTCCTTGTGCTCGCGCTTGACCTCTTCCTGGCTCATGCGCAGCTTCTTGGCATTGCTCCAAAGCTGAAAAGGCACGTCGATCAGAATCACCACCACTAGCGATGCAATCGCCAGCGCCGCCGCCAACGCTGCCAGGTTCAGAGCACTCGCCAGGGCTTGCTGCACCGGCTGATCGGCTAAACCCAAAAGTCGGTCGATGTTGAAATAGATAAAGGCGCTGGCGATGCCGCCGACCAGAGTCGATTTGGCGATTGCCTTGGCAAGCTCGATCAGCGCCTGGCTCGAGAAGATGCGTTTGACGCCCGAAATCGGGTTGAGCTTGGAGAACTTGGGCTGCATCGACTTGGCCGAGACCAGCCAGCCGCCCAGCAGCGCCGGCGCCACCAGCGCCACGGCGCCGAGAAGCACGAACAGTGGGATCATCGCGATCAGCGTGCGCTCGCCGAGATCGAGCGCGTTGGTCAGCATAGGCATTGGGTCGAAGGCCTGATGGCGGTCGAACAAAAACGCCCGCTCCATTACCATGCCGAGCTGGTCGTAGAGCATCTGCCCCATGCCCCAAAGCCCGATGACACCGGCCATCAGCAGTAGAAAAGTCGTGAGCTCGCGCGAGCGGGGAACCTGCCCCTCTTCACGGGCTTTTTCCTTTCGCCTGGGCGTGGCCTCTTCGGTTTTTTCCTGATCGCTATCGTTGTCTGCCATGAGTCATCCGGCTCATCCTGGACGGCGCACCAAAAGTCAGCCGCCCCGAAGGACGGCTGAGTAAGGTGCCTAGTGTGCCAGATGAGACGTTTAACAATGTCTCAATAACAAGGTATTAAAAGCCTAATTCGTCCAATAAGTCGTCCACCTGATCCTGGTCTGTCACGATATCCGGCGCGTTATCCTTGATCTGCGGACCGTTTAGCAGATCTTCCTTGCGCCGTACGCTCTCGCTTTCCCACTGATCCTGGGCCTTGCGCTGCATGCTTTCGCGCGCCTCTGCGCCGGGAACGCTATCGATCAGTACCTGGACAAGCTGGTGCTCGATTTCGCGGATCACATCCATCATCTTCTTGATGACCTGACCGGTCAGATCCTGGAAATCCTGGGCCATCATGATATCCAGAAGCTCCTTGTTGGTAGCCGCGGTCATCGCGGGCACCTCACTCAAGTAGCCGCGGGTCTGTTTGACCAGTTCCTTCGCCTCATCGAGCTCTTTGGGCTCTTCGAACCAGGCGGCCCAGCGTTTGTCGAGCGCCTCCGCCCGTTCCGAGAGCTCGTCCTGCAAGGGCTGCGCGCGGTCGATGGCGTTGAGTGCGCGGTCGGCGGCCTGCTCGGTCATGGTGGCAACGTAGTGCAGCCGGTCACGGGCGTCGGGAATGGCCACCGCCGCTCTCTCGATCTCCTTGTCCAAACCGAGCTCGCGCATGTTGTCTCGCAGCATGCGGGTCAGCTTACCAATCCGGAGAATCAAATCATCGGCGTCTTCGGGCAGCGCTTTGTCGCCTGCCTGCTCATTCTGACTCATGGTGCTCTCCTCGTGAGCCAAGCGCGAAGCCCGGTCACTTTATTTGCCCATCTTTTCAAAGATTTTGTTAAGTTTTTCCTCGAGGGTCGCAGCGGTGAACGGCTTGACGACATAGCCGTTGGCACCGGCTTGAGCAGCAGCGATGATATTTTCCTTTTTCGCTTCGGCGGTCACCATCAATACCGGCAATTCCTTGAGCGCCGCATCCTGGCGAATTTCCTTGAGCATCTCGAGTCCGTCCAGATTCGGCATATTCCAGTCAGAGACGACGAACTCAAAGCTACCCGCGCGCAGCTTGTTGAGGGCGTCCTGACCGTCCTCAGCTTCATCGACATTGGTAAAGCCCAGCTCTTTCAACAAACTCCGCACGATGCGACGCATGGTCGGAAAATCGTCCACGACCAGAAAGCTCATGTTCTTATCGGCCATTGCTCGTTCTCTCTCTATAGGGGGCATTGGCCCCCGACCAGCGTCGGGGGCGTTAAATTAAAAGGATTCCCACTCTTCGACTTGGCTTACACGCGCTCGCGCGGTCTCGGGTCGTTGAGCAATTTGCTGGACGGGCTGAGGTGCTGCGGCCGGCTTGGGGCGCGCACTGGCGGTGGAAGCCGATGCGTAGCCGCGCCCGCCGTCCATCACTTTGAATACCGCGACCGCCTCTTCGAGGCGGCTGGCCTGCTCTTCGAGCGAGGCTGCTGCGGCGGCGGCTTGCTGAACCAGCGCTGCGTTTTGCTGCGTTACCTCATCCATCTGACCAACCGCCTGGCTGACCTGCTCGATACCGTCGCTCTGCTCCTGAGAGGCGGCGGAGATTTCGTCCATGATGTCCGCTACCCGGCGCACCGCGCTGACGACGTCGGTCATGGTGGAGCCTGCCTGCTCGACCAGGGTCGAGCCTTCGCTGATCTGTTTGACGGAGCTGTCGATCAGCGTCTTGATCTCCTTGGCGGCGTCGGCACTGCGGCTCGCCAGATTGCGCACTTCACCGGCGACCACGGCGAAGCCGCGGCCCTGCTCACCGGCCCGCGCCGCTTCGACCGACGCGTTTAGCGCCAGAATGTTGGTTTGAAAGGCGATCGAGTCGATCACGCTGGTGATGTCCGCCACCTTTTGCGAGCTTTGCGAAATGCCGTGCATGGTTTGAACCACCTGCTCGACGACCTGACCACCCTGCTCCGCCGTAGTGGACGCTTCACCGGCCAGGGTGCTGGCCTGGCGCGCGTTGTCCGCGTTCTGCTTCACGGTGGCGGTCATCTCTTCCATGCTCGCCGCGGTCTCCTCGATGGAGGCCGCCTGCTGCTCGGTGCGCGAGGAGAGCTCGGTGTTACCCTGGCTAATTTCCCGGGTGCCGTGGTGGATCTCGCTACTGCCGCCGCGTACGCGTTCGACCAGTCCGGTCAGGTTTTGCTGCATGATGCCCATGGCCGCGAACAGACGACCGATTTCGTTGTTGCTCGAGGGCGGCAGTGGCTCGGTAAGATCCGCTTCGGCGATCTTGTTGAGCCGGCGCACCGCATCGTTGAGCGGCGCCGTAACGATCCGGCGCAGCCCCAGATATACAGCCAATGCAACTAGAATCGTAACGACCAAGGCCCCCACGTAAAGCATATTGAAAAAAGAGCGTTGCGATTGAAGATCTTCCTGAATGCCATCCACCCGGCTAAATCCATAGCGTGTGAACGCTGTAACACTCTCCGCCATCTCCAAAAGTGCACTTTTCATGTCACTACGTAGCTGATCGAACGCCACCGTATCCCGGTCCTCAAGACTCTCCAGCTGCTGTCTGATGAGTGGCATGATCTGCTGGTAGTCTTCAATCATCGGGATAGCCAGCACTTCGCCTTGGGGGGTGCGCGGAGTCGCGATGAAGTGTTCAAAACGCTCCTCGGCTCGTTCGATGCGATCCGCTGCTAACGTAATCGATTCTTCGGCCAAATTGCTGCGGCCCACCATGATATAGCTGGCAGCACGCTCCATTTCTACCAGCGCCTGATTGAGCAAAGAATCGCCACGGTTAAGCTCATTGAGCTGATCGCGACTGATACGGTTAAGCGTATTGACGTTATTTTCGGTGGACCGATCCGTCATGATGTTGAGCGCAATCAGCGCCAGGATCAAAACGATGAAGCTCACCAATGCCGCTAAGACCGCTGTGTGGATACTGACGTTACGAGCGAACCGTCCCATTGCGTGATCCCTATAAGTAGCTACGTTGATTTAAACGCGTTGCGCGCGGCCCGATGCAGCGACCAGCGCCATCAAACGCTCAGGAATGTCATCCAGCGCCAGCACTTCGGTGGCGCCGCCTACGGCAATCGCTTCGCGGGGCATACCGAACACCACGCAGCTCTGCTCGTTTTGGGCGATCGTTGGCGCGCCGGCTTGGCGCATCTTCAAAAGCCCCGTCGCTCCGTCCTTACCCATGCCGGTCAGAATGACGCCAATGGCGTTCTTGCCGGCATACTTCGAGGCGGAATCAAACAGTACGTCGACCGAGGGGCGGTGCCGGTTGACCGGTTCACCCTCGTGCAGTCGCACGACGTAGTTGGCGCCACTGCGGGCCAGTTCCAAATGCTGGCCGCCGGGGGCGATATAGGCGTGCCCTGGGAGCACGCGCTCACCTTCAGAGGCCTCCTTTACTGTGATACGGCACAGCCGGTTCAGGCGCTCGGCAAACGACTTGGTAAAGCCGCCGGGCATGTGCTGGGTGATCATGATAGCCGGCGTGTTAGCGGGCAGCGGCTCGAGCACGGCGCGAATCGCTTCGGTGCCGCCGGTCGATGCGCCGATGATGATCAGTTTTTCGCTGGTGATCATCGGCGCGCTAAGCGCCGCCGGCGCCGACGTGGTCTTGCGCGCCTGACGCGGGCGAGAGCGCGCGGCGGCGCGGATTTTTTCGGCGATTTCGTTGGCGTAGTCCATCATGCCGCTGCGCACCCCGATGCTCGGCTTGGCAACGAAATCCAGCGCGCCGAGCTCCAGCGCACGCAGGGTGATCTCCGAGCCGCTTTGGGTCAGCGACGACACCATCAGCACCGGCATCGGGCGCAGGCGCATTAGCCGGTCGAGAAAATCGAGCCCGTCCATGCGCGGCATTTCAACATCGAGGGTCAGCACGTCCGGGTTGTGCTGCTTGATCAAATCGCGAGCCACGAGCGGGTCCGGGGCGGTGGCGACCACTTGCATATCCGGCTGCTCGTTGATGATCGTGGTGAGCAGATCACGAATCAGCGCCGAGTCGTCGACGCACAGCACTTTGATTTTGGCAGTACTCAAGGTCCGCCTCCTGTTAGTGAATTCATCGCTACACGCCTTTCAAGCAGAGCCACGGCGCGGCGCTCACCGCACGGCCTTGGTGTAGACCGTTTGGCCACGCAGCTTGAAGGCGTCGCTGATGTAGGAAAAATTCTCCGAGTGGCCGGCAAACAGCAAACCATCGCTTTTCATTACCGGGGCGAAGCGCGATAAAATTTTTGACTGCGTCTCTTTATCGAAATAAATCATTATGTTGCGGCAAAATATGGCATCAAAGGGGCCCTTCACCGACCAGGACGGCGCCAGCAAATTGAGCGACTGAAACTCCACCAGCGCCGCCACTTCCGGGCGCACCCGGGCAAGGCCCTCATGATTGCCCGTTCCCTTCTGGAAAAAACGCTTCACGCGCGCTTCGTCGAGCTTGCGCACCTGCTCCTGGGGGTAGATACCCGCTCGCGCCTTCGCCAGCGCGTCGGTGTCGATATCCGTGGCGATCACCTTTGCGTTCGACACGCGCGAACCGAGCACCTCCAGAAGCGTCATGGCGATCGAGTAAGGCTCCTCACCGGTGGACGCCGCCGCGCACCAGATAGTGATAGGGCCGGTGCGGTCCTTCAGGTGCTGGGCCAGCAGCGGAAAATGGTGCGCCTCGCGAAAGAACGCGGTCAGGTTGGTGGTGAGCGAATTGGTGAACGCTTCCCACTCGCTCGCGTCCGGCTGGCGCTCGAGCCGCGTCAAATAGTCGGTAAAGCGCGTTAGGCCGTGGTGGCGTAATCGCCGCGCCAGGCGGCTATAAACCATCTCCCGCTTATGTTCGGCCAGCACGATACCGGCCCGCTGATAGATCAGCTCCCTAACGCGCAAGAAGTCGGCGTCCGTGAGAATCAGATCACGCTCGACTTGACTGCCCGTTGTCCAGGTGCTTTTTTCTCCCGACTCAACGCGTGATTCGTTCAAAATTCCTGCCACTCCTCTGCAACCGCGATCTGCCGTTTAGCGGGGCTGACAGCCGGCGGTAGGGAAGATGACTTCCCGGTGGAAAGCGTCGGCGAAGGCATTTTATAAGTCGCGCTCGCGTGGGCTTGTTGGGTTTGCCGCTGCAGTCGAAACGCTTCGACCGACATCGACAGAAGGCTTGCCTGGTGCTCCAGCGCAAGGGCGGCCTGCGCCGTTTGCTGCACACGCACGGCGTTTTGCTGCGTGGCCTGATCCATTTCGGTCACCGACTGGTTGACCTCACTAATGCCGCTGCTCTGCTCTTCTGATGCCGACGAAATCTGGTGCATGATGTCGGTTACGCTGCGAGCAGCGTCGACCACCTCGTTGATCGCCCCCTCGGCCTGCTCGACCAGCGTGGCGCCGGTGGTGACATCCTGATGCGAGCTGTCGATCAAACCGCGAATTTCCTGAGCGGCGGCGGCGGAGCGACCGGCAAGATTTCTCACCTCTTCTGCCACCACAGCGAAACCGCGACCGTGTTCGCCAGCCCGCGCCGCCTCGACGGAGGCATTCAGCGCCAGAATATTGGTCTGAAACGCGATGCCGTCGATGACATCGATAATATCGGTCATCTTTTGTGAACTTTGCGTAATGCGCTGCATGTTGCTAACAAGCTCGGTCATCAGGTCGCCGGTTTGACTAACCCGCTCAGCATTGTTATCGGCCAAACGGCGCGCTTTTTGAGCGTTATCGCTATTTTGACGTACCGTTGCGGTCATCTGCTCCATGCTGGAGGCGGTTTGAGCAAGCGACGCCGCCTGCTGCTCGGTACGCGCCGAGAGCTCTTCGTTGCCGCTGGCGATATTGCGCGCCGCCGGTGTGACCACTTCGATCCCGTCCTTGACGTCACCGATGATGCTGCCAAGGCTCTTGCGCATGGTGTTCAGCGAACCCAGCAGGTGGCCGATCTCATCGCGACGCGTCGAGGGCGCGCGGGCCGCGAGATTGCCGCCAGCGATTTGCAGGGTGAAGCGCGAGGCGTCGTTGAGCGGCCTGATGATCGAACGCAGAATCATCACACCCAGCAGAATCAGTGCGAGCAGCCCAACCACCATGACGACGGCCTGAGTGGCCAGCATGCTCACTTGGGCCTGTTCTCCTTCCGCGGCCATCGCCTCGGCGGCGCGCTGCTCCTGCCCGATCAGCTCGTTCACCATCAGCGACAGCGCCCGCCCTTCTTCGTTGATTTGCGTGGTGATATCGCCCAGTTGGGTAAACACGTCCAGCGCATCGTCAGACTGCAGTACCCTAACGGCGCTCGCCACGCCGCCTTCGACAAACGTTTGCAACTGCGCATCGAACTCGGCCGCAAGCCCGATCGCGTTCGCCTCTCGATCGAAAAAGGCCTGCCAGGTCGCACTGATCTCCTCAGCTCGCTGAGCGATCTCATCCCCGATGTCGAAGCGACGATCGACCAGCTCCATCCGGTTAGACTGGACCAGCGACTGGCGCGTCAGCGCGATACCTTGATCGATCTGCTGCAAACGGATGACGTCACGCAATCCGTTCTCATGAAGCTGCGTCAACCGATCACCAGCGGCGTTGATACCGAAAAGCCCGAGTCCGCCGCTAAGCAGCAAAAGCGTACTGCCAATTACGATCATGCCGACGAGTTTCGCTCGGATGGTTGCCAAGCGGAGTCGTTTTAGCCGCTGCAGCGCGCCGCGCCGGCGAATACGACCCTTGTCGAGATAAATCGCCTTGCCACGCCCGGCGCTCACCTCAGCGTAAACGTGTTGGGCGTGATCGATCGCCTTGCGGCTCGCCTGTACACGCACGGAGGTGTAACCCACAACGTCATCGTTTTCGATAATCGGGGTGACGCTGGCTTCGACCCAGTAGTGATCGCCGTTTTTGCAGCGATTTTTGACCAGCCCACGCCAGGTCTTTTGCGCCCTGGCGGTCTGCCACAAATCCTTGAACGCCGCCGGCGGCATATCCGGGTGGCGAATAATGTTGTGCGGCGCCCCGATCAATTCATCGCGCGTGTAGCCGCTGATCTCGACAAACGCCGGATTGGCATAAGTGATGTTGCCTTCAAGGTCCGTTCGCGAGACCAGAAAATCGTCGCTTCCCAGTTCGACTTCGCGCTGCGTGACGGGCTGATTATTGCGCATGCTCTACCTTGTTCTTTTTTTGAAAATGATCCCGATAGTGAGCACGGCTAAACCGCGTTCTCCCGGGGTACTGTTAACGACCAGAACGATGCCGGTTTAAAACGCCTCCCACTCTTCGACGGCCGGCGCCGAGCCTACCGGCTTTGCCCGCACGATGGGCGCAGCGGGCAGCGCAGGCTTCGCTATCGGCGCGGCGCCATGCCCCCCCCCCTCGGCAACCTTGAAACGCTCGACCGCGTCACGCAGTCGTGCCGCATCGCCTTCCAGCTCCCTTGCGCGTTCGGCGGCCTGCTGAACAAGCCGCGCGTTTTGCTGCACGACATCATCCATTTGGGTCACCGCTTGGTTCACTTGGCCGATCCCGTTGCTCTGCTCAGAAGAAGCCGATGCGATTTCGTCCATGATGTCGCTAACCCGCTGCACCGCGCTGACCAACCCTTGCATGGTCTCACCGGCCTGGTTGACCCGCGCCGTGCCGCTATCCACCTTGGCAAGCGAGGTATCGATGAGGGTGCGGATCTCCTGGGCGGCGGAGGCGGAGCGGCTGGCCAGGCTACGGACCTCCTGGGCGACCACGGCGAAACCACGGCCATGCTCGCCGGCACGCGCCGCTTCGACAGAGGCGTTGAGCGCCAGAATGTTGGTTTGAAACGCGATGGTATCGATGAGCGTGATGATGTCGGCTACCCGGTGCGAGCTCGAGCTAATCTCTTCCATGGTCTCGACGATCCGGCTCACTTCCTCGCCGCTTTGACGCGCGGTGAGGGTGGCATCGCTGGCCAGCCGACTAGCCTGGCGCGCGTTGTCCGCGTTGTGGTTTACCGTGGAAGCGAGCTCCTCCATACTGGAGGCGGTCTCCTCGAGCGACGAGGCTTGCTGCTCGGTGCGCGCAGACAGGTCACCGTTGCTGCTGGCGATATCGTGGGCGCGCTCGAAAATCAGCGTTCCGCTTTGGCGCACCACCCCAACGGTCTGCGAAAGCGCCCCCTGCATCGCCGCCATGGCGAGGTAGAGCCGCCCGATTTCGTTGTTGCCGGGCGCGGTGATCGACTGGTTCAAATCGCCATCGGCCATACGCTCGAAGTAGCCCACCAGACGGCTCAGCGGGCGCAACACGTTCGCGCTCACGCCCCAGGCTACGACCGCCACGGTCAGCGCTGTGATCACCAAAATGGCGATCAGCGCCCAGCGCGCAAGGTCGGCGAAGGTGTCGAAACGCTGCTGAGCGGCGCCATCGGCCGCGCTGGCCACGAGTGCACCGCTTTTATCCAGCGCGTAAAGCCCGGTGGCGCAGGCGGCGACGGTCAGACCGGAAAAGGTGACCAGAACCAGCGTCCAGCTCAGTCGAACGGTCATGTTGCTCAACAGGGTGTGCATCAACAATCGCCCCTTTTACGCCCGCGGCACTCGCCGCATCGGCGCTTTCAAAGTCCAGGTCGTGACCGAGCGCTATCGCGCCGGCGGCTATCAGGCGTGACGGGTAGTATCGACCAGCGCCATCTCTTCGCTGGTCAACAGCTTGTCGATGTCCACCAGCACCAGCATGCGATCCTCGAGGCTGCCAAGCCCACTCAAAAAGTCCGAGGAGAGCGTGACGCCGAACTCCGGTGCCGGCTTGATCTGATCCGGCGTCAGCGTCATCACGTCCGACACGCCGTCCACCACGATGCCCACCACGCGGTCGGCCACGTTGACGACGATGACCACCGTCTGGCCGCCGTACTCGACGTTATCGAGGTGGAACTTGATGCGCAGATCGACGATCGGCACGATCACACCGCGCAAATTGGTTACGCCCTTGATGAAGTCCGGCGCGTTGGCGATACGGGTGACGTTTTCGTAACCGCGGATCTCCTGAACCTTCAGGATGTCGATGGCGTACTCTTCCTCGCCTAGCGAGAACACCAGAAATTCGCTGTTGTCCGCTTCGGCGGCGGACAGTACCGCATCACTATTGGCTTGGGTCATGACAGTTCGATCTCCTTGTCATACGAAAGGTATTGGGCGTAAGCGGATTTTCCCGCTTCCTTCTTGGCACGGCACAGTCGATGCAGCCCGGTAATGTCCAGAATCAGCGCGACGCTTCCGTCGCCCAGGATCGTGGCAGCGGAAACACCAGGTACTTTGCGGTAGTTGTCTTCCAGATTCTTGACCACCACCTGCTGCTGTCCGACCAACTCGTCGACCAGCAGCGCATAGCGCCGGCCTTCGCCCTGTACGATCACGGCGATACTACGGGTCGGGTCAGTGATGGCGTCTGCCACGTCGAGCGCTTCGTGAATAGCGATCACCGGCAGGTACTCGTCGCGCACCTTGAGGACGACGTCGTCACCGGCCATGGCGTACATGTCACCTTTCGCGGGCTGAAGCGACTCGAGCACCGTGGAAAGCGGCAAAATAAAGGTTTCACTACCCACCTTGATCGACATGCCGTCCAGGATGGCTAGCGTCAATGGCAGCACGATCCGCGTGTTGGTGCCCTCGCCAAGCTTCGATTGGATCTCGACACGTCCGCCCATGCCTTGAATATTACGCTTGACCACGTCCATGCCGACGCCGCGCCCGGACACGTCGGTTACCTCAGCGGCGGTGGAGAAGCCCGGTGCGAAAATGAGCTGATACACTTCTTCATCCGACATGGTGTCGGAGACATTCAGGCCGTTTTCCCGCGCCTTGGCGAGCAGCCGCTCGCGGTCCATGCCGGCACCGTCATCCTTCACTTCGATCAGAATGTTACCGCCCTGATGACGCGCGGCTAGCGTCAGCTTGCCTTGGCGGGGCTTGCCCAACGCTTCGCGCTTGTCGGGCATTTCGATGCCGTGATCGAGGCTGTTACGCACCAGGTGGGTCAGCGGGTCGGTGATCCGCTCGACCAAACTCTTGTCGAGTTCGGTGGATTTGCCCTCGGTGATCAGCTCGATCTCTTTACCCAGCTTGCCGGCGGTATCGCGCACCACGCGCGGGAAACGGCTGAAGACGAACTCCATGGGAATCATGCGAATCGACATCACCGCTTCCTGCAGGTCTCGGGCGTTGCGCTGCAGAAGGCTCATGCCGTTTTGCAGCGAGCCACTTGACGCCGATTGGTCGCTTAAATCGCTCACCGTCTGATCAAGCATGGACTGGGTGATGATCAGCTCGCCCACCAAATTGATGATCTGGTCGACCTTGTCTACCGATACGCGAATCGAGCTCGACTCCGATGCGCCTTTCTTGCCGCCCTTCTCACCCGCCTTCTCACCGCCTTTTTCGCCGGCGCTTTTCGGCGCCGACGGCTTGCTGGCGGCGGGCGCTGGCGGGGCGGCGGGCTTTTCAGTAGGTGCAGACGGCGTGGGTGCCGGGGGCGTCGCCGGGGTGGCGGCGCTGTCCGGGGTGGACGCACTGGAGGGTGCAGCGCTGATGCTGATCTGCTCGGGCTCGATGATGAAGCACATCACCGCCTCGATGTCGTCGGCGCTGACGCTTGCCGTCATCACGACCTCGAAGCGCTGCTCGTCGCCGGACTGGCTCTGGATCTCGCCGAGCTGCTCGAGCTCTTCGACCAGCAGCGTGCGATCCTTTTCCTTGACGTTCAACAGCGCAACGAGAAGCTGACCACTCGCGGCCGGCTCGCTCGTTGCTACAGCGGGCTCGGGAGAAGCTTCGGGGCGGGGCTCGGAAGCGGCGACCGGAGCGATCGCCAGCGGTTCACCAATCTCCTCGAGCGCGATTTGTTGAAGCGTGTGGCAAATACGCTCGAAGGCCTGCTGATCGGGTTCCGACTCACTGCGGTAGGCGTTGAGCTGTTCGTGCATAATGTCCTTGGCCTCTAAAAACGTATCGACGAGGTCGGCTCGCAGCGAAAGCTCTCCCTTACGCGCGCTGTCCAGCAGGTTTTCCAGAATGTGCGTGGTTTTCTGCAACACGCTGAAGCCGAACGTGCCCGCTCCGCCCTTGATCGAATGGGCGGCGCGGAAGATGGCGTTTAGCTGCTCGCTATCTGGATCATCGACATCCAGCTCCAGCAAGTGCTGTTCCATATCCGCAAGGAGCTCTTCCGCCTCTTCGAAAAAGGTGTCAAAAAAATCCGCTATATCCATGCACTGCTCCACATTAGCGTCATAGTTGTTATGACAAGCCTTGCTTATTGGGCTGTATCGGCCTGCTGCAGATTTTCTAAAGTCTCTTCGAGGCTATTTTCGTCCGACACCGGATCGCCCTGACTCAAAATGCTCGGGTTGCGGATCGCCTCGGCGATTTCGGGCAGCAGCACAACCAGCTCGATCCGACGGTTACGCGGATCGACGGATTCGGTTTCCGGCAGCAGCACGCGGTCAGCGAAGCCAGAGACGCGCAGAAGCTGGTCCGGGTCGAGCCCACCCGCGACGAGCTCGCGGCGCGAGGCGTTGGCACGGTCGTTGGAGAGCTCCCAGTTGCTGTAGCCCCGGTAGCCGCCGGCGTAGGGCACGCTGTCGGTGTGGCCACTGATGCTGAGTTCGTTGGGCAGTTCGTTCAAAAGCGGCGCCATGGTGCGTAGAAGACTTCGCATGTAGGAGGCGACCTGGTCGCTGCCGAGCTCGAACATCGGCCGCTGGTCGGTATCCAAAAGCTGGATGCGAAGCCCTTCGCGGGTCAGGTCGAAGCGCATTTGGGAGCGCAGCTGGCGAAGCTCCGGGTCCTGCTCGATCGCGCGCTCTATACGCGCCTGCAGCTCCTCGAAAAAGCGCCGCTCCTGGCTGCTGGGACGGGTGCGCTGGAGCGTATCGATTCGCGCACGCTCACCGTCGGTATGCGTCGGGTCAGGGCCGCCGCCGGGAATGACGTTGGTGCTGCCGGAGCGATCGCCACCGGTGATCGCGGTGGCAAGCGGCGCGCTAAAGTATTCGGCCACCCCTTGGCGCTGCTCGTCACTTGCCACGCTCAAAATCCAGAGCACCAAAAAAAGCGCCATCAGCGCGGTCATGAAGTCTGCCAACGCGATCTTCCACGCACCGCCGTGGTGGGCGTGAACCACTTTCTTGCGCCGGATGACGATCGGGCGCTTGTCGGCCCCTTTACTCATGCAGCGCCACCCTTTTTGGCATCGCGAACGTACTCTTCAAGCTCGCTAAAGCTTGGGCGCTCGGCGGTGTGCAGCGCTTTACGGCCAAACTCCACGGCCAGTTGCGGGGCGTAGCCGTGCAGGCTTGCCAACAGCGTCACGCGGATACACTGAAGCATCTTCTCTGCCTCGCGGGCCTGGCGGTCGGCGTAGCTGGCGATGGGGCTAATGAAGCCGTAACCCAGCAAAATGCCCAGGAAGGTACCGACTAGCGCGTGGGCGATCATTTCGCCCATTTCGTCGGGGCTCGCATCGGCGTAGGTCAACGCCTTCACTACGCCCATGACCGCGGCCACGATACCGAAGGCGGGCATGGCGTCGCCCACCTTGTTGATCGCATCGATCGGCACGTGCATTTCCTGCTCGAACACTTCGATTTCGTGCAGCATTAGCTCGTCGATTTCCATGGGCTCCATGCCACCGCTGACCATCAGGCGCAGATAGTCGGTCAGAAAGTTCATGATGTGCGGGTCGGCAAGCACCGTGGGGTGTTCTTGAAACAGCGGACTCTCTGCGGGCGTGTCGATATCGCGCTCGATGCCGAGCATCCCTTCACGACGTATCTTCGACAGAATCTTGAACTGAAGCGCCATGAGCTCCATATAGAGCGCCTTGTTATACTTTTTGGCCCGCTTGAGCCGGGGCAGCACTTTGAAAGTCGCCTTGATCGCTTTACCGTTATTGGCCGCAATGAACGCGCCCACGCCAGCCCCCCCGATAATTAATAGCTCGAGAGGCTGATAAATCGGTCCAAGGCTTCCCCCCGCCAACATATACCCGCCGAATACCGACAGCAGTACCACCAGATAACCTAAGGGAATCAGCACGCGCACATTCCTTGCGATAACAGTGAGTAACTCGAGAAGTTATCGTCATCGATGATGAACGTAATTGCTTCTCGCCTAAGCAACGCTTAGGGCTATCATACCCGGGCAATGGCGATTCTTAATGATAAAGTACCGCCGCCTTTTACCTTTATCCCAGGATTAAAACCGGACAGGGCGCGGTAAAGAGAAACATAAAAGGCGTGGTGGACAACTCAGGATAGGGATTTGCGCGTCTTTCCAGCGCGTGACGGCGGCTGGCAAATACCGCACACGTAGTCGCGGGTGGGGCTATGGGCGTGGGCGACGAAATAGCCCTCGCAGCGGGTACAGGCGGTGAGCTGTAAAAGGTCACTCTCGAAAAAGCGCACCAGCGTCCAGGCACGAGTTAAACCCAGCACAGGGTCGACATTTTCGAGTTTGATCTGCTCTTCATAAATACGATACGCCTTGACGAAGGCATCGATCCGCTCACAGTCAGTATTTTGCCTTAGGCTTTTATAAATATTATAGAAAAGCGACGAATGAACGTTGGGAAGCCAAGTTACGAACCAGTCCGTCGAAAAGGGAAGCATGCCCTTGGGCGGCGAGACGCCACGCACTTCCTTGTACAGTTTAATGAGTCGCGTGCGGCTGAGCTCAGTCTCCGTTTCCAGCACCTGCAGGCGGGCGCCAAGCTCGATGAGCTCGATCGCCAACTGCACTTGATGCATTTCATCAACGAGGCTTTTTTGGCTCACTCGTTCTCCCCCTCAGGCAGCGAATCGAAAGGCTCGCTGGCCATCAATAGCGACGCATGAAGACCTGAAAGGCCCTGATCCCTTGGGTTTTCCATCACCTGGCGCAATTGACCCGCGCTTATTTGGCTGAACCGACACACCAGTTGATTGGTGCGGGCGAGTCTGGATAACTGACGCGCGTTCATGGAGACGAGCAGATCGGCAAGCTCGTTGTCTACCTTCAAACGCAACATCGCCGCCTCACGGTCTTCGCTCAAAAGCCTCTGGGCCAACAACAGGTACGTGAGGTTAATTTCCTGAATTTCATCGAAGAGGCTTGTTTGACTCATAATGTTCCATCGAACGTCTAGGCGATAAAGAATTGTAATACTGACGTAAAAACATTGCGGTTGTTTGACCATTGTCATGGTTACACACAACGTCGGTATTGGCTACTTGCGCCTTTCTATATGAGTTGGCTCACTCTCCGAGAGCTCGAATACCCATACCAGCAGTTCGGCGACCACTTGATATAGGCTAGCAGGAATTTCGCTGTCCAGGTTGAGTTGCATTAAAAGCGCGACGAGTTCAGGAGCATCATGAACATAAATACCCTGGCGCTCGGCTTCGGCCATGATCCGCTCGGCAAGCTCACCGTAGCCCTTGGCAACGACGCGCGGCGCCTGTTCGCCATCCTGATAAGCAAGCGCGACCGCCTGGCGGCGACGCTCGTTCGAGGCGTCCATTAGAGCTCGTCCGCCATTGCTTTAAGCGTTACGCGCACATGCTGGAAGTCGAGCGCACCAAGACGGGTACGGAGGTCCTCCACGGCGGGCGTCAGACGCTGATGAGTCTCCACATTCTGGGCGGTCACATCGACCCCCAGGGTGGATTGAACGAGGGTGAGGGCGACGTCGAAGGCGCCAACCGCGGGGACATCAAGGTGCATTTGCGAATGCCACCGCTGATTGGCCTCTCCCTCTTCGCCGCCGGACTCGCCGAACTGGCCGCTACCGGGCAGCTTGATGACCAGTGCCATGAAGATGCCCGCCCAGACGTCCCCCTCCCAGCGTAAGGCTGGCGTCGCCAGCATCTCCAACTGCTGACGTACCAGCGGCTGGAGACTTTCGTGAACGATCTCGCGCTTGAACGTGGAAGCGGTGTCAGTATCGCGAAGCCCTTCGACATCCTGAGCCGTTGTGCCATTTCCCAGCGCCCCGCCAGTCAGCGGTGCTGGTGTCGATGCCAGACTTGTTGTCGGCCGCTCATAAACACCGGACTGAATACCGCTGGGCGAGGCGCCGGTCTGGCTGGAGCTGGCAGGCAACGGCATCTCGCCCGGCACGGCAACCGCTTGACGAGCTGGCGTTACCAAAGGCGATGCGGCGCTCAGCGACAGACCGCCCTCTTGAGCGGGTGCATGTACTAACATCAACGGTGTGTTGGGTAAAATGGCGCCGGGGGTCGAGAACTGAGCGCTGGGGCCGGTAAAGGCCCCCATGGCGGGTGCCTGGCCGGCTGCCTGGGGCCTGGCAAGCTGCATCTGTGGCTCGCGCATTAACTGCAAACGGGGCACATCGCCCTGAAACCAGCGCTTTAGATGGGCCTCATAGAAAAGGCCGCTGTCGCGGATACTGGCGCTCAAGCGATTGGAAAGCGTATCGACGCTGACCGGCTCATTGGGTTGCATCAGGGGGGCGGCGGGCCGCAGCGCGGCGGGCGGGGCGGGAAAACGCAGCAGCACATCGGCGATACTGCGCGCAGCAGGGCTAAAATGCGTTTGCGTGGAGCCAGGCGGCGCGTCGCCGCGGGCATCGACCGCCCCTCGACCGCGCTGATCGAGCGACGGAGGCAAGCGGCGGAGTTCGTCGATCAGTGGCTGCGCGGGAGGACGACCGTCGAGACTAGCATCGCGCGAAAGCGCACGGGGCCCATCGCCGTGAGTGACCGGCTGAACGGGTGCATTGATCGAACGCTGCAGCGATGACTCGCCCTGACGCCCCAGCACCTGGTGCATCAGCGTATCGATCAACGGCGTGATGCCGCTCACGGCGAGGGCTCATCCTGATAAGAGCTACCTTGCTGAGGGGCGTAGGCGCGGTGCAAATCACGCTGTTTTTGCGACACGCCAATAAGCTTTCCAAGTTCGTCGCGCCGAGTCACCAACCGCCGACGAATCTCGACATCGTGTTCGAGTATGCGCTCGAGAAGCTCGGCTTTGCGTGCCTTTCCGGCATCGTCGAGCATGACGCGCTCGTCGAGCTTGCGCAGTTTGTCGACCAGCACGACGTAGTGGGTACGCTCTTCGATAAGCTCCGCCCACTGCTCGCTGCTTGCCAGCGCCTGCATTTGAGCAGCGCGGGTCAAAAGCTTGGTGTAGGTGTCGAGCAGAAGTTGCTGGCTATCGGCGGATGCCGCATCGAAAGCAGACATGGGAGCCTCACGCACTTTGTTGTTGGCCGATTTCACGCCACGCCGAAGCGACATCCTCTAAAAGGCGCTCCGCCTGGTTCAGGCTTTCTTCGTCATTGCGCAAATTAGCGGTCAGCAGCAGACGCGCAATATAGTCGTAAAGCGACCCCAGCCGCTCTGCGATTTCGCCGCCCTTGTCCTGATCGAGCGCGGCGGCCAAACCGTTATTGACGATATCCAGCGCTTTCGAAATCGCGCGGCCTTTTTCGTTAACGTTACCCGCCTGCATGTGGATGCGTGCGGCGCGAATCGATGCTTGAGCGCCATCGAACAGCATGACAATGAGCTGGTGCGGGTCGGCAGACATGACGCCACTCTCCACGCCGACGCGAGCGTAGGCATTCGCTCCCCGGCCGTAGGCGCCGCCGCTGCGAGAATATGTCATAAGTGTGCTCCTTTATTGAAAAAATGGCCGCCGCCAGCGATGCGCTCAATGCACTTTTAAAGGCTATCGGCCTACCCTTACCTATCGGCGCCGTCAACGGTGACTTTAATCGTTAGCGTCCTTTTTAAGCGCAAATGCGGCGCGTCAGGTAGAAACCGCCAACTCGCGCTTCGGCGTTCCCAGTCGCTCAGCGACATCGCCGGCAACGCTGTATTTGAGCGTCCCTCTCAACGGCGCAACGGCCTGCTCGGTCAGCACGACCTCGGCAGGCGCTCCCTGGTCGTCAAGGCGTACGATCCAGCCAAGCTGCTCGCTCGAAAAACGCACCAGCGCCCCTACAGGAAGCGCCTTAAAATGGTCGATGCAGCGCTTGACCCAGCGCGCATCGAACTGCTCCGGGTGACTCAGCAGATAGCGGTAGATCTCCTGAGTCGTTTTGGCGGGCCGGTCAGGTCGGTCGCGGCGCATCGCCTCGACCACGTCGATGATCGCACAGGCGCGCGCAAGCTCGCCGAGCTCGACACCGCCCAGCCGATCCGGGTAGCCACTGCCATCCATACGCTCGTTGATACCCTTGATGACGGAGTGCGCCACGCTTTGCGAGAGCCATTGACAGCTCTTGAGGCGCTCGAGCAAAAGCCCCGGGTGCTCGCTCAACGTCTTGAGATGCGACGCCTCGAAATGGGGCGCCGTATACACCACCTGCGGGATCAACGCCTTACCAAGATCGTGCACCAGCGCGCTTGCCACCAGGGCCTTACGCACATCCACCGGTAGATCGCCTCCGATCCAATCGAGCAGATGGATCGCTACCGCGATACCGTGACGCACGAGTACCGGCTCAAGCGACAGACAGCGAGAGGCGAACAAAAGCGCTTGGCGGTCCTCCTCATGCAGGCTAATGATGCGATCGGCGTTGAGCGACAGCTGGCGCGAGTCGATATCACTGCCCTGGGTTAGCAGCAGAAGCTGGGCGTCCAGATACGCCGCCACCTTAACCAGCCGCCGGGCAGCGGGCGTGGCGTAGTGCTTGAGATCACGCCGACCGACCTGGTCCTGCTCGCTCTTGTCCATTCCCTGAGCAGTGAACAGCGGCGACGATTGGCGCGTGGCGACCTCGGACTCCTTGTCATAGCGCGTAGCTTCGCGCTCGATTTCGCAGACGAAATACCAGATCTTGCGCGACTGATCGACGGTATGGTCAACCAGTTCGAAGCCCACGCGCAGCAGATGGTGCTCGGCATCGGTTTGCTGGTGACGCGCTTCGGCATCGACCGCGAAGTGCGTGCCGTCGGGAAAGGTGAATTCCAAACGCAGCGGCGAGCTGGATTGAGTTAAAAGGCCACTAGCACTAAGCGGAAGCTCGACCTGGCAGCCGCTTTGCGACAAATCGCGAAGCTCACCTCGAACGCTATCGCCCCGCTCATCGACCACCCGCACCGCGACCGACATCCCCAGACGCAACTGCGCGCGAAACGATTCACGCCGCTGGAGCACCCAAAGCGCGTCGGGATAGCCGCTGGTACAAAGAAAGCGCCCGCCAGAGTGGCGGGTTTCGATTAGCGTTAAAGGCGTGGTGCGAATGACCTTTCCCTGAGACTGCCCGCGCAGAAAAAAGGAGTCGCCGGCCTGTAGCTGATGCAGAAGATGGCTCACCGCTGACAGGTCCATGACCAGCGCCTCGCCGGGATACTGCTCCATTAACACGATCGGCTCGGGGTCTGCCTCCGGGGTCGACAGACAGATCGACACCCCTCCGGTTTCGATCATTGTATCCAGCAAAGCGCCCATCGCCGATTGGTCGTCGACGCTTTCAAACCCGTCCTGCTCAACTTCCATGACCCACCTCGTCGCGGTCGGCGCAAGCGGTTGGCGCCGGTCTCAATGCGGCTAGCATATCAAAGGTTATCAAGCGCTATTGCCTTATATGGCGCAGCGCTCATGGCTATTTTAGGCATTCAAGTAATTGCTAAAGTTGATCACTCACGAACGCTAAAGTGATGCAGCAGATAGCCGATAGCTACTGTCGAGGCCCGTGCGTATGTGGCTGGGCTTCGGTTTAATGAAAGCGGACTTTTCGCGCCTGACAGCCCAACAAAAGGATCTACGTATGGACTCTTTACCACTGGATAGTTCCCTAACCGCCTCCAATACCGGCACAACGCCTTACAACTCACTCCCTCAACGTCAGCAGATCGTGGAAGGGCTCTCGATGGAACCCGCCGCCGCCAGCTCGCTGCCTTCCCGCGAGGAGATCGAGGAGCCGATGGCGCGTATCAATGAAATGTTGCGCCAGCGCGGGCTGGAGTTCGAGCTTAGCGAGGAGCCAACGCGGCTCATCACGAGAGTGATCGATCGCGAAACAGGGGATGTGATTCGTCAGATTCCCAATGAGGAAGTGCTGGCCGTTTTTAGACACATCGAGGAAATGCAGGGGGGATTGATTTCGCTCGAGGCGTAAATCGAGGCATTGAAAGAGACAGCCGAACAGGCGCTTGAACACGTCATTTACACCGGCCTGAGCGGCTGTATTTAAAAACTGTTTTTGAGACAGTTTTTAAACAGGATCAAAAAGGCAGCTCCTCTGGTACGCGCTATACCTGCATGTTCATGACATCGCGGTAGGCGCTGACCATGCGGTTACGCACCTGCATTCCCATTTGAAAGGCGACGCTCGCCTTTTGCATATCGACCATGACGTCGTTAAGCTCGAGATTCGGTTCACCGGCCTGGAATGCCATCGCTTTGGTGTCGGCGCTTTGCTGTAACTCATTGATACGCCTAATCGACGCCTGCAGTTCGCTGCCGAAACCGCTTTGCCCAACACCGCTGGCTCCTAAAGCTGTCGGATCGTTTTTCAAGGGCGCCGCGGCTTGAGAAGCCAGCCCCTGCATCTGCTGTAGCGCCGACTGAATGGCAGGTGAGCTCATACGCATACCTCATTGAGAAGCCGGTTAAAGTAATACCGTCACCCTATCATCAGCAGCAGATTACTCATACGAACAAATAAGTAAGAAAAGCTGAGCTTTTCCTTCGTTCATGCTCGACCCGCCTAAGCATAATGGCGCAAATCAAAGTTCCGCATCATTTCATCGATTTGGACGTCTGTTCACGACTCACCGCGATTGACGGATATTGCCCATGCCTTCATTGATGATGCGCCCTGACCGTGACCTGTTTTGCTCAGCCTTTTGGAGGCTTTCATGAGCGAAACCGGCGCTACGGCAGGCCGTCAAACCAACTCTTCCTCCAACACCGCTCGCGGTACGGCGGCAGAGAGTGCTAAAGATAACAGCACGCTCGCGCGTCTCAAGCAGCAAATGCGCGCCAGCCCGCTAGTGGTACTTCTTGTGGCCGGGGCGGCATCTATCGCCTTGGTCGCTGCGCTGTTCATGTGGGCGGGAAGTCCCGAATACCGGGTGCTCTACAGCAATCTCGATGAAGCCGACGGCGGACGCGTCATTGCCGAACTCGATAGCCGCGCCGTTCCTTACCGCTTCAGCGATAGCGGCCAAGCCCTGCTGGTGCCCGCCGACCAAGTGCATACTCTACGCCTTCAGTTGGCCGAACAGGGGCTTCCCCGCGGCGGTAACCTGGGCCTTGAGCTCATGGACAACCAGGCATTTGGCATCAGCCAGTTTGCCGAGCAGGTCAACTTCCAGCGTGGCTTGGAAGGCGAGCTTGCTCGCTCCATCGAGTCCTTGGGGCCGGTCGAGCGCGTGCGCGTGCATCTCTCCCTGGCCAAGCCATCGGTATTCATTCGCGATCGCGAGCCCGCCAAGGCGTCGGTGGTGTTGACGCTGATGCCCGGCCGCGTGCTCGGCGAGGGCCAAGTCAGCGCCATCGTGCACATGGTTTCAAGCAGCGTGCCCGAGCTCGCCGCCCAGGATGTGACCGTGGTCGATCAGAGCGGACGCCTGCTATCAGCCCAGGTATCCCAGGGCAACGATCTGGACGGCTCTCAGCTTGAGTACATCGCCGAAGTCGAGCGCTCCTATCAGCAGCGCATCGAAAACATCCTGACGCCCATTCTGGGTAGCGGCAACGTGCGCGCCCAGGTTGCCGCACAGGTCGACTTTTCACGCCGCGAACAAACCTCCGAGCGCTACGGTCCGAACCAACCACCGAACGAAGCCGCGGTCAGAAGCCGCCAGCTAAGCCTCTCTTTTGATGGAGAAAACCCGCTCGCCAACGGCATCCCCGGCGCGCTAAGCAATACCCCGCCGGGGGTAGCGGCCTCGCTGATCAACCAGCCTGATGAAGGCGAAGATGGCGGCGGCGATGGTCAGAACACCGAAGAAGAGCCGCCGCTATCCAATCTGCGCCAGGACGATGTCGTTAACTACGAAGTGGATCGCAGCATCGAGCACGTTCAGCAGCGCCTGGGCCAGGTACAGCGCCTCTCCGCTGCGGTGGTGGTCGATTTTAAAAGCGTCGTGAATGGCGACGGTGAGACTGAGCAAATCGCCCTGTCACCAGACGAGGTCGCCCAGATCGAGCGGCTAATCCAGCAGGCAATGGGCTTCTCCGCAGCGCGCGGCGACCAGATCGAAGTGGTCAATACGCCGTTCGTGCGCGCCGCCAGCGACGTCGAAGAGGATATCGCCTGGTGGCAGCGCCCCGAGACGCTGGCGCTGGCATCGACGCTGGGCCGCTACCTGATGGTATTCATCGTCGCGCTACTGCTCTATCTGCTGATCCTGCGCCCGCTGATCAAGCGCTATACCCAGGTACCCGCCGAAGCGTCTGGTGCGCAAAACGGTACCTTCCGCGTAAGCGTTGGAGACGACGATGAGAGCGAAAGCGAGGCCGACGGCGAGGCCTCGGGTGACAGCGATACCTACGGCGAGCGGCCCAAGCGCCAGCGCAAGACCTCGCTGTACGAGAACAACCTCAAGGATCTGCAGGATATGGCCAAGGACGACCCCCGTATGGTCGCCATGATTATTCGCAGCTGGATGAATGCCAATGAGTAGCGCCATCGCACAGATGAGCGGCGCCCGTAAAAGCGCCATCCTTCTTTTGACGCTGGATGAGGACAGCGCCGCCGAGGTGTTCAAGTACCTAAACGCCGCGGAGGTGCAGGCGATCAGCCTCGAGATGGCCAAACTCGATCAAATATCGCACGAGGACATGAAGGCCGTGCTCGATGCCTTCCAGCGTGAAACCGACGATTTCGTGGCGCTCAACTTGAACTCCAGCGACCACATCCGCTCGGTGTTGACCAAGGCGCTGGGCAGCGAACGCGCATCGAGCTTGATCGAGGATATCCTCGAGAGCACCGGCAGCAACTCTGGTATCGATTCGCTGAATCTGATGGAAGCCTCAATGGTCTCCGAGCTGATCCGCGACGAGCACCCGCAGATCATCGCCACCATCCTGATTCATCTGGAGCGCCACCAGGCCGCCAACATTCTCGAGCTGTTCGAAGAAAAGCTGCGCAACGACGTAGTGCTGCGTATCGCCACCTTCAGCGGCGTGCAGCCCGCCGCCCTTCAGGAGCTGACCGAAGTACTGACCAGCATGCTGGACGGCCAGAACCTCAAGCGCAGCAAGATGGGCGGCGTGAGAACCGCCGCCGAGATCCTCAACCTGATGAACTCCTCTCAGGAAGAGGGCGCCATCGATACCGTGCGCGCCCACAACGAGGACCTGGCTCAGAAGATCATCGACGAAATGTTCCTGTTCGAGAACCTGCTCGACCTGGACAGCCGCGCGATCCAGATGGTCCTTCAGGAGGTCGAAACCAACTCACTGGTCGTCGCCCTCAAGGGCGCGCCGGAGGCGCTGGTGGACAAGTTCCTGCGCAACATGTCTCAGCGCGCCGCGGACCTGGTGCGCGAGGACATGGAAGCGCGCGGCCCGATCCGGGTCTCGCAGGTCGAAACCGAGCAGAAAGCCATTTTGCAGGTGGTACGCCGCCTGGCCGACTCCGGCGAGATAGTCCTGGCCGGCGGAGACGACGAGTATGTCTAATTCGTCCACCAGCGAGTTCGACCGTCACGGCCAGTGGCAGCGCTGGCAGATGGACGAATTAAAGCACGACGCCTTCGGTGCCGATAATGAGAGCGGCGCGCCCAGTCCGCACCAGCGCCGAGTGGCCGCCGCGCAAAAGGCCGCCGAGCAGGCGCGTCTGCGCGAGCAGCAGGAGCGCGACGAAATTTACGCCCGGGTGCGTAAGGACGCCGAGCAGCAGGGCTTTGAGGCGGGGTTTGCCAAAGGCCACACCGAGGGCTTCGAGCAGGGCATGAAAGAGGCGGGCGAGCAGGCGCAAAAGACGCTTGAAGAGCAGATATATCAGGTCGTGGCCCCGATGGAGGCACTCGGCAAACAGTTTGAAAGCGCCCTTTCGCGCCTCGATGACACCATCGCCGACGACCTGGTCGAACTCGCCATGCTGGTCGGCCGCCAGCTCGCGCTCGACACGCTCAATGATCGGCCCGAGCAGGTGCTCAAGCTGGTACGCGAGCTTTTACATACCGAGCCGCCGCTCAATGGTCAGCAGCGGCTGTGGCTCAACCCGGAGGATCATATGCTGGTCGAAGAGCATCTGGGCGACGAACTCAGCGCGGCGGGCTGGGCACTACAGCCCGATGATCAGCTCGCCCGCGGCGGCTGCCGGGTGACCAGCGCCCAGGGCGAACTCGATGCCACTTTTGAGAGCCGCTGGCAGGCCGTGGCCGCTCAGATGCGCAAGCGCCATAAGCCCGACACCCCGAGCCAGGACAACGCATGAATAGCGCCTCGATGAGCCACACCCAGCGCTGGCGCAAGGCGCTTAGCCGCACCGGCCAACGCGTGGGTCAACTGCCCAACTACCGCCGCAGCGGCCGGGTCGTGCGCGCCACCGGTATGGTCATCGAGGTCGTGGGCTTGCAGGTCGCCGTGGGCAGCGCCTGTCGAATCGAACTGCCTGGCGCCGACGGCCGCCTGGGCGAAAGCGCGCTTCACGCCGAGGCCGAAGTCGTCGGCTTTTCCGGCGACAAGCTCTTTCTGATGCCGCTGGAGCAAATTTCCGGGCTGATGCCCGGCGCGCGGGTATCGCCGCTGTCCGATGGTGTCGGCCACAGCGCCCGGCGCTTTCCCATCGGCGAGGAGCTTCTGGGTCGCGTGCTCGACGGCAACGGCAACCCGCTGGATGACCGCGAAGGCACCGAAGAGGTGCCCCGGGCGACGCTTCATACCGCGCCGCTCAATCCGCTGTCGCGGGCGCCGATCGACACGCCGATCGACGTCGGCATTCGCGCGATCAACGCGCTGTTGAGCGTTGGCAAGGGGCAGCGCATGGGGCTGTTCGCCGGCTCCGGCGTAGGCAAGTCGGTGCTACTGGGCATGATGGCTCGCTACACCCAAGCCGACGTCATCGTAGTCGGCCTGATCGGCGAACGGGGCCGCGAAGTACAGGATTTTATCGACAACATTCTTGGCCCGGAAGGCCGGCGCCGCTCGGTGGTCGTCGCCGCGCCGGCAGATACCTCGCCGCTGCAGCGCTTGCAGGGCGCGGCCTACGCCACACGTTTGGCGGAAGGCTTTCGCGACAGCGGACGTAACGTGCTGTTGATCATGGATTCGTTGACGCGTTACGCCATGGCTCAGCGCGAGATTGCGCTGGCCATCGGCGAGCCGCCGGCGACCAAGGGCTATCCGCCGTCGGTGTTCGCCAAGCTCCCCGGGCTGGTCGAGCGCGCTGGTAACGCTGAGCGCGGCGGCGGCTCGATCACGGCGTTCTACACGGTATTGACCGAAGGCGACGATCAGCAGGACCCGATCGCCGACTCCGCCCGGGCGATTCTGGACGGCCACATCGTGCTGTCGCGGAGCCTGGCGGAAGCGGGCCACTACCCGGCGATCGACATCGAAGCCTCGATCAGCCGGGCGATGAACGCGGTGGCGACCGACGAGCAGATCAGCCGGGCGCGCACGTTCAAGCAGCTGTTTTCACGCTATCAGCGCAACCGCGATTTGATCAGCGTGGGGGCTTACAGCCCAGGGCACGACCCTCGACTGGACGAGGCGGTGAATCTTTTTCCAGAACTGGAGCGTTTTTTGCAGCAGCGTATCGACGAACGCGCCACGCTTGAAGAGTCACGCCAAGCGTTGGCGCAGGTAGTAGGAGGCTAATATGCAGCATTCCCAGCTCGATATTCTCACGGATCTGGCGCGAGACGCCCGCGACCAAGCCGGTAAACTTTTGGCTGAAGAGCGCCAGAGCCAGCACCAGACCCAGGCACAGCTCGACTCGCTCAGCCGCTACCGCGCTGAGTACGCAGAGCGCCTACAAACCGCCATGCGCGACGGCATTGACCCGGCCACCATGTTTAACTACCAGCAGTTTCTAGCCTCGCTGGACGCCGCGCTCAGCCGCGCCCGACAGGCGCTGACCGCGCAGCAAAAGCGCGTCCAGCAGAGCCAGCAGCACTGGCAGCAGGAGCAGCGCAAGCTCTCCTCGTTTGATACCCTGGCCTCCAGGCGCTCGCTCGAAGAGCACCGCCGCCAGGAGCGCGCCGATCAAAAAGCCAACGATGAGTTCGTGACGTCCCAGACCGCACGACGCTCGCCGGATGGCTCTCAATAAACGTTCGCAGTCGCCGTTTGCAGTAATACCGAGGAGTTAACCGCCATGACCATGTCGTTACTGCTTCAAACCACCCAGGGCCTGCGCGGCGCACTCTCTGCGCTGCCAAGCGCTCAAGCGTCTCAGGGTCTTCCGGGAACGCCGGAGGGCTTTCAGTCGGCGCTGCGCCAAGCCTTCGATACCCGCACGGGCAGTTCAGCGGAAAATCTCGACACACCGTCGTCCGACTCGCTCGACGCCTTTCGCGATGCGCTGGCCGCGCTCGGCGCTGATGTCGAAGCGCTTGATGACGCCGAGCTCGCCGCGCTTTTTAGCGCTACCGAACAGGCACTCTCCACCGAGGCGCTCTCCCAGGGTGCCCGCGTCGATATTTTTGCTCAGGTACTCAGCGCCGCCGATATGACCGTGCCGGCTCAGAACAGCGACGCTGCACCGGTACAGAACGTCGATATTGCGCCGGTTGAAAACATCGAAACGCTTAAGGCTGCCTTGAACGAAGCGTCTGCCGCTTTTGCGGCTCCGGCGAACGCCGCGCTGCCGCTCGAAGCGGCACAAAACGCGCAGCGCCAAGTGTCTGCCGGCACGCTGGACGAGGTCCAGGCGCGCCTGGCGCTGGTGGCCGCGTTTACCGATACGCCTAAAATGGCCTCCCCGGCGGCCAGCCTGACCGAGACAGCGACCAACAGTGCGACGCCAGCGCTGAGTGATGCCGCCGCGCGCGTATTAAGCGCGGTCAACGCCCTTCAGGCGGGTAATGAGGCCAGCGCCAAATCCTGGACGGGATCCACCGTCGATGCGCGCCCTACCTGGAGCGCCCAGCCGCTAACGTCGCTTTATAACGCAGCGGCCCCGTTGGACACGGCTGCGCTCGATGCCGACACAGCACCGCTGCCCACTAGCGCCAGCGCCAGTGCGATGCAGGGAGCGCTTGCATCAGCCAGCCCGACCGGCGTCGAGCAAGTGCTGACCGGCGCACCGCCCGCCCCGACGGCGGCGAGTCCCGTTGCCGGCGCCATCGCCACGCCGGTGACCAACCCCGCCTTTGCCGAAAAGCTTGGCCAGCAGCTCATTCAGTTGACCCAACGCGGCGGCGAGCAGCAGGTGAAGCTCGAGCTGCATCCGGCCGAGCTTGGCCCGCTGACGATCACGCTGAAGATGGGCGAGCAGCACACCCAAGCGCAGTTCTTCTCCGCCCACGCTCAGGTACGTCAAATCGTTGAGCAGGCGATCCCCCAGCTGCGCGAGGCGCTTGCCGAACAGGGCATCGCGCTGGGTGAAACCTCGGTTGGCGAGCACGGCCAGCCAAAAGAGCAGGCCTTTGCTCAGGCAAACGGCGCCGGTGCTCAAGCCGGCAGTGGCGCGGCCGATGACTTAGGCGAGACGCTAGAGAGCGGCGTGAGTACGCCGGTGCGGCTCACGCTCGATGGGCGGGTCGATCTTTACGCCTAGCGCTTACGACCCGATCTTTTCAACCCGACGCCTTAAAAGCTAAGCCAAAAGATAGGCTCGCCTGATGAGCCTGTTCATTTATTAATCGGCCTGCTCATTAGGCATAATGCATGGCATTCGTCATGCGTAAGAACCATGGGAACAGCAAATGGCAGAAGCAAGCGGTGGATCGAAAAAACTGCTTTATATCATGATCGTACTGGTCGTTTTGTCGGCGCTGGGAGCCGCGGCCGCGGTCTACATGGTGCTGGGCCACTCAAATGACAATGAATCGGCCCAAGCTGAAACCGTTGCCGAGCCCGAGCCGCCGGTCTTTACGCGCATCGAGCCGTTCACCGTGAACCTGGCCGATGACCGCTACGGCTCGCGTCTTTTATACACCGGCATTACGCTGCGCGTCGGCGGCGAGCAAAGCAAGACGATCATTGAAGAGCACATGCCCCAGATTCGCAGCCGCCTTTTGATTCTGCTCTCCGGCAAACAGGCCAGCGAGCTGACCTCGACCGAAGGAAAGGAAGCGCTCGCCCAAGCCATCATCAGTCGGCTCAGCGTTCCGCTCACTGAAAATCAGCCGCCGCTGGATCTTCAGGAAGTGCTGTTCACCGATTTCATCGTGCAATAACCTCGGGCGCGGGAGCCGTTCATGTCACAGGACGATCTACTGTCCCAGGAAGAAATCGACGCCTTGTTGAAAGGGGTCAGCGGAGACGACGAGCCCTCGAGCGCTTCCTCGTCCGCCGCTACGGGCAATGAACGTATTCGCCCGTACGACCCGGCGACTCAGCATCGAGTAATTCGCGAGCGCTTGCATGCGCTGGACTTCATCAACGAACGCTTCGCTCGCTATTTCAGAAACGGGCTGTTCAACCTGATTCGCCGCAGCGCCGATATCACGGTGGAGTCGGTGCGCTACCAAAGCTTTAGCGAGTTTTCACGTAACGTGCCGGTGCCCACCAACTTGAACATCGTTTCGATGAGACCGCTGCGCGGCTCAGCGCTAGTGGTCTTTCCACCCAACCTGGTGTTCATGGTGGTGGATAACCTGTTCGGTGGCGACGGGCGCTTCGTGACCAAGTCCGATGGCCGCGAGTTCACCAACACCGAGCAGCGTATTATTCAACGCCTGCTCAATTTGGCGATCGACGCCTACCAGGAGGCCTGGAAGGTCGTCTACCCGCTAGAGGTCAACTTTCTACGCTCGGAAGTGCAGGCCAAGTTCGCCAACATCACCAACTCGCCCAACGAGATTGTGGTGAATACCAAATTCAATATCGAGGTGGGTAACCTCTCCAGCAGCTTTCAGATCTGCATGCCCTACGCCATGATCGAGCCGCTGCGGGATCTGCTCGCCAATCCGATCAACGACAGTAATCACGACCAGGACGGTACCTGGACGCGACGTATGGCCACGGAGCTTCGCCAGTCGGAAGTGGAGCTGATCGCCGAGTTTGCCCGAATTCCCAGCCGCATTGCGCAGGTCATGGGGCTGAAAAAAGGCGACGTGCTGCCCATGGAGATCCCCTCCATCGTGACCGCCAGCGTCGACGGCGTACCGGTCATGGAGTGTGAGTACGGCAGTCAACAGCAGCACCGTGCGCTGCGTGTGCTCCAGGTGATCGACCACGGCGCCATGAACAGCGCATCGTCCCCGGACTTCGTCAAGAGCCCGCCGCGACGCCAAGCCAAGGAAACAACGCATGAGTGATCCCAAAAAGCCTGATCAATCCGTATCCGATGACGACTGGGCAAGCGCCATGTCGGAGCAGGACACCGAAAGCGATACCGCCGGTGACGACGACCCTTGGGCGGCGGCCATGGCCGAACAGGAAGCCTCCGAGCAGGCAGATGCCGACGAGACGCCGGCGCCCACGCCGCCTCCTACCAAAGCGGCGAGCGACGATATTTTCCGTCCGCTCAGCAGTGAAAGTGGTGGTAATGTCTCGCGCGACCTGGAAATGATCATGGACATTCCGGTCAAGCTCACCGTCGAGCTCGGCCGCGCAAAGCTGACCATCAAGCAGCTCCTTGAGCTTGCCCAAGGGTCGGTCATCGAGCTCGAAGGGCTTGCCGGCGAGCCGATGGACATTCTGATCAACGGCTACCTGATCGCCCAGGGCGAGGTCGTCGTGGTGGAAGACAAGTACGGTATTCGTATTACCGAGATCATCACGCCCTCCGAGCGCATCCATAAGCTCAACCGATGAGTGTCGCCGCTTCCACTAACCAGACCGGCTCGATCGACGCGCTGGGCTCGGATGCCTTGATGGGCATGGCCACCCTAGGCAAGACCGCCGCGGCGTTAGCGCTGGTCATCGCCATCATTTTGCTCTGCACGGCGCTTTTAAAGCGCGTTCAGCAAAAGCGCTTCGATAGCGGCGCGCGTCTCAAGGTTGTCGGCTCCACCGCAGTAGGCGCGCGCGAGCGTATCGTGGTGGTGGAGCTCGAGGATACCTGGCTGGTGGTGGGCGTGGGCGGCGGGCGAATTACCAAGCTGCACGAGCGCGCTGCCCCGCTCGACCGCCCAACGCCCGAAGTAAGCGTCTCCGCTGGCTTCTCGAAACGCCTGGCGAAGGCGCTGTCGAAACGCTCGGCCCCTACTTCCGAGCCTCCTTCATCGTCATGAGAGATGCCATGCCCTGCTATCGGCTCCCCTTTCGCGAGCGGTTGCCTTCGACACTTGTTCTACTGACGCTGGTGGCGCTGGTATTTATCGGCCTCATTGCGCCGGCCCAAGCGCAGCAGCTGCCACCCGGGCTCATATCGCAGCCAATGGAAGGCGGCGGCCAGCAGTGGTCCCTGTCGCTACAAACGCTGCTGCTATTGAGCTCGCTGGCGTTTTTACCCGCGATGCTTTTGATGATGACTAGCTTTACGCGCATCATCATCGTGCTCAGCCTTTTGAGAACGGCCATGGGCACCCAGGCCACGCCGCCCAACCAGGTACTGCTGGGGATTGCGCTGTTCATGACGTTTTTCATCATGTCGCCGGTGATCTCCCAGGTCTACGAGACCGCCTGGCAGCCGCTATCAAACGAGACGATCAACTTCGAGGAGTTTCTGGTACGCGCTCAGATCCCGTTTCGTGAGTTCATGCTGGCGCAAACCCGCGAGCCGGATCTGGCCATGTTCGCGCGCTTGGCGGACATCGGCCCGATGCAGGGTCCGGAGGATCTGCCGATGCGCGTGCTGCTGCCCTCGTTTGTCACCAGCGAGCTCAAGACTGCGTTCCAGATCGGTTTTACCATTTTCATTCCGTTTTTGATCATCGATTTGGTGGTCGCCAGCACACTCATGGCGCTGGGTATGATGATGGTACCGCCGGTGACCATTTCGCTGCCCTTCAAGCTGATGCTATTCGTGCTGGTCGACGGCTGGCAGCTTTTGATCGGCTCACTGGCCGAAAGCTTCTACATGCTATAGGCCGTCTGAGTAACCCTCGGCGACAGGAGCGATCATGACCCCCGAGACCGTAATGAGCATCGCCTACCAAGGCATGCGTCTGACCCTGTTCATGGGCGCGCCGGTACTACTGGCGGCGCTATTCACCGGTTTGATCGTGAGCCTTTTCCAAGCGGCGACCCAGATCAACGAGATGACGCTGACCTTCATTCCCAAGATTCTGGCGGTCTTCGCCGTGCTGGTGCTCGCCGGCCCTTGGCTGATCGGCCTGATTACCGACTTCACCCACCGACTATTCGTCAATATTCCGCAAATGGTGATGTAGCGTGGTCGAGGTCACCTTCGACCAGCTTCAAACCTGGCTAGTGGCGTTTTTCTGGCCCTTCGTGCGCATTACCGCTTTCATGGCAGTAGCGCCGCTTTGGGGGCACTCGAGCATTCCCAATCAGGCCAAGGTGGGGCTGGCGGTGCTCATCGTGGTGGCCATCGCGCCGATTTTACCCGTCATGCCGGCGGTGCCCATGCTCTCCTGGGCGAGCCTTGGCATCATGGTCGAACAGCTTCTGATCGGATTGGCCATCGGGCTTGTTATGCACATCGTTTTTGCCGTGGTGCAGGCGGCGGGCGAGTTCATCGGCCTGCAGATGGGGCTTGCCTTCGCCAGCTTTTTCGACCCTTCCAGCGGCACCAACATCATGGTGCTTTCGCGCATTCTCTACATGATCACGCTGTTGATGTTTCTCGCGCTCAACGGCCATCTAATGGTGATGGAAACCCTGGTCATGAGCTTTCAAACCCTGCCGGTGGGGTTCGCCGGCATCAATCCCAACGCCTTCGAACTGCTGGCCCGCTACGCCGGCACCATCTTCGCCTCTGGGCTTTTGCTGGCCCTGCCGCTGGTCGCCTCGCTTCTCATCATTAGCCTGTCGTTAGGCATTTTGAATCGCTCGGCACCTCAGCTCACCGTGTTCAACATCGGCTTTCCCGCCTCACTCACCGTCGGGCTGGTGCTCTTAATGGTGCTGGTCACCGATATCGGGCGCTTCTTGCAGCCGCTTTTTAGCCAAGGACTTGGCTTTATGCAAAGCCTAATCGAAACGATGGCGGATAATTGAGTTCGCCATAAAAAAGGCCACCGCGAGCGGTGGCCAAATGGTAATGAAAAAAGGGGCTGGACGGCTTACATGTAGTCGAACAGCGACATGCCCTTCATGTTCATGAAGGTTTGCTGAGAGGCCTGCATGCCAACTTGGCGTAAGCTGTACTCGGAGATAGCTTCTACATAGTCCAGATCGACAAGATCAGACATCGTTTGGGTATAGCTCATCATGCGGTTGCTGGCGATGGAGTCGATCACGTCCAGCTCGTTAAGTCTGGCGCCTGCCGAAGCGCGTACGGTCAGCACGTTGTCCAGCGCGTTGTCCAAATCGCGCATTGAAGTATTCAGCGTATTGCGAAGGTCGGCCTTTTCGACATCGCTTGATGCCGGGTTTTCGAGCACGCGAATAGCTTCCTCCATGGCCTTGAACAGATCGGGCTCGCGCTGGGCGTTTTTGGCCTGACTGATGTTGACTTCGTCAGCCGCCTCGGAGGCACCGCTTAGCGACACACTAAGCCCGCCGAACACGAGACGTTGAGGCGCGTCACCGCCAGTGTAGGCAATGTCTGTCATATCAGGGACCGGCTGCCAGCCTTGGTCTTGGGTCAGCCGCTGAACGCTTAGCGTCGGCGTTTCGGTATCCCCCCCGAAAGTGATTCGATAATCGTCGCCATAGCCTTCGCCATTGACATCGCTTACCTGCGGGCCGCTAAGAATCACGCTACCGGCGTTACGTACGCCGTCTGAACGCACTGCTTCACCGATATAGCCTGCGCCGCTGGGCACCTTCTGGAAAATCGCGCGACCGCTTTCGGCCACCGGCATGTTGCGAGAACTATCGATACGCTGCTCACGCACGATGTCACTGCCGTTATATTTCATGGCGCCCTGTTCGTTGGCCACATAGGGCGGCGCGTTATCGATTTGACCACCAAATAGATAGCGGCCGTTGCCGTCGGCGGTGTTGGCCTGACCAATCAGAGTCTGATAGACACCTTTTAGCTCACTGGCAATTGACTCGCGATCGGCGTTGCTGAGCGTATCGCTGGAGGCCTGGATCAGCAGCGTTTTGGCGCTGGTGATAGAATCGCTGACGCTGTTCAGTACGCTCTCGCTCTGCGCGAGAGACGTGCGCGCCGATACACGCGAGTTGCCGTACTGTTCGGACATCGCCATGGATTGGGAAACCCCTACCGCCTGCGAGGCAGCCTGAGGGTTGTCCGAAGGGTTGACTACCTTTCGCCCGCTGGAGAGCTGTTGGCCAATCTTTAATAAGTCGCCCTGCTGACGATTGATGGACGCAGAGCTCTGCTCGTACATGGTGACGCTACTGATACGCATGGTAGATGCCTCCCTTAACTACGCAGATTCAAGATAGTGTCCAGCAGGCTGCCCGCCGTGTCGATCACGCGCGCGTTGGCCGCATAATACTGCTGATAGCGAATCAGGTTGGCCGCTTCTTCGTCCAGATTGACGCCAGATTCGGATTGCTGCACGGCGCGAAGCTGTTCTGTAAGCCCTTGACGAGCTTCAAGATTCACCTGAGTAATATTGGTGCGGTTACCAACATCCGACACCAGCGCCCCGTAGGCGCCGCTCAGGGAGGCGCGCCCACCCACGATATTTTCTCCCTGCAGGTCCTGCAGTTTGCGCGCGTTGCGGTTGTCGCCGGTCGCGGCTTCTTCACCCGCCGCAATTTTATCCAGATCATTGAAGGCGGTTTCCATACCGGCCCCGGCGCGGCGAACCGGCTGAACGTCGAAACGGTCGCCGTTAGCGGGCTGGGCACTAAACTCCATTCGTACGCCGCCGAAGGCGAGCGTGTTCGTGGCGCTATCCCAACCTTCACTCACATCGACCGCTTGGCCATTGTCCTTACGGGTAACGCTAGGCTCGCCGCTTTCGCCAAATCTGACGGTATAATCCGTTGCACGAAGCTCATCAATAGCCTCAACATCAAAGGCGATGGACGTCACCTCGGCGCCGTTGTTGGGATAGCTGTACGCCTGCGGTTGGCCGATGTTGAAAAAGTCCTGACCGTCTTCGCCATTAAGATCGATGCCTTGCTTGTGCTGTTCGTTGAAAGCGACCGATAACGACACTGCCAACTGGCCGATCTGGTTCTGGGTCTTATCCAGCGTTTCGGCGCGGAAGCTCATCAACCCGCCCAGCGAGCCGCCCTTAATGGTGGACTCGTCGAGCTTGATGAGATTGTTGCCTCCATCGCGATATCCCACCACGGTGCGCTGAGGATCATTGTCGGCTTGCACAGCTTCCAGTTTGAAACTCGATGTACCGGTGACCAGCGGCTGGCCGTTGGGCAGGCTGACGTTATACGTCTTGCCGTCCTGAACGTTTAGGCGCAGGTCCATGCGCTCATTGAGTTCGGAGACCAATTGGTCGCGCTGATTGAGCAGACCATTGGGCGCCTCGCCGGTACGCGCACGGGCCAGGGAGATTTCGCGGTTGAAATCGGCGATTTGTCCGAGGGTGTTATTGATCTGAGTGACTTCGTCACGAATCTGGCTATTGACGTTGTTCTGCATGTCCTGCAGATAGCCGTCGAAAGAGCGAAACTGTGCGCTTAGCGTGTCCGCCGCGCCGAGCACACCCTGACGAGCCGCCGGGTCCGAGGGTGAGCTTGCCAGCGCGTCCAGCGAGGAAAAGAAGTCCTGGATGAGCGGCGAAAGCCCTGCCTCACGATCCGCCAACAAATTGTCGATCTGGGCGATCTGGTTGTTGTAGGTTTCCAGCGCGCTCGACTGTGTTTTGGCGTTGTTAAGCTGGTTAGCCACGTAAGTATTAAACTGACGCTCGATAGTATCCACGCGCACGCCGCCGCCTACGCCCGCTTCACTTAGTTTGGGCAGTTCGCGGTTATAGCCGGGCGTAAACAGGTTGCTGATGTTGTTGCTGGTCGCGCTCAGCGCGTTTTGCGCCGCGTTCAGGCCGCTAAGGCCCGTTGAAAACATGCTCATGGTTCAGTCCTCAAGCCGATGCTTTTATTATCGGCGGCTCGTTAAAAAGCTTTAACGGCGTTAGCGCGCGTCGGCCAAAAATTCCTGCCCGGCCGGTAGCGGCCCCATGGTCTTCATGATGGCGACGAGCTTCTCGGCATAGCGCGGGTCGGTCGCGTAGCCGCCGCTTTGCAACGCGCGCGCGGCCTGCTCGGCGTTTTGCGCCTCGACTACCCCGGCGTAGCGCGGGTTCTGACCGATCAGGTTGGCGTAGTCGGTGAAGGCGTGTTCGAAGGAGTCATAGACCCTAAAAGTATCCACCATTTGGGTACGCTGACCGTTCAGATACTCATGAGTCGTGATGTCAGTAGTGTCGCCCTGCCAATGGCTGCCCGCTTTAATGCCAAAAAGGTTATGGCTATTCCGACCTTCGTGGGTGGCGATTTCGTGTCGTCCCCAGCCGGTCTCCAGCGCCGCTTGGGCCAAAATCAGCTCGGCGGGCACGCCACTTGCTTGGCTGGCTGCTTGGGCAGGGCCAGCAAGCGTGGCCATAAATCGCTTCACGTGATCCGGTGCGTTGGGATTGATGAGGGGCGCGGCGGCGAGGGCAGCCGGCGTCTGCGTGTGTTCAACGCTATTCTGCTCCGATGCGGCTCGGCCCTGGCGGATCGCTTCGAGCTCTCTAAGGAAACGCCCGCTCTCCTGACTACCGGGGCCCGGGGGCTGTAACGGGTCGTCGAGTACTCGTGGCGTGCCGCGGGGAATGCCGGCAATCAGCGCCTGAATGTCATCGTCGTTTTGCGCGCTACCCTTGATCGCCCCCTGGCGAGTGAGCTGCTCGACCAGCACGTCGGCAAGCCCTACGCCCTTCTCGGCGATCACCTGGGACCACTGCTGATCCAGCATCTGCTGGTAGGTGTCGCCGGCGCTGCTGTTCAACAACCCGCCGGTGGGGGTTGCGTCGCGCATGCTCTTCATCATCATCTGCACGAACAGCGCCTCGAACTGCTGGGCAGCGCCCTGAGCGCCGGCCTCCGGATCAACGCGGGCATTGTGCTGCAAGCGCTGAAAGCCGCTCATGTCAAAGGCGAGCTGGTTGGACATGCTGGTCATGCTCATCAAATCACCTCGAGCTCGGCGCGCAGCGACCCGGAAGCCTTGAGCGCTTCGAGAATCGACATCAAATCCTGGGGCGTGGCGCCCAGTGCGTTCAAGGCGTTGACCACCTCGTTGAGCTGAGCGCCTTCGACGATCTGCAGGAAAGCCTCGCGCTGATTGATGTCGATATCGGCATTGGGCACCACCACGGTTTCGCCTTGGCCCAACGGCGCCGGCTGGCTGACGCCGAACTGGCTATCGATGACGATCGACAGGTTGCCGTGGGCGACCGCGGCCTGGCGTAGCGTGACGGCGCTGTTCATGACCACGGAGCCGGTACGCGAATTGAGCACCACGCGCGCCGGGGCCTCCATCGGAGTGAGCTGTACGTTTTCGACCCGCGCCATGAAACTGACCCGCTGGTTCGCATCCATCGGCCCGTCGAGAGCGATGACACCGCCATTACGCGCGTAGGCGACCGATTGCCCGAATTCGCTGTTGATCGCGCTCACCATCCGCTGAGCGGTGCCAAAATCCGCCTGGTTGAGCTGAAGCTCGAGCAAACCGCCGTTGCCGCCCAAATTGAGCGCGACCTCACGCTCTACCAGTGCTCCGCCCGGAATACGCCCAGCGGCCTGCTGGTTGATCTGCACGCTGCTACCGCCAGCCTGGGCGCCGGCGCCACCGACCAGCATATTGCCTTGGGCGATGGCGTAGGTATCGCCGTCGGCGCCCTTGAGCGGGGTCATCAGCAGCGTACCGCCGCGCAGGCTCCGAGCGTTGGCAATCGAGGAGACGACAATATCGAGACGCTGCCCCGGCCGGGCAAACGGCGGCAGATCCGCCGTCACCATAACGGCGGCAACGTTACGCAGCTGCAAATTGGTGCCCGGCGGTACGCTGACGCCAAGCTGTGAGAGCATATTGGTCAGGCTCTGGCTCGTGAACGGTGCCTGGGTCGTTTGGTCACCAGTGCTGTCGAGGCCGACCACCAGGCCGTAACCTACGAGCTGGTTGTCGCGCACGCCGGCAAAGTTGGCCAGTTCGCGCACGCTTTCAGCTTGGGCGCTGCCTGCCAGCACGCAAAACGCGACCAGCACAACGGTCTGAATCCGGCGCTTGAGGTTCAATGAAGTCATCATCACTCTCTTCTCGAGCGCCTAGAACGGCGACACGTTGAGGAAAAAGCGCTGCAGCCAGCCCATGTGCTGCGCTTCGTTGATGTAGCCATCGCCTACGTACTCGATGCGCGCATCGGCGACCTGATTGGAGGGAACGGTATTGGCCGCCGTCACCGTTTGCGGATTGACCACGCCGGAGAAGCGGATGAACTCGGTGCCCTGGTTGATCGCGATCTGCTTTTCGCCGCGCACGCGAAGATAGCCGTTGTTGAGCACTTCCAATACCGAGACGGTGATCGTGCCGGTCATGGTGTTGTTGGCCTGGGTGGTGCCGCTGCCGGCAAAGACGTTGTCGCCAGCAACATCGAAGCCGTAATCTTCCAGAAAGTCGATGATCTCGGGAATCTGGGCGATATCGAGCGAGCCAGAGCCGCTGCGGTTGGCACTCGACTGCGAGTTCTGGCTCGCGCTGACCTGCTCGTTGAGCACGATGGTCAAAATGTCGCCAATCGCCCGCGGGCGGCGGTCCTCGAACAGCGGGTGGTAGCCGCGGCGCGATTGATAGATCGAGCCGTTGGCCACCGCCGGCGGCCGATCGATGATGTTGATCTGCTCCTGCTCGCCGACCACCGACGCACGCGGAATCTGCGCGCACCCGGCGATTAGAAGAATCAACAGCGCCACGGCTAGCTGCGCAAAACGGCGAAAAAGCGCGGTTTGTTTGTGCATCGAACGCCCTGTGTTCAAGACCGAACTCCTGCGATTACAGCTGGCTCAACCGCGCCAGCATTTCGTCGCTGGTGGAGACCGCACGGCTGTTGATTTCGTAGGCGCGCTGGGTCTGGATCATATTGACCATCTCCTCCACTACGTTGACGTTGGAGGTCTCCACGTAGCCTTGGAAGAGCCGGCCGGCGCCGTTGTTGCCGGGAATATCCTGGTTCGGCGCGCCGGACGCCCCGGTTTCCAAATAAAGGTTGCCACCGATGCTCTCGAGCCCCGTCGGGTTGATGAAGGAAGCTACGGTAATCTGGCCGATATCCGCATCCTGGGCGACCCCGGGCTGACGTACGCTCACCGTGCCGTCTTCGCCGATACCGATCGACAGGGCATTGGGTGGCACGAAGATCGCCGGTTCCAGCGGATAGCCGTTGGCGGTCACCATCTGGCCGTTTTCGTTGAGCTGAAAGCCGCCATCGCGGGTATACCCGATCGTACCGTCGGGTAGCAGCACCTGAAAAAAGCCGTCGCCGCTGATGGCCAAGTCGCGCGAGTTATCGGTGCGCTCCAGCCCGCCCTGAGTATGCAAGCGCTCGGTGGCCACGGCGCGCACGCCGGTACCCACCTGCATACCCGAGGGCAGTCGATCCTGAATATTGTTCTGAGCGCCGGGCTGTCGCATGTTTTGGTACAGCAAATCCTCGAATACCGGGCGCGAACGCTTGAAGCCGTTGGTGCTCACGTTGGCCAAGTTGTTGGAGATCACGTCGAGCTTGGTCTGCTGCGACTCGAGCCCCGTCTTTGCCGTCCACAACGATTTGATCATGAGGTTTGTCCTTTAATCGGGCGGTTGGGGTCAGCCCTGGAGTGAAAGCATGCTGTTGGCGCGCTGGGCGTTCTCGTCGGCATTGCTGAGCACGCGCATCTGCATGTCGTAGCGACGCTGTACATCGATCATCGTCACCATGGCGTCCACCGCGCTGACGTTACTGCCCTCGAGCGCGCCGCTCACCAAGCGTGCGGTCTCGTCGCCAGGCAGCACGCCGGGCACACCCTCTTCATTGAGCGGAGCACGAAACAGGCCGTCGTCACCGCGGGTCAGCGTCGGCTCGTCCGGCGTCACCAGCTTGATGCGTCCTACATCGACCAGCGCATTCGGCCCTTCCCCTTGGGGAATGGCACTAATGGTGCCGTCAGCGCCGATGGAGATCTGCGCGCCCTGGGGCAGCGCGATCGGCCCGCCGTCGCCCATCACCGGGCGCCCCATGTTGAGCAGCACGCCGTCGCTATCCACCTGCAGATCACCGCGCCGGGTGTAGGCTTCGGTACCGTCGTCGGCCAGCACCGCAAGCCAGGCACCGTCCTGCATGGCCACGTCCAGCCCGCGACCGGTCTGCTCGATAGGCCCTTGAGAAAAGTCGCTGCCCGGCGTGGTGGTCACCGCCGAGACGCGCGTTTCGAGCGCGCCCGCGCCCAGTACGGGCACCGAGCGCGCCGCCTGCAGCTGAGCGCGAAACCCCGCCGTCGACACGTTGGAGAGGTTGTTGCTCACTACCGACTGCTGATCCATCGCGTTCTTGGCACCGCTCATGGCGGTATACAGCATTCTATCCACGCGCTACTCCTCTCTAGTCGGCCCCACTATTACAAGTTGATAATGGTCTGCAGGAGCTCATCCTGGGTACTGATGGTCTGCGAGTTCGCCTGGTAGGCGCGCTGGGCAACGATCATATCGACCAGCTCCTGAGCCAAATCGACGTTAGAGTTTTCAGTGGCACCGGGTTGAATCAAACCACGAAGGCCCGTGCCAGGTGCGCCAACGAGCTCTTGACCTGACGAGGATGTCGCACTCCAAAGGTTGTCACCTATCGGCTGCAAGCCTTCCGGATTACGGAAACTTACCAGCGAAATCTGGCCTGCCGCACGCGACTGTTCATTGGAGTAATTGCGCATCACAGTACCGTCCTGCTGGATGCTAATGCCTACTAGAGAACCCGAGGTGTAGCCATTCTGAGTAATGTCATTCACTGTCGACGTATTAGCAAACTGGGTAGTACCGGCAAAGGCGAGGTCAATGTCCAGGTTCGCCAAATTGTTGCCGTCGAACTCTCCATTATTGATAGTCAAACCCGCGTCTCCACCACCGACAAGCGTACCGTTCTCATTGAATGTAAGTGTTGTCAGGTTGGGCAATCCATAGGTTTGAGCACCGCCGGGGCCACCGGATAAGCGGCCATCCACTCTCCATTCGTTGGCATCGGTCTTAGTGAAGTAAAGTGTCAAATTACGTGCGTTGCCCTGAGAGTCGAAAACCGTTGGGTTGGAGGAGAAGGTGTAGCTATCAGCACCAATACCGTCAATTAGCTCTTGCTCAGTCGGTCCGGCGCCACCGATAACTGGCTGGCCACTATTCAAGTTCAGTGTCAAGCCAAGCTCGCTGGTGGCACTCGCTTCCAAATCACCCGGGTCCACGCTCAGAGGCGCCACGTTGCCGCCGGCAAGGACATTGCCCAAGGCGTCTGCGGGGTAGCCCATGATCTGCGCGCCTTGAGCATTTACCAGTTCGCCTGTAGGCGTCATGGTAAGCTGTCCGTTGCGCGAGTAGCCAACATCACCACTGGGCTGTTGGAAGCGAAAAAACCCTTCGCCGGAAATCGCCAAGTCCATGTTGCGTGAAGAAGATTCGACACTACCTTGGCTAAAATCCTGTAAGACTCCCGCCGTACGTACCCCAAGTCCAATACGCGATTGCGCGTAGACATCGGCAAATTGTACGCTGGAACTCTTGAACCCTACGGTTTGCGAGTTGGCGATATTGTTACCAATAGCGCCCAGCTTTTCGCGCTGTGCGTTCAAACCGCTAAGTGCTTGAGAAAAGCTCATGATGCTCTCCTGCTAATATGAGTATTGAGCGAACGATCAAAGAATCTGTTTGATCTGGTCGAGTCCTACCTGGCCATAAATAGCGCCAAGATCCAGGCGAACGTCACTGCCGCCATTACCGGGCGATACGCCTAGCACCAGCGCATAGTTCAGCGCACGCGACTCGAGAAGCTCGCCTTCGGCATCGGTCGCTCTGAAATTCACTTTGTAGGCGCCCGCCGGTACCGCCACGCCCTCGTTGGTCAGCCCACCCCAACTAAAGGACTCGACGCCTGCCTTCACCGGCCCCAGCTCGCGGGTGTAAACGACCTCGCCAGACTGGCCGGTGACGGTGGCCACCACCTGCTCGGCGGGTTTATCGAGCTCGATCCCAAACGGTGTGGCGTAGCTGCCGTTTTCCGTATCGGAGCTGACCATGACGTTATTGCCAGGCACCAGCACCGCTTTGTCGATCAGCCCTGCCGCCTGAAGTGCGCGCCCGGCATCCATCTGCTGGGTAATGCCGTTCAACGTATCGTTGAGCTGCTCTATCCCGCTGACGGTATTGATCTGAGCCAGCTGGGACGTCATCTCCGAGTTATCCATTGGATTCATCGGGTCCTGATTTTGCAGCTGAGTAATCAACAGCGTCATGAAGCTATCACGCATTTCCTGGGACTGGCTGGCGGAGAGATTGGGCCTGCCGCTGCCGTTAGCGCCATTGATGCTATTAATCACGCTTGAATCGATATTCATGTTTAGCCCTCACCGAGCGAGAGTGTCTGAATCATCATCTGTTTGGTCGTATTGAAGACCTCGACATTGGCCTGATACGAGCGCGAAGCGGAGATCATGTTGACCATTTCGTGAACCGGCTCGACGTTGGGCTTGGCCACATAGCCCTCCTCATCCGCCGCCGGATGACCGGGCATGTACTCGAGGCGCAGCGGCGACTCGTCTTCGACGACCTCGGTGACGCGTACACCGCCCACACCATAACGGTTGTTTTGGGCCTGGGTTTCGAACATCACCTGCTTGGCGCGGTAGGTTTCACCGTCCGGGCCGGCGATACTGTCGGCGTTGGCCATGTTGCTGGCGGTTACGTTCATCCGCTGGGCCTGGGCGCTAAGCGCTGAGCTTGCGATATCAAAGGCTGAGAACATCGACATCGTGGGTTATCTCTCCTTGCGCCGGATTATTCCGGCTGCATCGCGTTTTTGAGGCCCTGAATGCGGCGGTTCATGATCGTCAGCCCCGCCTGATAGCGAAGGGCGTTGTCAGTGAACTGTGAACGCTCCCGGTCCATATCGACGGTATTGCCATCGAGGCTCGGCTGGTCGGGCACCCGGTAAAGAAGGTCCGTACTGGTACTCTGCCAGGCGCGCCCCTGCGATTCGATATGGCGCTCGGAGGTACGTGCAAGCGATACCCCGCCGCCTTGTTGGGCGGGTGCTCCAGCGCTAACGGCCTTTTTAAGCTCGCTGGCGAAGTCGATATCACGCGCCTTGAAGTTGGGCGTGTCGGCGTTGGCGATGTTGGCCGCCAGCACATCGTGGCGCGCTTGACGAAGGCCAAGCGCACGCTGATGAAAGTTGAAGGCAGACTCCAGCTGATCGAACATGCATCCCCCATTGGCGAGGCAAAGATAATTCGGGCATTTCTGAGGATGCATAATAGGGAAGGCCACATCAGCCTAAAGCATGGAACAAGTGCCTTTTAACCCATCATTTCGCATTATTCACTATGAGCTATTGCATTAAGCTTTTGCTCACTGGTTAATGTTTAAAGTTCCAACCATCCTTTTGCTCAAGCGATAACTTACATGCCCTATTCGCTGTTTCAGGTGCGCCCCAATTGGGTTCGTGCGCTAGCGCTTTGCTTGACTGTCGTTCTTTCCATGGCTTGGGGAGTATCAGCCAGAGCGGAGGACCCAACGCTGGTCGAAACGGTGCAGAACTTTCTCTATCAGCAGGCGCAATCGCTTGGTCAGGAAGTCGTGATCGAGGTTGCCCCGCCCTCGCCTCATTTGGCGACCTGCGTTGCGCCAGAGCCCTTTCTGCCCAATGCAAGCCAAGCGCCTTTAGGGCGCGTATCGGTAGGCGTACGCTGCGGCGAAGCGCGCCGGCAGGTGCGCTACATGCAGGCTCAGGTAGACGTCATGGGAAGCTACACGGTGGCCTCTCAGGATATCGCGCGCAATACGATAATTACGCCCGCCATGGTGACACAGCGCCAAGGCAGCCTCGGAGATCTTGCAGGCAACGCATTGACCGACGAAAATGCTATCATTGGCATGGTAACGCAGCGCCCTATCCGCAGCGGCGACGCCTTTCAGGCGCACGCTCTCAAGGCACCGGAAATGGTGGAACGCGGCGAGCGCGTAACGGTCATAGCTCAAGGCTCGGGGTTTCGTATTTCACGTGAAGGCGAGGCGCTCGAAGGTGGCGCCTTGAATGCACGGATACGCGTGCGCTTTGATACGCGTGAACTCGTGACCGCCCGTATTACCGGCGATGGCACTGTCACCGTAGATTTTTGAGTCAACGTCTAAAGTCCTCTCAAAGAGCGCCGATACTCTTTATAACGGCATAAAGCCATGGCGTTTAGAGCGCTTCAACGTTGACGATGAGGGTCACACAACGTGAAAATTGATAACCTGAATCCGCTGCTGCGCACTAATCAGACGCAACAGCGTGACGATACGCAAAAAGTCGGCGGCACACAGTCATCGCCAGAAGGCAGTACCACTCGCGAGTCCACGCGCTTGAGCCAGATGCACATGGACGACTCCCAAGACATCGATATGGCTCGAGTGGATGAAATTCGCGACGCTATTCGCGAAGGGCGTCTCGAGATTCGCGCCGACCGTATCGCCGATGGCCTGATCGCTCAGCTCAAAGAGTAATCGCTTATGAGTCTTTCCCGTTTGCTTTTCGACCAGCATCAGCGTTTGGACGAACTCCTTGAGCTACTCGCCAAAGAGCAGCAGCTGCTGACACAAGGGGATATCGACGGTGAGGCTCTCGCCACGCTCGCCGAGACGAAGCAAACGGTGTTGGGCGCGTTGGAGCGAATGGAAACCTTACGGCGCACTACTCAGAATCGTTTGGGCTACGATGATGATGCCAGCGGTGCCTTCAAGGCTGCGTCTGATGCCGGCTGTCAGGAAAACTGGGAGCGCTTTTTGGATAAAAGCGAGCGCGCTGGCCGCATGAACGCGCTGACGGGGCAAATGCTCTCGGTGCGCATGAAACACAACCAGGATATGTTGAACTACATTCAGCAAATTGCCGAGAAAACGCTTTATCAGCCCAACGGACGCAATCAGGCACAGTCGAGCCGCCTCAATACCTCTGCCTGACGCTTCTTCTACACTTCTGTTTGCAAGCCATCCTCTTCTACGCGCCCATAAATAGACAAATCCTGTACAAGACGCTTCAATAAGAATACTCATATTCTACAAGGAAGTGTCGAATGCTCGACCATCTACCCGAAAAGTTTACCGCGGTCGTCACCGGCGCCAATGGTGGGATTGGTCATGCCCTAGTCAAAGCGCTTCTCGATTCGACCCATATCGGCAGGGTCATTGCCGTTAGCCGTCGCGATATCGCTTTAGACGATGCGCGCGTTACCTCACTTGCCGCGGATATCACGACGCAATCCGGACTCGATGCGCTGGCCGCCGAGACAGAAGGGCGTCCGCTTCATCTTCTCTTCAATACGGTTGGCATACTGCACGATGACGAGCACGGCGTTCAGCCGGAAAAGCGGTTGGAGCAGTTCGATGTCGATGCTTTCGCTCACGTCATGCACGTAAACGCCGCGACTCCGCTACGATTATTGTCGGTACTCAACGACTCACTCAAAGGTTCACACCCTACCATCGTGGCCAGCCTTTCGGCGCGAGTCGGCTCGATTGGCGATAACGGCTTCGGCGGCTGGTACAGCTATCGTGCCAGCAAGGCCGCGCACAACATGCTGATGAAAACCGCCTCCATCGAACTGGGCCGACTCAACAAGCAGGCAATCGTTCTATGCCTGCATCCGGGTACGACCGATACGTCGCTTTCCGAGCCGTTTCAGGCGCGTGTTCCCCAGGATAAGCTCTTTACGCCCACCTTCGTTGCCGAAAGCCTTTTGAAGGTCATCGATCAGCGCACGCCCGAAGATACCGGCAGCTTTTGGGATTGGGCCGGAGAACCCATCGAGTGGTAGTGGAGGTAAATTAACGGCAGGACTTTAAGCGTACATGCTGTGACCCGTCTCCGTAGGAGCAGGCGTCAGCCAGCGACGCGGCGCACCGCGTCGCTTGGGTGGGGCGGCAGGCACCCTGCCTGCCGGGCCTTTTCCTTGCTTTTTTCCAT